>NZ_BLAF01000016.1:0-167092 GCF_009687885.1 Acrocarpospora pleiomorpha
AGGTCGCGGCCTGCGCCGCGAGTGTCTTCGCTCGGTCCTCCAGACCCGCGAGCTCGGTGGCCCTTTCCTGGGCGCTTTTAGAGAGGTCACTGCGGAGCCGACGCAGGGCCTTCAGGGTCTCGTCTGTGTCCAGGACCTGCTGCGCCCAAGCGTCTCCGTGGGCGTGCAGTTTGTGGAGGGCCTTGCGACGCGCCTCGTCGTTCTGCGCCCCGGAACGCAACTCCTTGATCAGGAGGTGGGCCGAGATGACGCCGCCGATGACGGTCGCTGCGGGTCCCGCCATCCGGATGGCCTTAACCAGCTTTCCGCCGCCGCTAGCGAACTTGTTCAGCCGCGCGAGGGCGGCACCTGCCTTTCCGGTCCAATTGGCGGCGTGAGTGGCAGGATCGACGTCTCCCTTGCCGAACACTCGGGCGTCGGAGAATCCATCTAGGTCGGGAAAGTCCTCACGGGGGACGGGGACCTCGAAGCCGACCGTCATCTGGTGCACGCACAACTCCAGGAAGGCCTTCACCCGTGCCGCGGTCTCTTCACTCCATTCGCGAATGAGTTGGCGGAACTGGGGGTCGTCGCCTAAGTCCATAAGACGTTTGACCAGGGCGTTGCGTCGTTTCTCCGACTTCGTCGCGAGCGCCTCCGAGAGGATGTCGTCGATTATCCGGCCCACTCTTCGGCGCAGATCCTCTTTGCGTTCGTGGAGCAGCGCACTGGACTCGTAGACCAGCCGCGCAACGTTCCGGTGCGCCGAGCGGGCGATCTCCACCCGGATCGCCAGCTCGGATTCCTCACGCAGGAGCACGCTCAGACGCTCGCCGAGCAGGATCTGCCCCCCGGTCAGCACCGCGACCTCGGCATGGTCAGCCCTGAGTCGATCCTGTAAAGCGGACAGTCCCGCGCCGAACTCGTGCAGGCCGTCCCAGGACTGCGTTTCGAAGAGGCCGAAGGGCGCGGCCGCCAGGCACACGCCGTGCCCCAGGCCCGGGACATCGCGGCGGATCTGCTCAAGCTTGCGGGCGAGCAGCACCGCGAACCCGGACGGGTCGTACTGTGGGTCCGTGCCGAAGGAGTCGGCCCTGTTGACCACGAACAGGCAATGCCGTATCCGTCCGGGCACATTCTTGCCGGCATCGCCGTGCAGAACGCGGAGCAGGTCGGCGGGGTCGCAGGACACCAGCCCGGGGGTGAAGACCAGGACGATAAGCGAGCCGCCGGCGACCTCCATGATCGTCTCGCGGTCGGTTTCCGCGCCATTCGCCTGAAATCCCGGGGTGTCAACCGCCACCCAGCCGTCCGAGTGCCGATATTGGGTGACCTTCGCAGTCTCCGGCACCGGGCTGACGGCAACCTCCACGTCTTCGCCGAGGAGGCGCTTGATCAAGGATGATTTTCCGCTGTCGTAGTCGCCGCAGAACACGATCGTCGGCCCATCCCGCTTGGCAAGCCGATCCAGTTCCCGGACGAGCTCGCCGTCGCCGAGCGAGGCCCGCACCTCCGCTGTCCAGCGGCGCGCGGCACCGGTCGTGATGGGTTTGGGGAAATTCGACCGGAAGGCGCGCATCGCCTCTCGTACGTCCGGCCGGTTGTGAAGCCCTTGCCGCGGGATTTTGCCTCCCGCTCTCCTCCTTCGTGCGCCGAGCCACAGCCCGTCCCGGATGCCGTCGGGCGCGCAACCCTGGACGGACGCTGCCAGCAGCAGTTCCGGGTTGTGCTGGGCCGGGGGTGTCAGGCACAGGATGTCCGCGAGCAAGGTGTTCGCCGCTAGGTACCGGTTACGCAGCCCACGCTGCTCGATCGCCTCGGTCAGTGGCCCAGAGAGACCCTCCATCAGTACGGTCCGCCTGAGGCGAGTGAACTCTAACTCGAGTTGGTCCGCCAGTCGCGCGAACGTGGTGCGAACGGAGGCAGCCGCTTGGGCGAGAGCGTCCGCCAGCGCCCTCTCCCGCTGTTGCTCTGCTCGGCGGCGGCCCAAGATGCCGCCGCCCTCCAGGAGGATCCCGGCCGTCACCGCGAGAAACGCGACTCCGGCGGCACCCCAACCGAACGGGTTCCAGATGTTCGCGGCGACGAAACCCGCGAAGATCACCGCGCCGGAGGTGCCGATACTCAGGACCGAACTGCCGATCGCAGCGCGGAACAGCCACTTTCCCTTTCCTGCGTGGATCTTGACCTGCGGTGCCTTGATTTCCCGGAACTTGCGGTAGACGTCCCGGACGACAAGATCGAAATTGCGGTCCAGGAACAGGTGATAGTCCCGCAGTGCCTGTTCGGCCGCGTTCTCCATCGCATCGTGGGCGAAGACGTGCTCCTCAAAGGCGCCCTCGGGGGGCACCCTCTGGGCGGCAATCGCATCGTGGATGAAGTGCCTCGCTCGTACGTCCGCCTCGTGCTGCAGCCGACCCAACCGGCCGACCAGCAGATCCTGGCCGAACGCGACGGCCTGGGAAACGTGGGGGATGACGAAGGGCTCGCCGCGCAACTCCTCCAGAGCGGCGATCGCGCTGAGGAGCATTTTGTACGCAAAGGTGTCGGGGGCGGGCCTGCCTAAGATGTCGAGATTGTAGGCGATTCCCAGCTCGTGCGCCTCGGCCAGATGCTGCGCCTCCCTGGCGGCCGCCTTCAGTCGTGCGGATGCCTGACCGACGGCCGCTGTGACGAACCGGTGCACGGAACCGAGCCGCAGCCCGGCCCCGCCCTGGCGGATCACCTCGGTGAGAAGTGAATCCAGGGCCTTGATGTTCGACAGCTCTTCCAGTCCACCCATGCCGAACAAGTTCAGATAGATCGAGCGCAGTTCGGGCTGGGGTCCACGGTATTCAGGCTGGGGGTCAGGGCAGTCGCGCAGGGCACGGGCGAACACCGCGTTCAGGGCGTGTAACGCGATGATCGGGGTGCGGCCAAGGCCAATCCGAGCGAGTTCCTCACGGACGTGCCGGGCGTGCCCCGCGACCTGGGCATCAAGATTCGCAACTCCTGGTTCATCCCAACGCCAGCGCTGATTCTTGACGTTGAGGACGGCCACGGCGACCTTCTGGTATTCGCCGATCCATTTGGCAATCGTCTGGAACTCGGCGAACCGCTGGTTGGAGTCGTCGAAGCAGAGAACGACGACATCGGCTGAGGCAGCAGCACGACGTGCGGCGTCCATCTGGGTCCGGATGATGTCCGGATCGAGCCCGCCGAAGCCCGGCGTGTCGTAGACCCGGACCGCTCCCCATTCTCGGTGTGACACCTCCTTCGTGTGGTCGGAGTCTCCCTTCAGGGAGGCCGTGCCGCCGTCACCGTAGGTAAGGGCCTCAATCATGCAACTCTTACCGGCACCGGTCTTGCCGAACAGCACGATGTTGAACGTATGCATATCGGTGAGCCGCTCATCGTTGATGCGGCGCAACTCGCCGACGATCCCGTCGATGAGGGCCCCGAAGGGACCGCCGTCCTCGGCAAGCAGATCGAGACTGCTCATCAGGCGCTTCAACCGTTCGCTGAGCCGTTTCGTCTGGAGCGCGGTCTCACGCATCGCCTCCTGGCAGATCCGGTGGAACTCACTTTCGCTCACTTGCCACCCCCGTCGGCCACGAGATCGGCGGTCTCGACTTTCGCAGTGCATAGACTCGGCGGACCTGGGCGAATGAGGCGCTGAGTACGTTCGCCGCGATAACTGGAGTCGCCCAGGCCACATGACCGCAGGATTGCCTTGAATCCCTTTGAAGAGCGATGCGGATAGACGAACTGGAGGCGTGTGCCACGGCCGGTGCCCTCGCGAACCCTTCGGCCTCGGCACTTGGCCGTTCTATCTCGGTCTTTATCAGTGGGATCGGTGCGAACGCAAGTCACCCGAAGGTTCCGACCTCCAGCTACAAGGCGATCGCCAATATCCACGCATTCCAGTAAACATCGATGCTCCACTGACCGGTCCTTCGTCTCGAGAATCTGTATCAACGTGTTATATAAGGAGCATCTATGGCCGATCCATTCATTAGTTCACCGATCAACGGAGAGGATTGCCGGTACACCTTACTTTCCCGCCACTGTGCAGGCACCCTCCGGGCCACCGCATCTCCAGCGGGGTAAATCCAGTGTGTGGGTGACAAGACGCGCGATCATGACGAGCAGTCCAAGAGCGGAACGGTTGGACGAGTCATAGGTGGCGGCGCCGGTGAGGTTCCCCTGTAGCACGGACACCGTCGGTGAGGTCACTCGGTGATGTCTGACGGCCGGTAGAGGCCTTCAAACGTGGCGGGGCTTTGCATTCCGATACTGGAACGGCGTCGGTATGGATTATACCAGCACTCGATTCATTCAAAAATGGCATTGGCAAGTTATTCCCGAGTTTTCCAGGCCCGGGGTGTCGAGAAGTTCGAGCCGCATCGTTTCCCCAGAACGATTCCTTCATTGCATTGTCGAGCCAATCGCCTACCGTTCCCATCGACCCGAGCAGCCTGGCTTCGCGTAACCGCTTCCCGAATGCCCACGACGTGTATTGTGCCACGTAGTCGGAATGCAGAATTTCGGACTGCCGGCCCGGGTTTCGCCGAGTCACCGCCATCGTGAGCGCGCCGACCACGAGATTCGTATCCTGAATGGTAGGCCGCGAGTAAGCGTCCATGATGGCTGCGCAGTACACTTTCCCCTCGCTGCTGGGGTTTTCGGTGATGTCGGTCAGCCACAGTTCATCGGGACCGGCGACGTCGAACCGGCGCTGCACCAGGTCCTCCTCGGTGGCCTGATCGACCAGGCTGCGGCGGCCCTTGCGCCGGTAGACGCCCTGTATGCAGCCAGGCGCATGAGCTGCACGACGCGTTGCGGTTGATTCTTTCGCCCTTGCCCAGCGTCAATTCGGCGTGGACGTGCGGCGATCCGTAACTGCCTCGGGATTCGGCGTGGATCTCTCGGATCGTCTTCGTCAGCTCTTTGTTGCGCAGTTCCCGCGGCGTTCTGGACGGCCGAGCCAGTCGTAATATCCCGAGATCGAGACGTTAGGGACTCGGCAGGCCACCGAGACCGGGATGTTGTCGTCGGCGAGTTCACGGACCAGCGAGTAGATTATTTTGGGAGGACGTTCTCCCGGGCGAAGTAGGCGGCCGCCCGCTTGAGAATATCGTTCTCCATCTCCAGCTGCCTATTACGCCGCCGGAATTCGGCCAGTTCTTTCTTTTCGGTGCTGGTCAGCCACTCGCCGCCGATGTTGTCATCGGCGTCGGCCTGCCTCATCCAGTTCTGCAGGCAGGACCGGCTGATGCCCAGATCTTTGGCGAGTTGGAGGAGGGGTTGTCACTCTGGCGCGCCAGCTCGACCGCGCGCTGCCGGAACTCGGGAGGGTGTGGTACGGGCATGGGGACGTCCTTCCTGACGATCAAGGGTGACCTCAGGTCAAGTGTCCGGAGAACGGGGGGAACCACGAGAGCGCAACAGCAGTCATCACCTTCATTTCAAGGCTTTCTGCGGTGTCGGGCCGGTGGCCGGCCTCTTGGTGACCGCGAGCCATGACCTGTTGCGCGGTGCGGGGCACCGGCTCGGCGTCGTAGACCACGGCCAACTCGGCCATCCGCTTACGGCTGCTCTTCTCCCCGGGCGACAGGCGGGTGGCCAGCTTGCGCCGCGCCTTGGCAGCGGCTTTGGTGGTCGCCTCCGCAACGCCTCCGGGCGCATCACCACGCCTTTGCCGTCGCAGGACAGCACCAGCAGCCGGTCGTTTCCGACGTGTTCGGGGCGGCGCGTGCGGTAGAACGCCTCGATGTCGGCTGCCGCATGCCGGACCAGCGCCAGGAGTTGCCGCTTGCCCACTCGCTGCCCACAGGCCCGTTCAATTGCTGCCTGCGCCGCCTCGAAACTGCCGCGCACCGCCTCGATCGCGGCCATCTTCCGCAGCGCGTGGGAGTGTTTGCCCGCCCGGGAGATTCAACCTGGCGGCCAGCGGATGGGCGTTGGCCGCTCCTGGCGCCCGGTAGGCCATCCTCGTCACGCTTACCTGCCCGAACACGGTGGCCACCTGCCGCGTATGACCGCGCTCGACTCTATGGCGGCTCACCCCGTCCGCGCCGGTCACCGCCTCCCGCCGCTCCTCGGCGGCGCCCAGCTGATCGAGCCGGTCCTGCTGCACCTGCGCATCACCTCCCGCGGCCGCTCTACCAGGAAGCACTCCAGCTCATCCAGGGACCGCGGGCCGGTGGCCGGATCACGCAGATCCTCCAGCAGTTCCACGAACCGTCCCATCGACGGTTCGAACCCCGCCACGGCATGCTGCGGGACGCCGTACTCTTGCACCCGGGCTCCTTCCCAACTGCTCATCTTTCGCAACTCGCCAACCTACGGGAGGAGCCCACTTCCCGCGAGAAACAGACAGAAAGACCCGACCGGGCTGCAACCATCCGCACGGCTTAACGCCTGTGCCGCAGATGCCCTGGGGCCCGGCGTATCTGTTGCCTAATCTGGCCATGCCCGCCTTGATCAATCACATTGTTGCACGTCAGAGCGCTGTCGACCTCCCCGTGAAGGAACTGCACCCGACTCGATTCAACCCGTCTCCGTAGGCCGGGAGGTGGTCACCTTATCCGGATCAACCACTGAAAAAATCGCCGATCGCATCCATGACGTCTGACAGATGATCCTTTGCCCACTGCCAGGCGTTCGGCAGAGCGTTCTGGATGAAGTTCAGGACAAGGTCACCACCCATCTTCTCGAGTTGTTCGTTCGTGAAAGCCTCACGAAGTGCGCGGATGATTGCGTCCAGGCCGTCGGCCATGGATCCTCCTATCGGTGGTCAGACTTGCTCAGCATCTGTGCGAGTCGCCGAGTTGCCCGGAAGACGAGCTTCTGCTGTGTTTCAGCGGGAATGAAGTCGAGATGGCTGAAGTTCTTCAAGCCAGCATAAATCCATCTCCTATTTTCCGGACAGGCGTCCAGCAGGGCCTTGAATAGATGCTCAAGGCGATAACCATAACGCGAGGAATAATATAGAAGAGCGGGCTTCCTCCCAATGGCCGAGGCCAAGTGCTCTAGGCGATCTTGGCTGATGGCCTTTATGTTTGCCTCTTGCTCCCGGGAGGGGATGTTGTAGCCCGTATGCCAGTCCATGGGTTCGACAAGATCAACCTGGTTGATACCGAAGACGATTTTGTCATAAAATCTGCTCAGTTTCTGGAGATACATCTGATCGAGCGCTATCGCGCGATTGCGCGCTGACATCACCCAGAGCACCACGTCGCAGCGTGGCAGATTCTCCAGATATTGCTCGAGATAACGATCGTCCAGGGCGAGATCCTCTCCGAGGCCCGGTGCGTCGACTACGCGCAGCAGCACTCGTGTCGGAGCATTCGTCTGAGGGGCGACCGGCGACTCCCCGGGACCGCTGGATTTCTCTGACGAGTCGGCAGCCAGCGGGGCATTGAACCGCACCGACAGGTCGACGTCCTCGAACTCCTTTGTTCTCGCAACCGTGCCACTTGTGGCAAGGCTTGTTCTGAAAAGGGAGTTGATCGTGGAGGACTTACCAACACCTGATACTCCGACCACCCCGATGGTCGGGGGGCGTTCCGCTATTTCACGTTCCAACATCGCGAGGATCTCACGAAGAGGATCTTGTGGATCCTTCTCTTTCTCCGGCATCGCTTCACTCAAGGGTTCCACCAAATCATCGACGCAAAGGTCGTATTCTACGAGACTCTAAGCGAGGTGAATATTACACAAATACTCCGGAAGGAGGCCTAACCAAAACGGAATAGTCACCTTACCCGGACACCGGGCCACCGTCCTTTAGTTAAGGGCGGTATGTGATAAGGGCTAATCCGTCGGTCGGGTGAGCGTGAACCGCTGCTGACGGGCAGCGGGGCGTATGCCGTGCCGGAACTCGCGCACCGGCCCCCACCTGGTGTTTCACAAGACCCCTAGGCTGCTCTCCGGTACTCGTTTATCAACCCTCCGACGGCCTGTCGGCGCTGGATCGGAGCGGTCAGGTTGATCACCAAACCGGCTTCATTCATCGATGGCTTCTGGTCCAGGGCTTGAGGAGGCCGGGCCATGTTGTAGTCCTGCAGGTCGCGCGTGAGCGTTCGATGTAGATGTCGCTAATTGAGGATGAACATGCGGTCGAGGAACTCGCGGCGTAGAGTGCCAATGATCTTTTCGCAGTGTGCGTTCGCTTCGGGGCCCGCGATGCCCCTTGGGGCCTTCAGCCGTCGAGAGGCACGAGATGCGGACATAGTCTGGAATATGGCGTTAGCCTTCTCTGTTGGCCGAGGACGAGTTTGTGGAGTACGAGCATTTCGGGGATCCGGACGCCGAGCCGGATCAGGTGCGCCTTATGCCGACATCGGCATAAGGCTCACCCGGCCCGACAACTTCTGGGCTGGTCAGTGGCCGTCCAGTTGGGCGAGGTAGCCGTGTAGCGCCTTCTTCAGCTCGGTGGTCAGCGCGTCCCGCTCGGCGCCCTGGGCGGCCACGATGGGCGGCATCATGGCCGCGACGATGCGGACCGTCACCATGGCGGCGCGGTTCCGTTCGGCGGCGGGTAGTCGGGGGGATCGGGCTCCGATCACCGCGCCCACCCTGCCGGCCACGGCCTCCTGCAGCGGACGCGCCGCCCCGAGTGCGGGCATGTCCGTGTTCCCGAACAGGGCTTTGACGCCGGGGTTGGCCACGTTGAACGTGATCAGCGGATCCAGCACCCTGTCGATCAGTTCGTCCAACGTCAGGCCGGGGACCTGCGTCAGCTCGAACGCCGAAGAGTGCGCCGCGCGCATCTGCTCCACCAGCCGGACGGACAACGCCTCCGCGATCGCGTTCTTGTTCGGGAAGAACTGGTACAACGAACCGGGAGAGATGCCGGCTCGGGCGGCGATGGCGTTGGTGCTGGTCACCTCGTAACCGGACTCGGCGAACAGGGCGAGCGCCGCGTCCAGGATGTCGGCGATCCGCTGCCGCCCACGCGCCTGCCGCTTGACCGGACGCGCCTCAGTCACCCGTAGCTCCTTCACGACACGTTTGACGAATACGAGTGGCCGCTCGTATTGTCAAAATACGGGCGATCGCTCGTGTTTTCACCGTAGCAGAGGACTCGCATGTCTGTACTGCACCGGCTGGGTACGTACGTCGCCCGCCGTGACCGGATCACGCTCGTCACCGGATTGATCCTGACCCTGGTGTTCGCCGCCGTCGGAGCCGGCGCCATGGGCGTCCTGGTGCTCAGCCGCTGGGAGGCGCCGGGCACCGAGTCGGTCCAAGTCCAGGAGCTGCTGCGACGTGACTTCGACACCGGTAACTCGAACCTGATTCTGCTGGTCACCGCCCGTACCGGCACCGTAGACGATCCAGCGGTCCGCGCCGCCGGGGAGCAACTGTCCGGCGACCTGCGGAGTCGGCCGCTCGTCGGGGACGTGTGGTCGTACTGGTCGGAGGCCGGTGACCGGATGTTGCGCGGCTCGGACGGTCGGCAGGCGCTGGTCCTGGCTCACGTCGAGGGCGACGCCACGACCGCACGGCAGGAGATCAGGGAACGGCTGCTGCCAGCGTTCACGCGCACCTCAGATGTGATCGAGGTGGAGGTGGCCGGCGCGGAGGCGGTGTCCGCCCAGATCAGTCGGCAGGCGACGGCGGACTTCATCCGCGCGGAGATACTGATCATTCCGCTGATGGTCGTCCTGCTCCTCGCGCTGTACCGGCGGGTGCGGCTGGCCCTGCTCACCCTCGGCATCGGGCTGTTCGCCGTGTTCGGCACCCTCGCCGGGCTCCGGCTGCTGGCCGGCGTCACCGAGGTGTCGTCGTTCGCGGCCAACATCACGCTGGTCATGGGGGTCGGTCTCGGTGTCGACTACAGCCTGTTCGTCATCGCACGGTTCCGCGAGGAGCTGACCGCAGGCGCCCGGGTGCCGGACGCGGTGGCGACGACGGTCCGCACCGCAGGCCGTACCGTCGTATTCAGCGGGCTCACGGTCGCCGCCTCCCTGTCGGTGCTGCTCGTGTTCCCGTACTCGTTCCTCCGCTCATTCGCCTATGCCGGCGTGCTGGTCGTCGCGATGGCCGTGCTCGGCTCGCTCACCCTGCTGCCCGCGGCCCTCGCCGCGCTCGGCCCCAGGGCGCTCCGCCGGGGAGGAACGCCGGACGGTGGGCAGCGCTGGTATCGCTTCGGGGCCCGGGTGATGCGTCGGCCGGTGCTGTTCGCCACCGCCGGGCTCTTCCTCGTCGCGGTGCTCGCCTCGCCGGCGCTGGGGTTGCGGATCGGCCTGCCCGACGACCGGGTGCTGCCGCCGTCGGCGTCGACCCGGCAGGCATACGACGAGCTAAGGGCCAACTTCGCGCAGGAGGCGAACGACGCCATCCACATCGTCGCCCCCGCCGGCCGCCCGAACGACGCCGCCGCGTACGCCGGACGGCTGTCCCGCATCGATGGCATCGCCCAGGTCAACTCGGCCGCCGGTGTCTTCGCCGATGGTGCGCTGGTGCGCCCGGCGCCCCATCCGGAGCGGTTGACGCGCGCGGCGGGCACCCGCCTGGAGGCGATCCCGACCCGCGAGGTGCTCGCCAGCACCGAGGTCGCCGAGCTTGTCGAGCGGGTACGGGCCGAGCCGGCGCCGTTCGAGCGGGTGCTGGTCGGCGGCTACCCGGCAGAGCTGACCGACTTCCGGTCCACCCTGATGGAGCGGGTGCCGCTGGTCGCCGCGCTGATCCTGGTGATCACGTTCGTGCTGCTGTTCCTGATCTCGGGCAGCCTGCTCATCCCGGTGAAGGCGACCGTGCTCAACCTTCTCAGCCTCTCCGTCATGTTCGGCGCGCTGGTGTTCGTCTTCCAGAACGGAGCGTTCTCTTCGCTGCTCGGCTTCACCCCGATCGGCACCCTGGACCCCGCGTTTCCGATCCTGATGTTCTGCGTCGCGTACGGACTATCGATGGACTACGAGATCTTCATGCTTTCGCGGATCAAGGAACGGTACGAGGCCACCGGCGACAACACGCGCGCGGTCCTGGAAGGGCTGCAACGAAGCGCTCCCCTGATCACTTCCGCGGCCGTCATCCTGGCGGCGTCGTTCTCCCTCTACGCCACCGGCAGCGTGATGTACCTCCAGATGATCGGTATCGGTGTCGCGATCGCGATCGTCGTCGACGCGACCGTCATCCGCTCCGTCCTGGTACCCGCTTTCATGCGCCTCGCCGGGCGGGCCAACTGGTGGAGCCCCGGTCCGCTGCGCCGGCTTCACCGCCGGATGGACCCGCACGCTTCCATCCCTCCGTCCACCCGAACAGGCGGTCGCACCATGAGCGGGTGAAATCTCCGGTGGACATCTCACGTTCGGCAGGCGCCCAACGTCTACCAAGCAAAGAAGGAAAGGACAGGCAGATGGACACTCGACACACCGTGGTCGACAGCGACTTCGGACCGGTCACCATCGTCGCGAGGGATGAGGCCGTCACCGGGTTGTACTTCCGCCACCACATCCGCCGCCCGGCTCAAGACACGTTCGGTCCCGAAGTGCCCGTGTCGGCCGACCGGGTGCTGAATGAGGCGGCCCACCAGTTGATCGACTATCTCGCCGGCCGGCGGCACGGGTTCGACCTGCTCCTGGCAGCCGACGGCGACGAGTTCCAGCACACTGTCTGGAACGTCGTGAAGGACATCCCGTACGGCGAGACGACCACCTACGGGCGCATCGCCGAGCAACTCGGAGATCGCACGCTCGCGCAGAAGGTCGGGCAGGCCGTCGGCGCCAACCCGCTGTGCATCTTCGTGCCCTGCCATCGCGTGGTCGGTTCCAACGGCTCCCTGACCGGCTACGCCGGCGGGCTGAAGCGCAAGAGAGCGCTGCTGGAGCTCGAGGAACCGGCCCAGGTCAGCGCCGGACGCTTGTTCTGACCGAAAACACTCACCACCACGAGATGGACATGAAACAACCGTTCGAGAAGGTCGTCGCGCAGCACGGCGCAACCGTGCTGCGCGTCTGCCGCGTCGTCCTCGGCTCACGTGACGCGGACGACGCCTGGTCGGAGACCTTCCTCTCCGCGATGCGGGCCTACCCAGACCTCCCGGACACGGCGAACGTGGAAGCGTGGCTGGTGACGATCGCGCACCGCAAGGCAATCGACGTGCTGCGGGCCGCGAAGCGCACCCCGTTGCCGGTGGAGGAGATGCCGGAGACGCCGACGGGACTGGGCGTACCCGGTTCCGGAGACCCGGATCTCTGGGTCGCGGTGCGCGAGCTGCCGAGCAAGCAGCGCCAAGCGATCGCCTACCACTACGTGGCGGGGCTGGCCTACGCCGAGATCGCCCAGATCCTCGGTGGCACCGTCGACGCGGCACGAAGAGCCGCCGCAGACGGGATCAAGAACCTCAGAAAGAAATATCCGGGCGCGAACACGAAAGGAGCACCATCATGAACGACATCCGAAGCGATGACGATGTCACCGCCCTGCTGTCGGCGCCCGTGGACGCCGAAACCCTCCTCCGGCTGCACCGCCGCCTCGAGCGGGAAGCCGAGCGGGCCGGCCTCGTCGACGTCGCCTACACCACCGTCGACTCGCCCCTCGGGAAGCTGCTGCTCGCGGCCACCCCGAAAGGCCTGGTCCGGGTGGCGTACGCCAGCGAGGACCACGACCGCGTGCTGGACACCCTCGGTCAGAAGCTCAGCCCGCGTATCCTGCGCGCGCCGAAGCGCCTGGACGACGCCGCACGCGAGCTCGACGAGTACTTCGCCAAGCGCCGCCAGGTCTTCGACCTGAAGCTGGACCTGTCCCTGTCCCGCGGATTCCGCCAGCTGGTGCAGGCGCACCTGCCGGAGATCGGCTACGGGCAGACCCGCAGCTACCGCCAAGTCGCCGAACTCGTCGGCAACCCGAAGGCCGTCCGCGCGGTCGGCACCGCCTGCGCGACCAACCCCCTGCCCGTCGTCGTCCCCTGCCACCGCGTGCTGCGCACCGACGGCACCCTCGGCGGCTACATCGGCGGCCTGGAAGCCAAGACCGCCCTGCTGAACCTGGAGGCTGCATGACAGACCGTTGGCGCGAACGAGTCGAGTCCGGCGACTGGGATGCGATCACCACCGAGGTCAACGAGTACGGCGGCGCCCTGCTGCCGCAACTGCTGACTCCCGAGGAGGCCGCGCAGATCCGGAAGCTCTACGACCAGGAGGACCTGTTCCGCAGCACCGTCACCATGGGCCGCCACCGTTTCGGCGAAGGCGAGTACCGATACTTCAACACGCCGTACCCGGAGCCGATCGAGCGGCTCAAGCAGGCGCTGTACCCGCGGCTCCTGCCTATCGCCCGCGACTGGTGGACCAAGCTCGCCCGGCCCGCTCCCTGGCCTGACACGCTCGACGAGTGGCTGAAGATGTGCCACGACGCCGGACAGGCGAAGTCGACCGCGATTCTCCTCAAGTACGGCGAGAAGGACTGGAACGCCTTGCACCGCGACCTGTACGGGGACCTCGTGTTCCCCCTCCAGGTCGTCATCAACCTCAACGACCCCGGAGTCGACCACACCGGTGGAGAGTTCCTCCTGCTCGAACAGCGTCCGCGGGCCCAGTCCCGCGGCACCGCGACACTCCTGCCGCACGGACACGGCTACGTGTTCACCACACGCGACCGCCCGGTCCAATCCGCGCGCGGCTGGTCCGCCGCGCCGGTCCGACACGGCGTCTCCGTGATCCGGTCAGGCGAACGGCACACCCTCGCCCTCGTCTTCCACAACGCCGCGTGACCATGAAAGTCGAGCGCCGCTACACGCTGCTCGGCCCCGACCGGAAGCCGTACAGATCAGCGATCCCCGGCACGCTCGGGGGACATCGCGCGGCCAAGATCTATGGCCGCCTCGACTGCCCCGCCGCGCTCCGCGCCATCACCAGGGGCGGCTACGTGAACAACCGCGTGTTCTTCGCGGACGAAGATGCGGCGATCGCGGCCGGATTCCGTCCGTGCGGAACCTGTCTGCCCGAGAAGTACCAAGCGTGGAAGAACCTGAAGCAGGTGTCCTCGACGGGCTGATGGGGCCACTCGACCATGAACTCTGTCACGGGCCGATGACCGGATGGACCTTTGACCGGCGTGTCATGACCTAAGCCCCTGCTTGACCGGTCCGCATACGCCGGAGGATGAGGTTGGTGGAGGTGGTCACGATGATGTACGGCTACGGTGCCGGCATGTGGTGGATGCTCATGATGAGCGTCATCTGGCTCGTGCTCATCGGTGTGATCGTCTGGGCGGCCGTCCGACTCGCGCAGGGCTGGGGAGGCAAGGACCGAGGGCAGGAGCCGCCGGAGACACCGGAGGACATCCTGGCCCGGCGGTTCGCCCGTGGCGAGATCGACGAGACGGCCTATGAGGCGGCTCGGGAACGGCTCGCGGCCCGTCGATCACGATAAGCACACCGCTGGCGGCGATGACGCCGCAAGTCGCCGAAATTCGGCGTACCCCCGGGACCTTGGGGATGCGCGCCCAGGCATGCCGCTATGCGCTCCCTGACCTCGGTCGCGATCGACCGTGGCAGAGGCGGTCAGGGGCGGACCGCGCCGAGGAGCCGGCCCCACCAGTAGTCGTCCAGTGCGACCTCCTTCACGACGTCGCCGGTCTGCGGGGCGTGCACCATATTGCCCTCGCCGGCGTAGATGCCCATGTGGCCCAGACCTTTGCTGAACAGCAGGTCCCCCGGCCGCAGCTCAGCCAGGTTCAGTGGCACCCTGCGGGTGGCGCCCCAGCTCCACTGTTCGTAGGTGGTACGTGGGATGGTGACCCCCGCGGCGCGCCAGGCCGCCTGGGACAGCCCGGAGCAATCGTAGGAACCGGGTCCTTCGCCGCCCCACTGATAAGGCTTGCCGATCTGCGCGTAGGCGAACTGCAGGACGAGGCGGGCGTTGCCCGAGGCGGGGCCGGTATAAGGCTTTCCTGTGCTGTTGGGATCGCCGGCGCGGAAGGCTCCCAGCCGACGCAGCAGCTTGGTCTGTTCGTCGATCAGTCGCTGAGTCTTGGTCTTCTGCCGGGCCAGCTTGTCGCGGGCGGTGTCGGTCGCGGCCAGCGCGTCTTTGGCTTTGTCGCGTTGCTCGCGCAATGTCCTTGTGGCGCTGTCGAAGGTGCGCAGCGCCTCAGCTTGGCCGGTCGACAGCTGGGTGACGGTGCTGATGCCGCTGAGCAGGACACGGGGGTCTTCGGCCAAGAACAGCCCCGGGCCGGTCAGCCCACCGAATTGGTAGCTGCTCACTGCCATGGTCACCAGGTTGCCGCGCAGCGCCTCGACGGTTTCGTACTGACGGTTGTAGGCGGCATTCAGCTGGTCGTGGCGTTTCTTGGCCTCCTTCCATCGCACATTGGCCAGGTTGTACTCATCGACCACCTTGCCGGCCTGGTCGTTGAGTTTCTTGAGCTTTGCCTTGGCCTCGGCGATGGTC
The DNA here is from genome assembly GCF_009687885.1 of Acrocarpospora pleiomorpha. Taxonomy (GTDB): domain Bacteria; phylum Actinomycetota; class Actinomycetes; order Streptosporangiales; family Streptosporangiaceae; genus Acrocarpospora; species Acrocarpospora pleiomorpha. The sequence continues at coordinate 15,363 of NZ_BLAF01000016.1, forward strand.
GGCTGGGGTTCGGCGGACGCGGAGGCCCGGGGCACGAGCAGTGCGGTGATCGCGAGCCCTGTCGCCGGAACCATCCGTACGAACCGCGTAGCTATGCCCGACATGACCACCGCGCAGGACCTCCCTGTTGCCCAATCCAGGGCGAAACTGTACAGAAAGGTACCCTGCTATTCACGGAGATCTACGTATTTGATCGACGTACCAGGCTCAAGGCAAGTCCAGTCAGAGGCTATGTCTGTCGTCTTCCGGAAGAAAATGCCTGCTCAGCACGGCGTAATGGCCCTTTTCGCGGGGTTCTAGTTCGGGTCATCCCTCCCCGACGCATCACTAAGATCCATAGTAGATCAGTGATCAGGAGCCGGAAGCCGCAACCGTTTGAGGGTGAGCGCGTTGACCGCGACGATGAAGCTGGACCCGGACATCGACAGGGCGGCGAGCTCTGGACGCAGCACCAGGCCGAAGGCGGGTTCGAAGACACCGGCCGCGATCGGCAGCGCGATCGCGTTGTAGCCGACCGCCCAGCCCAGGTTCTGCCGCATCTTGCGCAACGTGCCACGGCCGATGGCCAGCGCGGTCGGCACATCCAGCGGGTCGGAACGCATCAGCACCACGTCGGCGGTCTCGATCGCCACGTCCGTACCGGCGCCGATGGCGATGCCCAGGTCGGCCTGGGCCAGCGCCGGGGCGTCGTTCACCCCGTCGCCGACCATCGCGACCTTCCGCCCGCCGCGCTGCAGCTCGACGATCTTCGATGCCTTTTCGCCGGGCAGCACCTCGGCGATGACCGCGTCGATGCCCAGTTTTTCGGCGATCCGCCGGGCAGTCGCCTCGTTGTCCCCCGTCAACATGATCACCTCGACCCCCGCCGCATGCAGCGCGGCCACCGCCGCCGCCGAGGTTTCGCGGGGGGCGTCGGCGATCCCGATCAGGCCTGCCGGCCGGCCGTCCACGGCGACGATCACCGCGGTGCGCCCGCTCGCCGCGAGCTCGTCACGGCGAGCCGCCAGGAGGCCAAGGTCGATGCCCTCGGCTTCCATCAGCCTGCGATTGCCGACGACCACACGGCGACCGTCCACCTCAGCCGTCGCACCGTGCCCCGGGACGTTCACGAATTTCACGGCTTGGGAGGTGCCGCTCCCGCGTGCTTCAGCGTGCCGGACGATGGCTTCGGCCAGCGGATGCTCCGACTCCCGTTCGACGGCGGCCACCAGCCGCAGCAACTCGTCCTCATCGACGCCATCGGCGATCAGGTCGGTGACCTCGGGCTCACCCTTGGTCAGGGTGCCGGTCTTGTCCATGACCACGGCCTGGACGCGGGCCGAGGTCTCCAGCGCCATGGCGTTCTTGAACAACACGCCACGCTTGGCGCCCAGACCGGTGCCCACCATGATCGCAGTCGGAGTGGCGAGACCGAGCGCGTCCGGGCAGGTCACCACCACCACGGTGATCGCGAACAGCACCGCCGTACCGGCGGCCGCCCCGGCCAGCAGCCAGACCGCCAGCGTCAGCCCGCCGCCGGCCAGCGCCACGAACACCAGCCAGAACGCCGCCCGGTCGGCCAGCCGCTGCCCGGGCGCCTTGGAGTTCTGGGCCTGCTGCACCAGCCGCACGATCTGCGCCAGCGCGGTGTCGGCGCCGACCTTGGTGGCCCGTACGCGCAGGGTGCCGTTCTTGTTGATGGTCGCCCCGATGACGGCGGAGCCGACGGCCTTGTGCACCGGCAGGCTCTCACCGGTGACCATCGACTCGTCCACCTCGCTCTCGCCGTCCTCGACCACCCCGTCGACCGCGATTTTCGCGCCGGGCCTGACCAGCAGCAGGTCACCGGTCAGCACCTCGGCGGTAGGCACCTCGACGGGCTCGCCGTCGCGTATCACCAGGGCCCTGGGCGGGGCCAGGTCGAGCAGCGCGCGAATCGCGTCGTTGGCGCCGCCCCTGGCGCGCATCTCGAACCAGTGGCCGAGCAGCACGAAGGCGGCCAGCACGGTGGCCGCCTCGTAGAACACCTCGCCACCGCCGGTCAGGGTGATGTACACCGAGTACAGCCAGCCCGCCCCGATCGCCACCGCGACCAGCACCATCATGTCCAGTGTCCGGGCCCGCAGCGCCCGTACCGCGCCGTCGAAGAAGATCCACGAGGAGTAGAAGATCACCGGGAGGCTGAGCAGCAGCGCCCACACATCCTCGCGCAGCGCGAACGGCACCGGCACGTCCAGGCCGAACACCGTGCGACCGATCGGCGACCAGACCAGGATCGGGACCGAAAGCACAGCGGCGACCAGGAACCGGTTGCGCATGTCGGCGACCATCGCCTCCATCGACATCCCCGCGTGCCCGCCATGCCCCATCGCCGGTGCGGGTTCGTGCCCGACCTGGATGTCCTGCCCGCCGGCTGACGGCTCGTGTACGGCTGTCGCCGTAGGGCGGTGCCCCTCGCCTGGTGGGTCAGGTTCCAGCATCGGATCGCAGATGTGTGAGGGCACGGACTGGCCCGAGCAGTGATAGCCGCACTCCTCCACCCAGCGGCGCAGCTCTGCCAGGGAGGTGATCCGGGGATCGAACACCACGGTGGCCGTCTGCGCGACCGGGTTGACCTCCACCTCCCGTACTCCCGGCCGTCGGCCCAGCACCGCGCGCACCACGTTCTGTTCCGAGGCCCACTGCAGTCCGCTCACGTCGAGAATCGCGGTACTGCGGTCCTTCAACCTCCCGGTCGACACGACTTCCTCCGTCCACTGATGGAACCCGCCCCAGGCGAGAACTGATCTATTACTAGCGATAGTAGTCATGGGACCATGTGCTGAACGGCGGCGTGCGGTTAAGGCCGTGGCTCGGGGTCTTGGCTATCTTGAAGACCAACATCGGTTGCGGAGCGGAGATCGACGATGAACGGCTCGGCTGACGGGCGCCCGCCAGGGTTGCCGCGTTGGCTGCTGCTCGTCGCCCTCGTTCTCGGCATCACCGGGATGCACACGCTCGGACACCTCGCCTCCGGTCATGGCGCCGACGACATGTCCGGCGTCTCCAGGCACGGCGCGCTTGCGCAGCCGCAGTTCGTCCATTCCGCTGATCCCGGAACCGACATCTCATCGAAGAATGGTGAACCGCAGGGCCTCGACCCGGCTTCTGTCTGCCTGGCCGTACTGACCGGGCTGCTGGTCCTGTCGCTGGCCAGCTGGTCGCGGCTGGGATGGGCGCCGCTTACGGGCGGTTCAGGCGTGTCGTATTCCCGTGTCACCAGGCCGCCGCCGCAGAGAACGGCCCTGGCCGGCCTTTCGGTTCTGCGCATATAGGCCGTCCGCACCGGCGGGCGGCCTCCGAGGCGTGCCCCCACACGACAGGCCTACAGACGCTACGAACCGATAGAGGTCAATCAACCATGTTCAACAGTCGACCCTCCCTGCGCAGGGCCGCTCTCACTGTCGCCGCCGGGGCGGGTGCCGTCGTACTGCTGGCCGCATGCGGCGGGGACGACTCCGTGTCGGGGCAGGACATGACCGGCGGCACCCCGGCTGCCGCCGCGGCCGGCGCCCAGCCTGGTGCGTCCTTCAATGACGCGGACGTGATGTTCGCCCAGATGATGATTCCGCACCACCAGCAGGCCGTGGAGATGGCGGAGCTGGCCGAGACCCGGGCCGGCGACGCCGAGGTCAGGGACCTGGCCGCGAAGATCAAGGCCGCGCAGGACCCGGAGATCGTCATGCTGCGGGGCCGGCTGACCGCCTGGGGCGAGCCCGAGGCTCCGGAGGGCGGGCACAGCGGGCACAGTATGCCCGGGATGATGCCCGAGGACGACATGAAGAAGCTGGAGGCGTCCACGGGCGCCGAGTTCGACAGGCTGTTCTCCCAGCTGATGATCGTCCACCACAACGGTGCGATCGAGATGGCCAGGACCGAGCAGGCTCAGGGGGCCGACCCCGAGGCCAAGGCGCTGGCCCGAACCATCGGAACCGCCCAGCGAGCTGAGGTTGAGCGGATGCAAAAGATCATCGACCGGCTCTGATCCGTCGCGGCCGCCCGGGCGCCGATGACGCCCGGGCGGCCGTCGGCCGGCATCAGCGGTGAGCGAGTGTGTGACAGTGATGCGCGATGAGCGCGCTCACCCCGGGGAGAGCGGCGACCGTGGCGGGACCCGCCAGCAGCACGCCGACCGCGACGATGCCGGCGAACTTCTCCCGGCGGCACAGTGGCGCCGCCGGGTGGAGCATGCGACGCACCCGAGCCAGCGCGGTCTCACCCCCGGCGGCGAGCGCGCCGGCGGGCGCGCGACCGGTGGCCAGGCTCACCAGCGCGGCGGCGATGTGGAGGCGCGGGTGGTGCCGGGCCGCGACGTCGTCGGCGTGCAACTCGACCAGGCGGACGATCTCGCTCCTGGCCTTGGCGAACAGCGGTAGTCCCGGGAACGCGCGGGCCAGGCCGTCGACCAGGCCGAGCACCAGGTGGTGCCTTCCCCGCAGGTGTGCCCGCTCGTGGGCGAGCACCGCCGTCAGGTGTTCGGGACGCAAGGCCCGCAGCGCGGCGGTAGTGATCACCGTCTTGGCCTGACGGCCAGGTAGGCAGTAGACCAGCGGCTCACCGTACTCCAGCACGATCGCGTCCAGATCGTGGTCGTGGCGGCCGAGGATGACCAGCATCTCGGCATGCTGCCGGCGCTCGCGCCAGGCAGTGAACAGCACCTTTCCCACGCTGTAGGCGGCGCGGACCGCGACCAGGCCGCCGGTGGCGAGGACGAGCCAGGCCGCAAGGGGCATCGCCGCGGGATCGAACCCGTGGTCGAGCAGCATGAAGCAGGCTTCGACCACGCTGGCCAGCGCATGCCCGATGGTGTCGGAAGGCACGGCGGTGGCCACAGTCGCCAGGATCGCCGAGGCTATCGCGGACGTGCACCCGGCCAGCCACAGGATGATCGCCAGTCGCGGGGCGCGGTCGGTCCACCGCGCCCGCGCCAGCAGCCGCGGCAGCAGCGTTGTCGCGAGGACCGCATACGCGGCCAGGGTCAGGGCGATCATGAACGGTTTCCCCGCGGCGGGAACACCCCGAGCGCCGCCTCCAACGCCGCCGACTCCTCCGGGTTCAGCCGCTCAAGGAAGTGCACCAGCGTCGCGGCCTGGTTGTCGCTCCTGGCGAGTGCCTCGCGCATCTGCTGAGCGGTGAACGCCTCCTTGGTGATCACTATCTCGTAGATGTAGGCCTTGCCCTGCGGATACCGCTTGAGCAGGCCCTTCTTGTGGAGCTTGTCCATCACGGTCATGACCGTGGTGTAAGCGATCTCCCGATCACGCTGGAGATCCTTCACCACGTCTCGCACGGACGCGGGACGGCGGTAGGACCACATGCGATCCATGATCGTGGATTCCAGGTCCCCCAAAGCGCGCATCCCGCGACCGCCCTTCCCACCTGCGATTCGCCCAATGTTATCGGCGATCCCGGCCCTCAGGTCCAGCGCCTACGACACAGCCGCACGCTGCCGATGACGTTGGTCTTGCTGTCTGCGCCAGCCGTACCGGGTCAGGCCCTTCGGTTTGTACGTGGAGAGGATCGTGGTGATGAGCAGCACCACGAGGCCGCCCACCGAGTGGGGCAGCGTGCTGGGCAACTCGCGGGGGTCGGCGGCCGAGGACGCTGCCCGTGCGAGGCCGCTGATGGTCTGGGTCTCTGCCACTAAAACGGCGGCGACGACGAGGGCGAGCATAAGCTTGTCATCTACTACTCTCCATAGTCAGACCGGCTGGCTGTGCTGATAGAGTTCGCGACACCCTGCGATCAGGCATACAGCCCAAACCAGATGTTTTCCGCACGAACTCGCCCGATCGGCGTTCCCCCTCAGTACGGTGACTCATGATGGCCCTGCGACCGAGCCACAGCGCCACGCCCGTCGGCGCGCCTCGTCGCCGGATCAGGATTCCTCTCATCCTGGCCGGTGCTCTGGCGCTTGCCCTACTCGCCCTGGTGGCCGTCCCCGCCGTTGTCATGGCCGGCGAGATTCCCCGCAACACCTGGGCGGCGGGGATCGAAATCGGAGGCCTCGATCCCGGCAGGGCCCAGCGGAAACTGAATTCAGAACTGGCCGCCCGGGCGGTCCGTCCCATCACGGTACGAGCGGGTGGCACGACGGTGCGGCTGATGCCGCAGGAGGCCGGGCTGACGCTGGACATCCCGGCAACCGTCGCCAATGCCCAAGGGGGATCGCTGACCTCGATCCGGTCGCTGTTCGGGCGTCGCGACGTCTCGCTACGGATCAAGGTCGACGACGCCCGCCTCGGTCGCCGACGTCGCCGAGGCGGTCGACATACCCGCGAAACAGGGCGGCATCCGCTACGTCAGCACCACGCCGCGCGTCATCCAGCCCGTGAGCGGACGCGCCGTCGACCAGGCCGCCTCCGCGCGGGCACTCCAGGAGGCGTACCTGACCGGTGGCCGGACTGTGACGTTCCCCACGCGGGTCGTGCCGCCGCCGGTGTCGGCCGCCGAGGTTCGCCGCGTCGCCTCGTCGACCGCCAAGGCGGCCGTAGCCGACCCGGTCACGCTCACCAATGGGAGCCGCACCGCCGTGCTGACCGCGGACGTCCTCGCCTCCGGGCTGCGGTTCGTTCCCGACGGGCAGGGCGGACTGCGCCCCCGGTTCGACGCGCGCAAGGCGATCGACGGCATCGAGAGCAAGCTGGTCGACGGGGCGCAGGCGCCCAGGGACGCCTCGTTCAAGGTGTCCAAGGGCCGACCCGTGATCGTCCCGGCCCGGGCTGGCCAGGGCGTGGACACCGCCGCGTTGCAGACCGCCGTGGAGAGGGTCGTGGCCGAGGGCGGAAGCCGCACCATCCCGGTCTCGCTCACTCGGGCCCAGCCGCGGCTCACCACAGCGAAGGCAGGCGCGCTCGGCATCAAGGAGAAGGTCTCCTCCTTCACCACCTACCACCCCTGCTGCGCGCCGCGGGTCACCAACATCCACCGCATCGCCGATATCCTCGACGGCCGCCTGGTCATGCCCGGGGAGACGTTCTCGCTCAACGGCGTGGTCGGCAAACGGGACACCGCCAGGGGCTTCGTCGAGGCCCCCATGATCCTGAATGGCCGTTTCGTGAACGACGTGGGCGGCGGCATCTCCCAGTTCGCCACCACCATGTTCAACGCGGTGTTCTTCGGGGGGTTCCAGGATGTGCAGCACACGCCGCACATCTTCTACATCTCCCGTTACCCCGCCGGCCGGGAGTCCACGGTTTCCTTCCCCCAGCCGGACTTCCGCTGGCGTAACGATTCCCCGTACGGCGTGCTGGTCACCACCTCCTACACGGCGACCTCGGTCACGGTGGACTTCTGGAGTACCAAACGCTTCGAAGTCGAGTCGGAGAGTTCCCCGCGCTACGACGTACGCCCCATCCAGACTCTCACCGACTCCGGCCCCGACTGCATCCCCATGGAGGGCGTGCAGGGGTTCTCGATCGACGTCACTCGCATCTTCAAGAGGAACGGCAAGGAAATCCGCCGCCAGAAGTTCCACACCGTATACGCCCCCGAACCCCGGCTGACCTGCCAGAGCTGATAGGCCGCTCGGTCATTCGCGCCACTCCCGATCGGGTGCTCGGAGGCGTGCTCCAGCGCTCCGTTTGGCGCGTCAGCCGCGCCTGATGTGCGGAGGCTCTGTGTCCTGGGGGCGTCCGGTCTGGTGGTGGGGCCGGTTGTCGGTCTGGGCGAGGGTGGCGGCCCAGCTGGCGAGGAGGCGCAGGGCGTCGTGTGAGGGGGTGTCGGGGGCGGCGATGTAGACGGTCAGGTTCAGGCCTCGGTCGGCTTGCAGGTCGATCGACTCGTAGTCGAGGGTGAGGTCGCCGATCGCGGGGTGATGATAGCTCTTGGTGCCGGTGTGATGGAGACGGACGTTATGCCGGGCCCAGCGGACGCGGAAGTCGGCGCTGCGGGTGGATAGTTCGCCGATCAGGTCGGTGAGGTCTTTGTTGTAGGGGTCGCGGCCGGCTTCGCTGCGCAGGAGTGCGACGGTGATGTCAGCGGAGGTGTTCCAGTCCGGGAAGAAGTCAGGGCCGGCCGGGTCGAGGAACTGAAAGCGCGCGATGTTGGTGCCAGTACGCGGAGCCTGGGTTTGGAAGACCGGCCAGTACATGGCGTGGCCGAGGTGGTTGGTGGCCAGGATGTCCAGGCGGCCGTTACGGATGATCGCGGGCGCGTTGGTCATGGTGTCCAGCATGTGCTGCAGTCCGGGCCGGACCGTGCGGGTGGGGCGGTGGGTGCGGGGTCCGGTGCCGGCGGTGTGGGCCAGGTCGAACAGGTGGGCGCGTTCGGCGGCGTCGAGGTGGAGGGCTCGGGCGACGGCGTTGAGGACGTCGTCGGAAACACCGGTGATGTGGCCCTTTTCTAGACGGGTGTACCACTCGGTGCTCACGTCGGCGAGGACGGCGACTTCCTCGCGGCGCAGTCCGGGTACCCGGCGGCGTCCGCCGGAGGACAGCCCGACCTGATCGGGGGTGATCTTGGCCCGCCGGCTGGTGAGGAAATCGCGGATCTCGTCTCGGTGGTTCACCCCTTCACTGTATGGATCGGACGAGGTGCAAAGGGGGTGGAGGTTGTCCCCCCTATAAACCGGACCTCCCCCCGCGCGCGATAGAACCGGTTTCCTGGCGTGAGGAGGGACAGCATGCCGCCGTCGCCCGGCAGGGAACACCTCTGTCAGTACGCCATTCGCACTAAGGAGATCCACTATGCGTGGAGCAGTTCTGTACGCCCCAGGTGACATCCGCGTCGAGCACCGCCCGGACCCGGCGATCATCGAGCCGACCGACGCGATCATCCGCCTGTCGGCGACGTGCATCTGCGGCTCGGACCTGTGGCCCTACCGTGGTGTGGAAAAGCACGACGGCCCTGCTCCGATGGGGCATGAGTACGTCGGGGTGGTGGAGGAGGTCGGCGGCCAGGTCGCCACCATCAAGCCGGGCCAGTTCGTGGTCGGCTCGTTCTTCGCCTCCGACAACACCTGCGAGATCTGCCGGTCGGGCTACCAGAGCTCGTGCGTCCACCGCGTGCCCATGGGCGCGATCGGAACCCAGGCTCAGCTGGCGCGGGTTCCACTCGCCGACGGCACCCTGGTCGCCACCCCCGAGCCGCCGCGGGCTGATCTGGTCCCGAGCCTGCTGGCCGCCTCCGACGTGCTCGGCACCGGCTGGTTCGGCGCCGTGGCGGCCGCGGTCGGCCCCGGCAAGACCGTCGCCGTGGTCGGTGACGGCGCGGTCGGCCTGTGCGCGGTGCTGGCCGCCAAGCGGCTCGGGGCTGAGCGGATCATCGCGATGAGCCGTCACGCGCCGCGGCAGGAACTCGCCCGCGAGTTCGGCGCCACGGACATCGTCACCGAGCGGGGCGATGAGGGCGTGACCGCGATCAAGGATATGACGGGCGGGCTGGGCGCCCACAGCGTCATCGAGGCGGTCGGCACCCAGGAGTCGATGACGCAGGCCATCCGCTCCACCCGCCCCGGTGGCCACGTCGGCTACGTCGGGGTCGCCCATGGTGTCGAGTTGCCCGGCGATGAGCTGTTCTTCTCCCATGTGCACCTGCACGGCGGCCCGGCCCCGGTGCGCCAGTACCTGCCGGAGCTGATCGGGTTGATCTGGAACCGCGACATCGACCCGGGCAGGGTCTTCGACCTCACCCTTCCCCTGGACCAGTCGGCTGAGGGGTACAAGGCCATGGATGAGCGCCGTGCCATCAAGGTCCTCCTCTCCCCCTGACCGCGAACGCGGCCACCGTTATCGCAGGAATGCCGCCGCGACTCCGGCGTCGACCGGGATGTGCAGGCCGGTGGTGTGGGTGAGGTCGCCGCCGGTCAGGGCGTACACCGCGTTGGCGACGTGCTCGGGCAGCACTTCGCGCTTGAGGAGGGTGCGCTGGGCGTAGAACTCGCCGAGCTTGTCCTCCTGGACGCCGTACACGGCGGCCCGGTTGGCGCCCCAGCCGGAGGCGAAGATGCCCGAGCCGCGGACGACGCCGTCGGGGTTGATCCCGTTGACGCGGATGCCGTGGCCGCCGAGTTCGGCCGCCAGCAAGCGGACCTGGTGGGCTTGATCGGCCTTGGCGGCGCTGTAGGCGATGTTGTCAGGGCCTGCGAACAGGGAGTTCTTGGAGGAGATGTAGACGATGTCTCCGCCCATGTTCTGCTCGATCATGATGCGGGCCGTTTCCCGGGAGACCAGGAACGAGCCGCGGGCCATGACGTCGTGCTGCAGGTCCCAGTCGGCGGCCGTGGTCTCCAGGAGGGGTTTGGACAGAGACAGGCCGGCATTGTTGACGACCAGGTCGACACCGCCGAAGGCCAGGACGGCCGCGGCCAGTCCGGCGCGGATGTCGTCCTCGCTGGTGACGTCGGCGGCGACGGCGATCGCGACGTCGGAGGCGCGCAGCGCGTTCGCTCCGAGTTCGCCGGCGATCTTCTGGGCCGCCCCGAGGTCGCGGTCGGCGATGACGACGCAGGCGCCTTCGGCCGCCAGGCGCCGGGCCGTGGCCGCCCCGATCCCCGAGCCGCCCCCGGTGACGAACGCGACCCGGGCGGCCAGCGGCTTGGGCTTGGGCATCCGCTGGAGCTTGGCCTCCTCCAGGGACCAGTACTCGATGCGGAACTTCTCGGCCTCCGGGATCGGCGCGTAGGCCGACACCGACTCGGCGCCGCGCATCACGTTGATCGCGTTGACGTAGAACTCGCCCGCCACCCGGGCGGTCTGCTTGTCGGCCCCGAAGGAGAACATGCCCACGCCCGGCACCAGAACGATCGCCGGGTCGGCGCCCCGCATCGCGGGCGACCCTTCCACCGCGTTGCGCTCGTAGTAGGCGGCGTAGTCGGCGCGGTAGGCCGCGTGCAGGTCCCGCAGCCGGTCCTTCACCTGGTCGAGCGGGGCGTCGGCGGGCAGGTCCAGCACGAGCGGTGAGATCTTGGTGCGCAGGAAGTGGTCGGGGCACGAGGTGCCCAGAGCCGCCAGACGCGGGTGCTCGGCGCGCGAGAGGAAGTCCAGCACGACGTCGGTGCCGGTGTAGTGGCCGACCTGCGGCCTGTCGGTCGAGGCGAGCCCGCGGATCAGCGGGAACAGCGCCGCCGCCCGGGCCTGCCGCCCGGAGGCCGGCAGCGCCTCGTACCCTGGCAGGACCGGCCCGAATGGTTCGGTTTTGCCGTGCGCGGCGAGGTAGGACTCCGCCAGCCTGATGATCTCCAGGGAGTTCGCCTGGCATTCGGCGGAGGTCTCGCCCCAGGCCGTGATCCCGTGGCCACCCAGGATCACGCCGATCGCCTGCGGGTTCTCCGTCTTGATCGCCGCGATGTCCAGCCCCAGCTGGAATCCGGGACGCCGCCACGGCACCCACGCCACCCGATCGCCGAAGATCGCCCGGGTCAGCTCCGCACCGTCGGCGGCGGTCGCGATCGCGATCCCGCTGTCGGGATGGAGATGGTCCACATGCGCGGCCTCGACCAGTCCGTGCATCGCCGTGTCGATCGAGGGTGCCGCACCCCCCTTGCCGTGGGCGCAGAAGTCGAACGCCGCGACCATCTCGTCCTCGCGCTCGACTCCCGGATACACGTTGATCAAGGCGCGGAGCCGGTCAAGGCGGAGTACGGCAAGGCCGGACGCGGTCAGCGTCCCGAGGTCCCCGCCGGAACCCTTGACCCACATCAGGTCAACGGGTTCGCCGGTGACAGGATCGGTCTGGCTGCCTTTGGCGGAGGCGTTGCCCCCGGCGTAGTTGGTGTTGCGGGGGTCCGCACCCAGTTCGTGGCAGCGCTTCAGCAGGTCGTCGACAACGGTCATGGTCAGGCTCCCCATCCGGCCTGGGTGCCGCCGACCCGTTCGGCGACGATCTTCTCGAAGTAACCCGACGCCTTGTAGGCGGCGATCGGGTCGCCGTCCAGCCCTCGGCTCTCCCGCCAGCCGGCCAGCAGCGGGCGGACATCGGTGTTGTACGCGTCCATCAGTACGGCATTCGCACCCAGCACGTCACCCTCGGCCTGGGCGGCCTTCAACGCCGCGGCATCCACCAGCAGCGCCTTGGCGGTGGCCTCCTGCGCGTTCATCACCGAGCGGATCTGGCCCTGGATCTTGGGTTCGATGTTGTGGCACTGGTCCAGCATGAAGGCGACGCCGGTCGCCGGGTCCAGGCCCCCGCCGGAGACAACCTCGAACATGATGCGGAAGAGCTGGAACGGGTCGGCCGCGCCCACCATCAGGTCGTCGTCGGCGTAGAAACGCGAATTGAAGTCGAAGGCGCCCAGACGTCCGGCGCGCAACAGCAGGGCCACGATGAACTCGATGTTGGTGCCGGGCGCGTGGTGGCCGGTGTCGACGCAGACGACGGCCTTGGGGCCGAGGGCGACGCAGTGCAGGAACGAGGTGCCCCAGTCCGGCACGTCGGTGGTGTAGAAGGCCGGCTCGAACAGCTTGTATTCCAGCAGGAGCCGCTGATCGTCTCCCAGCCGGGCGTACACCTCGGTGAGGGCCTCGGAGAGGCGGTCCTGGCGGGCGCGGATGTCGTCCTGGCCGGGGTAGTTGGTGCCGTCGGAGAACCACAGCTTCAGGTCGCGGGAGCCGGTGAGGTCCATGATGTCGACACATTCCAGCAGGTGGTCGACGGCCTTGCGGCGGACCTTCGGGTCGGGGTTGGTGACCGAGCCGAGCATGTAGTCGTCGTCCTGGAAGACGTTGGCGTTGATCGCGCCGAGCCGTACTCCGTGGTCGACGGCGTGGTCGGCCAGGGCCGCGTAGTCGGGGACCCGGTCCCAGGGGATGTGCAGCGCGACCGTCGGGGCGGCGCCGGTGAACGCGTGCACCTGGGCGGCGTCGGCCACCTTCTCGAAGGGGTCGCGCGGCACGCCCCGCTGGGCGAACACCTTGAACCGGGTGCCCGAGTTGCCGTAGGCCCAGGAGGGCGTCTCGATGGCCAGGTCGTCCAGGCCGGTGGTGAAGTCGGTCATGCTCTCAGATCCCCGCATTCCAAAGCTCTCGATGGGTCCGGGCAGGGCGGCCCGCGCCGCCCTGCCCGGGTGTGACTAGCCGACGGAGCCGACGTTGGTCTTGTCGATGAGGGCCACCGGGTTGAAGACCTCCCGCTCGGCCGCGTTGGAGAACGCGATGGGCTGCTTGTTGAGCGCCTGCTCGCCGAGCGTGACGGTGAGGCCGCCCATCGCGGCCGGGTCCTGGGCGACGGTCGCCGACAGCAGGTCGGCCTTGATCGCGGTCAGGGCCTCGGGGTCGGCGTTGAAGCCCACGGTGACGATGTCGGTGACGGGGCTCTTGCCCGCGTCCTTGATGGCGTTGCCGGCGGCCACGCCCATCGGGTCGTTGCACGAGAAGACACCGGCGACGTCCGGGTTCTTGGACAGAATGTCCTTCATGACCTTGTAGCCCTCTTCGGCCTTGGAGTTGCCGGACAACTCCGCCACGACCTTGTAGCCGCGGGCCTCGATCTCGGCCTTGAAACCGGCGTTGCGGCGGGCGGCGTAGGTCGCCGACGGCTCACAGGTGATGGAGGCGACGTTCTTGCTCTTGCTGCCGTTGGCCTGGATCTGCTTGTCCATGAACTCCGCGGCGAGCTTGCCGCCGCCGGCGTTGTCGGAGATGACGATCGCGTCGTACGGCGTTCCGCCGCCGCCGATGTCGTTCACGATGACGGGCACGTTCTTCGCCTTGGCCTTGGCGATGATCGGGCCGAGCGCGGTGGGCTTGAACGGGCTGATGATGAGCAGGTCGACCCCTTGGTCGATGAGCGCCGAGGCGCCGGTGACCATCTCGTTCTCGTCGCTCTTCTCGTCGTGGAGCTTGATCTCCCAGCCCTTGGCCGCCACGGCGTCCTGGGTGCCCTTGGCCATCTTCTGGAAGAACTCGTACTGCATGTCGTACACGGAGAAGCCGACGGTGATCTTCTTGTCGGCGGGGGCCGCCGAGCTGACGGCCGCGGTCTCGCTGGAGTCGGAACAGCCCGCGAGGACCAGCGCGCCGAGCAGGGCGAGCGGAAGGATCTTGTTAGTGCGCATGCGAAATCTCCTGTGGGGGGTGGGTCAGGGCGCGCTCTGCGTCGCCTTGCGGGGAATCAGGCCGCCCAGGGCTCTGCGGAGAGAGCCGGGGGCGGCGAAGCGGGTGCGCAGACCGTCGACGGTGAGCGCGACGATGAGGACGCAGCCGAGCACGATGCGCTGGTAGGCGGACTCGACGCCACGGCTGACCAGGACCTCGTTGAGGATGCTCACGAGGAACACGGCGGAGAAGGTGCCGACGAGGGTGCCCTTGCCGCCCTTGAGCGCGGTGCCGCCGAGCACGACGGCGGCGATCACCTTGAGTTCGAAGCCGTCCTGGGCCGAGCCGTCGGCGGTCCAGACGCGGGTGATGTAGGTCAGCGCCGCGATGCCGACGGTGAGCCCGACCAGGCAGAACACGAACAGCCGGACGCGGGTGTCGGAGATCCCGCAAAAGCGCGCGGCCGAGGGAGAGGAACCGTAGGCGAGGGTACGGCGGCCAATCGCGGTCCGCCGTAGCAGAATCCAGCCGCCCGCGAACACCGCCACCATGATCAGGAACGGCAGCGGCAGGCCCGCGATGTTGAGGCTGCCCAGCTTCGCGAACGGGGAGCCGATCTGGTCATAGGGCAGGGTCTGCGGGCCGTCCTGGGTGAGCAGGTAGGCGATGCCGCGGAAGACGAACAGCGAGCCGAGCGTGGCGACGAAGGGCGGCACCCTCAGCCCCGTGATGAGCCCGGCGTTGACCAAGCCGCACAGCAGCCCGGTGGTGAGCGCGGCGGCGATCGCCGCCGCGGTGCCGCCGCCGTTGAAGGCCATCAGGGTGACGACGCTGGTGAGGGCGAGCTGGCCGCCGACCGACAGGTCGAAGGCGCCGCTGGCGATGGCGAAGGTCATGCCGACCGCGACGATGCCGACGTAGGCGCTCTCTCGCAGCACCGACTGGAGGTTGTCGACCTCCAGGAAGCCGGGGGCGATCGCCGGGGTGCACAGCAGCAGCACGATCAGGATCGCGGTGATGCCCCAGGTGTCCCACAACCGGCCGAGCGAGACCGTGGAGAACGGGGAAGACAGGGAGAACCGGGAGGCTGCGGAGGTTCTGGTCATGCGGCGCTCTCCTGAGCCCTCGCGGGAATCCGGTTCGGCGTCGCGGCGGGGTCGCGGCGGCGCAGCGCCAGTAGCGCGAGGGCGGCGATCAGCAGCAGGCCGACGCCGATGCGCTGGTAGGCCGGTGGGGTGTTGAGGAGGTTGAGGCCGTTGCGGATCGTCTCGATCATCACCGCGCCGAGCACAGTGCCGATGATCGAGGCCCGCCCGCCGAGCAGGGCGGTGCCGCCCAGGACCACCACGGTGATGGCGTCGAGTTCGAAGCCGAGCCCGAGCTGGCCGTTGCCTTTCTGGAGCTGGCTGGAGATCAGCAGTCCCCACAGGCCGCCGGACAGGCCGACCAGGACGTACACGCTGACGCGGATGCGGTCGACCGGCAGGCCGGACATCAGCGCGGCGTCCCGGTTGGAGCCGATCGCGCAGACCCAGCGGCCGAAGCGGGTGCGGTTGACGGCCCACCAGGCCAGCGCCGACGCCACGACGGCCAGCACGATCGGCATCGGCACGCCTAGCGGACGGCCGCCGACCAGGTACTTCAGCCCGGCCGAGCTGACGATCTGGTCGTGGCCGTCGGTGTAGGCCAGGGAGGCGCCGCGGACGATCACCATGGTGGCCAGCGTGGCGATGAACGGGGTCACCCCCAGCTTGGTGATCACCAGCCCGTTGGCCAGGCCGATCAGCGCGCCCACGCCCAGCGCCAGCAGCAGGGCGAGCGGGAGCGGCTGGCCGGCGATCATCGCGCTGCAGCAGACGACGCCGGACAGGGAGACGGTGGAGCCGATGGACAGGTCGAACTCACCCATCGCCAGGCAGAAGGTCATCGCCAGCCCGGGCAGGGCCAGGATCGCCGCGGCCACCAGGACGTTCTCCAGGTTGCCCAGGGTCAGGAAGGTGTCGGTGGAGATCGCCAGGAACACCGCCACCAGGATCAGCGGCGCCAGCAGCGGCACCTTCCTGATCGCGTCATTTATCGCGTCGGTCATCGGGCGCTCAGCTCCTCGGAGAAGATGCGGCGGCCGGTGGTCGCGCAGGCCACGACGTTCTCCTCGGTCCGGTCGACGCCGGCCAGGTGGGCCACGATCTCGCCGCCGGCCAGCACGTAGACGCGGTCGCTGACGCCGAGCAGTTCGGGCAGGTCGCTGGAGACCATGAGCACGGCCGCGCCGTCGGCGGTGAGCGCGTTGATCAGGCGGTGGATCTCGGCTTTGGCGCCGATGTCCACCCCGCGGGTGGGTTCGTTGAGCAGCAGCAGCCGTCCGCCGGGGGCCAGGGCCCGGCCGAGGAGGACCTTCTGCTGGTTGCCTCCCGAGAGGGTGCCGATGAGCTGGTCGGGACCGGTCGCCTTGACGGTCAGCCGCCGGTGGTAGTCGGCGTAGACGTCGTTCTCCTTGGCCGGGGCCAGGAGCTTCAGGCCGGTCCTGATCCGGTCCAGGATGGAGATCGTCAGGTTGTGGCGGATCGACAGGTCCGGCAGGTTCCCGGCGGCCTTGCGGTCCTCGTGCAGGAAGCCGATGCCCCGGGCCATGGCGTCGCCGGGGTGGCGCGGCCGGAAGGGCCGGCCGTCCAGCGTCATGGTGCCGGAGTCGATCGGGAGCGCTCCAAAGATCACCTGGGACAGCTCGGGCTGGCCGGCTCCGGCGATGCCGCCGATGCCGACGACCTCCCCGGCGCGTACGGTGAGCGAGACGTCCCGCAACCGGCGGCCCGCGTTGACGCCCGCCAGTTCCAGGACGGTCGCGCCCTCGCCGACCTGGTCGCGGTGGAACACCGACTCGACGTCCCGGCCGACCATGAGGCGGACCAGGCCGTCCGGGTCGGTGCCGGCGATGTCGCAGGTGCGGATGTGCCGGCCGTCGCGCAGCACCGTCACGCGGTCGGCCAGGGCGAAGACCTCGTCGAGCCGGTGGCTGACGTAGATCACGCTGCGCCCCTCCTCACGCAGCCGTTTGACGACGTCCAGGAGCTGGGCGACCTCGTCGGCCGACAGGGCGGCGGTCGGTTCGTCCATGACGATGATGCGGCCGTCCACCGACAGGGCCTTGCAGATCTCGACGAGTTGCTGCTCGGAGACCGTCAGGCTGCCGACGGGCGCGGTCGGGTCGACGGTCACGCCCAGCACGGCGAACAGCTCGCTGGTACGGCGGTTGATCTCGGCGTAGCGGATGCCGCGCGAGGCCGCCGAGTAGGGCTCCCGGCCGGAGAAGACGTTCTCGGCCACCGTCAGGTCGGGATAGAGGTTGAACTCCTGGTAGATGACCGCGATGCCGGCCGCCAGGGCGTCGGCGGGACGCCGGGGGCGGTATCGCTCGCCGGCCAGCCGTACCTCGCCGGAGCTGGGGCGATGGACTCCGCCCAGCACCTTCAGCAGCGTCGACTTACCGGCGCCGTTCTCTCCGACGAGGGCGTGGACCTCGCCGGGAAGGACGTCGAACCGCACCGAGTCCAGCGCGCGGACACCGGGGAACTCGACCGTGAGGTCGTCCACCTCGAGCAGCGCATGTTCCGTCACATGCTCTCCGTATGTTGCGAAAAAACGTTTTAACAAACTGCGTCTGGAGGACCGTAGATGTAACACGTTCAACCCGTCAAGACCGAGGCTGTGGCCAGACCCTGGGTCTTGACACGTTTTAACAAGCCCGCCAGAGTGTGGCGAGCGTTACCCTCCATCCAGCTCTGCGAGGTCCTTCATGCCACGGTCGGAAGCCGGCTCTCGTGACCGGACGGTCGGCATCAAGCAGGTCGCCCTGCACGCGGGGGTTTCAGCCGGGACCGTGTCCAACGTGCTGAACCGGCCGGAACGGGTCGCGGCCGAGACCCGGGCCCGGGTCGAGCAAGTGATCAAGGAGCTGGGCTTCGTCCGGAACGGGTCGGCCGCCAGCCTGCGTTTCGGGCACGGCCGGACCATCGGCCTGATGATGCTCGACCTGGGCAACCCGTTCTTCACCGAGATGGCCCGCGGCGTCGAGGACCTCATGAGCGAGCGGGAGTACGGCGTGATCCTCTGCGGCTCGGCCGGCCAGGAACTGCGGGAGGAGCGCAACATGCGCATGCTCGCCGAACAGCAGGTCCGCGGTGTCCTGGTCACCCCGGTGAACGACAACCGCGACAGCCTGGCGCTGCTGCGCGAGCGCGGCATCCCCACCGTCATGCTCGACCACGCCGCCACCCGCGCCGACCAGTGCTCGGTCACCGTCGACGACGTGACCGGCGGGCATCTGGCCGCGTCGCACCTGCTGGAGCGCGGTGCCCGCGACATCGTCTTCGTCGGCGGCCCGCTCACCACCCGGCAGAACGCCGACCGCAGAGCCGGTGCGCTGCGGGCGCTGCGGGAGGCGGGACACGGCACGCTGCGCGAGATGATCGTCGAGGAGATGACCTCCCGGGCCGGCGACGAGGCCGCCGAACACCTGCTCGCCGAGCTGCCCGACGCGATCTTCTGCGCCAACGACCTGCTCGCCATGGGGGTGCTGCGGTTGCTGCTCCAGCAGGGGGTACGGGTCCCCGGGCGGGTCCTGCTCATCGGCTACGACGACATCGAGTACGCCCGCGCCTCGGCGATCCCGCTGACCTCCATTCGGCAGCCGCCGTACAAGCTGGGACAGATCGCCGCCGAGCTGCTGCTCGACGAGTGCGACCACCCCGGCTCGCACGTCCATCAGCAGATCATGTTCCAGCCCGAACTGATCGTCCGGGAGTCCACGAGCCGATGACCGCCACGATCGCCGCCATCGATCTCGGCGCCTCCAGCGGCCGCGTCATCACCGCCGAGGTGGGCCGGGACCGGCTGGAGCTCACCGAGGTCCACCGGTTCCCCAACCGGCCGGTCCGCGTGAACGGCACCCTGCACTGGGACATCCTCGGCCTCCACCGCGAGGTCCTGGACGGGTTGCGGCGGGTGGAGGCGATCGGCCTGGACTCGGTGGGCATCGACTCCTGGGCCGTCGACTACGGCCTGCTCGACAAGGAGGGCCGGCTGCTCGGCAACCCGGTGCACTACCGCGACGGCCGCACCGCCGAGATGATCGGCCAGGTGCACGACCGGGTCTCCCCGGGCCGCCTCTACGAGATCAACGGCCTGCAGTTCCTGCCCTTCAACACGCTCTACCAGCTCGCCGCCGAGCCTTTCCTGGGGCAGGCCGAGACCCTCCTGCTCATCCCCGACCTGATCTCCTACTGGCTGACCGGGCAACGCGCCGCGGAACGCACCAACGCCTCGACCACCGGCCTGTACGACGTCCGCCGCGGCACCTGGTCAGAGGAGCTCATCGACGCCCTGGCGCTGCCACGCGGGATCTTCCCCGGCCTCCGTTCGCCCGGCGCGCGGGCGGGCCGGATCCTGCCGGCGGCCGGAGCCTTCCCCGGGACGCCCGTCACCACCGTGGCCTCGCACGACACCGCCTCGGCCGTCGCCGCCGTCCCGGCCGCGGGTCCCGACGTCGCCTACATCTCCTGCGGCACATGGTCGCTGGCCGGGGTGGAGCTCACCGCGCCGATCCTCAGCGAAGAGGGCCGCGCGGCCAACTTCACCAACGAGGCCGGCGTCGACGGGACCGTCCGCTACCTGCGCAACGTCATGGGCCTGTGGTTGTTGTCGGAGTCGCTGAGCACCTGGCGTCTCACCCAGGCCGATCTCGGCCCCCTCCTGGACCGCGCCGCGGCGCTGCCCGCCCTGCGCAGCGTGATCGACCCCAACGACCCGGTCTTCCTGCCGGCCGGTGACATCCCGTCCCGGGTCGCCGCCTACTGCGCCGGGACCGGCCAGCCTGTGCCGGGCAGCCCGCCCGAGGTGGTGCGCTGCGTCGTGGACAGCCTCGCCCTCGGCCATCGCAGTGCCGTCCTGCGGGCGATGGAGCTGTCCGGGCGCCGGGTGGAGGTCGTGCACGTGGTCGGAGGGGGCGCTCGCAACGCGCTCCTGTGCCAGGCCACCGCCGACGCCATCGGTCTTCCCGTCCTGGCGGGACCCGTCGAGGCGACCGCTCTGGGCAATATCGGCATCCAGGCCCGAGCGCTCGGCCTCATCCCCAGTCTTTCCGCCCTGCGAGCCCTCATCGCCGAGACCCAGCCTCTTCGCCACTACGAACCCACCGGATCCGCCACGGCCTGGACGGACGCCGCCACCCGCCTCAGCGCACTGACCTGAATTCGGCGGGCGAGAACGCCGCCCATTCGATTCTCCGATTACGGAGTCGAATGGGCGCTCGGCATGCCCGAATTACGCCGACAATTTGTTTCGAGAATTCACTCTTGACGACCCCCAATGAAACACATAGGTTAATTATGGCGGTCGTTAAAACGTTTTAATTAACACGAAAGGAACGATGGGCGCAGCGGCATGGGTCCGGGCGGCGCAGACCGCCCGGCCGATGGCGCCCATATCGGGGATCGACCCATCGAGAGCCGGAGCCATTCGGCCCGACTTTCACGATCTCGATCTCAGACGGAACATCTGAACGCTGGCGTTGAACGGCCGGAACCGATGTTTCCCGTACTGAAGATGAAAGGAGCAGAAATGCCAGTGAACAAACCTTCCCGACGCGCGTTAACCGCGATGGGATTGGTTCTCGCCATGGTCGTGCCGTTCACCGCGACCGAGGCCAACGCGGTCGCCCCGGGCAACGTCGAGGTCAAGCGCCTCGGCGTGGACGGGCGCTACGACACACCGCTGGGCCTCGACGACGTGTTGCCGGTCCTGAGCTGGCAGGCCGCCGAGACCGGCCGGGCCCGGTCCCACCCGTGCTACCGGCCCGGCGCGGTGATCGCCTGCCCGGCCGACAAGCAGACGGCGTACGAGGTGCAGGCGGCCGAGTCAGAGGCGAAACTGGCGGCCGGTGACCTGATCTGGACGACGGGCCGGGTGGCGAGCTCCGACCAGCGGGTGACCTTCGGCGGGGCGCTCCGGTCCCGGCAGACGGTCGTCTGGCGGGTCCGGGTCTGGGACGCCGACGAGCAGGAGTCCGCCTGGTCGGCCCCCGCGAAGTGGACGGTCGGCCTGCTGGAGCAGAGCGACTGGGGCCAGGCCCGCTGGATCGACTACCCGGACCGGACCGAGAACCAGGCGCTGCCCCTCTTCGCCCGCCAGTTCACGGTGCCGGGCACCAAGCAGATCGCCGACGCGCGGCTCTACCTGTCGGGTGTCGGCCTGCACCACACCGTGATCAACCGCAAGGAGCTGACCGACGAGGTCCTGGCTCCGGGGTACTCCAACTACCAGCTCTCCAGCGAGTACCGCACCTACGACATCAAGCACGCCCTGCGAGCCGGTGACAACACCATCGGCGTGGAGATCGGCAACGGCCCCGCCTACGTGCGCCGCAGTGTGACCAACCCGGCGGTCGGCCGGACCTCGCCGTACTCCTGGTGGCAGAGCCAGCCCAAGGGCAACGGGACGCTGGCCGCCGCCGTCGCGGCCGGGGCGAGCAACGTCAAGGTCGACAACGTCGCCAACTACCACGTCGGCGGCACGATCAACGTCGACACCGGCCAGGGCGGCGACCGCCTCGAATCCCGGGTGATCACCCAGATCGGCACCGCGAGCGCCGCCGGGACCGGCATCGGCTTCAACCCGCCGCTGTCGGCCGGCCACGCCGTCGGGGCCAAGGTCACCGGCTCGGGCAACAACATCGCGGCCAGCGACGCCTCCGCCGGCGCCGCCGTGACGCCCAGGCTGATCGGCCGCATCGAGATCGACTACACGGACGGCAGCTCCGACACCATCGTCACCGACCGGTCCTGGCGCACCGCCCTCGGCCCGCTGGTCACCGACGCCTGGTACTCCGGATCGGACTACGACGCCCGCCGCGAGCAGGTCGGCTGGGACAAGCCCGGCTCGAACCTGACCGAGACCGCCAGGCGCCGCGACGGCTCCCTCACCGGATGGGTCAGCGCGGGCATCGCCCCGCCGCCGAACCTCGCGACCAAGCTGGTGGCCAGGACCGCCGAGCCGATCAGGGAGCAGGAACGTTTCCGGCCGGTCTCGGTGACCAACCCCGCCCCCGGCACGTGGGTCTTCGACTTCGGCCAGAACATCGTGGGCTGGCCCAAGCTCAACCTCGGCCAGGTGCCCGCCGGGACGACGGTCCGCATGTCCCCCGCCGAGTCCCTGAACGCCGACGGCACCGTGAACCAGGCCTCCCTCATGGGCGGCGGTGGCGGCCGCGGCACCAACCTCTTCAACACCTACACCGCCTACGGCAGCGCGGACGGGGAGGTCTGGAACCCGCAGTTCAACTACTTCGGCATGCAGTGGGTGCAGGTCACCGGCCTGCCGGAGGGGTACACGCCGACCGCCGACCTCGTCACCGGCATCCGCCTGCAGGGCGACACCCCGGTCGCCGGCGCGTTCACCAGCTCCAGCGCGCGGGTCAACCGCATCCACACGATGGCGCGCTACTCCTTCGCCGGGAACATCATGTCGGTCTTCACCGACTGCCCCGGCCGCGAGAAGCTGTCCTACCCGGCCGACTACACCATGCCGATGGGCTCCATCCACCGCAACTTCGAGCTCGACGCCTTCTTCCGCACGACGATGCGGCACCTCGTCGAGGGCCAGTCCGTCGCCGACACCTCCATGGCCGGCAACGTGGCCCTGAAGACGCCGGTCTACGACTGGGGCTACACCGGCCAGTTCGGCGACGAGATCAACTGGGGCAACGCGATCGTCCTGGTCCCGGCCATGTTGTACGAGCTGTACGGCGACACCCGCACCATGACCCGGTACTACGACCAGATGGTGAAGTTCGTCGACTACATTCAGCGCCAGAAGGTCGGCACCGGCGCGGACGCGCACATCGTCAACGCCGCCCTGTCGGACTGGGTCTCCGCCGAGCCGACCTCCGGCCGGATCACCGGCACCTGGGGCTACTACATCATGATCACCAAGATGGCGGAGATGGCCCGGCTCACCGGCCACACCGCGGACGCCGCGGAGTACGGCCAGCTCGCCACCCAGATCAAGGACGCGTTCAACCGGGCGTTCTTCAACGACGCCCTCGGCCGCTACACCGCCAACGGCAACGCCGGCACGACCGGCGGCTCCCAGGCCGCCCAGGCGCTCGCGCTCGACGCCGGACTGGTCCCGGCCGACAAGCGGCAGGGCGTCCTGAACGCGCTCGTCGACCTCATCTACGCCTTCCACCCCAACGGCGACGGCCCGCACTTCAGCGGCGGCACCATCGGCATGGCCCCGACGGTCCGCGCGCTGATGGACGGCAACCGCGACGACGTGATCTGGGACGTGCTCCAGGAGGACGACCAGCCCAGCTACGGCTTCTTCATGGCCGCCACCCCGGCCAACCCGGGCGGCATGACGACCATCGGGGAGAACTGGAGCCGGGGCAGCTCCAAGAACCACATGATCCTCGCCCAGATCGAGGAGTGGTTCCACGCCGGCCTGGCCGGCATCCGGTCGGCGCCCGGCTCGATCGCCTACGACAAGCTGGTCATCCAGCCCAAGTCCGTGGGTGACCTGACCAGCGCCGAGAGCAGCTACTCGACCCCGCAGGGGGTCGTCAAGAGCGGCTGGACCAAGGAGGGCAGCCGGTTCAAGCTGAAGGTCACGGTTCCGCCGAACACCACGGCGGAGGTCCGGGTCCCCACGACCGGCCAGCAGACGGTCATCGCTCCGGCGCGGGCGAGCTTCGTCCGGGCTGAGGGCGGCTACTCCGTCTACTCGGTCCCGTCGGGCAAGGACTACGTCTTCGTCACGCAGTAAACGCCGAACATGGGTGCCACCCTTCCGCGCGGAAGGGTGGCACCCATGTTGTGTTCCTGAGAGGTCAGGCGGGTGGCGGAGCGGTGGAACGGCGGGTGATGAGTTTGGGCGCGACCGAGAAACGCGCGGCCGACACGCGCCCCTCGATGCGTTCCAGCAGCAGCCGGCCCGCCATCCGGCCCATCGCGAAGCCGTCCTGGTCGACGCTGGTCAGCGAGATGTTGGGCAGGGCGGCCAGCAGGGTGTTGTCGTATCCGGCGATCGAGATGTCCTGCGGGATCCGCAGGCCGGCCTCGTGAACCGCCGCGAGGGCGCCGATCGCGGCCTGGTCGGCTCCGGCGAAGATGGCGGTGGGGCGGGGCGAGCGGGCCAGCAGTTCGCGGGCGCCGTCGTAGCCGCCCTGCTCGGTGTAGAAGGTGGTGGCGATGGCGATCTCGCCGCCGAGGCCGTGCTCATGCATGATCCGTTTGTACGTCTCGGCTCTGATGATGTGCAGCAGGTCGGCGGGCTGGGCGATGCTGTTGTCCTGGTGGGTGATGTGGGCGATCCGGCGGTGACCGAGTTCGATCAGGTGCCTGACGACCAGTTCGGCGCCCGCCTCGTCGTCGTCGTACACCGAGTCGTAGGCGGCCGACCTTTCGTGACGGGCCAGCACCACGAACGGCCGTTCCTTCGCCACTTCCTCCATTCGATTCTTCGAGGCGAGCGGCGCCACATTGATGATGCCGTCCACCTGCCGGTCCAGTAACGCGTCGACGGCCTGCCTTTCGGCTTTTCTGGTGTCACCGCCCTGAACCATGATGGCCTGGTATCCGGTATTGTCCAGCTGCCCGGAAAGGCCGTCGAGAATATCGGCGAAGAACAGGTTGCGGATATGCGGAAGCACCAGGCCGATCGTGAAAGTGCGCCCGCGCATTCCCCGGGCGGCGGCCTGCGGCCGGTAACCCAGCTCCGCGATGGACGCCTGGATCCGGCTCTTGGTGACCGCGCTGACGCCGGTGGCGTTGCGTATCACTTTCGACACCGCGGTGGTGGACACCTGAGCGTGGCTGGCCACATCGGCGATCGTCACCCGCCGCCGAGGATTACGCGTGGCCATCGAACTCCTCCCGAGGATGTTCCGCTGATTGTAACGACGGTGATTTCCTTGGTCTCCAGTTCATCCGTCTGGGCAGTCCAGATGGGCGCGAAGGAACCGTAGGGTGGACTGGTGCAGCCGGTGGCGGTGGGGCACGGTGGACCAGCCGTGGTCGGCCTCGCCGATGATCACCAGCTCGGCGTTGCCGTCGTAGTGGTCGGTGTAGCGCCGGGCGTACTCGATGGGGGCGATGGTGTCGCGGTCGCCGTGGAGGATGAGCACCGGGCCGGTGTAGGCCGCGGACCGGTCGTAGACCTTGAGGTTGGCGATGTCCTCGACTAAGGCGGCGCTCATCTGGTGGCCGTCGGCGTCGAAGTAGCCCTTCCTGGCGAGTTCGCCGGCGATGTGGCGGCCCTTGAGCCGGCCGGAGCCGACCTCGAAGGGCGCGACGGCGGCCGGGGACCACAGGCACAGGGCCCGGATGCCCGGTTCCTCGGCGGCGGCGATCCCGGCGACCACCGCGCCCATGCTCATGCCGACCAGCGCGATCCGGCCGGGGTCGGCGAAGTCGAGTTCGCGCACGGCCCGCAGGACCGCCTGGGTCTCGGCGATCTCCCCGGTGATGGTGACGCCGGAGAAGTCGCCGTCGCTCTCGCCGTGGCCGGAGAGGTCGAAACGTACCGACCCGATGCCGTTCTCCGCCAGCAGCCTGGCCATCAGGACGAAGGAGCGGTTCTCCATGCGGTTGTTGGCGAAGCCGTGCACGAAGACCACCACGGGTCCTCGTTCGACCGGAGTGTGCAGGGCGGCGCGGAGGGTCAGACCGTCGTGGTGGAAGTCGTGGTAGCGCATCACACGTCCTGGTGGAAGAGATGCCGGCCGGAGCCGACCTCGATGGGATGGTCAGGGCCGGCCGGCAGGTGAACCGCCGCCGTGGTGTTGGGCGGCACGACGACCTCGATGGTCAGCCGCGCGCCGGTGCGCTCCCAGCTCACCTCGGCCCGCCCGTACGGGGTGTCGTGGCAGGCCCGGGCGTGGGTGAGGCCGCCGCCGGGGCGGGGGCGTACGGTCAGGCGGCGGTAGCCGGGCTCGGCCGGGGCCAGTCCCGCGATCACGCGGTGCATCCAGTCGGCCACCGCGCCCAGGGCGTAGTGGTTGAAGGACGTCATCTCGCCGGGGTTGATCGTGCCGTCGGGCAGCAGGCTGTCCCAGCGTTCCCAGATGGTGGTGGCGCCCATGGTGACGGCGTACAACCATGACGGGCACTCGGTCTGGAGCAGCAGCCGGTAGGCGTCCTCGAGCGCGCCCGCGTCGGTGAGAGCGTCGCAGATCAGCGGGGTGCCGACGAATCCGGTGCCGATGCGGTGGCCGTTGGCATGGACCAGCTCGGCCAGGCGCTCCCCCGCGTGTTCGCGCCGCCGGTCGCCCTGGAGCAGGCCGAACCGCAGGGCCAGGGCGTAGGCGGTCTGCGAGTCACCGGTGACCTTGCCCTCGGCGGTGGCGTAGGCGGTGTCGAACGCGGCGGCCGCCCGGTCGGCCAGCGCGTGGTACCGCGCCGCGTCGCCGGGGCGGCCGAGCAGCGCCGCGCTCTCGGCGACCAGCCGGGCCGAGTGGGCCAGGTAGGCGGTGGCGACCAGTCCCGGATCGGTTTGCGCCTCGAAGGGCCGCTCGGGCGGGGCGGTGGGGTCGAGCCAGTCGCCGAGTTGGGGGCCGGTGTCCCACAGGTGGGAGTCCCCGGCCAGAGCGGTGATCTGGTCCACCCACGCGGTCATGCTCGGGTACTGCGCGCGCAGTAACCCCAGGTCGCCGGTGCGCCGATGGATCGTCCACGGCACCACGACCGCGGCGTCTCCCCAGGCGGCGGTCGGCAGCACGTCGCGGAACGGTTCGAGTTCGATCCACGGCACGAAGACCGGCACCGTGCCGAGTTCGGTCTGCTCGGCGGCCAGGTCGGCCAGCCAGGAGGTGAGGGGTCCGGCGCAGTCGTACAGGAAGGACGCGGCGGGGGCGAAGACCTGGATGTCGCCGGTCCAGCCGAGTCGTTCGTCGCGCTGCGGGCAGTCGGTGGGCAGGTCGACGAAGTTGCCGCGCATGCTCCAGACGACGTTGTCGTGCAGGCGGTTCAGGCCGGGGTCTGAGGAGGTGAAGTCGCCGGTACGGCGCATGTCGGTGTGGCAGACGACCGCGACCACGTCATCGAGGTTCAGGGATCCGGGCCAGCCGTCGACCTGGGCGTATCGGAAGCCGTGCACGGTGAAGCGGGGCTCCCATTCCTCGGGTTCGCCGCCTTTGAGGGTGTACGTGTCGTGGGCGGCGGCGTGGCGGAGCGGGCGCAGCGCCAGGGAGCCGTCGTCGTCGAGGACCTCGGCGTGGCGGAGTGAGACGGTGTGCCCGGCCGGGCCCTGGACGCGGATGCGCAGGCGGCCGGCGATGTTCTGGCCGAAGTCGAGGATGGTCTCCCCCGTGGGGCCGGTCAGCGCGGCCGCCGGCGCGAGGGTCTCCACCCGGCGGACGGGCGGGCCGGTGGGGGCGACCAGGAGTGCCGGGTCGTGGGAGAGCAGGTCGGCCGGTGCCCAGGCGGAGTCGTCGAAGCCGGGGGCCGACCAGCCGTCCGGGAGCAGGCGGGCGTCGTGGGTCTCGCCGTCGTACAGGCTCGCCGCGGTGACGGGGCCGGGGGCGCAGCGCCAGGCGTCGTCGGTGACGAGGGTCTCGGCCGTGCCGTCGGCGTAGGCGATCTCCAGCTGGGCGATCAGGGCGAGGCGGTCGCCGTAGACGCCGGACCGGCCGCCGTGGAAGCCGATCCGGCCCCGGTACCAGCCGTCGGCCAGGGTCGCGCCGATCGTGTTGGCGCCTTCGCGCAGCAGGCCGGTGACGTCGTGGGTGCGGTAGCGGAGGCGGTGGTGATAGCTGGTCCAGCCGGGGGCCAGCACGTCCTCGTCCACGGTCCGGCCGTTGAGCTCGATCTCGTACAGGCCGTGGGCGGTGACGTACAGGCGGGCGGAGGAGATCGGTGCCCGCGCGGTGAAGTCCCGGCGAAGCAGCGGGGCACCGCCCAGCAGGTCCGCTGGCGGCGCGGTGGCGCCTGCCCGCCAATCGGCCGGATGGAGCAGCCCGGTCTCCACCCACGACCAGGGACTCCAGTCGCTCGCCGAGCCGTCCCGCCCGTGGACGCGCACCCGCACGCCGCGGCGTTCGCGCGACCGCAGCGGCTCGCCCGGCCAGGGCACCAGCACTGACTCGCCGGACTCCACCCGCAGCGTGGTCCCGTCGCCGGTCTCGATCTCATAGGCCTGTTGCAGCCACCCCCGCAGATCGGTGCGCACCACCCACGACAGCCGGGGCGCGGGCTCGCCGATGCCGAGGGGATCGCGATGATGTTCGAAGGTGACCGGGTCGACGTTCGGAGAGGTCATGTCATCCCTTGATGGCGCCGGCGGTCATGCCAGCCACGATCTTGCGGTTGAAGAAGACGAAGAGCAGCAGGGGCGGGATGGTGATCAGGACGATGTCCATGAACAGCAGGTTCCACTGGGTGCCGTACTGGCTCTGGAAGTTGTAGAGGGTGACCTGCACGGTCGCGTTGTCGTCGCCCGGCAGGAAGTAGAGCGGGTTCACGAAATCGTTGAAGATCGCGACTGAGCTGGTCAGGATCACGGTGATCGTCACCGGCCGCAGCAACGGGAAGATCACCTTGAAGAACAGCGTCAGCCCGCCGCAGCCGTCGATCATGGCCGCCTGGTCCAGCTCGCGCGGAATGGCCGCGATGAACGCCCGGAACAACAACACCGCGTAGGCCAGGCCGAACGCCACCTCGACCAGGATCAGCCCCGGCAGCGTCTTGAACAGCCCGATCGCCTGCAGCAGCCAGATCGTCGGCACGATCGCCGGTGGGATGATCAGCCCGGCGAGCACGAGGAAGTTGACCACCGCCCCGATCCGTCCGGCCCGGCGTTGCAGTACGAACGCGGCCATCGCCGCCGCGATCACGATGAGCGCGACGGAGGCGACGGTGAGGATCGTGCTGTTCACGTACGCCCGGAGCAGGACGTAGTCGCGGGCTTGGATGACCTCGGCGAAGTTCCGCACGATCGGCCAGTTCGCCGGCCAGGCGAAGTCGAGGTCCGCCGACTGGATGTCGTCCTTGACCGCCGTCAGCAGCATGAACGAGAACGGCACCAGGAAGATCACGGTGGCCAGGAGCAGCGCGAGGCCCTCGGCCCCCGCCCGCTTGAACGATCTCATAGGGCGACCTGCCGCTTGCCGAGGACGTAGTTGAGCGGGACCACCAGCGCGGTGACGATGAGGAACAGCAGCACGTTGCCGGCCGTGGACAGGCCGAAGAACCCGGCCTGGTACTGCTTGTAGATGATCGAGGCGATGACGTCGCTGGTGAAGCCGGGCCCGCCCCGGGTCATCGTCCAGATGAGATCGAAGGACCTCAGCCCGCCGATGAACGACAGGATGATCACCGAGTAGGTGGCGGGCCAGCTCAGCGGCAACGTGACGTGCCGGAACCTGTGCCATGCGGTGCCGCCGTCGACGGCCACCGCCTGGTAGTAGTCCGGCGGGATCGACAGGATGCCGGCGATGTAGATGACGGTGGCCAGCCCCACGCCCTTCCACACGTCCACCAGGGCGACCGACAACAACGCGGTGGTGGCGTCGCCCAGCCAGTCCGGCCCGTCGACCCCGACCACCGCCAGGGCCCGGTTGACCAGGCCGGTGTCCGGCCGGAGCAGGGCGCTGAAGGTGATGCCGACCGCGACCGTGGACACCAGCACGGGGAAGAACACCACCGACCGCAGGAATCCGCGCAAGCGCAGCCTGCTGGTGAGCAGCACGCCGAGGGCCATGCCGAGCACGACCTTCAGGCCGCTGGTGACCACCGCGTAGACGAGCGTGTTCTGGAAACCGATGCGCAGGTTCTGCTCGGCCAGGAAGTCGCGGAAGTTGTCCAGGCCGACGAAGGTGCTGTCGAACAGCGTCCAGCGGGTCAGCGCGAAATAGAACGCCATCACCGTCGGCACCAGGAAGATCAGCAGGTAGACGACGGCGGCGGGCAGATACAGCGCGTACGGATAGGCGGAGCGCTGCTTCGCCGGTGGCCGCGCGTGCCGGACCGCGCCGGGCCCCGTGCGGGGCCCGGCGTCCTTCGTCACCACCCCGCGAGGCCCAGCTGCTTGGCCTGCTTCTCCACGTCCTTGTCGTACTGGGCGGCCGCCTCGGCGGGCGGGGTCAGCCCGGAGCCGACGGCGACGGTGATCTGCTCCAGTGACGGGCCCTTGATCGGCGACAGGAACTCCAGCGCCGGGGCGGTCGCGCCCTGGTCGATGTACACCTGGAGGTCCTTGGCGACCTGGAGCGCGTCCTCCGGCAGCTTGGCGCCCTTCACCCGGTACGGACCCGAGGGCCGCACAGCGGCGGTGACCGCGTCGGCTCCGGCCGGGGAGGCGACGAAGGCCAGGAACTTCTTGGCCGCCTCCAGGTTCTCGGTGGTCTTGGCGATGTAGATCGCCGCGGGCTCCCAGACGGTCGCGCCGTTCTTGGCCGCGTCGTCGCCGGGGACGCCGAAGAAGCCGACGTCGGTGGCGGTCTGCGGATAGGTGGCCAGCAGCGGCGGCAGCAGCCCGCTCAGCATCGGGTAGTGCGCGCCGGTCCCCTCGACGAGCATCTTCAGGCCCTGGTCGAGGGTAGCCGAGCCGAAGCCCTTGTTGGCGTAGCCCTTGGCGTGGACGTCGGCCAGATGCTGGAAGCCGCCGAGCGCCGCCGGGGTGGTGGCGAACTTGGCTTTGCCCGCCGTGTAGTCGGCGGCGAAGGTGGGCGCCGCGGCCTGCACGTTGAAGTAGTCGGCCAGGACGAAGAGCTGCGAGGTCCAGGTGTCCTTGAACGTGGTGATCACCGGGGTGATGTCCGCGGCCTTGATCTTGTCGTTGTTGGCCAGGAACTCCGCCCACGTCTTGGGCACCTGAAGGCCGAGCTTCTCGTAGACCTTGCGGTTGTAGAGGATGCCGCCGCCGGTCAGCGTGGTCGCCGGCACGCCGAACACCTTGCCGCCCTGGCTGACGACCGGCAGGTAGTCCGGCTGCACGTTGGCCAGGACCGGGTCGCCGGTCAGGTCGACCATCGTCTGGGCCGGGTTGAGCGCCTGGAGCAGCGAACCGGAGTTGTACCAGAACACATCGCTCATCTCGCCGGTCGACAGGCGGGTCTTGATGATGTTGTCGCCCTCGCTGCCACCCGGCTGGTTCTCGATCTCGATCTTGATGTCCGGGTTGGCCTTCGTGAAGGCGTCGGCCAGCGCCTTCGAGGTGTCCACCGTGGACTGGTCACTACCCGTGAGGAAGGAGAGGGTGACGGAGCCGCCGGTGGCCTGTTCGCCGCCGCCGCCCGCACCGCAGGAGGTCAGGGCCGCTATCGCGAGAACGGCGACGGCCGTTCCGAGCGCGCGGGGTGAGGTTTTCATGGTGCCCCTCCGGGGTGGCATTGAATCGTTTTAATCGACTCCCCGATGCGGTTAACGTAGGCGTTACATGGAGGGGCGTCAAGGATCGATTAGGTAACGGTACCCAGAGATTCAGCAGCTCACAGCGCTGTGTATGGGCACTTTGGGGCATCGATACCTGCTGGCCGCGCATCCTTGAGCGGGAGCTTACAGCCCAGAATCTGCCGATCTGCGGCCCGCGACCATCAAGGTAACGACGGTCATCACAGTGAGAAGGCCCCAGGCCGGTACGAAGCTGTCGGTTAGGTCCTTGAGTAGGCCGAGGACGGGGGGCGCCAGGATGACGGCGATCTGGTTGACGGCCATGGCCAGGCCGAGGGCGAATCCCGTCCTGCCTGGTGGCGCTGATTCGGCCGCGTAGGCGACCCATGGGCCGTACCAGCCGATGCCGAAGAAGCCGAGCCAGATGAACAGGAGGCAGGCTGCCGCGGGCGATTGCCCTAGGGGAGTCATCAGCGCTGTCATGCCTATGGTCACCGCGACCATGCAGGTCAGGACGGAGCTGTAGCGCCCGGATCTGCGGCGATCGCTCCAGGCTGCCAGGCAGATGCGGCCGGCGACGCCTGCTCCTTGGGTCGCCACGTAGATGAGGGCTGCCGTATCTGCCTCGACAGACGTCGTCTCGTGGAGATACAGGACGGTCAGGACGGCTACGCCGCTGTGTACCGAGACCATGCTCGTTCCGGACAGGATGATCTTTATCATGGACGGTTCACGGAGCATTCGCAGCCGCGCGCCGGACCTGTCCTGAGGGGCGCTGTCCTGAGGAGGGCTTTGGGCGGGCGGGCGGCGGTAGACGCACATGAAGACGACGGCGCCCAGGAGTGCGACGAGTCCGCCGGCCAGGAGTGTCGCCCGCCAGCCGAAGGCAGCTGCGAGGGCGGGCAACACGGCCGCGGCGAGTACGCCGCCCAGCGGGAGACCCGCCTGACGGATGCCCATCGCCAGCCCGCGCTGGGACGCGTCGAACCAGGACGCCACCGACTTGCTGCCGCCGGGCTGAACGGTGCTGTATCCCGCACCGACGATCAGCAGGACAAGGAGCAGGGACGCGTATCCCGGCGCCATGCTTCCCGCGCCCAGGCTCACCGCGATGACGCAGGCGCCTATCCCGATGATCCAGCGTTCGTTGTAGCGGTCCAGCAGTTCTCCGGCGACCAGCAACCCGACCAAGGGGACCAGCTGGGACGCTGAGAGCAGCAGGCCCAGCTGAGCGGTGCTCAGGTTCAGGTCACGTTGCAGGTGGATGCCCATCGCTCCGATGCCCTGCACGAAGAAGCCGGAGGCGGCCTGGGTGAAGGTGGCGACGCCGAGGACGATCCACCGGTATCGCCACATGTGAGGTGTGGATTCACTGACGCGTTCGGACGGCGTCACGGTCGATTGCCGGATAGGGCTTCCGTTACGGGCGCCAGCACAGTGCGGGGTCAGGGTGGTCGAAGAAGCCCAGTTCCCGGTAGAGGGGCTCGCCCTCACGAGAGGCGTACAGGTCGACGCGGACGGCGTCACGTTCCTGGAACCAGCCGAGCAGGCCCCGCATGATCGCGCGGCTGTGGCCACGTCGTCGATACGAGGGGTCGGTGACCACGCCTATCACGTGGCCGATTCGGCCGTTCCGTGAGTGCGGTCCGGGGAACCACTGCTCGATGGTGCCGATGCCGCAGGCGGCTAGGCCGTTGTCGCCGTCCACGACCAGGATCCGCGCGTCGTCCCTCGTCAGTTTCTCCTTCAGGACCGCGGCGAGGGCGTTCCGCCAGTCGTCGCCCGCTGATGAGGGGTTGAAGAAGTCGCCGCCGAGGTCTTCGAACAGCAGCGCGCGCAGGCGTACGAGCTCTGCGACGTCGTCCTCGACCGCCTGCCGCACATCGGTGTGGTGTGTCATGCGGAACAGACTGGTGTAATGGTCTTATGCATCTCAACCTTTACAGTGAAGATGCCGTGAACCTGGCCGCGGCCCTGGCCAACCGGCGTCCGGCGACCGTCGAGGAGCTCGCGGACCGCTGCCGCGCCGCCGGGCTCGTGCTGGAGCGGCCGGTCACGCCGGAGGACCTGGACCGTACCCTCGCCGTACTGAAGGAGTGGGAGAAGGTCGTCGACGCCGCCGACGAGCGCGAGCGCGCCGAACTGCTCAACCGCATGCTGGCGGACTCCGCGGCGTATCCGCGGTTGACCGATCACGCGGGCAGCGGCTGGCATCTGCACTTCCGCGACGACGGGCAGTCGCTCGGCCCCGTGCTGTTCGCCCTGTTCTCCGTGGGCACCGCGATGCACCTGGTGGGCCGGGGCATGCACCGGCTCAGGCGGTGCGAGGTGACCGAGTGCACCACGATCTTCGCCGACACCTCCCGCACCGGTCGGCAGCGCTACTGCTCCCGGCAATGCGCCAACCGCGACGCCGTACGCCGCCACCGCGCGAGCCGCGCGGGTTAGTGTGCCTACCTGTGCAGGGCTTCGAGCATCCGCCGGCACATGTCGGCGCAGCGGCGCGTGGCCTCCGCGCACATCTGGCAGTGGGCATGGCGGGCGGCGTGCTGGATTGACTCACGCCTCCAGCGAGAGGGCCTGGCTGGGGCACACGCGTGCCGCTTCCCGGGCCTTCTCGATCAGTTCGCCCTCCGGCGTCTCATTCAGCACGATGATCGTGCCGTCGTCCTCGCTCTGGTCGAACAGCGCGGGCTCAGTGAGCGCACACTGTCCGGCACCGACGCACTTGCCGGTGTCCGCGATGATCCTCATGGCCCTCTCCTCCTAAGGTGGGGATGGCTGTTCGTCCTCTACCAGGTCACCGGAAGCCGGTACAGGCCATAGATGTTCGCGTCGTCCTTGAACGGCAGCTCGTCGACATCCACCGCCAGCTCCAGCGTGGGGACGCGGCGGAACAGCGTGTCGAACACGATCTGTAGCTCCATCCGGGCCAAGTTCTGGCCCAGGCACTGGTGCGGCCCGAAACCGAACGCAACGTGGTGGCGCGCGCCGCGTTCGATGTCGAGCTCGTCCGGGTTCTCGAACGCCCGCGGGTCTCGGTTGGCCGAATAACCGAGCGCCAGCACGCCTTCGCCGGCCTTGATGAGCTGCCCGCCGACCTGGATGTCCTCGACGCACAGCCGGGCCGTCGCCGCGTCGATGATCGTGAAGTACCGGAGCATCTCCTCGACCGCGTTGAGTGTTTTGCCGGGGTCGCCCTGGATCATCGCGAGCTGCTCCGGGTTGCGCAGGAACGCCACGGTCGACAGCGAGATCATGTTCGCCGTCGTCTCGTGGCCGGCCACGAGCAGCAGGAAGCCCATTCCGGTCAGTGCCGTCCGCCGGTAGGTGCCGTCCTCGCGCAGCTTGACGATCTGCCGCCCGAGCAGGTCGTCCGGCGGGTTTTCCTCCTTCTCCGCGATGAGGTCGGCCATGTAGCCCTGGATGGCCTCGGTGGCCGCCCACCGCTCCTCGGGCGGTGTCGACTGCCTGATCACCTTCACCGTGTGCTCCTGGAAGAACTCGTGGTCGGCGTAGGGCACACCCAGCATCTCGCAGATCACCAGCGACGGGACCGGCAGCGACAGCGAGTCCACCAGGTCACCGGGCTGCGGCCCGGCCAGCAGCGCGTCGACCTGCCCGTCGACGATCTCCTGGATCCGCGGCCGCAGCGCCTCCAACCGACGCACTGTGAACTCGCCGAGCACGGCCTTGCGCGCCGGCCGGTGCTTGGGCGCGTCCATCGCGATCAGGGTGCGCTCCTCGTCCGGCCGCCGGGACGCTGCCTCGCCCTTGACCAGCTGCGGGAAGTCCGGATGCTGCCGGTCGGCGCTGAACCGCCGGTCGTTCAACACCGTTCGCACGCCTTCGTGGCGGCTGACCACCCAGGCTTGCCCGCCGTCGGGCAGCCGAACCCGCGAGACCGGCTCTTCTTCGCGGATCTCTTCGTACGCCGGCGGCGGCGCGAACGGGCACGTACGGGCCATGGGGAACTCGTGATTCTCGACGGTAGTCATGACTTTTCCTTTCACGACGTCACGGACAGGCGAGAGACAGCGAAAATGAACGGCAGTTGGTCGACCGGCGCGACCGGGTTTGGCGCTGGGATGCGGCGGACCAAGGAACCGCAATGGACCACCGGGACCGACAACATCGGTGGATTCAGACCCGACCCGTCCCCTCACGGGCGAAGTTCGGTTCCGCCGCTTCCAATCGCGGTACCGAGATGCCCAACCGTCGTGCTTCGGCCAGGGTGTCCCGGCAGACCTCACGCGGCTCCTCGGCGTCGGGGTCGGAGTGCGCCGCAAAACTCACGCGCACGGGCGCGACATGAGCAGTCAGCCAGGCGAGCACGGGGGCCGTCAGCCAGGTGGGCGCCCGGAACAGCAGCACACCGCCCCGGTGACGTCGCAGGTCAAGGCCGCGCGCCTCGAGGAGCGGCAGCAGCTCACGGCCAGCCAGCAGCCCCTCGCGCAGGTCGCCCGTTGCCCCGGCCAGCTTGGACAGGGAACCCAGCCGCAGGCCCTGCGAGAACAGGCCGGCATCCGACACGAAATGGACCCACAGCCAGCCGCGGAAGTCGGGCCGCTCCTTGAGCCGGAGCCCGGCCTCGCGAAACGCCTGGCGCACGGCCCGCTCCCGGTCGGTCGGGGGCTGGCCGAGGGTGCCGAAGATGACCGACGGCAGCAGCATCCCACGGAGCACGCCATCCGCGCCGAAACCGCCACCGGCCTGGGGAAAGCCCCACGCGACCTGGTCGACAGGGAGTGCGCCGATCGCGGACAGCGGCTCGGTCCAGACGTTGCCGAAGACCAGCACCGTGGCCTGGCCGACACGCGGGGCCAGGAAGGCCGCCGCCTCCGTGAGGCGGTGGTGCGGCACGCTGAGCACGATCAGGTCGAAGTCGTGGTCCGGCTCCAGCGCCTCGCGGTAGCGCACCGGCCACTTCTCGACGACGCGCTGCCCCCACACCCGGCGCCGCATATCGATCAGGTCGAGGTCCACCGCGTCCCCGTACGTCGCCGCGCGGCCCGGGCGGACGTAGAACTCGACGTCATGCCCGGCCCGTTCCAGGATCCAGCCATAGACGGTGGCGATCACGCCTCGGCCGAACATCAGGATCTTCACGCTGCACCTCGTGGAGTACGATCGATTTGGAGGCCATCTCCACTTCTCAAAATATGGAGGTCATCTCCACTTGTCAACAGGGGGTAGCGCATGACCGCCGACAAGCCGCTGCGTGCCGACGCCCAGCGCAAGCGCGAGGCCCTGCTCGCCACGGCCCGGGAGGTCTTCGACGCCGGCGACTTCTTCGACCTGCGCTTCGATGACTTCGCTCACCTGGCCGGGGTGGGCACGGGCACGCTGTACCGCCATTTCCCCACCCGGGAGGCGCTGGCCGAGGCGGTCTACCACGGCGAGGTCGCCACGCTGTGCGACCTCGCCCGCCGGCTACAGGCCACGCTGCCCGCGGCAGAGGCGTTGGCGGCCTTCCTACGCGGCATGGTCGACCACATTCACGCCCATAAGGGCCTCGCCCGGACGCTGGCCATGCTCATGGCCGACCGCTCGGGTGTCCTCGCCGAGGGTGGCCGGGCGCTGGAGCAGGCGGTCACCGACCTGGTGGCCACCGCCGTACAGGAGGGCGCTGTCCGCGACGATGTAGGCGCCGGCACCGTCATGATGGCGCTGCACGGCATCGGTGCGGCCCATGACCGCCCCGATTGGCGGGCCGAGGCCGACGGTGTCATCACTCTCGTCCTGGACGGGCTGCGCCGCCCAAGCTCAACCGCCGCTGAGCACCCCGACTGGCGGTCCAGGTAGGCTGAGCGCGTGGTTGGTTCGCCCGGGCCCGTCAGGGTTCGGGCGTCGTAAGAGGGAACCCGGTGCGAATCCGGGACTGCCCCGCAGCGGTGAGTGGGAACGAAAGCCGTCACACAGCACTGGGAGCCATCCCGGGAAGCGACGGCCGGTAGGCGCGACACGCACGCCCACGAGTCCGAAGACCTGCCTGCCGCCCGCGCGCCACCCGGCGTGCGGAGATCCATGGCCTCGCGGGAGGGCCGAGGGTTCCCCTTGGGCTGCCGCGCGCCGTGGACCGCACATGGCATGACCGAGGGAAGGACGCCATGAGGGTCACCACGACCGTCGCGGGATACCCCCGCATCGGCCCGAACCGCGAACTGAAGCGGGCCGTCGAAGACCACTGGGCCGGCCGGGGCGATCTCGAGAAGACCGCCGCCGCACTCCGCCGCGACACCTTCCGGGAGATGAACGGGCTGGACGTGATCCCGTCCAACACCTTCTCCCGCTACGACCATGTCCTGGACACCATCGTCATGACCGGAGCCGTCCCCGGCAGGTTCCGGCACCTCCAGGATCCGTACTTCACCATGGCCAGAGGCGCCGACGGCATCGCGCCCCTGGAGATGACCAAGTGGTTCGACACCAACTACCACTATCTCGTCCCGGAATTCACGCCGGGCATGCGCCTCACCCTGGACTGGCGCAAACCCCTCGCCGAGTACCGCGAAGCCCGCGAACTGGGCCTGGAAACCCGTCCCGTCCTGCTCGGCCCGCTGTCGTTCCAGCTCCTCGGCAAGGGCGGCTGGGTGCTCGACGGCCTCATCGAGGTGTACGCCGAGCTCCTGGAACGACTGGCCGCCGCCGGAGTCACCGAGGTCCAGCTCGACGAACCGGTCCTGGCCGCCGACCGTACCGAACCGGAACTGGCCGCCCTCCACCGCGTCTACGAGCGGCTCGGCGACCTGAACAGCCGTCCCCGTCTCCTCGTGTCGACGTACTTCGGCGAGATCGGCCCGGCGCTCGGCATCCTGGCCGGAACCCGGGTGGAGGCGATCGGCCTGGACTTCGTGGCGGGCCCCGGCAACCTCGACGCCCTCGCCGCCGTCGGCGGTCTTCGCGAGAAAGCGCTGGTCGCCGGTGTGGTGGACGGTCGCAACGTGTGGCGGACCGATATGGCCAAGGCGATGTCGACGTGCGCGGTCCTGCTGGGCCTGTGTGACCGGCTGGTCGTCTCCACCTCGTGCTCGCTGCTCCACGTCCCGCTCGACCTGGACCTGGAGACCGGTCTCGCGCCAGAGGTACGCTCCCGGCTGGCCTTCGCCAGGCAGAAGGTCGCCGAGGTCATCGCCATCGGCCACGCGCTGAACGGCGGCCCGGTCCCCGCCGGAGCGGCCATCGCCCCGGCGCACCCGAGGGAGGTGTCCCCGGCCTCCGCGCGTACCCCCTTCGAACAACGGGCGAAGGCCCAGCTCGACCTGCCGCCACTGGCCACCACGACAATCGGCTCATTCCCGCAGACCGCCGAGATCCGGCAGGCCAGAGCCGCGCTCCGCGCCGGAACCCTGAGCCCGGAGGAGTACGAGGCGCGCATGCGCGCCGAGATCGACCGGGTGATCGCCCTCCAGGAGGACATCGGCCTGGACGTGCTCGTCCACGGCGAGCCCGAGCGCAACGACATGGTCCAGTATTTCGCCGAGCTGCTCGACGGCTACGCCGCCACCGAGCACGGCTGGGTCCAGAGCTACGGCTCCCGCTGCGTGCGCCCGCCCATCCTGTACGGCGACATCACCCGCCCCCAGCCGATGACCGTCCCCTGGGCCGCCTACGCCCAGTCGCGCACCCGCAAGCCGGTCAAGGGCATGCTCACCGGCCCTGTCACGATGCTGGCCTGGTCGTTCGTCCGCGACGACCAGCCCCTGGCCGCCACCGCCCGCCAGGTCGCCCGCGCCCTCCGCGAGGAGATCGCCGACCTGGAGGCGGCCGGAATCCGCGTCATCCAGGTCGACGAACCCGCCCTCCGCGAACTCCTGCCGCTACGGGACGACGCCAAGGCCGAGTATCTGACCTGGGCGGTGGACGCCTTCCGCCTGGCCACCGGCGGAGCCGCCGACGGCACCCAGATCCACACCCACATGTGCTACTCGGAGTTCGGCGAGATCATCGACGCCATCGCCGACCTGGACGCCGACGTGACCAGCGTCGAAGCGGCCCGGTCCCGCATGGAACTACTCGACGAGCTGCGCGCCGCCGGATACCACCGGGGCATCGGCCCGGGCGTGTGGGACATCCACTCACCACGCGTCCCGTCGGCCGAGGAGCTCACCACGGCGTTGCGCCGCGCGGTCTCGTCGGTCGATCCGGCCCTGCTCTGGGTCAACCCGGACTGCGGCCTGAAGACCAGGGCGTACCCGGAGACCGAGGCAAGCCTGCGCAACATGGTCACGGCCGCCCAGCGGGTCCGCGCCGAGATCGCCTAACCTGCGGAGTGCCCGGTGCGACGGCCCCGTCGCACCGGGCTGTCGCGATAGGTGTCGGTGCGCGCTCGGCACGATGATCCTTTTCACTCGTTCCTTCCACGAGGCCGGTGGCGCAGCACGCAGTCGCCGCACATGCCGCCGCCGGGCACCCGGTAGTAGAGGCAACAGTTGCGTCGGACGTAGAACGGCTGCGCGGCGAACGTCCCCTGACCGCGAAGGCGCCCGATGGCGAGGAGTCGGCGGCCCAATGTCAAGGCGGCAGCGGCGCGCTGCGGCCGGTACTGGGCCAGGACGCGCACGCTCCCGGCGAGCGCCGAGGCGGCGTTGCCCCACAGGATCGCCGGCGCGATCGAGACGACGCGGCCGACCGTGTCCGCGAGCGGTTCCAGGAAGCCCGCCACGACCTCCTGGTACATCAGGTCGGCACCGTCGCCGCGTACGGGCAGGAAGGACCATTCCTCCAGTCGCAACGGCAGGGGCCCGTGCGGCACCGGGCGCCAATGCACCCGCGACGGATCGAAGCCTCCGCCGACACCGTGCAGCACCAGGAGGCCGAGCGGTGGCGACAGAAACCGCGCCGCCAGCCCCTGGAACAGGATGGACGCCGCCACCCGGCGCTCCTCGACACCGAGCCGCTCAGCGACGTCCGCGACGCGGGCCGCGATCAGATCGGCATCCTGAATCAGCTCACCGGCGGGCCGCCACCCATCCCCCAGAGGTCCCACCTCGACGGCGAAGAACTCCCCCATCGCGGCCAGTTCGCGCACGCGCGGGGAAACAGGCACGACGCCCGTCCTCTCTCGGGGAGATCCGCCCCGGCTGGTGAGGAGGCGACCGCGTGAGTCTCCTGGCTCTCGGGTCAACGCTCGTCCCGGCCTTCCCACCCCGCGGGGGCAGTGGCTGGTTCGGGAGTCGCTCACCGATCACAGTGGCGGGACCGCGCCGGAATCACACCGGCTTCCTCGTTCCGCCGTCGCCTTTCGGGCATCGTCTCATACCTGCCTGTACGGGAACATATGTCGCATAGCGTACGACGATCAGAGCAACCTGGCTGGATGACGCGGCCCGCGCCTGGGACCGGCCCGCACCGGTACCGCGCCGACGTGCCGCGATCCTGAAGTATCGGGTCGCGCTCGGCAGTGGTGAGCGGCTTGATCTCCAGGCTCGGGATGAGCGGCGGTCCGTTAACTGACACCACGCCCCGACGGCCGCGAAGCCGCCCGCTCAGCGGTGACGCGGCTGAGCACGGAATGGGAGCCGCGCCGCGATGTCCGGGCGGTGGAGCAGTTGCGGGACGGCAGGATTCTGGCGGCGCTGGACGGAGTGGGGCTGGAATCCTGGCTTCCGTCAGGAGAGCGGGAGTGGTCGGTCGCGGATGAGGAGGGCGGACGCGAGATCGCGGTCGCCGGGACCCAGCAGACGGCCTGGGTCTCACTGGTCCGACCAGATCGGTACGGCCCTCCCCAGTCCGTTGTCCAGCTCTCCCTCTCCGACGGCGGACAACTGGACCACGTGACCCCATCCGTCCCCGTCTCGCTCGTACGCTCCGCGGACGGCCGCCCGCTACTCGCGCCCAGCGGTGACCTTAGTTCTCGCACCGCCTTCCCCGTCCGGTCCGGCAGCCGTCTCTACGTACGGACTGCCTGGGTGCAGGACGAGTTGGGGGCCACACCCAAAGATCCGTGGGTCGCGGCCGTCGAACTGTCCGCGCTTGACGCGGAACGGCCGGGCGAACCGGCCGAAGCCGAGGTCCAGCCACTGTTCCCGCACTCCTGGATCCCCGGTGAGATCCACTTCGGCGGCCCCGGAGTGGAGACAACGGACGGCGACCTGGTGCACGCCGGGACGGTGTACGACGGGCGTGGGCTTCAGCCTGGCGGGTCCTTCGTCGTACGCCGGTCGGCGGCGAACGGGACGCCACGATGGATCTTCCGGACCGACAGACCCGCCACAGCGCTGGACGCCGACTCCCACACAGCCTATGTCGCCTACGACGACGGCGAGATCGTCAGTCTTGATCTCCACGATGGCAGGGTACGCTCGCGCGGGCATTTGACTGTGGGCGCGGTGACCGTCTTCCCCACGGCTCTGACCGTCACCGGCCCCGGGCGCCTTCTGATTGGCACGAGCGACGGACGCATCCTCGACTGCTCAGCCGCTTAGAGGGCTCCAGCGAGGCCGAAGCGGGTGTCCAGGGCGTGCGCCGATTCCGTAGGCGTTCTGCACGGAGACCACGGGTGCGATGCGCCGCGCCTCCGCCAGATGTTCGGCCGTGGCGTTGGAGATTCCCAGATGCCGGATCAGCCCCGCGTCCCCAACTCCACCGCCCGCCGAAGCACCGCGATGGCCTGTCCCCGATCCCGCGGCACACCATTCCCGAACGCCTGCCCAACCTGCGTCAGCCGCATCGCGCCAAACCCCATGCGATTGACGGTCAGGTCCCCCAGCCGCCAGGTCCCGGAAGCCGTCGCACTCACCTCAGAGCTCATGACCATATTCTCCCAACAGTTCGCAAAGAGCCCTTCAGCGGATCAGGTAAGCCCGCGATGGGGTAAAGGTCTGCAAATCAGTCGTACTCTCGCGAATGGGCGAAGCGATTGGGCGGCGCAGGTCGGGGCGTACGCTGGCAAGGAAGCCCGCGATGGGCTGACGGGGTGGCCGCGCAGCCTGTACGGAATCGGGTTGCCGATAGGGGCATCTTCGTCCTGACGTGGCTGGGGCAGTCGGGGGCGGGGACGGCCGCCGCTCTCGATCTTCCTGCGGTCGCCGCAGTTCAAACCGGGGTGCGCCGCATGGGACGAC
Organism: Acrocarpospora pleiomorpha; assembly: GCF_009687885.1. GTDB lineage: Bacteria > Actinomycetota > Actinomycetes > Streptosporangiales > Streptosporangiaceae > Acrocarpospora > Acrocarpospora pleiomorpha. The sequence continues at coordinate 57,798 of NZ_BLAF01000016.1, forward strand.
CGGTGAGGGGAACTGAAGTCCGAACGCTCTCCCAGGAAAGAAGGGTGGAGATGGCGAAGACTGTGGTCATCACTGGGGCCAGTGCGGGGGTTGGCCGGGCGGTGGCGCGGATGTTCGGGCGGCGTGGGGATTCGGTGGCGCTGGTGGCGCGGGGAGAGGTGGGGCTGGAGGCGGCTGCCGAGGAGGTTCGTGGCCTGGGCGGGCGGGCGCTGGTGCTGCCGGTGGATGTGGCCGATTCGGAGCAGGTTGAGGCGGCGGCCGAGCGGGTGGAGGCGGAGCTGGGGCCGATCGATGTGTGGGTGAATGTGGCGTTCGCGACCGTGTTCGCGCCGGTTACCGAGATCAGCGCGGCCGAGTATCGGCGGGTCACCGAGGTGAGTTATCTGGGGTTCGTGCATGGGACCCAGGCTGCCCTGGCCAGGATGCTCCCGCGCGGGAGTGGTGCGATCGTGCAGGTGGGGTCGGCGCTGGCGTATCGGGCGATACCGCTGCAGTCGGCGTACTGCGCGGCCAAGCACGCCATCAAGGCGTTCACCGAGTCGCTGCGGTGTGAGCTGCTGCATCAGAACAGTGGGGTCCGGGTGACGATGGTGCAGCTGCCGGCGCTCAACACGCCGCAGTTCGACTGGGTGATGTCGCGGCTGCCGAACCGGCCGCAGCCGGTGCCGCCGATCTACCAGCCGGAGGTGGCCGCGCGGGCCATCGTGTTCGCGGCCGACCATCCCGAGCGCAAGCAGTTCTGGGTGGGGGCGATGACGGTCGCCGCCCTGCTGGCCGACCGTGTCGCCCCGGCGCTGGTGGATCGGTATCTGGCGGCCACCGGGTACGCGTCCCAGCAGACCGACGAGAAGCGCGACCCGTACGCGCCGGTGAACCTGTGGGAGCCGGTGGACGGCGAGGGAGGCCATGACTTCGGCGCGCACGGGCGTTTCGACGCGCGGGCGCACAGTGCGAGCCCGCAGGTGTGGCTGTCGCGGCATCGCCGGCTGGTGGCCGCGGTGGCGGGGCTGGCGGGGGTGACCTGGCTGGTGCGCACTGTCACACGTTGATGTGAAGTAACCGACTGGCGGCGGCCTGCCAAAATCGGCTTTGTCGGCTTTTTGGTCTAACACCCTTTTTGTCATGTTCTGTCGGGGGAAGGGTGGGCAGCATGGCCATGCTGTTCGAGCGACTGGAACGTGACCTGCGGGCGCGTGTGGCGGGCGAGGTCCGGTTCGACACCGCCAGCCGGGCGATGTACGCGACCGACGCGTCCAACTACCGGCAGGTCCCGATCGGCGTGGTCGTGCCCAGGTCGGTGGCGGACGCGGTGGCGGCCGTGACGGTCTGCCGGGAGCATGACGTGCCGTTGCTGTCGCGCGGCGGCGGCACCAGCCTGGCGGGGCAGTGCTGCAACGCCGCCGTGGTCATCGACTGGTCCAAATACTGCGACACCGTCGGCTCGGTCAACGAACAGGATCACACGGTCGTCGTGGAACCGGGCATCGTCCTCGACCAGCTCAACGCCCGTACCCGGGAGCACGGCCTGATCTTCGGCCCCAAACCCGCCACCCACACCCACTGCACGCTCGGCGGCATGCTCGGCAACGACTCGTGCGGCTCGACCGCCCAGGCGTACGGCAAGACCAGCGACAACGTCGCCGACCTGGAGGTTCTGACCTACGACGGCCGCCGCTTCTGGACCAGCCGGCCGCCGCCCGGCCTGGCCCGCGAGCTGAGCACCCTGACCGACCGCCACGCCGACGAGATCCGCCGCCGATTCCCTGACATTCCACGCCGCGTCTCCGGCTACGGCCTGGACGCGCTGCTGCCGGAGAACGGCTTCGACCTCACCCGAGCCCTGGTCGGATCGGAATCGACCCTGGTCACCATCTTGCGGGCCCGGCTCAAGCTGATCCCGGAACCGCCCGGCCGCTGCCTGGCCGTCATCCCGTTCCCGACCGTTTTCGACGCCGCCGACGCCGCCGCCGAGGTCGGCCGCTACCAGCCGATCGCGCTGGAGGGGATCGACGACCGCCTCGTCGATTTCGAACGGGTCAAACACCTCAACGAGGACTTCCTCCGGCTGCTCCCCGACGGCGGCGGCTGGCTGATCGTGCGATTCGGCGCCGAGTCGGATGAGGCCGCCGACGCCCAAGCCCGTCGGATGGCCGCCGAGTTGGGTCTCCAGGCCACCTTCTTCGACGACCGGCGGCAGGCCGAGGAGGTCTGGGCGATCCGCGAGTCGGGGCTCGGCGCGACCGCCTGGGTGCCGATGGCGCCGGACGCCTGGCCCGGCTGGGAGGACTCCGCCGTGCCGCCCGACCAGCTCGGGCCGTACTTGCGCGACCTGCGCGACCTGCAGCACGAGCACGGCTACACGGCCTCGCTCTACGGCCATTTCGGCCACGGATGCGTGCACACCCGCATCCCGTTCGACCTGACCTCCAAGGCGGGCCTGGACACCTACCGCTCCTTCGTCGAGCAGGCCGCCGACCTGGTGGTCTCCTACGGCGGCTCGCTGTCGGGCGAGCACGGCGACGGCCTGGCCCGGGGCGAACTGTGGCCGCGCATGTTCGGCCCGGACCTGATGGCCGCCTTCGCCGAGTTCAAGGCCCTGTTCGACCCGCGCGGCCGGATGAGCCCCGGCAGGCTCATCCCCGCCGACCGCCTGGACGACCATCTCCGCCTGGGTACGGACTACCGTCCGCCGGACCCGCCGACCGTCTTCGCCTACCCCCAGGACGAGAACTCCTTCGCCCGGACGGCGCTGCGCTGCGTCGGCGTCGGGGAATGCCGCCGGGAGGAGGGCGGGGTCATGTGCCCCAGCTACCGGGTGACCCGGGAGGAGAAGCACTCCACCCGGGGCCGGGCCCGGCTGCTGTTCGAGATGCTGCGCGGGGATGTCGTCACCGGCGGCTGGCGATCGCCGGAGGTGCGGGACGCGCTCGATCTGTGCCTGGCCTGCAAGGGCTGCAAGAGCGACTGCCCGGTCGAGGTGGACATGGCCACCTACAAGGCCGAGTTCCTGTCCCACCACTACCGGGGCCGTCTGCGTCCGATGGCGCACTATTCGATGGGCTGGCTCCCGATCTGGGCGCGGCTGGCGAGCCTGCTGCCCGGCCTCGCCAACCGGCTCGCGGCATCGCGGCCGCTCAAACGGCTGGCCGGAATCGCGGCGGAACGACCCGCGCCCGCGTTCGCGAAGGCCAGGTTCAGCGACTCGTACGCCCGCCGGGGCCCGGCCGGTGACGGGTACCGGGGCGAGGTCGTCCTGTGGCCCGACACCTTCACCGACAACTTCCACCCCGCCGTCGCCGTCGCCGCCGTGCGCGTGCTGGAACGCGCCGGTTTCACGGTACGGCTGCCGCGCGCGCCGCTCTGCTGCGGCCTCACCTGGATCTCCACCGGCCAGCTGCACACCGCGAAACGGGTGATCCAGCGCACGGTCCGCGTGCTGCGCGAGGAGATCAGAGCCGGGCTGCCCGTGGTCGCCCTGGAGCCGTCCTGCACGGCCGTGCTCCGCGCCGACGCCGCCGAGCTCTTCCCGCACGACCTGGACATGGCTCGGCTGCGCGCCCAGACCGTCACCCTCGCCGAGCTGCTGGACCGCCACGGTGTGCGGCCGCCGCGCCTGGACCGGCCGGTGCTCCTCCAGCCGCACTGCCACCAGCACGCCGTCCTCGGCGCCGACGCCGACGCCCGCCTGCTGCGCGCCGCCGGCGCCGAGCTGACCGTCCTGGACGCCGGATGTTGCGGCCTGGCGGGAAACTTCGGCTTCGAACGGGGGCACTTCGCGCTCTCCATGGCCTGCGCCGAGTACGCCCTGCTGCCCGCCCTGCGTCAGGCCCCCGATGAGGCGCTGATCCTGGCCGACGGGTTCAGCTGCCGTACCCAGATCGAGCACGCGGGCATCGGCCGCCAGGCCCTGCACCTGGCCGAAGCGCTGAAGGCCGCCTGGCGGGACGCGCTGCCCGCCGCTTTCCCGGAGCGGGCCGCCCGGCGCCCCGCCCCGGCACGGCGGGCGAAGACCCCAGCGGCTCGCGAGCTCCGCACCCAGGCGATGGAAGCCGGAGGCGCCTCCGCGAGGCCGCCGGAACGGGTCGGCGCGGGCCACCGGTGATGACTCCGATCGACCGGGTCGAGGCCGCCGGCACGCTCGACTCTTGAGCAGAGGCCGGCCCCACATCGTCGTACACGACGAGCCAAATGATCGGAAAGGGAGAGCGCGCGCCCGCTCCAGGGGTACAGAACCCCTGATAGCCGCAGAGGAGAGCGATATGAGGCTTGCCGGGGCCCGCGTTCTGATTACCGGCGCGTCTTCGGGAGTTGGGGCGGCGACCGCGCGGGTGATGGCCGAGGCCGGCGCGCGGCTGGTGCTGGCGGGGCGGGACAAGGCGCGGCTGGAGGCGGTTGCCGCCGAGACCGGTGGATGTGTCGTGGTCTCGGATGTCATGGACGGCGTGGATGAGCTCGCCGAACGGGCGGGTGCCGTCGATGTGCTGGTCAACAACGCGGGAGTGGGGTGGGCGGGGCCTCTGGCGGGGATGCCGCAGCAGCGGGCCGACGAGTTGGTGGCGGTCAACATGGCCGCGCCGATTCAGCTGACCCGGCTGTTGCTGCCGGGGATGGTGGCAAAGGGTGAGGGACACATCGTCTTCGTCGCGTCGATCGCCGGTGCGATCGGGGTGGGGAACGAGGCGGTGTACTCGGCGACCAAGGCGGGCTTGCTGGTCTTCGCCGAGGCGCTCCACCACGAACTCCGCGGGTCCCGGCGGGTCGGCGTGTCGACGGTGCTGCCCGGCGTGGTGGACACACCCTTCTTCGACCGGCGCGGCGCCGGGTACGAGCGGCGCTGGCCCCGGCCGATCCCACCCGAGCGGGTGGCCCGCGCGATCGTGACGGCCATCCGCCGGGGCCGGGCCGAATCGTACGTGCCGGCGTGGCTTCGCCTGCCGGCCCGACTGCGGGGGGCGGCACCCGGACCGTTCCGCAGGCTCGCGCGGCCGCTCGGGTAGGTCAGCCGCTGCGGGCCGCGCGCAGGGACTCCTTCAGGGAGGCGAGAGTGGCGAAGACGGCGGTGGGTTCGTAGCCGCAGTGGGCCATGCAGTTGGCGCAGCGCGGGTCGCGTCCCCGGCCGTAGGAGTCCCAGTCCGTCTCCTCGATCAGCTCCCGGTACGTGCGGGCGTAGCCGTCCGCCATCAGATAGCACGGGCGTTGCCAGCCGAACAGCGAATAGGACGGGATCGCCCATGCCGTACAGGGGAAGTCGACCTTGCCTTCGAGGAAGTCGAGGAAGAGCGGAGAGTGGTTGAAGCGCCAGCGGCGGCGGTTGCCGTCGGCGAAGGCCTTGCGGAACAGCTCGCGGATCTGCCGCACCCCGAGGAAGTGCTCCTGGTCGGGCGCCTTCTCGTAGGCGTACGCCGGGGAGATCATCATCTGGTCCACGGACAGCTCGTCGTTGAGGTAGTTGAGCACCTCGATGACCGTCTGCGGCGTGTCGGTGCTGAAGAACGTGGTGTTCGTGGTGACCCGGAAGCCGCGCCGCCGGCACTCGCGGATGGCGGCGACCGCCTCGTCGAACACGCCGTCCTTGCGTACCGACGCGTCGTGGCGTTCCCGGAGGCCGTCGATGTGCACCGTCCACGCGAAGTACCGGGACGGCACGAACTGGTCGAGCTTCTTCGGGATGAGCAGGGCGTTGGTGCACAGGTAGACGTACTTGCGGCGGGCGGTGAGCTCCCTGACGATGTCCGCGATCTGGGGGTGCATGAGCGGTTCCCCGCCCGCGATCGACACCATGGGGGCGCCGCTCTCCTCGACCGCGGCGACGGCCTGGTCCACGGGCATGCGCTGTTTCAGCACGTCGGCGGGATGCTGGATCTTGCCGCAGCCCGCGCAGGCGAGGTTGCAGGCGAACAGCGGCTCCAGCTCGACCAGCAGCGGGAACTTCGCCCGCCGCCGGAGCTTCTGGCGGAGGATGTAGCCACCGATGCTGAGACTCTGGCGGATCGGGATCGTCATGGTCGCACTTCCTTGTGAAGGGTGGAGCGGACGGCTCGGGCAGGCGGCGGACCGGTGTCCGCGGCCCACCGCAGCAGGGCCGGGCCGATCCGGTGCAGCGCCCGGCGGGCCAGGTTGACGCGGCACGGCATGGCCGGGCTGAACAGCGACGCCCGGGGCGTGTCGACGATGACGCGCACCGCCGCCAGCGGATGGCCGGACGCCGCCGCTGCGAGCGGGCCGGTCTCCATGTCGACCGCGTGCGCTCCGCCCGCCGCGAGGCGCCGGCGCTCGGCCCCCACCACCACGTGGCCGCTGGTCAGCAGTGTGCCGGTCCGTACGGGCAGGCCCGCCCGGGCCAGTTCGGCGGCGAGCCGGGCCGCCGACGGGCAGGGGACCACCCGCCCGGCGAACCGGACCTCGTCCGCGACGAACACCTCCCCCGGGCGGAGGCTCGCGTCGAGCGCTCCCCCGAACCCGACGACGGCCAGCGCGTCGTACGGCGGCAGGGTCGCCGCGGCACGCCCGGCCCGGCGCGGCCCCGGCCCGGTACGGAGCACCCGTACGTCTGGGGAAAGGCCGCGCCTGACCGCCCACGCCTCGATCCCGAGTGCGGCGCAGACCAGCAGACCGGTCATGACGGCTCCCCCGAGCGCAGGTAGCGGCCAAGGGCGCTGATCGGGAAGACGAGCCGGTAGAGGTGGTAGTTGATATAGAAATCGCGGGGGAAGCCGGTCCCGGTGAAGTGCGGCTCGTCCCAGGTGCCGTCCGGTCGCTGCCGCTCGACCAGCCACCGTACGCCCCCTTCGACCGCCGCCGAGCGTTCCCCGGCGGCGAGCAACGCCAGCAGCGCCCACGCCGTCTGTGACGGCGTCGACTCCCCGCGGCCGACCCAGGCGGGATCGGCGTAGGAACGCAGGTCCTCGCCCCAGCCGCCGTCGTCGTTCTGGTGGCGCTCCAGCCAGGCGACCGCCCGGCGCACACAACGCGCCTGCGGGCGTACCCCTGCCGCGACCAGGGCGGGGACCGCTGCGCCGGTGCCGTAGACGTGGTTGGCGCCCCACCGGCCGAACCACGAGCCGTCCGCCTCCTGCGCCTTCAGCAGCCAGAGGACCCCGCGCCGCAGGGCCGGGTCGCCGGCCGGCCGCTCGTGGGCCAGCGCCTCGACGACGTGGGCGGTCACGTCGGCCGACGGCGGGTCGATGACCGCGCCGAAGTCGCAGAACGGCAGCTTGGCGCAGAGCGCGCGGGTGTTGTCGGCGTCGAAGGCCGCGAAGCCGCCGTCCCGCGAGGCCATGCCGGCCATCCATCGCAGGGCGCGGTCGATCGCCGGGCGGGCGCCGGGGCGGTGGGTCCGGCGCAGCGCGAGGACCACCTCCGCGGTGTCGTCGGTGTCGGGGTAGATGTCGTTGTCGAACTCGAACGCCCAGCCGCCGGGCGGCAGCGAGGGCCGCCGGACCGACCAGTCCCCCGGGGTGGTGATCTCCTGGGTCAGCAGCCAGTCGGCGCCCTCGGCGACGGCCGGATGGTCGGCGGCGACTCCCGCGTCCAGGAGGGCGTTGACGGCGAGCGCGGTGTCCCACACGGGCGACTGGCAGGCCTCCACCCGGCGGCCCTGGTGGTCCCGGATGGTGAACCGGTCGAGCCCGGCGAGGCCCCGGGCCATGACGGGATGGTCGAGGCGGTACCCGGACAGGCGCAGCGCGATGAGCGAGTACACCCAGGGGGGCTGGATGCCGCCCCAGGATCCGTCGAGCTCCTGCCGGGCGGCGATCCAGTTCACGGCGCGGCGGAGGGCCACTTCTCGGGGTGCCTTCAGCGGCTGCCGTTCATAACGGTGCAGAACGCGGTCGAGGCGGGCGAACGCGACCTCCCAGCCTGTCCGGGCGTGCTGCCGCGCCGGGCGGCCGGTGCGCAGTTCGGCCAGGTCGAACGGGAGCGGGCAGACCGGCCGGTGCGCGCTCACCACGGTGAGCGGGACGATCGTCTGGCGGGCCCAGCACGCCCAGTCGTAGATGTTCAGCGGGAACCAGGACGGCAGGAACATCAGCTCGGGCGGGAGGACCGGCAGGTCCGCCCACGACCACTGCCCGAACATGGCGAGCCAGATCCGGGTGAAGACCCGCGTCGCCTCGATGCCGCCCGACCGGCGGACGAATTCCGCGGCGGCGCGCAGGTGCGCGGCCTCGGCCGGGTCGCCGGCGAGCCGGAGCGCGACGTAGGCCTCGACGGTGGTGGACAGGTCGCCGGGGCCGCCGTGGAAATTGGCCCAGGTCCCGTCGTCCCGCTGCTGGGCGCGGATCCAGCGGGCCGCCTCGGCCGTGTCACGTTCGGTCCTGATGCCGAGGAACTCCCGGAGCAGCAGGTCCTCGGCGTCCATGGTCACGTTGGTCTGCAGTTCGCCCTTCCACCACCCTTCGCCGGAGCGCAGGGCGATCAGGTGGTCGCACGCCCGGTCGAGGGCGCGCGCGGTGGCCATGTCAGTGACCCCGGGATCCAGCCGAGCGACCGTCTCACGCAGGACCGGCTCGACCAGCTCCCTGGCGGCCGCCGGCTGCGGCGGAACGGGCGGGGTCATGTCGCCGCCACCCCCTGCCGCAGGTAACGCCTGGCCAGCCGGGCCGCTTGGAGTCCGCTGCGCACGGCGCCCTCCATCGTGTCGGGCCAGCCCGTGTCGGTCCACGCGCCGGCGAGGTACAGCCAGGGCAGCCGGGTGGCCGCCGGCGGCCGGAGCGCGCCGCTGCCCGGCCCTTGCCGGAAGGTGGCGCGCCGTTCCCTGGTCACGAAGAAGTCGGTGAGCGCCGCCCGCCGCGCCGCCGGGAACAGCAGCTCGAGCGCGGGCGCGAACTCGTTGCGGATCTTCGCGACCGGCAGGTCGATCCACCGGTCCGCGGCCGACACCGACACCGCGAGGTACTGGCCCGTGCCGAGCCCCGCGACCCGGGTCTTGTCGAAGACCCACTGCACGGGCGAGCCCACGACGGCGGCGAACGGCAGGCCGGTCACCCGGCGGTCGTAGACGGCGTGCACGTTGACGATCGGGCTCGCGGACAGGCCGCTCCACCGGTCCCGATCGGGCGCCGCCTCGGCGGGGACGAGCCGCGCGGCCTGGTCGTGCGGGGTCGCCACGATGACGGCGTCCGCCGGGACGCGCACGCCGTCCACGACGATCGCCGGTCCCGGCCCGACCGCCGTGACCTTGGCCGACAGGCGGACCTCGCCGCCGCCGCGCCGGATGGCGGCCTGGGCGGCGGTGCCGTGCAGCTCGCCGAGGGGTGCGGCGGGCACGCCGATGTCGGCGGCGCCGGCGCGGCCGAGCAGGGCGGTCTTGAACACCATCGCCGCCGCCCCGAGCGCCACCTCCGTGCTGCCCGCGTTCAGCGCCGCCACCGTGAACAGGTCCCAGAGGGCCTGCCGGGCGGGGTCGCGCTGGCCGCAGGCGGTGAGCCAGCTCGCCAGGTCGATCCGGTCGAGCGCCCGGTCCGCCGGGTCGAGCCTGGCCAGCGCGAGCGAGGCGCGCACCGCGCGGAGCCGGTCCGCCGGTGGCAGCAGGGAGTAGGTCGCGAGGGCGGGCATCAGATGGAGCGGCCCGGGGAGGGCGGCGCGGCGCAGGCGTCCGGTCCGCCCGTCCGGGGTGAGGACCCGGATGTCGAACCGGTCCTGCAGGCGCACCCGGTCCGCCACCCCGATCCGGTCGAGCAGCCCCCGGTAGGCCGTGCAGCAGCGCAGGAACACGTGCTGGCCGTTGTCCACCGACAGCCCGCCGCGGTCGAAGGAGTGCGTGGCGCCTCCCAGCCGGGGCCGCGCCTCGTACAGGGTGACCGCGTGGCCCGCCCGTACCAGGGCCACGGCGGCGGAGATGCCCGCCAGCCCGCCGCCCACGATCGCGACCTTCGCCGGGGGGCCGTTCACCGGCTGAGTCCGGCCAGCGCGGAGGCCGCGACGTACGCCTTGCGCCACGAGGGCACCGACGACGTCGCGGCGAGCGCCCGCAGGGGGTGGGCGGCGATGCGTTCGAGCAGGGACCGGTAGATGCCGGCCATCGCCGCCGCGCATGCGGTGCTCCGCCGGTCGAGCATGGGCATCAGGCGCCTGCCCTGCTCGTACCACTCACGGGCCCGGCCGGCCTCGAACCGGATGAGCGCGGCCAGCCGCGGCGGCGGATCGGTGAACCTGCCGGAGACGTCCATCTCCAGCGTGCAGCCGAAGCGTTTCAGGTCCTCCGCCGGGAGGTAGATCCGTCCGGCGAGCCTGTCCTCGCGCACGTCACGCAGGATGTTGGTCAGCTGCAACGCCAGGCCCAGGGCGTCGGCCAGCGGCGCGGCCGCAGCCAGGTCGGCGGCGCCGAAGACGCCGAGGGAGAGCCGCCCGGTCGATCCGGCGACGCACCGGCAGTAGTCCAGCAGGTCGTCGAAGCTGTCGTAGGTCACGCCGCGCACGTCCGCGACGCACCCGTCGATGAGCTCGTCGAACGCGGTCAGCGGGATGGGAAAGCGCCGGGCCGCGTCGGCCAGGGCGACCAGGACGAGGTCGCCGTCGTCCGGCGCCGATCGGCGGAGCGAGGCGCGCGCCTGCTCCAAGCGTGCCAGCCGCTCGCCGACGGGTCCGTCACCGTCGCCGATGTCGTCGATGCGGCGGGCGAAGGCGTACACGGCGCTGAGCGCCCGGCGTTTGGGCGCGGGCAGCAGCCGGATCCCGTAGGAGAAGTTCCGTGCCCGGGAGCGGACGATCTGCTCGCAACACCGGTACGCGTGGGATGTTGTCACCGGAACCTCTTCCTGGTCATGACAAGAAGGCGCAGCCACCCGGCCAGCCACCGGCCGCGACGGGGCCGGACGGTCCGCCCGAGAACGTCGTAGCGGGCTCCTTCGAGCGCGGACAGGGCGGCCTGGCCGCCCGCGACGTAGCCCGCGACGGCCACCCTGGCCGGACCGGTGAGGGCGGCGGCGAGCGGACGCCCGCGGGCCAGCAGCGCCGCGGCCCGCTCCGCCTGGATCGCCACCACCCGGCGCACCCGCACCGGCGTGGTACGGCCCGCGAGATCGTCCTCGGCGCAGCCGAACCGGCGCAGATCCTGGCCGGGCAGGTACACCCGCCCGCGGGCGTAGTCCTCCCTGGCGTCCTGGCAGTGCTCGATGATCTGCAGCGCGGAGCACACCCCGTCCGCCAGGCGCAGCCGCTGGGGATCCGCCGCGCCGAACACGTGCAGCACGATGTGCCCGACGGGGTTCGCCGACAGCGCGCAGTAGCCGAGCAGGTCGTCGAAGGTGGCGTACCGGGTGACCGACTGGTCGCGCCGGTTGGCCGCCACGAGCCGATGGAACGGCTCGGCCGGGATCGCGCACGCCTCCACCGTCCGGCGGAGCAGCCGGGTGGGCGCCAGCCGAGGGTCCGACCCGGCGTAGAGACGATCCAGGTCCGATTCGACGGCGTCGAGCAGGCGCGACCGGTCCCCCGGCTCGGCCTCGTCGCCGATGTCGTCCAGGAACCGGACGAACACGTACACCGCCGAGAGGTGATCACGGTAGCCGCGCGGCAGCAACCGCAAAGCGACGGGGAAATTTTCTGACCTGGCCTTTGCCAGAATTCCCCGAATGCTATTCAGCTGCGACGACGACACAGACTCTGGATTTCCCGGAAAAGACCGGATAAACAGCGGCCTGCTCCTATTACGCCCACCTGATAGGGAATTTACAAATCACCACGCGACCAGCGGGAATACGAAACGCGCCACGTCAAGAATTGACGGTCCAGCTGTTTCGGGGCATGCCCGGGTGGAAAAAACGGTGATCATCGCAACAAGGAGGACCCGTGGCCTTTGTCAGGGGAACCCGCGACGCCGTGGTCCCGCAGCGGCCCGACCCGCAGCCCCATCGCGTGGCAGCGGTCCACCAGCCGGGGCAGGGCGCCGAGCGCCGAACGCCAGCGTTCACCGGCCCCGCTGAGATCGCAGTCGTGGAGCAGCAGGGTCGCGCCGCCCCGCAGGCCCGGCGTCAGCGTGGCCAGCACCGAGTCGGGGGTCGCCGAATCCGTCCAGTCCTTGCCCCAAGCCGTCCACAGCACCGGCCGCAGGGCCAGCCGCCGGACCGCGACCAGGGTCTCCCAGGAGAGCACGCCGTACGGCGGCCGGTACCAGACGGGACGCGCCCCGGTCACCGACTCGACGAGGGCGGCGGCCCTGCCGATCTCCGCGGCCACCCGGCCCGGCCGGGTGGTCAGGGCGTTGTCGTGCCGCCAGCCGTGCACGGCCACCTCGTGCCCCTCCGCGACGATGGCACGTCCAAGGTCCGGATGGCGTTCGAGCGCCGTACCGAGGACGAAGAAGGTGGCCCGGCAGCCGAGCCGCCGCAACTCCGCCAGGAAACGCGGAGTCGACCGCGGATCCGGGCCGTCGTCGAAGGTCAGCGCCACATGGCCGGGATCGCCGACCCCGCTGAGACCGGGCAGCCGGCGCCGTACGGAGGGCAGCCAGGTCGCGGCCGGGCCCGCGTGCAGCAGCCCCAGCCCGGCCACCGCCATCGGCAGGGCGAACCGGTTCACTCCGATCGCCGGGTGGAGGAGCGGTGACACGGCGGCTGCTGATCCTGAGCGCGAGCATGGGCGCCGGTCATGACCAGGTCGCCGCGGAACTCGCGCGGCGGCTCGGCGCGGAAGGCGCCGACGTCGAGATCATCGATGTCCTCCACCTGCTCCCGTTCCGGCTGGGCGTCGCGCTGCGCCGGAGCTACCACTGGATGATCAAACGCGCGCCATGGCTCTACGAGGTCATCTACCAGGTCTTCTTCCTGGCCAAACGGGCGCCGTCGGTGTCGCCGCTGACCGGCCTGATGGCGGCCCGGCTGAGCCGCGAGCTCGCCCGCCGCCCGCCCGTGGAGGTCGTGTCCACGTTTCATCTGGCCGCCCAGGTCGCGGGGCGGTTGCGGCGGCGCGGCCGGTTGCGGGCGCCGAGCACGGTGCTGATCACCGACTTCGCGGTGCACCGGCTCTGGCTGCATCCGGGCAACGATCGGGTGCTCACCCTCAATCCCGCCGCACGCGCGTCCATCGCCGCCGCCACGGGCCTGCCCGCCTTCACCTGCGCGCCCGTCGTGGCACCCGCGTTCCGCGATCGGACGGCGGAACCCGGAGACCGGCTCGTGCTGGTGTCCTCCGGGTCGTGGGGGGTGGGCCGGCTGGCGGAGACCGCGCGCGTGCTGGCCGGATCCGGGTACACGCCGGTCGTGCTGTGCGGGCGTGACGCCCGGCTGCGCCGTACCTTGGCCGGTTCGGGCGCCGGGGTGGTGCTCGGGTGGCGGGACGACATGCCCGGCCTGATGGCGGCGGCCTGCGCGCTGGTCGACAACGGCGCCGGGCTGACCTGCGTGGAAGCGTTCGCCGCAGGCCTGCCCGTGATCATCTACCGGCCCATCGCGGGCCACGGCCGCGACTGCGCCCTCGCGATGGCCCGCGCGGGCGTCGCCGGGTACGCGCGCGACGCCGCGGCCCTGCTCGACGCGCTGGACCGCCTGCGGGACGAGCGGCCCCGGGTCGCCCTGGCCTCCGCCCTGTTCGCGTCGGCGCCGGCCGAGGCCGTGCTCATCTCCGCGCCGGGTGGGCGGCCCGCGCCGGAGGCGACCGCGCGAGCAGAAAGCTGCCCCGAATGATCAGGACGACGCCCAGCACCTCGGGCAGGATCCACGCCCCCGCCCGGATGTCCTCGCCGAACATCAGCGCGCCGTAGAGCATGCCGGCCACCGGGTCGCTGATGGTCAGCGCCGGCTGGGAGGCCACCAAGGGACCGCTCTGCAAGGCGTTCTCCAGCAGGAACACGCTGAACAGGCCGGCCGCCACCATCGCGTACGGCGGCCAGGACCTGGCCAGCGCGGACGGGTCCTGGCTGAGGATGGACGTGCTCTGCTTGATGAAGGCGGCGGTGAAGGCGAAGCCCATACCGGCGGCCACCCCCAGCGCGGCCGGCCGGGCCAGGCCGGTGGCGAGCCGGCCCGCCAGCACGAGCCCGGCGATGGCGCATCCCGTCACGATGGTGGCCAGCGCCCATTCCGACGCGGTGGGGACCCGATCCCCGGGGGTGGGCGCGGCACTGACCAGCAGAACCGTGATCCCCAGCATCATCGTCCCCACCGCCAGCCATGATCGCCGATCGAGCGCCACGCCGAACGCCCGCGACAGGATGAGCACCGTGATCGGCAGTTCGATGGTGAGCACGGGCTGGACGATCGCCAGCGCTCCCGTGGCGAGCGCGGCCGCCTGGAGAACGAACGCCGCGATCATCGCGGCGATGCCGCCGAGCCAGATCCGGTCGCGGACCAGAGCCAGGATGAGGGCGAACCGGAAGGCCTTCCGCGCGGGCACGGCTCGCGCCGCGCGACGCTGCAACACCGACGCGACAGCATTACTGACCGCGGCGAGCAACGCCAGCATCACGGAGATCAATACCCCTCCCAGGACGGCGACCGTCTACCGGGGGGTGCTGAATTAGCGTTCCCCACCACCAGGGAAGATCACGTTTGGGACACCATCCAGATTGCGAACCGATACCGTCGGACAAGTCGGGCTGAAACAATTAGTCGTAGCCCGACTGTTCATAGGATGACGAAATGTACGCTCTTGCCCCGCTTGCCGATGCAGTATGACGTGGTCGGCGTTCACAACTGAAGCGGAGTGCGAGGCGGATGGCTGTGCAATCACCTGACATCGCGATTCTGGGCGGTGGCATCGGCGGGCTCGCAACCGCCGCGTTCCTTCATCGCGCGGGCCTCTCGAGCACCGTGTACGAGCAGGCGCCAGAACTGAAGGAGCTGGGCGCCGGCATCATGGTGGCCCCCAACGCGGCTCGGCTGATCCGGCGGCTGGGCGTCATCGACGTCTTCCTGCGGCAGGCCGTGCGGCTCGACGTCGGCTGGGAGTTCCGGCGGTGGCAGGACGGGAGCGTCTTGTCAGCCGAGAACCTCACCACCGAATGCTCTCGGCTGTACGGCGAGCAGACGTACACCGCGCACCGCGCCGACCTGCTCGACGTCATCAAGGCGGCCGTGCCCGAAGGGACGATCAAGCTGGGCAGGCGCGGTGTCAAGCTGGACGACGGCGATCGCCCCGCGCTGCTCTTCGAGGACGGCGAACGCATCGAGCCTGACGTCCTGATCGGGGCTGACGGCGTTCATTCCGTGGTACGGCAGTCGCTGGCCGATGCGACGCCCGCAAGGTACTCCGGCATGTGTGCTTTCCGCGCGCTGGTCCCAGCCGACCAGGCCCCGCCGTTCGCCCGGCGGCCCGCGCAGACGCTGTGGATCGGCCCGGCCCGCCACCTGGTGCACTATCCCGTCTTGGGCGGCAGGTTCGTGAACCTGGTGGCGTGCGCCCCAGCGGGCGACTACTCGGTCGAGTCGTGGACCGCGACCGCCACCGTCGAGGAGTTCCGCGCGGAGTTCGAAGGATGGGATCCCCGCCTGCGGGACCTGATCAGGGCCGCTGGGACCCCGGGGCGCTGGGCGCTCTTGGACAGGCCCCCGTTACGTCGCTGGAGTCGCGGAACCGTCACGCTCCTCGGCGACGCCGCCCACCCCATGTTCCCCTTCTTCGGCCAGGGTGCCGCGCAAGCCATCGAAGACGCCGCCGTGCTGGCCGCCTGCCTTGCCGAGGACGGGACAGATCCTGCCCGCGCCCTGAGACGCTACGAGGCGCTGCGCATGCCTCGAACGAACCGCCTGCAGGAGGTGAGCCATGGGCGTTCGCACATCAATCACTTACCGGACGGACCCGAGCAGGAAGCCCGCGACAAGTCTTTCGCCGACTCGGACCCCCTGGTGGCGAACGGCTGGATCTACGGGTACGACCCCGATGTCGCAATGAGCGCATGACAAGGAAGGCCACCGCGATGACCACCGTGCCCGCGCAGCAGCAGGACCGCGAGGAAAGGTTGACCGAGCTCGTGGTGCGCTCGTTCGACGCGTGCGCCAACCCGCGGCTCCAGCGGCTCATGGTCGGACTCGTACGCCACCTGCACGCCTACATCCGCGAGGTCCGGCTGACCGAAGCGGAGTGGGCCGAGGCGATCGACTTCCTCACCCGATGCGGCCACATCACCACCGACAAGCGGCAGGAGTTCATCCTGCTGTCCGACACTCTGGGCGCCTCGATGCAGACCATCGCGGTCAACAACGAGGCCTACGGCGAGGCTACCGAAGCGAGCGTCGTGGGCCCGTTCTTCGTCGAGGGCTCGCCGGAGGTCCCGCTCGGCGGGGACATCTCCAACGGCGCGGCCGGCGAGGCGTGCTGGGTGGAAGGATCGGTCCGGGACACCGAAGGCAGACCGCTGCCCGGTGTCCTCATCGAGGTGTGGGAGGCCGACGAGGACGGCCGCTACGACGTCCAGTACGACGATGACCGAACCGCCGCCCGCGCCCACCTCTACACCGACGACGACGGAAACTACCGGTTCTGGGGCATCACGCCGACGCCGTATCCGATCCCCCACGACGGGCCGGTCGGGACAATGCTCGAAACGGTGGGACGATCCCCGCTGCGGGCCTCCCATCTTCATTTCATGGTCGTCCACGAGGGCTACCGCACCCTGGTGACGCACATCTTCGTCCAAGGAGACCCGCTACTCGACTCCGACGCCGTCTTCGGCGTCAAGGAGTCACTCGTCCAGCACTTCCAGCAGCAGCCGGACGGCACGCCGACCCCCGATGGGCGAAAGGTGGACGGCACCTGGTCGGCGGTCCGCTTCGACATCGTCCTCGCCCCCGCCAGGACATAGCCCGGTGGGCGAACAGGGCGGCGGCCTGGTCGGCCGCCGCCCCGCCTTCACTTGCGCAGGGGCGCGAGCGCCTCGGACCAGGCGACAACCTGGTCGAACGTCACGGCCAGCGCGTCGACCTGGTGCGCGCCCGGCGTCAGCGTGGTGAAGTTCTCGAAGTCGGTGTAGAAGGACAGCGCCACCTGGGATCTCGTCGTCGCGAGTTGCACCTCGGCGGCGACGAGCCGCAGGTGCTCCACGGCCCGGACGCCACCCGCGACGCCGTAGCTGACGAATCCGGCCGCCTTGTTGTTCCACTCCGCGTAGAGATAGTCGATGGCGTTCTTCAACACGCCGGTGGTCGAGTGGTTGTACTCGGGCGTGACGAACACGAACCCGTCGAACCCGTCGATGACCTGCGACCAGGCCTTGGTGTGCTCGTTGTCGTAGCGACCGCCGGAGGCGGGCGCCGGCTCGTCGAGATGGGGCAGCGGGTGGTCGATGAGGTCGACGATCGCGAACTCCGCGTCGTCCCGCCCGGCCGCCTGGGCGAGCACCCAGTCGGCCACCGTCCTGCTGTACCGGCCCGGCCGCACGCTCCCCACGATGATGGCGATCCTCGTCACGTCTTGACTCCTCAGGGTCGATGTCTGATGTCCTTGAACGGCCCTGGCAAAATGACCGTCCCGACCCCCTGAGCAGCCGCAGGGAAAGGTTGATTCCCACTAAAGGACATGCACTATTTAGTGCGATACGCACCTCAAAGTGCATATCGGAAAAGGAGCGAAATGATGATCCCAGACATTGCGAACGTCCCATCGGCCTGCGAAGATGACCAACTCAAATCACTCCTACGCGGCCTGCTCACCACCATCGGCGACAAGTGGACCCTCGTGGTCATCGCCTCCCTCACCGCGGGCGAGCAACGTTTCACCACACTCCTGCGCACCGTCGACGGCATCTCCCACCGCATGCTCACCAAGACCCTCCGCGACCTCGAACACGACGGCCTGGTCACCCGCAACGTCCACGCCGAGGTCCCACCCCGCGTCGAGTACGCCCTGACCCCCCTAGGCCGCACCCTCCTCGAGCCGATCAACGCCCTCACCCACTGGGTCGACACCCACGGCCACACCGTCCTGGAGAACCGCGCCTCGACATCGTGACCTCGCTCACCCAAGCACCTCGATCACGACCTTGCCCCGGGCATGGCCCTCCTCCACCGCCCGCAACGCCCGGCCGGCCTCGGCCAGCGGGAAGGTTCGCGTCACGTACGGATCCAGCACGCCCTCGGCCACCAGCCACGCCACCGCGTCCAGCACCTCGCGGGTGCGCGCCCGCTCCACCCCCACGCCGCCGAGCGCCGTCACCGTCGCCCGGTCCGCCGCCGTGACCAGCTTGGCGCGGTCGTCGAGCACCTCGGCCACCTCCTCCAGGGCGGCGCCGCCGACCAGGTCGACGATCGCGTCGACGCCGTCGGGCGCGGCGGCGCGCACCCGGTCGGCCGTCCCGGGTCCCGGCTCCACGTGCGTGACTCCCAGCGAGGCCACGAAATCCTTCTTCTCGGCGCTCGCCGTGCCGAGCACGCGCAGACCGGCGTGGCGGGCGATCTGCGCGGCGGCCACGCCCACCCCGCCGCCCACGCCGGTGATCAGCAACGTCGCCCCGGGCAGCAGGCGCACCTGCTGGACGGCGTCGTACGCGGTGGCCGCCGCGACCGGCAGCGTGGCCGCGGCCGGGAACGAGACGCCGGACGGTTTGCGCGCGGTGAGGTCGACGGGGAGCAGGGTGTACTCGGCGTAGCCGCCGGTGATCGGGTTGCCGAAGACCGCGTCGCCCGGCGCGAAGTCCGTGACGTTCGGGCCGACCGCGGCCACCAGGCCGGAGACCTCGCTGCCGAAGACGGCGGGCAGCGCCTCCGGGGCAGCGCCCGGCGGGGCGTATCCGGTCCTCCGCTTCCAGTCGATCGGGTTGACTCCGGCGGCCCTGACCGCCACCAGTACCTGCCCCGGCCCCGGGACCGGCCGGGGCAGGTCGGCCAGGTCCTCGACCTCAGGGCCGCCGTGCTCGCGGTAGACGTACGCTCTCGCCATCGAATTTCCTCTTTCCTGTTCAGGCGCCCTGCCTGGGGAGACCAGGCGGGTTGATCTGGGACTGCGGGATCGCTTCGTTGCTCAGCCCCCAGCGAGCCAGCACCTCCGCGTACTTGCCGTTGCCGATAACCGTAGTGAGTGCCTCGTTGACCGGTTTGACCAGGCCGTTGTCCTTCTTGGTCATGGCGGCGATGAGACCCTGGAGGTCAGGTCCTGCGCCGGAGGCGGTGCCGACGATGCGGGAGCCGCCGCTGACCGCGATGTTGTAGGCGATGGCCGGGTTCGGGCCGAAGTAGGCCTGGATGCGGCCCGACTTCAGGGCCAGCAGCGCGTCGCCGTACTTGTGGTAGTACTGGATCTCCGCCGGCTTCAGGCCCGCCTGCTTGTTCTGCTCGTCCCAGTCGAGCAGGATCTTCTCCTGGTTGGTCCCGGAGTCCACCGAGACGCGCAGGCCCGCGATGTCGGCCGGCTTGCCGATCTCCTTGATCGGGCTGGAGTCGATCACCTGCCAGCCGAGCTGGTCGATCCGGTAGGTGGCGAAGTCGTAGGTGTCCTTGCGCTCCTCGGTGACGGTGACGTTGTTGAAGACGACCTCGTACTTGCCGGATTTGGTGCCCAGGAAGAGGTTCTCCCACGAGCTGTTCTCCGGCGCGATCTCCAGGCCGAGCACGTCCGCCACCAGCTGGGCGAGGTCGGTCTCCACCCCGATCAGGGTGGTGTCGTCGGTGGCCGGGAAGACCAGCGGCGGCGAGCCCTCCCCGCTGAAGCCGACCGTCAGCTTGCCGTCCTCGGCGATGGCGGCGGGCACCTGGGCGGCGATGGCGTGCACTTTCCCGGCCCGCACCCGGTTCTGGTCCGGGCCGATGTTGATCGTCTGGCCGCCCACCGCGGGCGCGGCGGAGCTGGGCGCGTCAGCGGGGGTGAGCGTGGGTTCCTCGCCGCAGGCAGCGGCGGCGAGCAGCAGCAGGAAGGCGGGTACGGCGGCGGCCCGCCGCAGGGTGAGGCGCATCGGGGTTCCCTTGGTCAGAGGACTTTGCTGAGGAAAGCGCGGGTGCGTTCGTGCCGGGGATGGTCGAGAACCTGGGACGGCGGGCCCTGTTCGACGATCAGGCCCTCGTCCATGAACACGACGGTGTCGGCCACCTCGCGCGCGAAGCCGATCTCGTGGGTGACCACGAGCATGGTCGTGCCGCTGCGGGCCAGGTCCTTCATCACCTCCAGGACCTCGCCGACGAGTTCCGGGTCGAGCGCGGAGGTGGGCTCGTCGAACAGCACCACCTTGGGCTCCAGGGCGAGCGCGCGGGCGATGGCCACCCGCTGCTGCTGGCCGCCGGAGAGCGTGCGCGGGTAGGCGTCGGCCTTCTCGGCCAGGCCGACGCGGTCGAGCAGCCGGTCGGCGAGCGCGTCCACCTCGGCGCGCGGGCGCCGCTGCGCCGACCGGGGCGCCTCCGCGACGTTCTCCCGTACGGTGAGGTGCGGGAACAGGTTGAAGTTCTGGAAGACGAAGCCGATCCTGGTGCGCTGCCGGAGGACCTCCCGCTCGGGCAGCTCGTGCAGCCGGTCGCCGGAGCGGCGGTAGCCGAGCAGTTCCCCGTCCACTTCGACCGTGCCGGTCTGGACCTTCTCCAGGTGGTTGATCGTGCGCAACAGGGTGGACTTGCCGGAACCCGACGGGCCGAGGATCACGGCCACCTCGCCTTGCCGTACGCGGAGGCTGACGCCGCGCAGCACCTCCAGGGAGCCGAAGCTCTTGCGCACGTCGGTCAGCTCCACCATGACGCTCACGAGCGCCCCCTGCCGTAGTAGCGCTCGATGTAGTACTGGCCGATGGACAGGACGGTGGTCAGGATCAGGTACCAGATGGCCGCCACCAGCAGCAGGGCCATCACCCGGCCGTTCCGGTTGTAGATCACCTGGACCTGGTAGAACAGCTCGGGCAGGGCCATGATGTAGACGACCGAGGTGCCCTTGACCAGGCCGATGATCTCGTTGCCCGCGTTCGGCACGATGGTCCGCATGGCCTGCGGCAGGATGATCCGCAGCAGCCGCCGCGCCCGGGGAATGCCGAGCGCCGCGGCGGCCTCGCGCTGGCCGGGGTCCACCGACAGCAGGCCACCCCGGACGATCTCGGCGGCGTACGCGGCCTGGTGCAGGGCGAGGCCGAGCGCGGCGGCGGCGAGCGGGCTGATCAGGTCCATGGTGCCGACGTCGAAGAAGCCGGGCCCGAACGGGACGCCGAAGGAGAGGCGCGGATAGAGCAGCGCCAGGTTGTACCAGAACAGCAGCTGAAGGATGAGCGGCACCGACCGGAACAGCCAGACGTAGCCCCAGGCGACCGAGGACAGCAGCCGGTTGGCCGACAGGCGCATGAGGGCGAGCACGGTCCCGAGCGCGAACCCGAGCACGATGCCAAGCGCGGTCAACTCCATGGTGAGCAACACCGACCGCACCACCGAGGGCGCGAACAGGTACGCCCCGACGACGTCCCACTCCCAGGCCGAATTGGTGACCAGGGCATTGACCACCATGGCCAGCAGCACGACCACGACAAGGGCGGCCACCCAGCGCAACGGCCGGCGAGTCGTGACGACCTTCGGCGCGCTGCCACCGTCCTGCTTCAGCGGCGCGGTCCGGGTTTCGGGAACCGCCATCATCCGGCCTGGCGGGGACGGCGCGGAAGCTCCACGAGCATCGGGATGCGGCCTTTCCAAGCTTCGATCACACCCACAACCTCAGCACCGCACTCAATTTCCGTCAAGTCCTACTGGTTTAATAGGTTTTCCAACGAGGAAGGAACATCATGACCAACCCCAGCGAGAACAGCCTGATCGACCCGGCCCAGGCGGCCCGCAAGCGCGCGGACGGCGCACTCTTCGTGGACGTACGCCGCCCCGAGGCCCGGGTGGAGAACGGCGTGCCGCCGCAGTCGCTTTCCCATGACGATCTTGGGAAGGGGTCGTCGGGATGGGGGACCTGGCGGGACCCATTTCCAGCGTCAGATTCCTTCCGGCACACTGGCCCGCATGACAACCGCCCCCCTTCCACTAGCGGCGAAGCCTCTCGCCGCCAGGCGTCATCGATTTGCCGCTTGGTTCATTGACGGCCTGGTCTGTATCCTCGCTACCGCGCCGTTGACACTGTCGTTCTACAAAGAAACGTCAGCCTCGGGAGAATCGATCTTCAGCAGTTTTGTCAACCCCTATGCGGGGAACCCCGAGTGGCGGATCGAAGTTGTCGCCACGGTCTTTCTCGGCATCTATTTCTGGCTATTGCACGCCCGATGGGGTCAGACGCTTGGGAAGCGGCTCTGCCGTCTGAAAGTCGTGTCGAGCACGACTGGAGAAGTACCCAACATACGCGATTCCGGACTTCGTGCCCTTGTCCATCCCGTCCTGACAGCGATCCCATATCTCGGAGCGGTGCTCTATCTCGCCGACGCGCTGTGGATGTTCGCAGACCCTAAAAGGCGATGCCTCCACGATGTGATCGCCAAGACCGTCGTGATCGATCTACGGGACCCCGATCGGAGGGCCTCCGGCCGGTCGAGCCTACTCGTCGGGCTGGGCATCCTGTTCGCCCTGTGCATAGCCCTGGTACTGGTCTCCACACTCCTCGCGCGCTGATCCGAAGATCGGACAGTTCCAGCCCAGGCGCGTGTAACCAGCAGCCCGTGGTCAAGAACGCTCGGCTTCCGGACGTTCTCTGGCCGCCCCGCGCAGCATCTCGGCCCTGCTCCAATCCCCAGGCCGGGTGCGGGCGCTTGGTTAAAGGCCGGGGTAAATCCTGATGGGGCTTCATGGAGCGAGAGGTCTCGGTGGAGCGGGGGAATCGCGTGTAGCGCGTGTATTTGCGGTGGAGGGGGTGGATCTACCAGGGCTAGCTGTGGCTGTCACCTAAGTGTGGATTCCACTTACCTGGGGTGTTGCGGGGTCGTTATATCAGGAAGGGCCGCGTACGTCTGGTCTATGTGACGGGGGCGCGTAAGCACAGCCGGAGGGGGGAGGGCGGTCGTGGTTGTGGAATGTATTGACGCGGTCCCTGGGTTTCTGGCGGCGCAGGCGGTTGCGGATGCGGTTTTGTATGAGGGTTATCTGTTGTATCCGTATCGGCGGTCTTCGGCGAAGAATCGGGTTCGATGGCAGTTCGGGGTGCTTCTTCCGGAGTCTTGGGCGCGGGAGAACGGGCTGGCCGATGTGGGGACGGGTGTGGCGGGGTCGGCTGAGTCGTGGTGGCAGCGGACTGAGTGTTTGGTCAGGGCGTCGGAGGATGCGGTTGTGCACTGCCGTGTTCGGTTTCTGCATTTGCGGTGCCGGGCGGTGGAGGAGCGTCTTTCTGATGGGACGCATCGGGTGGCCGATCGGGTTGAGGCCGGGGCTGGGACGGCGCTGAGTTTTGACGAGGCTGTTCCCCGCGAAGTTGACATTCAGGTGTCCGTGGGTGAGTTGCTCGCCGGGGAGAGGCGGTTCGACGTCCGGGTGCCGGGGGGCGAGGAGGTCGAAACGCTCACCGATGCGCGGGGGCGTCCGGTGGGGCGGGTGCGGCGGGAAGGGTGGCCGCTGCGAGGGTCCCTCATTCTGTCGATGGTCGCCTGCGATGCTCCGCTGTTCAGGTTGTGTGCGCGGGTTGAGAACACCGGTGACGAGCTTGCGCCGGGGTCGAGTCGGGATGAGGCGCTTCGGCGCTCGCTGATCGCCTCCCATGTGCTGCTGGCCGTGCCGGGAGGGTGTTTCGTTTCGCTGCTCGAGCCTCCTGACTGGGCGGAGGCGGCCGCTCGCGGCTGCTCGAACGTGCGTACCTTTCCGGTGCTGGTGGGGGGCGAGGAGGCGAGTGAGCTGGTGCTGTCCTCGCCGATCCTGCTGTACGACCACCCGCGGGTCGCGCCCGAGAGTCCAGGTGACCTGCATGACTCGGCCGAGATCGACGAGATCCTGTCGCTGCGGACGTTGACGCTGACCGACGCCGAGAAGCGGGAGGCGCGGGCAACCGACCAGCGTGCCGCGGCGATCCTCGACCGCGTCGAGGCGATGACGCCGGAGACGCTGTCGCGTCTGCACGGGGTCGCTCGGCCGGGCCGTGCGGGGGTTGCTTGGTGGAGTCCGGAGGCGGATGCCGCTGTCGCTCCGGAGAGCAACAGTGTTCTGGTCGGCGGGACGTTGGTGCGGCGCGGGAGCCGGGTGCGCCTTCGGCCGCGCCTGCGGGGAAGCGACCCGCAGGACATGTTCTTGGACGGGAAGGCGGCCAGGGTCGAGGCGGTAATGCTCGATGTGGATGGGGCGTACCACCTCGCGGTGACTCTGGAGGACGACCCGGGGGCCGAGCTGCATCAGTGGTACGGGCGTTTTCGCTACTTCTCGCCGGATGAGGCCGAGCCGCTGAATGGGGGCGGGGAATGAGCGGCCGAGTGCTTGTGGCGGGTATCGGGAACGTCTTCCTGGGAGATGACGGGTTCGGCGTCGAAGTCGTCAACCGGCTCGATGTCTCCGTTCTGCCGGAGACCGTCGATGTCGTCGACTACGGCATTCGGGGCGTTCATCTGGCGTATGAGCTGCTCGCCGGGCGCCACCACACGTTGATCATGGTGGACGCGGTTCCCGTCGAGGGTCCGCCGGGGACGGTGGCGGTTCTCGAGGTCGATGACGAGGACCCGCTGGGTCCCGTGCCGGTGAACGGGCACGGGATGCATCCCCAAGCCGTGCTCGATCTGCTGCGCGCGCTGGGCGGCGGAGTGCCGCGGGTGCTGATCGTGGGCTGCCGGCCCGCGGTGATCGATGAACTCATGGGCCTGTCCGAACCGGTCGCCGCCGCCGTCGACGGCGCGGCCGCGCTGGTGGCGGAGCTGGCCCGGCAGGAGGCGGCGGACCTCGCCGCCCCGGTGATCCGACAAGCGGACGCGGAGTGTGCCGATGCATGAGACGGGGTTGTGCGATGCGATCGTCCTGGCGGTCCTGCGCCGGGCCGAGGGCCGGCGGGTGACCGCGGTCCGCGTCCGGGTCGGCGGGCACGCCGGCGGGCACGAAGTCGATCCGGCCGTCATCGATCAGGGTTTCCGGGTCGCGGCAGCCGGAACGGCGGCGCAGGACGCCGACGTCGACGTCGTCATAGAACCGCTGTCGGTGCGCTGCCGGGACTGCGACAGCCACGGGCCGGCCCTGGACGCGCCCGCGCTGGTCGCCTGTCCCCGGTGTGGCGGCGTCGACATCGAGGTGACGGGCGGCACCGACGTCCAGCTGGAGGCGATCACTTTCGAGCCGCTTCCGACGGGCGGAGGTGTGTTGTGATGACCACTGGATTCGACGAGATGCACATCCTGTGGATCTCGGAGGGCATGAGCTGCGACGGTGACACCGTCTCGGTGACCGCCGCCTCGCAGCCCGCGATCGAGGACGTGGTCAACGGCCTGATCCCCGGCCTGCCCAAGGTGCACCTGCACAACAAGGTGCTCTCCCCCGCCCTCGGCGGCGAGGACTTCCTGGCCCCGTTCCGGGCCGCCGCGCGGGGCGACCTCGCGCCCTTCCTCTTCGTCATGGAAGGCTCCATCCCCAACGAGAAGATCAACGGGGACGGCTACTGGACGTCGTTCGGCAACGACCCGCTCACCGGCGAGCCGATGACCGTCAACACCTGGATCGAGATGCTGGCGCCCAGAGCCTGGGCGGTGGTGGCCATCGGAACCTGCGCCACGTACGGCGGCATCCACGCCATGGCCGGCAACCCGACCGGCTGCATGGGCCTGGCCGACTACCTGGGCTGGGATTTCCGCTCAGCCGGTGGACTGCCCATCGTCAACGTCCCCGGCTGCCCGGTCCAGCCGGACAACTTCATGGAAACCCTGACATGGGTGCTCTACCACGCGGCGGGCAGCGCGCCCCCGCCGCCGCTGGACGAGATGCTGCGCCCGCAGTGGCTGTTCGGCCGCACCGTCCACGAAGGCTGCGACCGGGGCTCCTACTACGAGCAGGGCGACTTCGCGAAGGACTACAACTCCCCCAAGTGCCAGGTGCAGATCGGCTGCTGGGGCCCGGTCGTCAACTGCAACGTGCCCAAACGCGGCTGGATCGGCGGGGTCGGCGGCTGCCCGAACGTGGGCGGCATCTGCATCGCCTGCACCATGCCGGGCTTCCCCGACAAGTTCATGCCCTTCATGGACATGCCGCCGGGCGCCAGCGTCTCCTCCATGTTGATCAAGCCGTACGGCGCCTTCGTCCGGCGGATGCGCGGCATCACCAACCACACGGCCAACCGAGAGCCCCGATGGCGGCACAACCGTGACGCGCTGACCAGCGGATTCAACCCCCGCTGGCGTCCTTAGACCCGCGGAGCAAGGAGGAGTACGAGCATGGTCATGGAGCAGACCGAAGGCGCCGAAGAGGTCGGCCGGCTGGTCGAGATGTCGTGGGACCCGATCACCCGCATCATCGGCAACCTCGGCATCTATACGAAGATCGACTTCGCCAACCAGCGGGTCGTGGAGTGTCACAGCACCTCCTCGCTGTTCCGTGGCTATTCGGTGTTCATGAAGGGCAAGGATCCACGGGACGCGGGGTTCATCACCAGCCGCATCTGCGGCATCTGCGGCGACAACCACACCACATGCTCGGTGTACGCCCAGAACATGGCGTACGGCATCAAGACTCCCAAGCTCGCCGAGTGGATCATCAATCTCGGCGAGGCCGCCGAGTACATGTTCGACCACACCCTCTTCCAGGACAATCTCGTCTTCGTCGACTTCTGCGAGGCGATGGTCAAGGGCACCAACCCCGGCCTGCTGAAGCGGGCGAAGACCACCGAGGCGCCGAACGCCGCCATCCACGGCAAGCGCACCATCGCGGAGATCATGGAGGCGTTCAACCCGTTCGAGGGGGACGTGTACAAGGAGGCGCTGCGCGTCAGCCGTACCACGCGGGAGATGTTCTGCCTCATGGAGGGCAGGCATGTGCACGCGTCGACGGTCTATCCGGGCGGGGTCGGGACGATGCCGAGCCCGACGTTGTTCACCGACTACCTGTCCCGGCTGATCGGCATCGTGGACTTCATCAAGAAGTCCGTGGCGCTGAACGACGACGTCTTCAACTTCTTCTACGAGGCCCTGCCCGGCTACGAGGAGGTCGGCAGGCGCCGGATCCTGCTGGGCTGCTGGGGGGCGTTCCAGGATCCCGAAGTGGTCGACTACCGCTATGCGACGATGAACGAGTGGGGCAAGGCGATGTTCGTCACCCCCGGCGTGGTCGTCGACGGCGAGCTGATCACGACCAACCTGGTGGACATCAACCTGGGCATCCGCATCCTGCTGGGCAGCTCGTTCTACGACGACTGGGTGGCCGAGGAGCCG
This sequence comes from Acrocarpospora pleiomorpha, assembly GCF_009687885.1. GTDB lineage: Bacteria > Actinomycetota > Actinomycetes > Streptosporangiales > Streptosporangiaceae > Acrocarpospora > Acrocarpospora pleiomorpha. The sequence goes on from NZ_BLAF01000016.1 coordinate 84,940, forward strand.
TTCGTCACCCGGGATCCGCTCGGCAATCCGATCGACATCCGGCATCCCTGGAACCAGACCACCCTGCCCGCGCCGCAGAAGCGTGACTTCAAGGGCAACTACAGCTGGGTGATGAGCCCGCGCTGGCTGGATCCGCGCACCGGCGACCACCTGCCGCTGGACACCGGCGGCGGCCCGTTCGCCCGGCTGTACACCACGGCCCTCGCCGGCCTGGTGGACACGCCGTACGTCAAGGCGACCGGTTCGTCGGTGCGGATCTCGCTGCCGAAGGGGAACGAACTGCCGGAGACGACGCTGGAGTGGCGGATCCCGCAGTGGTCGAACGCCATCGAGCGCAACCGGGCCCGGGTGTACTTCGTGGCGTACGCCGCGGCGATGGCCGTGCACTTCATCGAGCAGGCCCTGGGGCGGGTGCGCGGCGGCGACATGAAGGTCTTCCAGGACTTCGAGGTGCCGGACGAGGCGATCGGCGCGGGTTTCCACGAGGCGGTGCGCGGGGTGCTCTCGCATCACATGGTGATCCAGAAGGGCAAGATCGCCAACTACCATCCGTACCCGCCGACCCCGTGGAACGCCAGTCCGCGTGACGAGTTCGGCACGCCGGGGCCGTACGAGGACGCCGTCCAGGGCATGCCGATCTTCGAGGAGAACGGGCCGGACGACTTCAAGGGCGTGGACATCATGCGCGCGGTCCGCAGCTTCGATCCGTGCCTGCCCTGCGGCGTGCACATGTACCTCGGCAAGGGGCGCACGCTGAAGAAGCTGCACTCCCCCATGTTCGGGGCCGGCCATGGCTGAGCGTCTCGACGACCGGACCGTCGCCGGACGGCTGGAGGTGCTGGAGGAGCTGCTCGCCGAGCTGGAGGCGTCGGGCGCGGAGACGGCGCTCGACGCGATCGCCCTGCTCGCCGAGGTGTACGGCGAGGCGCTCGCCCGGGTCATGCGGCACGCTCCCGAGCTCCATACGGACCTGGCGAAGGACGTGCTGCTGGCGCACCTGCTCGCGCTCCACGGGCTCGGGCAGCAGGAGGAGAAGGCGTTCATACCGGTGGACGCGCTGCTGCGAAGACCGGCGGGGAGCACGCCGTGAGCGTGCTCGAACGGGTGATCAACAGGACGGTGCGCCGCGAGCGGCAGGCGCCCGAGCCGTGCGAGCTGTGCGGCGCTCCGCTGTCCGGCGCGCACGCCCACCTGCTGGAGGACCGGCACGAGCGGCTGCTGTGCGCCTGCCGGGCGTGCGCGCTGCTGTTCGAACGCGGCGCGGCCGGTCTGGGCCGGTTCCGGCTGGTGCCGGACCGCCGGGTCCGGATCACCGGGCCGCCCCCTGCCGACCTCGGCATCCCCGTGGGCCTGGCGTTCTTCGTGCTCAAGGCCGACGGCGTCGTGGTGGCGCACTATCCGAGCCCGGTCGGCGCCACGCGCTGGGACCTGGACCCCGGCGCCTGGGAGCGCGTCACCGGCCGGTACGAGCCGCTGGGCTCGATGCGGCCGGGCGTGGAGGCGTTCCTGGTGGCCGTCGTCCGCGGCATGGACGAGCGGTGGCTGGTGCCCATCGACGACTGCCACCGGCTGGTGGCGCTGGTCCGGGGGGAGTGGAAGGGCATGTCCGGCGGCACGGAGCTCTGGACGCGGCTGGAACAGTTCTTCGCCGAACTCGCGAGAAAGGGAGGACGACATGGCGCGGATCCGGGTGGGCAAGCCTGACGTGGCGCCCGACACGACCTCGCACGTCAAGGGCGTGCGGGAGGGCAACCAGGGGCGCGCGCGCCGGCAGCAGGCGGGACACCACCGGGACGGCAGCGCGGACGCGCGCCGGTCGACGGGGGTCCGGCCCAAGAAGGAGAACCCGATCCTGCCGGTCATGCCGAACCTGCCCCCGGGCTGACCGATTGGAGAGGAGGTGAGGTGACATGCGGAACCGCAAGAAGATGCTGGCTCTGCTCGTCGGAGGCGCGCTCCTGGCGCTGTTCTGGCGGGAGCTGCCCGCGCTGAAGCGCTACATCAAGATCGAACGAATGTAATCGAAAGGGCGGCACGGCTGATGTGCCTGGGCATTCCCGGCGAGATCGTCGAAATCATCTCCGGACAGACCGAGCTGGCCATGGTCGACGTCGTGGGCGTCCGGCGGGCCATCAACACCGGCCTGCTGGGGGAAGGGGAAGTCCGCCCAGGCGACTGGGTGCTGGTCCACGTGGGCTTCGCGATGTCCAAGATCGACGAAGCGGAGGCGGCGGCCACGCTCGCTCTGCTCAGCGGTCTTGGACAGGCCTACACCGATGAGCTCGAAGCGCTCGCAGAGTCAGATATCACCTGAAGCCTGAAAAGCCGGAAAGGCTACCGACGTGCGTTTCATCGACGAATATCGCGATGCGGGCAAGGCCCGGAGCCTGGCATCGCAGATCCGGGACCTCTGCGAGCCGGGCCGTAAGTACACGTTCATGGAGGTGTGCGGGGGCCACACGCACACCATCTACAAGCACGGGCTGGAGGACTACCTGCCGGAGGCCGTGACCCTGGTGCACGGCCCCGGCTGCCCGGTGTGCGTGATCCCGATGGGACGTATCGACGACGCCATCGCGATCGCCCGCCGGCCGGGGGTGATCATGACGTCGTTCGGCGACATGATGCGGGTGCCCGGCGGCCAGGGGTCGTTCCTGGACGCCAAGGCCGCCGGTGCGGACATCCGCATGGTGTACTCGCCGCTGGACGCTCTGAAGATCGCTCGTACGAATCCGGATCGCACGGTCGTCTTCATGGCCATCGGGTTCGAGACGACGGCGCCGTCCACGGCGATGACCGTGCTGCGGGCGGCCGCCGAGGGGATCTCCAACTTCTCCGTCTTCTGTAACCACGTGACTGTCATTCCGGCGATCAAGGCCATTCTGGATTCGCCGGACCAGCGGCTGGACGGGTTCATCGGGCCCGGCCACGTGTCGACCGTGATCGGTTGCCGGCCGTACGAGTTCATCGCCGGGGAGTATGGGAAGCCGCTTGTGTGTGCCGGGTTCGAGCCTTTGGACGTCCTGCAGTCGATCCACATGTTGCTCCGGCAACTCGCCGAAGATCGGTCCGAGGTGGAGAACCAGTACACCCGGGTGGTGCGGTGGGAGGGCAACCGCAAGGCCCTTGAGGTGATCTCCCAGGTGATGGAGCTCCGGCCGTACTTCGAGTGGCGGGGGCTGGGGTTCATCTCGCACTCCGCGCTGCGGATGCGGGAGGAGTACGCGGCGCATGACGCCGAAGGGCTCTTCGAGGTGCCCGGCGTGCGGGTGGCCGATCCCCAGGCGTGCCAGTGCGGGGAGGTGCTCAAGGGTGTGCTGAAGCCGTGGGAGTGCAAAGTCTTCGGCACCGCCTGCACGCCCGAGACGCCGATCGGCACCTGCATGGTCTCCTCGGAGGGGGCCTGCGCCGCGTACTACAACTTCGGCCGGTTCACCCGTACGCGCCTCAAGGAGACGAGCCACCGATGACCGAGGAACAGGTCCTGGAGCGGATCGAGCGCGCCCGCCGCCGCAAGCCCAAGGTCAAGGAGGAGCGGATCACGCTCGCCCACGGCGCGGGCGGCAAGGCGACGCGGACCCTGATCGAGGCGGTCTTCGTCGAGGCCTTCCGCAATCCCGTCCTGGAGCCGCTGGCGGACGGCGCCGTGCTCGACGTCGACGGCGGGCGGCTGGTCTTCACCACGGACTCCTTCGTGGTGTCCCCGCTGTTCTTCCCCGGCGGCGACATCGGCGACCTCGCGGTCAACGGAACCGTCAACGATCTGGCGGTCTGCGGCGCCCGGCCGCTGTACCTGTCGGCCGGGTTCATCCTGGAGGAGGGCTTCCCCGTCGCCGACCTGCGCCGGATCACCGGCTCCATGGCGGCCGCGGCCGCGCGTGCCGGGGTCCAGGTGGTGACCGGGGACACCAAGGTGGTGCAGCGGGGCAGGGGCGACGGCTGCTACGTGACCACGTCCGGGGTCGGAGTGCTGGAGCGGGATATCACGCTGGGCGATTCGATGGTACGGCCCGGCGACGCGGTGATCGTGTCCGGGCCGATCGGCGAGCACGGCGTCACGATCATGATCGCCCGGGGGGAACTGGACATCGAGGCGGACCTCGCCTCGGACACCGCGCCTGTGCACGAGCTGGTCGCGGCCCTGCTCGACGCCGTACCGGTGCGCATGGTGCGCGACGCCACGCGCGGCGGGGTGGCCACGGTCCTCAATGAGGTCGCCCAGGCCGCGAAGGTCGCGGTGGTGGTCGACGAGCCGGCGGTGCCGGTGCGTCCTGTCGTGAACGGGGCCTGCGAGTTGCTCGGGCTGGATCCGTTGTACGTGGCGTGCGAGGGCAGGTTCGTCGCGGTCGTGGACGGTGATCACGCGGATGCGGCGGTGGCCACGATGCGCCGGCATCCGCTCGGCGAGGGTGCCGCGGTCGTGGGCGTGGTCGAGGCCGACCCGCCGGGACTCGTGCTGCTCAGGACCGCGTTCGGTGGCACGAGGATCGTCGACCTGCTAGTCGGGGATCCGCTGCCGCGCATCTGCTGAGCGGTCGCGTGCGGCGGCGACCACCGCCTGCCCTAGCGATATGCCGCCGTCCCCCGGCGGCACCCGGGAGTGGACCAGGACGCGCATGCCGTCCTGTTCCAGCCCGGACACCATACGCTCCAGCAGGACCATGTTCTGGAAGACGCCGCCGGACAGCGCGACCGTCCGGAGGCCGGTCCGTTCGCGCAACGCGCGCACGGCCAGGACGGTGGCGGCGGCCAGGCCGTTGTGAAAACGGGCGGCGACGCGTTCCACCGGGACTCCGGACAGCACGTCCTCGGCCGCGCCCCTGACCAGATCGCTGCCCATGATGACCAGGCCATCGCTCAGCCGTGCCGGGTAGGCGCCCGGCTCGGCGGGGTCCACCCGTGCTTCCAGTTCGGCCGCCGCCTGGCCTTCGTAGCTGACGACGTCGCGGACACCGGCGACCGCGGAGACGGCGTCGAACAGCCGCCCGGCACTGGACGTGAGTGGAGAGTTCACGCCGGTTCGCGCCAGAGCGACGGCCGCCGCCCACCGGTCCCTCCGGACGATCGGCAGTTCCGGCACGGCGTCGCCGTAGATCCGGTCGAGGTAGGCCGCGGCCATTCGCCACGGCTGGCGGATCGCCGCCGTGCCGCCGGGCATGGGCACCGGTTCCAGATGTCCGGCCCGGTGGAAGCCCGCGAGGTCGGCGATGAGCAGTTCGCCGCCCCACAGCGTGCCGTCCTCGCCGTAGCCGAGGCCGTCGAACGCGACACCGATCACCGGTCCGCCGTATCCGTTGTCGGCGAGGCAGGAGGCGATGTGGGCGTGATGGTGCTGGACTCCCACCAGGTCGATGTCGTGCCTGTCCAGCGCGTACTTGGTGGAGAGGTACTCCGGATGCAGGTCGTGGGCGAGCACGGCCGGGCGGACGCCGAAGAGGCGGCAGAAGTGGTCGATGCCGTCGGTGAACGAGCGCAGGGTCTCGTAGTTCTCCAGGTCGCCGATGTGGTGGGACGGGAACGCCTGGACCCCTTCGGCCACGCAGAAGGTGTTCTTCAGCTCGGCTCCGCAGGCCAGCACCGGGCGGGGGAACGGCCACGGCACGGTGACCGGAGCCGGCACATAGCCACGGGAACGGCGGATGGGCAGCTCCCTGCCGCGGAAGACCCGGACCAGCGAGTCGTCGGCGCGGACGTGGATGGGCCGGTCGTGCAGCAGGAAACCGTCGGCGACGGCCGACAACCGCCGCAGGGCGTCCCCGTCCTCGAAGACGACGGGCTCGTCGGAGAGATTGCCGCTGGTCAGCACGAACGGCCGGGCCAGCCGATCGGCGAGCAGGTGGTGCAGCGGCGTGTACGGCAACATCACCCCCAGGTCGCGGCTGCCGGGCGCCACCGCCTCGGCCACGGGGGCGTCCGCGCGCCGGGGGGCCAGCACGATGGGGCGGCGGACGCCGGTGAGCAGGCGTTCCGCCTCGGGTTCGAGGTGGACCAGCGCGCCGGCCGCGGTCAGGTCGGGCGCCATCACGGCGAAGGGCCGGTCCTCCCGGCGCTTGCGGGCGCGCAGCGCGGCCACGGCCCTGGCGTGGCCGGCGAGGACGCCGAGGTGGTAGCCGCCGAGTCCTTTGATCGCCAGGATGCGGCCCTGCCGCAGCCATGCCGCCGCCGTGGTGATCGGGTCGCCCGGTACCGGCAGGCCGTCCGCGCCGAGCATGCGCAGGGCCGGTCCGCAGGCCGGGCAGCAGACCGGCTGCGCGTGGAAGCGCCGATCGCGGGGATCGTGGTACTCGCGTTCGCAGGCGGCACAAAGGGCGAAGCCCGCCATCGTGGTCGTGTGGCGGTCGTAGGGAACGCCGGTCACGATGGTGAAGCGCGGTCCGCAGTTCGTGCAGTTGGTGAACGGGTGGCGGTAGCGGCGGCAGGCAGGGTCGGCCAGTTCGGCCAGGCAGTCGGCGCAGGTCGCCGTGTCCGGGGCGACCAGCGCCTGGCGGGCGGCACCGCCCTCGCTGCGGACGATGCGGAACCCCGCCTCCCCGATCGGCTCCGCCGCCTCGACGGTGACCCGCTCGACCATCGCCAGGGGTGGCGCCTGGTGCCGCAGGGCGGCCAGGAAGCCGTCCAGCGCCGCGCGCAGGCCCTCCGCCTCGATGAACACTCCACCGGAGTCGTTGCCGACGAAGCCCGCCACGCCGTACTCACCGGCCAGGCCGCACACGAAGGGGCGGAATCCCACCCCTTGCACCAGCCCCTGGACGCGGACTCGGATGCGTCTCATCGGTTTAGCTGGGTCAGTTCCCACAGCACGTGGTGCAGCGTGATCTGGGCCTCCTGGATCCGGTGCACCGACGTGGATGGCACGACGAACAGATGGTCGAGACCGTCCTGTGCCATCTTGCCGCCGTCGTAGCCGGCGAATCCGACCGTGATCATGCCGCGTCGGCGCGCCTCGTCCAGCGCGTTGAGCACGTTGGCCGAGCCGCCGCTGGTCGACAGCCCGACCGCGATGTCCCCCGGGCGGCCGAGCGCGGCCAGTTGCCGGGCGAAGACCAGGTCGAAGCCGACGTCGTTGGAGAGTGCCGTGAGCACGGCCACGTCCTGGGCGAGGGCGATCGCGCCGACCGGACGGCCCGGCGGCGCGGGATGGGCGAACGTGTGCGCGAGGTCCTGGGCGTCCGTGCTGCTGCCGCCGTTGCCGAAGGCGAACAGCCGCGCGCCCTGGTCGAACGCCGCGGCCATCGCCTTGGCGCAGGTGAGGAGTTGCTTCCCGTGCAGGGCGGGGAGCGACTGGCGCAGGGTGACGATCTCGGCGATCTTCTCCTGGGTGGAGGCGCGGACCTGCGAGAGGAGGTCGTCGCGGGTGACGGTGTCGGTGTACAGGAAGGGATAGAGGGTCTCGAGGGGCTCACTCATCGGGTTCTCCGCAGGTTCGCGTGCCGGCGACGGCGATGGCCTCCTTGGCGTGGACGAGCACGATGTCACCGGGCCGGGCGTCCACCAGGGCCACGCTGATCTCCTCCGGTCCGGAGTCGGTGTCGACCATGGCGAGGCCGTCGTCCAGCAGCTGGAGCACCCTTTGCGGTACCGCGACGTCCGAACAGGTGACGCAGACCTCGGGGCGGTCCGCGCCGGTCATCGGGCGGCCTCCGGTTGCTCGTAGAAGACGTGGGCCAGCTCCCAGAGGAGGTGATAAATCGTCATATGGACCTCCTTGACGACGAGCGGATCCCTGGAGCGCACGACCAGTTGGTGGTCCACGGCGAGAGGGGCTTCGTGCCCGCCGACGAGAGCGACCGTGAGCAGCCCGAGTTCCCGGGCGGTGTCCAGGCCGCGCAGCACGTTGGGGCAGTCGCCGAAGCCCATGGCGATGTCATCCGGGGAGGCCAGCAGCCGGAGCTGGCCAGCGAAGACGTCGTCGAGGCCCTCCGTTCCGGCGATTCCCGTCACGAGCGCGACGTCGTTGGTCAGCGAGACGGCGGGGAAAGCCCGCTTGCCGACGATGACGGGATGGGCGAACTCGACGGCGACATGCTGGGCGTCGGTCGCCGATCCTCCGTTGCCGAACACGATCAGCTTTCCGCCCCGCCGGAAGCGCAGCGCCATGTCCTGGCACGTACGCAGGATGCGATCCGCGTCCTCGGACAGGGCGCCGCCCGGACCGACCCGCCGTTCGAAGGCGGCCGACACCGCGGTCATGTCTGGGTGCATCTGTCTCTCCGCGATCATGGCGTTGCGAGGAAGGGCTGGTACTCGGATGTGGGCGTGATCCGCCGCCACCGGGTCAGGCAGGTCTCCAGGACGTGGCCGAGCCGGGTCAGCCGGGGCATCCAGGTCTCCAGCGCGGCCATCCCGGTCGCGGTGAGCTCGTAGCGCCGGCGGGCGGGGCCCGTCGCCGAGGCGACCCAGGTGGAGGCCAGCAGACCCTGGCGTTCGAGGTTGCGCAGCAGCCGGTAGATCTGGCCGGGCTCCATGTCGTCCAGGCCGAGCAGGGAGAGGCGTTCGATCAGGTCGTATCCGTGGCCGGGGCGTTCGCAGATCAGGAGCAGCAGGCAGGGGTGGAGGAGGCTGCGGGTCTCGCTACCGGGCATGGTGTCCTCCTCGCGGGAACCCGTCTGATTGGGACGGTAGTGCGGGAGTTGCCGTAGCCTGCGGCTCGCGCGCGGCAGTTGTGGGAGTCATCGCCGGGCGAAGGGGCAGAAATTGGTCCTCCTATCGGCTCCTGGTGATCGGTGCACGCCCGGGTTGCCCTGCCATTGCCCGCCTTGTACGTACAGCCCTTGGTTGATCTTAAGAACGATCAACCAAGGGCTGTCCCGTAGATCAAGTCAGCGGACGATGCCTTGACTGTCCTTGCCGTCGCCGTCCCAGTCGCCGATCACGGGCAGATCGCCAGCGTCGCCGTAGGCCACGAGGTGGGTGGTCTCGGTGGCCGTGGTGACCGGGCTGGTACGCATGTAGAAGCCGTTGCCCATGCGAACGCCCATGTTGTCCTTGCCGTCGCCGTCCCAGTCGCCCACGAACGGGACCGCGTTGGGGTCGCCGTACAAGAAGGTGTACTGAGCCTGACCGCTAGCAGGGTTGTTGCTGATGAAGAAGCGGCCCGCGCCCGGGTCATAAGCGCTGACAGTGTCCCTGCCGTCGCCGTCCCAGTCACCCACGAACGGAACCGCGTTGGGGTCGCCGTACAAGAAGGTGTACTGAGCCTGACCGCTAGCAGGGTTGTTGCTGATGAAGAAACGGCCCGCGGTGGGATCGTAGGTGCTGACAGGTACGCCGCGCGCTGGTCCATCGAATCCGCGATCTTGGACGCCAAGCAGGTTTCGGCGTCGGCCAGGCCCGCAACCGCACCGCCCGCGCCGTCCAGCGCACCGTCCCCTTCGGCCTGGCCGCCCAGACGTTGACGATCTGCTGGTATGCCCTGCACGGCCGGCACGAGCGCGACCTGGCCGCCCATCGGGATGCCCGCCCCTGGTATGCCAGCAAGACCACCGTCTCCATCGCCGACGCCCACGCCGCCCTGCGCCGCACCCTCATCGCCACCAAATATCGAGCAGGTCACCCTGACCAGCTAAAACCCCAGGAAATCCTGGCCGACCTACTGGCCTGGGAAGACGTCGCGTGACTCCCATTCAGAACAGCGAAAGTCGAGAATAGAACCGTCCGTAGTAGTTGATCTAAGGCGATCATAGGTTTCTGCAATTTTGAAATTCGCTGACCTGCGGCAACACGGCTCTTCGAGTGCAGAAACCCGTGATCTTGTTAGATCCAGCCCCGCAACTGGGGCCGGATGGTCCGCGAGAACGCGGTCGGCGTCACGCTGAATCCCTGGCCGGTGATCGCTCCGGCGGCCCTGGTCGTGCTGCTCGCGGTGGCCTTCTCCATCGTGATCGACCGGCTGGCCGCCCGTACCGGAACCGGACTGCCCGAGGTCGTGACGGTGTGAACTCCCCGATCGTCGTCGAAGGGCTGAGCGTGAGTTCCGCCACCGCGACCGTCCTCGACCGGGTCAGCCTGCGGATCGGCGCCCGCTGACCCAGGCCGCCGTACAGTTGGCGATGAGCGCCCTGGTCCGCGGCCGGACCGTCGTCGTCATCGCCCACCGCCTGTCGACCGTCATCGGCGCCGACCAGATCCTCGTCATGGACCACGGCCGCGTCGCCGAACGCGGCACCCACCTGGACCTGCTGCGCGCCGGCGGCCGATACGCGCGGATGTGGGCGGCCCAGACGCTACCGGAAGGAGCCCGGCGATGATCCGGCAGCTCATCGGCATGCTGAAATGGTCTCCACCGCGACCTGTTCGTCGCAGATCCGGTCGAGCAGGGCCGACTCGTGGCTGATGACGACCATGCCGAGGCCACGCTCACGGACGATCTCCAGCAGCCGATGCCAGATCGCCGCCTGCGTGATCGCGTCGAACATGGCCGTCATCTCGTCGGCGACGAGATACCGGGTGGCGGGGTGGAGAGCGCGCGCGATACAAAAGCGCTGGAGTTCGCCACCCGACAGTTCGCCGGGCCGGCGGTCGGACCACTCCGGCTTGATGCCGAGCCGGTCGAGCGTCTCCTGCGGCACCTCGTGCGACTCCCCGAGCACCGAGCGCATCCGCCACGTGCGGTTGACAGCGCGTTCCGGATGTTGGTGGATCAGCTGGACCGGACGGAAGGCGCGGCGGGGCAGTGGGGTCCCGTCGACCATGATCCCGCCGGACCGGGGCCGGATGTCACCGGCCAGGAGCGCGCCGAACGTGGACTTGCCGGTGCCGCTGGGCCCGGTGATCCCGACCACCGAGCCGGCCTCCACCCGGAAAGTGGCGTCGTGGAACAACGGCCGTCCACCGGGGTAGGCGAAGCCGAGCCGGTCGACTACGAGTGCCATTCCGTGCCTCCTGGAGAGAATTGGTTCTGTGGTAGCGCACGCCACAGGTCGCGCGCGAAGGGATGGCGCAGGTCGGCGCCGTCGCCGGTGAAGGCGTCGGCGGTTTCCAGGGTCACCAGGCGGCCCTGGTTCATCACCGCCACCCGCCGGGCCACCGACACGGCCGAGCGGATGTCATGGGTGATCAGCAGTACGGCGACCCCGCTCGCCGCGAGTTCGCGGAGATGGCGGAGCACCTCCTCGACGGCTTCGGTGTGCAGGCCCGGCGTCGGCTCGTCGGCGATGATCAGGCGGACGGTGTCCCGGACGCTGGTCGCGAACAGGACCCGTCTGAGCATTCCGCCGGACAGTTGGTGCGGGTAGTGTCTGGCCACGTGGTGCTGCAGGTCGTAGCGGGCGAACAGCCGGCGCCGCTCGCGCTCGGCGATCGCCGGGTCCAGGCCGATCCGCACCTGGGCGCCGACCGGCATCAGCGGATCGAGGCTCGTCACCAACTGCGGGATGTAGGAGATCTCCCGGCCGAGCACGCGCCCGCGCCGGGCCGGGGTCAGCCGCGATCCCCGGAACAGGATCTCGCCGCCGGTCCGCGCGTTGTGCGGCAGGATGCCGAGGATGGCCTGGGCGAGCAGGGTCTTTCCCGATCCGCTCGCGCCGAGGACCGCGAGGATCTCCCCCTCGGCGACGTCGAGGTCCAGACCGGAGATGCCGGGGACCGTCCGGGTGCGCAGGCCTTTCGCGTACTGGACGAAGCTGACGTCGAGGCCGGAGACGGCCAGGACCGGTTCACTCATCGGGGTCTCATCCATGGGACGTGGCGGGGTCGAGCACGGTCCGGACGCGGTCGCCCAGGCGGGCGATGGCGAGCACGACCAGCAGGAGCGTGAGGCCGGGGAAGACCGCGAGCCACCACATCCCGCTGGATATGTGCGGCATGCCCTCCGACAGCAGGATGCCGATCGCCGGCGTCTGCGGGGAGAACCCGAATCCGAGGAAGGTGAGCGCGGCCTCGTGCAGGATCACGTGCGGGAACATGAGGACGAACCCCACCAGGAGCTGCGGCAGGATCAGCGGCGTCACGTGCCGCCAGGCGATGAACAACGGGGACCTCCCGAGTCCGCGCGACACGAGCATGAACTCCGCGCTCCTGATCTGCCGCACATCGGCTCTGACCAGCAACGCCAGTGACATCCAGTGGGTGAGAGCGATGCCCAGGACGATGCCGGGGACGCCGCCGCCGACCACGAAGGCCAGAAGGATCATGAAGATGAGGTGCGGAATGCCGATGGACAGGTCGATGACCCAGGAGACCAGGCCGTCCACCCATCTGCCGAAGAGCGCGGCGCAGATGCCGAGCACCGCCGAGATCACCGTGCTGATGGCTGCGGTGAGCATGCCGATGGCCAGTGAGAGCGCGAGCCCGTGCGCTGTTCTGGTGAACATGTCCCGGCCGAGATGGTCGGTCCCGAACAGGTGCCCGAGGCCGGGGGGCGACAACGGCGGGCCGGCGTTGGGCCGGATCTGGGCCGGGTCCAGGAGGAGACCTCCGGCGACGACGCAGGCGACCACGACGACCACGACGGCGAGCGAGGCCAGCAGGTCCCGCCGTGCACGTGGCCGTCGATCGGCGGATGTGGTCATGTCCGCCTCCGGACTCTCGGGTCGAGCGCGGCGTTGACGATGTCGGCGATCATGTTCCCGGCGAAGACGAACACCGCGCTGATCAGCACGATGCCGAGCAGCAGCGGGACGTCCCCGCCGAGCGCGGCCTCGGTCAGGGTCGAGCCGAGACCCGGATAGGAGAACACCGTCTCGGCCAGCACCGAACCTCCGAAGAGTTCTGAGAAGTACGCGAACTGAAGGGTCACCGCCGGTGCCGCCGAGTTGCGGAAGCCGTGATGGCGGAGGATCTGACCGGGACTCTCGCCTCGGGCGCGGGCGAAGGCGACGTAGTCGCTGTTCAGGACGTCGGTCATCTTCTCGCGCGTGTGCATGGCGATGTTCGCCACCCCGACCGCCGACAGGGTCAGCGCCGGCAGCACGAAGTGATGGACGCGCTCGGCGAAGGTGACCTCCTGCGCCGGGACTCCGTACGGCCCGGCAAGCCCCACCGGGAACCAGCCGAGCCAGACGGAGAACACGACCAGGAAGACGATGCCGAGCCAGAACGTGGGGGTCGAGGAGAGCGTGTAGCTATACCAGGAGACCGCACGGTCTACCAACCGTCCGCAGTGGGTGGCGGCCAGCACCCCCAGCGCGTAACCGAGGAGCCCGGACAGCAGCCAGGCCGCTCCCATGAGCGCCAGCGACGCGCCGAAGCGGGTGGCGATGACGTCGGCCACGGGGACCTTGTAGAGCGTCGAGACGCCGAGGTCCCCCTGGAGGATCGAGCCGGCCCAGGCCAGGTACTGCTCGACGGGCGGACGGTCGAGGCCCCAGTGTTCCCGGAGCCCGGCGTACTGCTCGTCGGTGAGGCCTACGTCCGCGCCGACATAGGCCTGGATCGGGTCGATCGGCGAGTTGCGGACGAGGGTGAAGGCCAGCGCCGACACCCCCGCCAGCAGGGTCGCCAGCCGGAGCAGGCGTAGAACGATCAGTTTCGGCATGTCACCGGGTGATCAGCTCGTCCAGTGCCACTGGACGAGGGTGTTGAACAGCGCCCACTCGTGCCCGTGGCCCTGGATCGGCTGGTCGCCGAGGTTCAGCCCGTCACGCACGAAGTAGAGGTGGTCGAGCCGCAGGAGCCAGATGATCGGAGTGTCGCCGTTCTCACCGGCGAAGCCGGTCTGGCCGTCCCACTGGGCCTGCTTCCAGAACTCGTTCGCCTTGTCCTGGGTGGTCGCCGACAGCGCCTGGTCGAGGTAGCCGTCGACCGTGGTGTTGGTGTACTGCGGCATGTTGTTGTAGCCGGAGTCGATGACCTTCGACGAGTACATCTCGTAGATCTGGTGGGGGTGATGGCGCCCGCCGCCCCAGGTCACGGCGTTGGCCTTGCCGTCGAGGTAGATGCCGTCCCAGGTGCTGCCCTTGGTCGTGATGGTGATGCCGAGAGCGCGCGCCTGCTCGGCAACCGCCAGCGCGAGGTCGCTGCGGAGCTGGTCGTCCGACGGGTAGAGCAGGGTGAACTCGGCCTTGCGCCCGTCCTTCTCGACGGTGCCGTCGCCGTCCGAGTCGCTCCACCCCGCGTCGGCGAGCACGCGCTTGGCGTCCTCGGTCCGGCCGTCCTCGAACACGACCTGGTCGTTGAACCAGGGCAGGCCGTCGACGAGGCTGTAGGCGGGCCGGCCATGGCCCTGGAGCACGATCTGGGCGATCTGGTCACGATCGAGACCGATGTTCAACGCCTTCCTGATCGCCGGATCGGCGGTCACGTCGTTGCCCACGGAGACGTCGTTCGTCCGGATCTTGCCCTTGCCGCCGGCGGGCAGAGTGGGCAGGGTCAGCGCCCGGGAGTCGACGGTCTCGAAGCTCTGCAGGGTCATGCCGTCGATGCGCTGTCCGGCGAAGGCCGGCGGGGCGTAGGCGATGTCGACGGTCCCGGCGCGGGCGGCGGCGAGCGCCGCGTCCTCGCCCAGGACGAGGAAGGTGAGCTTGGTGAACTGCGGCCGCTGGCCGTACCAGTGCGGGTTGGCCTCCAGGATGAGCTGCTGGCCCACCTGGTAGTCGGCGACGACGTAGGGTCCGGAGCCGATCGGGTTGGCGGAGTAGTCCGTGCCGTAGTGCTTGGCCGGCAGGATCGGGATGTCCGAGAGCTGGCTGACAAAGGTCGAGCGCGGCTCCTTCAGATGGAAGTCGACGCGGGAGTCGTCACGAGCCTCCATCCGGTCCAGGAACGTCAGGTCGAACCGGGTGCCGTCCTTCTTCAGCGTGTCGTAGGTGAAGATGACGTCCTGCGCGGTGACCGGCTCGCCGTTGGACCAGCGCGCGTTGTCGCGCAGCGTGAAGCTCCAGGTCAGAGCGTCGTCGCTGACGGAGTAGTCAGACGCGAGGTCGCCCACGAAGTCGATGTTCTTGTCGACGGTGAGCAGGGAGCTGTGGATGAGCCGGATCTGCGCGGGCCGGGAACCCCAGCCCTTCAGCGGATCGAATTCGCCGCCGGCGACGTCACCGACCGCGATGACGAGTTCGGTGCCCCGGTTTCGCGGGTGATCCGGGGACGGTGCGCCGTCGTCGGCCTGCCCCCGCCAGGTGACCGCACCGGCGACGACCGCGACGACCGCGACGACGGCCATGGCGACCGGCCAGGCGCGGCGGGGCTTTCTGGGGGAGATTTTGTCATCTTGAGGCATGGAGCACCTCTGTTTCTGAAAGTTCTGAGAGGGGTGTTACGCATACGTACACGAACATAGTAATGGTATTCATTTTCATAGTTACCCGGCCCCCTGCGCTAGGGCTCCACGAACAACGCGGTGGCGGGCAACACCTGTTGAAGACGATCGTGAACCCGCCGCCTACGGTCGAGTGATGGACATGGACCGCCCCGCAGCGCTGGTGACCGGCGCGTCGGCCAGCATCGGCGCAGCCTTCGCCCGTGAGCTGGCCACTCGCGGCCACGACCTGGTGCTGGTGGCCCGCCGAGCCGAACCACTCCACGCGCTGGCCGCGGAGCTGAAGGACCGGCACGGCACGGCGACCGAGGTGCTGGCCGCCGACCTCACCGACCGCGCCCAGGCCACCGCCGTCGAAGAGCGGCTGGCCGATGCCGGCCGCCCCATCGACCTGCTGGTCAACAGCGCGGGCGCGCTGAGCACGGGGCTGTTCCCGAAACTGCCGATCGAGGACGAGGTACGCCAGGTCGAGCTCAACGCGATCGTGCCGATGCGGCTGACGCACAGCGTGCTGTCGGTGATGCTCGACCGGGGCAAGGGCTCGATCATCAACGTGTCGTCGATCGCGGGGGTGGCGCCGACCCCCTTCAGCGCCACCTACTGCGGCGGGTATTCGTTCCTGACCACCTTCAGCCAGTCCGTCGACCTGGAGGTGTGCAGGTACGGCGTGACGGTGACGGCGGTGCTGCCGGGCTTCACCGCGGCCGAGGCCGATCCCGCGCGCCGCATCCAGGCGGCCGATCGGGTGGTGCGCGAGGCGCTGGCGGCGAACGCGGCCGGGCGCGCGGTGTGCGTGCCCGGCCTGCGCAACAAGAGGGCGGCGGCCTTCGCCCGGCTGGCCCCGCGCCGACTGGTGCGTTTCGTGATGCGGGCGGCCCAGGACTCCTGACGCCCGCCGATCACGGCCGGGGCCGGACCGGCGGGCGACCACCTCACACCGGACGGCCGGTGATCTCGTCCTCGTCTGATCCGTCCACCATGCCGCCCACCTGGCGGGCCAGCAGCCGCACGTAGGCGCCGCCCTCGGCCACGAGTTCGTCGTGGGAGCCCGTCTCGGCGACCCGGCCGCGATCGAGCACCACGATGCGGTCGGCCGAGCGGATGGTGGACAGCCGGTGGGCGATCAGCAGCGTGGTGCGGCCCTGCCGGACCGCCCGTACCGCCGCCTGGAGCGCCTCCTCGTTCTCCGCGTCGAGGTTGGAGACCGCCTCGTCGAGGATGAGGATCGGGCAGTCGCGCAGGAGCGCGCGGGCGATCGCGATGCGCTGGCGCTGCCCGCCTGACAGCTGCGCGCCCCGCTCGCCGCAGACCGTGTCGTAGCCGTCCGGCAGTTGGTCGGCGAACTCGTCCACGCGCGCCTGCCGGGCCGCCTCGACGACCTCGTCGTCGGTGGCGTCGGGGCGGCCGAGCCGGATGTTCTCCTTCACCGATCGGTTGAACAAGTAGACGTCCTGCGGCACGATCGCCACCATCTCGCGGATGTACTGCTGGGGCAGCGTGCGCAGGTCGCGCCCGCCGATCGTGACCGCGCCCGCCCCGGCGTCCCAGAAACGCAGCAGCAGGTGGGCGCAGGTGGACTTGCCGGCCCCCGAGTGCCCGACGAGGGCGACGGTCTCGCCGGGCCGTACCTCGAAGCGGGCGCCGTCGAGAGCGGGCGCGGCGTCCGGGGAGTAGGAGAACCGCACGTCCCTGAACTCCACGTGGGCGGTCAGCGGCTGCTCGGGGGCGCGGGCGTCGCCGTCGTCGACGATGGGCCGCTGCCTGCTGACCGCGAAGATGCGCCGGGAGGCCGCCCGGATCTGCCCCAGCGCCCGTGCGGTGCCGGTTACCTCGATGACCGGCCCGAACGCCGACACCGCGAGGATCACCACGGCAGGCAGCAGCGGCAGAGGCACGTCACCCGAGGCGACCAGGACCGCGGCCACCACGAGCACGGACGTGAAGCCACCCGCGACCAGCCCGTCGGTGACCGCCTGCTCGACCCCCGACCGGCGGCCGTAGGCGAGCTGGCTGGCCTGGAGGGTGCGGGTGCGTTCCCGCAGCCGCCGCGCGTAGTCCTCGCCGCGCCCGAAAGTGACGAGTTCGCGCATGCCCTGCACGCCGTCGACGACCTCGGCGCCCAGCACGCCGAGTTCCTCGCGCAGCTTCCGGCCCTGCTCGTCGGCCACCCTGGCCAGCCACACCGGCACGGTGGCCAGCAGGATCAGGAAGACGGCGACCACCAGCGCGGGCAGCGGGTGGAAGACGGCCAGCACGGCCGTGGAGATGACCGCGACCAGCGCGGCCACGGCGTAGTCGATGATCGTGTGAGCGTAGAACCACTCGGTGGTCTCCACGTCGGCCATGACGGTGCCCGCCAGGTCGCCGCTACGGCGGCCCAGGAGGTAACCGGGGGCGCGTCGTTCCAGTCCGTCGAAGAGCCGTACCCGCATGATCGCCAGCAACCGGTAGGCCAGGTCGTGCGCCACCCACATCTGCCACCATCGGGCCAGCGCGGCGGCGACGACCAGTACGACGAGCATCCAGAACGTCGTCGAAAGCGAGCCTGCGCCGGAGCCGGTGATCGCCGTGCCGACCATCCAGGCGCCCACGGCGGCGGCCGCGACGCCCAGGCCGTGCGACAGCAGGCCGGACAGCAGGGTCAGCGCGGCCAGCACCGGGCGGCCGAACACCATGGGGATCAGGGCCAGGATCGGCCGGGCCGGTACGACGTCGGTGGTCTGCGCGCTCATGCCGTCACCTCCTGGGCGGCCACGAGCCGGGCGTAGTCGCCGTCGAGTCTCATCAGTTCGCGGTGGTCGCCGATCTCGCGGACCTCGCCGTCGCGCATGAGCACGATCCGGTCGGCCTCGCGGACGGTGGACAGCCGGTGCGCGACCACGAGCGTGGTGCGCCCGGCGGTGACGCGGGCCAGCGCGTCCTGGATGAGGGCCTCCCCGGCCGCGTCCACGCTGGAGGTGGCCTCGTCCAGCACCAGGATCGGAGCGTCCTTGAGCAGGGCGCGGGCGATCGCGATGCGCTGGCGCTGGCCGCCCGAGAGGGTCAGCCCGCGCTCGCTCACCGCGGTGGCGTAGCCGTCGGGCAGGCCGGCGATGAAGTCGTGAATGCTGGCAGCCTTCGCGGCCGCCACGACCTCCTCGTCGGTGGCGCCGGGGCGGCCGAGGCGGATGTTGTCGGCGACGGTGCCGGTGAACAGGTAGGTGTCCTGGGCGACCACGGCCACCATCGCGCGCAGGTCGGCGAGCGCCGCCTCGCGCACGTCAACGCCGCCGATGCGCACGCTCCCCTCGGTGACGTCGAAGTAGCGCAGCAGCAGCGCGACGAGCGTCGTCTTGCCCGCGCCCGACGGCCCGACCACGGCGACGGTCTCGCCCGGCTCGATGTCCAGCGTGAAGGCACGCACCGCCGGGTGCTCGCGGCCCGGGTAGCGGAAGGTGACGTTGTCGAAGCTGACCCGCGCGTCGCCCAGCGGCCTCGGCCGGTCGGGCTCGGTCACCAACTGGTCGGCCCGCAGCAGTTCGTCGATCTGCTTGCTGGAGGAGATGCCGCTGTATCCGGCATGCCAGTACTTGGACAGGTCGCCCAGCGGGCGGAAGCACTCGCGGGCGAGCACCAGCACGATCAGCAGGGTGAGCACGTCGACCGAGCCCGCCGCCAGCCGCATCGCCCCCACGCCGACCGCCAGGGCCGGCCCGGCCAGCAGGCCGAACGTGGTCACGCCGCTGTCGACCAGGGAGACCCCGAGCTGGCGCATCGTGGCCTTGCGCAACTCCTCGGCGCGCTGCGACAAGGTTACCCGCTCCCTGGCCGAGGCGTTGAAGGCCTTGAGCGTGGCCATGCCCTGCATCACGTCGAGGTAGTCGGAGCTGAGCCGGCCGTAGGCCTGCCAGTTCTCGTCGCCCTTGCGGGCCAGCGCCTTGTCCAGCAGGCGCGGCCCGAGCAGGATCAGCACGATGCAGACCGCGATCAGCGCGACCGAGATCGGATCGCGGGTGGCCAGGTAGACCAGGATGCCGACCGGGCCGATCAGGCACAACGCCACGGTCGGCAGATAGCGGCTGTAGTAGGCCTCCAGCGCCTCGACCCCGTCGACGAGCACCGTGCGGACGTCACCGCTGCGCTTCAGGGTCAGGTAGCCGGGCCCGAGGAGCAGCAGCTTGTCGTAGAGCCTGCCGCGGACGCGCTCCTTCACGGCCTGGGCCGTGCGCTGCGCCGCGACCTCGGCCAGCACGAGCAGCGCCAGCCTGACGGCCACCGCCACGGCCAGCCAGACCAGGAGCCAGACGCCGGACTCCAGGCCCTGGCCGGTGAGAAGGCGGGCGAGCACCTGGGCCACGAGCAGGCCCTGGGCGATGTGGGTCGCGGTCACGGCCAGGCCCAGCAGGATGTTGACGGTCAGGGGGAAGCGGATGTCGCCTGCCAGCGCCAGCAGGCGGCCATGCACCATCATGTCGGTCTCCGTCTCCGGCGCCGTGGCGCCAGGGCTCAGGTGTAGAGCTCCTCGTCGTGTTCGTTGATCTGGATCAGCAGCCCGTCGGGATCGGCGAAGACGACCGAGCGGCCGAACGCCTCGTCGGAGACGCCGCGCACGGGTTCGACGCCCGCCTCCCCCATCCGCTCGACTAGATCGTCCAGCGGCGCCGGGCTGACCAGGCAGAGCGTCACCCCGCCGGCGGGCACGGCGGTGTCGGGCTCGGCCGGCTCCGCGCCGGGCGGGCCCGGGTGGGCGGCGTGCAGGGCGATGAGCCCTCCCCCGGGGGCGGCGAGCTCGGCCCATTTCCCGCTACGCCCCTTGGCCCGGACGGTCAGCCCGAGCGTCTGGTAGAAGCCCAGCGACCGTTCCACGTCCGAGGCGTAGACCACGGGCATCACGATCATGACTGCTCGTCCTCCGTCTCTCCGAGCCTGCTCAGGTGGTCGAGCAGGGCCTGCTCCACCAGCGCCGACAGGGTGACCCCGTGGTCGATGGCGGCGTGTTTGACCGCCCTGATCAGTTCGGGCGGGAGGTAGACGTTGAACTGCTGGCGTTTCATAGCTTGCTAGCATACTAGCATCCGCCTGGTTCGAGGACACCCGCCTTCATCGGCCGCACCCGATCGCAGAGCACCCGCAGCATGTTCTCGTCGTGGCTGACCAGCACCAGCGCGGTGCCACCCGCCGCCACCTGCTTGAACAGGCGCAGGATCCCGGCCACGGTGGTGACGTCCAGCGCGCTGGTCGGCTCGTCGGCGACGACTGCGGCCGGCGCGGCCGCCAGCGCCCTGGCGATCGCCACCCGCTGGCACTGCCCGATCGACAGCTCCGACGGCGTCGCCTCCAGGTCGAGTCCGCTCAGGCCGACCGCCGCCAGCCGCTCACCGGCCAGCGCGCGCCGCTCGGCCCCGGACGCTCGCCGGATGATCGCCACCGGCTCGGTGACGCTGCGCCAGATCGGCCAGCGCACGTCCAGGCTGCTGAACGGGTTCTGGAAGATCGGCATCACATAGCCGGGACGGGGCGGGCGGCGGTGCCGCATGCCATATCGGCGCACCCAGGCGGGGGCGCCGCCCAGCAGCACCTCGCCGGTGTCGGGCGGCTCGATCGCGGCGAGCAGGCGCAGCAGCGTGGACTTGCCCGAGCCGGAGGCCCCGTAGATGCCGACGATCTCGCCCTCGCGCACAATCAGGTGGGCCTCGCGGAGCGCCGCGGTGGTGGCGTAGCGGCGGCTGACCCCGACGGCCTCGATGACCGGCTGCTCAGCCATGGCTCACCGCCCAGCAGGCGACGCCGTCGCGCATCGGCGGGACCTCGTCGGCGCAGCGCTCCCGCACGACGGGGCAGCGGGCCGCGAACGGGCACCCGGGGATCGTCTCCGTGGGAGCGGGGGGCCGGCCGGGCAGCGGCTCCGGCAGCCCCGCGCCCGGCCTCGGCACCGAGGCGACCAGCGCCGCCGTGTAGGGATGGCGGGGCGCGGCCAGCACCCCGGCCGCGTCGCCCACCTCCACCAGGCGCCCGCCGTACAGCACCCCGACCCGATCGGCGTGCTCGGCGATCAGAGCCAGGTCGTGGCTGATCAGGAGCAGGCTCGGGCTCGCCGCCCGCAGCGTGGTCAGCACCGAACCGGCCAGATCGGCGTCAAGCGCGCTGGTGGGCTCGTCGGCCACAACCAGTCTGGGCCGGTGAGCGACGGCCGCGGCGATGGTGGCCCGCTGGAGCATGCCGCCGCTCCACTGGTGGGGCCAGTCGCGTAACCGGACGGCCGCGTCGGGGATGCCCATCTCGGCCACCAGCCGGGCCACCGCCCCCGGCGGCGGGGTCCGGCGGTGCGCCCGCCACGCCTGCGCGACGTGGTGGCCCACCCGGCGCAGCGGGTCGAAGGCGGTGACCGGGTCTTGCGGCACGTACCCCACCTCGATCCCGCGCACGGCCCGCAGGGTGCGCTTCGGCGCGCCGACGAGCTCGACCCCGCCGACCCGGATCGAGCCCGCGCACCGGGCGTCCGGCGGCAGCAGCCCGAGCACCGCCCGGGCCAGCGACGTCTTCCCACAGCCCGACTCGCCCGCGAGCGCGAACGACTCGCCCGGCGCCACGCTCAGGTCGACCCCGCGCACGGCGCGGCCGCCGCCCGGATACCGCACGTCCAGCCCTGAGATGGTCAGCGCCGCCTCGCTCATCGCGCCCTCCGGGGGTCGGATACCTCCGCGGCGGCCTCGCCCAGCAGGATCGCGGCCAGGATGACCAGGACGATCGCCGCGGACGGGGCGAGCAGCAGCCACGGCGCCTGGGTCAGGTAGAGCCGGGAGTCGGACAGCATGACCCCCCACTCGGCGTCGGGCGGCTGCGCGCCAAGGCCGAGGAAGGACAGCCCGGTCACCGCCATGATCGTGTGCCCGACGTCGAGGGCGGCGACCACCATCACGTGGGTGGCCGCGCCCGGCAGCAGGTGCGCCACGGCGGCCCGCGGCCAGCCCGCCCCGGCCAGCCTCGCGGTGACCACGTCGGGCCGCTCGCGGCCCGACCGCACGTAGCTGCGCGCCAGCCGGGCGTACGGCGGCCAGGCCGTCGCCGCCAGCGCGATCACCAGGTTGCCGAAGCCCGGCCCGAGCGCGCCGAGCAGGGCCAGGGTCAGCACCACGCCGGGCACGGCGAGCGCCATGTCCACCGCCCGCATCGCGACCACGTCGATGAGCCCGCCGGCGACCCCGGCCAGGGTGCCCACGATCAGCCCGGCGGCGACGCTGATCACCAGCACCAGCGCGGTCGCCAGCAGGGAACGGCTGCCGCCGTCGAGCAGGCGGGCGAGCTGGTCGCGGCCGAACTGGTCGGTGCCGAGCCAGTGGGCCGCGCTCGGGCCGCTCAGCACGTTGTCGAAGTCGGCCACGTCCGGCGCGTACGGCACCAGCGCCGGCCCGGCCAGGATGCCAAGCGCCCCCAGCACCAGGATGACCAGCGCGGCGCGGGCGTCGCGGCGTTTCAGCAGCCGGGCGAGCACCCCCCGGGCGGGCGGGGCGGTCGGCTCGGCCGGGGCCAGGCCGCGTCCGGTCAGGATGGTCATCGGCCGCTCCCCTCACGCAGTCTGGGATCGATCAGCGCGGTCGCCACGTCGGCGAGCAGGCTGATCGTGACCCAGGCCAGGCTCATTACCAGTGCGAAGCCTTGCACGACCGGCAGGTCTCTGGCCGTGACGGCCAGCACGATCTCGCGGCCCAGCCCCGGCCAGGAGAACACGTTCTCCACCACCGCCGCGCCGCCCAGCAGGAAACCAACCGTCATCGCCAGCACGGTGACGAACGGCACCGACGCGTTGGGCAGGGCGTGCACCACCAGCGCCCTGGCCCGGGAGGTGCCCCGCGCCGCGGCGACGGTGACGTGCTCGGACCGCAGCCCCTCCAGCAGGCCGCCACGCAGCAGCCGAGACCAGCGGGCGATCGGATACAGCGCCAGCGCGGCGGCGGGCAGCCACACCTGCGACCAGCTGCCGTCGCTGACCACGCTCCCCGCGCCCAGACGTACGATCACGAACTCGATCAGCAGCAGCCCCGCCACGAACGACGGCAGCGCGGCCCCCAGCAGCGCGATGTAACGTCCGGCCGCGTCCGGCCAGCGCCCGGGAGCCGCCGCACCCGCCAGCGCGAGCGGCAGCGAGACCACCAGGGCGAGCAGGACGGTGGCGAGCGTCAGCCGCAGCGTCGCCGGGGCGCGTTCGGCGATGACCCGCGTCACCGGCAGGTTCAGCCGGGTCGATTGGCCGAGGTCGCCCCGGACGACGCCGCCGAGCCAGCGCACGTACTGCTCGGGCAGCGGGCGGTCCAGGCCCAGGTCGGCGCGGGCCCGGGCGAGCTGTTCCTCCGTCGGCGCGGAAACGTGCCGCGCCTGGAGGTAACGCACGGCGGGGTCGCCGGGGGCGAGCGGGAGCAGGCCCCAGACCACCACGCTGGCCAGCAGCGCGGTGATCAGGGCCTGTCCGGTCCGTCTCGCCAGAGAAGGGATCACTGGCGTACGCTGAGCGCCGCATCGATGAAGACGAACCCGGCGTCGGGGACGAAGTCCGCGAAGGGCGCGCTGACCACGGCGTCGACCGCCTTGAAGCCCAGCACCGCCGCGTAGGCCTTCTCGGAGATCAGGGTCTGCGCCTTGCCCAGATCCGCGCCGGCCTCCTCAAGCGTGGTCGACTGGAGGGTGCCGATCAGCCCGTCGAGCTCGGGGTCCTTGACCCCGCCGAAGTTGGCGCCGCCCTGGCTGCCCAGCCAGGCGGCCATCGAGTCGACCAGGTTGGGGCCGTCGAGCAGCACGAACAGGGTGGTGATCGTCCACTCCGCGGGCCAGGCCTTGGAGTCGTAGGCGTCGTCGACGCGTGCCATGGCGAGGTCGATGCCGAGCGGGCGCATCTGCTCGCGCAGGGCGATGCCGAACGCCTCCAGTTCGCTGTCGCCCGACTGGAAGAGGTAGGTCACGCGCAGCGGCTTGCCGTCCTTGGCCCGGATGCCGTCGGCGCCCGCCTGCCAGCCCGCCTGGTCCAGCAGCGCCGCGGCGGCCGCCGGGTCGGTGCGCTGGGTCGTGACAGCGAACGGCAGCGCCCCCGGCGCCACCGAGCCGGCCTGCGCGTAGACGCCGCCTCCGGCCACCACCGCGGGCAGCTTGGCGTAGTCGACGCCGAGCATGAACGCCTGCCGTACCGCGAGGTCGTCGAAGGGCGGGCGGGCCAGGTTGAACTGGGCGAAGACGCCGCGGTTGGCGACGGTCGCCCGCTTGTAGGTGAACGGCCCGCCCTGGGTGGCCGTCCGGGCGGTCTCGGCGGGCGGGGTGATCGCGATGTCGGCCTCACCGCTGCGCACCGCCGACACACGGGCGGTGGCGTCGGGCATGGCGAGCACCTTCACCCCCGTCAAGGCCGGCTTGGTCCCCCAGTAGCCGGGGAAGGCCTCGGCCGAGATCGACTGCTGGTCGACGGCGACCGGCTTGAAGGGGCCGGTGTAGATCCCGGCGGCGAGCAACTTGGCGTTGTCGTCGCCGGCCTGCTCGGCGGCGGCCACGTCGTAGATCATGTAGTAGCGCACCAGTGAGGCCAGGTCGCGCGGGACGGCCGCGCTGGGCTGCGGTGAGGTGAAGGTGACCTCCAGCGGGCCGGTCGCCTCGATCTCCGCCTTGGCGATGGAGTCGGTGCCGTACCCCTGGGTGACCCGCTTCTCCAGGGCCGCCACCACGGCCTTGGCGTCGACCGCCTTGCCGCTGTGGAAGGTGACCCCTTCGCGCAGCGTCACCCGCCAGGTCTTCGGGTCGGTCCGCTCGAAGGAGGAGGCCAGCCACGGCTCGATCGTGCCGTCGGGGCGGGCCCGCAGCAGGTGCTCGGCGACGCCGTAACTGGCCAGGGCGTAGTGCCAGAAGCCGTCGGGCTTCAGGCTCACGCCGGTCTCGGGCACCGCGATGCGCACCTCGGTGGGGGCGGGCGAACTCGTGGCCGAACCGGCGGCCGGACTGTCGGCCGGATCCGCGGCGCAGGCGGGCGCTGCTATCAGTAACGCGGCCAGCAGGGCGCGAGCCAGACGGCTGCGGCCCTGCGGCCGGGCGGGCTTGTTCATATACGTGCTCCTCGCCGATCGAAATGCCGGATCGATGAGGTAGTCGATGGTTACGCCGCCCAGGTTCCAGGCCCTTACGGTCGCCGTGTCAGCACATGGTGCGCGAGCCGGTCGGCCGCCGTCGGCAGCCCGTCCCAGCTCATCGGCAGGAGGGCTGGACCCTCTACACGAACCAGGTAACGCCGCAGCTCATCAGCAAGATGAGGGGCGCCCGCCGCGACCAGTTCGGCGGCCCGTTCGATGAGTTCGGGCTCCGGCCTGCCCAGGACCGGTGCCAGGGCCGCGCTCTGCCCCGGCCACCGGCAGACGTAGGGGTAGCTGCGGGCGGACAGCCGCTCCGTGGCCAGGACCGTGCTGATCGTGCAGCCCGGCTGGACGAACGGGGTGATCCGGGCCGCCGCGCATTCGTGCAGCGTGCTCATCCCGGCCGGGATGAGCACGTGCCGGGCCGACCGCAGAAGCGCGGCGTACTCGGCCGGGGGCACTGCGGCGCGCACCTCCACGGCCGGGTGGGCCCGCCACCGCGGCGGCACCAGGTCCACGAGATCCCTGCTGCCGCCCACGACCACCACGTGCGCCAGGCCCGCCTCCACGAGCACAGGCAGCGCGGTGAAGAGGAACGAGCGGGCGAACGCGCCGACGTGATCGGCGCCACCCGGCATGGCCATGCCGCCGAACGCGACCACGGCCAGGCCGGACCGGGGCTGCGCCGGCTCCGACCACAGTTCGTGGTCGATGAGCGGCGCGACCGGCTCACCGTGCCGGGGCCGCGCGAACCCGGCCTCCACCAGGTGGAAGCGCAGCCGCGCCGGATCGGGCAGCGCGGCCGGCCGGGCCAGCGGCCACATCCAGTCCAGTACGTCCACCACGCCGACCTCGTGCCCTTGCTCCACCGCCCAGGCGGCGAACTCGGGATTGGTGACCGAGACGACCAGCGAGCCGGGCGGCAACAGCCCGGCGCATCCCTGCGGCCACAGCGTGTCCGCGTCGTGCCAGGTGTAGGCCGGCCGCTCCCGTTGCAGGAAGCGGGCCGAGTCGCCGGTGGCCAGCACGTGCACGTCCTCCGCCGGGATCCGGGCGAGGGCGCGCAGTGCCGTGACGGCCGGCCCGAACCCGAGGTTGGGCACCTCGACGTAGATCGTCATGCGTGCGGCAGCGGGAAGTAGTTCAGCTTCTCCTCGGGCAGCGGCGCCTCCCGCCAGCCCAGGCTCACGGGGTGCTGCTGGATCCGGCCCCGGCCGAGGAAGGGGAAGGCGGCCGGGAAGTTCGGCACCAGACCGGGGATCAGCACCCGCACCACGCGCAGCCCCGCCTTGGCCACGTCCTGCGTGGTCAGCTCCACGTAGACGATCTCGTAGCCGCGCGACTCCACCAGCCGCCGGTAGGTCTCCAGCGACCGGTCTGGCAGGCTCGGGATCTCGTCCATGCGCCGGCTGACCGGCACGTCGAGCCACGGGCGCACCCGCTCGGCGGCGCGCGGGTCGAGGAAGACCTGCTGCTGGCACATCAGGTCGTTGACGTCGCGGAAGTCCGGGTCGTAGCTGTCGAGGTAGGCCCGGTCGCCCCGCCACGGCTTCAGCGGCGCGCTCACCCATCCCTCGGCGATGGCCGTATAGGTGAGCCCGCTGGGGTCGTCCAGGTCGCGGCTGCCGTCCTGCAGCGTCAGCGCCTCGGTCCAGGCCTTGCGCGCCGCCTCGACGGGGTCGGGGCGGGCGGCGAAGCCCACGTTGAGCAGGCCCTCGCGGCGGTTCTCCAGCACCCCGGCCATGACCGGGACGCCGAACTCGTTGTCCAGGTGGATGAGCCAGGCCCGCTGCCCCAGCTCGGTCGGCTTGCCCGCCCACAGCGCCGCCAGTTCCGGCCCTGGGTCGACGGCGGGCAGCGGGTGCGCGTTCATCCACCAGATCATGGTGATGTCCCGCTCGATGATCTCCTCGATGCCGGAGGCCAGCGCCCACTCCAGCGACGGGCCCGCGGCGATGCCCGGGTAGTAGAGGTAATTGGTCGGCGGGACCTGCGCGTAGTCGTCCATGTACCAGTTGACATAGACCGTGCTGGCCGGAACCCAGACGTCGCGGTCGTGGGTGAGCGAGCGCCCGCGCACCCAGTGCGTGCTCAGGTCCCGGTCGAACCGGACGAACGGGAAACCGGGCGAGTCGTATAGCCGGTCGGAGTAGAGCACCAACCGCTCCGGGTCGATCGCATGCTGGCCTCGGAGCTCGTCGTAGGACGCCTCCCGTACGTCGACCTTGTCGGTGACGCAGTTGCCGCAGTAGCGCTCCACGGCCTCGCCGATCGCCGACAGCCGGGCCCCCTCCGGGTCGCCGAACCTGCTGCCGCCGCACACGATGTTGTTGGCCCAGGTGTAGAGCCGGCGCATGTCGGCCACGTTGCTCTGCACGGTCACCAGGTCGTGCGGGATCGACTCGGAGTGCGGGAAGACGGGCAGGCCGGTGATCAGACCGGTGCGCTCGTCCACGAGCGCCTCCTGGTCGAACGGCTGGCCCGGATCGCGTAACGGCCGGTCGGGCAGCGGCAACAGCGGGTGCCGGACGCTCTCCAGCGTCAGCGGGTTGAGCTCCAGTTCGCCCCACGGCAGCCGGGCCGGGCCGCCGTCCAGCCAGCGGGCCACGTCCACCATGAAGCCAGCGATCATCCAGCGCAGCTCGCCGTCGTCCGGGAGGGCTGGATGGCCGTACTCCGCGGGGGCCATCAGCGCCGCCTCGACCTCTGGCTGTTCGGCGGCGGTGATCCTGCGGCCGAGCAGGTCACGGTAGTCGGGAGTGCTGCCAGGGTCGACGGCCGGGCCCGCCCAGCCGCGTCCCTGGTCCAGGTGGAACTGCGCCCACCGCACCCCGGCCGCCGCGCACAGGTCGTTGAGCCATTCGAGGAAGGCCACGTCGAGCCGGTCGCGCAGGGCCACGACCGCGACCGTGCCCGGCGCAGATCCGGCCAGCGCGGCGTCGAGGTCGCCGGGGGTGGCGACCGTGAGCGCGGCGTGAGCGGCCGCGAGCTCGACGAGTGCCGCGTCGCCGACGGCGAGCAGTCGCACGCCCGTCGTCGCGCCGCCCTCGTCGTCGCCCAGGCATCCGGTCTCACGCAGGTGGGCGAGCAGTTCGCCGTACGCCTGCGGGTCGGGGGTCTGGCGGGCTAAGTCGTCGTACGACCGGCTGCCGTCACAGCGGTCGAGCAGCTCCCGGATCGCCGGCAGCGGTGCCGCGATCTCGAAGACGGCCCCCGAGGGGGTGGTGACCAGGGTGGCCTCGTCACCGAGTGAACGGAGTTCGACACTGACCACGCGCGGCCCGGCTGCCATCGTTTCTCTCCTCCAGGATCTGGTGGGTCGCCCGAAAAAGAGAGCCGGAGACCGTACGGTGACGGCCTCCGGCCCCTGCCCGCTTACTTGCTCCAGGAGAAGGAGGGCGCGAGGCTCGTGTGGTGGTTGTGCGGGGCGAGGAGCTTGGCCACGCGCTTCTTGGCGATGTGCTTGATCATGGCGATTCCCTTCTTCGGATGGGATGACTGCACCCATTTCGGGCACGCGGCACAAGCTATGTCGGGCCGGAAGCGATGTCTTCCACCGTGCGCTGGCTTCACAGACGCGCTTTGTTGGGGTTTAACAGCGCGGTCACCACATTTGTGGAATCGCCGTCCCGGTTCTCGTCCTGTGTTGATGACGTCGTCCACGGCTGCTGAAAGGGACACGGGGTCACCGGCCCGGCAGTGCGGCGATCAGGCCGTGGCGATAAGCGAAGGCGACGGCCTGGGCGCGGCTGGTGACGCCGATCTTGGCTGACATGTGATGAATGTGGGAGCGCACGGTGGCCTTCGACAGCCGCAGCGCCGACGCGATCTCGCCGTCGTTCAGCCCTCTGGCCAGCATCGACAGCACCTCACGCTCCCGGCCGGTGAGCCGGGCGACCTCTTGCGGCACCTGCGCGGTGAGCGGTCCCGCCGTCATCGCCCAGTCGAGCAGCCGCCTGGTCATCGACGGCGTCAGGCATGCCTGACCGGCCGCCACCACCCGGACCGCCCGGCCCAGTTCCGAGGCGGTGGAGTCCTTGCCGACCACGCCACGCGCTCCCGCACGCAGCAGGTCCAGCAGCCTGCTCTCGTGCTCGGGCGCCGCCATCAGCAGCACCCGGGGCGACGCGTCGGGCCCGAGAGCGGTCAGCTTGTGCACCACCCCTGCCAGGTCGCCGTCGTCGTCGGAGACCCCGAGCAGCACGATGTCCGGTAGCACCTTCCTGGCGTGCCTGATCGCCTCAGCGGCGTCACCGGTCTCGCTGACGATCTGAATGTCGGGCTCTCCGGACAGGTAGGCGCGTACGCCCGCCAGCACCAGCGTCTGCCTGTCACAGGCCAGGATGCGGATTCCCACGCCGACTCTAGATCTCGCCGGACCGCGGCCGCCCTCGGGTGCTTTTCCTACGGCACGTTCCCATGCTCCACCCCCGTGTCCCCGATACCTCGGCAGCCACTCACCTCAGATGGTCGTCGCCCACACGCGCGGAGTTCCCTGCGGATTTCCGCCGATCGGCCTCCGACAGCGACGCCAGGAGGCTCTCACGGGCTCTGGCCACCCGCGACCTGATCGTCCCGACCGGGCAGCCGCACACCTGGGCGGCCTCTTCGTAGGACAGGCCGTGCACCTGGGTGAGCACGAACGCCTCGCGCTTGGCGTGCGGCAGCTCCGCGATCAGCATGCGGAGTTCGACCTCACCCGCCGGGTGGGTCACCGGTTCCTCATGGGCCGTATATGCCTGGAACTTCGCGTCCAGGCGGCGCAGGCGCGTTCTCTTCCTGATCGCGTCGGCCACCACCCGCCGGGCGATCGACAGCAGCCAGGTCCTGGCGCTGGCCTCGCCGCGATAGCGCCGCAACGCCACACAGACCCGGGCGTAGGTCTCCTGGGTGAGGTCATCGGCGCTGTCGACGTCGGCCAGGGTGGCGCAGAACCGCCACACCTCCGGCGATGAAGCGACGACGAACTCCCGGAACCGCTGTTCGTCGTCATACCTCGCCGCGAAGGCGAGGCGCGTCAGCTCATCCATTGGATTCACCTTCTGACGGCCGGAGATGATGGCGGGAAGCGACGTAGGCCGCCGGAACCGGGCGCGTCCCGAGGACGACTACCCGGAGAAAGAAGCGAGGGAGACATGAGATGCGCGCGGGCACGTGAGGCCATATCCGCATTGCTGGACGGCGCGGAGCCTGGCGTCGGCCTCCACCGGCTACGCATCCACCTCGACCGATGCCCGGTGTGCGTCGACTGGCTGAGCGGGGCCGCCGGTCTCGGCCGCGCGCTGCGCGCGATGCCGGCGGCGCCGGCACCCGATCTCACCGACCGGATCATGCGCGGCCTGACCGGACCACCACCCAAGCCGGCGTGGCCGCTCCGGCTGGCACGGACGCTGGCGGGCGCGATCGCGGTCTGCCAGATCGTGATCGGGTACGCGATGGTGGTGGCGCCCTCGCTGGTGCTCCACGAGGGTGGCGCGAGCCACGAGCTCAAGGAGATCGGCGCGTTCAACCTGGCGATCGGCGTCGGCTTCCTCACTGCCGCGCTCCGGCCCCGCTCGGTGTGGGGGGTGCTGCCCGCGGCCACCGCCGGCGCCATGATCCTCACCGGCACCGCCCTGTGGGACCTGGGGAACGCGCAGGTGGTCACGTTGCGCGAAGCGCACCACCTGTTCGTGGTCGCCGGCTGGATGGCGCTGCTCTGGCTGGCGGTGCTCATGCGGAACCCGCCGGACACCGGCCAGGCACGCGGGGGCGGCTTTCCCGCCACGTCCGGCGGGGGCGGCGCGGCCGCGTCACCGGGCGCGACTGCCTGACCACCCCGGCGTCAGAGGTTCGCACGCTGCGGGCACCTATCCATCGGCGGAAATGCTCTACCTGGCTTCCGTTCAGATGTATCACAATCATTTCCAAATGGATACGGTTATCATTCCTGACCATATTTCAGGAAAAGCGGTCCATATCCATGACCGCTGACTCGCCGGCCCGACAGGCACCGTCGGGGCTGACGCCCGGGGAAGCGCACCAGGGATGGGCCGGTCATCGACGTCCAGCCCATCCTGGCAGGAGCGTCTCAGAGAAGGCCGCGCCGGTAGGCGGCGATCAGGCGGCGGGGCACCAGAACTCGGCGTCCGTCGATCACGATGGGCACCAGGTCCGGGGCGACGGCCTTCCACTGGGCCCGGCGGTACCGGGTGTTGCTACGGGAGGTCCTGCGTTTGGGGACGGCCACGGCTACCAGCTCGCCTTCGTCACGCCGGGCAGTTCGCCCCGGTGGGCCATCTCGCGGAACCGGATCCGGGAGATGCCGAACTTGGTGAGGTGGCCGCGTGGGCGTCCGTCGACCGAGTCGAGGAGAGAAGGTCTGATGGCCAAGAAGAGCAAGATCGCCGCCAACGAACGCCGCAGGATCGTCGTCGCCCGGTACGCCACCCGCAGGGCCGAACTGAAGGAGGTCATCCGCACCGGCAGCCCCGATGAGAAGGCGGCGGCCTACGAGAACTGGGCCGGCAGCCCCGCGACGCCAGCGCCACCCGGGTGCGCAACCTCTGGCCCGGATGCGCGCCACCGCCGCCTCGACCCCGATCTTGTCCACGGTCTTGATCGCGCGAGTGCTGAGGGTGAGGCGGACGTGCCGGTTCTCGCTGGGGAGCCAGTAGCGGCGGTGCTGGATGTTGGGGTTCCACCGGCGGCGGGTGCGCCGGTGGGAGTGAGAGACGTTGTTGCCGAAGGCGGGCTTGACTCCGGTGAGCTGGCAGTGGGCCGACATCAGGTCCTCCCGTAGCGCTGGTTGAAGCGCTCGACCCGGCCGGCGGTGTCCAGCACCCGGCTCTTGCCGGTGTAGAACGGGTGACTCGCCGCGGAGACGTCGACGTCCACCACGGGATAGACGTTGCCGTCCGCCCACTCGATCGTCTTGTCGCTGGTCACCGTCGAGCGGGTCAGGAAGGCGAACCCGGCGCTCGGGTCACGGAAGACCACGGGGTGGTAGTCGGGGTGGACGCCCTTCTTCATCGTTCCTCCCGGAACTCGACGTGCCTGCGCACGATCGGGTCGTACTTGCTGAGAGTGAGCCGGTCGGGGTCGTTGCGGCGGTTCTTGCGGGTCACGTAGGTGTAGCCGGTTCCTGCGGTCGAGCGCAGCTTGATCACCGGGCGCAGTTCGTTTCTGGCCAAGGTCGGGTCCTTCCTTCGGGCGCGATCATGCAATGATAATGATAATTGTTTTCAATTGCTACTTGAGAAGATGCCATGGCCACCCCCGTCGTCCTGGTCGTCGGCCTGCACTCCACGGCCCGCTCCGCCACCGTCGACCACCTCCTGGCTGCCCACCCCGGCGCGGTGGCCGTCCACCACGACCTGCGTGTGGTCTCCTCAGGCCGGGTCGAGCGCACCGTACGCGACGCCTCCGGCGTGCTGGAGCGGGCCGAGGTACGGCTGGCGCACGGGTGCGTCTCCTGCACGGTCAGGGAGGATCTGGTGCCGGAGCTGATCCGGCGCGCCGCCGCCGCACCCCTGCTCGTCGTCGACCTCTGGGATTCGGTCGAACCGCGCACGGTGGCCGAGGCGCTCGACGCCGGGGAGGTACGCGCGGCCCTGCGTCTGACGTGCGTGGCGACTGCCCTGCACACCGAGCACCTGCCGATCGACATCGCCCGGGGCGAGCGCATGTCGGAGACGGGCCAGGGCGCGACCGGCGATCAGCGATACCTGGCCGAAGTGCTGGCCCGGCAGGTGGAGTACGCCACCGCCCTGATCCTGCACGGCGGCGACGAGGAAGACCACGACCTCTCACGTGCCCTGCTGAGCCATCTCGCGCCCGCCACCCCGGTTTTCGCCGCCGAGCCGCCCGACGTGACCGGCCCCGCCCTCTGCACCCGGATGCTGGCCGAACGCGTCGACCCCGCCACCGCCGTGCTCCCCTGCGACGCACGGGACGGCGAGGTCACCACCGTCGTCTGGCACCGGCTTCGCCCGCTGCACCCCGGCCGCCTCTACGAGGCCCTCGACGAACTGGTCACCCAGACGGTCCGGTCGCGTGGCCGGTTCTGGCTGGCCACGCGGCACGAGCGCCTGCTCGGCTGGGACGCCGTGGCGGGCGGGATGTCGGTCCAGGACGCCGGCCCGTGGCTGGCCGCGCTGCCCGAGGCGGCCTGGGACCTGGTCTCCCCCGCCCGCCGCGCGGCCGCCGCCCTCGACTGGACCAGCCACTTCGGTGACCGCGTTCAGCACCTGGTCTTCGTCGGGCCTGACCTGGACCGCGAACGTATCCACGGCCTGCTCGACTCCTGCCTGCTGACCCCGGACGAGACCGTGGCGGGCTCGTCCGCGTGGGCCCGTTACGAGGACCCCTTCGCGCCGCTGCTCGACCTGCAAGAGATCACATGAAAGACCCCGAAATAAGCCCTAACTTGTCCAAGCGCGGCGGTGGCCCAGCTTCGCATGCTGCGGGCACCTATCGATCGGTGTGACGCTTACCCGGACTAGTGGTTCTGCCAGAACGCGGATTCAGGCTCCCCCCCACCGTGATCCGAGCCCGAACGTCGGCGGCCGGTCACGGATGGCAGCGGCTCATCGCCGCGTCCGCCGATGGCTCGTGGCCTATGGGCCAGTACGGCAAGGGCGGTGGTGAGGGGGACGGCGGAGATCAGACCCAACGTGCCCACCACGCTGCGGACGATCTCCTGCGCCAGCACCGGATTGGTCAGCACCTCGCCCAGCGGTTCCCGGCCGACGCTGATGAGCAGCAGCAGCGGCAGGGACGCGCCCGCATAGGCCAGGATGATGGTGTTGATCACCGAGGCGATATGCGCGCGCCCGATGCGCGTGGCGGCGCGATACAACTCGCGGAAGCCGAAGCCCGGGTTGACGCGGGCGAGCTCGGCCACCGTGACCGACTGGGTGACGGTGACGTCGTCCAGCACGCCCAGGGCGCCGATCAGAATGCTGGCCATCAGCAGCCCTTGCGTGTTGATGCGGTAGCTCATGTCCAGGAAGAGCGAGCTGTCGTCGGTGATCCCGCTGAGCCGGGCGATCCCGATCGCGGCATACGACAGCCCACCGGTCAGGCTGAGGCTGCAGAGGGTGCCGACGATCGCCACCGAGGTGGTGACCGTGAAACCGTGGGTGAGGTAAAGGACCGCGAGCATGATCGCCGCGGATCCGGCGATGGCCACCAGCAGCGGTGGCTGACCGGCCAGGATCGCGGGGATCACGAACGTCAGCAGCAGCACGAAGGTGATGGCCAGGCCCACCAGTGCCGTGACGCCGCGCCACCGCCCGAACGCGATCACCGCGAGCGCGAAGGCCGCCCCGATCAGCAGCAGCGGTTCGGTGCGGTCGTAGTCAGAGACCCGGTACGGCGGCTCATCCAGGATGTTGTCCCCGGTCACCGGCGTGTAGATCAGCACGATGTCATCCCCGACGCCGAAGACCGGCGAGCCCGGGCCGCTGGGCAGTTGCGCGATAACGCGCTGCCCGGTCTGTTGTCCACTGGTCAGCCTGACCTGGGCATCGCCGCACGTCGCCGGATCAACTGGCGGCAGCCCGGCCGAGGGCACCCCCTCAAGCGGCGGTTCCTCCGGACAGGGACTCAGGGTGATACCGACGATCATCCCGGTCACCTTCTGGAGGGTGCTCCCCTCCGCGCTATCGGAGGCTGGTTGCCCGGGCCACATCCACAACACGGCTACCAGCGTGGCCACGGCCAGCGGCACGAT
This sequence comes from Acrocarpospora pleiomorpha, assembly GCF_009687885.1. Classification (GTDB taxonomy): domain Bacteria; phylum Actinomycetota; class Actinomycetes; order Streptosporangiales; family Streptosporangiaceae; genus Acrocarpospora; species Acrocarpospora pleiomorpha. Next base: position 119,933 of record NZ_BLAF01000016.1, read on the forward strand.
CACGGCCAGGGTCGCCCACCGCGCCGCGTGTGAGGCGGGGGCGACCGGCCCGTGGGTGTGGTTGGCTCCCATGGCATCAGGCCTTCCTGCAGATAACGGGAGCCACCAGCGGCTGCTCACTCTCGCTGACCGTGCCCTGCATGCCGGCGCCACGTCGGTGCGGGCCGTGCCAGGGCAGCGGTACGTGCCGCAGGACGTGCTCGGCGTCGGCCCACTTGCCGTTACCGCTATCTCCCAGATCCAGCTGTGGCGAGATCACGGCCCGCGGGAAGTCGTTGTCGAGGCCATGGAGCGGCGCAGGGAGCTGCCCAGCGAGGATCGAGATGCCCTCCGTTTGGCTGCTGGTAGAAGCCCACGTGTCAGGGCGGACCATCAACAAAGTTACTCCCTGAACGGCCAGTGTGGTGACGGTTGCTGAGTTTCCCCAGGGGGTCAGGGGCGGCGGAGGCGCCAGCGGGTCAGGTGAGCGGTCAGGGCTGCCAGGGCGGTGAAGGCGCCCAGCGCCACGGCCACCTGGACGTCGTCGGCGCCGTCCGCGCCCACGGCCGGGGGCAGTGCCGGGCTGAGGCCCGGGTCCAGGACAGCGGCGGTGGCGATCAGCCGTGGTGCGGGCTCTTGGGACGCGTCGTCGGCGCCGATCCACTCGTACCCCTTGCCGCCGGCGCACCGCTGCGTGGCCGGGAAGAGCAGCGGCGCGCCGACCTTCCCCGACAGGCGCGCCCGCACGGTGAAGGACGCCTTGGTGCCGTCGGCGATCCCCGGGCCGGTCCACTCGACCGCGTTCCCCTTCACCGCGCTACGCCAACCGCCCGGCTGGCCGGCCGACAGCACCGAGGACCCGGCCGGAATCCGGACCACAAGTGCCTGGGTCGGCGCGCCGTCGCATCCGTGGTCGAAGGAGAAGGTGAGCGTGACCGACCCGTCCCCATTGGGCTGCGCGGACTCCAGCAGCACGTGAGCCAGCGCCGGGGCGGCCGGCAGCAGCACCAGCACGACCGCCGCCAGCGCCACCCCGGCGGCCCGGACCGCACGGGAGACACCGGATCTCACGGGATCACCACCTTCTGGGAGACAACCGGGCTCTCAAACTCCGACAGCCGCACGACCAGCGTCACCGTCCACGTCCCGTCCAGCGGGAAGTCGACCGTCGCCTCGTACGTGCCCTTGCCCGTCGTGGACAGCGGCTTCTTGAACGGCCCCAGCTCGTACGCGGGCAGCCGCACCGACAGCTCCGGCGTCTCATGCGGCACCAGCGGCACGCCCTGCCCGTCAACCAGGGACAGCTGGAGCGCGTTGACCCCCCTCTTACCGGGGCTGATCACCATGGTGGCCTTGCCATCGCCGATGGCCGCGATGAGCGTCTTGGGCCCAGCGGGGGACGGCGCAGCCGCCGCGGGCGCGGCGGTGAGCTCCTCGCGCGGCGTCTGCGAGACCAGCACGCCGGTGACGGCCACCACCACGGCCAGGCCCACCGCCTCGATCCCGACCGTGCGGCGCAGCGCGCCCAGGGTGGCCTCCCGGCGCGCGCCGGAGTGCATCGAGGGGACGAGCCGGTACCGGTTCCAGGCGGCGACGCCGACGACGGCGAGCACCAACACGAGCTTGACCAGGACGAGACGGCCGTACCCGGTCGTCCACAGACTGTCCACGCTGTCGGCGATCCGCCACCACAGCAGGACGGCACTCGCGCCGAGCCCGGCCACCAGCCACAGCGCCGCACCCGAGAAGCGACCGACCGCCGAGGCGACCTCGGCCACCTTGTGATGGCGGTCGGGGACGAACAGCAGGCATAACCCGAGCAGCCCGCCGAACCACAGCGCCGCGGTGGCCAGGTGCAGCAGGTCGGCGGCGAGCACCAGCCAGCCCGGCCCGTACACCCTGGTGTGGCCGACCACGGCGAGAGAGCCCAACGCCAGCGCCGCCCCGGCCGCCGCGACGACCGGCAGCTCGCGGCGCACCGCGACCAGGGCGATCACGGTACCGACGGCCAGCAGCGCCGCAGCGGCCGCGGGCGCCGCCGACAGAGCCGCGGGCCACAGCGAGGCGGAGAACAGGTCGCCGACGCCCGCGCCGTCCTGCCAGAGCTTGACCAGCGGGACCAGGGCCACGGCGCCGAACACCGCAGCCGCGGCCAGGGCGTCGCGGGTGCGCCGGACCCTCCGGGCGAACGCCGCGGACCTGCGCACGCTCGGCTCGGCGATGAACAGGCCGAAGGCGGTGAGGCCCGCGAACCCGAGCACTCCCCCGTACCGCAGCACCTCGGCGCCGATCCTGAGCACGTTCACCTCGCGGTCGGCGACCTGGTCGGGGACGGCGACGGAGCTGGCGCTCGGCTTGCCGACGGAGAAGCTGATCCCACCGCCGACCGGGTGGGTGTCGGCGGAGATGACCCGCCAGCTGACGATGTACGTGCCCTCGGCAAGGGTTGAGGCTGGGGTGTAGATGACGGTGTCGTTCACCGAGCGGATGTCGGCGGGGACGGGGCGGCCGGCCGAGTCGAGCAGCTGGTTCCCCTTGGGAGCGAGGCTGATCGCCTCGTTGAAGGTGGCCGTGATGGTGCGCGGCGCCTGGGCGAGGACCTGGCCGTCGGTGGGGTCGGTGCTCTTCAGCACGGCGTGGGCGTCGGCCGTGCCGGGCAGGAGGAGGACCAGGAGAGTGGCCAGGAGCAGGACGGCCGAGGTGGGCGCGGCCGACTTCCGCGCCCACCTAGTCATCCTGCGGCGGACCGGACGGGTCAAGAGGTCTTCCTGCCGCGGACCAGTGCGGTCACGCCCGTGGCCGCGCCGATCGCGCCCAGCACCAGACCGGCCCAGCCGACGACGCCGGGGTCGCCCGAGCTGGGGGACGCGGCCGAGTTGGCGGCCGCGCGCGAGGGGTCGATCGCCGGGGCGACCGACATCGCGGTCTCGGCCGGCGTGGGCGTGGCCGCGCCGTGCTCCGCCCCCTCGGCGGCGGTCAGCACGATGTACGGGGCGGGGTGCTCCGGCTCCTCCGCGCCGTCCGCGACGACCTCGGTCCAGGGCGTCTCGCCCTTCTCACACTTCTGGACCGCCGGGAAGACCAGCTTGGCGCCTTCCTTCTCCGGGAGCTTCAGCGACAGCTCGAACGTGTCGCGCAGGGCATCGGGCAGCGGGATCTTGGCGGTGTAGACGATCTGATCGACTCGCTCGGTGTACTGACCGCCGTGGCCGTCGTCGACCGGGGTGTCGAGCTTCTCCATCTTCTTCTCGACATCCCAGCCCTGGTTGACCGTCGGGGTGACCGCGATGATCTCCTCGGGCATCGAGATGGCGACCGAGGTGGTGGCCGACCCGTCGCAGCCGTGCGGGACGGAGAAGGTCAGCACGGTGTAGCTGCCGGCCGCGGTGGTGGAGGGGGTGACGGTGACGTGGGCCGACGCCGCGCCGGCGCCGAGCAGGACCAGCCCGAGGGCGGCGGTGCCGACGGCGGCGGTGCGGCCAGCGGCGCGCAGGGTGTTACGCAGGGCAGAACTCATGGGGGGTCTCCTCTAACAGATCATGACCGAACCGTTCGGTCCGGTTCGGGGGAAGCGGGGTTCTCTTATCCCCGTGGTGGTTCAGATCCGGGTGAGGAGGGGCGGGGCGCGCGTCCCGACCGGGCCGGCGCACAGCCGGGTCAGCGTGGGGACGGTGCGGGAGGCGATCGGGACCGGGCGCCGGACCGGCGGCGGAAGATCGCGGGCGTGGACCGTGCGGTACCGGACGTCGAGCAGGGAGAGCAGCCCCCACCACATCCGCTCGCCGTGCTCCAGCAGCAGCGCGGTGAGCACGGTGGCCGCGGCGTGTGTGAGGACCATCGGCGAAGAGGCGTCGCCGATGCCGTGATGGCCGGGATCGTGGTGGCCGGGCTCCGCCAGGTAGACGCTGAGGCCGTGGATGCCGAACTGGGCGGCGCCGAGCAGGGCCAGCAACTCCCACCGGGTGACCCTCCGGCCCGCCAGCACGTAGGCGACGCCCCAGGCCGCCAGGACCACGGGGACCAGGGCCAGCAGGGGCGGGGACGTCCCGTGGGCGCGGTGGGCCGCGACCGCGATCACGGTAGTGTTGAGTGCCACCAGGGCCGAGCGCAGGCCGCGCATCGTCCGCTTTGTGCACTTCATGGCCGCCTAGCAACCGCTCCGGCCGCCCTACCACCTGCGGCCGCCCGCCTGTTCTGTACGAGTTTGTTACCCGCGTTCCGCGTAATTCAGCGGCCTGGAGATGCGAGCTGGGCTGACACCGGTGAGGCCGCCCGCAGGGCGTTTCTCTAGTGGTCGCGCCCGTTAATTCGTCGGAAGTGGCGGGTTGAGCCAGGCTGCGGTGTCGTCGAGGTAGAGGCCGCACGCGCAGCACGTCCGGCCCGCCGTGGTCGCGGACGGGATCGCCGAGTTGCAGGTGGCCTTCCCGAACATGCCGATCGTGTTCGGCGAGACCCGGCAATTGGCCGAAGAGTGGACCTACCGATTCCTGGCCGCCACATACGCCGCCGCCGACCACTCTCCGCCCCGGCCCTCACCGGTTGACGTACGACCGGAGCCGTCGACCGCCGAGGTCCGCGCCTGGGCATGTGAGCGCGGCCTGGACGTGCCCGGCAAGAGACGTCTTCGTCCCGAAATCTGGGAGGCGTATCGGGCAGCGCATTTGTAGCGGGACAAGTCGGCCATGACGCGGCGGTCTGCTCGCTATCGTGGTCGCCCGTGGCCCCCGACATCCCCGATGACCGCCTGGATGAGCTGATCGCCGAGGCGACCCTCTACGCCTATGACGAGGAGGAGCAGCGGGCGGCGTTCGCCGCTGTGCTCCAGGACAACCTCCAGGTGCCGTTCGAGACGACCGTGCTGGGCGTCCGCGTCAGCGTAACCGGCGTGACGGACTCCCCAGGAACCGGCATCGCGGCCATCTGCCGCCATGGGAGGCACCGGCAGCTGGTCGGCATCCTGGACCTGCCCATGCCCGAGTCGCCCCCGGCCGGGGCCGACTGGATCGCCGCCTCCCGGCGCTGGGGTGGGTGAGCGCGTGGGCGGGTACCAGTACTACGAGTTCCTGGCGCTGGACCGGCCGCTGACCGACCGGCAGCAGGCCGAGGTGCGGGCGTTGTCGACCAGGGCGCGGATCACCGCCACCGGCTTCACCAACGACTATCAGTGGGGCGACTTCGGGGGCGACCCGAACAAGCTGATGGAGCGTTACTACGACGCCCATCTCTACTACGCCAACTGGGGATGCGAGTAAGCCTCGGCCACCAGCTACGCTGAAGGTGCAACACAGGCGCCGCGACGGAGGGAGTCGAGGACGGTGAGCGTGGACCTCGAACACGAGCCCATTCATGACCTCGCCCGCCGGGTTATCCGGTTGGCCGAGGAAACCCAGCACGCCGCTCAAGTGCTCGAACGCCGTCTGGATGCGCTGGAACGCCGCTCCGAAGCCGCCGGCAGAGCCGAACGCATCCTGAGCATCGCCGCCGGCATGCGAACCCATCTGGGTCAGGACCGGCTCTCTGTCGAAGACCTGTACGACCCGGACACCGGCCTTCCCGCGTGATCATCGATTCCAGCGCCATCATCGCTGTCATCAACGGTGAACCCGAGGCTACCCCATTCGCCCACGCCATCGCCGCCGCCGTGTGTCGCATCTCGGCTGTCAACTACGTCGAAGCGGCCATCGTGGCGGACAACCGCGGTGAGGCCATGCGCAACGCCTTCGACACACTCGTTGACGAGATGGGCCTCATCATCGAGCCGGTAACACCCAATCAGGCCAGGATTGCGCGCTGGGCGTACCAGACCTACGGCAAGGGCAATAACTCCAAGGCCAAGCTCAACATGGGCGACTGCTTCGCCTACGCTCTCGCCAAAGACCTCGACCAGCCCCTGCTCTTCAAAGGCGAGGACTTCCCACACACGGACATCGCCCCCGCGCAACCCTGACGGTCAACCAATCCCCTTCTCAAGGGTGATCACAGGGTTCCCTGCGGGAGCAGCCGATGGAATTGCTCGTGATAGCAGGCGGCGTTGAGAACTGCGACTTTTAATCCGTAGGTTCAGGGTTCGAATCCCTGGCGCCCCCACCACCTTTGACCTGGGCGTTCTCCCGCGCGGAGAAGGCAGCCCGCTACCTCGCCGAAACCGAGGTCGTGATCTGGACCCCCGGCCGCTCACGTGGACGTCCGCTGAGCTTCCCACCGCTCCCGGATTTCGCGGCCGTCCTAGATGATCCCGACGAACTGAACTCCGCGCTCGGCGTGGCTGTCGAGGCTCTCGCCCCCCGGGCCAATGTGGACGGCCCCAGCGCCAAGGCTCGCAAGGGAAAGGCGGTGCTGCGCCAGGCGTTGGAGCATTTCGCGCCTCAATCCCCGGTTGAGCCCCTTCCCCCACCCGCGCGCGCCGCCGCATCCTGGGAGGACGACCACCACACCACCCGCCTCGACCTGGCCCGCGCCCAGCCCGGCATCCCCCCGACGGTACGCGAAGCGCTCGTACGCCTGGCAATCTGCGAGGTAGCCGAAGCTGGCGCATTACACATGGTCACCACGATCGACATCCCAGAGCTCCACACCCTGGGCTTCCGCCCCACTCCCAACGGCGAACTCACCCTTGCGACCAGCTGCGCCGGACCCTGATCCGAGGCGCTTTCCCTCGAACCTCAATTTCGGGAACCACCAAGTTCCATCGTGTTCCATCAGGTCCGCATAGTGTCTCTCCATGTCACGCCCTCTGTGGTGAGGCGCCGTCGTCCGATTCGGCGCCCGTCACGAGGAGAACACCTTGAACACCATAGATCACCGGCCCCACGGCCGTACGAAGCGCCGCCTCCTGAAAACGCTCGCCATGACCACGGCCTCCGCCCTCGGCATCACCCTGATGGCCGCCCCCGCCTCAGCGGCACAACGATGCAACTACAAACCCGAATACAACGCCTGCCTGTCCCTCACCCCGACCGACTCCGGGCACTACCTGGTCCACATCGGCATCGACCTCCGCAAACTAACCCAGACCGAGGCCCAGGCCATCATCAAAGCCGCCCCCTATCGCAATCCCTTCCGCACCTGGCTGTACGCAGGCGACAAAGCCCAGGACGACATCATCACCGGCGTTTCCACCATCCGCGTATGGGCCTCGGAAACCGGCCTCAGCGCCGAATTCGAACGCGTCGTCACCAAGTCCAGCCTCAACGAGGACCCCTGGCCCGGCGAATTCGACGAGGTATACGGAAGCATCGACTACCGCGACCCCCGAACCGGATCCACCCGCACCTTCAATACTCCCGAAATCGCCGGCCTCTTCTAGTGCCAATACCGTGCAGTGAACGTTTTTCATCCTGCCCTACAGGGGGTCAGGAGCGGTCAGACCACCGTGACGGTGAATATGCTCAGCTGGTGGTTGGGCGCGGAGACGCGAAACTGGGCGGAGTCGTCGACCGTGGCGCCCGGTCCGACGGCCACCCTCACGGTCTGGGAGATGTTCCAGTTGGCCGGGGTGAAGGTCAGGGTCGCGCCCGACTGGATGGCCAGGTCGGGGTCGCCATTGAGTCGCACGGCCGTGACGGTGGTGTCGCTCGTCGGAGCCCGTGAGAGGCGGACGGAGAAGAGGGCGGTGCCGCCGGGGGCGACGCCCAGCCACGGCGAAGATCGCTATGACCGTGGCTCAGCGTCAGGCGGTTACACCGTGTTTCTGGAGGATCTTCTCCAACCGGCGCACCACCGGCCGCCAGGTGCTGGGCAGGGAGTAGCGGGCAATGCGGTGGCCTCGGTAGGCGAGTGTGTACTTGATGAAGTCAGCCCCCGGCGGCTCCGCCTCGGATCGGCCCAGCCGCAAGCGCTTCAGATCACCGCGCAGCCCTCGCATCTCACCATTGGTGAGACACATGGCCACAGCCCTGTCCGTACGATGACGCAACCGGGCGCATCCACTGGCGTACACGATCACGTGATTGTCAATACCCGCGAAACCGCCCTGCTCCCGGAGCTCTACCAGCACCTTCTTCTGTGCGCCTGCCGCCGACGCTGTCGGCGTTGTGAGCGCACAATGCACCAGTGCGAGCGCTATCAGAGCAGTGATTCGCAAGATCATCATATTCAGGACAACATACCAAATCGACCACCAGCCCACATGGGACCTGGTCATGCCGCTGATCGTGTGACTTCCCGAGATTAAGAGAGACCCTCGGGGACTGGCAGGTCCAGTGCTGCGAGGAAGCGGCGCGCGGATTCACATTGCCGCCGTCACTGCCTGCTCCTATGAGGCCGGGTCCTGCTTCGACATTTATGGACGTTCGATACGGGTCGGGTTTCCGCGTACGAGCTCATCGTGGATGCGCCAGCGGGCGGTGGTGACGGCGCGTTCTGCTGCCTCCTCACCGTGCTCGATGCGCTGTCGCAGCAGCTGCATGGCGATGCGGCGGTTGAGGCTGAGCTGCCGCTCGGAGTCGACCACGACGACGATCCCCGAGGGGCGGTGGGTCGCCCGTACCGCTGTGCTGACCTTGTTTCGATGCTGACCGCCGGGGCCGCCGGTGCGGCAGGCGACGATATCGACATCTGCTTCCGCGAACCTTGTGCGCGGGGTGTCGACCTGGCACGGCTGGGCGATGACATACCAGTTCTTTCGGCCGGTGCTGGTCCGGTAGGGGCTGGGGGCCTGCCAGCACAGCGTTCCGGTCCACGAGGCAGCGAACGGCTCCGCGCCGACTCCGGTGATCTGGACCAGGACGGATCGGTAGGTGCCGGGCCGGTCACCGGGAACGGTCTGGACCCGATGGGTCCGCAGATCCTGCCGGCTGGCGTCGGCTTCCAGGCGGCGCAGCAGCCGGGCCAGCGCCCAGGCACATTCTTGCGGGCCACGTCCTGCCGACAGAAGCAGGTGGACGATCATGGCCGGCCTCGCTTACGGCGGTGGCCCCGGCGGTCCCGTTGGGGCGTCGGCCCGATGTCAGGCGTCTTGTAGGTGACCAGGGGGACCGTGGTGGCCACGGGCGTGGCCAGCTCATGGTGGACGAGGTCGGCGATCACTTGCTCGATGCGCTTGTAGGCTGTCGGCGCCTCCTCGAAGAGCAGTTGGCGATCGCCGCACACCACCACCGAGCCCACCGGTGTGTGGCGCAACTCCTCGACCGTGTGCTTGGCCCGGCCCCGGCGCAGAGCGTCGGCACGCGACATCTTGCGGCCCGCGCCGTGCGCCACCGAATGGTTGGCGTCCGGCCCGGCGTGGGCGGCCACGAGGTAGGAACAGGTGCCTCGCGTGCCCGCGATGAGCACGTCGCGGCGGTCACCCGGCGCCGCCCCCTTGCGGTGCAGATAGACCCCGTCGCGGATCTCGACCAGGTTGTGGCACTGGTCGACAATCGGCTCGGTAGGCTCGGTCCCCAGGGCATGGGCGACCCGGGCGGCCAGCAACCGCCGGTTGAGTGATCCCCAGCGTACGGCGTCGTCATGCATCGCCAGATAGGCGCCGGGATCAGGAGCGGGGCCCGCACCGTGGACCGCGGTGTGCGCCCTCAGGATCCGCTCGCCCAGCCCTCGGGAACCGCTGTGGACGATGAGAACGTGATCGCCGGCGGCGAGCCCGAGACGACTCGCGTGACCCGGCTCGAAGACCGTCTCGATCCGCGCCAGCTCCACGAAGTGATTGCCTCGTCCGACCGTTCCGAGACCCTCGAGGTGACCGGCGGGAATATCGCCCTTCACAACGGCCCAGGCCGGGTTGCCGGCATCCTGCCCAGGGCTCAGCGCACGGTCGAGGTCGGGAAACCGGGCGGCAAGCTTCGCGGGTACGGCGCGCTTGAGCGTGATGGGGAACACGGCGATACCGCAGCCGATGTCGGAGCCCACCAGAAACGGATACAACACGGTCGACGCCATGGCGGCCCCGATCGGGGCGCCCTTGCCAGGGTGCAGGTCCGGCATGGCGGCAACGTGCGTCATGCCATCGAGAGCGGCCACCTGGTGGCACTGCACGAGGGCATCGGACTCGATCCAGCTTGCGGGGGAAGAGAACACAGAAATGGTGGCCGAACCCATGGCCGGCGTGGACAACGGCAGGGACTCCTGCCGAGAGTATTGCTGAGACAAAGACGTTTCTCCGCAGAAAGGATGTGGGCAGACGGCAGTACGGCACGGGTTGGCGCCGTGAGATCTCGCAGTGGCGGGTCGCTGTCCGTCAGAACGTCATGGAACACAGCGTTCCCTGAGCCCATGCGCGAGGCAAATGGTTTTCAGTCGTACCAGCCCTGAGGTTCCCCCGCAGCACGGACACCTTCGGTGAGTTCGTGACGGTGCCGGCCGACGCGGGCGCCGAGCTGCTGCGGATGGCTACTGCCGTTCACCTGGCCCGGTACACGGGCCTGACCCGGATGCACGTCGAGTCCGACGAAGCGACATCCGCTCATGCCGCTGACAATGCGCACTTGCCGAGTGGGGACCGCATACGACCGCCGTACCGCAGGCATCGCCAGCCCAGACGTGGCAGCGATCCACCGCGGAGCCAGAGGAACTCGAACGCGCTGGTCTGCCGATGTGCGTTAGTTGCTGTTGGGTGACCAGTCTTGGAATGCTTCGCAGATGTCCTCCCTCCCGGCCACGTCCGCCGAAGACGTCATCGATAAACCAGCCAAGGCCCAGTTCGAGATGTTTCTCGATGAGCACCGCAGCGCCCTCAATCGCTGCTTGGACGGGCTGACCGACGAGGAAGCGCGCCGGTCGTTGGTGCCCTCCCGAACCACGCTGCTGGGTCTGGTGAAGCACGCGACCTTCGTTGAGAAGGTCTGGTTCGACGAAGCCGTCACGCGCCGGTCGCGCGCCGAGATCGGTATCCCCGCGACACCAGACGAGTCGTTCATTCTCGATGACGGCGACACTATCGCCACCATCCAGCGGGCACACCGTGAAGCATGCGAAGCGTCACGCCGCGCGACGTCATCCCTCGGGCTGGACGACGTGATCCACGGCAACCGGCGCGGCCCGCTCCCGCTACGCTGGGTGTACCTCCACATGCTGCGCGAGCTCGCTCAGCACTGCGGGCACGCGGACATCCTGCGCGAGCAGCTTCTAAGCGAATAACGCGCCGACGTCCGCACATGCCGCTGAGCGCTGTGGTTGATGATCACAGTGAATCCCGCCCGGTCGCCCGCCGGTGCGGTACAAAACCACTCACTGGACGTCGTGGACAAGCGTGTCCATGTCGAGGGTCATGTACGCCGTCGAACTGGCGGCATCGACCACAGTCGTGATCGCGATGGCCAGGCCGGTCTCGGCGGTCCAGACGAACCGGCGGCCCTGCAGCAGCCTCGGCCCTCCGTTGACGCGCCTGGTCTCGCTCCAGGTGAGCAGAGTGCCAGCCACTCCCCCGACGGCGGCCTGCTGTTTCTCCGCGGTGGGAATGTCAGCCAGCCAGGGCTCGGGTTTCGCTCCCTGCCAATCCTGGGAGTACGGCCCTCGGTACACCGACATGGCCACGTAGGCGCCATCGCCTGGCCTGTCCCCCCAGTAGCGGGTGGTTCCCCGCCAGTCGGGGCCCAGTTCCCGCGTCTCATCACCCTTTCGGAGTTCCGGAGGGAGGGAAGGCGCCCTCATCCCGTCCACCGACTCCGAGAAAGTGGTGGAGATCAGCTCGATTCCCTCCGAGATCCGCTGCATGTCGCCGGCCGTGCTGCTCGACGCCCAGATCCGAATGCCCAGACCGGGCCGCACGACCCACAGCCGCATCAGACCCTTGTCCGGTCCGCGCTCCCCGCCGACGACCCGGCCTTCGGCGGCTGCCGTTCCCCTGACGGAGGTTCGGCGCAGGTCGACGAGCCGCTCGTTCGTCGGCCAGGCGACCCCTTGCAGCGTTTTCAGGTCCTTCGCGCGCAGGCCGTACACCACCTCCACCGTGATCTCGCCGGCTTCGTCGGACGACCAGCGCCGGGCAATGCCGTCGCTGAACGGCATGATCTCGTCCGAGGATCGCCAGCCGTCCGGCATGTACGTCACCCGTACCTCTCCGATGTCCCCCGTCCACCGGACGCGCAGCCCGCCGGCGATCCGGTCGAGGTCGTCCTTCAACGACGGGGATGTCGTGACCCGGAGCAGTACCCCGGGCCGCGGGACCCACAGCCTGTCGGTTCCGTCGGACGAGACGACGGGACCGTCCGCCTTCCTGGGTTCGACCGGGGACGGCATGGCGTTCAGTGCGAGGACGTCCATGGCGCTCTCCATCTGGCGACCGGTGCGGTACACACTGATCTCGGCCCACCGATCACCATCCGACCAGCGGAGCGCCTCACCGCGCAGGTCGGCCAGGGCGACCTCGGCCCGCTCCCACCTGACGAGCCCTTCCGGCAGATAGCGGATCTCAACGCCGTTGACCTCGGCGCGTACGTCCTCCACGACCATCTCGTCGCCTCGGGTGGCGACGAGGTAGGCCGGTCCGGCCCCCGCCGCCGCGACCAGCGCGATCGCCGCCGCCACCACCTTCGCCCGGGCCCTCCGCCGCCACTGCGAACCCCGTACGACCCGGTCCACCAGATCGGGCGAGATCCTCAGCTCGGCCGTCTCCTCCGCCATCGCCCTGCGCAGTTCGACCTCAAGCTCCGACATTGCTGGCCACCTCCTCGCCCAGCAGCGCGCGAAGCCGTACGAGCGCCTTGGCGGCCTGGCTCTTCACCGTGCCGACCGAGCAGCCGAGCAGCTTCGCGGTCTGCGCTTCCGACAGGTCTTCCCAGTAGCGGAGGACGACGACGGCCCGCTGGCGGGGCGGGAGCGCGCGCAGCCCGCTCATCAGCACCTGCCGCAGCTCGACGTCGTCCCTCGTGGTCGGCGTCTCAGGCGGGGAATGAGTGGGGATGATGCGGAGCAGCGCGCGGCGCCTGGCCCGGCTGATGGCGAGGTTCACGATGATCCGGCGTACGTAGGGCTCGGGGTCGGTGTCCTGGCGAAGCCGGTGCCAGCTCCGGCAGGCCCGCTCCAGCGCGCTCTGCAGCACGTCCTCCGCCTCCTGGGCGGAACCGCAGGTGAGATGCGCCGTACGCAGCAGGCTGGTGCCCCGAGCCGCGACAAACTCGGCGAACCCCGCCGGCGCGCTCACACGCTCCCATCCAGTCTCATGACCCTATGTACGCCTGACCGCCGGGGATGGTTGCCCGCGGATCCTCACTGTTTCGGTCACGGCCTGCCACGTGTTAAGACCGCGCGACCTGATGCCTACTGCGAGACGGTCCCGTTCTGGATGACGGTTCGTCGTTCGGGGCCCGCCCACAGGATCGACGGGTCGGTGAACGGGTCGCCGGCGAGGAGCAGGAGGTCGGCGGTGGCGCCCACCTCGACGCGGCCGAGATCGGGGCGGCCGATGATGTCGGCGTTGACGGAGGTCGCGGAGCGTAGCGTGGCCAGCGGGCCCTCGACTTCGACCTGGAGGCGGAGCCCGGTGAGTTGCTCGTCCTCGAGGACGCCCATCAGGTCGCTTCCGAAGCCGATCCGGACGCCTGCCGCGCGGGCGAGTTCGATCGCCCGCCGGCCGGCGTCCAGCACCTCGCGGTTCTTCGCCTGCGAGACGGGAGCGAGTCCCAGCTCCGCGCCGCGCCTGTCCATGGCGTCGTACGCCGCCAGCGTCGGCACGAGGAACGCGCCGTGCCCGGCCATCAGCGTGGCCGCGGGCGCGTCCAGCAGGTTGCCGTGTTCGATGGTGCGGACCCCGTTCTCGACGGCGTGGGCGATCGCCTCGGGCGAGTACGCGTGCGCGGCGACGTAGCTGCCGCGGCGGCCCGCCTCGTCGGTGACCGCGCGGATCTCCTCCGGCGAGTACTGCGGGACGCGGATCGGATCGGTGGGCGAGACCACCCCGCCGGAGGCCATGATCTTGATGGCGTGCGCGCCGCGCCGGAAGCGGTCCCGTACCGCGCGGCGGAGCGCGTCCACACCATCCACGATCTCCGCCATGTGGCTTCCGCACGAGCACAGGTTCTGGTCGCCGGGGCGGGGATCGCCGTGCCCGCCGGTCTGCGACAGCGCGGGGCCCGTGAACAGGTACCGCGGCGCGGCGATCAGGCCCCGGGCGATGGCCTTCGCCAGGCCGGGGTCTCCCCCGGCCACGTCGCGCACCGTGGTGAAGCCGCGGCCCAGGGCGGCCGCCAGCCGACCGGCCGCGGCCAGCGCGACGTAGCTGAGCGGGCTGGATTCGAGGGTGAGCAGATCCAGTTCGGTGCCGTAGGCGTGGAAGTGCGCGTCGATGAGGCCGGGGACGACCGTGCCGCCCCGGGCGTCGATCACCTCGCCGGCGGACCGCGCGCCGCCGCCGATCTCCACGATGGTTCCGCCCGAGACGTGGATCGGGCCCTCCGTCAGCTCGGCCGAGACGCCGTCGAAGACGGCGGCGTTGACGATGGTCAGGCTGCCCGCGGTCATGCCGCCGGCTCCCCGCCGCGCAGTCGCCGGGTGGCGGCGGCATCGACGTCGAAGTCGTCCGGGTCGACCACGACCCCGTAGTCGCGGGCGGCGGCCGCCGCCGACACGAACCCGTTGCGCACGTCGCGCGCGACCCGCTCCGGCTCGCGCTCGAACGGGTGGCCGAAGCCCCCGCCGCCGCCGGTGTTGTTGACCAGCACCTCGCCGGCCTCCAGGTGGTTGTAGCCGCCGCCCTGCACGACCTCGCGGCCGGTGCCCGGGTTGAGCACGATGTGGTTGTTCTCGCCGGGGCGTCCCCCGCCGATGGCCCAGGGCTTGGTCCTGGTCTTGTAGACCAGGCAGATGCCGGTGGACGGCGCGGTGAACCGGTAGGTCCGTCCCACCCCGACACCGCCCCGGAACCGCCCGGGTCCGCCGGTGTCCGGGCGGTAGCCGTACGACTCGATGAACATCGGTGACTTGGTCTCCAGGACCTCGACGGGGTTGTTGCGGCAGCCCGGCTCGGACAGGTGCATGATCCCGTCCTCGCCGTCGCCCGTCGCGTGCGCCCCGAAACCGACGGCCTCGTTGGTGGCCTCCAGCCACGTCTCGCCGTTGCGCGGGTTGATGCCGAGGCCCATCATCGAGCTGACGTCGCCACCGGAGCACGCGGGCACGCGGTCGGGCATGCCCTGCGCGAGCGCCTTCAACACGACCTCGCCGCCGAGCAGGCCGGTCCAGAGCGTGAAGGTGGGCATCGGCGGGACCGCGTGCATCACAGAGCCCGGCTCGGTGATCACTCGCATCGGCCGGAAGTTGCCGGCCACCACGGGCGTGTCGGGGGTGGTCAGCGCCTTGAAGATCAGGCTGCAGAACGCCTCGGTCTGGCCGACGGGCAGGTTGATCGGCCCTTTCACGTCGCGATCGCTGCCGGTCCAGTCGATGATCATCTCGTCGGCGGTGATGGTGACGGTCACCGCCATCTTGATCAGGCGGTCCAGGTCGACACCGTCGCTGTCGACGAAGTCGTGCGCCGTCCACGTGCCCTTGGGCAGCTTGGCCAGCGCGAGGCGGGCGAGCCGCTCACCGTGGTCGTTGATCGCGCCCATGGCGCGCTGCAGTGTTTCGGAGCCGTACTTGGCCGCGATCTCCTGGGTACGGCGGACGCCGGTGACGCAGGCGGACACCTGGGCCTGGATGTCCCCGATCGTGCGCTTGGGCATCCGGCTGTTGAACCGGATGACGTTGAAGACGTCGTCGTTCTGGACCCCGCCCCGGTAGAGCTTGCTGGCCGGGAAGAACAGCCCTTCCTGGTACATGTCCGTGGAGTCCAGGACGTATCCCGGATCCTTCTGCTTGAGGTCGAGCACATGGATCCGGCAGGAGGTGAAGCCGATGAGCTCCGCGCCGTGGTGCACCGGGGCGAAGACCAGCGGGTCGAGCGTGTGCGCCGACGACCAGTACGGGTAATTGAGGATGAGGACGTCGCCGGGTCGCATCCCGTCGCGGCCGAGGAACTCCACGGCCTTCTTGATCCCGTGGTCGTTCCCGCGGGTGAAGACCGCGATGCCGGGCGCGTCCGCGACCACGTCGCCGTTGGCGTCGTGAATGCCGATGCCGTAGTCGTGGATCTCGTACACGACCGTGTTGTACGCGGTCCGGCACAGGTTCCTGGCCATCTCCTCCGCGGCGGCGAGCAGGCCATGCCGGATGATCTCGGTGGTAATCGCGTCGCTCATCGGTTGATCTCCCCGGTCTCGTGGTTCACGGAAACAACCAGCTCGCCGTACGGCCCGACCCGCAGGGTGTCGCCGGCGTGCACGACCGTGGTCGCCGTGTGCTCCGCGATCACCGCGGGACCTTCGATGACGTCGCCGGCCAGCAGGGACTCACGGGTGTAGAGGTCGTAGCGGACCTCAGGACGGTCGTCTGACACGTACACCGCCCTGGTGCCCTCCGGGCTGAGGGCGCCGGCCGTTCGCTCCGCGATCAGCGGGAGCGCCGGCTTGTCCACCGAGCCCACCGCACGCAGCCGCAGCGTGGTGACCTCGATCGGGTCGTCCATGGTGTGGCCGTACTGCCGCTCGTGCAGCCGGGCGAAGCTCGCCTCGACGGCCTCGGCCATGTCGCCGGCCTCGGCGGGGAAGGACACGGTGACGGAGTGCTCCTGGCCGGCGTAGCGGACGTCGAGGCTGCGGACCAGCGTGCGGCTCTCCGCGCCGAATCCCTCCGCGGCCAGGAGAACCTCCGCCTCCCGCTCCATCTCGCGGTACGAGGCGTCCACCGCCGCGGGGTCGAGCCCGGCCAGCGGCGCCACCGAGGTGCGGGCGAAGTCGTACTGCACGTCGGCCATGAGCATCCCGAAGGCCGAGAAGGCGCCCTGGCCCGGCGGCACGATGACGGTGGGGATGCCCAGCTCGCGGGCCACGTCGACGGCGACGAGGCCGCCGCCCCCGCCGAAGGACAGCAGGGCGAAGTCCTTGGGGTCGCGCCCCAGCTCGACGGTGATGGCGCGGACGGCGCCGGTGATCTTGGTGTTGGAGATGCGGATGACGCCGCGGGCGAGGGCCCTGCTGTTCATGCCGAGCGCCGCGGCGACCGGCTGCAGCGCCTTCTCCGCCAGATCGGCGTCCAGGGTCAGCCTGCCGCCCAAGGGGGTCTCACTGCCCAGGTAGCCGATGGCCAGCGCCGCGTCGGTGAATGTGGGCACGGTGCCGCCCCTGCCGTAGGACGCGGGTCCCGGCGCGGCTCCGGCGCTCTGCGGCCCGACCTGCAGGCCGCCGGCCTCGTCCAGCCAGGCGATCGAGCCGCCGCCCGCCCCGATCGTGTGGATGTACAGCGACGGAGTGTTGATGGGCAGCTGCTCGAATTCGGCGCCCTGATACAGGACCGGCTCGCCATCGAGGATCAGGGACGCGTCGAGGCTGGTGCCGCCCATGTCGATGGTGATGAGGTTGGGCCGGCGCAGAATCCGCGACAGCGCGGCCGCTCCGATGACCCCGCCGGCGGGGCCGGAAAGGATCAGGCTGACCGGCTGCTCCCGGGCCGCGGCGGCGGTCATCGCGCCCCCGCCGGAACGCGTCATGAGGAAGCGCCCGTCGAATCCGCCCGCGGCGAGCTCTCCCTCCACCGCGAGCAGATACTGGCGGACGATGGGCTTCACGTAGGCGTCCAGGACCGCCGTGCTCGTGCGCTCGTACTCGCGGTACTCCCGCGACAGCTCGTGCGACAGCGTGACCGCCACGTGGGGCGCCACCTCGGCAAGGACCTCGCGCATCCGCAGCTCGTGTTCGGGGTTGGCGTACGCGTGCAGGAAGGCCACCGCCACCGACTGGTACCCGCGCTCCGCGATGAGGGCCGCCACGCGGCGGGCGTCGTCCAGGCCGAGCGGCGTGTGCACCGTGCCGTCGAACCGGCTCCGCTCGATGACCTCGTAGGTGTCGTAGCGTTCGAGCAGCGCCGCCGGCTTGCGGTAGGTGATGTCGTAGTTGGTGCGCCGGTCGGTGCGGCCGAGCAGGTAGACGTCGCGGAACCCCTTCGTGCCGATGACGGCCGTGCGCGCTCCGGTGCGCGTGAGGAGCGCGTTCAGCCCGAGGGTCGTGCCGTGGGTGAACATCCCGATTTCCGCCATGGACGCCCGTGCTACCGCGAAGGCGTTCATGACGCCCCGGGTCGGCGCGTCCGGCGTGGTGGGAACCTTGTCGAAACGCAGCTCGCCGGTGCCGGGGATCAGCTCGACCACGTCCGTGAACGTTCCTCCGACGTCGATCGCGAGCCTGCTCGTCTTGCTCATCGTGGTGCCAGCCTTCCTGTCTGAGAAATGTCACAGCCCGTGCGCGGCGAGCACCGGCCCGAGAACGCCCGCCGGCAGCCCGCGCCCGTCGTCGGCACGCGGCCAGTGCACGCTGACCTCGTCGAATCCCATCGCCGACAGGCGGCCGAGGAAGTCCGCGTACCTGGCGGCGCTCTCGAACGGCCACCTCACGTCCAGCGCGAGCTGGACTATGCGCCGCACGGATGTCGCCGCCCTGCCGGCGACCTCGAGTTCCCGGGTCAGCGCCGCGCTCTGGTCGCCGATGCCCCGGAACCAGGATTCCGGGTCGACCTGTCCCCCGTAGGGGCCGTAGGTGACCCACGCCTGGCCGAACCGCGCGGCCGATCGCAACGCCCGCGGACCGGCGGCGGCCACGGTCAGCGGCACGCGAGGACGCTGGACGCAGCCGGGGATCTGGTGGGCGTCGACGGCGCTGAAACGCTCCCCCCGCACAGTGGTCACCGGCTGGGTGAGCAGCTGGTCGAGCAGGCGGAGCCACTCGGCGAACCGCTCGGCGCGTTCGCGGCGGTCCCGCGGCGGGTCCCCGAGGACGAGCGCGTCCGGACCCTCGCTGCCCGCGCCGACGCCGATGTCGAGCCGGCCGCCGCTGATCCGGTCGAGCGTCATGATCTCCTTGGCGAAGGTGACCGGATGCCGGAAGTTCGGAGTCGCCACCTGGGTGCCCAGCCGCACGCGGCTGGTGGCGACCGCGGCCGCGGCCAGCAGCGGCACGCTGGCGTACCAGGGCCGTTCCCGCAGCGCCGGCCAGGTCAGGTGGTCGTAAGTCCATACCGTACGCAGTCCTGCGGCCTCGGCCTGCTGGACGTCGGCGATGAAGGCGACGGGTGGATCACGGTCCGGAAGGACGAGAGCCGAGAGGGCGAGCAACGGGCTTTCTCCATTCGATGGTGGCGAAGGGCGCGCCGACATGACGGCCCGTCGTCTCTGTTCGACCGGTCGCCGGAAGGTGGATACGAGCTAGGGGCGCCGGGGACGCTCTTCCCGGCCCGCCCAGCTGCCGCGCACGTGACCGATGTGGGCTTCGATCAACCGTTCGAGGCCATCGCGGTCGTCGGCCGCGATGAGGTCGAGCATCTGGATGTGCTCCAGCGCCGAGGCGTTCAGCTCGCCGGTCTCGGCGAGCCGGGTGAGCCCGAACAGCCGGGTCCGAGCCCGCAGCTCGCCGACCAGCGAGACCAGCTCCGCGTTGCCCGCCAGCGCGAGAAGTTCCAGGTGGAACCGGCGGTCGTCCTCGATGTAGGCGATCAGGTCTTTTTGCTGCGCGACGTCGACGATTCGCTGCGCCATCGGCCGCAGCCGGGCCAGGTCGTCGGCGGTCGCGACGCCGATCGCCCTCACCGTCGTGGGCACTTCGAGCAGCTGCCGTATCTCGGTGATGTCGTCGAGCTCCTGGTCGGACAGCTCGGTGGCCCGGAAGCCCCGGTTGCGCACCGTCTCGACGAGGCCCTCCTTGACCAGGTCGAGCATCGCCTCCCGGACCGGCGTGGCCGACACACCTAACTGCGCGGCCAGGGCGGGCGCGGAGTAGACCTCGCCGGGCCGCATCTGACCGGCGACGAGCGCCGCGCGCAGGGCATGCGCGACCTGGTCGCGCACGCTGCGCCGCACCGCCAGGATCGGCAGATCCAACGACTCCGCCATGACGCACCTTTCTCAAGCCGCACGGGATCTCCCCGGACCATGCTGACACGAGCTACCGGCACCCGGCGGCGACCGCCCGCTCCGTGGCTTCCCGCACGGCGCGCTCCTGCTCGCCGGTCAGCGGCGCGCGCGGAGGCCGGCACGGCCCGCCATAGCGCCCCACGATGTCCATCGACAGCTTGATCGCCTGCACGAACTCGACCTTCGAGTCCCAGCGCAGGAGCGGGTGCAGCAACCGGTACAGCGGAAGGGCCGTGGCCAGGTCGCCCGCGGCGGCCGCGTCGAACAGCTCCACGCAGGAGCGCGGCAGCGCGTTCGGGTATCCCGAGATCCAGCCCGGTGCCCCGGCGATGACCAGTTCCAGGGTGACGTCGTCGGAACCGGCGAGAACGTCCAGGTCCGGGGCGAGCTCGGCGATCTGGTAGATCCGCCGGACGTCGCCGGAGAACTCTTTGACACCTGCGATGAGGCCCTCGGCGTGCAGCCGGGCGAGCAGGGCCGGGGAGAGATCGACCTTGGTGTCGATGGGATTGTTGTAGGCGACCACCGGTACGCCGACCTTCGCGACCTCCCGGTAATGGTCGACGACGGCGCGCTCGTCGGCCCGGTAGGCGTTCGGAGGCAGGAGCATCACCGCCGGGCAGCCGGCCTCGGCCGCGTCCTCGGCCCACCGGCGCGCTTCCAGGGCGCCGTACGCGGCGATGCCGGGCATCACGGTGAAACCGTCAGGGGCGGCGTCGAGGGCCGCGCGCACGACCGAGCGGCGCTCGTCGTCGGTGAGGGTCTGGTACTCCCCCAGTGACCCGTTCGGGGTGACGCCGTGGCAGCCTTCGGCGGCGAGCCACCGGATGTGCTCGGCGTAACGCTCGAGATCGACGTCGAGCCGGTCGTCCATCGGCAGCGCCGTGGCCACCAGCACGCCGTGCCAGGGCTTCAGTCGCGCTTGCATGGTTGCTCCCATCATTGATTGCGAAATACCCGACCCGGGCGCGGTGCCCGTGGTCATCGGCCTCTCCTCGTCGCGCTCAACGCGACGGCGGCGAGGATGACGACACCGGTCGTCAGATCTTTGAAGAACGGGTTGGCGTTGAGGATGTCGAACCCGTTGTCGATGAGGGCCAGCAGGTACACGCCGCACACGGACCGCCAGATCGCGCCGATGCCGCCGTAGATGCTGGTGCCGCCGAGGATGACGGCGGCGATGGCCAGCAGTTGCAGGCCGGTTCCGGCCTGGGGCTGGCCGCTGCCGATGCGGGACACGCCGATGGCCGCGGCGATCCCGGCCGCCAGACCGCTGTAGAGGAACGTGTACAGCTTGACCCGGTCCACCCGGATACCGGAGAGTTCGGCCGCCTCGGGGTTGCCGCCGACCGACAGTACGTACCGGCCGAAGGTGGTGTAGTTAAGCAGAAACCCGGACACCAGCGCGAAGACGCCAAGGATGATCACGGCGTAGTAGACGGGACCGACGCCACCCCGGCCCAGCGCCGTGAACGAACCGTCGTCGACGCTGATCAGGAAGCCTCCGGTGATGAGCACGGCCAGGCCGCCGTAGACCAGGCTCGAGGCCAGCGTCGCCAGGAACGAGTGAATCTTGAGGCGGGTGATCGCGAGCCCGTTGATCAGACCGAGGATCGCCCCGACGACGGGCGCCGAGAGCAGGCCCAGCGCGGGGTTGCCCAGGCGAACCGCGACCCACGCCGCGACGACGGCGGCGACGCTGAAAATGGCGCCGGTCGACAGGTCGAAGCCGCCGCAGATGACGACCAGGGTGCCCGCGACGGCGATGATCGCCAGCGGTGCGTTCTGGTTGAGGATGTTGATCAGGTTGGTCAGGGTCAGAAACGACGAGGTCGACACGCTCAGCGTCACGAACAACGCGACGAGCAGGATCAGGACCGCGTACCGGCGGACAAAGGGCAGCACCTGGGCGGCCGACGACTCCGGCGTTGCGGACATGCTCTTCATTGGTCCTCCCCGTTGCCGGAAGGTGTGCTGGTCGTGGGGGTGTCGCCGACGCCGAACAGCCGCTGCAGCAGGACCTCCACCGAGGTCTCGGCGGCCGCCACCTCGCCGATGAGCGAGCCGTGCCGGACCAGGTAGACGCGGTGGCTCAGCCCGACCACCTCCTCGAGTTCGGAGGAGATGAGCAGGACTCCGGTGCCCGACGTGGCGATGTCGACGATGAGCTGGTAGATGCGGGCCTTGGCGCCGACGTCGACGCCGCGCGTGGGCTCGTCAAGGATCAGGAACTCCGGCCGGCCCAGCAACCACTTGGCGAAGAGGACCTTCTGCTGGTTGCCGCCCGAGTAGACGGAGATGTCGCCGTCGACCTGGCGCGGGCGCACCCCGAGCCGCTCGAAGAGCTCCTCGACCGCCGCCCGCTCGGCCCGACGCGCGAGCACCCCCATCCGGGAGAATCCGCCGAGGTGGGGCAGCGTCACGTTCTCGAACGCGGGCCGCGTCAGGACCAGGCCCTGCGCTCGCCGGTCTTCGGGGATCATCGCCATGCCCCGCGCGATGGAGGCCCTCGCCGAGGCGGCGCGGACCTCCTCGCCGCGGAAGGCGATCCGGCCCGAGTCGGCCGGCTCACAGCCGAACAGCACTCTGGCGATCTCGGTCCGGCCGCTGCCGACCAGACCGGCCAGGCCGACGATCTCGCCCGGTCTGACCGTCAGCGACACACCGCGTACAGCCTCGCCGCTGTAGACGTCGCGCATCTCGACCAGCGGCGCGCCACCGGGTTCCGGCGGCCGTTCGGGGAGCAGCATGTCGGCGGGCTCTCCGAGCATGGCCTCGACGAGACTCGCTTTCGTCTCCCGCGCGGTGTCCGCGGTGCGGATGACCCTGCCGTCGCGCATCACGGTCACCCGGTCGCAGTGCGCCAGCACGTCCTCCAGGAAGTGGGTGACATAGATGATCGTGGTGCCGCGCGACTTGAGCCAGCCGATGATGTCGTGCAGCCGGGTCGTCTCGTCGGCGGTGAGCGAGGACGTCGGCTCGTCCATCACGATGACGCGCGCGTCGCGGGCGAGCGCGCGCATGATCTCGACCTTCTGCTGGTCGGCGATCGACAGCCGGTCGACGGGCACGTCCGGCGGCAGTCCGAAGCGGCATACCCGCTCGAGCTCCTGGTAGCGCCGTTCCAGACCGGAGTGCAGCACGCCGAACGTGCGCCTCTCCCGTCCGAGAAAGACGTTCTGCGCGACGGTGAGGGCGGGCACCAGGCACAGCTCCTGGGCGATGAGGACGACGCCCGCGTCCTGGGCGCGCTTGATGTCCCAGCGCCGTACCCGATTGCCGAACACGTCCAGCTCACCCGTGTCCGGGTGGTACAGGCCGCCGATCATCTTGCCCAGGGTCGACTTGCCGGCGCCGTTCTCGCCGACCAGGCCGTGCACCTCGCCCCGGGCGAACGAGAGCGTGACCGCGCTCAGCGCCTGGGTGGACCCGAATCGCTTGGATAGATCGCGTACGGATACGGCTGGTTCTACGGACTGCTGCGCCGCGGCCACGCCTTCACCTCCTCTGGTCATCTCGCCGGCCGGGTCAGTCGGACCATTCGCCGGAGAAATCGGGGTACTGGTCGAGAATCTCCTTGGTGACGATGACCGGCACGGGTCCCAGCTTGTTGGCGTCGACGACCGGGGTCACCGGCTTGCCCCGCACCGCGTTCACCGCCTGATCCAGCGCGGCGCTACCCATGCTGACCGGGAAGTTCGCGAGGTCGGCGGCCCACTTGCCGGCCCGCACCTGCTTGATCGCCTCGGTGTTGCCGCCGGCGCCGGTGACGTACATCTTCGAGAGATCCAGCCCCGCGCTCTCCAGCGCGATCTGCGCGCCGGTGGTCTGCTGGTCGGCGTTCGAGAGCACGGCGTCGAGCTTCGGATTCGCCTGGAGGATGTTCTGCATCGCCTTCAGCGACGTGTCGCGGTCGTAGTTGCCCTGACCGGTCGCGACGACCTTGATGTTGCTGTGCTGGTCGAGGACCGACCGGTACGCCTTGTGCCGCAGGTTGTCGAACGGGAACTGCAGCTGGCCGATCAAGATCGCGACATTGCAGGGGTTCTTCCCCTCGCAGTACGCCGCCACGCCTTCGGCCTGCGCCTTGGCGTCGGTCTCGGCGTTCGAGGCGACGGTGGAGACGACGCCGGGCACCTGGGGGGTCATCTCGGTCAGGTCGGGTCCGATGGGGAACAGGACCGTCACGACCGGAATCTTCGCCTGGGCCGCGGCCGGAACCGCCGCCGCGATGCCGACGTTGTCGTTGGGCACGATGACGATGCCGTCGAACTTGCCCTGGCCTGACACGTTCTGCAACTGGTTGAACTGCGTCTGGCTGTCGAATTTGCCGTCGAAGATGGTCACCTCGACGTCGCCGAGCTTCTTCGCCTGCGCGACCGCGCCGTCATAGACGGCCTTGCTGAAGCCGTTCTGGCTGGACGCCGCCAGCAGCGCTATCCGTACCGGGCCGGTGTGCTTGGCCTGCTCCGCGGCACCCGAGCTCGCCGCCTGGGAACCGGTGACATCAGAGTTGCAGGCGGCCAGCGAGAGGCTGAGCGCAGCCGCCGCGAGAACCGCGAGACCAGTGCGGCGAAGTGGACTTTCTGGCACGGGCACCTCACAAGGTGGTGGCATGTCGACGACCTCGACGGATTCTTTCCTCGGTGCCCTCGACGGGGGTTGCAGTACAATGTCACACTGCAACTGTCCCGTCAACGACTCCGCCACGTCGCCTCCCAGGAGGAGCGGTACATGACCGACTCACCCCTCACCACCTGCGCCACCGGTGGTCCGCGCTCACCTCGCCACCGGCCACTCCCCACTCGAAGCGGCCACCCGACACCTCGTCGAGTACGGCGGCGAATAACGCCTAACCCCGGAACCGCCCCTGCGGCACTCCCGTGACGCCGAGTCCGCGCACGGCGAAGACGCTGCCCGCGAGCGGCCCGTCCTTCGGGTAGGGCACCGGGAGGTCCGGGTTGGCCATCGTGGTCACGAACAGGACATCGAGGTCGGCACCGCCGAAGGTCACGCTCGTCGGCTTCAGCACGGGTGTCTGGATCCGCCGGTCAAGCGTCCCGTCGGGTGCGTACCGCCGGATCTCGCCGCCGTAGACAGTGGCGCTCCACACATACCCCTCGGCGTCGACCGTTCCGCCGTCGGGCTGCCCCTGCCCCGTGACGCCCTTGTCGTCCACGTAGGAGGCGAAGACCCGCTGCCCGCTCAGCTCACCGGTCGCGGTGTCGTAGTCGAATGCGTAGATCTCGTCCGCCCAGCTGTCGGAGCAGTACATCGTCGCTCCGTCGGGGCTGAAGCACGGCCCGTTCGTGATGCCGATGTTCGAGTGGACCGTTTTCACCACCAGGTCCGGATCCAGCCGGTACAGCGAGCATCCGGTTTCGATCTTCCCGACGAGCCAGTTCGTGCTCGGATTGATCAAGGCATAGCTCATGGTTCCCGTGATGAAGCGACCCTGCCGGTCGACCTTGCCGTCGTTGAGCCTCGATGCCGTGGACGGTTCCGGATCGACGAGTTTGGTGAGCTCAGAGCTCTCGAAGTCGAAGGTGTAGATGCCGTCGTCCAGAGTCACCAGGGCTCCGCCGGCAACACGGAGGCTGATCGCGCCGACCATGCCCGGCATCTTCCACACCTGTATGTTCCCGCCGGCGCCGTCAGTGCGGTAGATGGCGCCCCCGGTGCTGTCCACCCAGTAGAGGCGCTGCTCGTCGACGTCCCAGATCGGGCTCTCGGCGAGCTCCGTGATGGGAGGAACGAACAAGTCAAAGGCCGTCATGATCACATCTCCTGTCGCTTGGTTGTACGAACCGCGGGCCGTGGCGGTTGCTTCGAGAAACTCAGTCGTAGAAGCGCTGCGAGCAGATTTTGGCGAATTCGTCCTTGTCGTGCCCGAAGACGATTCGCGCGTCGAAACGCTGCTCCAGGCTCTTGGTGAACCGCCAGCTGCGCCACCAGCCGGGGTGGTCCCGCATGATCCAGCCCTGCGGGATCGGTTCCTCGTAGTTCCGCCGGAGCGGGAACTGGTCGCTCGCGAAGATCCAGTGGCCGTGGTTCCGCAACTCCGCGCGCAGCACGAGGAGCCCATGGGCGTGGCCGGACATCTGGTAGAGGGTGATCCCTTGGAAGAGGTCCCACTTCGCACCGTGAATGGGGACCCAGTTGAACGTCGGGTCGATGTAGTGGGGAAGGTAGGGACCGAAGTCCTCACCCGTCGCCACGTTGTAGAAAGCGTTCTTGAGCTCGGTCTCGTGGACGAACACCGGCACGTTCGTACCCCGGAAGAACTCCAGGCCGCCGCCGTGATCCATGTGCAGGTGGCTGATCACGACCGCCTTGATGTCCGACAGCTCGAAGCCGGCCGCGTTCAGCGCGTTGTCGAGCCGGTGCTCCGGCTCGTAGAGCGACGGCGACGCCAGCTCGATCGACTCCTTCGGCCACAGTCCCTCGCGCTCGGGCGCGACGCCCGTGTCGAACAGGATCGGGCCTGCCTTCGGGTGCTCGATGACGTACGCACTCATGGACTGGGTGCACATCGCGGCCGCGTGCTCGGGATCACTCGGCATCGCGAGGCCACCCAAGTACAGTGGGAGCCCCACGTCATTGGTCAGCTCGCCGAGACTCAACGGGTAGACGCGAATACCACTGCTCATCAGATGTCCTTCTTTTCAGTCGCCGAGAACGTTGACGACGGACTTCGTCCCGGACGTTCCCATGTTGAGTCCCGAGATCTTCAGGTCGCCCGGGTTGTTTCCGAGGCGACGGGCGAGGTCGGTCCCGGCCGCCGAGATGCCGCCGTCCACGGCGACGCACGTGCCGGTGATCATCGCGGGCTCGGGGGCGGCGAGGAAGGCCACGGCCTCGGCGACGTGCTCGCTCGTCGTCGGTTCCTTGAGAGGCTGCAACTGGAGCGCACGGTCGACGTCACTCTGGTCTCGCCCCTTCATCCACATCGGCGTGATGACCGACCCCGGAGCGACCGCGTTCACGCGGATACGATGCTCTGCGAGCTCGGCGGCGGTGCTCCACGTCAGGTTCTGCACGGCCGCCTTGGCCGCCGAGTACGCCTGCGGACCGGTCCCGCCGTCCCAGGCGGCGATCGAGCACATGTTCACGATCGAGCCCCCGCCGCCCTGGGCCAGGAACTGGCGGGTGGCGTGCTTCGTGCCGAGGAACACTCCCCGTGCCAGAACGCCGAACGTGAAGTCCCAGTGAGCCACGTCGAGCTCGTGGATGGGGCCGAACGCGCCGGAGATCCCGGCGTTGTTCACCATGCAGTCCAGCCGGCCGAATCGCTCGACCGCGGTCTCCACGAGGCGGGCCACGTGGCTCTCCACGCTGACGTCGCAGCTGACTCCGACGACGTTCTCCTCGTCGGAGTCGCCGAACGCCTCATTCAGCGTGACGGCGTTGATGTCTCCCGCGACCACCTTCCATCCGTCCGCGACGAGTCGTCTCACGATCCCGAGGCCGATACCGCTCGCCCCTCCGGTGACGGCCGCGACCCTTGGTGTTGCCTGACTCACTGTTCTGCCTTTCGCGTGGCGGATCGGGATGTCGAGCCGGTGTCGACCGTGTCGGGCGAGATCCCCCACGAGCGCAACGTCTGGACCTGTACCTTCTGCGTCACCGTCCGGGGTAACCGCGGTAGCCCCCGGTAGTAACGAGGCACTGAGAAGTAGGGCAGCCGGTCCGCGCAGAACGCGCGGAGCGCGGGAGCGTCGAGCACTCCCCGCTTGAGCACTACCGCCGCCATGACCTCGTCTTCGCCGAGGTGGCTGGGCACCGCGTAAACGGCGACCTCCGCGACGTCAGGGTGCTGGATCAGGATGTATTCGACGTCGGCCGGCGCGATGTTCTCGCCCGCTCGGCGGATGACGTCCTTGACGCGGCCGACGAAGGCATAGAACCCGTCGCCGTCCCGAACGAGCACGTCGCCGGTCTGGAACCAGCCGTCGACCAGCGCGGCGCCGAAAGACGGCTGGTCATCCAGGTAGCCCAGGGGAAGCGTGCCCGCCCCTGCGGGCCGGACGAACAGCTGGCCGGCATCGCCGTCCTGGACCACCATGCCCGAGGGGTCGCGCAACTCGGCCTCCCATTCGTCGAACAGGGACCCGCAGGAGCCCAGCCTGCGCACGCCGGCGGGCAGCCCGGTGATCAGACCCACGTCGGTGAGGCCGTACATCTCAGTGGTACTCACCGCGAACCTGTCCTCGAACTCACGCGTGAGTTCAGCCGTGACGCCCGAGCGGCGAACCACGCGTAGCCCGTGCCGGCGCTCTTTGTCGCTGACCGGTGCTTGCACGAGAATCTGCGTGATGGTGCCCAGGGTGCTGGCCACCGTGGCCCGGTGCGCCACGATCTCGTCCCAGTACCTCGACGCGCTGAAGCGCTCGGCGACCACTATCGAGGCGCCAGACATGAGCGATCCGAAGAGGTCGCACATGAGCGCGGCCCCGTGCACGAGCGGCAGGCAGGTGTAGATGACATCTCCCGGCCCGTACGGCATGCACCGGACGGTCGCCGCGGCGAACTGCAGCGCGGACCGGTGGCTGTAGACGACCACCTTGGAGCGTCCGGACGTGGTCCCGGAGGTGAGCATGAGGACCGCGGCGTCGTCCGGTCTCGGCAACGCCCGGCCGGCGGACGCGGCCCCCGGTAGACGCCGCAGCTCGCTCATCGCGATCGTCGGAGTTCCCGCCAGTTCCGCGGGAATGCCGGCGTCCGAGCCGACGACGACCAGCTTCGGTTCCGCGACCTCCATGACCCGCGTGAGCATCGGTCCGCGATAGTCCACAGTGATCGGGAGCGGGATCGCTCCCGCGACCACGGCACCGAAGAAAACGTCGAGAAACTCCGCGGAGTTCGGCAGCATGACGGCGACGCGGTCGCCCGGGGCGACCCCGAGGTTCTCCAGCTGACCGGCAGTCGTCCTGGCCCTGGAAAGAACGTCCTGCCAGGGAATCGGTCCGCCGCCGACGAACGTGACGCTTCCAGGACCCGCCGCGGCGGACTCGAGCAGGGTGACCAGCGTGTTCACCTCAGACATCGGCGGTTCCCGACAGGACGAAGTCGATCCGTGCGTCCGCCGCGTTCCGGTGGTCGGCCACGACCTTCGCGGCAATCGCCACCTGGCCCTCCTCGGCGTCCAGGATGTTGGCGATGAGACGGATTCCCGGCGCGTCGTCGAGTTCGACGAGCGCGATGGCGTACGGCACCCGGTCGCGAAGATCCGGGGTGAATCCGTGGCGAGCCCAGGTGAAGGAGTAAATGACCCCGGCCCCGTTCGAACGCTGCCAGCGGACGGCAGAGTGCTGACACCCCGGACAAAATCCGGACGGAGGCTGGCGAAATCGGCCGCAGTTCGCGCACTGGCACGCGACGAGCGAACCGGCGAGCAATGCCTCCCAGAAGGGAAGCGTGTCCTTCGTCGGGTAGAGCCCGAGCTGAGCGAGTCGCTCCATCGTCTCCATGTCAGCGCACCGCCCGCAGGAGAGAACCGCTCACCGGCAGCGCGGCGGGGCCACCGGTCACCAACGCCACCTCCGCGCCGGCGACCTGGTTGGCGCCTTCGCCGCGAACCTGCCGCACGGCCTCGGTGACCAGGCTGAAGCCGATCAGATAGCCGTTCGACAGCTGGCCACCGTTGGGGTTCACGGGGATCGCGCCGTCCATCCGGATGTTCCCGTCCAGGACGAAGTCGTTCGACTCGCCGATCGCGCAGAATCCGTAGTCCTCCAATTGCAGGAGGACCATCGGTGCGAAGTGGTCGTAGATCATCGCCACATCGACGTCGGCCGGCTTGATGCCGGCGCTCTCATACATCCGCTTCGCGATCCCGCGATGACCCGACGAGGAGAAGATCTCGTCCGGCATGTTCAGCCACATGATCCCTTGCCCCCAGTCGCCTTCCCCGCCGTGAACCGACGCGAGCAGCTCGACGGGCGTCTTCTTGAGATCTCTCGCTCGCTCCAGCGACGTCACCAGGACGACACCCGCGCCCTCTGACTCGACACAGCAGTCGAAGAGGCAGATGGGGTCGCTGATCATCCGTGCGTTGAAGTAGTCCGCGCGGGTCATCGGCTTCGTCATCAACGAGCCCGGCGTCTTGCGCGCGTTGTCACGGAAGGTGATCGCGACCTCCGCGAACGCCTCCCTCGTCGTCCCGTACTTGTGCATGTGGCGCTGAGCGATCAGCCCGAACATCTGGGCCGGCGCCACGAGGTCGGCGGGTCTGAGGTAGTCGTCCTCGGGCGACGCGTGGTTGTACAGGGGGCCGCCCCCGACGCCGTCACGCGCGTAGGCGGCGCCGAACCGCGTGCCGATCTGCTGGAACGCCATCGGGCAGGCCACGACCGTGGCCATCCCCGACTGGATCGCCGCGACGGCGAGTCCCAATGAGCCGGCCGACCCCCCACCGGCACCGGACAGGGACGCGCAGAACGTGATCTCGCGGATGCCGAGGGTCTGGGCCAGCAGACCGGCGTCAACCCCGCCGCGGTAGAACGCGAAGCCGTCCACATCGGTGACGGCGATTCCCGCGTCGTCGCAGGCCGACATCAGCGCCTGGCACGTGAGGTCGATCTCGGTCAAGGGCGCTGACTGGCCTCTGGGCCAAATGGTGGTCTGGCCCACCCCGACGATGGCAATGCGTTGATCTGGCACTGAGAATCTCTCGCTTTCGCCTTTCCCGACCCTCTGGTTGAGGAGCCTAGGTTCCGGCCTCTTGGCATGTCAATCGATTGCATTCCGCAGCGGCTAAAACAGTTCCCACCACTGGGTGCGGTCGAGTCCGCTGAGTTCGTGGGCCGCGCCGCTGTGCACCGTCCGTCCGGCACGGAGCACGATCACCTCGTCAGCGACGCCGAGCGCTTTTGTCACGTTCTGCTCGACGAGGACCACTGCCAGGGATTCTTGGCTCGCGAGCCGGCGGACGGAGGCGAAGAGGTGGTCCTGAACGGCCGGCGCCAAGCCGAGTGACGGCTCGTCGAGGAGCAGCACCGAGGGCGCGCGCATGAGTGCCATTCCGATGCTGAGCATTCGCTGCTGGCCACCGCTGAAGAGACCAGCCCTGGTGTGGCGCCGGTGCGCGAGCACCGGGTAGTAGTCGAATGCTCGCGCCATCCGGTCCGGCGCGTCTCTCCGTGACCGAGCCGGCGTGGCGAGCAGAAGGTTCTCCTCGACGGTCAAGTCGGGGTAGACGAACCGCTCGGACGGTACGAACGTCGTGAAGCCCGACCGGAGAGCCGCGGTGGTGGACCCCGCCGCGCAGGTGACCTGGCCCGCCTGCGGCTTCATGAGACCGGCCATGGTCTTGAGAAGGGTCGTCTTGCCGGCGCCGTTGTGCCCCAGGACGGCGAGAACCCGGCCGCCCAGGGCCCTGATCGTCACCTCGTGCAGGACTCGCTTGCGTCCGTACCCGGCGCAGAGCTGGTCACAGGACAGGGGTGGGCCCGTCATGATGCCGCCCCGAAGTAACTGTCGACGAACTCCGGCCGGCCGAGCAGTTCCTCGACCGTGCCGGTAGCGGTCAGCGCTCCCGCCTCCATGAAGAAGACCTGCGTGGCCAGCCGGCTCACCACGTGGAGGCTGTGCTCGACGATGCAGATGGTGTGGCCGTCTTCCCGAAGCCGCTCAAGCAGATCCATGATCGTTTCCACCCATCTCCCGTCGACTCCGCTGAGCGGTTCGTCCAGCAGCAGCACCTCCGCTCCAGACGCGAGCGTGCGAGCCAGGGCGACCAGCTTCTGCTCCGCGAACGACAGGTCCCCGGTGGGGCGAAGATCGTCGGCGTCGACGCCGACGTACTCGAGCCAGTAACGCGCGGCCTCCCGGGACGACCTCTCCCCTCGCCGGGTGGCTCGCGGGCGCAGCAGGCCGCTGGTCAGATCAGAGCCCCGGCGGGCGGGAACGGCCACCGTCACGCTGTCAAGTGGCGACATCGTCGCGAACGACCGCACGTCCTGGAAGGAGCGGACGAGCCCCAGACGCGCGCGGTACGCCGGCGACTTCATGGTCACGTCCGTATCACCGATGAACACCCGGCCGCCTTCCACCGGAAGAAAGCCGGTCAGCGCGTTGAACAGCGTCGTCTTCCCCGCGCCGTTGGGGCCGACGAGCGCTGAGATCTGTTGCCGGGGCAACACGATCGTGACTCCGTCGAGTGCGGCCACCCCGCCGAAATGTTTGGTGAGGCCCTCGGCTCGTACCTCCAGGGCACGGGCGCGAGGGGCCGAGCGGCTCAGCCCCGAACCGGTGCCCGCGGCGGCGAAAACGTTCGACACGATGCGAGACCCAGGTCTGCGGCCGATCAGTCCGCCCGGACGCACCAGGATCATCCCGATGAGCAGGACAGCGAAGATGATCTGGCTGTAGATGCCGGCCCGGTCCGGAGGCATGCCGGCGAACTGAAGCGCGCGTGGCAGGACGGTTATCACGACGGCCCCCAAGCACGGGCCGGCCAGCGTTCCCGATCCGCCGACGATGACCATGATGATGATCAGGAGCGTCTGGTTGAAGCTCCACATCGCGGGCGAGGTCACCTGGTTGTAGTAGGCGCTGATCGCTCCGGCGAACCCGGCCAGGCCGGCCGCCAGCGCGAATACCTGCAGCCGGAGGAGCTGGACTGGCATGCCCAGGGCACTGGCCGCCGTAGGCTCGTCCCCCACGGCCCGCAGCCGGCGTCCATAGGGTGATCGCGTGAGATACCAGCAGACCGCGAGCACGCACCCGAACGCCAGGATCAGGTAGGGCAGCCAGTCGGACGGCCGCAGGAGGGTGCTACCGGCCACGGTCACCTGCTCGATGCCGAGGAGACCGTACGCGCCACCAAGGTCGGGGGCACTCGTCACGACCCCGGTGAACAGGGCTCCGGTACAGAGCGTGAGCAGGATGAGGAACTCGTCCGCGAGCCCGAGGGACGGGAGTCCGACCAGGAGACCGGAGACGAGCGCCAGGCCCGTGCCGATCGCGACACACGTCAGGAAGGGAAGCCCTTGGTGGATGGAGATCCACGTGGCCGCGTACGAACCCACCCCGGCGAACGCGGCGTGCGCCACTGAGATGTGGCGGGTGTAGCCGAGCAGGAGGTTGATCGACAGGGCGAGCACGCCCGCCAGGAGGCAGGCGTTGACCACGTCTATCTGGATCTGGGAGTTCATCCGGTTCCTCCTAGTCCGACAGCCGGGCGGCGCCTCGTCGCGCGGGCGACGAACCAACGGTTGGCCAGCGCCGCTCTGACGACCAGAAGCAGGAACAGCACCCCGAAGATCGCGACCTGGGTCTGGGCCGGGCTCATGAGGTTGAGCAGCATTCGCTCGATGACTCCGACCGCGAGCCCCGGGACGAGTGCGTGGTAGAAGGGACGCCCGAGCCCGGTGACGAAGGCGATCACGAAGCCGTAGAAGGCCGGAGTGAGACCCATGTCCGGCGTCGCGGACGTGCGGAGCGCGGCGAAGACGCCGAGGCCGCCGACGGCGGCGCACCCGAGCGCGAAGACGAGCACGTTCACGTGCCGTGGGTTCACCCCGTGGACCGCGGCCAATTCCCGGTTCGAGCGGACACCGCGGACCCGCAGGCCCGCACTCGTGGTCACGAGAAGGAGCTGGATCGCCAGGAGCGCGAGGAGGACGTAGGCGACCTGCCAGAGGTTGAGCTTCGTCATGGTCACGCCGAGGAGTGCGATCTGCTGGTCGCTGAACCCGCTCACCTTGCGGACACCGCCACCGCTGGAAAGCAGGAGGCGCAACGCGCCCTCAGCGATGGACATGAGCGCGAACGCGACGACAAAGATGTTAAGCAGCGCGCTCGCTGGGGCGGAACGTTCCACCCGGTCGTACAGGCCCGCCTCGATGAGCGCCCCGCTCACGCCTCCGACGACGACACCGGTGGCGACGGCCATCGGCCACGGCAGGACCAGTGACGCCGCC
Organism: Acrocarpospora pleiomorpha; assembly: GCF_009687885.1. Taxonomy (GTDB): domain Bacteria; phylum Actinomycetota; class Actinomycetes; order Streptosporangiales; family Streptosporangiaceae; genus Acrocarpospora; species Acrocarpospora pleiomorpha. Next base: position 153,707 of record NZ_BLAF01000016.1, read on the forward strand.
ACCGCCGCGTACGCGCCCAGGAGATAGTTGACTCCGATGGCGAAGTGGAATCGGCCGGTCGTGCCGACGATGAGGATCAACGAGGCACCCAAGAGCGCATAGCCGAGGCCAGAGGCGGACCCCTCGATCAAGGCGCCGACGGTGTCGCGCATGATGTCAGCCGGCGAGCTGGAAGTCGGAACCCGATACGTCGAACGTGGCCACGGCGACCACCTTGCCGTCCTTCTGCGTGTAGATGCCGGACGGACGCTTGCTGACGGAGTGTGTGGACTTGTCGAAGGAGATCACGCCCGATTCGGCGCCGCTCCCCCCGTAGACGCTGGGGAAGACGGGGTTCGCCTCGAACGCGGCCAGAAGTTCCGACCCCTTGCCCGGGTCGCCCCCCTTCTCGTTGACCCGGCGCACGCATTCCCACAGCACCAGGGTGTCCTCGTAGAAGTTCGCGGACAGGCTCGTCGGGTCCGTCTTGTACGCGTCCTTGTACGCCTGGGTGAAGTAGGCGCCGAAATCGCTGGTCGCCGTCGTCCCGTCGAAGTAGTCGTAGCAGAAGTGGTAGTTCGTCAACGCGTCCGAGCCGGCCACCGTCTGGTAGGTCTTCGGCGTGAAGTTCGTCGTGCTGACGAAGATGACGTCCTTGCGGCCCGTCACCGCGTACTGCTTCAGGAACGCGGCGATGCTGACGTCGTCCAGGACCGAGACGACGACCGCGTTCGCCCCGGACGACTCGATCTCGCGTATCTGGGCGCTGTAGTCGCTGTTCGTCGGCGCCGACGACACATGCGCCGCGGCGCTGAAGCCCGCGGACGTGATCGCCTCGCGCGAGGAGTCCAGCAGCTCCGTCGTGGACGGGCCGAGGTCCCACGTCAGGTGACCGATGCTCTTGACCTGCGGGTGCGCCTGCTTGAACCACTGGAAGGCGCCCGGATAGATATCATTGGGGATGATGATGCGAGCGCCGTAGAAGTACAGCTTGGACTGCGCGAAGGTTCCCGTCCCCCCGGCCCCGTCGAGCGTCAGCATCTGATACTGCGCGATCCCTGGCACCTGTGCTCCGAGGTCGGCGATGTAGGAACAGAGCATCGCGGGCGTGCCCGTCAGACCTAGATCCTTGGTCGCGTCTATGCCGGCCTGGGGATCGCCACTCTTGTTGTCCTTGTACTGGGGACGCCACTCCAGGGCGCCGGCACCGGTCAACTGTGCCACGGCGAGTTCGACGCCGTTCTTCATCTCCGACGCGTAGGCCGAACCAGAGCCGGAAGACGGCAGCACGACGCCGAGGTCGAGCTGCGTCCCCTTGCCCGCGTACTCGTCGATGCGGAGAAATTCTCCGAGCTTGGACGAGGTATCTGCGGTCACCGCGCTACCGGAGCCACCGTCGCCGCAGGCCGCGAGAACCGCGGACCCGCCGACGACCAAGCCGCTCAGCTGCAGAAAGTGTCGCCTGTCGAGACCCCGAGAGTGTCGATTGATGGTCATGTGAAGGGTCCTTCCGGAGTGCTGCGTGGGTCTGCTCCACCGAGTGTCGAGAACCGTACGGCGACGAAACCGGAGATGTCAATCGATTGCATTGATTGATTGGTAGAGTGATACTCAGTGGCCGGAAGCGGCCCAGAGCCTCCGGGACGGTCCCTGAGCGAGTCGGGAGAAGCGCAGTAGATGGCCCAGTTCACAATGAAGCACTTGGCTGAGTCGCTCGGTCTGAACCCCGCGACCGTCTCGAGGGCTTTGGACCCCGACAAGTCGCACCTCGTGGCCGAAGCGACCCGCCTGCGTGTCATTCGCGCGGCCGAGGAGGTCGGCTACACGCCCGACCCGGCGGCCGCCAGCACGCGCCGCCGGCGTTCTTCGACCGTCGGAATCCTCGTTCCCGACCTGGCCAACGAGGCGATCGTCAATGTTCTCCGCGCGGTCGGCGACGTGCTGGAACGCAACGACCTGACGGCTCTCATCGCCGAGTCCGCGGACTCACCGGAGCGCAGCCGGAGGACCCTCGAAAGGTGCCGGGCACGACGCGTCGAGGCCATCATCTCCCTGGCGGCGACCGAAGCCGACGCGGAGCTCATGGCGAGTCTCGCTCGGACGATACCGACAGTCCTCGCGATCCGTACGCTCGATTCGGTCAAGCTCCCCACGGTGTGCTGTGACGATGTCCGCGGGGCGGCCCTCGTCGCCGACCACCTCGCCGACCTCGGGCACACCCGGCTGATCCAGTTGATGGGTCCCCCCGAGGCGGCCACCTTCCGCAACCGGGCGAGGGGCTTCGAGACCGCGGCCGGCCTGCGGGGGGTCATGTCGGCTCCGACGCTCTTCGCCGCCCACGCCACGGCGGCCGAGGGTCGCCGGCTGGGTGAGCAGCTCTTCTCCGGACCGCGCGACCAACTCCCCACCGCGGTCTTCGCCCACAACGACTCGATGGCCCTCGGCCTGGTCGAGGCGGCCAGGGTCGCGGGCCTCCGCGTCCCGCACGATTTGTCGGTTGTCGGCTACAACGACACCACCATGGCCCGGGACTTCTCGCTACCGCTCACGACCGTGCGGTACCCGGCGCAGGACGTCGGCACCCAGGCAGGCGTCCTCGCCGTATCGCTCATCCAGGGGGGCACGGCGCCGAAGAAGCCTTTCGTCTTCCCTCCGCAACTCGTGGTCCGCGAGTCCACCGCACGCCCCCGGTCCCGCTGACCCTTCAGGCCGCTAGCATTCGATTGCCGAGACCGGGCATTCGTCGATGGCCTGGCTCATCAGCGCCACGTCCGGCGATCCCTCAGGGTCTGCGTACCCCTGTCCGTCGACCAGGGAGAACACGTCGGGGGCAAGGCGAACGCAGTTGGCCGCCCCCACGCAGACGTCGCGGTCGACGACCGGTCGAACCACATCACCCATCCGAGAGCCCCTTCGATTTCAGGCCGGAGATCGTGACGTCGAGTCGTTCGAGGCCGCGTGTCAGCAGATTCGGCTGCCAGCTCAGGTCACCGGCGAGCGCCAGACCCTCCGTACGTCTCAGCAGGATGGGCAGCGCCAGCCGGGCCTCGAGACGCGCCAGCGGGGCGCCCAGGCAGTAGTGCGGACCAGACCCGAAGGACGTGTGGGCACCCGCGTTCGCGCGGGTGAGGTCGAGCACGTCGGGGTCGGCGAAGACCCCGGGATCACGGTTGGCCGCGGACTGGATCAGGAGGATGCGGTCCCCCTCCGGCACCCGCGTTCCAGCGACCTCCACATCCTCCAGCGCGACGCGAATGACGGTCTTCGCCGGGCTGTCGTAGCGCAGCAGCTCTTCGACGGCCATGCCGGCGTCCACGTCGCCAGACCTCAGCGCGTCGGCGGCCGAGGGGTTGGCGAGCAGGGCCACGACCGAATTGCAGATGAGGTTGGTCGTCGTCTCATGGCCGGCGAACAGGAGCAGGATGGCGTGGGCCACAATCTCCAGATGCGTGAGCTTGTCCTGCTTGCTGCCCGCTTCGATGAGATGCGAGATCAGGTCGTCGCGTGGGCTGACCTCCCGCTCGGCGATCAGGTCGGCGATATATGCCGACAGTTCGTCGGTCGCCCGGGCGGCCGACTCATGCCGGTCGGCTACGTCGCTGGCCGCGAACACCAGGGCTGAAAGTCCCTGGGACCATTGTTTGAACCGATCACGGTCCTCGACGGGAACGCCGAGCATTCCCGCGATGACCGTGGCGGGCAGCGGGAAGGCGAAGCGCTCCAGCAGGTCGAAGGGCTCGCCGACTGGGAAGGTGTCGACGAACTCGTCGGACAGCTCCACGACCAGGCTCGCCATGTCCTTGACCACACGCGGGCTGAACGCTCGCTGCACCAGCGACCGCAGGCGGCTGTGGTCGGCGCCCTCCTTGAGGCTCATCCATTCCTGGGCGACGCGATAGAAGGTCGCGGCTGCCTGGGCGCCGGGACTTTCACCGTGCTTGCGCAGGTAGGTCCCCACCCGATTCGCCGTGAGCCTGGGATCGCGGAGGAGCGCGGTCACGTCACCGTGCCGGGTCGCCACCCATGCCTTGTGCCGGGAGCTCCAGGTCAGACCTGGTCTGCGTCGGGTCTCGGCGAGGAACGAGTAGGGGTCCGCGATCGCCTCGGGTGCGAGGAGGTCGAGTGATTCCAATGCAGTATTCACATGCTCATCCCAATCGTGTGATGACGTACCGAAATATCACTTGTCGCGGCATATGTGAAGAATCTCATCGAGCAGGCCGTCGGCCGACGGGAGCCAGGCCCGCTCCAGCGGTGGCGAGTAGGGAACGGGGCTGAAACGCCCGGCCAGGCGGCGCGGCGGCGCGTCCAGGCTCCAGAAGCCGGACTCGGCGGCCTCGGCGAGGATCTCCGCGGAGATACCGAACTCGCGGACCGCTTCGCTGTACACGATGATGCGGGAGGTCTTGGCGAGAGAGGCGAGCACGGTCTCCCGGTCCCACGGGCTGATGGTCCGCAAATCGACGACCTCGACGGAGATGTCGTGGTCGCCGGCCCGCTCGGCTGCCTGCAGAGCCGTCCAGACGCCCTGCGACGCGCTCACCACCGTGACGTCGTCGCCCTGGCGGGCGATTCGCGCCTTCCCGAGTGGCACGCGGAAATCGGACTGAGGCTCGAACGCCTCCTTCTCGTACAGCAAGCGATTCTCGATGAACACCACCGGGTCAGGAGACGCGATGGCGGACCGCAGCAAGCCGTAGTGGTCCTCGGGAGAGGAGGGCATCACGACGACGAGACCAGGGATGTGGGCGAGAAGCGCCTCGAGGCTCTGCGAGTGCTGGGCGGCCGACGAGCGGCCCACGCCGTACTGCGTCCGCACCGTGAGTCCGACGCGAGCGGCGCCTCCCGTCATGAAGCGCAGCTTCGCCGCCTGGTTCAGCAACTGGTCCAGACACACACCCAGGAAGTCGAGATACATGAGCTCGACAACAGGGGACATTCCGTCCAGAGCAGCTCCGACGGCGGCACCGATGATGGCCGACTCCGAGATTGGAGTGTCGATCACACGATCCGGGAATTTCGCCGCGAGGTCACGGGTGAGGCCGAACACGTTGCCTCCCAGACCGACGTCGATGCCGGCGAGGAAGACGCCCGGGTCGTCATCGAGCGCATCCGCCATCGCCTTCTTCAGGAGGCGGCTCACCCGGGTGCGCGGTCCGCGCTCCGGCGCCGCGAAGACGGGCGAGTCCCGCTCCGGGTAGGTGGCCGCCAGCGGCGACACCATCCGGTCCGGCTCCGGCCAGGGAGCCGCCGAGGCGCGGGCGAGGCCGGCGTCGACGAACGTGCGCTCCTCCTGCTCCCACCGATCCACATCCGCGGCCGGCACGCCCCCTTCGACGAGGGCTTCTCGCGCCTGCTCGAGCGGATCCCTGAAGGAGGCGTCGAAAGCCTCGGATCGGTACCGCTGCGGGTCGCCCTCGTAGTGTCCTCGCCGGCGGAGCGTACGGGCGACCAGGAGGGCCGGACGGGAGGTGGACCGTACGACGCTCACCATCCGCATGGCGGCGTCGTGGACGGCGTCCACGTCGTTGCCGTCCACGACCTGGGCGGGCATGTCGTATGCCCGGGCCCGTTCCGCCACCGGCACCGGATGCTGGGCGCCGGTCGGCGAGAACTCGGAGTAGCCGTTGTCCTCGCAGACGAGCAGCAGGGGAACCGACAAGCAGGCCGCGAGGTTGGTCGCCTCGTGGAAGGCACCGGTGGCCACGGCTCCGTCGCCGAAGAAGGCCACCGCCACCCGCCGTTCACGCTTCAGCTTCATGGCGAGCGCTGCGCCGCCGGCGATGGGGATGCCCGCGCCGACGATCCCGTTGGCCCCGAAGATGCCGAGCCGGGGGTCGGCGATGTGCATGGAGCCACCCATTCCGCCGCAGGTGCCGGTGGCTCGTCCCATCAGCTCCGCGAACATCGCTTCGATGTCGGCGCCCTTGGCGATCGCGTGACCGTGACCACGGTGGGTGGACGTGATCACGTCCCGGCGCCGCAGCGCATGGCAGACTCCGACCGCGACGGCTTCCTGGCCCGTGGACAGGTGCACGAAACCAGGGATCTGCCCATCGCGATAGAGACGGGCCGCATGGTCCTCGAACACCCGGATCCTGACCATCGTCCGGAACCGGGCGACCGCGTCCGTCCGCGTCTCCGCCTCGCCCGTCACGATTGCGCTCATTTTCCGGCGGCGAGTTGCGTCACGAACCACTCGGTCGCGTGACCGGCGGCCACCTCGAGCTTGCCGCGGTCGCTGTAGAGCGTCATGTGCGTCGTGTGCGGCAAGATCTCCAGGCGCTTGGCGGGCGACGGGATCTCGTTGAAGGCATCGATCTCAAGATCCCAAAGCGTCAGGTCGTCCCCCTCCGCCGCGATCATGAGGACGGGGGTCTGCAGAAGGCGGCCGAGGAACGGGCCGACGTGGTATTCCATGAGCAGCGCCACGGACTCGACCGTGCTGCGGTTCTCGTACCCGGGCGCCTCACTGGCCTTGAGCGCGGCGAAGGTCTCGTAGGTCTCGGGGAACGGCCAGGCGGATATCTCCTCGTGCGGCACCGCGGAGGCGTGCGCTAGGTAAAGCTGCTTGCCGGACGAGCCGGCGCGCAGCCGCCGATCCTCCTCCACCAGGCTGAGCAGCTTGCGGAAGCCGACCGTGCCGTGGACCCGCCGCATGTTGCGGTAGCCGTCGATCACCGGAATCTGGCTGACGATCACCTTGATCCGGGGATCGATGGCAGCCAGGATCAGAACGTGACCGCCTGAGTACGAGATGCCCCAGACACCGAGACGGTCATTGTCCACGTCGGCGCGAGTCTCCACGTAGCTCAAGGCGCTCTGATAGTCGCGGATCTGCGCCCAAGGGTCGAGGTGCTGGCGGTTGCCGCCGTCGGAGACGCCAAGGTTCCGGTAGTCGAAGACGAGGGCGTTGATGCCTGCGGCCGCGAAACGCTCGGCGTAGTACGGCATGACGAGTTCCCGCACGTAGCACCAGCCACCAGCCAAGATGACCGTCGGCGCGGGGCCTTCTGCGCCCGATGCGGGATAGAACCAGCCGCGGATCGTCTCACCGCAACTGTCGAACTCGATGTCCTCGCGTGTCATGTCTCTCCTAGTGATGTGTCGCAATGCCTGGCCCGTGCCCCTCCGCCAAAGCTCGCAGCTCACGCCGCAGAACCTTTCCGGACGTGGTCTTGGGCAGGTCGTCCAGCAGCTGGATCACTCGCGGGTATTTGTACGCGGCCATTCGGGCGCGGCAGTGCTCGACAAGCTCTTCAGGTGCGGCCGGCACGCCCGGCTTAAGGCTCACGAAGGCCGCCACCGTCTCGCCGCGGTACGGGTCCGGAACGCCGATCACGGCGCACTCATGCACCGCCGGGTGCTCGTAGAGCACGTCCTCCACCTCGCGCGGCCACACCTTGAACCCCGACGCGATGATCATGTCCTTCAACCGGTCGACGACGAAGAGCCACCCGTTCTCGTCGATGAATCCCCCATCGCCGGTCCGCAGCCAACCCGCACGGATCGCTGCGGCCGACTCGACCGGCTTCGCCCAGTAGCCGTCCACGACGCCCGGTCCGGAGAGCTCGATCTCTCCCGGCTCGCCCGGGCCGAGAGCCAGCCCGGCCTTGTCCACGACCCTGGCGGAAACCCCGGTCACGGGAACGCCGACGCTGAGTGTCCCGGAGCCGGGGTCCACGGCCGGGCCGACCCCCGCCGGCACCAGATGACTCGAGGACGTGGTCTCGGTCAGCCCGTAGGTAGGTGTGATGGAGATGCCGAAACGCTCGCGGAAGGACTCGACCACCGCCCTGGGCACCGGCGCCCCGCCAGACACCACATGGCGCAGCGAACGGAGACTCTCCGGACGCACGGCCGGCGTCCTGAGGAACGACGTGAAGATGGTGATGGCTCCGACCGTGAAGGTGCATGACTGGTTCTCGCAGAGTTCCGCCATCACCTCCGGGTGGAACCGGTAACCGAGCACCAGGGGCATGGGGGTAACGAGACAAACGCCCACGTGCGCGATGAGTCCCGTGATGTGGCCGAGAGGCGAGACCGCCAGCACGGAGTCCGACTCACCCAGGTCGAACCAGTCCCGGAAGAGGCACGCCTGGTGGAACGCGCCGGCGTGAGTGACCCGCGCACCCTTCGGCGGACCGGTCGTTCCCGACGTGTACGGCAGAATGGCCAGGTCACCGGGGCGAACGCGAAACTCGTGCACGCGCGCGTCCACGGTGGCCGTCAACTCATCGAGACCGACCAATCGCGCGCGACCGGCGTACGGCTCGCTGACCGGGCCCGGCAGGCTCAGCCGCGGCTCACGCCGCTGGGCCAGTCCCCATCCTTCCGTCACGACGATGAGGTCCAGAGCGAGCCGGCTGAGCCCGGCGTCGGCGGTGGACGGATGGCAGATCAGTACGCGAGCCCCGCAGTCGTCGATGACAACGGCGAGCTCGCGGGCGGTGTACATCGGGTTCAACGGCACTACGACGGCGCCGAGCTTCCAGGTCGCGATCACCGAGGCGACGTACTCGGGGACGTTCTGCAGCATGATCGCTACGCGGTCGTCCTTCCGCACCCCACCGTCCTGGAGGCCCGACGCGATCGCGTCGGCCCACCGGTCCAGAGATCGCAGACTCACGTCCCGCCCGAAATAGTGGATCGCCGTGCGGTCTGGAGCCTCTTCGAGAGCAGCCGCGAAGCTCGAAGGTATGGTGCCAGACTCCGAGGCCACCATGTCCGAATCATGCATCAATGTCCTCGATTCAGGTGTCTTGACGCCCGAGGCAATGCCATGCTGGCACACGATTCAATCGTTTGCAAAGCTCTGTCTGGCGGATGTACTGTGCGGACCACCCGCCCGTGACGGCCGGTTGGACCGCCACTGACATTGAGGAGTTGTCATCCCAAGGGTGATCTACGTCCATTCGTCCCGCCTCGGCTGCCAACTGTTCATCGAACCCCCGCGAGACGGGGTCGAGATCGAAGTGCCACCCGCGCAATGAGCGCTCGACAGGCCCTGGTGATCGGGGCGGGTCAGGCTGGTCTCCATCTCGCCGAAAGCCTTCGTGCGTTCGGCTTCGAAGGATCCGTCCTGCTGGCCGGTGCCGAGAAGGGACTTCCCTACCAGCGGCCTCCGCTGTCCAAGGAATTCCTGCTCGCCGAGTCCGCGGCACCCACGGTTCTTCGATCGAAAGAGTTCCTGAAGAGCCGCGGGATCACATTGCTGGACGGCCATCACATCGTTTCGGTCCGAAGGGACGCAGGCGGCGGCGAGGCGCGGGACTCGACGGGAAGGGCATGGGCCTTCACCCATCTCGCGCTCGCGACAGGCGCCTCCAGCCGGGTGCTCGACCTGCCCGGCGCCGGCAGCCCGTCCGTCCGCTATCTCCGAGATCTGGCGCACGCGCGCCGGCTCAGGAACGCCGCGAGATCCCATCGGGTCCGGCGAATCGCCATCATCGGTGGCGGGTTCATTGGGCTCGAGCTGGCCGCGGCGATGACGGCGCTGGGTAAGAGTGTGACCGTTCTCGAGGTGGCGACGACGGTCCTGGCCCGCGCCGTCGACCAGCGCATCTCTCGGCACGTCGAGGGAGCGTTGCTCAACCGCGATGTCGACCTGCGGTGCGGTGTACAGCCGGTTGCCGTGCTCGACTCTCCCAGCGGGGCCACCGAGGTGCTGCTCGGCGATGGGACCACCGTGTCGGCTGATCTCGTCATCGCCGGGATCGGCGCGACTCCCCGGACCGAGATCGCCGAGTCGCTGGGCCTCGCCTGCGATCCTGGCATCGTGGTCGACGGCCGGAATCTCGCCAGCGACAATCGCACGGTTGCCGCGGGCGACTGTACGCAGCCCGAACGTTCGCTCTTCAATCCCTTGGGGATTCGCCTGGAGTCGGTCAACAACGCCGTCACGCAGGCTCGAATCGGAGCAGCGACCCTTGCCGGAGTGGAGCCTCCAACGCCGTCCGTGCCGTGGTTCTGGTCAGTTATCGGGGATATTCGGCTGCAGATGGCCGGTATGCCCCCTCCAGGGGCGACTGCGGATGTTCAGGGAGATCCGTCGTCTGGGAGTTTCTCAATCGTGTTCCACCGAGAGGCCACGCTCGTGGCCGTCCAATGCGTTAACGACCCGGCGCGTTTCGCGGCCGGCCGGAAAGCCATTCAGCGCGGAAGCGCAGTCCGCCCCGGACAGAAAGCATGAGGTCGGCGAGGCCGTCGTCCACAGGCTATTCAATGGCGTTCGATTCTCTCGATCAGGTACGCCGCCAAGGTTGCCGCCTGGGCGCGGATCTCCGGAATCGCGGTGGTCTCGTACAGTTTTCCGCGAAGCGTCGGTCCGAGCGTGACGATCCGCTCGTCCGGACGCCCGGCGGCGTCGAGCACCCGTCCGCGTCCGTCGGCGTCCAGGCCGAGGCCCAGCGGGCCGGGGCGGGCCAGGCCGTCGGCCAGGAGGCGGGAGAGCAGTCCCTCGCCGGGAACGGTGAAGGCCGGGCCTGTGGCGTTGACCAGCCAGGCGACTCGGAGATCGTGAGAGCTGCCGGCTGTGCTGACGCTGAGGGTTAGCCCCGCTGAGTCAGGCGTCGCCCCGTCTACGTGACCGCGGAGCACACGGAGTCGCCCGGCGGCGGCTCCGGCCGGGTTCAGCCCTTGCGACCGCGTCCACTTCACAAAGTGGTGGGGATCATGTTCTAACGCGCTCATTCTCTCCGCGCGGGTGTTCAGGAGGTGGTGCGGGTCGGGGGTGGAGTACGCCTGCCCGAGCCCATGCCGCCCATCCCGGTCGATCAGCACCACGTGCAGAGGGACGCCTCGCGCCCGCGCGCAGTGCAGCAAGTGCACGGCGGCCAGCGTGCCGCTGGCGCCGCCGCCCACGACCACGATGACATGACTGCGCGACACCACTTCAGATTAAGCGAGTTTACCTACTGGTTGTATGGGTATTTGATGAAGCACCGGCAAACGTTCCCATGCACCGCCGTACGAGCTAGACCCGTTGGCCGCGGGTCCACAGCATGTCGTCGGAGCAGATGCGGATCTCGGTGATGCCGCTGATCTGCCGGCCGCCGCACCGGTCGCCGGGCACCGCCAGGTGCGGCCCCCGCTCGCCCAGGACGGCACCGTCCATCGTGGTGCCGAGCACGGCCTCCACCCCCGCGAACTCCGGATCTATCTCACCCCACGACAACACGGCGTGGTGCCCGTCCCGGCCCAGGACCGAGACCAGGAACCGAAGCCGGTCCTTACGCTCCGCCGGATCGAAATCGGGCTCGGCCGCCTGGAGCACCTCCACCAGCAGCGGCCCCGTGAACCGATGCCGGCGTATCCCCGAGGTACGGCACACGAACGAGACTTCCACGTCATGCTGCGGCAGCGACCGAAGATCAGCGACGCTGATCGAACCACGCATCCGCACGTCCCCGTCCAGAAGCACTGCCCCAGCCAGCATTGGCGGCCTCCTCATCGACCGCAAAGGAGAATGCCCGCCTTGCCAGCTCTTTACTCGCAATAACCAATGAAAGACTAAAATAAGCTAGCAAATGCCAGCGCCGAACAGCCATAACCCTCGCATTCCGTAAAGGGTGCGCCTCTCCCGCGAAGCCGCGCCCACGAGCCCGCCGGTGCGTGCAGATCCCCTCGCAAGGGCGATCACCGGCTGACGGACTCCATCAGGCGCAGGGCCGCGACAGCGGTCTCATAGCGCCACGAGGCGACGGCCTGCTCCAGGCCATGGGCGGTGTCGCAGCGTTGTCGCAGGGCGGCGACGATGGGCCGGATCCGGTCCGCCTGCGCGTCGACCAGCGGCTGCGGGTCGCCGCCGGTGCGGTCGATCAGCGCGAGCTTGAGGAGGAACTCGGTGCGGACGTCGCGGATGTGGTCGACCGGGCGGACGAGCCAGTCGGCGGCGGCGGACCGGCCGGCGGCCGTCACGCTCAGCACACGGCGCTGTGGCCCGGCGTGTCCCGGCTCGGTGCCGACCGGTTCGGCGAGGCCGAGGTCCGTGAGCCGGTCGAGGGCCCGGTAGACCAGGGGCCGCGGCACCTGCCAGATCGTCCCGATGGGACCGGAGGCGGTGGTGAGCCGGGCGAGGGCGAAGCCGTGGGCGGGGCCTTCGGCGAGGAGCGCGAGCACGACCCACTCGGTGAGTGAGAGGGCGGGTGAGTCCACGACCCAAGAGTAGGGTGCCGCGGAGCGACTAGTAGTCTCATCATGACTAGCGGCTCGGAGGACGCTGGATCATGGTTCCTGGGAGGCATCCATCCTGATGACGCCTCGTCCGAACGCGATCTGCATCGGCGGGCCCTGCCATGGCCTGCTCGTCCGCATCGACCAGGATGTCGGCGTTCTCCGTATCGACCATGAGACGCTGCCGGACGCCCGATATCGGGTGACCGCCGACCGGGTTCACCACCCGTCCTCGTCGCAGCCGTTCGTCGTCCTGTCCTGGGCCGATGATCCCGCCGACGACGTCACCGATCAGCATGATCGACAGCCCGGTTGACGACGCAACACATCAGGCCGCGGCCCGGCCAAGAAGCGCCAACTCCTCCCGAGCGGATCACCGCCTCTTGGCCGCGGCGACGACGTAGTTGTCCCCAGTCGATGTGACGAGGAATGTCCATACTTCCGGGCCGGCGGTAAGCGTGCATTTCACGGCCGGGTACGTCCGGGGAACGCCGGGCGCGCAGTTCGCCGTGGCGGCGGCCAAGGCGGGCAGGCTGTTCGGTGCTTGCCGGAGGTATTCCCAGACGTCGTAGGCGTAGGTGGTCGAATCGGGGGCGGGGGCCAGCCCGCCGAGGAACGCGGAACCTTGGAGTAGATCGTCGTCAAGCGCCGCGTCCAGCAGCATTTCGACCGCGCGCGCTGCCTCTGCCGGGTTGTGCTGACTTTGCGCGGAGTCGGGAGCCGACGCGCTGGGAAGCGTCATTTCGGGGACGCGGTCGGCCGCGCAGTCGTCTCCCGCGAATGACGGGAGGGCGTCGGCGACTCCCCCGGTATAGGCGATCAGCCGGAATGTCTGGCTGTAGGTGTCGAAGGAGTAGACGAAGGACGCGGTTCGGTAGCCGTACCCGCCTTCGGGGTGGATGAGCGTCGTGAGCAGCAACCGACGACCGCCGTTGGAAACACAGCTGGTGTCGCGCAGCATACTGTTGCGCGGGATGACGAAGTCCCTGCCGGTGTTGTGCCCGTTTCCGTAGCGCGCGGCGCGCACGTTTCCGTCCTGGGTGGGCCCGATCAGCACGGCCCAGTCCGCGGTGCCGACGAAGATCTGCTCACTCGTCGAGCCACCCAGCTGCCAGGGCACCACGGTGGACGGGGAGGCCAATCGTGTGGCGGATCGATCCCAGACCCGGATGTGGCCGTCGGCGAGGTACGCGGTGGCGCCGAGCGCGTTGCCGGTGCTCCACAGCACCAGGC
>NZ_BLAF01000016.1:167493-177285 GCF_009687885.1 Acrocarpospora pleiomorpha
GGCCACAGGCAGCCGATCTGCGCCGGCGCTCCTACGGGCGCGAGGTTTCCATGGGGAGGAGCACATGCTCCGCCGGGCAACGCGGCCGCGGTCGCGCGGTCCATGCGCGCGGGCCAGGCGACGTATCCCGGATGGTCGTCGACGCGGAGGAGCTGGATGAGGCTCAGCACGATCTGGATGGACTTGGTGGCGAAATTGACCGCTTCGGCGATCTTGGCGAGGTTGCCCAGCACCGGCAGCGCGCTGAGATATCCCATCACCTTCGCGATCCGCGCCGACAGCTCGATGCCGCTCTCCACGATCGACGGCACGAATACGAGAATCAGCCGGGCCAGCAGTTCCGGATCCGTCAGGACGATGCCCGCGAGGCGTACCACGAGATCGAGATCGCTGATGTCCTGCTCGCCCTTGGGGAGGGAGAGGTGCCGACTCAGCTCGTCCAGCAGCTCCTGGTTCTTCTCGGTGTTGGCCGTTGACAGATCCATGATCAGGGTTCGGTTGAGGAACAGGCCGAGCGCCGGGAGGACGGCGTGGTTCACGAGCGTCAGGGTGTGGCTGTAGGCCCTCGGCTTGCTGATGTCCAGGGTTTGGGGGTCGTCGGCGACCTGGCCCCAGGCGACGGAGTAGTACCCCGCCTTGGTCTCGATTCTCGCCTGCCCGGGACGCGCGAACTCGGCCAGCTTCGCGATCTGGCTGGACGGCAGGTCGTCGCGGTGCTCGCACGGCTCGAAGGAGATGCCGAAGATGCTCAGGATGCCGCAGCCGGCGGCCTTCACGCCGTACAGGGCGTAGCCGGCGATGTCGGAGAGCACGGCCAGGACGATCGCGTCCAGGCTGGGCACGAGCACGACCTGGCCGGGGACGGCGCCGAGCACGTGATCGGCGTTTTTCCCGGCCTCGTAGAGGAACGCGGCCGAAGGGCTGTTGTTGACGGCGGTGGTGGTCACGCCGTCCGAGCAGAGGACGATGGGGGAAGCCGTGGTGCCGGGTGCGGGCGGGACTCGCCAGGTGGGCGCGGCGCAGGTGCCGTCCGGCGCTGACTTTCGGGTCTCGGCTCGTACGGCTCGAAGCCCGCCACCGGATGGGGCGGTTGAGCAGGACCCCGGGTCCTTGCCGGCGTCGATCTCTTTCGAGATCTTCTGAATCTGTTCGACCAAGGAGCAGGTGAGCCGCCCATGGGCGCGGAGCTCCGCCTGACCGGGCGGCGGCGTGGAACCGTCGGCGAGCGGTTCACGGGCGATCCGCCGGCACAGTTCGCCCGCGTGCTCGGTCAGCTCCCGAGCGCCGGACGGCCTCCTGATCAAGGCATCGAGCAAGCTGACGGTGATCGCGTTCGGCTGCGCCGTCCACGGCATCAGCAACGTCTCCCCCACGCTGGCCGCTTTGCAGTCCGCGACGAGGTCGCGCGGCGTCACTCCGGGAGCGGATACGACGGGGACAATCGTCAGCGGTTTGTCGGCTTTGTTGAGAATTACGGCAATTCCGCCGGAGTTCTCGTTCACCTGGACGGTGGCCGACGGTTTCGGATCGCTCGTCAGGTCGTAGACGACACCGGCGACCACGATTCTCGACGCCTGAGCAGTGGCGGCCCCCAGATCGATGGTGATCTTCTGCGATACGGTGGCTCCGCGTTTCCAGGGCACCGGCTGCGAGCCATAGATAGTTTTCGTTATGACCGTAATTCCGGCCAGCAGAGCGATAATCGCGCCGACCGCGACAACCCGAACGCGTCGCTTGACGTGTACGCCCGCCCGCTGAGCAGGAATGGGAACGAGCTGGCCGGGATCGGCTCGAAGAGCGGGCAACCGCGACCCGATATCGCCCTGATCTATGGGCTCGAAACGCAGCTGAGTTTCGGCCTCTTTCGGAGACTGTTGCGGTTTCCGCTTCCGCCACATGTGCCGCTCTTCCGTTGGCGGGATGATCGGCCCATATCATCCGATAAAGCAGAGGCGAATGTCACTAATTGATGGAATCGAGATGAATTGTGTTTGGCCTTCGCACCCGGCCGCCCAGCCCGGTCGCCAAGAGAGTCGCGCGGGACTATTCATCGGGACTCACCGGGCGCGGTCGGCTGCGAGCTGCGCGACCCGGTTCCAGCCGGCACCCGTGGCGTGAGCTTCCCGGCCCGTACGGCAAGGCAGAGCATCCACGCGCTCCAGGCCAGGTAGCCGAGGAAGTTGGCCAGGTCGGTGCCGGGCACGTCGAGAGGGATGAGCAGGCCGGAGAGGATGGCGGCGGCGGAGAGGGCGCCGAGGGCGGTGAACCAGCGCGGGGCCGGCAGGGCGCGCAGGATCAGGATCGTCCAGGCGCCGGTGAGCAGGTAGCCGAGGGTTTCGCCGAGGCCGGTGCCCAGGTAGCCGTGGAGCACAGCGAAGATCGTTTCGGCGGTGGCCCGGTCGGGGGCGTGCGCCAGCGCGGGCATCGCGAACGGCCAGCGGAGCAGGCCGATCACCTGGACCAGCCCGGCCAGCACGCCGACGGGCACCGAGAGCGCGGCGGCCGGGCCGTCCGGGAGGCGGCGGCCGAGCAGGACCGCGACCGGGATGAGCGATCCGGCGCCCAGGGCGAGCAGCAGGAACAGGGCGGTGACGGTCTCCTGGTCGGCGGCGAACCTGGCGAGGATCTCGGCCGGCGGCTCGGCGAGCACGTCGGGGTACCCGAAGGTGATGCCCAGGCCGACGAAGGCCAGGTTGGCCGCGACGACACCCGCGACGAGGATCGATCTCATGGCAGACTCCCAACTCTGAACAGTGTTTAAATTAAACATCGTTCAGAGTTATTTGGGAAGCGGCTAGGGTCATCCTGTGACACGAGGACCACGGCGCTCCGTCCACCCGGACGCCGTCCTGGACGCGGCGCTGGAGCTGATCGACGAGGGCGCGCTGACCATGCGCGCCCTGGCCACCCGGGTCGGCCTGACCCCCGGCGCGCTCTACACCTACTTCCCCGACCGCTCCGCCATCGTGACCGCCCTGGCCGACCGGCTCCTCGCCGAAGCCGACCTGTCCCTGCTCGACGACCCGTCCCTGCCTCCTCACCAGCGCGTCGAGAACTACTCCCTGGCCCTGCGCGAGGTCCTGCTGGCCCACCCCGCCGCCGTCCCCGCCATCCTCGGCGCCGCCTTCAACGGCCCGATGGCCCTGCGCGTCGGCGAATCCCTCCTGGGCGTGCTCCCCGACGCCCGCGCCACCTACACGGTGATGGTCTACGTACTCGGCGCCATCGCCCTGGAAGCCGCCGACCTCGAAGCCTTCGGCACTCCCCCACCCCCGGAACCGGACAGAGTCGCCGCCCGCCGCGCCGCCCTCCTCATCGACCCGGAACAGTTTCCCCGTACCTACAGAGAGCTCGACACCATCGCCGCATACAACTCAACCGGCCAGTTCCGGTGGGGGTTGCACCGCGTACTGGCTGGTTTGAGCGGTTCGTAATGATCATGGCGGTCGTCGTAGACCAAGAGCCGGTCGGCATATTCCCCGTCGAACGGCGCCGCCCCAACGCTCGTCGATCGTTGGGCCGAGCGCATCGACCAGCCGCGGTGCCGTTGGTGGCCAAGTCCGTCGAAGCCGATCGTCGTGCGCGGGCAAGGCACGCCCGGGCTCACGCCGAGGTGATCTGGCCGGCCCTTCAGTCTTGTCGCCCCAGTCCTTGGTCTAGGTGGTACGCAAAGCGCCACCCTCCGCGGCCGATTCAGTGGCGGAACGTTCGAAGGAAGGCCGTGACGGGGCAAGCTCAGGCGTGACGGAGTCCGTTACGGCCGGTTGCTCTTCGGACTGCCGCTCCGAGGGACTGGCTGCCTGGTCAGCGGCCTCCCCGGCCGGGGCGTTCCTCGCGGAGCGCTCGAAGAAGCGCAGCAGTTCCACAGGCAGCGGCATGACCAGCGTGGAGGTCTTCTCGGCCGCGACCTCCACCACGGTCTGCAGCAGGCGCAGCTGAAGCGCGCCGGGGCTCTCGGTCATGATGGCCGAGGCGTCGGCGAGCTTCCGTGCCGCCTGGAACTCTCCGTCCGCGGTGATCACACGGGCCCTGCGCTCCCGCTCAGCCTCGGCCTGGCGGGCGATGGATCGCTGCATGGGATTGGGAAGATGGACATCCTTGATCTCCACGCGGTCGATGTGGACGCCCCAGCCCAGCGCGGGGCTGTCGATCATCAGAGCCAGGCCCTTGTTCAGCTCCTCGCGGTTGGAGAGCAGGTCATCCAGATCGCTCTTGCCGATGATCGAGCGCAGTGAAGTCTGCGCCACCTGCTCGATCGCGAACAGGTAGTTCTGCACCGCGATAGCCGCCCGCAGCGGCTCCTCGACCCGGAAGTAGGCGACGGCGTCGACCTGGACGGAGACGTTGTCACGGGTGATGCCCTCCTGCGTGGGCACCGGCATCGTGACGATCTGTACGTTCACCTTCCTCATCCGGTCCACGACCGGAATGAGGAAGGTGAGCCCTGGCTGGCGGACCTCCCGCTGGGCCCTGCCGAAGCGGAAGACCACGCCGCGCTCGACCTGGTTGACGACCCTGATGCCGCTGACCGCCAGCAACACCGTGATCATGACGATCAGCCCGAGCACGATATTGATGCTCATTGCTATCCCCCCAGTCCAAGGCTAGATCCAGGTGCGCGCTTGCGTAGGTAAGAAAGTCGTCAAGTCCTGGAGTGGGCGGGCGTAACGACAGAGCCTGATGTAGTGCTATGAGCCCACGGGCCTGAGAAAGCTGTGCAGGACGACGAGGCCCTTTCCGTACTTTTCGTCAACCTCGTGTTGGAGTTCCGGCGTGGCCAGCCAGACCCCGATCTCGACCTGGCCCTTCGGTTCGTCGACCCAGCCCGAGAAAACCCCTTTGATCTCCTTGAACGCCCTTTGCTGGAAGATCTGTAGTTCCTTCTTGGTGTGCTGGGCTTGGCTCAGGCACAGCGGGCCACCCCAGAGTTCGCGAATCGCGGGCTCGCGGGTGGTCACGTCGCCGGTGAAACGCAGGTTCAGCACAAGCCTCTTGGGGTCGTTGGCGTATCGCTCCACGAATCGATAGTCCCTGGAGTCGTAGCCTTCGATCTCATCCAGGTAGCTCTGGTCCAGCCAGGAGCCCGCGTATCCGGGAAGCTTCTTGGCCCGGGTGATCGCGGCCTCCCTCGCCTCATCGGTCGCCTTGGCGGGGGTGACCGCGCGCCAGCCTCCTGAGGGTTCTGGACAGGGGGAGGCGAACCTGGATCGGTTAGGTGGGGAGTCGGGGCGCTCGGCTGTGCGGGGTGGCTCGGTGAGCGTCAGCTTCTCGCCGTCCCAGGTGCCGACCACGCGGTAGTCGCCCCAGCGCACGCCGCCCTTCTCGGAGTGCTCGACCGCGTTCCAATCCCACCCGGCGATATCGGGGCCACCGCACTTAGGCGGGAAGGAGAAGTCGATCGCCGCGCAGAGCTGGGGCCCGTGCTCCTGGTTGGCCAGTACGAACATGTCGGTTTCGTACCGCGTTTCGGGAGCGGTCGCTGCTGAGGCCATCCCACAGGCGGCGAGTGTCGCGAGCGCGGCTACCAGCCGGATACCTCTCATGCACATGGAGACGGCCGGAAACGAGGAGGGGTTCACGCCACATAAGGGTGTCAATCGGGAGATGAAAAAGAGGCGAAATCCCAATAAGACCCAGATACGTTTTCAAGCGATCAAAGCCGCGATACGCTCGGGCGTGCCCGAAAACGTCACCGCGCTTTCGTCGTTACCGGCGCTTACCCGGGCCTTGGTCGGTCCCCCTGGACGGGTGTTGATTCCCCTCATCGCGCTGGCAGGGCTGATCATCCTGAACGACTGGAGCATGCCAGGCGGCGGCCCGTTCGCGCTGGCGATGCTGGGTTCCACGCTGGCGTTCGGCACGGTCGTCGTCTGGATTCCCCGGTTCGTCGTGGCCCTCCTGCGTTCGGACGGCCGTCCCGGGCTCCGCAGACACTGGATCCGCTGGGCTTCCGCGCCGCTCATGGGGGCGGCCGTGATCGGACTGGTGTACTTCGATCTGCCCTTCACCACTCGGTTCGCGCTCTCGGAGGCGAACCTTGAGCGTTTCGCCCAGACCATCGCATCCGGGCCGGAGTCCGCCGAACACGCCGACCAGTGGGTGGGGCTCTATCCGCTGACGTCGATCGAGCGGATCGAGGGTGGAGCGAGGTTCCTGGTGAGCGGCACCGGATTCCTGAACGAGTACGGCTTCGCGTGGAGCCCGAAGGGCCTGCCACCGGACGAGAGCCACACGGGATACACGCACCTCCAAGGCCCTTGGTACATCTGGGAGAGCCGATGGTGAGAGTTCCCGGAGCGCCAGGCTTCTGGGTTTTCGTGGCGGCCGCGCAAGTGATCCCCGCCTTCTACCTGCCGGGAAACATCGTCTGGCCCACCGTGCCCATCATCGCGCTGTCCGCCATGACCGCCGCCGTGACGAGGGCGTATCAGGACGTGGCACAACTCCGTACCGAGGAGGAGTCCTCGGGCGGCGTCAGCGGCGGCGGGCCGCGGGCTCCAGGGCCGGGCTGACCCAGCCGTTCTCCGCGGGGTTGATGGTCAGTCCGGGCGGCACGATCTCGTCGATGCGGTCCAGCACGTCGTCCGGCAGTTCGATGTCGGCGGCGGGCAGCTGGGATTCGAGATGTTCCATGGTCCTGGGGCCGATGATCGCTGAGGTGATCGCGGGATGGCGCAGGACGAACGCGACGGCCATCTCGATCAGTGTCATCCCGGCCTGCTCGGCCAGCTCCGCGAGCCGTTCGACGGCCTGGAGCTTGCGCTGGTTGTCCGGCAGCGACAGGTCGAAGCGGTTGGCCAGCCGCCGGCGGGCCGCGGAGAACGGCCCTTCCGACTCCGTGCCCTTGCGGTAGCGGCCGGTGAGCCAGCCGCCGGCCACCGGGCTGTAGGAGATGACGCCCATCCCGTACCGCGCGCACGTGGGCAGCGCGTCGGCCTCGATCGCGCGCACGAGCATGTTGTACGGCGGCTGCTCGCACACGAACCGCTCCCGGCCGCGCTCGCTAGCGGTCCACTGGGCCTCCACGATCGCCGAGACCGGCCAGGTCGAGTGGCCGAGGTAGCGGACCTTGCCGGCGCGGACGAGGTCGGTGAGGGCGCCGAGCGTCTCGTCGATGTCGGTGTCGGGGTCGTACCGGTGGATCTGGTAGAGGTCGATCCAGTCGGTGCCCAGCCGGCGCAGCGAGTTCTCGACCTCGCGGACGATCCAGCGGCGGGAGTTCCCGCGCTGGTTGAGATCCTCGCCCATCGGCATGTGCACCTTGCTGGCCAGGACGACGTCGTCGCGCCTGCCCCCGGCCAGGGCCTTGCCGACGATGACCTCGGACTCACCGGCGGAGTAGACGTCGGCGGTATCGATGAAGTTGATCCCGGCGTCCAGCGCGCGGTGTATGACGCGAATGCTCTCGTCGTGGTCCTTGGTCCCCCAGTCGCCGAACATCATGGCTCCGAGGCACAACTTGCTGACCGAGACGCCGGTACGGCCCAGACGGCGGTACTCCATGGGTTGCTCCTGATCAGGTACGGGTGACGGGTCAGCGCTGACGTACAGTCCCTCGCCGCACGACTCACGTCGAAATGCTCCTACCCGGACCCCCACCGGCGGAAGTCACTGCCGTTCCAGGTAACGGCAGTACCTGTCTGGCCGCCGAGCAGCTCACATACCGTGGACGCATGGACGATCGAGCCGAGATCCAGGCCTTCCTCAGCTCTGGCCTCACCCTCGTGGTCTACACCGCCGCCCCCGGCACCCCCAGCGCCGACTCCCTGCGCCTCCTGGCCACCTGGTCCGCCACCCAAGACCACGCGCAGCCCCAAGACCAGCGGGACCTCGGGACTAGGGGTTGGGGGTGAGGGTGGCGCGCTGGGATTCGTGGCGGTCGTGGAGGTGACGGCGCATGAGGAGGGCGGCCATTTCGGCGTCGGCGTCCAGGACGGCGCGGATCACGCGGGCGTGCTCCGACCATGAGGCCTCGGGGGAGGTGACGAGGCCGCCGACGAGGTGGTGCGCCTGGTTGCGGACGGAGCGGAGCAGGGCGACGAGCACCCGCGAGCCGGTGCCGCCGGCCAGCAGTTCGTGGAAGTCGCCGTTGAGCCGCTTGAGCGCGGACTGGTCTCCCGCCTCGGCCGCCTGAGAACCGGCGAGGAGCACGCGCTCCAGCTCGTTCATGGTCTCGGAGTCGCGCCGCTCGGCGGTCTTGCGCACCGCGATGAGCTCCAGCGCGAGCCTGATCTCCTGGATGGTGGCCAGCTCTTCCTGGTCGAACACCGCCACCCGCACGCCGCGCCGCGGAGCCGTCTGAACCAGACCCTCGGCCTCCAGGCGGCGGAACGCCTCGCGCACCGGCAGCCGGGACACGCCCAGCCGCTCGGAGATCGCCCCCTCGCCCAGGCGGCTGCCCGGCGTGAGGGTGCCGTCGAGTATCCAGCTGCGGAGCTGGTCGGCGACCTCGTCACGGAGTGCCCGATGCGACTCGCCGATCGACACGGCGCCCCCTCCTCTTGACAATCCTGCATACAGTATCGCAGAGGGCAGGGAAAGACGATCGGCCCGCCCTCACCGCCTGGACCACGCGGTTATGCGAATTATCACATGAGTGAGCCACTGAAGGTGCGGCCCTCAGCCGTTGCCAACCGACCCATTCTGGATACAATATCCGGCATGCCATCGCCCTCGGGGGTGGGAGCCTCTCCAGTGCGCCCCGACGCCGTCGCCAAGCTGACCGGCGAGTTCGGCTACGCGACCGAGCTGCACGCCCCCGGCGAGCTGCACGGCGCGACCGTACGCAGCCCCGTCGCCGCCGCCGACCTGCTCGGCGTCGAGACGGCGGAGGCGATGCGCGTGCGCGGCGCGTACCGGGTGCTGACCATCGCCGACGTGCCCGGCGCGCGGCGCGTCGGCGTGAAGACCCCTGACCAGCCCGTGCTCGCCGACGGCCGCGTCCGCCACCACGGCGAGCCGATCGCCTTCGCGCTCGCCGAGACCGCCGAGGCGGCCCGCCGCATGGCCCTGCTGGTCCGCCCGATCCTGCGCCCGCGCCCCGCCCTGCTCGACCCCGAGCGCGCGCTCGACCCCGACGCCCCCCGCGTCGGGCCGGACGGGGACAACCTGGTCCATCGGCTGCGCCTCGCGCACGGGACCGCCCGCCGGGGAGCGGTAGGCGTACGCCGCCGGTGGCGGACCGGGCGGCAGGACGCGGCGTTCCTCGCCCCCGAGGCCGGGCTGGCGCTCCCCGACGGCACGGGCGGGGTCGTGCTGCGGGTGGCGACCCAGGACCTGCACCACGACCGGGCGCAGATCGCGGCGGCGCTCGGCCTGCCCGAGGACCGCGTGCGCGTGGAGCTGGCCGGCGTCGGCGGCGCGTTCGGCGGGCGCGAGGACATCACCGTGCACGTGCACCTCTGCCTCGCCGCCCTGCTCAGCGGCTGCCCCGTGCGCGCGCTCTACTCGCGGGCCGAGTCCTTCGGCGCCCACCCGAGCAGGCACCCGGCGATCATGACGTACGAGCTGACCGCCGACCCCGACGGCACGTTCGTCTCGCTCGCCGCCGACCTGCTGTTCGACGGCGGCGCGTACGCCAGCACGTCCAAGGCCGTCGTCGGCGTCGCGCACTACTTCGCCGCCGGGCCCTACCGGATCCCGCGCGTCGAGATCAGCACCCGCGCCGTCTACACCAACAACCCGGTGGCCGGGGCGCTGCGCGGGTTCGGCGCGACGCAGGTGTGCTTCGCCATGGAGTCCACCGTCGACACGCTCGCCGCCGAACTGGGCCTCGACCCCGCCGTCGTACGC
>NZ_BLAF01000016.1:177558-180866 GCF_009687885.1 Acrocarpospora pleiomorpha
GTACGCCGCCGCAACCTGCTCGAACCGGGCGAGCCGCTGGCCACCAGCGGGCAGCGGCTGGCGGGCGTCGCCGCGCCGGCGAGCCTCCTGGACGCGCTCGACGCCGTGCCGCTGCCGCCGCCCGCGCCGGGCCTGCGGCGCGGGGTGGGCGTGGCCGTCGGGATCAAGAGCGCCGGGCTCGGCGACGGGCGGGCCGAGGGCGCGGGCATCGTGCTGCGCGCCGACCGCCACGGCGTCGAGATCGCCTCCGCCGCCCCCGAGGTGGGCCAGGGTGTGCGCGCGGTGCTGGCGCAGATCGTCACCGAATGCCTCGGCCCGGTGCCGATCACGTTCGCGGACTCCACCTCGGCGCTGCCGGCCAGTGGCGGCAGCAAGGCGAGCCGGCAGACCATGGCCTCGGGCGGGGCCGCGCTCCGCGCCGCGACCCGCCTCAGGCAGCGGCTCGGCGGCGCCGTGGATCTCGCGGCGCTGGGTGACGGGACCTCGATCGTGGTCGAGGAGCGGTACGACGCGCCGCCCACCGCCGCGCCCGATCCACGCACCGGGCGCGGCGACCCGCACATCGCCTTCCAGCTCACCGCGCACCGCGCCGTCGTGGACGTGGACCCCGCCCTAGGCATGGCCAGGGTGGCACAGCTCGTCGCGGCCCAGGACGTGGGCCGGGCGCTGAACCCGGCGCTGGTTCGCGGCCAGCTCGCCGGCGGCACCGTCCAGGGCGCGGGGTTCGCGCTGCTGGAGGAGATCCCGGTGGACGCGGACGGGCGGGGCGGCGCGACCGGGTTCGGCACGTACCTGCTGCCCGCGGCGGTGGACGTGCCCGAAGTGATCCCGGTGATCGTCGAGTCCGGCGACCCGCGGCTGCCGTTCGGCGCCAAGGGCGTCGGCGAGGGCCCGCTGATCTCCTCCCCCGCCGCCGTGGCCGCGGCTCTCCGCGCCGCCACGGGCCGACCGGTCAACCGCATCCCCGCCCACCCCGAAGACCTGACCGCGGCAGGGTCGGAAGAGCCTCGCGACGAGTACGGCGGCGGCCTGGCCGTGCACCCCGAGGGCGGGGTTTCGGCGGTGGACGGCTGATGGCGTACCTGCGGCCGGTCACGATCGCGTCCGCGCTGGCGGCGCGGGCCGAGTTGCCGGACGCCCTCGTGTGCGGCGGCGGCACCGCCGTCCAGCCCGCGATGAACGCCGGGCTGCTGCGGCCCGCCGACGTGCTCGACCTGGGCGGGCTCCGCGACGGCGCGGCGATCGACGCCTGCGGGGACCGGGTCAGGCTCGGTCCCGTCGTACGCGTCGCCGCGGCCGCCCGCGCGCACGCCCTCGGCGCCGGGGTGCTCGACGGGATGCTGCGCGGGTTCGCCACGCCCGCCGTGCGCGAACGCGCCACGCTGACCGGCAACCTGTTCCAGGCCCCCGCCGACCTCGCGGTGGTGCTGACCGCGCTGGACGGCTCGCTGATCGCCGCCTCCGCGCACTCCCGGCGCGAGCGGGTGCTACCGGTGACCACAGCGGACGCGCTCGAGCCGGACGAGCTGGCCATCGGGCTGGATCTTGCGGTGCCGGCGGCCTTCGCGTATGAACGACTCGCGGTCCGGGAGGTCGCGGCCCCCACACTCGCCGCCGTGGCGGCGGCCCTACTCGCCGATGGCCCGCGCGCCGCCGTAACCGGCTACCGGACGAGCACGGACGCGGCCGGAACCGTCATCCTTTGCCCCGGCGCGGTCCCGCACCTGGCCGACCCGGCCGGGGAGGACGGCTTCGCGGCGGCGGTCGTGGCCGCCGCCGCTCCCCCGGCCCCATACGCCCGCCGCTCCGTCGCCGCCCTGGCCCGCCGCTGCCACCGCCGCATCCACCTGGGAGGCGCGCATGCCTGACCCCGGAGAAGACCCCGGACAAGGCCCCAGAGAAGACTCCGGAGATGACCTGGTGGAAGTGCGCGGGACGCTGGACGGCGAGCCGTACCACGTCGAGGTGCCGGTGTGGGCCTCGCTGCTCGACGCCCTGGAGGCGGCGGGACGCCCGCTTCCGGCCGGGTGCCGGGGCGGCCAGTGCGGAAGCTGCACGGTGACGCTCGACGGGGTGCCGGCGCCGGCGTGCGTCGTGCCCGCGGGCGCGGCGGCCGGCGCGGTCGTGGAGACGGCGCGGCGAGCCGCCCTGCCCATGCTGGTGGAAGAGATGGCGGCGCTCAGCGCCACTCAGTGCGGCTACTGCGCCCCCGGCCTGGTGGTCGCCCTCTCGCACCTGCTGAGCACGAACCCCGCCCTCGACGCTTCCGCCGTACGCGAGGCGCTCACCGGTCACCTCTGCCGCTGCACCGGTTACGAGGCCATCGTGACCGCCACGCTCGCCGCCGCAGCCCGCCTGAGATTTTGTATCCCATAATTGCGGCCAAGCTCATGCCGCGACGCCACGGATACATGACCACACATCCGCAGGTCCACGCGCATCCACCCACCCCGGCACGGCAGTCCAGGTAACGTGGCATTAACCAGATTATTGTCTAGCCGCAACAAATTTGGGATACAAAATCCCACATGACAAGCGTTTCGCAAGCCGCGCGGCCATTGGTCAGCGTGCGCGGGCTCGACCACATCGTCCTGCACGTCGCCGATCCGCTCCGCTCCCTCGACTGGTACACCGCCAAGCTGGGCCTGCGCCCGCTGCGCGTCGCGGAGTTCCGCGCGGGCAAGGCGCCGTTCCCCTCGGTCGAGGTGGCGCCCGGCGTGATCATCGACCTGGACCCGAGGGGCGCGCGCACCGGCGAGAACCTCGCGCACTTCTGCATCGAGGTGGACACGATCGACCTCAAGGAACTGGCGGGATCCGGGGCCTTCGGCAAGGTGGCCGGGCCGTTCCGGCGCTGGGGCGCCCGCGGCGAGGCCGACCTCGTCTACATCACCGACCCCGACGGGAACGTGATCGAGCTGCGCCACTACGGCCCCAGCCAGGTCAACGACTACGGCCCGAACCGGGCGGTACGGCCGGAATGACCGCCACCGCCGTCCTGGCCGCCAACGCGGTGGCGCACGGCTCCCTCGGCGTCGTCGGCGCGGGCGCGCGCACCGCGGCGGTGATCGGCGCCGCCGCCCTGCTCGACGGCGGCAACGCCTTCGACGCCGTGATCGCGGCCGGGCTGGCGGAGACCGTGCTGCTGCCGCCCAAGTGCGGTCTCGCCGGTGACGTGGTCGCCCTGGTCCAACCGGCGGACCGGCCCGCGCCGCGCGCGCTGCTGTCGATCGGGGCCGCCGCCCGGCGGCTCCCCCAGGCGCTGGCCGCCCGCCCGCTCCCCCGCGACGGCGGGCTGTCGGTCGGCG
>NZ_BLAF01000017.1 GCF_009687885.1 Acrocarpospora pleiomorpha
TCCATGACCACACCCCAGTCCTCGCGGCCCCGGGCCGTGGAGGCCACCAAGAAGGAATTGTTCCTCCTGGTCGCACGCGCTCTGACCGACGAGGAGGCTCAACATCCCGGCGACCGCTTCGCCGCACTGGTACACGAACTGGCGCTCGCTGACGACGACTGGCTCCAGCGGCTCGCCGACTGGACACGCGCGCAGCCCGTACTGCGCCGGACCAGGCTCGCGATCACCGTGGGGTCCGCGCATGTCAGGCTGGAGGCCACGCTCCGCTCAGCCACCGAGACCCGGCGGCTGATCAGCGAGGCCCTGGTCCGCGCGGACGAGCCGGGCGAACTGCTCGCCTACGCGGCCGACCGGTACGGCCGCTCGATTCCCAAGCCGATCAAGGCCGGGGTCGCCAAGGCGGCCGAACGGCTCTACGACGAGCACGCGCTGGCCACCTACGACACCGCGGACGCCCCCATGCGCTTCTCCGAGGTGATCGACCTCACGCACGCCAAGCCGGTCGGCCAGGCCCAGCGTGAGGTGTTCCAGCACGCGGCGCAGCGCCTGCGCCTCGGCTCGCATCCGGTTCCCGAGGCACTGACCACGCTGCGGGCCCGCGCCCAGCTGCAGGCCCTCCCGGCCGAGCAGCGCGTCAGGACGCTGGACGGTCTCGACGCCGCGGACATGCTCGCCAAGGCCGCGATGACCTGGCAGCAGATGAGCGCCTGGCTGAACGGCGAGATGACCGACAAGGTGTGGGCCACGGTCCTGCCGTCGATGAGTTACCGGCAGCGGCTGGCCCACCTCCGGGACTTCGAGACGGCCGGTCTGGCCGGTGAGGTGGCCGACTGGGCCTGCGCCGAACTGGCCGAGGAGGGATCGGTGGCGCGCGGCCGCGCGATGCCCGTGGAGATTCTGGCCGCCTACCGTTCCGTCCCGGCCTCGCGCTGGTCCTGGGCGCTGGAGCAGGCGCTGAGCCACTCGCTGGCGCAGGTCCCCGCGCTGTCGGGCCGCACGCTCATCCTGGTGGACCGCAGTGCGGCGATGGCCTCGCGAGCCGATGCCGCCGCCGTCTTCGCCGCCGCGCTCGCGCTGCGTTCGCCCTCCGTCGAGCTGGTGGAGTTCGGGCCGGCCACCAGGCCGGTGACCGCGGCCGCCTCGGTGCTCGCGACCGTGGACCGGTTCAGCGCGACCGGTGGCGCCCAGACCGTGGCGCAAGCCGTGCCGGCGTATGTCGAAGGCCATGACCGGATCATCGTGCTGACTCACCCCGGCGCGGCCGTGGAGGCCGTCCAGGCCGTGACGGCGCCCGGCCACGAGCACGTCATCAGCCAGATCAACGACGGCTGGTTCGCCGCGATCCCCGCCATCGAGTCCGCGCGCACCGGCGCCTGGCCCTTCTAGAGAGTTCCGCATGTCCAAGCGCTCCCGCAAGAAACACGCGCGCCGCAAGAAGAAAGCCAATCACGGCAGAAAGCCCTGCAACCGCTGATCCAAAGGCTCCGGCACCGAACCTGCCGGAGCCCGTGGCGTTCTGAGGAGGTCGTCTCCCATGCTTCCCGAGTTCTTCCACCCCCGCCCGTCACGCGGTTACGTGTCGCTGTCCGTCGTGACGGCGCTGGTCGGATTCGCGGCCGCGAGCAATCTCGCCGCCGGCACCGACCACGAATTCCTCATCGGCCTCTGCCTCACCCCGGTGGCGGCCTACCTGATGGCCTTGACACTGTGCTTTCCCCTGATGCGGTATGTGGTCTCCGCGACGACGCTGACCGCTCAATACGGTCCCCTGCTGCGGTACCGCGTTCGACTGTCGGACATCATCTCGGTCACCCGCGTCCAGCTGTCGCCCAGGTTCTTCGCCGCACTGGCCATGCCGGGAATCGCCCTGTACGGCATGCACTGCCTGGGCGTCGGCCGCGTGCGCATGTGCGCGACCCGTCCCGCCCACCGCATTCTCCTGATCAAGACCGACCGGGGAACCTGCTATGGATTCACGCCCGCCGACGACAAAGCGTTCCTCGGCGCTTTGCGCAGGCATGGCGTACGTGTAGGCAACGCGTAGCGATTATTCGAGGCGCGGACAACCCCGGGCCGCCCGCGGCGTGTGGGCGGCACTTTCCCCAAGACCCACCTCGATCCAATGGAGTTGAGCTGTCCATGAGCACGCGCGCGATCATCGGCGTGGAAACGACCAGGAAGGAGATCTTCCTGCTCGTCTCACGGGCACTTGCCGTCGGCCACGCCGGGATTCCCACGGACCGGTTCGCCGATCTCGTCCGCCGGCTGGCCATGACCGACGACGCCTGGCTGGCCAGGCTGACCGGATGGATGGCCCGCCACGGGACGCTCCGCCGGCTGCGGCTGGCCGTCGTCGCCGAACTGGTGCACGCCCGGCTGGAGGCCGGGACGACCGGCGCGAGGAAGACCGTCGACCGGGCCCTGCTGCGGGCCGACGAGCCAGGCGAACTGCTCGCCTACTGGATCCGCCGGTACGGCCGGGCCAGCCCCAAACCGATCAAACGCGGCGTGGCGGACGCGACCGTCCGCCTCTACGACGAGCTCGCCCTGGCCGTCTACGACAGCCCGGGAGCCGCGATGCGCTTCGCCGACGTGCTCGGTCTGACTCATCCGGCTCCCGTTGGAGACAAGCAGGCGATGGTATTCGGCCACGCGGTCGACCGGCGCCGTAACCTCGTGGAGGGCGTCCCGGAAGGGTTGCCGCTGCTGCGCGCCCGGCGCACGCTCTACTGGATTCCCGCCCACCGGCGCGCCACGCTGCTGGAGCGGCCGGAAGCTGCCGAGAGGCTGGCCCTGACCACCATGTCCTGGCGGACGATCCAGCGCTGGCTGCTCGGCGAGATGACGGGACCGGCGTGGGTCGCGGTCCTGCCCTCCATGTCGTACCAGGATCGGCTCGCCCATCTGGCCGACTTCGATCGGACGGGGGTATCCGACGAGGTCGCCCGCGGCGTAGCGGCTGAATTCGTGGAACCGGCTTCGGTGATCCGGTCCGGAGTGACCCCGCTGGAGATCTACGCGGCCATCCGGTCGGTACCGGCGTCCCGCTGGTCCCGGGCTCTGCGCCAGGCCATCGACCTGTCGATGACCAACGTCCCCGCCCTGCCGGGGCGTACCCTCGTGCTGATCGACCGATCTGACCTGATGGCCGGCCCCGCCGTTCCGTCGTTGACGCACGCCGACGTCGCCGCCGTCTTCGGCGCGGCGCTCGCCCTGCGTGCGTCGTCGGCCGATCTGGTCGAGTTCGGTACGGTCACCGCGCGCGTGCCGGTCCGGCCGGGGCGGTCGCTGCCGGAGACGATCGAAGGTTTCCACCCGATCGGTGGTGCCGCGAGCCCGGCGCACGCCGTGTGCGACCATCTCAAGGGTCACGACCGCGTTGTGATCCTTACCCACCCCGACTCCGCGGTCGAGACCGCCGAGGCCGTCACGACCCCGGGCCACGAGCACATCATCACCGACGTCTCCAGCGGCTGGTTCGCCGCCATCCCGCACATCGAGATGGCTCGCACTGCCACCTGGCCGTTCTAGGCGTCGGCGGCGGGGGAACCACGCTCGCCCGTCCTGTACCGGCTCCAGCTGATCCGACTCCCAGTGGAAGCCGGCACGATCAAGATCATGTAGGTGCCGCCCGCCCGACCCTCGATCTTTACGTTTTCCCTACGCCTTCCCCGCGTGCAAGTTCCGCCGAGGAGCCTTAGCTTCGAGAAGGAAGGGATCCCCCATGTTCATCTATATTGCGCTCGGATTACTCGCGATCCCCGCCCTGTGGATCGTGCTCGGTGGGGTCAGGGTCGTCAACCAGATCGAACGGGGCGTGGTCTTCCGCTTCGGAAGAGTTCGCCGCCGAGTGCTCGAGCCGGGACTCGCCCTGCTCATCCCCCTGGTGGACCGGCTGCAGAAGGTCAACATCCAGATCGTCACGATGCCGGTGCCCACCCAGGAGGGCATCACCCGCGACAATGTCTCGGTTCAGGTGGACGCCGTCGTCTACTTCCGGGTCCAGGATCCGCTGAAGGCGACGATCGATGTGCAGAACTACCTGTTCGCCATCGGCCAGGTGGCGCAGACCTCACTGCGCTCGATCATCGGCAAGAGCGAGCTGGACGACCTGCTGTCCAACCGCGAGGAGCTGCACCGGGGCCTGGAACTCATGATCGACAGCCCGGCGCTCGGCTGGGGTATCCACATCGACCGGGTGGAGATCAAGGATGTCCAGTTGCCGGAGTCGATGAAGCGCTCGATGTCGCGCCAGGCAGAGGCCGAGCGGGAACGACGCGCCCGGGTGATCACCGCGGACGGCGAGTTCCAGGCCGCGCAGAAGCTCGCCGACGCCTCGGCGATCATGTCCGAGACGCCGGGAGCCCTGCAATTGCGGCTGTTGCAGACCGTGGTGGAGGTCGCGGCTGAGAAGAACTCCACCCTGGTCATGCCGTTCCCGGTCGAGATGCTGCGATTCTTCGACCGGGCCACGCAACCCGCCCGGGCCGAGGAGGTGTCAACGCCGGCCGATTCGGGCAGCCCCGAGTTGCCTCCCGTGGAGGACAGCCCCCGAGCCCTCACCGAAGCCGCCGTGAACATCCACCACCCGGTCGCCGAGGGTCAGGACGGCGGCGAGAGCCGCGCACCTCAGCCGGCCTAGATTTCTGTTCGTGGAGGTGATCGTGCCCGACGCCTCGGAGTTCGAGAACGAGTCGCGACCTGGTCAAACCACCAGGCAGGTGGCAGGTGGCGGTCAGCGGCTGACCGCCTTCTGGTACAGCCGGGTGGCCAGGGGGACGAACACGATCAGGATCAGCACGCACCAGAGCAGCGACACCAGCACCGCGTGCTGGAGCGGCCAGGCGCCCGAGACGGCGGTGGCGGGAATGGCGTTGCCGAACAGGTCGCGCGCCGCCTGGACGATCGTGGAGACGGGATTCCACTCGGCGACGGTCTTCAGCGGGCCGGGCAGCCGGGCGCTGTCGACGAAGACGTTGGACAGGAACATCAGCGGCATCGACACCAGGGTGGCGATGTTGTTGAACACCTCGGGCGTGCGCAGGGCCAGCGCGACCGTCGCCGTCACCCAGGAGAACGCGTAGGCGAAGAGCAACAGCAGCAGGAAGCCCAGGACGGCCTCGAGCGGTGTCGTGTGGATCCGCCAGCCGACGATCAGGCCCACCACGGCCATCACGACGATGCTGGTGAGGTTCATGAGCACGTCGCAGAGAGTCTGGCCGGTCAGCACCGCCGAGGGCGACATCGGCAGGGTGCGGAACCGGTCGAAGATGCCTTTCCGCAGGTCCAGGGTCAGGGTGTAGCCGGTGATCTGCGCGCCGGAGACGATCGCCACGACGAAGACTCCGGGGACCATGTACTCGCGGTAGGAGACGCCGGGCACCTCGATCATGCTGCCGAAGATGTAGGCGAACAGCAGCACGAACACGATCGGGAGGATGACCGCGCCGCCGAGCAGGTCGGGGGCACGCTTGATCTTCAATGCGTTGCGCTTGGTGATCGTCACGGTGTCGGCGATCGCCATCTGGAGGGTGTTCATCGGCTGTGCTCCTTCGGGTTGCCGGTTGCCTGGCGCCCGGTGAGGGTCAGGAACACCTCGTCCAGGGTCGGTCGCCGCAGGCCGGCGTCGCGGATGGTGACGCGTTCGGCGGTCAGTGTGCTCAGGGCGGTGGTGAGGGATGCGGCGCCGCTGGTCACCGGGATCGTCACCTGGAGTGTGGTGGCATCGGTCCGCATGTCTCCGACGGCCAGGGGCGCCAGCGTCCGCCGTACCGTCTCCAGGTCCGCCGGGTTCGTCACGGTCAGCTCGATCCGGTCGCCGCCGATCTGGTCCTTGAGCTCGTCGGCGGTGCCGAGCGCGATCACGTGGCCGTGGTCGACCACCGCGATCCGGTCGGCGAGGCGGTCGGCCTCCTCCATGTACTGGGTGGTGAGCAGCACCGTCGTGCCGGTGGCGACGAGTTCGGAGATGGTGTCCCACAGGCCGGCGCGCGCTCTCGGGTCCAGGCCGGTGGTGGGCTCGTCGAGGAACAGCACCGGCGGGTTGGCGACCAGGGCCGCGGCGAGGTCGAGGCGGCGGCGCATGCCGCCGGAGTAGCCCTGCACCGGGCGGTCGGCGGCCTCGGTCAGGTCGAAGCGTTCGAGTAGTTCGCGGGCGCGTTGTCTGCTGGGTTTGGTGCCGAGGTGGTAGAGGCGTCCGACCATCTCCAGGTTCTCGGCGCCGGTGAGGTGGTCGTCGACGGCGGCGAACTGGCCGGAGGCGCCGATGCGGGAGCGCAGGCGGTGCGCGTCGGCGACGACGTCGAAGCCGGCGACGGTGGCATGGCCGGCGTCGGGTTTGAGAAGGGTGGTCAGGATTCGCACGGTCGTGGTCTTGCCGGCGCCGTTGGGGCCGAGCAGGCCGAACACCGTGCCCTCGGGGACCGACAGGTTCATCCCGTCGAGGGCGACCACGTCGCCGTACTTCTTGACCAGGCCTTCGGCCATGATGGCGGGGGGCATGAGCGTTTCCTTCGGTTGAGGGCATGACGACATGGCGGACGGTCGGCTGATCGTCCGGTTTGTGGTTATGAAGGGTTAGTTGAAGGGTTTGCGCGCGTAGCGGATCTTCACGTGGCCGTAGCCCAGCTGGCCGGTGACCCGGACGTGGAGCTTGCCGGGGGTGGGACGTCCCGGCACCTTGCAGGTGGTGTTGCCCCAGTTGGTCACCACGGCGTCGGCGTTCGCGGTCGCGCCGGATGGGAGGATGATCGTCGCGGAGCCGTACGCGAGCTGGAGGTCGATCTCGATCTCCGGGTGGTCGATCACGGTCTGGGAGAGGTCGAGGTTCGCGCCGCCGTACCCGGAGATGATCCGCAGCCGTCGCGGGACCAGCCAGTCACCCGCGCGCTTGACGCGCCCGCTCGTGGAATTCAGCTCGACCACCTCGTCCACGGGCTCGTCGGGCAGGTCGGCGACCGCCGGGGCCAGATCGCCGTGGGACCTGGCCGTGAAAGCCAGCTCGAGCCGGTCGTCCATCTCCTCACGGGTGATCAGGCCCGCCGCGAACGCCCGCTGAAGTCGCTGAACGGTCCTGTCCCGATCGTCATCGGAGATACGCACCCGCGGCTCTATCGGCATAACTTCTCCTTTGGCGTACGCCGGCCGAACGACCCCATTGTCGTTCAGCTATTAAATGTCGAGGTCCTCCACGGCGGGACGCGTGGCCACATCGGCGATCAGGTCGTAGAACTCGTCCGGAACCTTCCCGCGCAGGTCCTCGAAGGACGCCACCACCTCGAGCGTGGCTTCCCCCTGCACGAAACCCCAGTTCGAGTCGGCCAGGCCGAGATAGGTCTTCCACGCCCCTCGGGAGAAGAGCCCTTCCAGCCAGTTCTCGGATCCCTCGCTCGCACTGTCCGTCCAGTCGGGAGAGCGGTCTATGTGCAGGACATACTTGCCCGTCCGGGACCGGTAGACGCGGAACATCTCGACCCGGCTCCCCGTGGTGCGCCCCCACTCGCCGAGAAGCACCCCGGAGAACCGCTGCTTGCGCCCGACCCCCTGCCCCACCTGCACGATGATCTCGTCGTAGCCCTCCTGGCGCCCTTCCTCCATCTCGATGTAGCGCCGCAACGCCGTGGAGATCGCCTGAGACAGATTCCCCCCGGAGAGCTCCTGAGCCCGCTGGAAGAGCTTCAGATCGTCCTCGGACACATAGATCGTCTTATTCGGCATACGTATGAGTCTACGTATACGCGAGGACTATCGCAATGCCGCGAGAACGTCACGCATGTACTCAAGCGCTTGCCGGGCATCGAACTTCTGTCCAGGCTGTACGACACCTGCGGCGATCTGGCCGGCGGCGTCGGCGACGAGGGTCCGGAGCGCGAGGGCGCCGAAGTCGCCGGTGGTCGCGAGGTAGTCCAGCACGCGTGCCGCGTCCCGCAGGCGTCCGATCGCCGCCATCATGTTGACGAACTCCACGGCGGCGATCCTGGCGACGTCGGTGTAGTCGGTCTCAAGCAACTCTTCGACGTACGAGCGGAGAATCCGGAACGCCCCCGGCCGGTCCCCGCGCCGGAAGGCGGATCGTGCCTCCATGGGTTTGCCCACCGAGACGGTCCGATGGGGGACGGCGACGCTCGCCGACTCGTCGAAGAACCGGTCCGCCCGGTCGGCGTCGCCCTGGAGCAGGGCGGAGTAGCCGAGCATGGCCAAGCTCAGGCACAGGAAGGTCGGCGGGCCCTGAACGCGATACCGATCCACCAGGGCCGGGACGAATCCGTCCAGTTCCTCGAAACGTCCGACGCTCAGCAGCCCTGACGCCACCCCGGCGATCTCCGTGAGCGCCGCCGCGTGGTCCTCGCCTATCCGCCGGAGCCAGGCCACGGCCTCGGCGGCGGACTCCCGCTGCGCTTCGCCGTCCTCGTAGAGGTACGCCCGCGTGTACCGAATGAGCGGATGGTCCGGCCGCCCGTGCCGGCGGACGAGACGCTCATACCCGTCGTGATCTCCGCTTTGCATGGCGCGATACGCGGCCCACGCGAGCCAGTAGACGATCTGCTCCTCGTCGTCCGCCGGCGTGATGGCGAGGATCCGCTCGGCCCAGTCGCTGATCTCGCTCTGCTTGCGCAGGTTGACCTCCGCCGCGACAGGCCGGACCAGCGCGTCGGCCGCCTCGCGGTCGCCGGCGGCACAGGCCCGGTCGAAGGCGGCACGGAGGTTCGGCCACAACTGCCCGAGGCGGGCCACCCCTTCGATCTCGGCCGGGCCGACGAGCAGCCGATGGATATCGGCGACACTGTCGCGGCACCACCGCGCGTGGCGTTCGGCGATCAGGCCGGTCTGGCCCTCCTCCGCCAGATGCTCGGCCGCCAGCTCACGAATGGACTCCAGCAGCCGGAAACGCCGCCCGAACGGGCCGGACTCGGCGACGAGCATCGACTTGTCGACCAGATCCCCCAGCAGGTCGTCGATATCCGCACCCGCGGCGACGCTCCCGGCCGCCGCGAGATCGAACGGCCCCGCGAAGATCGAGAGCCGCTGGAAGAGGACCTGCTGGGGGCGCGTGAGCAGGTCGTAGGACCAGTCGATGGTGGCCCGCAGCGTCCGGTGGCGTTCGGCGCTGGTTCGCCTGCCGCCGGTCAGGAGGCGGAGGGGAGCGCCGAGCCGGGCCACGAGATCCGGTGGCGCGAGACTTCTCGTGCGAGCGGCGGCCAGCTCGATGGCGAGCGGGACGCCGTCGAGGCGGCGGCAGATCTCCTCGACGTCGTCCCGGTGGGCCTGGGGGTCGAAGGTCAGCGAGACCGCCCGGGCCCGCTCGTTGAACAGCTCGGCTCCCGGCCCGGCAGGGTCCAGGGGCGCCACCTCGACGAGCTGCTCGCCGCCGATGCCGAGGGGCTCCCGGGACGTGGCGAGCACCCGCACGCTCGGGCAACGCTCGGCGACGGCGTGGGCGAGCTCGGCCGCGCCGTCGATGACATGTTCGCAGTTGTCCAGGACGAGAAGCGCCGCACGTGACCGCAGGGCCACGACGATCGACTGGGTCAGGGTGCGCCCCGAGCTCTCCTCGACCTCCAGGGTGTCGGCCACGACGCGGGGCACGTCGCCCGGCGAGGCGATGTCGGCCAGTTCCACGAGCCAGGCCGCCGCGCCGGACATCTGCGCCGCCGCCAGGGCCAGCCGGGTCTTGCCTATCCCGCCCGGTCCTACCAGCGTCACGACGGGGGACTCCGCGAGAACGCCGGCGACGACGCCGAGATCCTCATCACGGCCGATGAGCCGGCCCAGCCGGACCGGGAGGTTCCCGGCGCCGTCGCCGAGCGGGAGGACGCGGTGTCCTGACCCGCGCAGCCGCTCATCATGGCCGAGAATCAGGGACTCCAGGTCGCGCAGGCGTGGGCCGGGTTCTATCCCGAGCTCCTCCACGAGGTGGCGGCGGGCCTTCTGGTACGCCGCGAGCGCGTCAGCCTGCCGTCCGACCCGGTACAGGGCGGTCATCAGCAGCGCCCACAACCCCTCGCGCAGCGGATGGCACGCGGTGAGCTCCGTCAGCGGGCCGACGGCCGCCTGGACATCCGTCCCGACGCGACGCTCGAGATCGGCTTCCACCGCGCCCAGCCACTGCTCCACCAGCCCGTCCACCATCGGCGTGAGGGCGTGCGCGTCGAGCCCGGCAAGGGGAGTTCCGGTCCACTCGGCCAGCGCCGCCTGGACGTCGCCCACGTCGAGCCGCCGCCGGAAGCGGGCCACGTCGACCGCGTCGGCCGCCACGGCCAGGCGGTAGCCCGCGCCGGTCCGGACGATCGAGTCGGGGCCCAGGGCCTTGCGGAGACGGACGACATAGGACTGCACGGTCTTTTCCGCCGTACGCGGTGGGTCGTCGCCCCACACCAGCTCCACCAGCCGCGGCACCGGAACGACGGACCCGGCGGACAGGGCGAGCACCGCGAGCACGGTCTGGCACTTCGCCGGACCGACGTCCACCGTCTCCCCACCGACGGTGGCAGTGACCCCACCGAAAAGACCGATCCGCACCACCGGGCCGCTCCCGCGCTCAGGGATCGATCCTCCCACAACCACGGCTATACCGGCCTTCCACCAGGACTCAACTCGGCTCTGTCACGGTCTGACCACATCCAAAGGACCGAAGGAGCACCTCATGGACTCACCGAAGCGGCTCGCCAGAGCCGCAGGAGTCTTCTACCTCATCGTCGCCATCCTCGGCGGCTTCGCCCAGGTCGTGCGACTCGATGTCTTCGCGCCGGGCGATGCCGCCACCACCGTCGCGAACGTCGTGGCGAACGCCTCGCTGGTCCGGATGAGCTTCGTGGCCGACCTGACGCAGGCGACATTCCTCCTGCTCGTCGTCATGTCCCTCTACCGGCTGCTGCGGCACGTGAACAAGAGCGTGGCCCACGCCATGGTCATCTTCGTGGTGGTCGCGGTCGCCGTCATCTGCCTGAACATGCTCCACCAGCTGGGCGGCCTGCTCGTCGCCACCGATCCCTCCTACGCCGGCGCCTTCGGCCCCGAAGGCTCGCCCGCGCTGGTGCTGCTCCTGTTCGACCTCCAGCACTCCGGCTACCTCATCGCCCAGATCTTCTTCGGCCTGTGGCTGTTCCCCCTGGGCCTCCTCGTCTACCGGTCCGGCATGTTCCCCCGTCCGCTCGGCGTCACGCTGATGGTCGCGACCGGCTTCTACCTGCTCGACGTGGCCCTGCAGTTCCTCGCCCCCGAACTCGCCGGCGTGGTCAACCCGCTCGTCGTCGTGGTGGCGACCGTCAGCGAGGTCTCCATGCTCGCCTACCTCTTGATCAAGGGCGTCAAGACCCGTCCCGCGGACCACGCGCTCGCGACCTGAATGGTGGTCCGGTGCGAAGTGGACCTCGGCTGGCGCTGGTGCGGGCATTACGTTGAAACGCGATGGATATTGATCTTGTGGTCGCGGGGGCGGGGCTGTTCGGGCTGACCGTGGCGGAGCGGTGTGCCCGGGACCTGGGGCTGCGGGTGCTCGTCGTCGAGCGCAGGGGCCATATCGGGGGCAATGCCTACAGCGAGATCGAGCCTTCGACCGGCATCGAGGTCCACCGCTACGGGGCGCACTTGTTCCACACCTCCAACGAGCGGGTCTGGAACTACGTCAACCGGTTCACGGCATTCACCGACTACCGCCACCGGGTCTTCACGATCGCGGGGGACCGGGTCTATCCCATGCCGATCAACCTGGCCACGATCTGCGCCTACTTCGGCCGGGCCATGTCGCCCGGCGAGGCGAGGGCGATGATCGCCGCGCAGGCGGGCGAGGTCGCCCAGCCGGCCAATCTGGAGGAGAAGGCGATATCGCTGGTCGGGCGGCCGCTGTACGAGGCGTTCATCCGCGGCTACACCGCCAAGCAGTGGCAGACCGACCCCAGGGACCTGCCCGCGGAGATCATCACGCGGCTGCCGATGCGCTATACCTTCGACGACCGCTACTTCGCCGACCGGTACCAGGGGCTGCCGGTCGACGGCTACACGGCATGGCTGGAGCGCATGGCCGACCACCCGCTGATCGAGGTCCGGCTGGGCACCGACTTCGCCGAGCTGGGCGCGGCCGGGAACGTTCCCGTCGTCTACACCGGACCGCTGGACGGCTACTTCGGCCGCGCCGAGGGGGCGCTGGGCTGGCGGACCCTGGACTTCGAGTTCGAGGTCATGCCCCAGGGCGACTTCCAGGGCACGTCGGTGATGAACTACGCCGACGAGCACGTGCCCTACACCCGGGTCCACGAGTTCCGCCACTTCCACCCCGAGCGCGACTATCCCGGCGACCGCACCGTCATCGCGCGCGAGTACTCCCGCTTCGCGGGCCCGGGAGACGAGCCGTACTACCCCATCGGCACTCCCGCCGACCGCGCCCGGCTGGCGCGCTACCGGGAACTCGCCCGCGCCGAGAAGGACGTGCTGTTCGGCGGGCGTCTCGGCACCTACACCTACCTCGACATGCACATGGCGATCGCCTCCGCGCTCGCGATGTACGGCAACCGGATCCGCCCCCGCTTCCGCCGCCAAGCCTGCGCCTGAGTGGTCCACCAAGCCGATCATCCGCCGCCGAAGTGGACCTGTGAACGCCCAGAACCCGTGGATACGCTGCCGAAAAGGACCCTGGGGGAGTGGCCGTGGCGAACACCGGACCGGCAGAAGCCGGATTATCAGTGGTCATCCCCTGTTTCAACGAAGTCGAGGCCATCGCCCGGGTGCACGCCGAGATCGTGGCCGACCTGGGGCACCTGGACCTGGAGATCCTCTTCGTCGACGACGGCAGCGACGACGGCACCCTCGAAGCGATCAAATCGCTCGCCGGAACCGATCCCCGCGTGCGGTACATCTCCTTCACCAGGAACTTCGGCTTCGAGGCGGCGTTCTCGGCCGGCTACCGGTACGCGGGCCGCCCGTGGATCCTGCATCTCGACGCCGACCAGCAGTTCCCCGCGGCCGAGGCGCTCCGGCTGATCGACGCCTCTCCCGGCCAGGACGCGGTGTTCGGGGTCAGGACCGAGCGCAAGGACTCCTGGACCCGCAGGTCCGGCACCGCGCTCTTCCACTTCCTGGCCGCCAGGGTCCTGAACGTGGAGCTGCCGCCGGGAGCGACCGCGTTCCGGCTGGTGCGCTCGCCGGTCGCCCGTGCGGTCGTCGACCTCGAGCTGGGCACGCCGTACTTCCTCGCCACCCTGCCGAAGCTGACCAGCAGGTATGTCACCGTCCCGGTGCGCCACCGCGAGCGCCTGACCGGTTCGCCGAAGGCGACCCTGCGCCGGCTCGCCGCGCACGCGGCCGGTCTGTTCGTCACCAGGAGCGGGCGGCTGACGAGCGCGGCGTCCGGCCTGGCCCTGGCCGGGGCAGGGCTGGCCGCGCTGGCCGCCGCCGGCGCGGCGCTGGGCGGGCTCGGCCAGCCGGCCGGGGCCACGGTGTCGCTGCTGCTCGCGGCGGTGAGCCTCGGCGTGCTGGCCTTCCTGGTACGGCACCAGGCGACGATCGCGGCCGGTCAGGCCAGACCCAGGCTCTTCTACGTCCGCGAGGCGAGCATCCCGATCGCCGCCGAGGACCTGCTGTGCCGCCCCGCCGAAACCAGCGCGCGGCGGCCATGAGCGAGGTGACCGTCGCCTTCCCCCGGCCTGCCATGATCCTGCGCCTGCTCGCGGGCCGGGGGGCGTTCCGGCTCGGCGTGCAGCTCATGCCGGTCGCCCTGACGGGGGTCTGGGACGCAGGCGCCTTCGGCCTTTACGCCAGCACGGTCGGGTTGTCCATGTGGCTGCCGCTGGTCGTGAACGCGCCGGAGAAGGCCGCCCTGAAGGCGCTGCCCCGGTGCCGGCGGCTCGCGCCGGAACTGGCCAGGATCACCGTCGCCTTGTCCGCCGCTCCGGTGGCCGTCCTGCTGGCCGTCCTGGTGCCGGTCATGGCGCTGGCCCCCGCCTCGGAGGCGGCGGCGTACCTCGCCGCGGCGGCCTGGCTCGCCTGCACCGGCCTGCTCATGACCCTGTGCGGCCTGCACCGCCTGTACGGCAGCCCTGCCGCTGACGCGCTGGCGTTCGCGGCCAACGGCGTCGCGGTGCTCGCGGCCACCGCCGTCACCTGGCTGGCCGGCTGGGCGCCGCAGTTCCACCTGACGACGCTGGCCGCCGGGTGCGCCCTGGTCACGGCATGGACGCTGGCGACACTACCGAAGGCCGTGACACGGCCCGAGCGCAGACTGCGGCGACGCGGGCTCGTCCGCCGCCTGGCCCACACGACGGTGCTGCTCGGCGGTTCGGAGGTGCTGGACACGCTCTCCTTCTCCCTGATCTACCTGGCCCTGGCCGTGTCCGGGCAGATCGCCGAGAGCGGAACCCTCTACCTGGTCCTGCTGCCCGCGACCGCGATCGCCCAGCTGGCCAACTACTTGCTGCGGATGGCCCAGCCCGGCACGTCCGCCCGGCTGCGGGGCACCGGCCGCGCCGAGGGCGACGCGCGCGCCGCCGCGTTGCTGCGCCTCGGCGAGCGCCTCGGTCTCGCCTTCGCCGTGCTCTGGTCAGTCCTGCTGCTCGTGCCGGGCACCCGCGAACCGCTGCTGACCGGAGTCGGCCGCCTGGTGGCGCTCGGCGCGCTCGCGCTGCTCGTACTGGCCCTGTTCCTCATCGTGAGATACGCCGTGCACCTGCTGGAGAACACCACCGACCGGGCCGCGGCCCGCACCTCCACGACCGCGCTGATCGGCGTGCTCGCCGCCGGCCTCCTGGCGGCCGCGCTGGCGCCCGCGCTCGGGGCGGTGGGCGGCCTGACGGCCCTGGCCCTCGCCATCGCGGCCCGGGCGGGCGTCCTGCGGCGAACACTGCGAACCCAACGCACTGACAGTACGGAGCACTGAGATGTACGTCCTTGGCATATCCCGGGTCCACGACTCGGCGGCCGCGCTGGTGCGCGACGGCGAGATCGTCGCGTTCGCGGAGGAGGAACGGTTCAGCCGCGTCAAGCACGACGGCCGCTTCCCCGGCGGGGCGATCAACTCCTGCCTCGACCAGGCGGGCATCACCCTGGCCGAGGTGGACCACGTCGCCTTCTACTGGCAGCGCTGGCCCGAGGTCGCGCACGCGGCCAGGGTGTTCGCCCGCTACTTCCCCGGCACCCTGGAGGTGTTCCGCAACAGGCGCGAGGGAGGCGTGCGCTCGGCCGGCTGGCGGGAGACCTGGCGGCACGGCGGGGGATCTGGCGGCGTGGACGACTTCCACGTCGGCGGGGCGGTGCTCGCGCATGTCAAACGCACCTACACGATCGGCCAGGAGATCAGGGACGCCGTCGGGCACACCGGACCGACCCGGTTCAAGGTGCATCTGATCGACCATCACCGCGCGCACGCGGCCAGCGCCTTCTACGTCTCCCCGTTCGACTCCGCCGCCGTCCTCACCATGGACGGCGTCGGCAGCGACGGCACGAGCACCTGCCTGGCCGTCGCGCACGGCGACAAGATCTCCGACCTGCGGCGCGTCAAGTACCCGCACTCCCTGGGCGCCATGTACGCGATCATCACCGGCTACCTCGGTTTCCACCCCACCGTGGACGAGGGCAAGGTGATGGGCCTGGCCCCCTTCGGCTCCGGCGCCTACGTCGACCAGTTCGCCGACCTCGTCCACCTGGACCCCGACGGCGGGTTCGAGCTGAACCTGAGCTGGTTCCGGCATCACGTCAACGGCCGGCACCTGGTCTCGCGGAAGTTCCTCGACACCTTCGGCCCGCCGCGGCCCCGGACGAAGGTCACCAGGGACAACCCGATCTCGCAGCACTACATGGACATCGCCTACGCGTTGCAGGCGACGCTGGAACGCGCGGGCCTGCACCTGGCCAGGTGGCTGCACGGGCGGACCGGGCTGCCCCGGCTGGCCGTGGCCGGCGGCGTGGCGCTGAACTCGGTCATGAACGGCCGGATCCTGCGGGAGACGCCGTTCGAGGAGTTCTTCGCCCAACCGGCGGCGGCCGACGACGGGTCGGCGCTCGGCGCGGCCCTGGAGGTGTCGGTGGGCCGCTACGGCCGCCCCCGGCCGACCGAGGGCTTCATCTACACGGGCCCGGAATTCGGCGAGGACCGGATGGAACGGGCGCTGGCCGACGCCGGGGTGCCGTACCAGCGGATGGACGACATCGCCGCGCACACCGCGGCGGCGCTCGCCGACGGCCTGATCGTGGGCTGGTTCCAGGGCCGGATGGAGTGCGGCCCGCGCGCCCTGGGCAACAGGTCGCTGCTCGCCGATCCCCGGGATCCGGAGGCCAAGACCCGGATGAACGAGAAGGTCAAGCACCGCGAGGCGTTCCGGCCGTTCGCGCCGTCGTGCCTGGCGGAGCGCGCGGGGGAGTACTTCGAGGGCGACCACCCGTCGCCGGTCATGCTGCTGGTCTCCGACGTGCTGGAGCACCAGCGCGATCGGGTGCCCGCGATCACGCACGTGGACGGCACCGCCCGGGTGCAGACGGTGAGCCGGGACGACAACCCGCTCTATCACCGGCTCATCGAGAGGTTCGCGGAGCTGACCGGCGTGC
The DNA here is from genome assembly GCF_009687885.1 of Acrocarpospora pleiomorpha. Lineage (GTDB taxonomy): Bacteria > Actinomycetota > Actinomycetes > Streptosporangiales > Streptosporangiaceae > Acrocarpospora > Acrocarpospora pleiomorpha. The sequence continues at coordinate 16,531 of NZ_BLAF01000017.1, forward strand.
CGATGCTGATGAACACCTCCTTCAACGACAACGACGAGCCCATCGTGTGCACGCCGGAGGACGCGGTCGCCTGCTTCCGCAAGACCGACGTCGACGCGCTCGCGCTCGGCCCCTTCTGGGTGCGGAAGGAGGCCGGGGTATGAAGAACTGGCTCTGGCTGGTTCCGGGGGTCCCGGCGGCGGCCCTGGTCTACCTGATCATGATCGTGCTGCCGCCGAAGCAGACGCTGGGCGACCTGGGGGACTGGGCGTTCAGGCTCAGCCCGTTCGTGCTCGCCGTGGTGACGGTGGCGGTGCTGCCCCGATGGAGGGCCGCACCCTGGCTGCTGGTCGGTGCCACGATCGTCTACATGGGCTTCCTGGACACCGGGCTGGTCCTGCGGATCCTGGCGTACGGCGCGGTCTCGCCCGCCGAGCAGGACGCGGCGTTCCAGCCGATCTACCAGTTCCAGCTGCTGACGGTGACGTTCGTGGTGCTGTTCGCGCTCTTGGCCTACCGCATGGCGGGGGCGCGCACCGCGGCGGTGCTCAAGGCCGGGTTCGCCGCCATCCTGGTGGTGATCTCCGGGCTCAACGACCTGACGTTCTGGCTGACCTATGACTGGCAGAACGGCAGGCCGTCCGAGCTGAGCTGGGCCTCGCACATCATCGTCTTCCTCGGCGGGCCGCCCAGCGTCACCGCGGCCGTGATCTTCATGGCCGTGCATCTGGCACTGGCCGTCGGCGTGCTCCTGCTGCCGCTGGACAGGATTGCCGAGCGGTGGCTCGCGCGTGGGCACGTGGCGTCGTGAAGGCCCTCGTCGTGCTCGGCGCGGCGGACGGCGCGCTGTCCACGTATCGGATCGCGGCCGAGATGGGCTACCGGACGATCGCCGTGGACCGCTCGGCCGCCGCGCCCGGCGTCGCCGTGGCGGACGAGTACCTGCCGCTGAGCACCCGGGACGCCGACGGGATCCTGCGCGCGCTCGCCTCGCGCGGTGACCTGGCCGGGGTCATCGCGCCGTGCAGCGACATCGCCCTGCCGACGCTGCTCCAGCTGACCCGCGCCCTCGGGCTGCCCGTGCACCTGTCGGAGACGGCCGTCCGCGCGTCGGTGGACAAGACGGTGTTGCGCGGCATGCTCGACCGCCTGGGCGTCTCCTCCTATCGGTGGATCGAGGGCCACGACCCCCGCGAGATCGCTTCAAGGGCTCGCGGCCTGCGGTTTCCGCTGGTGGTCAAGCCCGCGGACGCGCAAGGCGGTCGCGGCGTGACCAGATGCGAGTCGCCCGAGCAGGTCCCTGCGGCCGCGCAGGCGGCCAAGGAGCGCGCTTATGGCGGCGGGATCATGGTCGAGGAGGAGATCCGCGGTACGCACTGCGGCTGCGAGTGCATTATCGAGGGCGGCCGGGTGGTGTTCATGGCGATGACCCGGCGCACGCTGAGCCCGCCGCCGCTCACGCTGACCACGGCGCACGCCATGCCCACCGGGCTGCCGCCCAAGGTCGAACGGGCCTGCCGGCGGCTGGTGAACCGGGTGTGCGGGCTGCTTGGTTACCGGCGCGGACCGCTCAACCTCGACCTGGTCATCACGCCGGGCGGTGAGCCGTATCTGATCGAGCTTGGGGTGCGCACCGGGGGAAACGGCATCGACGACCTGACGCGGATCTGCCACGGGGTCGATCCGGTCCGGGCGGCAGTGCGGGCCGCAGTCGGCGAGCCGTTCGAGCTGAGACCGCACGAACCGAGGCCGGTCATGTGGCAGGTGCTGGCCGCCGAGCAGGCGGGGAGGCTCGTCTCGGTCTCCGGCGTGGAGCGGGCCAGGGCGCTTCCGGGTGTGGCCGAGTTGGTGATCCTGGCGCGGCCCGGACAGCAGGCGCGGCCCTACGGCGAGGTGTCGGACAAGCTGGGCTGGGTGGTTCTGCGCGGGGACAGCGTCGCCGCGCTCGACGCCGCGTCGGAGGCCGTCGCGCGAACGTTGCGCTTCACGGTGGCGAGCCATGTACTCCACTGAGGTGCTGGACACGATCGCATCCGTCGATCCCGTCGAGTGGGACGCTCTTGGCGAGACCGGCGACTTCACCGGGCATCGTTGGCTGCGGCTGGCCGAGCGGGTGCTGGCCGGTCACCGGCCCAGATATCTGCTGCTGCGTCGTCAGGGACGGCTGGTGGCCGCGGCGGCGTGCACGCTCGAGCAGCGGCTGCAGAACCCCGCCCTGGAGGCGCGGTTCGGGTGGGTGCTGCGGCGGACGCCGTACCTGCATGTGGGGGTGCCCATGATGGCGCGGGCCGGGCTGCTGGTGCAGGGCGCGGAGCTCGCCGCCCTGTGCCGGGAGCTCCACGCCCTGACCCGGCGCGAGCGGGCCCCGTTCAGCGTCATCGACCACCTGCCCGTCGGCCATCCGGCCTGGAGTGGACAGGACAGGTGTCATGCGCTCGCCATGGAGCCGGAGACGCGCATGGACGTGGCGTGGAGTTCGTTCGAGGAGTACCTGGGGAGTTTGCCCAGGAAGCGGCGGCAGGAGGTCCGGCGGGTCGAGCGGCGCTCCCTTGGCGAGGGTATAACCGTGCGGCTCTTGGCCGAGCGGGACGATCCGCGCCTGGATCGCTTGGTGGGCGATGTGGTGCGGCGTCACCACGGCATTCACCGGTTCGTGCCCGGTCTGTTCCAGGAGGCCGCCGCTGTGCTGGGTGACGATCTGACCGTCCTGGCCGCTTACCGGCACGGGGAGCTGGCCGGATGTGTCGCCCTGCTCCGGGACGGCGACGACCTGTCCGCCAAATGGATCGGCCGCGACTACCGGCTGACCGAGGGGACCAGCGCCTACCACGCGCTGGTCGCCGCGTGTGTGCGGACCGCGATCGCGCTGCGTGTGCGCCGGGTGCACTTCGGCGCCTCGGCGTACGAGACGAAGAAACAGTTCGGCGTGTGCCAGGAACCGAGGGGACGCCTGCTCGCCATGCGCAGTCCGATCCTGAACCGGTGCGTCGGCTGGCCGCTGCGGAGGATGTCATGATGCGAGACGCGATACAGCAGGGCGCCGCCGTGATCCGCGCGCTCCGCGACGAGAGGCTGACGCCGGACCAGGTGCGGAGCCGCCAGGAGCGCTCCCTGCGCCGCATGGTCGAGTACGCCTGGAACCGCAGCCGGTTCTACCGCGACAAGTTCGAGGCGGCCGGGGTGCGCCCGGACGACATCGGGTCGATCGCCGATCTGGCCAGGCTGCCCACGACGACCAAGGCCGAACTCCAGCGGTACGGAATCACCCGGGCGCTGGCGCGGGGCTACTCCCCGGCCAACACGTTCGAGGACGCCACCTCCGGCTCCTCCGGGACCGTGATGAAGTTCTACCATTCGCGCGAGGCGTACAACCGGTACTTCGCCTTCGCCTTCCGGCACCTGTCGGCCATCGGATACCGGCCGTGGCACCGGGTGGCGTACACGGCCTACGAGCGGCTCACGCCGCTGCCCTGGGAGCGGTTCGGCCTCGGGCGGCGGGAACGCGTCGATCTCACCCAGGCGGATCCGCGCGGCTACGTGGCGGACCTGCTGCGCGTCCGGCCCCACTTCATCACGGCCTATCCCTCGATCCTGCAGCTGATCCTGGCCACGGCCACCCCGGCGGAGCTGTCCCGCATCCGGCCGCGCGCCATCCACCTGCACTCCGAACTGCTGACCGAGGGGCTGCGCAGGCAGATCAGCGAGGGGTTCCGGTGTGACTGCTTCGACGATTACGGCGCCTTCGAGTTCCATCACATCGCCTATGAGTGCCCGCGGCACCGCTACCACCTCGCGGCCGACAACGTGATCGTGGAATTCGTCCGGGACGGGCGGCCCTGCGGGCCCGGCGAGGAAGGGGAGATCCTGCTCACGGGGCTGAGCAACCGCGCCATGCCGCTGTTCCGGTATGCGATCGGTGATGTGGGCGTGCCCAGTGACGAGGTCTGCTCGTGTGGCAGCGGGTTTCCCACCATGAAGCTGGTGCAGGGGCGGGTCGACGACTTCGTCGTGCTGCCCTCCGGCCGGCGGCTCAGCCCTCGGGCGATCAACCCGGTCTACGAGCACCTGCCCGGACTGCTGGAGCACGTGCTCATCCAGGAGAGCCTCGATCACGTCCTGGTCCGGGTCAACGTCGCCGAGGCGCACCGGGAATCCACCCCCGCCATGATCGAGCGGGAGCTGGGCGCGCTGTTCGGCGGGGAGGTCAGGGTGGAGGTCCGGCTGACCGCCCGGATCGCGCGCGGGCGCACGGGCAAGCTGCGCACGGTGATTTCGAAGGTAACCCCGCGCTGACCTCCTGCTTCAGCACCGCGTCAGCGGATTTTCAGGCCGCCAGGACACCATGAGGTGGTCAAGCGTCGTCGGCGGGGGGATCGCGGGCGGCGACGGAAAGACGCGCTCCGGGGGAGAGAATGCGCCAGCCACAGCGACTCAGTGTTCCTTTGCTCTTAGACAGAGACCAGCCGCCGCCGCTCCAGGAGCAACTGCTGACGCAGTTGAAGGCGGCCATCGATTCGGGGCAGCTCGCCACCGGAACCCGGATGCCTTCCACCCGGGCGCTGGCGAGAATACTCAAGGTGTCGCGCGGGGTCGTGGTCGGAACCTACGACGCCCTCTACGCCGACGGTTACATCACCGGAGTGGTCGGCTCGGGAACCTATGTCGCGAAACACTCCCTGGACGCCGCGCGCAAGGCTCCCGTGTCCAGCAGGCCTGGACCGGCGCCGGCCATCGATCTGCGGCCGGACCGGCCGAGCTCGGATTGCTTCCCGCTGTCGGCTTGGCGGGCGGCGTGGCGCACGGTCAGCTACATCGCCCCCGGCGTCGCGGAGGCGCCGCCGCTGGGGCTGCCGGAACTGCGCGCGGCCATCGCCGGGCACCTGCTTCAGGCGCGGGGAATCGTGCTGGACCGGCACGAGGTGGTCGTCACCAGCAGCCAGGACAGCGCCCTGCGGCTGGTGCTGCGCGCCCTCGGCGAGGACCCGGCGATCGCGCTGGAGTGTCCCGCGCTGCCCATGGCGCGCACGGTGGCGGCCAGGCACGGCCGGGTGTCGTCCGTCCCGGTCGACGACCAGGGCCTGCGGCTCGACCTGATGCCCGGCGACTGGGACGCCGCCGTGCTGACTCCCGAGCGCAACCCGCTGCTGGGCGCGCGGCTGTCGCTGGAGCGCAGGCGGGCGCTGGCCGAGGACGCGCGCACGCGCGGGTCGCTCCTCATCGAACCGGCCCTGGGCGGCGTCCTGGACCTGGACGTCAGCCCGCTGCCGCCCCTCATGTCGCTGGCGCGCTCTGAGCACGCCGCCCTGATCGGCTCCTTCGGCGCCGTCCTGACCCCGGCGCTGCATCTGGGCTTCGCCGTCGTCGAGCGCGGCCTGGCCGAGATGATCGCCAAGACCTATCCTGCCGACTACGAGCAGCCGTCCCCGCTCGTGCAGCTGGCCGTCGGCGATCTGCTGGCCTCCGGCGGCATGGCCGCGCACCTCACCCGGCTCGCCGGGCGCCACGCCGCGCTGTGGCGGCTGGTCTGGCAGGCCCTGGGTGACCTGCCCGGCACGCGGCTGCTGCGGGCCGGGGGCACGGCGACGCTGCTGCTGCCGGACGAGGTGTGCGCGAAGCGGGTCGTCCGGGCACTCGCCGTCCAGCGGATCCACCTCACCGAACTCGACTCCTACGTGCATCCCCGGTCGCCTGCGCTGAACGGGGTCGTCATCGGGTTCGGCCACCTCGGCGAGGCGGTGCTCGGCACCACCCTGCGGGTCATCCGGCGCACGGTCAGCGCGGCCCGCCGCCTGGAGTGATCATCAGGCGCAGCGTGGCGAGCGCCGTTTTCAGGGTGGACTCCGCGTCGTCGGCGGAGTCGCCGGTCACCACCAGGTAGCCGAGCTTGTGCCCCGACTGCGTGAACGGGTGGACCGGCGCCCCTGCGGGCGTCACCACTTCCGCGTCGGCCACCCCGGGCAGCGCCCTGACCTCGTCGAGACCCTCCACGCGGGCCAGCACACCCTCCCGCTCGTACGGCGAGCGCAGCACGTGGATGATGCCGTGACCGTGCTGCTGCGGCGTCAGGTCGAAGGGTTCGCCCAGCGCGAGAGCGATCAGCGCGCCTACCGTGTCCACGCCGTACACCGCACGGGTGAGTCGCGGATATCCGTTGCCGCACAGTCTCGCCCCCACCTCCAGCACGTAGGGTGTGCCGTCCGGAGCCAGGATGACGTCGAAATGCGCGGGCCCGTCACGCCATCCCATAGCCGCGCACAGCCGCAGCGCCGCCGCCACGATCCGTTGCCGAGACTCCGCCTCGATCGGGGCTGGGCAGGTGTGCCCGCCGATCAGGAAGCCAGGGCCCGGGATGACTCGTTTCTCGGTGAGCACGGAGAAGGCGACCTCGCCGTCCCGCAGAAACACCTCGACGGTGATGTTCCTGCCCTCACGGAACTCCTCCACGACGGCCTCGCCGCACACCGAATGCGCCAACGCGGCGGCCAGCGCCGCGACCAGCCCGGACGGTTCGCGCACCAGCGCGACCCCCTTGCCGCCGGAGGCGTCCACCGGCTTGACCACCACGGGGAACTCCAGCCCGGGCATCGGTTCGGCCAGGCGCGTCACCGCCCACCGGTAGCCGGGCAGCCCCGCGCTCCGCGCGACCCGGTGGAAGGCCGCCTTGTCCATCGACGCGTCGGCGGCCGCCCGGGGGTAGATGTGCGGGGTGCCGTACCGCCTGGACAGCTCGTGCCAGCTCAGCAGGCACATGTCGCTGCCCGCCGACACCACCCCGCTCGGCCGGATCTCGCCGAGCGCCGCGACGACGGCGGCATGGTCGCGGGTCGAGACCCGCAGGAACCGGTCGGCCAGCGGCACCCCCGGGCGGTCGTCCCGCCAGTCCACCGCGATGGTGCGCAGGCCCCGCAGGCGCGCCTCCCGGAACAGCGGAAGCTGCTCCTCCCCGGCCCCCAGCACCAGCAGCGGTCCCTCAGCGGCCATGATCGTGTCCCTTCTCCGGCGGCAACGCGGGCGGCGGCACGGCGGGCACGCCCCCGTCCAGGGTGTCCTCAGGCCGGACGTCCAGATTCGACTCGGCGATGTAGAAGGCGCGCAACGGCGTGGCATCCAGCATCAACCGGTGCAGATAGCGCGCCGACAGGGCGCACACGACGGCGGTCAGCGCCGAGCTGTCCAGCGCCGCGACCGCCACGGCCGCCGGAGCGACCAAGCCGAGCAGCCAGCCGACGGTGAGCGCGGCGGCCACGGCCGCCGCCACCGCCGCGATCAGGTACGCGGCGTTGAGCGGCCGCCACGAGAAGCCGAAGAACAGCTCGAAGGCGTGCCCGCCCAGCCGCAGCGGGCGGAACCGCGACCGGCCGGACTCCCGGGCCCGGTGAGTGGTCTGGACGGTCGTGTAACGGGAGGTCACCAGCGGCGCCTTCGCGGCGAAGTAGGCGTTGTTCATGCGCAGCTCGGCCAGGGTGCGGGCCACCGGCGCGCGCAGCACCCGGAAGGACGAGGCCCCCATCGGCACCTCGACGCCCAGCAGCCGCCTGGCCGCCCACTGATGGCCGGCCGCCCCCAGCCGGCGCAGGAGCGGATCATGCCGGACCCGCCGGGTGCCGAACACCACGTCGTAGCCCTTGGCCGCCTCGGCCAGCAGCACCCACGTCTGGTCCGGCGGGACCTGCAGGTCGGCGTCGAGCTGGACGATCCACGGGTGGCTCGCGTAGCGGAACCCCGCGCTGATCGCGGCCGAGAGCCCGAAGTTGCGCGAGAAGGAGATGTACCGCACGCGCCCGTCCCGCGCGGCGATCGCGCGCATGTGCTCCAGCGTGTCGTCCGAGCTGCCGTCGTCGATGAAGATGATCTCCAGCTCGGGGATCGCGCCGAGCGCGCTCACGATGGCGCGGTGCGCGGCCGCCACCTGCTCGCCCTCGTTGAAGCAGGGCACCACGGCCGTCAGCCCGGTCACGGGGACCGCCGCAGCCGCCGGGTGAGCGACCTGACCGCCCGCCCCGGCACCGCCAGCACCGCGATCGCCGCCACCACGTGCACCGCGATGAAGATGTACGCCTCGTTCTTGGTCGGATAGTGCCCGATCCTGACCCGGATGTGCTCGGCCCAGTGCCACACCTCGGGGATGGGCGTCCACGCGGGATCGGTGTGCGGGTTGATGACCAGGAAGGCCAGATCCTCGAGCCCGGAGAGCTGGAAGATGATCAACGCACCGCACAGCCGCAGTGTGCCCGAGCGCGAGCCGCCGCCGAGCCGGTAGGCCAGCGCGATGGACAGGATGATGAACGGGACGAGGGTCAGGACCAAGTAGTAGTACTCCGAGCCCGGCTCGCCGGCGACGAAGAACATCCGGGGGATGAACACGGCGTAGAAGATCAGGAAGCAGAGGGGGATGAGGATCATCGGCAGCCGGAGCCACCGTGCCCACGCCGGATCCAGCCACGCGATCGCGACGCTCATCGCGACGAACGGCAGCAGCTTGAACAGGAAGATCCACAGGGACTCGATGGTGTGCTCGTGCGGCAGCCGGAGCCACACGATCGCCGCGAGCGCCAGGCCCGTCGTCCCGGCGACGAGGGTGACCGCGTTCGCCCGCAGGAACGGCGCGCGGTGCTCTGGTAAGGCGTCTACAGGCATGAGGGCTCCGGGTGGTCTGGGATGCGGTCAGATCAGGTGGTCGGTCCAGGTTCTGGGCGTGAGCGCCGAGACGATCTCCAGCTCCAGGCCGTAGTCGAACTCCCGCGGCCCGCGCGCCGAAATCCAATCGATCATGCTCCGTAGCCCGTCCCGCAGCGTGGTCCCCGTCTCGTAGCCGAGTAGCCTGCGCGCCTTGCCGGAGTCGCAGGTGGCGTGGTGGACCTCTAAGGGCCGGGCCGGCACGAAGATCGGATCGTGCGGCACCCCCATGAGCTCGGCCAGGGTCTCGGCCAGGGTGAGCACGGAGACCGGATCCTCGTCCGGGCCGACGTTGACGACCTCGCCGCGCACCCGGGCGTCCGCGCCGAGCCGGACCAGGCACGACACGACGTCGGAGACGAAGCTGAAGCAGCGCAGCTGGGAGCCGTCGCCGTAGATCACCGGGCGTTCGCCCCGCAGCATGCGGTTGATCATGATGGCGGCGACGTTGCGGTAGGGATCGTCGTAACGCTGCCGGGGGCCGATGACGTTGTGCGGGACGGCGATGTTGAACTCCATGCCGTGCGCCTCGCAGACCGACCGCACCATGAGCTCGGCGGCGTACTTCGCGATCCCGTACGGCGTCACGGGGGCGGGCTCGTCGGTCTCCGCGAACGGCGGTCGGCCATCGCCGTACCTGGACATCGACGAGCAGAACACGAAACGGCGCACGCCCGCCGCGGCGGCTGCCGACAGCAGCGCCACGGTGGCGCCGCAGGTGTGCTCGTGCACGTGGAAGGGGCTGAACACGCTGAGCCCCTCGTACGGCGCGGCGGCGCAATGGTAAACGGTTTCGACCCCGGCGAGCAGATCGGCGTACGACCCGGATTCGCGGCAGTCGGCGACCCGGAAATCCACCCCGCCGGGAACGTTGTCCTTGTAGCCGCCCATCAGATTGTCGACGCCGCGCACCTGATGCCCCTCCGCCAGCAGCGCGTCGGCTAAATGGCTCCCCAGGAACCCCGCCACTCCCGTGATGAGAACGGGACTCTTCACCATGCCTCCATTAATGTTCCGGGATGATTTGCCGGAAATCTATCCCCGCTTTCCGGGCGATCACAGAGCCACTTGCGGCGGAAAAAGTGGGCTATGCGGTTCGCCCCGCCGCCCAGCGCGGCACGACCACCCGCCACATGGGCACGGGCTGGAAGCCGAGCGAACCTTTGACCTCGAACATGCCCTGACCGGCGGAGAGCTCGCGCCGCCCGCCGCTGCCGGCCACGTGGTCGATCAGGCGGAGGTAGTGGTAGAAGTACAGGTGCTTGCGGCCGCCTTCGCCGGGATCGATCGCCGCCCAGGAGCCCAGCTTCGGATGGGTGGGGTGATCGAGCAGGGCGCCGAAGGCCAGCAGCCGCCCCTGGCGTTCCCGGTAGGTCGCGGTGACCACGTCGGGGCGGCCGTGCAGGGCGGCGAAGTAGCTCGCGGGCAGCGGCACGTATGGCTCCCACACCGACTTGAGCCGCAGTTCGTGGTCGTCGTGCAGGCGGGCCATCTCCTCGTGCTCCCCGGGCCCGAGGTCGGCGCGCCCGGCCCCGATCTCCACTTCCAGGTCTGCCGAGCGTGCCACGATGCGGCGCTGCCTGCGCAGGTCCTTGCGTCGGCTCGCGCGCAGCGAGCCGAGCCACTCCTCGGCGGACGACCAGGTCACGGGCATGCTCCCGGACGTGGCGGCGGCCTGGGTGAAGGCCGCCCGGCGCGCCACCACGGGCAGGTCGGCGGCGGTCAGGCCCCGGTAGACGAGACCGGCGCAGCCCTTGCCCAGCCAGGCCAGGACCGCGCGCTCGTAGGCGCGCAGCAGCTGCCGCCGGCGCTCCGGCGGGACCCAGGAGGCGAAGTGCCAGCCGGGGCCGTGCGAGTATCCGGGCACCCGGACGTCGAGCAGGACCGGCTCGCGGCGCGGCCTTGGCCGCCTGCCGCGGCCGAGCCCGAGGTAGAGGCCGATCGCGATGCCGCAGGGCCGCCCGCCGTCGTGGAACAGGGCGGGCAGCACGCCCGCCCGCGCCGAGCCGGCCACCTCCCGGATCACGTCGTAGGACCACGGCGCGGTCAGCCCTTCGTCCCGGTGAAACTCCCGCCATCCCGAGGGTTCCGGGTCGCTCCGGGGATCCACAAGCTCAACGCCCATCGGGCCTTTCCTGTCTTGTCGGGATTTAAGCATCGCACGGCGATGGATCCGCTGATTAGCGGGAAAAGCGTGTGATTTCAGCGCCACGTCAGCGCCAAATCAGGATGGCCGGATATTTCGTGGCAAGGGCATATTCGGGCCATTCGCCGTGGCACCCGGGGGCCAGCCCTCCGCCCATAAGCCGAAAAGGTACGTGTCGTGCCGACGCGATGGCTTTGGTCCCCGGCGATCGGCCGAACCGACGCACCGACGCACCGACGCACCGACGACGCCGATGACCGCGCCGTATGGCCTGCCGCGGCTGCTGTAACACCGCCTGGAACGGGATGGAACGCCACCTTTAGAGAGGTGACCCCCACAGCGACGTGGAACGGCCAGTACGGTAGGTGATCTTGTTCATGTCAGTCCTGGTGCGGCTGCTCGGTCCGGTGGATGTGACGGTGGACGGCGTGGCCATGCCGGTGCCCGGCCTGCGGCGCAAGGCCGTGCTGTCCCGGCTGGCGTTGCGGCCGGGCGAGGTGGTCGGCGCCGACCAGCTGATCGACGCGGTGTGGGACGGCGAACCCCCCGCCACCGCGGCGAACTCGCTGCAGAGCCACGTGTCGTACCTGCGGCGCCTGCTCGGGGCGCGGGGGGAGATCCTCGCGCGCCCCCCGGGATACGTGCTCACGGGGTTGGGGACCGATCTGAGCCAGGCGGAGCAGCTGATCGAGCGGGCCAGGCACACCGCCGAGCCGGTGGAACGGCTGGCCACGCTGGAGCGGGCGGAGGGCTTGTGGCGGGGCCAGCCCCTCGCCGACGTGTCCGGCCTGTCATGGTTCGCCCGGGAGGCGGACCGGCTGGAGCGGATGCGGCGGGCGGCGGAGCGGGCGGCCGTGGAATGCCGGCTGCTGCTCGGCCAGCACGCCTCGCTGGTGCCGGAACTCCCGGGCCTGGCGGAGCTGCACCCGTTCGACGAGGACCTGCACGGGCAGCTCATGCTCGCCCTGTACCGCAGCGGCAGGCAGGCCGACGCTCTGGCAGTCTTCCGCCGGTTGCGCGACCGGCTGCGCGAGGATCTCGGCATCGACCCCGGCGTGCCGCTGCGCGAGCTGGAGGCGGCGATCCTGCGCCAGGACCCGGGCCTGGATCGCGCGCCCGTGCCCGCGCGATCGGGACGGCTCGCGGGCGGCCCCGCCCTGGTCGAAAGGGACGCCGAGACGGGCCTCATCGACCAGGCGCTCGATCACGCGGCGGCCACCCGTACCGGACATGTCCTGATTTTTGAGGGACCGGCGGGGATCGGGAAGACCAGCCTGCTCGACCACGCCAGGAAGCGGGCCGCCGCGCTGGGCTGGCCGCTGGCCGCGGCCCGCGGCACCGACCTGGAGCCCGACTACGCGTGGGCGTGCGCCCGGCAGCTCTTCCATGGCGATTTCTATGGCCACACCGAGCTGGACGACGTCCCCACCACGCCGGACGGCGAATACCGCGTCCTCAGCTCGCTGCACCGGCTCGCCGCCGGGCTGGCGGCGGACCACCCGCTGGTCATCGTGCTGGACGACCTGCACTGGGCGGACACGCCCTCGCTGCGGTTCGCGGCCTTCCTCGCCGCCCGCCTCGACGCGCTGCCGGTGGTGCTCGTCCTCGCCCTCCGGCCGGGCCACGACCGCATCGGCCACCTGACCTCGGCCATCGCCGGCCTGCCGCACACGACCACCCGGGTGCTGCGGCCGCTCAGCCGGGACGGCTGCGCCGAGCTGCTGGCCGAGGCGATCGACGCCGAGCCGGACCGGGAGCTGGCCGGCCAGTGCCACGCCATGAGCCGCGGCAACCCGTTCCTGATGCGGGAACTCGCCGCGCAGCTCGCGGCCTCCGGCGGCGACGCGCGCAAGGCCCTGCCGGCGGGCGTGACCAGGTTCGTCGCCCAGCAGCTCCGCCACCTGCCGCCCGCCGCCGTGGACGTGGCCCGGGTCCTGGCGGTGCTCGGCGAGGCGGCCGGCAGCGACTGGCTGGCCCAGATCGCCGGGATCTCCCCCCGCGAGGCCATGGACGCGCTGGTCCCGCTGCTGTCCAGCCAGCTGGTCGTCGCCGACGGCGTCCCGGCCAGGTTCGCCTTCGACCATCCGCTGATCCGCACCGCGGTCTACGACGCCATCCCGATGGCGCTCCGCACCGACCTGCACCTGCGGGCCGCCGAGACGGCCGGCCGCGGCCAGGATCCGATCACCGCCGCGACGCACCTGCTCAAGGTCCCGCCCGGCGCCGGCGCGCCCGACCCGGTCGGGGTGCTCACCCAGGCGGCCGACCTCAGCCTGGCCCGCGGCTCGGTGCACGGCGCGGTGGACTTCCTGCGCCGGGCCCTGGCGGAGGATCTCGGCGACCGGCGGCCCGGGATCCTGGCCCGGCTCGGCATGGCCGAGGCGCTGGTGGGCACCGGACCCGCCATCGAGCGGCTGTCGGAGGCGCTGGACAGGGAATGCGATCCCGAGGCGCGGGCGCGGATCTCCTACGGGCTGGCCAGCACGCTGTGGCTGACCAGCCGTCCCAGGGAGGCGGCTCGCGTCTGCCAAGCCTCGCTGGAACGCGACCTGGGTATGTCGGCGGACGCCCGGCAAGCACTCCAGGGCTGCGCCGCGATGGTCGCCTATGGCACGCGCTACGGCTCCGACCTGGTCGCCCTGCTCGACGGCTACGCGGTCGAGCCGCCCGGCCCGTCCATCGGCGGGCTCATCCTCGAAGCGGGCCTCGCGCTGCACGACATGCACCAGAACCGGCGGGAGGCAGCCGAGCGGCGTGCTCTCAACGTCATCGCGGGCGACCGCCTGATCGGCCATCCGATGGCCGAGCCGCCGCTGACCTGCGCCTGGTATGCCCTGCTCCCATGTGACTCGCCCGCGCTGCTGCCGTCAGTGGAGGCGGCGCTCGCGCACAGCCGCCGCATCGGCTCCCCGCGCGGCATCGCCCCCGCCCTCTTCTACCGCTCGGAGATCATGTACGTCCTCGGCCGCCTGACCGAGGCTCTCGCTGACGCGCGGCAGGCGTGGGAGGCGTGCCAGGACGCGTCCGTCGGCATCGGCGAGCCGTTCGTCGCCAACGTGCTGCTGAAGACGCTGGTGGCCCGCGGCGAGGTCGAGGAGGCCGCCGCGGTGCTCAAGCAGGTCAGGTCCAGGCACGTCGCCGGCGTCACCGCGGTGCTGTACGCCCCTGGCGAGATCGCCGTGCACCTCGCCATGGGCCAGACCCGGCGGGCCTTCGAGACGGTGCGGGCCACCCGGGACGAGTGCGGCTGGAAACCGCTGGTCAACCCGCTGGTCTCGGACTGGCGCGCGCCGCTGGTCCGCTGCCTGGCCCTGCTCGGGCGGGGCGAGGAGGCGCGCGAGGCCGCCGGGGAGATGCTGGCCGTCGCGACCGCGTGGGGCGCCCCGCGGGCCGTCGGCCGGGCGCTGCGGTTCGCCGCCTCGGTTGAATCCGGGGTCGAATCCGGCCCGCGCCGGCTGGACATGCTCGCCGAGTCCGTCCGCCTGCTGGACCCCACCCAGGCCAACCTGGAGCAGGCCAGGTCACTGCACGCCTTCGGCGAGGCGCTGCTGCGCTCCGGTCGCCTCGCGGACGCGCGGACCCGCCTGGAGGCCGCGCTGGAGCTGGCCGCCGGCTGCGGGGCCCCACCCCTGCGGAACGCCGTCGCGGCGAGCCTGCGCAGGGTCGGCGGATCGCCGCGGCCGCTCACCGTCCGGTGAGGCCGGCTCCTGGAGATGCGCGGGGCATCCCCAGGAGCGCTAACCCGTCAGGGGTTGATAGGGCCGGGCCAGGGCCACCAAGGGTCTGGCTCCTGGAAGTCGTACGGAACGTCGTCGTTCGGCGGCGGGCCCTGGATCGGGCAGAGCACCTCGTACGTCTCGCCCGGGTGCCCGGGAATGGGCAGCTCGGCGCCGCACGGGGGCAGCGCCCCGACGCGGGCGTCCGCGGAACCACTCGCCAGGAAGGCGGCGATGGCCATCCCGACCGCGGCCAGCACAATGAGCGGGCGCCCGCGTGCCAACCTGGTGCTTTCTGAAGTCATTGAACTTCCTCCATGAATCGCTTTTTCACTTCGGGCGCTGACGCGCCCGGCGTGACTTGTGAAATCCATAAGATCCCTTCCACGCCGCACCGCCCAGGGCCACTAACGGTGAAACGAAGGGCTAAAGTGGACCCCGGGGTATGCTGGCGGACCACTTGCGGGTCAATGCGCATTCCGAGTGGATCTGTGCGCGATGCGCCCGGCGACGTTCCATGAACTATGAACTTGTTCCATGGCACGGCGGTCGGGGACGGCATTGTCAGCCCGCATGGGAGGTGGACTTTCGGGGGCGATGTCTGCGACACCTTCGACATTCACGCCGACAAAAGCATTCCGTACTACCGTGACGGGCACGAGCTGGTGGCCCAGCTCTCCGAGTTCTTCGTCCGGACCGGTGGGGTCGTTTACGAGATCGGCTGCTCGACCGGCACCCTGATCCGCGCGCTCGCCCAGCGGCACCACGGCAAGGACGTGCGCTTCCTGGCGGTCGACGTCGAACCCCGGATGGCGGAGGAGGCGCGGCGGCGCTGCGCGCGCTATCCGGAAATCGAAATCATCGAGGCCGACGCCACCGCTCTGAAGTTCGAGGGATTCGATTTCGCCGCGATCTACTACACCCTCCAGTTCCTCCGCCCCGATCAGCGGCAGCGGCTGCTGGCCGGCCTTTACTCCGCGCTCCTTCCGGGTGGCGCCGTCGTCGTCTACGAGAAAGTCCGCTCGGCCAGCCCCATGTTCCAGGATCTGGCGCAGCAGATTTATCAGGATTTCAAGTTGAGCAATGGATACACGCCGGATGAGGTGCTGGGGAAGTCGCGCAGCCTCAAAGGCGTGCTCGCGCCGCTGACCAGCGAGGAGAACATCGCCTCGCTGCGTGCCGCCGGGTTCGGCCAGGTGGTCTCCGTCCAGAAATACGTCTGTTTCGAGGGATTCCTCGCAGTCAAATAGAAAGCAGAACCGATGAGATTTCCCCTGATGGAGCAGTTGATCGACTGCTCGCTGATGAAACACGAGGAATTCTGGCCGGAGACGGCTCCGGTCGTGGCCGAGAACGCCGTCGCGGGCCTGGAACGGTACGGCTTCGTCGTCTTCAAGATCGGGATGCTCCGGCTCGACGGTGACGCCAGCCGCCGGGTGGCGCATCGGGTCGCCGCCGAACTGCGGACCGAGCTGATCCGCGCGGGCGCGCCCGGCGACCTGGGCCTGGAGATCGACGCCGCCCAGGCGACCCCGGTGCCCGAGCCGTTCTCGTGCCGCTCGCTGCTGCCGCACCACGACGGCCAGCACGCCTCGTATCTCACCCCGAGCGTCCTGGACGAGCCGGACTGGGACCCCGCGTGGCGTACCTTCTCCAGCTCCGGGTACACCACCACGCATGCGCACAAGATGTATCAAGGGATCTTCATCGCCGACCCCGGCGAGGCCTTGAGCGTGACCACGTACTACGACTGGCTGCGCATCCTCGAAGACGTGAAGTCCGCCCGTTTCATCGGCAACCCTGACCCGCCCAGCACCGCGCGCTGGCTGGGTGACAACCTCAGGCGGGCGCTGGACGCGGGCCTGACGCACTCCTTCTCCTATCCCACGGTCGGCGGCATGCTCGGCCTGACCGAGACGGCCCTGCTGGCCGTGCCGCTGCTGCACTGCGAGCGGCCGGTCGCGGCGGAGATGAAGGAGCGCTTCCCGCTGCTGCACACCCTGAGCGGCACCTGCCCGTGCCGCGGCTGCGCCGGCGAGGTCACCCGGGTGTTCTGCAATCTCACCTCGCTGGCGATGGGCCTGACCTGGCCGGAGTTCCGCGCGCGTTACGAGGTCCAGGTGCCGGGGGAGCGGTTCGACCTGCTGGTGGGGCACAATCTCACCACCCTGCACGGCGGCCTGGCCGGCGGGCGGGGGCGCGTCATCGAGCCGCTCTGCCTGGTGGTGGACAAGCCGTCCGGGCCCAGGTACGAGGCGTGGCTGAGCCGGTCGTGGCGAAGGCTCTCCGGATGAGCGGAGTTCCCGCCGAACTGGCGGGCCTGGCTTCCGCTCTGGGCATCCTGCGGCTGGCGCCGCTGAGCGGCGGGGTCGAGTTCCTCGTCTTCCGGGGCACCGGCCCGGACGGCGAGGAGCTGGTCGTCCGGATGCCCCGGGCGCGCACCTTCCACACGGCCAACAACGTGGGGGTCGAAGCCTTGCTCCTGCTCGACCAGGAGCAGCGGATGGCCGAGTGGCTGGCACCCCAGGGTTTCCCGGTCGCGGAGGTCCTCGGCCGGCACAGGACCGGCACGGGGCTGCCCGTCCTGATCTCCCGATTCGTCGCCTCCGACGACGGGGACCCCGACTGGGCGTCGGTGGGCGCCCTGCTGGCCACCCTGCATGCCCTGCCCGCGCCGCAACCCGGCCCGGTCCTGCAGTACGGCATGCCCCTGCCGGATCTGATCGCCAAACGCCTGCCCGAACGATTCCGCCGCCTCCAAGCGCTCCAGCCGGATCTCGGCGGCCTGCCATCGCCCGCCGCGATCGCCAGGCGGCTCGCCTTGGTTCCCGCCCGCCACGCCCTGCTGCACCTGGACGTCCGGCGGCAGAATCTCCTCTGCCGGGGCGGCCTGGTGCGCGCGGTCATCGACTGGTCCAACGCGCTCGTCGGCGACCCGCGGATGGAGCTGGCGCGCATGTCGGAATACGCCAGAATCCCGGAGAACGGCCTGGACGAGGCCCTGATCCGGAAGGGCTACGCCGCCAGCGCCGCGGAGGAGGGGGTCGCCGACTGCCTCTACCGTCTCGACGCCGCCGTGATGCTCGCCCTGGTCTTCCTCTCCGTGGCTCCCCGGCCGGACCTGGCTCCAGCGCAGACGGCCCGGGTCGCCGAGTTGCTGATGACGCTCGGCGCGGGCTGGCATTAACTCGAAGGTGCGGCTCGTCAATAGCCACCCCGGCTTGCCCCGTTTTCCGCACTCGGCACTTCGTCGCAGGTCAGCTGCTATAGCTGATCGGCACCAGCGGTAATCAGAACTGATCAAGTATGGTGACCTGCGGAAAGCAGGGCTAGCGGCACCACGCCGGTCAGGGATGGGATTCGCGTGCCCGCGAAACCGGGGTGCCGGCCGGTCCTGTCCACCAGCACGCCGTGAATCCCCGCCGCCGTCGCGCCACCGATGTCGGAGTACGGGGAGTCGCCCACGTGGAGTGTCTCGTGGGGGAGTGAGCCCGTCTGGTCGAGCGCGTATCGGAAGATCGACGCGTCGGGCTTGTAGGCACCGAAACGGTACGAGGTCACGATGAGCGGGAAATAGCCGGTGATGCCGGTGGCGTCGAGGATCTCGTACAGCAGGTCGTCGAAATTGGACACGACGGCGATCCTGATACCGGCGGCGGTCAGCAGGTCCAGCACCGGCCGCGCCTCCGGAAACAGGGCATATCGGGTCGGGTCCAGGATCTTCTGGGCGATCGTCCGCGGCTCCGGGTGCGACTGACCGGCCGCGCGCAGGACGTTCCCGACGAAGTGGGACCAGGCCTCGACGCGCGCGTGCGCCGAACCCTGGTCGTCGGGCCAGCCCTCGGACGTGCCGACCAGGCCGATCGCGCGCTCGATCTCCACCTGCGCCGCCGGAACGCCGCCGCACTGCGGGACCGCCGGCTGGTCAGGCACTGCTACCTCGTCGGCGCCCCGGACGAGACGCCTGCCCTGCCACGCACACACGTGGGTCACCTCGTCCGCTATCAGCCGGGCCAGCGGGGGGTCGAGGTCGAAGAGCGTTCCGGCGGCGTCGAAGAGCACCGTGGTGATCGTGTCAGGCACCCTGGTCCCCGTTCTGGTGGCGGGCGAGTTCGGACTCCTCCAGCCCGCCGCGCAGCGCCGCCGCGTCCTCCACCCAGTCCTGGTCGCCGTCCAGCGCGAGGATGCGGGTGTGGAGGCGTTCGAGGCGGCAGCCCCGGTGGGTCTTCGCCTCGTAGGAGTGCGTGCCGTAGTGGATCGACCGTGCGCCGATCTCGATGGCGTGGCTGATCAGCTCGTAGAACGCGAGATTGAAGTACACCCCGCTCCGGTCGCCGCCGAAGGCGCCCAGCCGGGGCACCAGGCGGGCGCGATGCCGGTCGTGGTAGCAGGCGACGAATCCGGCGGGGCCGTCCTGGCCGTCCGCCCGCACCACGTGGAGTCCGGGGATCGTGCGGGCGCGGGCGAAACGATCCCGGACGGCGTGGGCGTCGGCTTCGAAGCCGTACCTCAGGTAGCGCTCCAGCTGGAGCGGGACCAGGTCGTCGGTCAGACCGGTGCCCGCCGACACCCGATGGCCCTCATCGAGATAGCGGCGGCGCTCCTTGCGCAGCACTTTGCGCCGGTTGGCGGTGAAACCGGCGAAGTAGGCGTCCAGGCTGGGGAACGTCACGTCCAGAACGGCGTTGGCTCCGACCAGCGCGTCGGCGTAGCCCCGCGCGGCGAGGACCTCGGCGATCCACCGGTCCTGACCCGTGGCCTGGAGATGGGCGAATTCCACATGGGTGGCTCCCCAGGATCGCGCGACCGATTCCACCGCGCGCGCCAGCGTCTCGGCGATCGCCTTTCCCTGATCACACGCGAGGACCACGCCCGATGCCGTGGCCGTGCCCGGCGCCACGACGACCAGCGTGTCGCCGCACCGGTCTGCGGCGACGCTCCGCAGCGCGGCGAGGCGTTCCAGTTCGTCGCGCCGGGCGAGCTGCTCGGCTCGCGCGCCGAGCAGGACCTCAGTCGGCTGGTACGCGCGATGCGTTCCGGCGCGGGGGACCAGGTAGCAGGCCGCCATCCCGATCGCCTGACCGTCCTCGGCATGGACGGTCACGTAGTGCTGGCGGTCCGCGACCCTGCCCTCCTCGGCCAGCAGCCACGCGGCCGAGCGCTCCAGCTCACGCTCAAGCAGCCGCTCCGCGGCGGCGTCGATCGACGGCGACGACGTCCAGTTCACGGTCCCTCCGCGCGGTAGGCGCGCACGTCGCGGCTGGCCACCAGGATCAGCGTCCCCGCGACCGCCCACAAGCCGCCGAACAGCAGTACCCCAGCCTGGCCAACCCCCTCGCCCGCAACGGGGGCGGCCAGGAGACCGAGCGGGAACAGCACGAACGATCCGGCCGAGGAGACCGAGCTGACCCGGGCCATCAGCCCGGGCTCCACGGATTGCTGGATCGATGCCGACATCAGCACCGAATAGGCGGCGATCCCGACACCGGCTCCGGCCTCCGCGACACAGATGATCCAGAAGGGCTGGTCCAGGGCCAGGGCCAGCGGAGGGAAGGCGAGCAGGCCAAGACCGGCTCCGGCCCACAGGACCGGCCGGGAGGGTCTGGTCGCACCCGCCGCCATGCCGCCGAGCACGCTGCCCACGCCGAACGCGGTCATGACCAGCGCCCACGCGCCGGAGCCGTGGGACTCGACCAGCGACGGGCCGAACACCATGAACGGCGCCGTCACGAAGAACAGCATCGAGGCGGAGACGCTGGTCTCCAGCAGCAGCCAGCGGACCCGCCGCAGCGCGTCCCACCCGGCGCGCAGGCTCGCGATTCCGCCGCCAAGGCTGATCCCGCCCGTCGCGGCGCCCCTGGGGAGGCCGCGCATCAGCAGCGCGGCGGCGAAGAAGGTGATCCCATCGAGAACTATCGCCCAGGCCGCGTTCCGGGCGATCAGAGCGATCAGGGCGACGAACGTCGGGCCGATGATGTTCGCCAGGTTAAGCGTGCTCGCGAGCAGGCCGTTGGCCGGGCCCAGGTCCCGCTCGCCGACGCAGACCGGCAGGTAGGCGAAGCCCACGGGGAACACGATGCTCGCGACCGTGCCGTACAGCAGCTGGCAGAGCAGGGCCGCCGGTAGCGGGCCGTCGAGGAGGAACAGCAGGCCGGTGGCGAGCTGCAGGCAGCCGCGCGCGAGGAATCCGGCCACCAGCAGCGGCAGCTTCGGGAGTGCGTCCCCCAGGACGCCGCCGACCAGCGTGACGACCAGGCGCGGCAGGGTGACCGCGGCGAGGAAGGCGCTGAGCCGGCGTCCGTCGTCACCGGTCCCGACCAGGTAGAGGGCGATCGCCGTGGGGGCGAAGGCGTCCCCGAGCATCGAGGCCGACTGGGCGGCGTAGTAACGGCGGAAAACCGGTCCGGCGAGGACGCCTACGTAGGCGCGCACAGCGCTTGCTGACCAGGTGATTCCGCCGCGTCGGCCTGTCGGCGCTCGAGCACACCGTCGCGGGCGATCGCGACCAGTTCAGGATCCTTTCCGGCCAGACCCACCCACAGCGTTTCCAGTACAGCACCGCGCTGTCTCTTGGCCGCGTAAGAGCCGATGCCGAGATGCAGCGCCCGCGCGCCGATCTCGTAGGCGAGCTCGATGGCCCGGTAGAAGACGAGCTGAAAATAGACCTGCCGGTGTTCCGGTTGGCGGTGATCGATGCCGAGCATCCGCCCCCAGAGCGTGCCGCCGTGAAGGAAGAACACCGCGCACCCGAGAAGGGAACCCCGAAACCGAGCCGTGATCATGAAGCCGTTCAGGAGACCGGCGCATTCCTTGAGATATTCGACGTAGTCGCTGGCTGGCCGCCGGTAGTTAGCGTCATATTTCCGCATCTGACCGACGAAGAGATCGGCGGCTTCGTCCGCGCGATCCATCGGATCCGCGACGGAATAGCGCACCCCCGACTCCGCCGCGGCACGCATCTCGGCCCGGACCATACGCCGCCGCTTCGGCGCCAGGGACTGCGCGTAGTCCTCGAACCCGCTCCCGGGAAGCTCCAACCACGCATCGCTGACCAGCGGTTCCACCAGAACACCGGCGGCCCGCAGCCCCTCGGCGGTGTCCCTGGAGACGTAAGGGATGATCGTGACCCGATCCGGAAAGGCGTCGAGAACACCACCCGCCAGAAGCGCGGCAGTGCAGCCACCGGCCAGCCTCGGCGCGTTGCGGTACCCAGCCTGCGGCGCGGCCACCACACACTCCCGCGCGGCCAGCCGACCGGCCAGCAGATGGCCCACGGCATAACGGCCGGACCTGACCTGCTCTCCCGCACACACCGGCACCATCGCGCGGCCCGGACCGTCGGTGACGGTCAGATACCGGTGTTCATGCCCCACCCGCTCAAGAAGCTCCAACCAGGCATCACTGCTGTACAACTCCCCGCATTCCCCACCCGCGAACAATCCCCGGACGCTCCCGCTGAACGAGACTTCCACGCTTCACCCTCCCTCCCGACCTCATGAAAACACCGCCGCGCGGCAACCCACAGGTCCACTTACGCCGGGCCACTGTCATCCATCCGCAGTAGCCGCCGGATACGGCGAGCGAAGGATGCCTTCCTCACGTCACGGTCACGCGCACAAGCACGGCACCGGCCCCGCCCGGCTGACCCTGGCCTACCCGCCGGGCCGGTTGCGCGTCGAGGTCAGCAACGACTGCCCGGAACCTCGGCCGGGCGGCGCCGGATACGGTCTGATCGGCGGCCGTGGTGCTCGGCCATCACGCGCGCGACGCACGCTGTCGCGCTCAGGGCAGTTCCGTCAGGGCGTGCTCGGCCGCGTCGCACGGGTCGGCCTGCGGTTCGATGTCGCGGAGACCGCAGGCCACGCGGCGCAGCAGGTCGCGGAAGGCCGCCCGCTGCCGCTCGTCGAGCCCGCCCAGGAGGCTCTCCTCGGCTTTGCGAACCCGCTGTTCGAGTTCGGCGAGGGTGCTCGCGCCCAGCGGGGTGACGACGATCTTCCTGGCCCGGCGGTCGGCCGGGTTCAGCTGCCGTTCGACCAGGCCGGCCTTGACGAGGTCGTCGATGAGGTAGGTCATCACGGTGCGGTCGATGCTGAGGTGGGCGGCCAGGGCGGCCTGGGTGGGCTGGTCGCCGTGGACCACCGTGGACAGGATCTGGTAGCCGCGCGTGGCGTGCGGGAGCTCCCCGAGTAGCGGGGTCACCGAGCCGTGGTAGGCGGACAGGAGCACGCCGAGGTGCCAGCCGAAGTCGCCGTCCGCGTGCCGCTCCTGAGGTGTCATGGCGAAATATTACCCGGACATGCGCTGTTCGACAAAGCGTCTGTGATGAATATAGTTTGTGTCACAACTCATCTGAGGTGCAGAGCGCATCGAGAGGCGGACGGATGCCCGACTACGGCCACGACCTGATCTTCGGGTCCTTCATCACCCCGGCGAACGCCGCGCCGCAGCAGGTCGTGGACCTGGCGCGGGCGTCGGAGGCCGCGGGCCTGGACCTGGCGACCTTCCAGGACCACCCCTACCAGCCGGGGTTCCTCGACACCTGGACGCTGCTGTCCTACGTCGCCGCGCGGACCGAGCGCATCCATCTCTCGGCCAATGTCCTCAACCTTCCGCTGCGCCCACCGGCCGTGCTGGCGCGGGCCGCCGCGAGCCTGGACCTGCTGTCCGGCGGGCGCTTCGAGCTCGGCCTGGGCGCGGGCGGCTTCTGGGACGCGATCGGCGCGATGGGAGGGCGGCGGCTGACCCCCGGCCAGGGGGTGCAGGCCCTGAGCGAGGCCATCGACATCATCCGCGGCGTCTGGGACGCGGGAAACACCTCGATCTTGCGGGTGGACGGGACGTACTACCAGGTCGACGGGGCCAAGCGCGGTCCCGCCCCGGCGCATGACATCGGGATCTGGCTGGGGGCCTACAAGCCGCGAATGCTCCGGCTGACCGGGGCCAAGGCCGACGGATGGCTGCCGTCCCTGCCGTATATGAAGGGCGGCCTGGACGAGATCGCCGCGAGCAACGCGATCATCGACGAGGCCGCCGCCCAGGCCGGGCGCGACCCCTCGGCGGTCCGCCGCCTGCTCAACCTCGGCGGCCGGTTCGGCCCGGCGGGGGACGGGCTCCTGTCCGGTCCACCGCAGGAGTGGGCCGAGCAGCTGGCGGTCCTGACCTTGGAGTACGGATTCTCCGGCTACATCGTCATGGGCGACGACCCCGGCACCATCCAGACCTTCGGCCAGGAGGTGGCCCCCACGCTGCGGGAACTGGTCGCCGCCGAACGTTCCGTACGCGCGACCGGCGAGGGCCCCCAGCCCACCACCATCCGCAGCCGCGGTCGCCGCAGCGCGGACATCGACTACGACGGCGTCCCGGCCTCCCTGGCGGGCGCGGCGATCGAACCGGACGACCCCGGATACGCCGCCGTCCGGTCCACCTACCTGCGGGGCGGCTCGCCGGGCTTAGTCCTGCGGCCCCGCACCGTGACCGAGGTGGCCGACGCGCTGGCCTTCGCCCGGCGGCAACCCGTGAAACTGTCGATCCGCAGTGGCGGGCACGGCATCGGCGGCCGGTCGACCAACCGCGGCGGCATCGTCATCGACCTGGCGGCACTCAACCAGATCGAGATCCTGGACAAGCAGACGCGCAGGATCCGCGTCGAGCCGGGCGCCCGATGGAGCGAGGTCGCCGCCGCGCTCGCCCCGCACGGGTGGGCGCTCAGCTCCGGCGACTACGGCGGGGTCGGCGTCGGCGGCCTCGCCACCTCGGGCGGCATCGGCTGGATGGTCCGCGAGCACGGCCTGACCATCGACCACCTGCGCGCCGTCGACATCGTCCTGGCCGACGGCGCCCTCACCCGCGCCAGCGAGACCGAGAACCCCGACCTGTTCTGGGCGGTGCGCGGCGCGGGGGCGAACTTCGGCATCGTCACCTCCTTCGAGTTCGAGGCGGACGAGGTCGGCGACGTGGGATTCGGCCAGCTGGTGTTCGACGCCGGCGACACCGCCGGGTTCCTGGAACGCTGGGGGGCCGCGGTGGAGGCCGCGCCACGGGATCTCACCAGTTTCCTCATCATCGGGCGGCCGCGGCCGGGTCAGCCGGTCATCGCCCAGGTCATGGCCATGGTCGACAGCGACGACACCGACACGATCATCGACAGGATCCAGCCGCTGGCCGATGCCGGGCCGCTGCTGGACCACGCCGTCCAGCGCCTGCCATATACAGCGGTCATGGCGGCCCCGCCGGCCACGCACCAGGCGCAGGGCGAACCCGTGACCCGCTCCGGACTCGTCGGCCACATCACCCCCGAGTTCGCCGCCGCCGCGACGGAACTGATCATGAGCGGGGAGTCCTACTTCTTCCAGATCCGCTCGGTCGGCGGGGCCGTGGCCGACGTCGCCCCCGACGCCACCGCCTACGCCCACCGCGCGGCGAACTTCCAGGTCGTCGCCTTCGGCCCCAGCCGCACCGGGCTGGACCGGGTCTGGGACGCGATGCACCACCACTTCACCGGCCTCTACATCAACTTCGAGACCGACCTGCGCCCCGAGCGCCTCACCGACGCCTACCCCACCGGCACCCTGCGGCGGCTACGCGACCTGAAACTCCGCTACGACCCCGCCAACGTCTTCCGCGACAACTTCAACGTCCCGCCTCAGGATCCAGAAACGCCGCCGCCTGCAGAGTGAAAAGCTCCGAATAACGCCCGCCGGAGGCCATCAGCTCCTCATGGCTCCCGCGCTCCTCGATCTCGCCGCCGTGCAGCACGTAGATGTGGTCGGCCGACCGCACGGTGGAGAACCGGTGCGAGATGAGCAGCACCGTACGGCCCCGGAACAGGTCGCGGATCCGCTGGAACAACTCGTGCTCGGCGCGCGCGTCGAGGGACGCGGTGGGCTCGTCGAGCACGATGAACGGCGCGTCGCGGAAGAACGCGCGCGCCAGCGCGACCCGCTGCCACTGCCCGACCGACAGGTCCGTGCCCCCCGTGAACTCCTTGCCGAGAACCGTCTCGTACGCCTCCGGCAGGCGGGAGAGGAACTCGTCGGCATCGGCCAGGCGCGCGGAATCCCGGATCGCCTCGAGGTCGTCCAGCCGCTCATGACGGCCGAAACCGATGTTCTCCCTGCCGCTCAGGTGGTACTTGACGAAGTCCTGAAATATCACGGTGATGAAGTCGCGGAGCGCTTCCTCGTCACAGGTGGCGGTGTCCGTGCCGTCCCACCAGATGTGCCCCGAGGTCGGGCGGTAGAGCTGGGCGAGCAGCTTGGCCAGCGTCGTCTTGCCGGAGCCGTTCTCGCCGACCAGCGCGATCACCTCCCCGGCCTTGATCGTCAGCGACACGTTCCGCACCGCCGGCGCCGTGCTGCCGGGGTAGACGAAGGTGACCCCCTCGGCCCGGAGCTCCCGGAATGCGGGCAGGCGCGTGCCCCGCTCTCGCGGGATCGCGGACCCCTGCGCCAGGAACTCCTCGTAGTCCTGGACGAAGAGCGACGCCCCGTACAGGTGCGCCACGCTCATCCCGGTCATGGCGAGCGTGCCCGCCATCTGGGTGAGGGCCGCCGCGGCCACCCCGGCCGAGGCCAGGTCCAGGCGGCCGCTGACGTACAGCCAGGCGAGCACCGCGAACGTCACTCCGGTGAGGAACGCCGAGCTGACACCGCCGAGCAGGGAACGGCGCAGCCGTTGCCTGGTCACCGCGCGCAACTCGCGGACGCGCTCGGCTCCCAGCCGGTCGTACCGGCCGCGCAGGTAGCCGCCGAGACCGAACGCCCGCACCTCCTTGACCGACTGCCGGTCGGTGAACAGGCTGGCCAGGTAGTGCCGCGCCCGCTCCAGCGCCGTTATCCCGACGAAGAACCGGAACGTGTCCTGGCTGTTCTTCCTGGTGACGATCCACAGCGGCAGCGCGGTGACGGCCAGCAGCGGCACCAGCAGCGGTTGCAGCACCAGCAGGACCGCCACCGCGCCCGCCGCTCCCGCCGCCGCCCGGGCCAGTCCGAACAGGCCGTGCACCATCTCCATGGACCGCATTCCCCCGCCCATCGACACGCGCTGGAGGCGGTTGAAGAACGCCGGGGACTCGAACTCCGCCAGGTCGATCCGCGCCGCGACGTCCAGGACGCTGCTCTGGGCGTGCTGCGTCACCAGCTCCCTGAGCAGCTCGCTCTGCTCCTGCTCGGCGGCCGTCGCGAACCGCTGCAAGGCCCCCACGAGCACCAGCGCGACCACGCTCGGGATGACAGGGCCCAGCCCTGTACTCCCCAGCAGGGCCTGCAGCACCTCACGTCCGATCAGCAGCTGGACGAAGGTGGCCACCCCGTTGAACACCTGCAGCCCGCAGGAGATCAGCAACTCCCGGGGTGCCGCTCGCCAGGCGAGCCGGAACGAAGTCCTCACCAGCCGGGGTAATCGCCGCCAGTCGCGCGGCCCTTCCGCGCCCGGCATCAGGTCATCGATCGTGAACCGCTCGGGCGGTTTGCCATTCCCGGGCGGCTGCTCAGCACCGTGTGCGGAAATTTCCGGCTTATCCACCGTTCGAGCGTGGCATCAGGATGACCGTGCGACCACCGATTTCTCCCGGAACGCGGCCCTCATGAGGCGGGGCGTGCCCGGACGCCGTCGAGGGCGATTCCCAGGACCCGTTCGCGCTGCTCCTCGTCCGCGAAGGCGCCGGCGGTGATGCCGCTGACCAGCCGCAGCACGTCGTCGAAGCTGGCGTCCGCGCGGGCCTCGCCGGCCTGCTGGGCCCGGGTGAGCAGGGGCTCGCCCGCGCCGTACATGGCGACCCTGCAGGTACGGAACATCTCGGACTCGCGGTTGAGCGCCTCGTAGATGGCCCGCTTGGTGGCCACGTACGCGACGAAACGGCGCAGCCAGGTGACCAGGGCCTCCCACGGGGGGAGTTCGGCGACCTGTTTCGCCGCGGCGCAGAGGTCTTCGACCTCGCCGACGTACACGCTCTCGAACAGGTCCTGGCGGGTCGGGAAATTGCGGTAGAGCGTGCCGATCCCGACGCCCGCGCGGCGGGCGATGTCCTCCAGCGAGGCCTCGGCGCCCTTCTCGGCGAACGCCTCGCGCGCGGCGCTGAGCAGGGCGTCGAAGTTGCGCCGCGCGTCGGCCCGGTGCGGGCGGCGCACCGCGACGCCGGGGCCCGCGGTCGCTTTGTCTGTCATCGTCTTCCTCCCTTGACCTGGACCGCGACTTGTACCGGAGGTATGCCTCCGCTATTGTGGAGGCATACCTCAACTTTAGCAGGCGTATTTCACCGAGGCCTGTCGCAGGTATCGATCATCCCGCGCTCTCCGCGTCGAAGGATTCTTAATGACACGCACGACCTCGTCTACACGGCTGACCTTTGTGGTGCTCTCGGCCGCCGTGGCCTCCTTCTCGATTTTGCAGTCCCTGGTCAGCCCCGTGCTGCCCACCATCCAGCACGACCTGAACACCAGCCAGAGCACCGTGACCTGGGTACTGACCGCGTGGCTGCTGTCGGCTTCTGTCGCGACACCCTTGCTCGGCCGGATCGGCGACATGATCGGCAAGGAGCGCACGCTGCTCATCGCCCTGGGCGCGATCGCGGTCGGCTGCCTGGCCGCCGCGCTGGCCCCGAACATCGGGGTATTGATCGCGGGCCGGGTGATCCAAGGGCTTGGCGGAGCCGTCTTCCCCATGGCGTTCGGCATCATCCGCGACGAGTTCCCGCCCCGGCGGGTGCCCTCGATGATCGGCGTCCTGTCGGCCGTGATCGCGGTGGGAGGCGGGTTGGGCATCGTTCTGGCCGGTCCGATCGTCGAAACGCTGAACTGGCGGTGGCTGTTCGGGCTCCCGGTGATCATCGTCGGGGTGACCGCGATATTGACCCACCGGTACGTCCCTGCGTCCCCGGTGCGCACCCCCGGGCGGATCGACTGGCTGGCCGCCGTGCTGTTGTCGGGATGGCTGGTGGCGCTGCTGATCCCGCTCAGCGAAGCCTCGTCGTGGGGCTGGGGCTCGCCCGCCACGATCGGGCTGCTCGCCGTCGCCGCGGCCCTGCTCGCGCTGTGGATCCGGGTCGAGCTTCGCTCGCCGCACCCGCTGATCGACATGCGCATGATGCGCCTGCCGGCGGTCTGGACGACCAACCTGACGGCTTTGCTGTTCGGGGCGAGCATGTTCCCGGTCTACGCGTTCCTGCCGATGTTCATGCAGATCCCGTCCGCCACCGGTTACGGCCTCGGCTCCAGCGTCACCGAAGCCGGGCTGCTGATGCTGCCCATGCTCGTCACCATGGCCGTCGCGGGCGTCCTCAGCGGTCCGATCGCCCCGATCGTCGGCGTCAAGGGGCAACTGGTGCTCGGTTCGATGCTCAGCGTCCTGACGTGCGTCTCCTTCGCCGTCTTCCACGACCAGCCGTGGCAGCTGGCGACCGCCGGCGGGATCTTCGGCTTCGGCCTCGGCCTGGCCTACGCCGCCATGACCAACCTGATCGTGCAGAGCGTCCCGGCCCACCAGACCGGCGCCGCCAGCGGCATGAACGCCAACATCCGCACCATCGGCGGCTCGATCGGCACGGCCGTGGTCAGCACCACCATCACCGCGCATCTCATGACGGGCGGCCTGCCCTACGAGATCGGCTTCACCAGCGCCTTCGTCCTGGTGGCCGTGACCTCGGCGGTCACCGTCGGCCTGGCGCTCCTGGTCCCGGCCGCCCGCCGTCGCACCCCCGAGACGGTCGCGGAACCGCTCGTCGCCTCCACCCGCTAGGTCCCCCTCGCGGGGGAGGAGCGAGCCCCGCCGGGGCGTTACGCTGCGGACATGGGCCTCAGGCGCCGGATGGCCGCGTCGTATGTGCTGGTGACGGCGGCGGCCGTGCTGGTGGTGGAGGCGGTCCTGCTGGGTGTCTACGTGCCGTCGCTGCTGGGCGACTCCGACCTGCGGAACCGCCTGCAGAGCCTGGCCAGCCAGGACTCGAAGATTCTCAGCCTCACCATCAGCAGGATCAGCGCCGACAACCCCGGGCTGGGGATACCCGGCCTGCTGTTCCTGGCGCAGCGGGAGGCGGGACCCATGGTCTCGCTCCAGGGCACCAGGCTCGACGATCAGGGCATCCAGATCGTGTCCGCATGGTGGCCGCAACCCGGCCAGCGCCCGGTCACCCAGCTCCTGTACGGCATGTCCGGCCAGCCGCACCGACCCGGACGTGGGCCAATCCAGCGCGGCCATCAGATGCAGTAGCGTGGACTTACCCGACCGCGACGGGCCGAGCACCGCGACCATCTCGCTTTCCCGCACCGTCAGATCGATCCCCCGGACCGATTCCACCGGCGGCTCCCCGGGATAGACCTTCCACACCTCGCGCAACTCCAGGACGGCGTTCATCCGGCAGGCACCTCCACCATCGTGCCCTCGCTCACGCCGTCGACCTCGACCAGCCCGGCCGTCTCGTCGAACAGCCCGACCCGCACCGGCACCTGGCGGCCGTCCGTCCACCACGACCGCGAACTCCCCGCCGGGCCGGGCCAGCAGCGCCACGATGGGCACGGCCAGCACGTCCTCGTGCACCTGGGTGGTGACCGCGACCAGGACAAGCGACTGGTCCAGCCCCTGCGGGGTCTTGCCCGGCAGCCGGATCGTGATCGGCACGGTCGACGACACCTGCCCGTCCGACCCTGTCGTGGCGGTGGCCACGGGGCTGACCCGGCTCACCCGGCCGTCCTTGGCCGAGCCGTCCGGCAGCGTGATCCGCACCCGGTCGCCCACCTTGACGCCGGACATCTGGGCGGGGTCGAGCTGCACGGTGACGGCGGGCACCGCGCTGGTGCCGTGCAGCACCCGGCCCTGGGCCGGCTCGCCGAGCCGGGCGTCGTGCCCGCTCACCCGCAGTGCCCTGGGCAGGAACACGACCTGGCCGAGCGGGACGTTGCCGGTGACGGGCAGGCGCGTGTCGTGCTGCCAGCGGCGGACCGCGTAGTAGGTGGCGAGGGAGAAATGCCGGTCGACCGTGAGGCCTTCGTAGCCGGGCGCGCGGAGGTTGGCCTCCAGTTGCTGGACGTCGGTGCCGTCGGTCATGCCGAGCGACAGCGGGCGCCAGGCGGGGCGGGAGCCGTACATGAGCCGGATCCCGCGCCCGCCCGCCTCATACAGCGTGCGGCCGCGGGTCATGACCGCCCCGAGAGCGGGCAGCCGGGTGATCGTCCCGCCCGCCCCCCGCACCTGGTAGTCGCCTTCGTAGGACAGCGTGCCGTTGACCTGGCCACGCTGCGCGACGTCGGTGCGGATCACCTCGGCGGAGCCGGTGGCGATGGCCGCGAGCTCTCCATCTTGATCTCGCCTTGGGCGTCGACGGTCGGATCGGGGAAGTTCGGCGCGCCGTTCGCGCGCAGGCACTGGGCCAGCTCGCGGAACACCGCGAGACCGGCCGACGGACTGGGCGAACTCACCGCGCCTGGATCAGCGTTCGCCGCGCAGGCGGCGAGAAACGGGATGAGCAGCAGCGGCGCCGCTCGGTGAAGGGTCATACCCGCACACTCGCCGCTGGGCTCACCCGGCACATCGCGCCGGAGCGGGGCGCACGCTCCCCCGCTCGGGGGAGCGGCATGTGATTAACTGGCAGGGGGGCACGGTAATGAATGCGAGACGCAAAATCTCGATCATATCCCGTATCACTTTGTTCACCGGTACGGTGGCGGCTCTGCTGTGCGCCACCCTGGTCACCGTCCTCATGGTCACGCTCGACCGGTTCACGGTCGGCGCCCTCACGGAGGAGGTCGCCGCGGCCGGGAAGCGCGTGGCCACCCAGATGGGGCAGGGGCGGCTGCAGTACCCGCTCGCCGATCACCCGCATCGCAACATCCAGGTCGTCGACGCGCGGGGCGCGGTGGTCGCCTCGACCCCGCAACTTCAGGGCAAACCGGCCATGACGACCTTCATGCCCGCGAAAGTCGCCACCACCGTCGTGTGTGGTGGGGTCTTCCCGTCCGGCCAGTGCGACATCGTGGTCGCTCAGCGGGTCCATCGCGGAGCTGAGCACTGGATCGTGTACGCCTCCTCCCCGACGATCTCCCCGTGGGTGGATCCGCAGCTGGCCGCGCTGATCGGGGGAGCCGTGGCGCTGCTCGCCGTGGGCATCACCTATCTCGGCAACCGCGTCGCCACCGCCTCGCTCCGGCCGGTGAGGGCCATCAGCTCGGAGCTCGACGAGATCAACGCGGCCTGCCCCAACCGCCGGGTGCCGGTGCCGCCCACCGACGACGAGATCCACGACCTGGCCACCAGCGTCAACCACACGCTGAGCCGCCTGCACACCGCGCTGAAACAGCAGCGCCAGATGGTCGCCGACGTCTCCCACGACCTGCGCACCCCGATCACGGCCATCCGCGCCGAGGTCGAGGACGCGCTCTACGCCCCCCAGGAGACCAGCGTGACCAGGCTGGGGAAGACCCTGATGGGTGGCCTCGACCGCCTGCAGGCGATCACGCGCGACCTGGCGACCATGGCGAAGCTGGACTCCGGGGCGCCGGACGTGCGCGAGCCCATCGCCCTGTCCACCCTCGTCGCCACCGAGTTGCGGGCGCGCCGCACGACCAAGCGGATCGAGCACGCGCTCGACCCGGAGGTGTGGGTAGCGGGGGATTGCTCCCAGCTGGCCCGCCTGCTCGCCAGCCTCGTCGAGAACGCCGAACGGCACGCGAGCACCACGATCAAGGTCACCGTGCGGAAGCAGCCGGGCGACCCGAGTGACGACCAGCGGTTCCCTGACGGCGTCGCGGTGCTGGAAGTGCTCGACGACGGGTCCGGCATCCCCCCGCACCAGCGGGAACTGGTCTTCCAGCGCTTTACCCGGCTGGACGCGGCCCGCACCAGGGACGCGGGAGGCGCGGGACTCGGCCTGCCGATCGCCCGGCAGATCGCCGAAGCCCTGGGCGGAACCCTGCACATCGAGGACAGCCCCAGAGGCGCCCGCTTCGTCCTTTACCTGCCGATCCTCGCGGTAACTCGTTCCAGCTGACGTTCCGCCCGGAGGACGGCGAGTTCGGCGCGGACTAGGGGTGGCCGAGATCGTCTTGGCGTCGAGCGCCTACTCGTAGGGCTCGACCGGCTGGGGAATCCCGGTGACCGAGACGGCGTCCAGCTCCGGCGCGACGGTCCCGACCGGAAGCTTGCCGGACTTGGGTTCCCGCCAGGTGCCGGTCACCTCGACCCACGAGTTCTCCGGCGGCATGGCGGCGTCCAGAACGGCCACCTTCAGCGCGATCCCGTCGGCCGCGCAGCAGGCGATCTGGATCCGGGCCACATACCACCGGTCCTTCTTCTTCGCCGACGGCACGGCGAAGCCGGTGAGCTTCACCTGCCGCCCTGACAGCGATTTGGACGAATCACCCCAGGCACGCCCGATGAACTCGCCCAGGGTCATGTCGTTGACTTTTCCGGCGGGCAGAACGTCGTACGCGTCCAGCGCGGAAACCGGCTGGGCCGGAGCCTCCTCCGACTTGGCGGAGAACGCGCCGAGCGCGGGCGGCGCGATCAGGTAGATCGCGAACACCGGCAACGTCAGCAGCCAGGCCACCCGCGGCGCGTGCCCATGATGGTGGTGATGATCCGTTTGCGTGGATCCCCGCCACTCCTGGATCAGCCCGACGACGCCCAGCACGAACACCACCGCGCCCGCCGCGATCAGGAACGGCCGGAACCCCGGCTTCACGTAGTTCAGGTATGTGGTGGACAGCGTCGTGATCCGCAACACCGCCCCGCCCAGCAACACCAGGATCATGCTCTGCGTCAGCCTGTTCACCGAGACCTCCGGAGGAAGCCCGGTCCTTCAGGGCCGGGAGGAATTCGGACCCCGCTTGGGGTGGCCCGGCGAAGCCGGGACAGCTGTGGGCGCCAAGCGCGCATCAGAGTTTGTCGGTCCTTCCCGATAGGGTGCTGAACATGTCGAGGTCGCAGGCGGGGGATGCCGGGCACGCTCGGTACACCTACCGGCTGCGTGTGTCCCAGGCCGCGCTTGCCGCCCTGGAAGCCGAGTGGGCGCGCTGCCGGTGGATCTGGAACGAGTCCGTCGCCAAGTCCAAGCAGGTCCACGCCGTCAATCAGAACCTGCCCGCGGGCCAGGCCAAGCTGACCTGCGGTCCGGCACGGTTGGACCAGATGCTGACCGAGGCCCGCGCCCGCACACCGTGGCTGGCCCAGGGATCGTCGGTCCCGCAGCAGCAGATCATCCGGGACTTCGGCAAGTCCCGTGCCAAAGCCTTGAAGGACATCAAGGACCGGCTGCCGATCAGGCAGCGGGCCGGGATGCCGAGATACAAGAAGAAGCGCGGGTCGGATCCGACGCTGAACTACACCCGTAACGGGTTTCGGCTGACCGGCGGCCGCCTGCACCTGGCGGGCGGGATCGCCGTGACGGTGGTGTGGTCGCGGGAGCTGCCCGCGCAGCCGTCCTCGGTGCGCGTGTACCGCGACAGTGTCGGCCACTGGTATGCGAGCTTCGTGGTTGCGGCCCAGGTGCGGCCGCTGCCCGCCACCGGCCGCGTGATCGGCATCGACTGGGGCGTCAAGGAGACCGCCACCACCACCTCCGACGCCTACGACCTTGCGCATGCCGAGCACGGCAAGAACGCCGCAAGCAAGCTCGCCCGGTACCAGCGGATGATGGCGCGCCGCCAACGGCCCAAGGGCAAGGCGCAGTCCAAGGGCTACCGAAAGGCGCAGCGGCAGGTTGCCCAGCTGCACAAGAAGGTGGCCCGCCAGCGGACCGACACCGGCCGCAAGTGGGCCAGGAAGGTGGTTCGCGACCACGACGCCATCGCGGTGGAGGACTTCCGGCCGAAGTTCCTCGCCAAGACCACCATGGCCAGGAAGGCCGCCGACGCGGCGATCGGCGCCACCAAGCGGGCACTGATCGAGATGGGCCGCAAGCACGGGCGGGACGTCCGGCTCGTGCACCCCGCGCACACCACGATGGACTGTGCGCAGTGCGGAGCGAGAACCAAGCACGCACTTCCCCTTTCCGAACGTACCTACGCGTGTACCGCGTGCGGAGTCTCCTCTCCCAGGGACAAGAACTCTGCCTACGTGATGCTCGCCCGGGCTGGTCTGGCCCCGGCTGGTGTTGACGGTGTAAGACCTGCCGGGACGCCGTCCCGGCAGGCAGCTTGAGCCAGGAATCCCCCATCCTTCAGGGCGGGGAGCAGTCAAAGCAGAACCTCTCCGACCGCCATGCTGACGATCACCGCGAGAACGAAGGTCAGCGGGATGAACCGGGCGGCGAACCGCCGCCCGAAGGTCCCCGCCTGCAAAGCGATCAACTTCAGGTCCACCATCGGTCCCACCACCAGGAACGCCAGCTTCGCGGTCGGTGAGAACGCGGTCAGGGAGGCGGCCACGAACGCGTCCGCCTCCGAGCAGATCGACAGGATCACCGCCAGCGCGGCCAGCGCCAGCACCGAGAGCACCGGCACGCCCGCCACCGACTCCAGCCACGACCGCGGCACGATCACGTTCATCGTCGCCGCGGTGGCCCCGCCGACGACGAGGAACCCACCGGCGTGCAGGAAGTCATGCCCCATCGCGTCCTGGAAGTTCCGCCACTTCGACCCCTCGCCCGTCGCGCGCGCGGGGATGCGCAGCCATTCGGCCCGGCCGAACCGCAGCCACACCCACCCCGCCAGCACCGCCACCACCAGCGACGCCCCGAACCGGGCCACCGCCATCATCGGCTGCCCGGGGAAGGCCACCACCGTCGCTACGACGACCACCGGATTGATCGCCGGGGAGGCCAGCAGGAACGCCAGCGCCGCCGCCGGGGTCACCCCCCGCGACATCAGCCCCGAGGCGACCGGCACCGACGCGCACTCGCACCCGGGCAGCACCGCCCCGGCAGCCCCCGCCACCGGCACCGCCAAAACGGGCCGCCGCGGCAGTGCTCTGGTCCAGAACGAGGCGGGCACGAACGCGGTGATCGCCGCCGACAGCAGCACCCCGAAAACCAGGAACGGCAACGCCTGCACGCAGATGGCCACGAAGATCGTCGCCCACGCCTGCAACGCCGGAGCCGTCAGATACTGGGCGAACACCAACCGCCCGACCACCAGCAGCCCGACGACAACGGCGAACATCCACGGCCCCACCGCCGCCACCGGCTCCCGCCGGCCCCACTCCGAAGGGGGAATCTCCTGGGAGGCATCGACCGTGGCCCGTTCAGACATGTGCCGATACTCCCAGATTTCGGCAAGCGTGTGGTGATGATGTCAGACCCGCTGATCGGAGGAGACGTCACATCTCGTAATCGTGGTTCTCGAGGGCGGCGACGGCTTCGACGGCCCGCATGACGGTGGTGCGCAGCCGGTGGGTGGCCAGTCGCGGGCCAAGCCAGCGGCGTACGACTCCGGCGGCGTCGTGATAGCCGAGAGCGGCGAGGGCCGCGAAACGTCGCGGTGTGAAGTCGAGCAGGGCGGCGAACGTGCGCCCGGGTGGCGTGAGGGGGCGCGATGGCCGGATTTCCAGGACGCTCCTTCCTCGCAGGTCTCGGTGGTCCCACAGTTCCCCGGTGGACAGATGGACGACGAAGATCGGATCAAGGTCGGTATGGGCTAATAGCGCACCCGCCGGAATATTGTCCGCATACCATCCATCCCGGTAAACACCGCCGTCCAGGCGGCGAGGCGGGAAGAGCAGCGGCAAGGCGGCGCTGGCCAGGACAGCCGTTCGGGCGTCCGCCAGTCCGCGCTCATGCAGGCCGATCCACTCACACCGGACGCCCGCGGCGACGCGGACCCCATCGAGGGCCCAAGCCCAGTGCCGACCCACGATCTCCGGGTCCAGGGCAGGGAAAGCACTCACCCACACCGGATGCAGGAACCCTCGCACGTGCCGTTCGACCAGTGCGTCGATGAACCCGGGGCGCAGGACGTGACCACCGAGCCCGTCGAGCAGCGACCCCACCTGATCAAGGTCGCCCACCTCGACGACGCCTTCCGCACCCGGTGGCGCCATCGCGGTCCCCGCCGCCGACGTCGCCTCCCGCCAGGTGCCGGCCAGCACCGCGGCGCCCGACGTCAGATCCGGCTGTCCCGCCAGTACGGCCGCGTTCAGCGCTCCGATGCTGGTCCCCGCGAACCCAGCCGCCCGCAGGCCCACCTCGGCGAGAAGCCGTACCGCGCCCACCTGGTAGGCGCCCTTCGCCCCACCACCCGCCAGGACCAGCCCGATCGGGGGCAGGTCCACGTCCGCGATGGGCCGCGGCGGTTCGGGACCCGCCAACGGCGCGGCGGGCAACGGCCGATCGGCGATCTCCGCCGCCGCCTGCCCCAGCCACGCCAATTCCCCACCCTCCTCCGTCTCACCCACGGGCCGACTCCGCCGCCGCGTCGAACTGTTCGTCGATAAGCCCGATGACCAGGTCGGCCAGGGAGATCGCGTGCGGCGGGGCTCCGTATTTCTGCTGCGACAAGGCGACGGCGGTACGACCCGGCTCGGGCGGGCGGGACCGCGCCGGAAGCGCGGCCAACTCCGCGGCGAAGACGATCGTGGCGGTGAGGGGGCCGCGCCGGAGGGCCAACGGCTCGGGAACGGTGGATTCCAGGAGCCAGGCCGCGATCTCGCACCGCTGGGGGGTGCCGAGCCGGGCGATCATCTCATCGAGATGGACATGAATGCTCGCCAGGCGCGGACCGTTCGCCGGCTGGCGGCGTTCGACGACGCGGGCCGCCAGGATGTCGCGAGCGGTGCGGTCGCCGTCGACCCGTTCGGCGTGACCGCACGGTCCGGCCGCAAGTGACCGCGCCAGGAGGACGAGCCGGCACAGCCAGGGCAGCTCTCGGTCCGTCAGCGTCCAGCGGCTCAGAACCAGGTCGAGCTCGTGCCGGGCGTCGACCCGCCGGCGGAGGTGGGCCAGGTCGTTCTCCAGGTCACGCAGCCGGCGTTCGCACTCGGCGGCGATGCGCGAGACGATGCCCGCGAGTTCCCGCACTTCACCCAGCGCCTGCAGGGAATTGGCGTGCGCCGCCTCGGCGGTCGCGCGCACGTGCGCCAGGTGCCGCGCGACGCGCTCAAGGCAGAACGCGGTGACGGCGGCCTGGTCGGCGATTCCGGTCACCCACTCGACCAATGCCTCCTGGTTGTCGTTGAGCAGCCCGATCGAGCGGATCTGCCGCTCCCGGTCCTCACCCACGAGAGCGGACAGGATACGGCGCGGTAGGGACTCCGCGGTGCTGTGGGCGTTCAGGTCGCGTATCACGCCGAACCGATTGGCCACCTCGAGCAGCACACGGTCCTCAAGGCCGGGCGCGTCGCCCTTGAGCGCCGCGACGTCATTCCGGTACGCCGCGAGGTCGATGGTCATGACAGCTCGCTCAGGTGATCGAGGTAGGCGGTGATCCGGCCGCGCCGCGCCTGGATGTCGTCCATGGTCTGGCGGCCCGTCTCGGCGATCTCCGTACGCTGCCGGGCCGCGGTTCGAGCCCGCTCATCGCGCTGCGCGATCAGGGCCGCCTCGTAGTCCGAAAGGAGTGTGAGCATCGCGCCCGCGTACTCGGCGAACTGTCTGTTCATGGCTTCTGTGTTCGCGGCTGCCTGCTGCCTGAGTTGCTCGACCTTTTCGCCGAAAACGCGGCTCAGCGTTTTTCGCACGGAATACAGGTCGGATTCATATCTTTTTTCTGTATCACCCCATTCGTTCTCTTTCTCGTCGCTGTCCCACGCCCATCGGATGCTGACCCATCCGAGTTCCACCCGTCCGATCGTCCCGTTCACTGCGGGCGGTTCCGGTACGGCCCTGCTCAGGTGCCCCGCCGCGCGCTGCGCGAGGTCACCGTTCAGGCCGGAATCGGCCGCGGGGTCCCGCTCCGCCTGGCGGACTCGTTCGGAGAGCGCTTGCTGCGTCTCGTCCAGAATCACTTGGAGGCGCTGCCGGGGGTATTCGGACTTGCTCTCGATGAAATCCTTCACTTTTCGTTTCGACTTGAACTTCCTGTTGCCCCGAATCGCCTCGATCACGGCGTTCCCACGCGCCAATGCCTCCTGGATGATCGCCGGGCCGTCGTTCGTGAACCGTTCGATCTCCCCCACGCGGGCCGCCGACTCCGTGGTCGCGGCCAGTTCCTGGTCCAGGTCCGCACGCTGCGTCTCGGCCTCCTGCGCCGCGCGCAGGGCCGCCGCCGTGGTGACGCGCACCGACTCCGCCAAGTCATGCAGCCCGCCGTCGGCGCGTCGCAGCGAGGAGTCCAGCAGAGTGCGCAGGAGCCGGAGGCGGGAGTGGTCCAGCACCAGCTTCAGCATCTGGGGGATGCCGCTGGTGATCCATCTGCGCTCGGCGGTGATCCTCAGCTCCTCGGGCGTGATCGCCCGCAGCCGGTGATCACGCTCCACTTCGTCGGTGTACAACCCCGAGAGGAACTCCTGCGCCGTTGGATCGTTCCGCGGGTCAAACTGGTCGCCGGCCCGATCGAGGGCCGCCAGGAGGCGGGAGGCCTGCAAGGCCCACAGGGCCTTGGTCTCCACGATGCGATCGCGCCGTTCCGGCGGGATTCCCAAGCTCATCCCGACGAACGCGGCCACTCCGTGCTCGTCCAGATCCCGATCGGCACGACGCGCGTCGACCTTGTTCACCACCGCGAAGAGCTTGTCCGAACCTAGATCGCGTACGGCGGGCTCGACCAGATCACGGATCTTCCCCTCGGCGGTGTTGTCCATGGCGGTGAAGTTCAGCACGACCACGACCATGTGCGCCTGCGCGAGCTGCTGCGCCACGACGCCGGTGAGCCGGGACTCCAGGACGCGATCGTCGTTGCCGGGCGTGTCGACCAGCACGACCCGGCCGACGTCGGAGTCCGTTCCGGAGTCGTAGGGGACATACAGGGACGGCAGCTGCTGGATCCGCTGCCCTGGAGCGTTCCCGCCCAAGTATTCGGCGATCCGGATGAGATCGTTGATCCGCGTCAGAGCGTCGCGGATGGCGGCGGAACCGTGGTACTCGGCGCGCCAGGCCTCGGCCGCCCCGGACACGATGACGTCGAACTGGCTGAGAAGCTGATTGCGCCCGGTGAGTACTTCCCGCTGGGACGAGGCCGCCACCTCGCCGCTGATCTGCTTCAACACCTCGACGGTTTCGCCGGCCAGTCGCAGTACCGGCGCCGTTGTGGCGGGGTCGAGCACGATCCTCGTCGGTAACGTGGTCATGGCCGTGCCCCGAGAGGGCAGCAGGTCCGCTCCCACGATGGCATTGACGATCGTCGACTTACCCGCGCTCACGGGTGCGACAATGGGAACGATTAGTTCTAAATCGACTAATGCTTTCAAATCGGAACGAATCGCCTGGGCGAGGTCTGTGGGACCTCCTACTCGCTCAACCAGGTCCGCGACACCTTCCAGCGCGGCTCCGGCGTCCTCGCGGAGGTGGGCCAGCAGATCGGGATCATTCGGGCTGTCCAAAATTCATTCCTTTGCGGAGGTGGTGCCCAGGATGCATCCCAACGATTGTTAACATATTGCGCACATAATTGCCATATATCCACCTGTAGTCAGTAATTGTAGCTGACTAAGATTGTCCGGTTTTCGTCTATCGGGTCCATATGGCCGGTTTCTGAGGACTGCTGCCAGGGCGCTCTCATCTCACCTCTGGCCTGCGCTCTACAAGCCCACATCCCGGCGCATCAGGTCGTCGGGTTCCTCGCGGCGGACCACCAGGCGGGCGCATCCCGCCGCGATGGCGACGACGGGCGGGCGGCCGGTCATGTTGTAGGTGGAGGCCATGGAGTGGTGGTAGGCGCCCGTGGCCGCGACCGCGATGAGGTCGCCGGGGCGGACGTCGGCGGGCAGCTCGGCGTCCTCGGCGAGGGTGTCGCCCGCCTCGCAGTGGTGGCCGACGATGGTCGCCGTACGGGTCGTTTCGCTGGAGCGCCTGCCCACCAGGCGGGCGGTGTACCTGGCGCCGTACAGGCAGGGGCGGGGGTTGTCGCTCATTCCTCCGTCGACGGCGACGAAGACGCGGGACAGGCCTCGTTTGACGGCGATGACGCGGTAGAGGGTGAGACCGGCGGGGCCGCTGACGGCCCGTCCCGGCTCGATGATCAGGCGCGGGGCGGGCAGCCCGAGCCAGGCGGCGTGCGCCTGGACGGCGTCGCCGACGCGGCGGGCGTAACTCTCCAGATCCAGGCCCTGCTCCCCGTCCAGGTAGGCGATGCCGTGGCCGCCGCCCAGATCGAGCTCGGGCAGCACGACCCCATGCGCGTCCCTGATCCGGCCCAGCTGCTCGATCAGGGTGCGCGCCGCCCGCTCGTACGGCTCGGGCGTGACGATCTGGGACCCGAGATGGCAGTGCAGCCCCGCAAGCTCGAGCGAACTCTGCCCGAGCGCCCGCGCGACCGCCTCCCCAGCGGCCCCCGAGGCGATCGACAGCCCGAACTTCTGATCCTCCCCGCCGGTGCGGATCGCGGGATGCGCCCCCGCGTCCACATCGGGAATCACCCGGATGAGGATCTTCTGCCGCCGCCCGAAGGGAACCAGCGCCGCCAGGTGGCCGATCTCGGCGAGGGTGTCCACCACGATCCGACCCACCCCCGCGTCGAGCGCGGCGGACAGCTCCCGCGGCGTCTTGGCGTTGCCGTGGAAGACGATCCGCTCGGCCGGAAAACCGACGGACAGGGCCACGGCGAGCTCACCCCCGGACGCGACGTCCAGCCCGAGACCCTCCTCCCTGATCCAGCTCGCCATGGCCCGGCACAGGAACGCCTTGGCCGCGT
The DNA here is from genome assembly GCF_009687885.1 of Acrocarpospora pleiomorpha. Taxonomy (GTDB): domain Bacteria; phylum Actinomycetota; class Actinomycetes; order Streptosporangiales; family Streptosporangiaceae; genus Acrocarpospora; species Acrocarpospora pleiomorpha. The sequence goes on from NZ_BLAF01000017.1 coordinate 57,756, forward strand.
ACACCACCTCGGCCCCCGGCAGGGCCGCCCGGTACGCGCGGCACCGCTCGCGCAGGTCGGTCTCGTCGATGACGTACGCGGGAGTGCCGAACCGGGCCGCGATCTCCGTCATGGCCACGCCGCCGACCGTCGCGCCGCCGCCGGGCTCGAACCGGGTGCCCGCCGACCAGGGGCCGGTCCCGGGCGTGGCCAGGGCGCCAGACGCCTGATCCTGCTCGAGAACGCACATCACGCCACCCGCTGAACGGGAGTGACGGTGGGGTCGACCACGACGCCGACGACGCCCAGGTCCTGGAGCAGGCCGCGCAGCCCCGGCTCGCTGATCCGCGTCCACGGCTGCTCGGCGCCCAGCACCTCGGCCAGGCGCGCCGACGACGAGAAGGCGACCGCGGTCCTCGTGCCCGAAGGGGTCCGGAACAGGCGCAGCGACAGGAACGACGCGCCTATCCGGATCGGGACGAATAGCGGGATGTCCGACATGACTTCCTCCAGCTGAGAACTCGTACACCAGCGACGTTAGGCCCGCCATCGGCACATCGACGCGATCACTACGGGAAGCAGACGGCGTACCCGCGCATATTGACGCGACATTGACACGAGCTACCTAACGTCACCAAACGCGTGCGTAACGTTGCTCGGTTACGTTCCGGTCATTCGGGGATGGAGTCAGTACGGCCGTGTGCGGCCAGAGGCGCCTTCGCGCGCCCGGACGGGGGAGCGAGCGGCCGCACATCGCAAGGAGGCATCATGCACGCCGCAATCGGTGACAAGTTGATCGTCGAAGGCACCTACCACGGCGAACACCAGAAGATCGGCATCGTGACGGAGGTCCGTCACGCGGACGGCACGCCGCCCTACATGGTCCGCTGGACGGATTCCAACGAGGAGACCCTGGTGTTCCCCGGGCCGGACGCGCGAGTGGTCGCGAAGGAGGGCTGACCCCAACCGACGTCGAGGCCCTCGGTTCCCCTTGGCCATCCGGCTATACACGCGTATAGTATTCTCCACGGCGGGATAAGAGACTATACGCATGGATAGGAGCCTGGATGGATCCTGAGGACCTCACCGCTCGCGCCCGGATCCGAGACGCCGCGATGTGGCACTTCGGCGACCACGGCTACGAGCGGGCGACGATCCGCGGGATCGCCGAGACCGCCGGAGTGTCCCCCGGGCTCGTGCGCCATCACTTCGGCTCCAAGGAAGGGCTGCGCGAAGCGTGCGACGAGTACCTGATCAAGACCGTGCGCCGCCTCAACGACGAGGCACGGGAATTCCGCAGGCCAGGTAACGCGAGCATTCTGGCCGGCCGGGCGGAGGCGCGCCCGTACATGACGTATCTGGCCCGGGCGCTGGTCGAGGGATCGGCCGCGCCGCTGTTCGACGAGATGGTGCGGCTGAGCGAGGAGTGGCTCGCCGAAGGCGACCGCGCCCGCCCCGACCCGCCCGCCTCCGATCTCCGGACCCGGGCGGCGGTGGGCACCGCGATGGCGCTGTCCATCTCGATCCTGCACCAGCACGTCTCCCGCGCCATCGGCGTGGACGTGTTCAGCCCGGAGGGAGACCTGCTGCTCGCCCGGGCACTGATCGACATCTACTCCCATCCCGTGATGAGCCTGGAGGACGCCGCCCTGGCCAGGGCCGCCCTCGGCATCACCGACGACAAGTCAGGAGAATCACGATGAACGACGCCATATCGGCGGCCGGGCTGGTCAAACGGTTTGGCCGGACCCGGGCGCTGGACGGCTTGAATCTCGCCGTGGCGGCTGGCGAGGTGCACGGTTTCCTGGGTCCCAACGGCGCGGGCAAGCCGAACGATGGATTGTGACGCTACTGCAACGCGTCGAACCCCTTCCCGGAGTGTCCCCGGCTCAAGATCGCTCGCTCAGGGCTTCCTGTGGAGATCGTTTAGCCATTTTGAAACCAGCGAGATACATAGCTCACCATGGCAAGATCGCGCGAAATCCGGCGCGCTGTAGGCCATGCTGACGGCCAATCTCGGACGTCCTAGATAGCAAGTACCGGAGAAGCCCCCAAGGCCGTCAGATTGGCTCTCAGGGCCGTCTAGCCCTTCTGGGGCGTCTACGGCATCCCCGGAAAGACGAAGCCCCTCCGGGGTCCGGAGGGGCTTGCCTGCCCGCCGCACAGTGGGCACGGAGGGCAACGGGGGCTCGCACGGTTCCACGCGTGCAACCCCGAGCCCCCGAGCTGTCAGCGGGGGCTCGGTTTCCCTGGCACGGTTCCACCCGTGCAACCCCGAGCCCCCGAGTCCAGACTAGGCAGTCGTCGGGACGTCCAGCATCCGGAACGCCTGAGGCACCGGCGCGTCACTGCCCGTCCGGAACGTCATGAACATGTGATGCTGAGCGGTCGGCCGTCCGTTCGTGCCGTAGTCCGGAAGGAACTCGACCGTGGTTCCGATCCGGTCCACGATCACGAACTGACCGAAGTCCCCATAGATCATCACGTAGTTGTTCGCCGTGGTGTTCGTCGCGGACAGGACGCCGTCCATGTTCGAGTTCTCGAACCAGGGCTTGCCGAGCAGCATGGGCGGGCTCTGGCGAAGCTCGGGGAACTTGAGCGCGCCGTTCGTGGTCTCCAGTTGGGCATAGCCGTTCTTGATCGCGATGTGCGACGTGAACGACGCGCCAGCGGAGAACCGCGCTGGTAGCGCGTTTTGGAGCTGGAAGGGGTTGGCCGCGTCAAGAACGCCTTCCGCTCCGGTGCTGTTGATCTCGGACGACGTGCCCGCGAGCGCGGTCACGATGCCCCGGGGGGCGGTCGAACCGTTGCCCGTGGTGTAGGCCGTCGCCATCAGGTTGTCCGCCGCGTCCTGAGAGACCCGCTTCAGCTCGTTCGTCAGGTCGATCGCGTCCATCCCGAGTTCGTAGCTGTACAGAACATCGACGTCACCCAGGAACACGGGGATCGGTTCGGGCGCGAGCGCGGGAGTGCCGTCCGCCGCTTCCGCGTGCTCGGTCTTCCACTCGGCGGTTGCCCCCGCCGACGAGACCCCGTTCCACGAGTCGGACACGGTCCGAACCACGCGCGAGATCTGGCGAAGCGGGTTGTTGCTGCCGTCGCCCGTCAGCATGATGGCCGGATCGATCACGAGCGGGATCATGGCCGCGCCGCCGGTCAGACCGAGCGCGGTCCGGACTTCGTCGGCCGCCCGGTAGGCCGCGCTCTCGTCGGCCGTCCACAGCAGGTGACCCCGGACAGGGTCGGCCGCGAGCTTGGCGAAAGCTCGGGTGTAGGCGTCGCTACCGGCCGTCTGGACCCATCGCGCGGCGAGTCTGCGGTCATTGGTCGGCCCGTAGTCGAGAAGCCCCTGAGCGGCTTCCGCCGCACGGGCGGGAAGGGCGCTCTCTCGCACCAGGTCGTCGAGACGCCAGAGCGCGAGGTCTCGTGACTTGCTCGCGGTCCCCCGGGGCCCGCCGGACTGCGGGCGGTCGCCCCTCCCGGGGCGCATGGCGTCCCGCGCGAGCAACTCGCGGCGGCTCTCGGTGCGCATCTCCCGGAGCAAGGCGGACATCCGATCATCCCGCTCTTGCCATTCGGCGTACTCCGGAGTGCCTTCCCGGACGTTCGGGTGATCAGCGTTGAATGCGTCCTGTTCGCGCAAGAGCTCTTCGAGCTCGGCTCGGATCTGGGCGCGTGTCCTCTCGGACATGACGAAACCTCCGTAGAAATGGATCATCTACAGGAGGTGAGTGCGTGAGCCCGGCTTCCCGCTTGGGGAGGTGAGCGACTCGGCGTCCTGATCTTCCGGGTTCAGGGAACAGAGGTGGGGTGGCCTGCCCCGGCTTCCGTCCCCCGATGGACCCACAGAAGGAGCGATCTCAGACTACTCGGGAACGCCGTCCGGCGCGTCCGGCCTGGGGCTGGCGAAGCTGCCCATTCCGCGTTCGGTGTAGATCAGCCCATCTTCGCGAAGCGCGACCAGGACCTTGTGCGCGGTCGTGCCAGCGATCCCGAACTCTTGCTGAAGGTCACGCTCACCCGGCACGCGTTGCCCTGGCTTGTACCGGCCTGAGGAGATCCGCGCCGCGATGATGTCCCGGACCTGCCGCCATCGGGGTTGATCATCCCTGAGTTCCGCCATGTGGATCACGGTAGAAGCCCGTCGTGCAGGGTCCGGCAATGGCGAGAACTGTGGTGCACCACCGTGCACTCATGCTTGACTGTCCGTCATGGAGGTACCCATGAGCGAACCGGACCGGGGTTTGTTCGGCCTACCCGAGTGCACCAGGCCGACGCGAGACGCCGAACGCGGCGTGTGGACCTCGACCCACATCCCCTCAGGCAGAGAGATCGAAGCGACTTCGCTTGAGCGGTTGGAGATCCGGGCGACCGTGGCGCGGATCTCTCACTCACTCAAATCCGCGTGGGGTCGCGGCGTCTGAGGCGTAATTACGGTCACCGGCTCTGAGCTGTGACTATGTGTCAAGCTGAGTACATCTCGCCCTTGATCGTTTCTCGCCCGCGCACGTAGGATCAGGGATGGGCCCTTGCCCTTGCCCTTGCCCTTGAGGTTTCGGTCTGTCCCGCTCTCGGACAAGATCTTGCCGAAAAGCCCGCCGAGATCCCGCGCAGTCGTCACGGCTGATCATGGCTCTGAACTGCGGTTTGCCGTTGATCGTTTCTCGCCCGCGCACGTAGGATCAGGGGCGCGTCATTGCCGTTGCCGTTGCCGCTGACGAGCCGTCACGAGTGCCGACCCCCGTTTGGGCTGCACTCGTGACGGCTCAGGGCTCAGAGGTAGAGACCCGTTCCGGGGTCGCTCTCGGGGCGCGGATCATCAGCGGGCACGGCCGCGAGGCCCGAGCGCGTCACCAGGAAGACGACTTCACCGCGCATCCATTGATCGGCAACCGCCATTGCGTCCGGCCGCTCGAACAACTCGCGGAAGAGATCGCTCACGAAGCCGGTGATCGTGTTCGCGACGTCTTCGCGCGTGATCGGGGCCTGGTTGGTCGAGCTGGTCATGATTCCTCCGTTGCGTCGTGCTCCCTGAGCAGCCGGGCGCGACGTTCCGCGCGCTTCGCCCTCAGGTCGTCAAGGGGTGTTTCGTCGTCGGCCTCTCCCAGATGGGACATGACCGCTTGAAGCTCGCGGACGTTGGACGCAAGCCCTGATTGATGCCCGTCGATCGCGGTGGCCAGAGCGATAGCCGCGCGGGCGAGCACCATCTGTGGTCCCGCGTCGGTCCCCACGGGCAACGTGTCGATGTAGTCGAGCACGGCCGCGAGCACGCCCCCGCTCTCGGGAATCTCGAACACGCGGAACCCCCCGGGAGCGTCCGGGCATCGGTCCGGGCTGCACATCGAGTGATCCCCGCGCCTGTGCGCGTGGTACCGGCGCTGACGGGTCTTGCCGTCATCGGCCATCTGGTGATCCTTTCTGTGATGTCACTGCATCGGCTGACGGTGACAGCGAGGCATGAAGAAGACTGCCGGGGTCCGGGAGCAGGAGGCCAAGACGACGATCCCGACCCCCACCCCCCGGGCCGCGAGAACCGATCTCGAAGCGGTACCGGCCTTGAGATCCCAGGCCGTACCGGGTACGTGAAACCGGAGACGTACCTGATGTACTGCGGTACGTACATCCGGTACTGGCCAGGCGACCAGTACCGGCGCGGTACGCAGTACCGAAAGCGGCCATGTCCCAGTACGCGGTCATCGGTTGGCCGCGACCAGGATCAGGCTCGCGACGCTGACGGCCACGATCAGGAAGACGTGCCACTTCTCGGTGATCACGAGAAACGCGATCGCCAGGAAGCGGAACGGCCACATGATCGCGGACCACCAGAGTTGGATCTTGTAGCCGAACCGGACATCGGTCGATCTCACCTCAGACCACGTCGGCCGCTCGGTGATCATGACGGGCATGCCGTCGTACCCGTGATCTTCCAGCCGGGTCCTGCTAGCCCGCGCTACCTCCTTGCTCATCGTGCCCCTCCCTTCGTCGGCACGGCCCCCGTGAGCGGAGCCCCCGCCTGAACGGGGCACCCCGCTTCATGGGCCAGCTCGAACCGGCCCCCGTCGATGACGACGGCCGGTAGGCACCCCTCACAATGGGGGTGCCGGTCCGGGGCGGTTAGAGTCCGCCCCGGGCTGGTCTTGAACATCTCGGTTCTCCTAACCGATCTTGGTGAAGAAGGACGTGGCCGTGTCCCGGACGGAGACCACGGCGTTGGCCGCGAGGTCGCCCACGGTCCCCGGGAAGCGCACCACCAGGTACGCGAGGATCCCGAAGAACACGAACTTGATCAGGGTCTTGATCATCTGTTGCTCACCTCCTCTCAGTTCGAGCCCGTGAACGGACCACGGCCGGTGATGGTCCACGGGCAGGCATCACGGGGAGCGAAATCACGCGCGGCATGACCAGACGCCACGACCGGGCGAAGGTATGTCGAGTGCCCACAGGAGGTAGGCCGCTCGACCCATCCGATGATCGGAACGAACACCTCGTACACGTCGCCGTCGTGGTCATGGGCCACGCGGACCCACAGCGGGTAGTGCTGAGGGACGATCTTGTCTAGCTCGGACATGTTGATCTCCTTCATCCCGCCCTTGTCAGGGCTCGGGGGGTTGGAAAAGTCAAGGGGGGTTGGAAGGTTGGAAATTTCCAACCCCCCGCCCGATGATCTGTGCTTACGCGAAAGATCCATTTCACTTTTTGTTACTTTCTGCATGTTCATGATCTTCACTTCTCACGCTCCGTAACTCGATCATGAGAATTCAGGGGCGGGGGGTTGGAAACTTCCAACCCCCTTTCCAACCCCCTCATGACTCCTCCAAGATCCGGAACTTGACCGTGTTGTCAGACTCCTGCGACTCGACTTCGCCTTGATCGATCAGCCGGTCAAGAGCCGTCTTCAAGTGCTCCCGGTACGCGCTCCCGGCTTCCGCCGCGAGCTTTCCGGCCGCGAACCACCCCCCGCGCTTGCGGAGCACGGTCAGGGCGCGCTTCTCCGCTTTCTCGATCTTCAGTTCCTCTGTCGCGGTCTCGACTTCCACGGCCGTCTGTACGGCTTCCTTGCGCTTCGCGGCCGACTGCTGGGCGGTCTCGCTCCGCAGTGCGGCCACGATGCCCTTACGGGTCCGTGTGGACGCGTCCATGACCGCGCTAGCAAGCTCCCAGTCCTCTTCATTGACCTCCAAACGGCCCTCAAGCAGGCCAAACGCGGCAGCGATCTTCAAGCGGGTGAACATCGCGTGCGCGTCGAGGTCATCGGAATCGTCCGCGTCCTGACGCGCGAGAAAATCCGCGTCGATCTCCAGGCGGGCCACCTCGCACACGTCGATCACGACGCGATCCCCCGGCAGATCAGGAAGACGCCAGGTCCACGGCTCAGGGCATGCCGGGGGCGCGTCCGGCCGGTCGGGGTCGCGTACCGGGAACCACAGGAACCGTTGCGGTGTCCCGCCGGTCGCGTCGTCGAACAGCGCCTTCGCCTTAACCGGCTGAACACCGACGATCAGGCAGAGCCGGTAAGCGTGCCCGGGAACCTGAACGTTCTTGTCGTTGGCCGCGTAGAGCTGTCCGAGCATCTCGCCACTGAACGCGGATCGAAGCTCAGACATCAGGGTGGCGGCCGTCTGGTTGGCGTGCGCCGTGATGTTGTCGATCTCGCTGTTCGTGAAGAGTGCGCGGTCCCTGACCTGAGTCCACCGCTTCGGACCGCTGGGCTTCTCGGGGTCCACGGGGGTCAACTCCATGAACGCGCGAGTGATCCCCTGACCGGTCCCCAGCTTCGTCATGAACACGTCCGGTCGGCTGTCGTCGTCGCTGAACACGTCCGGCTCAATGATCCGGACCGCGTCACGAGCAACCCCGATCGCGGCACCCTTCCCGGCACCGGAAGGACCGGTCAAGGCCGTGAAGATGTTCAGCGAGCCCACGGAGCCCGTCAGGGGCGGGAGCACGACCGTAGGCGGGACGGCCGCCACCGCGTGAGCCAGCACGGCCCCCAGGACCGCCCACGGGGCGGCGCGCCGCGCCCTGGCGAACTGGTGAACGTGCGCCAGCACCGGCCGCGCACTCCAGAACTCCGGAGCGTCCGGCGCGTCGGGCGTGCAGCACGACCGTTCGACAAGCACAGGGTCTTGCTTGCTCACGGCACCGATCAGAATGCGCTTCCACTCGTCTTCGCGATCTTCACCGGCCGTCGCGTCCTTGAAGCGCGCGTTCAACTCGGCAAGGGCCGTCCGGCCGCCGACGTGCCCGAAGTTGGCCAGGTTCATGATGCTCATGGAGCCCTTGAGCACGGCGTCATGACGGCTTCCGCCCGAACGGAGATCTTCAAGCGCGTCATCAAGCACGCGGCGGATCCTCCGGCAGGGCTCACCCTCCGGGAGTTCGTTCACGAACGCCTCAGCCTGGCTCACGGACACGTCCTGAGCTTCGGTCCGGTCCCGGGACTCCGCGCGAAGCCTCTCGACCCACGCGGCCGGAAGCTCGGGAAGCTCGCTGACCTTGGGCACGCTTCCGCACGACCAGCGGTAGATCCCGCCGGACGGATGCACGGACGGCCAGACCACGGCGTAACGGTGGTGAGGCTGAATGATCTCGATTCCGGGCTCACTGCCGATGAACTCGGTTCCGGCAGGCACGCGGAAGAACCGGATGCCGCTCACGCTGTCGTCACGAGACGTGCTCACGGCCGTCCCGGGGAGTTCCCCCAGCTCTGCCACGAGATCCGCGAGCGTCTGAGCACCCGGCTTGCCGTCGTAGGCGTCCACGTCCAGCCCGATCACGCCGGACGGCATGCGGACCCCGATGTTCCAACCGGCATGCGCGCTCCGCTCCGATTCGAGCGCGTCACGGTCGGGCTCATTGCCGAGACTCGGACGGCCGGTCCGCCCCCAGGGCGGGGGGTTCTTTTCCCCCGCCGGAAGCGGGAGCGGGAACCAACCGGCGTCGAAGTAGTCGAGCGCGTGAGCGCCGTAGGGCTGACTTGCGGTCACGGAACGTCCAGACGTACCCTGAACGTGGACGTTGTTCCGGGAGCCGCCCTTCTTGGCCGTGGGGCGGCTTTCGTTTTCGATCACCTGTCGGCCCCCCGAAGGATCTCGGCGACGGCCTGGATCTGGTCTTCGGTCGGGCGGGGGAACTTCGCGACGATCTCCCGGGCCTTCTTCGCGACGTGGGAGATTCCCAGCTCGCGGTAAAGCTCGGTGGTGTCGGCGTCGGGGGTGTAGCGCTTGACGCGCCCGATGGTTGCGGCGACGGCCGAAGGGGTCGGCATTTTGGCCATGACGGGTGCTCCTGTTGGAGCCTCGCGTTCGTGGGCTCTTACTCCCACCTGGGGCGCGCTACACCCCTCGCCGATGCCCCTTCGGAGCGTGATGTGATGTCGCGCACATCCCCGCCTGCACGAATCCTTCGTGCCGCACTCGGTAAAGCCACGGTATGTGTGCGCTTTGGAAAGCGCAAGTTGAAGGCCGGTGGCTGTCTTCCCAGCTCACCGGCCCTCTTGTATCCCGCCAGATTCACGCCTTGGGCGTGACCGGCTCGATGCTCACGCGCTGATCGATCGTCCCCCGCCAGCCGCGCCCGGTCGGCTTGAGCGTCACAGTCATGATCTTCTTCACGAGTTCCCGCTGACGGGTGATCCCGAGCCCCTTCCACACGCGCCATGCGTCCTCTTCGGTCGCCACGTCCGCGAACTCCGCGAACTCGGACTGTTCGGCCATGTCGGCAAGCTGGCCGTCAAGGTCTTCGATCTGAACGTTGATCCGCTTGACCCGATCGACGTATTCGGCCCGATCGATCAACCGGTCATCGCGGTCACGGCCCACTTCGGCGCGCTGTGCCTTGAGAGTCGAGATCTTCGCCCGGATCGCGCCGACGTCCACCCCGGGGCGGGGGGTGATGTAGTCGCTCGCGTAGGTGGCCAGCCAGACCACGGCCACGCCTTCCACGAGCGCGTCAAGGTCGGCTTGCGGGCAATTCGCGTGCGTCCCTTCGCCCCTGGTCCCGCACGTGTAGACCGGCCGGTCCCGCTTCCCACTCGACCCCGAGACGCGGACCACAGCGCCGCATGGGCACCCGTAGACGCCGGAACCGAGCCACTTCGGCGCGACTCCCGCCGTGTTGGTCCGCCGGTTCGGATCGTTCAGCTTGCCCGCGATGATCCAAAATTCGTCCTCGGGAATGATCGCGGCCCACGGCGCGCGGCCCACCACGTCATCACGGGTGTACTTCTTCCGGCCGGTCCCGCTCTTGTGGACCATGAGCCCGGCGTTCCGGGGGCGAACGAGGATGTCTCGGACGGTCGGAGCCGTCCACGTCTTACCGTCCGCCGTGGGGATGCCCTCGGTCTGGAGTTCCCGAGCGATGCTCGCGAGCGACGGCCCGAGCGGCTTGCCCTTGGCGTCCGTCTCACCGAAGTTCGACAGCAACACCACGTCGCCCATGCGCCGGATGATCGCCGCTTCGCCCTCCCGCACGGTCACGCCGTCGCTCTCGAAGCCGTAGGGCCGACGTCCACCCCCGAACTCTCCGGCCATGGCCTGACGCTCGCGGGCATCGCTCACGCGGCGCGCGGTGTCCCTACTCGACTTGTTGGCCATGGCCACCATGACGCGCGCCATGGTCACGTCAGCGTCGGTGTCCAGCCGTAGGGAACCGCTGATCGATCGGGCCTTGACGCGCCCCTTGCTCGTCTCACAGACGTCGATCAGGTCTTCAAGGTCGCGGGGGTCGCGCATCGCGCGGTCAAGGTCACGCGCAACGAGGATGTCAGCCTTACCGGCCGCCAGCAGTTCGAGCGCCTGACGGAACCCGGGGCGCACGGTGCGAAGCTCGTGACGGCCGTTGGGAAGCTTGATCTTGCGGCGCTTGAAGGCCGACGTGTCGTTTTCGATGATCTCGTGAGCGATGGTCCAGCCGTTCGCCTCAGCGAAGACCCGCAACCGTCGAAGCTGATCGTCAACGCCCGCCGTCTCGCCGTCGTCCGCGTCCGAGATCCGGGGGAGGAGGATTGCCCTGTTCATGGTGTGTGCCCTTCCGTGCTTTGACCGCTGGTCACAGTCTAGGCGTGGGAGCGTCTAATTCCAGCGTTGGGCAAGACCACCACCATCCGGGTGCTGCTCGGCCTGCTGCGCGCCGACGCCGGCCAGGTGCGGGTGCTCGGCGGCGACCCCTGGCAGGACGCGGTACGGCTCCACCACCGCCTGGCGTACGTGCCGGGAGAGGTCAACCTGTGGCCGAACCTGTCCGGCGGCGAGGCCATCGACCTGTTCGGCGACCTGCGCGGCGGCCTGGACAAGACCCGCCGCGCGGACCTGCTCGAGCGGTTCCAGTTGGACCCCACCAAACGCTGCCGCACCTACTCCAAGGGCAACAAGCAGAAGGTGGCGCTGATCGCCGCGTTCGCCTCCCGGGTGGAGCTGTTCATCCTGGACGAGCCCACTTCCGGCCTCGACCCGCTGATGGAGGCGGCCTTCCAGCAGACCGTCCGCGAGGTGAGCGCCGACGGCGCCACCGTGCTGCTGTCCAGCCACATCTTCTCCGAGGTGGAGGCCCTCTGCTCCAAGGTCAGCATCATCAGGGACGGGGTGACCGTCGAATCCGGCACGCTGGCGAGCCTGCGCCACCTGACCAGGACCTCGGTCGCGGTTGAAGCCGCCGGGCCGATCAGCGGGCTGGCCGGGCTGCCCGGCGTGCACGACGTCGTCGCGAACGGCACCCAGACCCGCTTCGACGTGGACTCGCGGGACCTGCCGGGCGTGCTGCGCCACCTGGCCGGTTTCGAGGTGCACGCGCTCACCAGCCATCCCCCGACGCTGGAGGAACTGTTCATGCGCCACTACGGAGCCGAGGCGTCCCGATGAGCGCCTACGCGGGCACCGGGCGGCTGATCCGGCTGGCCGCGCGCCGCGACCGCGTCCAGCTGCCGGTCTGGATCATCGGTGCCGCCGTGCTGGCGGCGGCGGGCGCGGCGGCCGTCGCCGACGAGTTCCCCACCGAGGAGAGCCGGGCCACCGCGCTGCGCGGCGCCGGCGGCAGCCCCGCCGTCCTGCTGATGCGCGGCGCGCCGGTCGGCACCGACCTCGGCGCCATGCTGAACTTCCGCAACCTCGCGTCCCTGCTGGTGATGGCCGCGCTGATGAGCACGTTCGCCGTGGTCCGGCACACCCGGCGGAACGAGGAGACCGGGCGGGCCGAGCTGATCGGCGCGGGCAGCGTGGGCCGCCACGCCGGGCTGACCGCCGCGCTCGCCCTGACGTTCGCGGCGAACCTCCTGTTCGGCCTGGTGCTGACCGGCACCCTGCTGGCGGCCGGACTGCCCGCCGACGGCTCGCTCGCGTTCGGCGCCGCGTGCGCCGTCACCGGCATGGCGTTCGCCGGGCTCGCCGCCGTCGCCGCGCAGCTGTTCCAGGGCGCCCGCGCCGCCAACGCCTTCGCCGCCACCTCCGTCGGGGTGGCCTACCTGCTTCGCGGCGTCGGCGACGCGCTCGGCGAGCGGGCCGCCGACGGCATCCAGGTGACCACCGCCTGGCCGACCTGGCTGTCGCCGATCGGGTGGGGCATGGAGGTGCGCCCCTTCGGCGCGGAACGCTGGTGGGTGCTCGCGCTGCCGGTCGCGCTGCTCGCCGCCACCGCGCGCGGCGCGTTCGTCCTGGTCGACCGGCGGGACCTGGGCGCGGGGCTGATCCCCGACCGGCCGGGACCGGCGGCGGGCTCGCGCGCACTGCTCAGCCCGCTCGGGCTGGCCTGGCGACTGCACCGCGCCTCGATCCTCGGCTGGGTGACGGGCAGTGTGGTCTTCGGCGTCGGGATCGGCTCACTCGGGAAGTCCGTGAACGACGCGATGAGCGAGAACACGGGAGCCACCAAGCTGATCAACCAGCTCGCCGGAAGCGGCGGCCCCGACCTGGTGGACGTGTACTTCGCCGCCATGATGAACGTGTTCGGGGTCCTGGCCGCCGGATTCGTCGTGCAGGCCCTGCTGCGGCTGCACGCGGAGGAGGCCGGGGGACCGGCGGAGGCGGTGCTGGGCACTGCCGTCGGCCGGGTCCGGTGGGCGCTCTCGCACCTGGCCTGCGCGGCCGGGGGAGCGGCGGCCATGCTGGTGCTGGCCGGAGCGGCCGCCGGGATCGCCGACGCGGCCGCCGGCGGAGACGAGGGTGTGGCGACCCTGATCGGCGCCGGGCTGGCCCAGCTGCCCGCGGCGCTGACCGTGGCCGGTTTCGTCGTCCTGGTGTTCGGCGGCCTGCCCCGCCTGGTGGTCACGCTGGCCTGGGCCGCGCTCGGGGTGAGCATCGCCTGCGGTCTCCTCGGCGCCGTGCTCGGCCTGCCCCAGGCGGTCCGCGACTTGTCGCCGTTCAGCCACGTGCCGTCGATCCCGGCGGTGGACCTCACCCCCGGGCCGATCGCGGCGCTGACGGCGGTGGCGGCGGCCCTGGCCGCGGCCGGTCTCGTGCTGTTCCGCCGACGCGACCTGGCCCCCTGATCAAGAGGGGCTGTTTAATGCCGGTATGACCGATCCCCATCCGCTGATCCCCAACATGCGGCTGGATGAGCTGCTGTCCGAACTTCAGACCAGGCTCACCGCCGTCCTCGCCACCCGCGACCGGGTGCACACCCTGCTCGAGGCCGTTGTCTCCATCGGCAGCGACCTGCAACTGGAGGTCGTGCTCCGGCGCATCGTCGAGACCGCCGTCCGGCTGGTGGACGCCGGATACGGCGCGCTCGGCGTCATCGGCGAGGAGAGCACCCTGCTGGAGTTCATCCCCGTCGGCCTGAGCGAGGAGGAGATCGCCAAGATCGAGCACTGGCCGCACGGTCTCGGCCTGCTCGGCCTGCTGATCAAGGAACCGGCGCCGCTGCGGCTCGCCCGCATCTCCGACCACCCCGAGTCCTACGGCTTCCCGCCCGGCCACCCGCCCATGGGAAGCTTCCTCGGCGTGCCCATCCGGGTGCGGGAGGAGGTGTTCGGCAACCTCTACCTGACCGAGAAGCGCGGCGGCGCCGAGTTCGACGAGGAGGACCAGGCCGTCGTCACCGCGCTGGCCACCGCCGCCGGCGTCGCCATCGAGAACGCCCGGCTGTACGAGGAGACCCGCCGCAGGGAGATCTGGCTCCAGGCCTCCACCGAAGTCACCACCAGCCTGCTGTCGGGTGAGGACGTCGACACCGTCCTCACCCAGGTGGCCCGCCGGGTCCGCGAGATGGCCGACGCCGACGTCACCACCATCCTGTTCCCGGCCGGGGACGCCCTCCGCGTGGTGATCGCCGAAGGCGCCGACGGGCTCATCGGCACCCGGGCCGAGCTGACCGGCTCGCTTCCCGGCCAGGCCTATGTCAGCGGGGAACCGCACATGGTCAGCGACCTGGGCACCTCGGACATCGGCGCGGCGGCGGCCGTCCCGCTCGGCGCCGCCGGGTCCGTGCGCGGCGTGCTGTCGCTGGGCAAACGCCCCGGCAGGTTCCCGTTCACCCCGTCGATGCTGCGCATGCTGCACGCCTTCGCCGGTCAGGCCGCCATCGCCCTGGAACTGGCCGAGGTCCGCCAGGACGCCGAACGCCTGAGCCTGCTGGAGGACCGCGACCGCATCGCCAAGGACCTGCACGACGTCGTCATCCAGCGGCTGTTCGCGGTCGCCATGACCCTGATGAGCACGGTCCGGCTGGTCGAACACCCGGAGGCTTCCGGGCGGCTGCGCCACGCGATCGACGAGCTGGACGAGACCATCCGGCAGATCCGCTCCACCATCTTCGCCCTGCAGGTCCCCCGCGACGAGGCCGAGCCGAGCTTGCGGGCCAGGATCGTGGACCTGGTGGAGAGCGCCCGCGGCCACCTCGGCTTCATGCCCGGGCTACGCCTGGAAGGCCCGCTCGACAACGCGGTGCCCGCGCCGGTCGCCGCCCACGTGCTCGCCGTCCTCCAGGAAGCCCTCTCCAACCTGGTACGGCACGCCAAAGCCTCCCGCGCGGACGTCTCCGCCGAGGTGACCGGCGGCCAGATCATCCTGCTGGTCGAGGACAACGGCATCGGCCTGCCCGGCGACGGCCGCAGAAGCGGCCTGCGCAACCTGGAGGAACGCGCGTCGCAGCTCGGCGGCACTTTCCAGGCCGACGCGCCCGACACGGGCGGCACGCGGCTGACCTGGAGCGCCCCGCTTACTCCGTCCGTTCAGCCTTGAGCCGGGCCGCCAGGGCGGCGGCCTGCGTACGGCGCTGCATGCTGAGCTTGCTCAGCAGATTGGACACGTAGTTCTTGACGGTCTTCTCCGCCAGGAACATGCGCTCGCCGATCTGCCGGTTGGTGAGACCCTCGCCGATCAGCTCCAGGATGTGGCGCTCCTGCTCCGAGAGCGCGGCCAGCGGGTCCTTCTTGGTCGCCTGGTCGCGTAACCGCTGCAACATGGTGGCGGTGGTCCGCGGATCCAGCAGCGACTCGCCCCTGGCGACCGTGCGCACCGCGCCCACCAGGTCCGAGCCGTGGATCTGCTTCAGCACGTATCCGGAGGCGCCCGCCATGACGGCGGTGAACAGGGCCTCGTCGTCGGCGTACGAGGTCAGCATCAGGCAGGCCAGCGACGGCACCCGGGACCGCACCTCCCGGCACACGTCCACGCCGCTGCCGTCGGGCAGCCGCACGTCCAGGACCGCCACGTCGGGCATGAGCGCCGGAATGCGGGCCAGCGCGGATTCGGCGGTTCCGGCCTCACCGACGATCTCGATGTCATCCTCGGCGGACAGCAGGGCCGCGACACCGCGGCGGACCACCTCATGGTCGTCGACCAGAAACACGCGAATCATGACTCTGAACTTAAGCCCCCGTTCGACTTTGTGGGTAGGGACAAAGGTCCCTACCCGATCATCTCGGCAGCGGAGAGGCTCAGCGACATGGACACCCTGGAGAGAGTGCACGCCTACTGGCGCGCCGCCAACTACCTGGCGGTCGGGCAGATCTACCTGCTGGACAACCCCCTGCTGGCCGAGCCGCTGCGCCCGGCCCACATCAAGCCGCGCCTGCTCGGCCACTGGGGCACCACACCCGGCCTGAACTTCTGCTTCGCCCACCTCAACCGGGTGATCGCCGAACGCGGCCAGGACATGATCTACATCGCCGGGCCGGGCCACGGCGGTCCAGCCGCGGTCGCGCACTCCTGGCTGGAAGGCTCCTACACCGAGACCTACCCCGCGATCACCCAGGACGCCGAGGGCATGCGGAAGCTCTTCCGCCAGTTCTCCTTCCCCGGCGGCATCCCCAGCCACGTCGCGCCCGAGACACCGGGCTCCATCCACGAGGGCGGCGAGCTCGGCTACTCCCTGGCGCACGCCTACGGCGCCGCCTTCGACAACCCCGCCCTGGTGGTGGCCTGCGTCATCGGCGACGGCGAGGCCGAAACCGGCCCCCTGGCCGCCAGCTGGCACTCCAACAAGTTCCTCGACCCGTCCCGCGACGGCGCCGTCCTGCCCATCCTGCACCTCAACGGCTACAAGATCGCCAACCCCACGATCCTGTCCAGGATCCCCGAACCCGACCTGCTCAACCTCCTGGAGGGGTACGGCTATCGCCCCCACATCGTCGCCGGCCACGACCCCGCCGTCATGCACGGCCTCATGGCCGAAACCCTGGACCGGGTCCTCGATGAGATCGCGGACTACCAGGCCGGCCGCGCCGCGCGGCTGCCGATGATCGTGTTGCGTACCCCCAAGGGCTGGACGGGCCCGCGCGAGGTCGACGGCCGGCCCGTCGAGGGGACCTGGCGCTCCCACCAGGTGCCCCTGGCCGCGGTGCGGGACAACCCCGCGCACCTGGCCTTGCTGGAGGAGTGGATGCGCTCCTACCGGCCCGAGGAGCTGTTCGACGCCGAAGGACGCCCGGTCGCCGAGATCCTGCAGACCGTGCCGGAAGGGCCGCTCCGGATGAGCGCCAGCCCGCACGCCAATGGGGGAGAGTTGCTGCGCCCGCTGGTCCTGCCCGACTTCCGGGATTACGCCGTCGAGGTGCCGGAACCCGGGACCGCGACGACCGAGCCGACCCGCGTGCTCGGCCGGTTCCTGCGCGACGTCATCGCCGCCAATCCGGAGACCTTCCGGCTGATGGGCCCCGACGAGACGGACTCCAACCGCCTCTCGGCCGTCTTCGAGGTCACCAGCCGCGCCTGGAACGCCGAGATCCTCCCCGTCGACGAGAACCTGGCGGCGGGCGGGCGGGTCATGGAGGTCCTGTCCGAGCACCTGTGCCAGGGCTGGCTGGAGGGCTACCTCCTCACCGGCAGGCACGGCCTGTTCAACTGCTACGAGGCTTTCATCCACATCGTCGACGCCATGTTCAACCAGCACGCCAAGTGGCTGGACGCGTCCAGGAAGATCGCCTGGAGGCGCCCGGTCGCCTCGCTCAACTACCTGCTCTCCTCGCACGTCTGGCGCCAGGACCACAACGGCTTCAGCCACCAGGACCCCGGCTTCCTCGACGTCGTCGTCAACAAGAAGGCCTCCGTCGTCCGCGTCTACCTGCCCCCGGACGCCAACACCCTGCTCTCGGTCGGCGACCACTGCCTGCGCTCCCGCGACTACGTCAACGTGATCGTGGCCGGGAAGCAGCCGGTCCTCGACCTGTTCACCATGGAGGAGGCGATCGCCCACTGCACCCGCGGCCTCGGCATCGTCGAATGGGCCTCCAACGACGCGGGCGCCCAGCCCGACGTGGTGCTCGCCTGCGCCGGAGACGTGCCCACCCTGGAAGTCCTCGCCGCCGCCGCCCTGCTCCGCGAACACCTTCCCGAGCTGAAGGTGCGCGTGGTCAACGTCGTCGACCTCATGCGCCTGCAACCGCCGTCCGAGCACCCGCACGGCATGCCCGACGCCGAATTCGACGCCATCTTCACCCCCGGCAAGCCGATCGTCTTCAACTTCCACGGCTACCCGTCACTCATCCACGGCCTCACCTACCGCCGCACCGGCCACGACAACATCCACGTCCGCGGCTACAAGGAGGAGGGCACCACGACCACCCCCTTCGACATGGCCATGCTCAACGACATCGACCGCTACCACCTGGTCATGGACGTCATCGACCGCGTCCCCGGCCTGCGCGTGGAAGCCGCCCACCTCCGCCAGCGCATGTCGGACGCCCGCCTCCACGCCCGCGCCCACACCCGCACCTACGGCGAGGACGCTCCGGAAATCCGCGACTGGACCTGGCCCTGGGACAGGTAGGCCGGTTTCTCACCTGGGGGCCTGGACGGCGAAGCCGCGGGGGAGTTCCAGCCGGTGCCGGCTCAGCAGGCCGGGGTCGGCGAGGATGGTGGCCGTCGGGCCGTCGGCGGCGATGGTTCCGCCGGACAGGATGAGGGAGCGTTCGCACAGTTCGAGGGCGTAGGGCAAGTCGTGGGTGACCATGAGGACGGTGACGTCCAGGTCGCGCAGGATGTCGGCGAGTTCGCGGCGGGCGGCCGAGTCCAGGTTGGAGGACGGTTCGTCCAGGACCAGGATTTCGGGTTCCATGGCCAGCACGGTCGCCACCGCGACGCGGCGGCGCTGGCCGCCGGACAGGTGGTGCGGCGGCCGGTCGATCATGTCGAGCATGCCGACGCGTTCCAGCGCCTCCTGGACGCGCCGATTCAGTTGCGGGCCGCGGATGCCGAAGTTGGCCGGGCCGAACGCCACGTCCTCGCGGACCGTGGGCATGAACAGCTGGTCGTCGGGGTCCTGGAAGACCAGTCCGACCCGGCGGCGGATCTCCCGCAGGTTGTCGCGGGTCACCGGCAGGCCGCCTACCGAGACCGTGCCGAGGCTGGCGGCGAGGATGCCGTTCAGATGCATCACCAGCGTGGTCTTTCCCGCGCCGTTCGGGCCGAGCAGCGCGACCCGTTCCCCCCGCTCGATGGACAGGTCCACGCCGAACAGGGCCTGGGTGCCGTCCGGGTAGGCGTGCATCAGGCCTTGGACCAGCAGCGAGTTCGCAACAGTCCTCCGAGCAGTACGGCGATCGCGGTCATGGGGAGCGTGGCGGCCAGGGCCCACTGCGCCGCGGAGCCCGGCACGTCGTGGATGATCGGCATGGTTCCGGTGTAGCCGCGGCTGAGCATGGCCAGGTGCACGCGTTCACCGCGTTCATAGGAGCGGATGAACAGGGCTCCGGCCGAGCGGGCCACGACGGGCAGGTGCCGGATGTCCTTCGCCACGAAGGCGCGGGACTCGCGGGCGACGCGCATCCGGCGCATCTCGTCCACGATCACATCGACGTAGCGGAGCATGAAAGTGGCGATCTGCGTCAGCATCGCGGGCAGCCGCATCCGCTGGGCGCCGAGCAGGCCACGCCACCACCCACGGCCAGCGAGGCGCCCACCCCGATGAGGCCCGCCGCTCCTGCTGACAGCCGTTCGTTTTCGACACCTTTGACGCCGTAGTCGGCGAGCGCGGAGTCTCCCAGGGGATGGTCTTCAGCCTGGGACAGGAAACCCAGATCGGCGGCGACCCGCTCCAGACCGTCGGGGCTGGCCGAGGCGTAGAAGCTGACCACTCCCGCGAGTACGGCGGCCGCGGCCACCCCGCCAAGCAGGAACGCCCGGGTTCGGGGCGCCGCTGCGCGGGCGGGTGGGTGCTGCGCGACCGGCTCGCCGGATGCCGTGCGCAGCTGGACTTGCCCGGACAGCCCGCGGGCTCCGTAGACCAGGTCGGGGCGCACGGCGAGCACCGCGGTCACCGTCAGCGCCGTGATCGCGCCCTCACCCAGGCCGATGATCACATGCACGCCGCCCATGGCCAGGGCGACCTTCACCGGATCGATTGAGGAGGTCCCGCCGATCGCGTACAGCGCGGTGAAGACCAGCGCGGCCACCGGCACCGAGACCGCGGCTCCGGCGAAGGCGGCCACGCCGACGCCGGTACGGCTGCGCGGGACGATCACGCGGACCGCGCGGAACGTTCCATATCCGGCCAGGACCGTCACGAGCCCCATCAAGGTGATGTTGATCTCCAGCGCGGTCAGACCCCCGTCGGCGAAGAACAGAGCCTGAACCGCGATGACCACCGCGACACACAAGAACCCGGTGTACGGCCCGACCAGGATCGCCGCCAACGCGCCGCCGAGCAGATGGCCGCTGGTCCCGGCGCCGACGGGGAAGTTGAGCATCTGGGCGGCGAAGACGAAGGCGGCCACCAGCCCGGCCATCGGCGCCATCCGCTCATCCAGTTCCTTGCGCGCGCCGCGCAGGCAGACGGCGATGCCGCCCGCGGCCACGGCCGCGCCGGCCACCGATAGGGCGACGGTGAAGAAGCCGTCGGGTACGTGCACCATGTCCTCCGGTTCGCGTCCGCGCCCGAAGGCGGCGGAAGGCGTCTCGGCCGTGCTCGCCCCGGGGGGCAGCGGTCGCGGCGAGTCAGCGCCTCACAACGCTGAGCTGTCAATATGTATGCACCCGTGAATATGTCAGAGACGGCGGAGTCGCGATCCGCAATCGGAGACCGGCTTGGAGACGTCTTGACGATCGGAGGGCTGCCGGGGGGAGCTTGGCCGCGTCGGCGGGCAGACTAGTCATGACGCGGAATGCGGGACACCTCGTGGTCGGCATGATGGACGGCCTCGGCGATCAACGCGCGGATGTGCGAGTCGCGAGCCCGATAGAGCATCCGCCTGCCCTCTCGCCGGCAGGCGACCAGCCCGGCCAGCCGCAGCTTGGCCAGGTGCTGGGAGACCGCGGGACGGCTCGCCCCGACTGCCGCGACCAGGTTTCCGACGTCATGCTCGCCGTGGGCCAGGGCCCACAGCAGGCGGAGCCGAGTGGCGTCGCAGAGCATCCGGAATGCCGCGACCGCCACCTCTACCTGAGCGTCGGTCGGCTGGCCGCCGGTCGACTGGAGGTCTTCTTGCTGCTGCATAGTCGACGCACCTAACACGTAACGCACCTAACATGTAATTGCGTGCGCATATGAATACATATTACGGGGGATAACCCTTCTGTCATCCGCGCTCCGATCAGACAGAGACGAGGAGCAGATGAGCGTGCACAGCCCGAGATCTTCCCACGAGCACGGACACGGCCATGGTCACGGCCAAGGTCATGGTCACGGCCAAGGTCATGGTCATGGTCATGGTCATGGTCATGGTCATGGTCACGGCGAGTCCGGCCACCGATCCCCTCGCCGCACCCTAGGGGAACGCCTTCGTCATGTGGTGACGCCACACAGTCATGACGCGGCGGCTCGGACCGATCACGCGCTGGAAACCAGCCGTCGCGGTATGCGCACGCTGGCGATCTCCTTCGCCGTGCTCACCGTCACCGCCCTGGCCCAGGTGGTGGTCTTCATGATGTCGGGGTCGGTGGCGCTGCTCGGTGACACCCTGCACAACTTCGCCGACGCCCTGACCGCGGTGCCGCTGGCGATCGCCTTCACGGTGGGCCGGCGGATGGCCTCACGC
Source organism: Acrocarpospora pleiomorpha (assembly GCF_009687885.1). Classification (GTDB taxonomy): domain Bacteria; phylum Actinomycetota; class Actinomycetes; order Streptosporangiales; family Streptosporangiaceae; genus Acrocarpospora; species Acrocarpospora pleiomorpha. The sequence goes on from NZ_BLAF01000017.1 coordinate 79,144, forward strand.
CGCTTCACCTACGGCTACGGCAGAGCCGAGGATCTCGCCGGGATCGTCATCGTCGTCATCATCGCCGCGTCGGTGGGCCTGGCCGGCTACGAGGCCGTCCAGCGCCTGGTCAACCCCCGCGAGGTACAGGCCCTGGGCTGGGTGGCCGCCGCCGGGCTGATCGGGTTCCTCGGCAACGAGCTGGTGGCCCGCTACCGGATCAAGGTCGGCCGCGAGATCGGCTCCGCGGCGCTGGTCGCCGACGGCCTGCACGCCCGCACCGACGGCTTCACCTCACTGGCCGTCCTGGTCGGCGCGGCCGGCGTCTGGGCCGGCTGGCCGTACGCCGACCCGGTCATCGGCCTGCTCATCACCGTGGCGATCCTCTACGTCCTGCGGGACGCCGCCCGCGAGGTCTACCACCGCCTGATGGACGCCGTCGACCCCGCGCTGATCACCCAGGCCGAGCAGGTCGTCGCCGAAACCCCCGGCGTCCACGGCGTCGGCTCCCTGCGCATGCGCTGGATCGGCCACTCCCTGCGCGCCGAGGTCGACCTCCTGGTGGACCACCGGCTCAGCCTCGTGCAAGCCCACGCCATCGCGGCGGAAACCGAACACCGCCTGATCCACCACCTGCCCAGACTCACCGCGGCCACCGTACACGCCGACCCCGACGGGCCCGCCGAACAGGACCACCACGCCAACCTCACCAACCACCGCCTGGCCCTGTCCTGACCCGGGAGACATCGGCCGCGATGGTTACCGGGGATCCCCGTCGAGTTCGTGTTCTCGCAAGGCCGCTCTCAGTGCTGCGGTGACCTCGGGTGAGACTGTGCCGACGAAGCGCATCACCGCCGCCTCGACGTCACCTGCCTGGTCCAGGGCGACGCGCATCGACTCTGCCACGAAGGCGTCTCTGTCTTCGGTGGCCTTGTAGAGGTGGGCGCGTCCTTCGCGGTGCCGTGAGACCAGTTCTTTGTGCGAGAGCCGTACCAGAACGGTCAGTACGGTGGTGACCGCGGGCTTGGACGGGAGGGCGTCGGCGAGTTGCTGGGCGAACATCCCGTCGGGATGCTGCCACAGTGTTTCCATGATCGAGCGTTCCAGGTGGCCGAGTCGCACCGCGCACCCCCTTATGTTCCATCGCCGAAGCTAGAGGGTACGCGATCCGGGTCCCAGATCAAGCCGTTGTCCCGTCCGCTCCGGGTTTGTGGGAGGGGCCGTGGGGGTCGGGGCAGTGGGCGCCGACCGTCAGCAGGGCTTCGGGTGCGTGGTCGACTTGGAGGGTGGTGTGTTCGATGCCGTACTGGTCGTGGACGAGGCGTTCGGCGGCGATGCGGACGGCGTGGCAGTCGGCGCCGGGTTCTACCAGGATGTGGGCCGACATCGCGGCGTAGCCGGAGGTGACCTCCCAGATATGGAGGTCGTGGACTTCTACGACGGAGTCGAGGGCTGCGGCTTTGGTGCCGATTTCGGTGGGGTTCATGCCGACGGGGGCGGCTTCCATGAAGACGCGGCCGGAGTCGCGGACCAGGCCCCAGCCGGCCTTGAGCATGAGGGCGGCGACGACCAGGGCGGCGAGGGCGTCGGCGCGGCCCCAGCCGGTGAGCCAGACGATCGCTCCGGCGATCGTGGTGGCGATGAAGGCGAACAGGTCGTTGAGGACGTGCTGGTAGGCGCCTTCGACGTTGAGGCTGGACCGATTGGCCTTGGACATCAGCCAGGTGGCCGCCAGGTTGATCGCGATGCCGGCCAGGCCGGTCACGACCACGTACAAGCCCTCGACCTCGGGGGGTTCGATGATGCGGCGGACGCCCTCGACGATGAAGTACGCGCTGAGGAGCAGCAGGGTGATGCCGTTGATCTGGGCTGAGATGATCTCGGCGCGTTTGAGCCCGTAGGTGAAGCCACCTTGGGGCGGACGGGCGGAGATGCGCATGGCGATCAGCGCGAAGACGATCGCGATGGCGTCGGTGAGCATGTGCCCGGCGTCGGAGATCAACGCCAGCGATTGGGCGATGAAGCCGATGACGACCTCGATCGCCATGAAACCGACGATCAGGGCGAGCGCGCCGGTCAGGTAACGGCGGTCGGCCTCCCCGCTGACCCCATGCCCATGCCCATGGCCGTGCCCGTGGTCAGACATCGTTTCGCCCCTCTTCGTGGCCGATGTGGGTGATCGCGAGGTCGAACAGCATGCGGACATGGGAGTCGGCCAGCTGGTAGTACGCCATCCGCCCGGAACGCCGCACCTTGACCACGCGGTGGGTGCGCAGCAGGCGCAGCGCGTGCGAGGCGGCGGACATGCTCTGCCCGGTGGCGGCGGCCAGGTCGCACACGCACATCTCACCGCCCTCCAGCAGCGCGGCCATCAAACGCAACCGGCCGGGATCGGCGAGCAACGAAAAAACGTCGGCGAGGTCTTGCACGACCTCCTCGGACGGCAGCGCCTGCCGGACGGCGGTCACCCGCTCGGCATCCACCACCGGGGTCGGACAGGCGTCAGGCGACAGCTCCACTACAACGTTTGAATCATTGTTCATATGACGGAGTGTGAAGGGCGAACCCAAAGGATGTCAACAACTCCCTCAGCAGACTTGAACAGTTGCTCAGATGTGTAAACGTTGAGTAGCTGGATATCAACTCTCTGCAATGATCGCAGGTCAATCCACCCGGAGGAATGTCATGACGCATGCCCATCACCCCCACGCCCACGACGAACACACCGAACACCACCTGGATGAGCCCGCGGAACAGAGCACTGCGGGCACCGGCTCTGACCACTGCGCCGGTGACGCCACTCAGGACGGCTGCTGCGCCGCGGAGTGAATCACCCGGGGGCCGCCGGCCGCGCGCCGGCGGTCCCCGACCGCCACGACCTCGAAGAAGGGACTACGCGATGCTCATGCCCGATTGGGTGTGGTCGATGGGGCCGGCGTCCGAAGAACGACCCGCAGGTATGGCAGTGTGGCTGGCCGTTATCTTGATCACCTTGTCCACCCTGGCGGGCGCCTGGCTGGCCAGGCGGAAATCCCGGCAGGTCACCGCATTGCTGGCCATCGCGTCCGCGCTGATGCTGGTCACCGCGTTGATCGACATGCTCCCGGACGCCTGGCAGGGGGCGGCCGAGAACAGCGTCCCGTTGTGGGCGCTGGGGCTGGCCATCCTGTTCGGATTCCTGGTGATCACCTATTTCACGCGAAAGGGCTGCGGGCACGACCATGAAAGCTCCAAACCGGCCGGTGGCGAGCACCGGCCCGGCCTGCACCGCCGGGTCAAGGAGGTGCTCAGCGCCGCGGTGTTCGGCGGCATGGGCACGGCGGCGGCGCTGTCGGTGCACCGCGCGGTCGAAGGCGCGACACTGGCCCTGACCGCGTCCGCCATCGTGGTGATCGCCCTCATGGTCCATTCCACCAGCGAAGGTCTGGCTCTGACCGCGCTCCTGGACATGGCGAAACAACGGCTGACACCGTGGCTGACGGTCTCGTGCGTCAGTCCGGCGGTCGGCGTCCTGATCGCCACGGTCAGCCCCATTCCGCCTCAGGTCGAGCCCATCCTGATCGGCGTGGTGGCCGGCGTTCTCCTCCGTACGGCCATCGTGGGCATGAAGCTGGCGGCGAGCAGGCAGAAGGACGGGCGGCTGCCCCGGCGGCACATGGTCAGCGCGATCGCCCTGGCCGGGACGATGGCGGTGCTCATCGCCGCCATGCACTGGATGCCCGAGGACGATCAGAGTCAGGCATCTCTGGGGCAGGCCATGGCTCGCCTTCCCGCGCCGGCGCCCTCACCGTCGGCGACGCCTTCTCCTCTCGACAGGAAGCAGTTGCGGGCGGCCTTGACCGAAGGGCGAATCAGCCTGTCCGAGGTGTTCGCCCGTACCGACAAACTGACGAAGAAGACCTACATCGGGTGGCTGTTGCGAGGTCTGTACGGCGATGGCGTGGAGGACCTGCTGAAGGCTGAAGGCATCGAGCCCACCCGCACAGTCGGCGATCTCACGAAACGACAGCGCGCCTCCCTCGTGGAAACCGTCTCCTCGACCCGAATGGTTCGGTGATCCTCTGGCATGTCCTGGCACCGGCGATCGGTGCCAGGCCGATTCTCAGTGACTGCTCAGGTCTTCGATCTGGCCGCCGGTCCGGTCTCGCAGCGTCTCCAGGAGGTCAGGGCTGGCGATGACCGCCCAGCGGGTGCCGACGAGGTAGATTCCGCCGTACATCTGGGCGTAGTCGAGCCAGTCGCGCTTGCCCTTCTCCGTGACGAAGGTCGTTATGGTGTAGCGGCCCTGCGGCGTCTCGCAGATGCCCTGCCGCAGCTCATCGGCGTCGATCTGGATGTGAGAACTCGCGCAGCCGATCGTGGAGACCAGCTGTTCGACGCTGGCGGGAGGGCCCGCGTCAGTTGATCCACAGGCTGCTGCGCCGAAAATCAAGGCGAAGACCACGGCGGCGGAACGGATCGACATCAGCGCGGGCGGGGCATCCGGCAAGTACAGGGGACTCATGGCTGCGAACTCCCGGTCAGGCGTGATTACTCACCCGGAGATACGCCGCCCTCGTTTCTACGGTTCATAGAAACTCAGTCGCTCGGGCGTCGCTTCCGGCCCGTCAGCACGAACACGGTGACGACGACGAGGGCGCCCGCGCCCACGAGGAGCCATACCGTCACCGAGGAGGATCCGCCCGAGGTGGCGGCCACCGGTTCCGCCGAAGGCGTCGCGAGCGGAGGCGCCGATGTCACCGGGGACGGACTCGCCGATTCGCTCGGGCTGGGAGTGGGCGTCGGCGCGGGGGTCACGGTGAAGGGCACTTCTCCGGTACGAGGATGGCCGTCGGAGGAGACCACACGATAGGCGATCGTGTACTTGCCCGGAGGAAGCGGCGCGGCGACGCCCTGCGTCACCGTCTTGCCTTTCAGGTCGGCCTCGCCCTGCTGGAACGCTTTCCCGTCGGCATCGGTCACGATGACCTTGGGGAACCTGACCGAGTTGGTGAATTCCAGGACGACCTGATCGATCGAGGTCACCTTGGCGTTCTTGGCGGGGTTGCTGGACTTCAACGCGTCATGCGCCCACGCCGGCATGGCGGCCCCGAGCAAGGCCGCTGTGGCGGCAAGAAGGATCGCCGATCGGCGCAGGAACATGAGGGCACTCTCCTTCGGAGGACTGAACCACCCGTGCGAGCTTCTACATTATGTCGAAGATGAACGAGCCTATCCCCCGCAGCAGAAGCCAGGTGAGCGAACGCGTGGTCGCGACCCGAGAACCAACGACCGCCCCTGATCAGGTACGGCCGACCCCATCGGTGATCGCCGGTGTGGTCCTGGCGGCGATCGCCGCCGCCATGGTCGCGGGCATCGCCGCCGCTCCGGCCCCGGTCCCCGGCCTGCCCGAACCCGGCCCCATGGTCCGCCTCGGCCTTCCAGCGGTACGGGCGCTGCTGGACGTGGCCGCCGCCACCGTGGTCGGGCTCAGCCTGCTGCCCAAACTGCTGGGATTCGACCGCCCGGACCTCACCGAACCGATCATGCGCCGCGCCCGCCCGTGGACCGTCCACGCCGCCTTCCTCTGGGCGGCCTGCGCCCTCGCGGCGGTCGTCCTTCAGGCCTCGGAGGTGCTCAGCCCGGGGGAGATGCCGACCCTCGGCCAGATCGGGGAGTACATCGACCAGGTCAGCGCCCCCAAGGGCTTACTGATCAGCGCGGGATTCGCCCTGGCCGCGGCGGGAGTGGGACGTCTGGCGGTGCGCTTCGGCGAGAGCGTCCCGGCCGAACTGCGGATCATCGTCGCGCTGTTCGGGCTGTTCCCCCTGCCGGTGACCGGTCATGCCGCGCAATGGTACTGGCACGACCTCAGCATGATCTCGATGGAGTTGCACGTCGGCGGCTCCGCCCTGTGGACCGGCGGCCTGGTGGCGCTCCTCCTCCTGGCCGCGCCCAACCGCGGCCTGCTGGCCGAGGCCCTCCCACGATTCTCACGGCTGGCGACCATCTGCCTCCTTGTAGTCACCGCCACCGGGTTGATCAACGGCCTGACCCAGCTCGCCCTGGACGCGGAACTGCCCGCCGGACTGGTCGCCACACCGTACGGGCAGCTCGTCATCGCCAAGACCGTCTGCCTGCTGGCCGTGGCCGTTCTCGGGGCGAAGATCCGCTGGTGGCTGCTCCCGCGCGTCATCCGCCAGGAACGCACCAGCCTGATCGTGTGGGGGAGCGCCGAGGTGGCGGTCATGGGCCTGGCGTACGGCATCGCCGTGGTCCTGAGCCGGGCTTCGACCCTGATCTAGTTTTGGCAGCATCCATCCGCGCACACGTCGCCGGATGGCTGGAGTGGTGTGCAGCAGGCGTCGCCTCGCCAGGCGTCGCGGCCTTCCTTGACCGCGACGGCGGCGATGACCAGGGCGGCGATCGGGTCCGCCCAGGACCAGCCGAACAGGCTGTTGAGCGCGAGCCCGACCAGCAGGACCGCCGAGAGGTAGGTGCACAGCAGGGTCTGCTTGGAATCGGCGACCGCGCTCGCCGAGCCGAGCTCCCGGCCGGTCCTGCGCTGGGCGTACGACAGGAACGGCATGATCAGCAGGGACAGCGCGGCCAGGATGAGCCCGGGTGTGGAGTGCTCGGCCTCTCCGCCGCCCAGCAAGGCGCGTACGGCGTCGAAGGTGACATAGGCGGCCAGCGCGAAGAAGGACAGCGCGATGACCCGCAACGCGGCCTTCTCCCGCCGCTCGTGATCGGCGACCGAGAACTGCCAGGCGACGGCGGCGGCCGAGGCCACCTCGATCACCGAGTCCAGGCCGAAGCCGATGAGCGCCGCGGAGGAGGCGATGGTCCCTGCGGTGAGCGCGACGGCGGCTTCGATCACGTTGTAGGTGATGGTGGCCGCCACCAGCAGCCGGATCCGGCGCCGCAACCTCGCGCGACGTGCCGGCGCGGGGTCGAGGTTCACCGTGGTCATGACGCGTCTACCAAGCCGGTGACCGGTTCGCCAGGAGAGGGCGGGCGGAGCGTGATGGCGTGACCGGTGGCGCCGAGCAGATGCTCGGCCGCCGCGAGCAAATCCATCAGCTCGGGCCGGGTCAGGGCGTAGAACGACTGGCGGCCCTCGGCCCGATAGTCGACCAGGCCGCAGTCGCGAAGGCAGGCCAGGTGCTTGGACACCGTGGACTGCGCCAGCCCGAGCTCGGCGGTCAGGTCCACGACGCGCACTTCGCCACGGGCCAGCCGGGCCACGATCCGCAGCCGCGTCTCATCGGCCAGCGAATGAAACAGGGCCGCCGCAGGGGAGATACCAGCCGCGATGTCGGCGGTGACGCAGCGCCCACTCTCATTAATCGCCATACCGCGATGATAGCTCATTCCAGCGATAAAATCTGGACGGCTTTTGGCGCCCATGTTCGGTACGGGGATGTCGGCCTTCCAGAGACCGGCGCGGTGGGTTCGTAAACTCCGTCGACACGCCGGCAAACCGGCACAGACGCGATTCCCAGGCGTTCATCGTCTCGGGCGACGACCGGGTTCACCGGCATTGACCGGCTCATTGCTGACTATCTATTCGTAATCGACTAGACATGGATCGACGCTAGGGCCGTATGGGGCGACATGTCAATGACATGCGCCCGTAACGATGCGGTAACGCTTGTCGGGTGGATTCGTGACCCGTGTCGCCTTTGACGGGGTCTTGACGAGCCATTTTGTGCGCTGCTAAAAAGTTAGCGAATCATTCATGTGCGAATAGATATGCATTGTGTGGCGTGCTGTGTTGCACGCTCGTGTCCTCGGGGGCCACTCAGGCGTGACACCTTCCCCCAATCGCCGAACGGCTTTGCCATGCCGTCCATCACCTCCCAGAGGAGAACCATGCGAACTCGTAGGTCAATCGCGGGCCGGATCCTGCCGGTCGCGGCCGCCGGCGCGCTGGCCGCGGCGCTGCTGGCGGTCCCCGCGCACGCGGATCCGGACGACAGGGCGTCCGCGTTCGCCAAGGCATGCCGTCATGCGGGCGAGCACGCGAACAAGGCCAAGCCCCGGGTGATCGTGACGCAGGACGGCGAGGTGGACGACATGGATTCGTTCATCCGGTTCCTGTACTACGCCAACGAGTTCGACATCGCGGGCATCATCTACTCGAGTTCCCGGTTCCACTGGGCCGGTGACGGAGGCGCGGTGGCGCCCTTCCGGTGGACCGGAACCGAGTGGGTCAACCAGTACCTCGACCTGTACGCCCAGCTCTACCCGAATCTCAAGAAGCACGCCGACGGCTATCCGACGCCCGCCAAGCTCCGCTCCCTGTACAAGATCGGCAACATCGAGAACGTCAGCGAGATGGCGAAGGTGACCGAGGGGTCGCAGTGGATCGAGAACGTGATCCTCGACGACAAGCCCGGCCCGCTGTACGCCCAGGCCTGGGGTGGCCTCAACACCATCGCCCGGGCGCTGAAGTCGATCCAGGAGAAGTACGAAGGCACCAGCCAGTGGCCGGCCATCCAGCAGAAGGTCAGCGACAAGCTGGTCATCTACAACATCCTCAACCAGGACGACACGCTCAACGCCTACATCAAGCCGAACTGGCCCCAGGTGAAGGTCATCGACAACCAGAGCCAGTTCTGGAGCTTCGCCTATCTGTGGAAGGCCGCTGTGCCCGAGCCCTTCCAGTACACGCTGCGCGCGCCGTACATGGAAGGCAACTTCCTCAACGGCCACGGCGACTTGCTCAAGCAGTACCGCACCTACCGGGACGGCAACCCCACCCCCGGGGACGACCAGAACAATCGCTGGCGTCCGGACCAGAACCTCACCTACGACGTCCATGACTTCATCTCCGAGGGTGACTCGCCGGCGTACATGTACCTGTTCGACTTCAACGGCCTGCGCTCGTCGGAGAACCCGACGTACGGCGGCTGGGGTGGCAGGTTCGCGCCGAACGCCTCGGGCTGGATCGACACCTCCGACGTCAATCCCTACAGCTCGACCACGGCCAACCAGCGCAGATACCCGCAGACGCGATGGGTGGAGGACCTCCAGAACGACTTCGCGGCACGCGCCGACTGGGGTGTGACGCCGAAGTACTCCCGGGCCAACCACAACCCCGAAGCCAGGGTGAAGGAGGGCGTGGACCTGACCTGCAAGGCCGGATCGACGGTCACCCTGCGCGGCAAGGGCAAGGACCCCGATCACGACCGGCTGTCGTACAAGTGGTGGCAGTACACCGACGCGGACACCTACGCGGGCACTGTGGCGCTAACGGGCGCCGATGGTCCGTCGGTCTCGTTCACCGTCCCGGCCGACGCCGTCCCTGGGGACACCATCCACCTGATCTTGGAGGTCAAGGACGACGGCACCCCGGCGCTGAAGCACTACCAGCGAGTCATCGTCACCGTCGCATAGACCGCTCCGCCATGAACTTTCATATCCGCGTACGCAGCAGAGGAGAAACATGAGCACAGCAGTGCCGAGGCCCGGATCGGGCCGGCGGAAGAGGTACGCACGGCTGGGCCTGTCGATGGCCGTCGTCGTCGGCCTGTCGGCGCCCCTGACCGTAGCGCAGGCCAACGCCGCGCCCGCGAGCTCCACGGCGGGGCACGCCGACAAGGACCGCCGGGACAAGCCGCGCACGATCGTCACCACCGACATCGAGACGGACGACTACAACTCGGTGATCCGGTACCTCATGTACACCAACGAGGTCGACACCGAGGCCATCGTCTACACCAGCTCGAGGTTCCACTTCTCCGGTGACGGCAAGGGCACGACCTTCTTCCTGCCCGGACGCGAGTACAAGGAGCCGGTCACCTCGTGGCGGTGGACCGGCACCCAGCACATCCAGAACCTCATCGGCGAGTACGCCAAGGGATACCGCAACCTGCTCGAGCACGACCGCGACTACCCCAGCCCCGAGCACCTGCTCAGCCTCGTCAAGGTCGGCAACATCAACTTCGAGGGCGACATGGCGGCGCCCACCGAGGGATCCGACGCGATCAAGAAGGTGCTGCTGGACGACGAGGGCGGCCCGGTCTACCTGCAGGTCTGGGGCGGCAGCAACACGATCGCCCGCGCTCTGCTGTCCATCGAGGAGGAGTACGGCAACACGCCGCAGTGGCCGGCGATCTATGACAAGGTCTCCGCGAAGGCCGTCATCACCATGCAGGGCAAGCAGGACACCACGTACGACACCTACATCAGCGTCAAATGGCCGAAGATCCTGACCACCAACGTGGGTTCCGGCGTCTGGGGCTTCTACTGCAAGGCCCGCACCAAGGCCGTCGACCCGGAGGTGCTCAAGTACTTCGACGGCCGGTGGACCGCCGCCAACATCCTGGAGAACGGCCCGCTCGGCGACAAGTACCGGGTCTGGGGCGACAAGAAGGCCCTCGAGGGTGACCCGCTCGACATCTTCGGCGACCTGACCGCCTCCGGCTGGTGCCCGCCCCGCGAGCGGTTCGACTTCGTCTCCGAGGGGGACAACCCCGCTTTCATCTACCTGTTCGACACCGGACTGCGCAGCCTCGAAGACTGGACCTACGGCGGCTGGGGCCACCGTGTCGTCCAGAGGACGGCCACGCCGAACTACTGGGTGAGCGGACCGGCCGAGAAGAACAAGGCGGGCGTCGACGTCGCCGGCTACAGCAGCGGACGGTGGGCCGAGGCGGAACAGCTCGACTTCGCCGCCCGGCTGGGCTGGATGAGCGCGTCGGACTACGACGACGCCAACCATCACCCCGTCGTCAGCGTCAAGACCGGCCTGGACGTTGACGCCAAGCCCGGCAGCAAGATCACCATCCGCGGCGACGTGCGCGACCCCGACAACGACGAGGTCACCACGAAGTGGTGGCAGTACCGCGAAGCCGACACCTACGCGGGCGAGGTCAGCATCGCCGGCAGCTCGAAGCTCAGGACAAGCGTCACCATCCCCGCCGACGCGAAGCCGGGCGACACCGTCCACCTCATCCTCGAAGTGACCGACGACGGCAAGCCGGCACTCACCCGCTACCAGCGGGTGATCGTGCACATCAAGTAGCACCCACACGGGTGTTGGCGTCTCCGCGGTCGGCAGTGCCGGGGGAGACGCCAACGCCCCATCTCTTCGTCAGCGTCACCTGGCCAACCACAGGCGAGGCCCAGCTGAGATTCCAGCCTGCGTCATGTGGGGCCCGCGACGAAGGCCATTCCGGGCTGCGGCCACGTGCGGACGGGCGGCGACGGTGCGGTCTTCGACCCGCCTGTCCGGTGAACGTCGCCCGGTGTGGATGAGGCCCGCCTCGGTGCGACGAGGTCGAGTCCATCACTCTTTGCGATCAACTCAAGAGAGCACACAAGCCCCGGCCCATGACAATCGAGCTCTTTGGGCACGTAGGGTGACGAAGATGTGGTAGTTCCCACTCGGATCCTTGACACTCCCTTTAATCCTCCCGTAACTTTCACGCATGTCTGATCGAGAGCGCATAAACATTCACACGGACACTGAGCCGGTCTTCGGGGCCGGTATCTGGCACTTCGCGACATACGTCGACCGGTACGCGACCGACGGGTACGGCAACCCCCAGACGGTGCTCGACGCGATCGAGCTAGCCGGCTCGGTCGGGGACCTGTCGGTAGTCGACCTCAACTGGCCCTTCCCCCCTGGCGGGATCAGCACCGCCGAGGTGAAGGACGCGCTCGACGCGCAGGGCCTGAGCGCCATCGCCGTCACGCCGGAGATCTACACCGGCAAGTTCGCCAAGGGCGGGTTCACCAACCCCGACCCCGCCGTTCGCCGCGACGCCATCGACCTGGTGGCGGCCTCGGCCGAGGTCGGCCGCGAACTCGGGATCGATTACGTGAAGTTGTGGCCCGGCCAGGATGGTTACGACTACCCCTTCCAGGCTGACTACAACGACCTGTGGGACAAGTCGATCGGCGCCGTTCGGGAGCTGGCGCGGACGTTCCCCGACCTGAAGTTCGCGATCGAGTACAAGCCGCGCGAGCCGCGCAACCGGATGGTCTTCTCCTCCGTCGCGCGCACGCTGCTCGCGATCGAGGACATGGGGGTGGACAACGTCGGCGTTCTCCTCGACTTCGGTCACTCCCTGTACGGCGGGGAGACCCCAGCCGAGTCGGCACGGATGGCGATCGCCCGGAACAAGCTGTTCGCGATCGACGTCAACGACAACTTCCGCGGCTGGGACGACGACATGGTCGTCGGGTCGGTGCACCTGCTGGAGACCTTCGAGTTCTTCTTCGCCCTGCGCGACGCGGGCTGGCAGGGCGTCTGGCAGCTCGACCAGTTCCCGTTCCGCGAGAACTCCGTCGAGGCGGCCCGCGCCGGAATCCGCACCATGCGCGCCTTCCACCACGCGCTCGGCTACCTCGACCGCGCGGAGCTCGCCGAAGCTCAGGCCGCGCAGGACGCCCTCGGCGCCCAGCGCATCGCGAAGCGGGCCCTCTACCGGGCGCTGGCGGAAAGCGAGTCGGAGTGACCACCCTGGAAATCGCGTCGCCGCCGCTCCAGCTCGACGAGGACGCCGCCGCGGTGTACGTCGAGCAGAGCGCTCGCCTTCGTGCCCTCTCTCCCGCGCAGGCGGCGCCCGAGCTGGCGAAGATCTCCACCCGGATCCGGCGTGACGTTCTCACCACCATCCAGGCGGCTCAGATGGGGCATGTCGGCGGTGACCTGTCGGTGACGGATCTGCTCGTGACCGCGATGTGGGGTACCCTCCAGCTCGACCCGTACGCGCCGGACAACCCGCTGCGCGACCGGTTCGTGCTGAGCAAGGGGCACTGCGCGGCGGCCCTGTATTCGACGCTGGCGTCCTGCGGGTTCTTCCCGCAGGAACGGCTGACCGAGTTCATGGCGCCGCTGTCGCCGCTGAACGGCCACCCGAACCGGGTCAAGGTGCCCGGCGTGGAGACCAACACCGGCCCGCTCGGGCACGGTTTCCCCGTCGCCACGGGCTGCGCGCTCGGCGCTCAGCTCCGCGGCGAAGCCTGGCGCACCATCGTCGTGCTGGGTGACGGGGAGATGCAGGAAGGCAGCAACTGGGAGGCGGCGATGACGGCCGCTCACTACGGCCTCGCCAATCTGACGGCCGTCGTGGACCGGAACCGGCTGCAGCAGGGCGCCCGTACCGAGGACACCAAGTCGCTGGAGCCGCTGGACGCCAAGTGGGCGAGCTTCGGCTGGGAGGTCCGGGTGATCGACGGCCACGACCACGCCGCGATCAAGCAGGCGTTCGCGCCGTCGTCGACGGGCCGGCCCGTCGCCGTCGTCGCCAACACCATCAAGGGGAAGGGAGTGTCGTTCATGGAAGATCGGGTCGAGTGGCACCACAAGGTGCCCACCGACGAGCAGGTCCGCCTCGCGCTCGAGGAGCTGAGCCGATGACCGCCGTGGCCGAGCGGACTCCCACCTTCGACTGCCGGGTCGACTTCGCCGACGAGCTCGCCAGGCTCGCCCGCGCCGACGAACGGATCGTGGCCGTGTGCAACGACTCCGTCGGGTCGAGCAACCTGGTCAAGTTCCGGGAGGAGTTCCCCGACCGGCTCATCAACGTCGGCATCGCGGAACAGGATCTCGTCGGCGTCGCGGCCGGTCTGGCGAACGCCGGCTTCGTCCCGTTCGTGTCGGCCGCCGCGCCGTTCCTCACCGCACGCGCCCTGGAGCAGATCAAGGCGGACGTCGCCTACAGCGACCGGCACGTGGTCCTGTGCGGGCAGAGCCCGGGCATGGCGTACGGCGAGCTCGGGCCCACCCATCACTCCATCGAGGACCTGTCCTGGATGCGGGCCGTCGCCGGGATGCAGATCGTCGTCCCCGCCGACCCGCTGGAGACGCGAAGCGCGGTCCGCTGGGCCGTCGAGTGCGGCCGTCCCTCATATATACGTATCCCTCGTTTCAAAGTGCCGGCGGTCACTCCCGAGGACACGCCGTTCGAGACGGGCCGGGCGACCCGGCTCGTCGACGGCGGCGACGTGACCCTGATCGCGATCGGGACGATGGTCTCCCGAGCCCTCGACGCCGCGACTTTGCTGCGCGAGCAGGGTCTGTCGGCACGGGTGGTCAACATGACGTTCGTCGAACCGCTGGACGTGGCGGAGGTCCTCGCCGCGGCCCACGACACCCGGGCGATCGTCACGGTGGAGGAGGGACTGCTCTCCGGCGGTCTGGGCGCCGCGGTCGCCAGGGTCGTCGCGGAGCACCGGCCCGTCCCGGTCCGCATGCTGGGCGTGCCCACGTTCGCGCCGACGGGAAGCACGTCCTTCCTGCTCGACCATTTCGGTCTCAACGCCGCCGGCATCGCCGCGGCCGCCCGTGAGGCCCTGGGACGAGTCTGATGGAATCGCTCATCCTCGCCATCGACCAGGGCACCAGTTCCACCAAGGCCCTGCTGATCAACACCGCTGGAGAAGTCGTCGCACGGGCGAGCGCGCCGGTGTCCCAGCGCCATCCGGCGCCTGGCCTGGCGGAGCAGGACGCCGGGGAGTTGCTCGGCAGCGTCCGCGACGCGGTCGCCGCCTGTCTGCGCGGCTTCGACGCCCAGGCCGTGGCGGGGATCGGGCTGAGCACCCAGCGTGAGTCGGTGGTGTTGTGGGACGCGGCGACGGGCAGGCCGGTCGCGCCGCTGATCAGCTGGCAGGACCAACGCGGGGCGGTCCGGGCGGCTGAGCTCGTCGACAAGGGATACGGGGACCTGGTCCGGCGCCGGACCGGGCTCCCGCTCGACCCGATGTTCTCGGCGCTGAAGATGGCGGCCCTGCTCGACCGGCACGACCCGGCACGCGAACGCAGCAAGCGCGGCGAGCTACGGCTCGGCACCGTGGACGCATGGCTGCTCACCTCGCTCACCGGCGGCTTCGTCACCGAGATCGGCAACGCCTCCCGGACCCAGCTGCTGGACCTCGGAACCGGGGACTGGGATGAGGAACTGCTGGAGATCTTCGGTGTCCCCCGTGCGGCGCTGGGCCGCGTGGTGCCCTCGACCGGGCCCTTCGGCGAGGCCGGTGATCTCGCTCCGCTCCCCGCGGGGGTGCCGGTGCTGGCGGTGCTGGGAGATTCGCACGCCGCGCTGTTCGCGCACGCGGGCTGGCGACCAGGCGTGGTCAAGGCGACGTACGGCACCGGATCGTCGGTGATGACCGTCGCCGGGACCTGCGGCTCCGCGGGCGCCGTGTGCGACACGATCGCCTGGTCCACCGGGCGGCCGACCTTCGCCCAGGAGGCCAACATCCGCTCCAGCGGACGAACGCTGACCTGGCTCGCCGACCTGCTCGGCATCTCCATGGACGTGCTCGTCGACCTGGCGGCGGACGCGGACGCCGGTGGCGTCACGCTCGTGCCCGCCTTCGGCGGCCTCGGCGCCCCGTGGTGGGACTCCCGGGCGGTGCCGGTCCTGGCCGGCTTCGATTTCGGCACCGGGCGGGCCCAGCTCGCCCGCGCCGCGCTGGAATCGGTGGCGCATCAGGTCGACGACGTGCTGGCGGCCATGCCCGCTGTCGATCGGGTCTTCGCCGATGGCGGCCTGACCCGCAGCGGCGCGCTCATGCAGCTGCAAGCCGACCTCAGCGTGGTCGAGGTGGCCCGGCCCCGGCACCACGAACTGTCCGCCGCCGGTGTCGCCGACCTCGCCGGTCTGGGCCTGGGGCTCTGGACCACCGGCGACCTGGAAGAGCGGGCCGACACCGGCCTGGAGGTCTTCACTCCGGCCTGGAGCGACGAGCGGCGCGGCGCCGCCCTCGCGCGCTGGCATGAGGGCCTGAGGACCGCCCGCGAGCTCGGCGGACGTGTAATTGAGAGGATGTCATGACAACAGCGCAGGAACCGCAGCCCGGCTGGGACACTCCGAGCCGCCATCCCTGGCTCACTCTCGGCCGCGGCAGCCTGATCGCGCTCGCGCTCCTGATCATCGCGATTGTGGCCGCCACGACGTACCGCTCGGACAGCGCCCCGCGAGCCGAGGAGGCCGAGAAGTTCAACCCGGCCGGCTACGGCGCGGAGACCTACGAGCCGAAGGTCGTGCCGGCGATCCAGCAGAAGGCCGTCGACCTCGTCACGCTGCAGAAGGCGATCGCCGCCGACCCCGACGCGGCCGGCCAGCAGTACGGCAACCGCGAAGGCACCGGACCCTACAGCTACGCGGTCACCGTGACCGGAACCGCCGGCGCCGCCGAGAGCGGCCTCCTCCCGGTGACGGTGCCCGACGTCGGCAAGACCCGCGTCTCTGTGCAGATCGGTCCCGCCATCAACGGCACGGCCCTGCGTGACGCCGTCGGATTCATCGAGTTCGGCCAGTTCACCAACCAGGTCGAGTACGCCGACGCGGGCACCGCCCTGAACGACCAGGTGAAGTCCAAGGTCCTGGCGTCCCTCGACGTCGCCTCGCTCAAGGACAAGAAGATCACGGTCGTGGGAGCGATGACCCCGCTGACCGCCGACGTGCTCACGATCACGCCGATCTCCATCGAGGCCGCGCCATGACCACGACGACGCACCGCCCAGGCACCACCACGGCCCCGGTCGCGCCCGTCCTGCGGGCCGTCGACGTCACCAAGGTGTACGGCGGCACGCAGGCGCTCAAGGGCGTTTCCCTCGACATCGCGCCGGGACGCGTGACGGTGCTGTTCGGCGAGAACGGCGCGGGAAAGTCGACGCTGATGAAGATCCTCAGCGCGGTGGAATCGCCCACGACCGGGTACGTCGAGCTGGACGGGCAGGTGGTCGAGTTCGGCAGCGCGCGAGACGCGGCCGACCGCGGCATCTCGATCATCCACCAGGAACTCAGCCTGTGCCCGAACCTGAGCATCCAGGACAACCTGTTCCTGGGGCGCGAGCGCACCCGCGGCGGCGTCCTGGTCGACGGGTCCGCCCAGCGCGCGCTGGCCACGACCGTGCTCCGGCGCCTGGACGAGACCCTCAACCCTGATCAGCCGGTCGGGGAGTTGCGGCTGGGCCAGCAGCAGCTGGTCGAGATCGCCCGCGCGCTGCTGCAGAAGGCCCGGATCCTGATCATGGATGAGCCGACGTCGGCGCTCAGCGCGCCGGAGGTGGAGATCCTCTTCCAGGTCATCCGCGAACTGACCGGCCAGGGTGTGGCGATCGTCTACATCTCCCACCATCTCGAAGAGGCGCTCGACATCGCCGACGACGTCGCCGTGCTGCGCGACGGCTCCATGGTCGCGGTCGCCGCGGCGGCCGACGTCGACCTCGCCTGGGTCGTGCGGAAGATGGTCGGACGAGAGCAGGACGAGCTCTTCCCCGTCCGCGATCCCCACCTCGGGCCGGTCGTCCTGGAGACGATCGAGCTGTCGGTCGCCGACGCCGCCAACCCCGACCGTCTCGCCGTCGACGGCGTTTCGCTGAGTGTCCGCGCCAGCGAGACGGTCGGCATCTACGGGCTCATGGGCAGTGGCCGTACCGAACTGCTGGAATGCCTGGCCGGTCGGCTGCACGCCGAATCCGGGCAGGTGCTCCTGCGCGGTGGCGTGGTCACCGGCAACGTCCGCCAGCGGATCCGGGCCGGGCTGGCCCTGGTCCCCGAGGACCGCCAGCGCGACGGCCTGATCCAGACCATGAGCGTCGGGCAGAACCTTTCCCTGGCCGCCCTGACCAGGTTCGTCCGGCGGCTGTTCGTGAGCCGCGGCCGGGAACGCGCCGCGGTCGAGTCGATGATCTCGGATGTCACCGTCAAGACCGCGGGCCCCGACGCCCCGATCGGCTCGCTCAGCGGCGGCAACCAGCAGAAAGTCGTCATCGGCAAGGCGCTGATGACAGGACCGCGCGTGCTGCTGCTCGATGAGCCGTCCCGGGGCGTCGACGTCGCCGCCAAGGCCGATGTCTTCAGCCTGATGGCCAAGCAGGCCGAACGCGGCCTGGCCGTCCTGTTCACCACATCAGAGACCGAAGAGGCGCTGCACATCCCCGACCGCCTGCTCGTCATGGCCCGCGGCCGTCTGGTCGCCGACGTGCGCGCGGGTGAGATCACCCGCGACCGGCTGATGCGCCTGGCCGACGGCGCCGACACCACTGAAGAGGCGTGAAAATGACCGACACCATGACCCATGATCACGCGACCGTCCTGGAGCAGCGTCGTCAGGCCGCCGCGCAGGCCCGTCGGCTCAAGACGCTCACCTCGATCTTCGAGCTGCGGGCGTTCATCGCGCTCGGCGTCCTGATCGTCGTTTTCAGCCTCCTGTCCGACTCGTTCCTCACCGTCGACAACCTGATCACCATGACCAAGCACGTGGCCATCAACGGCATCCTCGCGCTCGGCATGCTGCTGGTCATCCTCAAGGGCGGCATCGACCTGTCGGTGGGCTCCATCGTGGGCCTGTCGGGCGTGATCGCCGGAGAGCTCCTCGGCGGGGTGCACCTGAGCCTCTTCGGCGTCATCGCCTACCCGCCGGTGTGGGCCGTGATCATCCTGTGCATCGCGGTCGGCACCCTGGTCGGCACGGTCAACGGGATCCTGGTCACCAAGCTGAACGTCGCGCCGTTCATCGCCACCCTCGGCATGTTGTACGTCGCGCGCGGAGCCGCCCTCCTGATCTCCGGAGGCACGACCTACCCCAACCTGGCGGGCCACCCCAGCACGAACAACACCGGCTTCGACTGGATCGGCGGCGGCCGCCCCCTCGGTCTCCCCGTCGCCATCTGGATCATGATCATCCTCGGGGTCGTCGTGGCCGTCCTGCTCCGCTCGACGCCCTTCGGCCGCTGGTTGTACGCCACCGGCGGCAACGAGCGGGCGACCGAACTCACCGGCGTCCCCGTCCAGCGCGTCAAGACGATCGTCTACATGATCTCGGGCGCCTGCGCCGCGATGGCCGGCATCATCATCGCCTCCGAGCTGACCTCCGCCGCCCCGCAGGCCGGAGACAGCTTCGAGCTCAACGCGATCGCGGCCGTCGTCATCGGCGGCGCCGCCCTGTCCGGCGGCCGCGGCAACGTGCGAGGCACGCTCGTGGGCGCCTTCGTGATCGGCTTCCTCGCCGACGGCCTGGTCCTTCTCGGGGTCTCGACCTTCTGGCAGATCTTCATCAAGGGCACCGTCATCATCGTCGCGGTCATCCTCGACCAGAGCCAGCAGCGTTTCCAGCGCCGCGGCGCCGCGGCGTCGGCCGTCGCCGTCGCCACCACGAACGAGCCGACCGACCTCGGCGCCACCAAGGTCAGGCCCGAAGACGCGGCTCCCTGACCATCACTTTCTCCCGCTAACGCTTTCCCCGCCGACCGGCGCGATCCCGTGTCCGGTTCACCCCCGATCCCCGTCTTGCGTCGATGTCGACGTGCCCAACAGGAGGAAATCATGTCCCACCCCAGCCGCCGCCTGGTCGTTCAGGCGGCCGCGGCACTGACCGCGGGCCTGCTGATGCTGACCGCGTGCGGATCGTCCGACGAGCCCGAGGAGGCGGGGGCCGCCAGCGCCTCCGCGCCCAAGAGCAACTTGATCGCGATCATCACCCCGTCGCCCGACAACCCGTTCTTCAAGGCCGAGGCGGACGCCGCCAAGGCCAAGGCGGAAGGTCTCGGCTACCAGACCTCGGTCGCCTCGCACGACGACGACCCCAACAAGCAGAGCGAGCTGATCGACGCCGCCATCTCCCGCAAGGCCGAGGCGATCATCCTCGACAACGCGGGCGCCGACGCCTCGATCGGCCCCGTCCAGAAGGCCACCGACGCCGGGATCCCCGTCTTCCTGATCGACCGGGAGATCAACAAGACCGGCATCGCCAAGGCCCAGATCGTGTCGAACAACGCCCAGGGAGCCCAGCTCGCCGCCCAGGCGTTCGTCGCGGCGATGAAGGAGAAGGGCAACTACGTCGAACTCACCG
Source organism: Acrocarpospora pleiomorpha (assembly GCF_009687885.1). Lineage (GTDB taxonomy): Bacteria > Actinomycetota > Actinomycetes > Streptosporangiales > Streptosporangiaceae > Acrocarpospora > Acrocarpospora pleiomorpha. The sequence goes on from NZ_BLAF01000017.1 coordinate 98,920, forward strand.
GCAAGGAATCCGACACCAACGCAGGTGTCCGCTCCAAGGGCTTCGCCGACGTCATCTCCCAGTACCCCGGCATGAAGCGCGTGGCGCAGCAGACCGCGAACTGGGACCAGCAGGAGGCCTTCAGCAAGATGGAGACCATCCTCCAGCAGAACCCCGACATCCAGGGCGTCATCGCCGGCAACGACACCATGGCCCTGGGCGCGGTGGCGGCGCTGAAGTCCGCCAAGAAGTCCGACGTCATCGTCGTCGGCTTCGACGGCAGCCCGGACGCCATCGCGCAGATCAAGTCCGGGGCCATGCTCGCCACGGCGCTGCAGCCGGCCGCGCTCGGCGCCGAGACCGCAGTCGAGCAGGCCGACAAGTTCATCAAGACCGGCTCGACCGGAGCGCAGGAGAAGCAGTCGATCGACTGCGAGCTCATCACCAAGGAGAATGCCGACCAGTACGGTGTCTTCGCCAAGCTCTGAGCCGTCGACGGCCAGGGGCGTGGCACGGCGCCTCGCCCCTGGCCCGCGCAGCGTTTAACATACAGATCGGATGTTTCGGCTGACACGCCGCCTGAACGAGAGGAAACAGGACACCCCGTGGTGATCGCTTCGACTCCTAGCCCTGACCACCTGCGGTTGCTGGTCAAGGTGGCGCGCATGTACCACGAGCGCGGGCTACGTCAACCGGAGATCGCCGCTCTGCTCCACATGTCCCAGCCGCGCGTGTCCCGCCTGCTCAAAGAAGCGACCGACCGCAACGTCGTCCGCACCGTGGTCGTCTCGCCCGACGGCGTGCACGCCGAACTCGAGGACGCCCTGGTGCAGGAGTTCGGACTCCGCGACGCCGTCGTCGTCGACGCCGAAGGCGGCGGGACCGACGTCATTCCCGCGCTCGCCGCCGCGACCGCCATCTACCTCGACGCCACCCTCAAAGGTGGCGACATCATCGGGATCTCCTCCTGGAGCGCCACGCTCCTGGAATCGGTCAACGTCATGCGCGCCAAGACCACTCCCGTCGCGGAGGAGGTCGTGCAGATCGTCGGCGGCTCTGGAAGCCCGGAAGTCCAGCTGCACGCGACCCGCCTCACCAGCCGCCTCGCCGAACTCACCGGAGCACGACCGGTCTTCGCCCCCTCGGCCGCGCTGGTCGGCAGCCGCGAGCTCCGCGACCTGCTGTCCAAGGAACCCACCGTCGCCCAGGTCATGCAGGCCTGGTCACGCCTCACCCTCGCGGTCGTCGGCATCGGCACCCTGGAACCCTCCCCCCTGCTCCGCCGCTCCGGCAACGCGATCACTCCCGAGGACCAGCGCCAGCTCCAGGAACTCGGCGCGGTCGGCGACGTCTGCACGCGCTACTTCGACGCCGAGGGACGAGCCGTCGAAGCCGATTTCGACGACCGCATCATCGGCATCACCCCAGACCAGCTCCGTGCCGTGGACCGCCGCATCGGCGTCGCCGGAGGCGCCTCCAAGCTCGCCGCGATCCGCGGCGCGGCCCGCGGCGGCTGGATCAACATCCTCATCACCGACGTCGACGTCGCCCGAGCCCTCCTGAACCGCGGCTGAACCGAGAACCCCGCGTTCTCCACTCCACCGGTCGACTAATTGCCTACTAAATGGGTAGGTATTGACGGAAAAATGGAATCATGCTGAGGTTGTGGGTGTTGCCAAGGACGTCTGCGAGGTAGCGGCCGTCTGCGGAGGTGGATGTGGTCACGACGTGGCCCTTACGCCGGGTGGGCTTGGCCGCACGAGGGGGGAGCGATCGAGGCGCCGGAGTGCGCGGCGTGCCGGAGTGCGCGGCGTGCCGGAGTGCGTGCGGCGTTGGTGTGATCGAGGTGCTGGTGTGAGTGGGGCAAGTGTGATGAGTGAGGTATTGGCGTGACTGAAGTGCTGGACAACCCCGCGTGGGCGGCCTTGACGGGGCCACATGCGCGCTTCGCCGAGCGGCATGGGGGCGCGTTGCGGTATCCGCTCGACGTCTCCCCGTTCCTGGCTCTGCCGGATCGGCCGTCCCCGTCGGACTGGGACGACGTGGCCGCGCTGGCGGGGCGGGGAGGGACGGTGTCGGTGGCGGGGCTGGCCGTCGTTCCCCCGGAGGGATGGGAGGTGGTGTTCAGCATGGCGGGGGTGCAGATGACCGGCGACGAGGTGACCGGCGCGCCCGACGATGAGGCGGTCCGATTGGGGCCCGAGGACGTGCCGGAGATGCTGGACCTCGCCGAGAGGACCCAGCCGGGGCCGTTCCTGCCGCGGACCATCGAGCTCGGCTCGTACCTGGGGATCAGGCGGGACGGCGCGCTGGTCGCGATGGCGGGGGAGCGGCTGCGGCCGCCCGGGTGGACGGAGATCAGCGCCGTCTGCACCGATGAGGCGTTCCGGGGGAGGGGCCTGGCGGGGCGGCTGGTGTTGGCGGTCGCGGCCGGGGTGCGGGAACGGGGAGACGTCCCCTTCCTGCACACCGTGGCCGACAACGTCGGCGCGATCCGTCTCTACCGGTCACTCGGCTTCCGGCTCCGCCGCACCACGACCTTCCAAATGCTGCGGGTGCCGATCCTGGTGGGCTGACCGAGCCCGGCGGTCCGGCCGAAGACGCGGCCCCTGCTGTTGGCGAGCATGGCGGGCCGACCTCGTCACTGGCGGGTCGGCCTGCGAATCCTGGCGGCTATCCCTGGGCTCGGCCTGCGGTGATCGTGTCGAAGTCGGGGATGCGGGAGGCGATGGGGTCGCCGGTGAAGTCGCCGACCCAGCCGTCGTCGTCGTGGAAGAAGCGGATGGCGGTGAAGTCGGGGCGGGTGCCCATGTCGAACCAGTGGGTCGTGCCCGCGGGGACGCTGAGCAGGTCGCCCGCCTCGCACAGGACCGCGTGCACCTTGCCGTCGATGTGCAGGTAGAAGATGCCGGAGCCGCCGGCGAAGAAGCGCACCTCGTCGTCGTCGTGGGTGTGCTCGGCCAGGAACTTGGCGCGGGCCGCGCGGGAGCGCTCCGGCCAGTCGGGGCTGTCGTCGGGGCGCAGCTGGGCGACGTCGACGAAGGTGTAGCCCTCCTCGGCGACGACGCGGGCCACCTCCTCGCGGTAGGCGTTCAAGATCTCCTCCGGCCCGGCGTCGTCGAGTCCTTCGACGGTCGGCCAGTGGCGCAGCCGGACGCCGACCTCCTTGAGCGCGGTGGCGATCTCCGCGCCGTCCTCGGTCCGCAGGAGGGCGTCCGGCGCGTCGCCGTCGGTGTACACGGTGAGGTATGTCATGACCTATTCCCTACTAAACCCGCTATTTTGCATAAACCCTACATGAAAAGTAGACAATTTGCCCGGGGTGTGTCTAGCATCCCTCTGTGATCCACGCACGACTTGTCGGAGCCCTGGTCAGCATCCTGGCGCTCACCGCCTGCTCCCAGGGAACCACCGCCACCGCCCCCGCGTCATCGGCGCCCAGCGTCGCCGCGGTGTCGCCCACCGCCTCTGTCCCCCCGAAGTTCGCGGAAGGGGTCCGGGTGGCCCTGGTCCGCCAGCTCTCCTCGGGCGACTACTTCGAGCAGTGGCTGGCCGGCGCGCAGGCCGAGGCCACGGGCCTCAACGTGACGCTGGAGGTCTCCAGCGGGGACGGCAACAACGACAAGCAGGCGCTCAACCTGGAGCAGGCGGTCAACCAGCAGGTCGACGCGATCATCGTGGACCACGGCTTCGCGCAGACGGTGCAGCCCGCCATCAAGAAGGCGGCCGACGCCGGCATCCCGCTCGTGGCCTTCGACGTCGACCCGGGCACTCCGAAGGCGGTCGCCCTCTCCCAGGACGACCACCAGATCGCCGAGCTGGCGCTGGGCGCGCTCAAGGACGGCACCGGCGGCAGCGGTGACGTGATCTACGTCTACGTGGCCGGATTCGCCCCGCTGGACCGCCGGAACGAGGTCTGGACCCAGTTCAAGAAGGACAATCCGGGCATCAAGGAGGTCGCTCAGATCGGCGTGGTCAACAACTCGACCGCGTCGGCCGTCGCCGACCAGGCCAAGGCCGCGCTGCAGGCCAACCCGGGCGTGAAGGCGATCTTCGCGCCGTACGACGAGTTCGCCAAGGGGGCGGCGCTCGCGGTCAAGGAGCTCGGGCTGCGGGACCAGGTCAAGATCTACGGCGCGGACATCTCCACCGCCGACATCGGCGTCATCACCGAGCCCGACAGCCCGTGGGTGGCCACCGCCACCACCGACCCCTCCAACGTGGGCCGGATCGCGGTCCGGGCCGCCGCGCTGCTGGTCGCCGGGGAGCAGGTCGGGCCCGAGCTGAAGGTCCCGCCCGCCTTGGTCACCCAGCAGCGGCTGCGCGACGGCGGCATCGCCAACATCGAGCAGCTCACCGCCGCGATCCCCGCCCTGACCACCCCTGACGTCGCCCGGGTGCCCTGGGCCACGCCGTGACCGACGCGCTCTACCGGTACGGCCTGCTGGCCGTCCTGGCCGCCATGCTGGCGATCTTCGCGGTGCTCCGCCCGGCCTTCGGCACGTACGGCAACGCCATGATCGTGCTCCAGTCGGTGGCCGTGGTCGGCGTGGTCGCGCTGGGCGTCACCGTCTCGATGACGACCGGCGGGTTCGACCTGTCGGCGGGGGCCTGCGTCGGCGCGGTGGTCATGGTGACCGCGCTGGCCATGGTCAGGTTCAACCTCACCGGCGGCACCGCGATCGTCGCCGGGCTGCTCACCGGGCTGCTGGTGGCGGGCGTGAACGCGCTGCTCACCGTGGTGGCCCGGATTCCCGACCTGGTGGCCACGCTGGGCACGATGTTCCTCTTCCAAGGGCTCGCCCTGATCATCACGTCAGGGCGGTCGGTGGCGGCCGGGATGACGGTGAACGGCGCGCCCGCTCCCGGCCGCTACACCGAGGGCTTCGCCTGGCTGGGCGGCGGCACGGTCGGCTCGGTTCCGGTGCCGGTCCTGGTGTTCGGCCTGATGGCGGTCGCGGTCTACCTGTTCCTCGAGCGCACCCGCTGGGGCCTGGCCCTGTACGCGATCGGCGGCAACGCCGAGGCGGCCCGGCTGGCGGGCATCCGGGTGGCCAGGTACCGCGCCCTCGCCTACGCCGTGTCCGGCCTGTGCGCCGCGACCGCCGGGATCATGCTGTCGGCCCGGCTCGGCCGCGGCGACGTGGGCGCGGGGGACGCCTACCTGCTGCAGTCGGTGGCGGCGGCGCTCATCGGCTACGCGGTGCTCGGCGCCAACCGCCCGAACACGCTGGGCACCGTGGTCGGCGCGCTGTTCATCGGCGTGGTCATCAACGGCATGACCATGCTCAACGCCCCCTACTACACGCAGACCTTCGTCCAGGGCGCGCTGCTGGCCGGCGCGCTCGTCGTCAGCTACACGCGCAGGAGAGTCCGTTGACCGCCTACGAGCTGCTTACCGTCGAGACGGTGCCCGCCTATCTGGCCGGGCGGCCGGCGCTGGCCTGGTGGGCCGACCCTGCCCGGGTGCGGGAGATCGGCGACGGGAACATGAACACCGTCTTCGCCGTCGAGGTGGACGGCGGGCCTGGTGTGGTGCTCAAGCAGGCCATGCCGTACGTGCGGGTGGATCCGGACTGGCCGATCACGCCGGACCGGAACCGGATCGAGGCCACCGTGCTGGCCGAGCACGGCCGGGTGGCGCCTGGGCTGGTGCCGGAGTTGCTCGACGTGGACGAGGCCCGGCATGTGGTGGCTTTGGAGGATCTGTCCGACCATCGGGTGTGGCGCGGCCTGCTCAACGAGGGGTCGCGGGACGAGGGGGTGGCGGCCGATCTCGGGCGGTATGTGGCCAAGGTGGGGTTCGGGACCTCGGTGTTCGGGCTCGGCGCGGAGCGCCACAAGGCCGCCGTGGCCAGGTCGGTCAACCCGGAACTCTGCGAGATCACCGAGGATCTGGTCTTCACCGAGCCGTACGTCGAGCACGAGCACAACAAGATCCTTCCGGCCAACAAGGCGGACGTGGCCGCCTACATCGGCGATCCCGCCGTGCGCACCGCGATCGGCCTGGCCAAGCTGGCGTTCATGACGCGCGCCGAGGCGCTCATCCACGGCGACCTGCACACCGGCTCGGTGCTGGTCCGGCCGGGGTCGACGCGCGCCTTCGACGTCGAGTTCGCCTTCTACGGCCCGGTCGGGTTCGACATCGGCGCGCTGTGGGGCAACTACGTGCTGGCGGCGGCGCGCGGCTTCGCGCTCGGCGACGCCGCGCACGCGGGGTGGGCGCTCGGGCTGGCCGAGCAGACCTGGGACGCCTTCGAGGCGGAGTTCACCGCGCTCTGGCCGGACCGCGCCGATCCCCGCGTGTACGGCGACGGCGTGCTCGCCGCCTATCTGGCCAGGACGCGCGCCGACGCGGCGGCCTTCGGGGCGGCGAAGGCGGCGCGACGGGTGATCGGCTTCTCCCGGGTCACCGACATCGAGACCCTCCCTGAGGAGGCGCGGGTGACCGCCATCCGGGGCGTGCTTCGCGCCGCACGCTACCTCCTGACCACCGGCCCGGTCGTGTTCGACCGGATAGGCGACCTGCTGGTCAGCGAGTAGCGATCTTGTACGCCAGCAGCCACTCCACGCACTCGGTCACATGCCGGGCCCGCAGCAGGGTCGCCCCCCAGGTGTAGAGGCCGTGCGAGGCGACGATCACGGCCGGGGTCGCCGGGTCGTACGCGGCCTCGAAGCGGTCGCCGAGCTCGGCCATGTCCTGGCTGTTGGCGATCACCGGGATGACCACCTCGTCGTCGTGGGCCCGGCGGCCGATGCCCTTGAGGGTTTCGAGGTCGCGGAGCCGTACCCCGCCGGGCCAGTGCAGACCGGCCACGACGGCGCTCAGCGTGTGCACGTGCACCACGGCGTCCGCGCCGGTCAGGGCGGCCACTCTGGCGTGCAGCCCGGCTTCTGCGGAGGGTTTCAGCGGCGTGATCCCGTCGATGTCGACCGGTTCCCCGTGCGGCCCCACGACGGCCATGTCGGCGGCCGACAGCTCGCCCTTGTCCAGGCCGCTGGCGGTCACCGCCAGGCGGAGCGGGTCGCGGGCCACCACCTCGGACAGGTTGCCCGAGGTGCCGCGCATCCAGCCGAGCGCGGTGAACCTGGCGGCTTCGGCCGCGAGCCGCGCGCCGGCGCCCAGCACGTCGGCGGCGGTGGGACTCATGCGATCTCCTCGAAACTCGCGACCACGAAGTGCGCGCCGAAGCGGGCCTGCTCGCTGGGCTCACCTGGACGGCGTACCCCGATCACGCGCCATCCGGCCGCCGCCGCGGCGTCCAGTTCGGCGGGGACGTCCGACAGGAACAGCAACTCGCCCGGCGGCGCGTCCAGGGCCGCCGCGATCCGCTCGTAGGACGCGGGCTCCCGCTTGGGACCGGCGTTGACCGTGTCGAAATACCGCTCGACCAGCGCCGACAGGTCGCCCTCGGCGCTGTGCGCGAACCACGGCCGCTGGCTGGACACCGCCCCGGAGGAGAAGACCGCCAGCCGCCGTCCCCGCTCCCGCCAGCCGCGCAGCGCGGGCGGCACGTCGGGAAAGAAGTGCGCGGTCAGCTCGCCACCGGCGAAGCCCGCCGCCCAGATCTGCCCCTGCAGCGTCTTCAGCGGGGTGGCTTTGACGTCGCCGTCCATCCAGGCGTGCAGGATCGCCACGCTCTCCTCGGTGGTGCCGCCGCCGATCTCCCGGACGGCGGCGGCCACCTCGGGGTCGTCGCGGTGCGTGTCGATCCAGGGGCCGAGCCGGGGGCGGGCGTAGGAGTAGAGGCCCCTGTGCACCGACTCGGTCGAGCTGGTGGTGCCCTCGATGTCCAGCACAATCCAGCTCATCGCGTCAGCACTCCTACGAAATCGGCGACGAAGCGCGGCGCGTCCACGGAGGTGATCACTCGGGTGTCCGGCGCCGCCTCGTACGGGAAGGCCGGGGGCAGGCCGTCGTGGGTGCGCATCAGCCGGGCCCGCGACAGGAAGCCGTCGGTCCTGACGTTGACCGGGCCGTCGATCCACCCGGTCGCGAACCCCGGGTCCAGCAGGATCCCGGCCGCCAGCGGGTCGTGCAGCGGGATGATCCGGCGTCCCCACTCGTTCTGGTAGAAGTCCAGGTACGCGTCCAGGATCTCGGTGGCGAATGTGGCCCTGGGCGAGGCCCGCAGTGCCGCGATGGCGCGTTCGTCCAGGATCGTGGTGCCGGTCACGTTGACGCCCACCATCACCAGCCTGTGGCGCGGCGCGGCGAACACCGCCCGCGCCGCCTCCGGGTCGTTGTTCACGTTCGCGTCGATCATCAGCAGCGTGCCCGGCGGCGCGTACGGACCCGACCCGCCCATCAGCACCACCGACCGGTAGCGGGTGAACAGGTCAGGGTCGAGCCGGAGCGCCGCCGCCAGGTTGGTCAGCGGGCCCAGGGCCAGCAGGTCGAGCTCGCCCGGGTGCTCGGCGGCCAGCCGTACCAGCAGTTCGGCGGCGGTTTCCGAAGCCACCTCGGGCATGGGCCGGTCGTAGCCGAGGTCGCCGAGGCCGTCCTTGCCGTGCACGTGCCCGGCGATGCTCGCCACCCCCGCCAGCGGTCGCGCCGCGCCGCGCGCGATCGGCACGTCCAGGCCGAGGAGCCGGGTGACGTAGCCGATGTTGCGCGCCGCGTCCGGTTCCTCGCAGTTGCCGTACACGGAGGTGACCGCGACGATCTCGGCGTCCGGGCGGCCCGCCAGGTAGAGCAGGGTGTGGGCGTCGTCGATGCCCGTGTCGGTGTCCACGACGATCCGCCGTGTCATGAGGCCTCCTTCGGGCGCCGCCTGGCCGCCACCGCGGCCAGGACCAGCGCGAACAGCGTGATCACATACGGCGCGGCGTCGGCCGCCTGCTGCGGCAGCCCCGCACCCTGAAGCCGGAAGCCGACCGCCTCCGCGACACCGAACAGCAGGCAGGCCAGCAGCAGCCGGTAGGGCAACACCCCGCTCACCATGACCGCCACCACCGCGATCCAGCCGCGGCCCGCGCTCATGCCCTCGCTGAACAGCGTCACGTTGCCCAGCGCCAGCTGCGCCCCGGCCAGCCCGCACAGCGCGCCCGCCACCAGCACCACCCCATGCCGGTACGCCCCGACCCGCAGCCCGGCCGCCTCCGCCGCCTCCCGGTGCTGGCCCACGGCGCGCACCCGCAGCCCCGACCTGGTACGTCCTAACCACCAGGCCGCCACAACGACGAGGGCGAGCGCGAGCGGCACCAGCGGCGACTGCGGCCCCAGCACGGGCACGTCCAGCCCGAGCTCGGCCAGCGTCGGCAGCCCGGCCAGTTCCGGCGAGCTGTAGGTGCCGCCGCTGCCGAAGATCCGCCGCATCAGGAACCCGGTCAGCCCCAGCGCCAGCAGGTTCAACCCCACCGCCACCACGATCGGGTCGGCGCGCAGGCCCACGGAGGCACCCGACAACATCCCGGAGAACAGCACGGTGGCGACGATCGCGCCCGCGACACCCGTCCAGGCGCTGCCGGTCACGTCGCTGACCACCACGGCGGTGAACGCGCCCCACAGCAGCTGGCCTTCGAGCGCGATGTTGAACACCCCCGCGACCTGGCAGATCAGCCCGCCGAGCGCGGCCAGCAGCACCGGCGCGGTCGCGGTGAGCACGCCGGACAGGAAGGAGAGCTCGAAAATGTTCATTCCGCCGCCCGCCGCCGGACGGTCGCCACCACAGCGACGATCACGATGATCAGGCCCTGCACGATCTGGGTGAGCTGGCTCGGCACCCCGGCCTCCCGTTCCATGCCCTGGCCGCCCACCTGGAGCACGGTCAGCAGGGCCACCGCGAGCGGTACTGCCAGCGGCCGCGCCGCCGCCAGCAGTACCGCGGCTATCGCGGTGAAGGTGTATCCGGGCGCGGTGAGCGCGCCGTCCACGAACCGGTACGGCGGGCCCAGCACGATCAGCCCGCCCACCAGCCCGGCGAACGCCCCGCCTCCGGCCAGCGCGTATCCGGCGAGCCGGTCGACGCGGACGCCGCCGTACCGGGCGAACTCGGGATTGTGTCCTCTGGCTCGCATCTCGTAGCCGAGGACGGTGCGGCTGTCGGCGTACAACCAGATCCCGGTCAGCACCACGACCAGCGGCAGGCCCAGCGTGACGTAGCCGCTGCCGCCCAGCGCGGGCAGGTGGGCGGCAGCGGGCAGCACGGGCGTCTGCGCGATCCCGGAGCCCTGCTCGGCCAGCGGGAAGCGGACCAGGTAGGAGGCCAGCGAGACGGCCGGGGCGCTGATCAGCAGCGTGCCGACGATGGCGGGCACGCGCAGCCTGGTGCTCAGCGGCGCGGCCAGCGCCGCCACCAGGCCGCCCGCCAGGGCCGCCACCAGCAGCGGCAGCACCACCGCCAGCACCGGCGGCAGCGGCGCCGAAAGCGCGAGCGCCGCCGCCGCGATGCCCCCGGCCGCCATCTGGCCGTCGCCGCCGAGGTTGAACTCGCCCGCCCGCAGGGGGAGCGAGAACGCCAGCGCCATGCCGAGAGTCGGCACGAACGCGGCGATCGTGTACTCCAGGTTGCCGTCGAGGATGGCTCCCCGGATCAGCGCCGGATAGGCGTCCGCCGGGTTGACGCCCACCGCGAGCAGCACCAGCGTGGTCAGCGCGAGCGCGCCGCCGATCGCGGGAACCGCCGCGGGCAGGGCAACCCGCCGGATCGTCATGGGAGCACTCCGGTCATGGCCTGGCCCAGACGCTCCTCGGCGACGTCGGCGTCGAATTCGGCGACCAGGCGGCCCTCGAACAAGACCAGGATCCGGTCGGACAACTCGCGCAGTTCGGACAGCTCGCTGGACTGCAGGAGGATCGCGCCGCCCTGGTCGCGGGCCGCGGTCAGGAGCGCGTGGACACGTTCGCGCACGCCCACGTCCACGCCCTGAGTCGGCTCCTCGACCACGATCACCCGGGACTCGCGGGTCAGCTCACGGGCGAGCACTGCCTTCTGCGCGTTGCCGCCGGACAGGGCGGTGATCGGGACGTCCACCGACGCCGCGCTGATGGCGAACCGCTCGGTCAACTGCTCGGCTCTCGCGCGGACGGTCTTCCTGGGCAGGCCGAACCTGGTCGCCAGCCGGTGCTGCTCGCCCATCAGGAGGTTCTCCGCGAGCGACATCTCCGGCGCGGTGGCGCGGCCGTGGCGGTCCTCCGGCACGTACGCGACGCGCGGGTCGCGGCCCTGGACGACCGGGGCGCCGTCCAGCAGCACCTGCCCGGTCCGGCCGGGGGAGCGCAGGCCGGTGACGGTGTCGAGGAGCTCGCGCTGGCCGCTGCCGGCCACGCCCGCGATGCCGACGATCTCCCCCGGCCGGACCGCGAACGAGACGCCGGACAGGCGGGGCACACCGTCGGTGTCGTGGACGGTGAGATCGCGGACGTCGAGCGCGGGTTCGCCGTCCGGCCTAGACCGCCGGCGAGTTTCCGGCGCGGCCAGGGAGCGGCCGATCATGGCGTGGATCAGCTCGCCGGCGCTGGTGTCCGCCGTGGCGAATCGGCCGGTCACGCGGCCCTGGCGGAGCACCGTGACCTGGTCGGAGGCGGCGAGGACCTCGGTGAGCTTGTGCGTGACCAGCAGGATGGCGACTCCGGTGGCGGCCACCGTGCGGAGCACCTCGAACAGGCGGTCGGCTTCGGCGGGGGTGAGCACGGCGGTCGGCTCGTCCAGGATCAGCACCTCGGCCTGGCGGTAGAGGGCTCGGAGGATCTCCACGCGCTGGCGTACCCCGACCGGGAGGCCGCCCACCTGGGCCGCGGGGTCGGCGCGCAGGCCGTACTTCGCGGAGAGGTCCGCCACGGCGCGGTGCGCGCTCTCCCGGTCGACGCGGCCGCGGGAGACGGGTTCCGCGCCGATCACGATGTTCTCCGCCACCGTCAGGCCGGGGAAGAGGCGGAAACGCTGGTGGACCATGCCGAGGCCGTGCCGGATCGCGTCGGCGGGGGAGCGCAGCCTGATCCGCTCGCCCGCGCGCAGCACGTGGCCGGAGTCGGGGCGGTGCAGGCCGTACAGGATGGACATCAGGGTGGACTTGCCGGCCCCGTTCTCGCCGATGACGGCGTGCACCTCGCCCCTGGCGACCGCCAGGTCGATGCCGTCGTTGGCGAGAACGGGCCCGAACCGCTTGCTCACGCCGACCAGTTCGGCGGCGGGTACGGACACCGTCAGCCCTGCAGCGGATCCGCGACGGTGATCTTTCCGGCCACGATGTCGTCGCGCACCTGCTTCAGCTTGGCGATCACGTCAGGGCTGGCGGCCACCGTGCAGCCCGAGGAGGCCACCCCGGCGTCCAGGGCGTTCACGCCCACGCCGCCCTCGGCCAGGCCGTAGACCTTGACGCCGCCGGTCTTCCCGGCCGCGATCTCCTTGATCGCCGCGCTCTCCGCCACGTCCACGTGCTTGAGCACGTTGTCGATGACGTTGCCCGCGCTCTGGGCGCACTGGTTGACGTCCACGCCGAACGCCTTCGCCCCCGAGGACGCGACCGCCTCGAACACGCCCTGGTTGCCCGCGGACGCCGCCGCGGCGACGATGTCCGCGCCGCGCCCGGTGAGCGTCTGCGCCTGGGACTTGGCCCTGGCCGGGTCGCTGAACGGGTTGGCGCCGCCCACGTAGAGGGGAGTGCCGGTGACATCCGCCCGGACCGAGGCGGCCCCGGCGAAGAACGGCTCGATCCAGCGGTGCACGAACGGCGTGTCCAGCGCCGCGACCACCCCGATCTGGCCGCTCTTGGTCAGCAGGCCCGCCTCGACCCCGGCCAGGTAGGCCGCCTCGTGCTCCTTGAACGACACGCAGGCCAGGTTGGCGGCCTGCTCCTTCGCGCACGAGTCGACCTGCAGGAACTGCTGGGCGGGGTGCTGCTTGGGGACCGTGTTGAACACGTCGTCGAAGGAGAAGCTGATGCCCACGATGACGGTCGGCTTGGCCCGCACCGCCGCGTCGACGTTCTGCGCGATGCTCGTGGGGTCCTTGCTCTCGTACAGCTTGAAGGAGGCGCCGAGCTCCTTGGCGGCGGCCTCCGCGCCCTTGACGCCGAGCTGCAGGAAGCTGTTGGAGCCGACGGGGTTCGGGGTGATCAGGATGATCGATTTCGCCGGGGCGGCGGGGGCGGCGCCGGTCTCGCCGCCGCCGCACGCGGCGAGGGCGAGGAGCGCGGCGATCCCCGCGAGGGCTGGGGTGATTCTCATGGGTCCTGGTTCTGAGGTGCTCGAATGGTGCGTCAGCGAGCATATCCACATATTTCCTACCAGAACAACCTGTAATGCTGTGATCGCGGCCGGTCGCCGCCTTGACGTCCTGCCTATTGTATGGTTACTTAGTAGGAAATATAGGTAATAGGCACCGGCGGGGGGCTGGTGCGGATCCCGGCCCGCGGGCGACGGCGGCGGCAGAGCCGGAGAAAGGGCGTCGATTCTTTGCGGCCGGATGCGGGCGCGAATAGCGCGCCGATGACCACTGCTGTTTCTTCCGGCGGAGCGTCGTATGGAATTGATGGGCCATCGGGCCAGAATCGATCGGGTGAACGCGGAATCATCCCTGGAATTACTCCGCAGACTTTTCGCGGACGCGTCCTCGGACGAACAGATCTCGGCGAAAGTCGCCAATCTCGTCGATGAATGGCTCGGCCGGGGATCGGCCGCCACCGGGTCGGTACGGCGACTGCTGCTGGCCGGCCGTACCGGCGAGGCGTTACGGATCATGCGGGATTCTGACGGGACCGTTGGAGCGTTCCCGGAGCTGGTCCGCTGCTGGTATCCGGGCCTGCGTGGCGATCTCCCGGCGGAAGCCGGGCCCATCGAGGTGACCACCGGGCTCGAAGGGGTGCGCGTGCTCGCGGCCTTTCTGGCCGACCACGACGCCGACGTGGCGGTGTGCCGCGCCGAGACGGTCCTGCGGCTCTGCCCGATGGGGGAACCGGCCCTGGAGTCGCTCATCGCCGCGCTCGCCACCCTCGTCTACGCCGACCGCGCCGACCTGGCCGGACGCTGGTGCGCGCCGCTGCTGGAACAGACCACCACCCACTGCGATCCGCACTGGCAGGGCATGTTCGCGGCGATCCGGGCCGAGACCGCGATCCGCCAGGGCCGGCTCAGGGACGCCGAGCGGTGCGCCCGCGACGCGCTCGGCCACCTGCCGATGGCCGCCTGGGGGGTGGCGCTCGGGCTGCCGCTGGCCAGCATGGTGACCGCCAAGACCCTCCTGGGCAAACCCGAGGACGCCGCGCGCTACCTGGCCGTGCCCGTGCCTGAGGCCATGTTCCAGACCCCGGTCGGGCCGCACTACCTGGCCGCGCGCGGCGGCTACCGGCTCTCCACAGGCGCCCCGGAGGAGGCCCTCGCCGACTTCCTTGCCTGCGGCGACCTGATGAAAAGCTGGGACGCCGACCTGCCCGGCCTCGCCGCCTGGCGGCTCGGCGCCGCCCGCGCCTGCCTCGACCTGGGCCGTACGGCCGACGCCAGGGCCTTCGCCGACGAGCAGCTCGCGGCGCCCGGCTCCGGATCGGCCCGGGTTCGCGGCGTCGCCACCCGGCTGCGCGCGGCAACCCTGCCGCTCGAGCAGCGCCCGGCCGCGCTGGAGCGGGCGGTGGAGCTGTTGCAATCCGCGCAGGACCGGCTGGAACTCGCGTACGCGCTGGCCGACGCCGGTTCGGCGTACGCGCGACTGGGTGACGGCCATCGCGCCAGGTCCGCCGGGCGCCGCTCCCGCCACCTGGCGCGGTCCTCCGGCGCGGAGCCCGCCGCCGACACCCTCGCGCCCCGGCCGCCCGCGGAGCCTGCCCGGCCGGGTGGTACGGACCTCGGTGGGGATCTCAGTGAGGCTGAGCGGCGGGTCGCCACCCTGGCGGCGCAGGGGCACACCAACCGGCAGATCTCCGGAAAGCTCTATGTGACCGTGAGCACGGTCGAGCAGCATCTCACCCGCATTTATCGAAAGCTTGGCGTGACCCGCCGGGCCGATCTCCCCGTGTTTTTGGACTAGGACCCCTTAGGGGTCGTTAGGGGTTTCTCCATTCGGGACCGAATAGCGAGGCTGGAAACAGCATTTCTCGCCGGTTCAGGATATGGAGCGAAGATGAATGTCGGCCGTGCGGAATCGGACTCTGTCGAGGCCGTCGCCGTCATCGGAATGGCCTGCCGGCTTCCGCAGGCACCCGACCCGGCGGCCTTCTGGGAGCTGCTGCGCGGCGGCCGCTCCGCGATCACGGAACCGCCCGCCGGGCGCTGGGAAGGCGCCGAAGACGCGCCACGGTTCGGCGGGTTCCTCGCCGACGTCGACCGCTTCGACCCCGAGTTCTTTGGAATCTCCCCGCGCGAGGCGGCCGAGATGGACCCGCAGCAGCGCCTGGTGCTGGAACTCGCCTGGGAGGCGCTCGAAGACGCCAGGATCCCGCCCGGACGCCTGGCCGCCACCCCGGCCGGGGTCTTCGTCGGCGCCATCGCGGCCGACTACGCGGCGCTGGTCCACCGCGGCGGCCCCGCCGCCGTCACCCGCCACACCCTGACCGGCCTCAACCGCGGCCTCATCGCCAACCGCGTCTCGCACGCGCTGGGCCTGCGCGGGCCGAGCCTGACCGTCGACTCGGCCCAGTCGTCCTCGCTGGTGGCCGTCCACCTGGCCGCGGAGAGCCTGCGCTCGGGCGAGTCCACGGTCGCCATCGCGGCCGGGGTCAACCTCAACATCGCCCCCGACACGACCGTCGCGGCCGACCGCTTCGGCGCGCTCTCCCCGGACGGCCGCTGCCACACCTTCGACGCCCGCGCCAACGGCTACGTCCGCGGCGAGGGCGGCGGCGCCATCGTGCTCAAGACCCTCGCCCAGGCGCTCGCCGACGGCGACCGCGTGCACTGCGTCATCCGCGGCACCGCCGTCAACAACGACGGCCACACCGACGGCCTCACCGTCCCGGACTCCGGCGCCCAAGCCGAGGTCATCCAGCGCGCCACCGCCCGCTCCGGCCTCACCCCCGCCGACATCCAGTACGTCGAACTCCACGGCACCGGCACCCGCCTGGGCGACCCCATCGAAGCCGCCGCCCTCGGCATCGCCCTCAGCGCGACCCGCCCCGCCGACATGCCCCTGCTCGTCGGCTCGGCCAAGACCAACATCGGCCACCTGGAGGGCGCCTCCGGCATCGTCGGCCTGCTCAAGACGGCCCTCAGCATCACCCACGGCGAACTCCCACCCAGCCTCAACTTCCAAACCCCCAACCCAGACATCCCTCTCACCGACCTACGCCTACGCGTACAAACCACCACAACCCCCTGGCCCCAACCCGCCCACCCCCGCACCGCAGGCGTCAGCTCCTTCGGCATGGGCGGCACCAACTGCCACATCATCCTCACCGAACCCCCACGCTCCACCCCGTCCGTAACTCCCGAAACCCCGTCCTCGGCCGCACCGCCGCGCGTGGAAACGGTCGTCGCCGCACTTCGCGCGGAAGCGGCTGACGAGGTGTTGCGTGCGGACGAGGCGCGGGCTGTTGTGGCGGTGCCGCGTGCGGAAGCGGCTGAGGAATTGTCGCGTGCGGACGCGGCCGGTGCGGTTTCGCCGTGGGTTGTATCAGCTGCGAGTGAGGGGGCTTTGCGCGAGCAGGGTGCTCGGCTGCACGGCTTTCTTGATCGGCGGGGGGTGGTGGCGGACCCGGATGTGGCGCTTTCGCTGGCCGTGACGCGGACTGTTTTCAAGCATCGGGCCGTGCTGGTGGGCGACAAAGGCGAGGTTCGGGACGGGTTGCTGGCGCTCGCGCGGGGGGAGCAGGCGGTCGCTCTGGTCCAGGGCGTGGCCCGGCAGCGGGGCGGCACCGTGTTCGTGTTTCCCGGCCAGGGGTCCCAGTGGGCGGGGATGGCCGCCGGACTGATCCGCGACTCGCCGGTGTTCGCCAGGGAGATCGACGCGTGTGCCCGGGCGCTGGCCAGGCACACCGGCTGGTCGCTGAACGAACTGCTGGCCGGGCACCCCGGCGCGCCTTCGCTGGACCGCGTCGACGTCGTGCAGCCCGCGCTCTTCGCGGTCATGGTCTCGCTCGCCCGGCTGTGGGAAGCAGCCGGGGTACGTCCCGACGCGGTCATCGGCCACTCGCAAGGCGAGATCGCCGCCGCGCACATTGCCGGAGCGCTGTCCCTGGACGACGCCGCCGCGGTGGTGGCGCTCCGCAGCAGGGCCATCGCCGCCGTCGCGGGCCAGGGCGGAATGGCTTCGGTGGCCCTGCCCGCCGACCGGGTGCGCGAGCGGGTGTCCCGGTGGGGCGACCAGCTCGGCGTGGCCGCGGTCAACGGTCCCAGCGCCACCGTGGTCTCCGGCGACGCCGAGGCCCTGGCCGAACTCCTCGCCGCCTACCGTGCCGAGGGCGTACGGGTGCGCACGGTCCCCGTCGACTACGCGTCCCACTCGCCCCAGGTCGAACCCCTGGGGCGACGCCTCCTCGATGAACTGGGCGACATCCGGCCCCGCCCGGCGGAGGTGGCGTTCTACTCCACCGTCACCGGCGGCCGTCTCGACACCACGGAACTCACCGCCGCGTACTGGTACCGCAATCTCCGCCAGACCGTGGAACTAGACCTGGCCGTCCGCACCGCCGTCGACGACGGGTACGGCGTGTTCGTGGAGAGCAGCCCGCACCCGATCCTCACCGAGGGCATCCGGGAGACCGCCGGCGACGTGCTAGCCACCGGCACCCTCCGCCGCGACCACGGCGACCTACGTCAGTTCCTGCTTTCCCTCGCCCGGGTGCACACCGGCGGCGGCACAGTGACCTGGCCGGACGTGATCGGCCACCAAGCCCGCCTGGTAGACCTGCCCACCTACCCCTTCCAGCGCCGCCCCCTCTGGCTGAGCCACGATCCCGCCCCCACCCTGGCCGCCCGGCATGAATCCACCTCCACCCTGGCCGCTGGGCAGGAATCCGCGCCCACCCGCGGATCCGACACGCTTGGCCGATCCGATGGACCAGGTATATCCGCCGAACTCGGCAGATCGGATGGACCAGGTGTATCCGCCGAGGCTAGCGAATCCGACGGGCTAGGTGGATCTGCCGGGGCCAGCGAATCAGGTGGGTTCGGCGTGTCCGGAGGGCTGAGCAGCCCAGGGAAGTCCAGCGGGCCGGGCGTCGGCGGCCCAAAGGAGCCCGTCGGGATTGGCGTGTCCGGCGGGTTGGGCGCGCTCGACCGGATCGAGCGGGAGCGGGCTGTCCGAGTGGCGGTGGCGCGGAGCGCGGCGCTGGTGCTCGGGTATTCCTCCGGCGACGCCGTCGACGACGAAGCGACCTTCAAGGATCTGGGGTTCGACTCGGTGGCGGCGGTCGAGTTCCGGGACCGGCTCGGCACGGCCACCGGACTGAACCTGCCCGCCTCGCTGATCTACGATCATCCGACTCCCCAAGCGGTCACCGGATACCTCACCGCCACGATCTCCGCCGACGCGCCGCCACCACCGGCCGACGTTCCCGCGGCAGCTGCCGACGAGCCGATCGCGATCGTCGCCATGAGTGGCCGGTGGCCCGGCGACGCCACCTCGCCCGAGGACCTGTGGCGGGTGCTCGGCTCCACCCGCGACGTGATCAGCGATTTCCCCGACAATCGCGGCTGGGACCTGAACCGACTGCTATCCCCCTCTTTCACCGCCGCGACGGACACCAGCGCCGATGCCACCGGGACGTCTGCCACCGGGACGTCTGTCGCCGGGACCTCGGCCATCGGGACCTCCGTCACAGGCTCTGGCGGCTTTCTGCGCGACGCCGACCTGTTCGACGCGGCCTTCTTCGGGTTGAGCCCGCGTGAAGCCGCCACCATGGACCCGCAGCAGCGGCTGCTGCTGGAATCGGCGTGGGAGCTCTACGAACGGGCCGGCCTGGACCCGGCCGGTCAACGCGGCAGCCGTACCGGCGTGTTCGTCGGGGTCACACCTCAGGAGTACGGCCCACGCCTGCACGAGACCCCGGACGGCTACCAGGGCCACGCCCTCACCGGGACCCTGCCCAGCGTGGCCTCCGGCAGGATCGCGTACACGCTGGGTCTGGAAGGTCCCGCGCTCACCATCGACACCGCCTGCTCGTCCTCACTGGTCGCGATCCACCTGGCCGTTCAGGCGCTTCAGCGGGGCGAATGCGAGCGGGCCGTCGCGGGTGGCGCCGCCGTGATGTCGACCCCCGGCATGTTCACCGAGTTCAGCCGCCAGGGCGGCCTCGCCCCCGACGGCAGGTGCAAACCGTTCGCCGCCGCCGCGAACGGCACCGCCTGGTCGGAGGCCGTCGGCCTAGTCCTGCTGGAACCGCTGTCGCAGGCCCGCCGCCACGGGCACCCCGTCCTCGCCGTCATCCGGGGCAGCGCGATCAATCAGGACGGCGCGAGCAATGGCCTCACCGCCCCCAGCGGTCCAGCCCAGGAGCGCGTCATCCGTGCCGCCCTGGCCGCCGCCCGCCTGTCACCCACCGAGGTCGACGCGGTAGAGGCGCACGGCACCGGCACCACCCTCGGCGACCCGATCGAGGCCGGAGCCCTCCTGGCCACCTACGGCCGGGACCGCGACCCCGCGGCTCCCCTCCTCCTCGGCTCCAGCAAATCCCACCTCGGCCACACCCAGGCCGCCGCCGGCGTCACCGGCCTCGTCGCCATGGTCCAGGCCATCAGACACGGAACCCTCCCCGCCACCCTGCACATCGACCACCCGTCCCCCCACATCGACTGGACCTCAGGCACACTCACTCTCCTCACCGAACCCACCCCCTGGCCAACCACCGGCCGCCCCCGCCGCGCGGCCATCTCCTCCTTCGGCATCAGCGGCACCAACGCCCACCTCATCCTTGAACAGGCCCCCACCGATGCCGTGCCGTTGGTTCCTTCCGCCAGGTCTGAGGATGCGCGTCGTGATCAGGAGGGCCGGGTCCGGGCGCGGTTGGCCGAGGATGATGGGTTTGCTCTGCCGTTGGTTCTCTCCGCCAGGTCTGAGGATGCGCTTCGCGAGCAGGCGGGCCGACTTCGGGCGCGGCTGGCTGAGGATGATGGGCTTGGCCTGTCGGATGTCGCGTACACGCTGGTCACCGGGCGGGCTACCTTCGAGCGCCGGGCTGTGGTGCTGGGCGGGAAACGTGCCGAGGTGCTGGTCGGCTTGCAGGCGCTCGCCGGAGGCGAAGCCGCCGCCGGGCTGACACAGGGTGCTGCCGCCAGGACGGGCGGGCTCGCTTTCCTGTTTCCTGGTCAGGGCAGCCAGCGCGCTGGGATGGGGCGGCGGCTGGCTGAGGAGTTTCCCGTTTTCGCCGACGCGCTCGCTGACGTGGCCCGGCACCTGGACGTCCATCTTGACCATCCCATCCGGGAGGTCATGTTCGCCGAGCCGGGCACCGAGAATGCGGCCAGGCTGGACACCACCGCGTACACCCAGCCCGCGCTGTTCGCCTTCGGGGTCGCTCTCTACCGTCTGGCGGAGTCCTTCCTCCCGCAGCCGGACCAGTTGATCGGCCATTCGGTCGGTGAGCTGGCCGCCGCGCACGTGGCGGGCGTGTTCTCGCTGCCGGACGCCGCCGCGCTGGTCGCCGCGCGGGGGCGGCTCATGCAGGCCGTGCCCGCGGTCGGTGCGATGGCCGCATTGCGCGGCGGCGAGGCGGAGATCACCGAACTGCTGGCGGAGCATCCCGGCGTGGTGGATCTGGCGGCGATCAACGGACCCGACTCGGTGGTGATCTCCGGGGACCGGGACGTGGTCGGCGAGATAGCGGAGCGCTGGCGTTCGCGGGGTCGCCAGGCCAAGCTGCTCCAGGTCAGCCACGCCTTCCACTCGCCGCACATGGACGAGGTGCTGGCCGCGTTCCGCGCGGTCGCGGCCGGAGTGGCCTTCGCGCCGCCACGCATTCCACTGATCTCCAACGTCACCGGCCGACCGGCCACAGCCGAGCAGTTACGCGACCCGGGCTACTGGGCGGACCACATCCGGCGGCCTGTCCGGTTCAGCGACGGCATCGCCGCTCTCCGGGAACTCGGCGTGACCGACTACCTCGAACTCGGCCCAGGTGGCACGCTCACCTCCCTCGTCCACAACTGCCTCGCCGACACGCCCCCGCACACACTCGTCACCGCGTCCCGTCCCGGCCACCCCGAGCCCCTCGCGTTCCGTACGGCCCTGGCCACCCTCCACGTCAACGGCGTCAGCGTCGACTGGCGCGCTGACTGGCATGCTGATTGGCGCGGTGATCACCATGCTGATGAGCACGGTGATAGGCGTGCTGATCGGCTTGGCGATCGGCATGGTGCCCTGGCTGGGCGTGGCGCCCGCCTGGCAGATCTGCCCACCTACGCCTTCCAGCGCCGACGCTTCTGGCTCGCCCCGCCCACCCCCGTCGCCAGTCCCGCCGCCGCTGGACTCGACGCGGCAGATCATCCCCTCCTCGGTGCCGCCATCGACCTGGCGGACGGCCAGGGCATCCTGCTGACAGCTCGCCTCTCCACGAGCACCCAGCCCTGGCTGGCCGACCACGCCATCGGCGGCACCGCACTCCTGCCAGGCACGGCCTTCGTAGAACTGGCCACCCACGCCGCCAAACGCTCCGGTGGGCTCCAACTAGCGGAACTGACCCTGGAAGCACCACTGGCCCTGCCACCCCATGGCGACGTCCAACTCCAAGTCCGCACCACCGCCGCCGACGGTTCCGGCCGCCGCCCGCTCACCATCCACTCCCGCACCGCGACCACCGACCCATGGACCAGGCACGCAACCGGCATACTCGCCCCCGCCGAGGCCGGACCTGTGACTCCCACCGCGACAGATACTCGGGCCTCCGTCGAGGCGGGGCCTGCTATTCCCTCGGCGGCAGACGTGTACGCCCCCGCTGAGGCTGGACCCGTGACTTCCTCGGCGGCAGACGTGCGCGCTCCCGCCGAAGCGGAGCATGCAGCTTCCGACCTGGCGTTGGCCGGAGTATGGCCGCCGCCGGATGCCCGGCCCGTCGACCTGACCGGATGGTACGAGCGACTCCATGACCAGGGCTACACCTACGGCCCCGCCTTCCATGGACTGACCGCCGCCTGGCGGTTGGGCGAAGAGGTCCTCGCCGAGGTGAGCCTTCCGGCGGATCAATTACCCACCGCGGGCGCATACGGCATCCACCCGGCATTGCTCGACGCCGCCCTGCACGCTGCGGTGGGGCTCGCGCTCCCAGACGGCGATCAGGGAAACCACAATCGAACCAGCCCCGATGGCTCGGACGGCCCGCACAGTCAGAGCGGCCCGAACGTTCATAGCGGTCGCGGCGGCCACGGTGGTTACGTCGGCCTGGACGCTCAGAACGGTCACGGCAGTCACGTGGGTCCGGACGGTCAGAGCGGCCCGGACGCTCAGAACGGTCACGACGGTCAGAGCAGTCATGGCGGTCACGTGGGTCCGGACGGCTCGGACAGTGAGAGCGGCCTGGACGCCCATAGCGGTCACGGTGGTCATGGCGGGCAGGGTGTTTGGCTTCCGTTTGCGTGGGAGGGGGTGGTGACGGCTGGGGCTGGGGCGACGGTGTTGCGGGTGTGGATAACGCCGATTGGGGTGGGCGCGGTTCGGCTGGTCGCGGTGGACGGGTCGGGGGTGCCGGTGATCGTGGTTGAGTCGTTGACCTTCCGGGCTGTCTCGAGGGGTGGTGCGGCGGGGGTGCCGTACCGGATGGATTGGGTGGTGGTGTCGGGGCCGTCGGCGGTGGAGACGGAGCGGTGGGCGGCGGTGGGGGTTGGTGTGCCGGGTGTGCCGCGTTTCGATGATTTGGGGTCGGCGGTGGCGGTTCGGCCGGAGGTGCTGGTGGTCGCGGTGCCGTCCGGTGGGGAGGCGTTGCCGGAGGCGGTGCGGGAGGGGACGGCGGCTGGGCTTGGGCTGCTTCAGAGCGTGCTGGAAGATGTGCGGCTTGCGGCGTCCCGGGTGGTTCTGGTTACTCGCGGTGCGATCGGCACGCGGGACGGGGAAGGCGTGGCGGGGCTCGGGCATGCCGGGCTTTGGGGGCTGGGGCGGACTGCGCAAACGGAGTTTCCTGGACGGCTCACGCTGGTCGACCACGATGGGCTGCCGGAGTCGCTGGCCGCGCTGGCGAGTGCGGTGGCGAGTGGGGAGAGCCAGTCGGCGGTGCGGCAGGGCGAGATCTTGGTCCCTCGCCTGGTCCGTTCCGCGCCGGGGGACGTCCTGGCGTTGCCCGGCGAGGCGTGGCGGCTGGACGTCGCCACCCGGGGTGTCGCCGACGGGATCGGGGCGCTTCCGGCCCGGGATCTGTCCCGTTCGCTCGCTCCCGGCGAGGTCAGGGTTGCGATCCGGGCGGCGGGGCTGAACTTCCGCGACGTGCTCATCGCGCTCGGGCTCTACCCGGGCGAGGCCAGGATCGGTGCCGAGGCCGCGGGCGTCGTGATCGAGGCGGGGCCCGGTGCGGACCTCGCCCCGGGTGACCGCGTCATGGGGCTGGTGCCGGGGACCATCGGGCCGGTCGCGATCACCGATCGGCGTTACCTGGCCCCGATCCCCGCCGGATGGACGTTCGCGCAGGCCGCCGCCGCGCCGGTCGCCTTCCTGACCGCCTACCACGGCCTCGCCGGGCTGGCGGCGCTCCAGCCGGGGGAGCGCGTGCTGGTGCACGCCGCCACGGGTGGCGTCGGCATGGCCGCCGTCCAACTCGCCCGCCACTGGGGAGCCGAGGTGTACGGCACCGCCTCGCCCGCCAAATGGCCGACTCTGCGGGAACAAGGGCTGGACGACGCCCGCATCGCCTCCACCCGCACGCTCGACTTCGCGACCGCCTTCCCGCCCGTCGACGTCGTCCTCAACACGCTCGCCCACGAGTTCACCGACGCCTCGCTGCGCCTGCTCGGCGACGGCGGCAGGTTCGTCGAGCTGGGCAAGACCGACGCGCGCGACCCCGGCGCGGTCGCGGCCGCCCATCCCGGCGTCAGCTACCAGGCGTTCGACCTGTTCGAAGTGGACCCCGACCGGATCGCCGTGATGCTCGGCGAGCTGACCGGCCTGTTCGCCGGCGGCGCGCTGGCTCCCCTGCCGGTCACCGCCTGGGACGTACGCCACGCCCGGCGGGCGCTCCGCCGCCTCAGCCAGGCGCGGCACACCGGCAAGCTGGTCCTCACCCTCCCGGCCGGGCGGCTTGACCCGGACGGGACCGTCCTGGTGACCGGCGGCACGGGCGCCCTCGGCGCGCACACCGTACGCCATCTGGTCACCAAGCACGGGGTACGGCACCTGCTCCTCGCCAGCCGAGCCGGTCTGAGCGCGCCCGGCGCCCCCGAGCTCCGGGCCGAACTGGCGGAACTCGGCGCCGACGTGCGGATCGCCGCCGTGGACGTCGCCGACCCGATCTCGCTGTCCGCGCTGATCGACGCTGTGCCGGCCGCGCATCCGCTGACCGCCGTGGTGCACGCGGCGGGCGTCCTCGACGACGGCGTGCTCGGGTCGCTCACGCCGGAGCGGATCAAGGGCGTCCTGCGGCCCAAGGCCGACGCCGCCTGGCACCTGCACGAGCTCACCCGGGACCGGGACCTGTCAGCCTTCGTGCTGTTCTCGTCGGCGGCCGGTCTCCTCGGCACCGCCGGCCAGGCCGGGTACGCCGCCGCGAACTCCTTCCTCGACGCGCTGGCCCGGCACCGGCGGGCGAACGGCCTGCCCGCCACCTCGCTGGCCTGGGGACAGTGGGCCGAGCCGAGCGGCATGACCCGCCACCTCACCCCGGCGGACCGCGCCCGGCTGGCCCGCGCCGGGCTCCCGCCGATGCGCACCGGACAGGCACTCGCCCTGCTCGACGCCGCGCTGGCCGGGCCGGATCCGGTGGCGGTGACCGCCCACCTGGACCTGGAGGCGAGCGATTCCCCGCTATTCGCCCACCTCCGCCGGAACCGGGCCCTCGCGAGCGGCCATTCGCCCAGCCACGCCAGCGGTCATACGCCTGGCTATGCGAGCGGCCATTCGCCCGGCTACATGAACGGTCACGCGAGCGGCCACACGCATGGTCACGCGAGCGGCCACCTGGACAGTTCCGCTTCATTGGCCGGGGAGCTCGCGCTCCGCTCCGAGGCCGAACAGGCGAGCCGTCTGCTCGACCTCGTCCGGACCGCCGCGGCGGCGGTGCTCGGGCATGTGGACACCGACGCCGTCCCGCCCGACCGGGGCTTCCTGGAGGGCGAGTTCGACTCGCTCAGCAGCGTCGAGTTGCGTAACCGGCTCGGCCAGGTCACCGGCTTGAGGTTGCCGTCCACTCTCGTGTTCGACCATCCGACTCCGCTCGCGCTCGCCGCGTACCTGCGGGAACGGCTCGTCCCGGCGGAGCCGGAGAGCGGCGCGGCCGCCGGGGCCGAGATCGGGACGGTGGTGGACGCCGAGATCGACCTGGCCACCAACGAGGAGCTCTTCGAGCTCATCGACACCGAACTGCGTCTGTCGTGAAGGGCATCGTGTCCATGACCGAAGAAGAGAAGCTCCGCTCCTACCTCAACCAGGTGACGCACCAGCTCCGGCGGACCCGGCGGCGCCTCCACGAGGTCGAGTCGGCGAGCCGGGAGCCGATCGCCATCGTGGGCATGGCCTGCCGGTTCCCGGGCCGGGTGGCCTCGCCCGCGGACCTGTGGCGGCTGGTGACGGACGGGCGGGACGCGATCGGGCCCTTCCCCGCCGACCGCGGCTGGGACCTCGACACGCTCTACCATCCCGACCCGGACCGCAGCGGCGCCACCTACGTCCGGGAGGGCGGTTTCCTCTACGACGCCGCCGGCTTCGACGCGGAGTTCTTCGGGATCTCGCCCCGGGAGGCGCTGGCCACCGACCCGCAGCAGCGGCTGCTGCTGGAGACCGCCTGGGAGGCGCTGGAGGACGCCGCCGTGGACCCGTCCGCGCTGCGCGGCTCCGACGCGGGCGTCTTCGCGGGCGTGATCGCCCAGGAGTACGGCCCCAGCCTGCACCACCGCCCGGCCCGCAACACCGACGGCTACGTGCTGACCGGGAACACGACCAGCGTCGCGTCGGGACGTATCGCGTACTCGTTCGGGCTGGAGGGCCCGGCGGTGACGGTGGACACCGCCTGCTCGTCCTCGCTGGTGGCCCTGCACCTGGCGGCGCAGTCGCTGCGGCTGGGCGAGTGCTCCTTCGCGCTCGCCGGTGGCGCCACCGTGCTGGCCGCGCCCGGCATGTTCATCGAGTTCGCACGGCAGCGCGGGCTGGCCCCCGACGGCCGGGTGAAGGCGTTCGCGGGCGCGGCGGACGGCACCGCGTGGGCGGAGGGCGTCGGGCTGCTGGCGCTCGAACGGCTCTCGGACGCGCGCCGCAACGGACGCCGCGTCCTGGCCCTGCTGCGGGGCAGCGCCGTCAATCAGGACGGGCGCAGCAGCCAGCTCACGGCGCCGAACGGGCCGTCCCAGCAGCGGGTGATCCGGCAGGCGCTGTCCTCGGCCGGTCTTGCCCCCAACCAGATCGACCTCGTGGAGGCGCACGGCACCGGCACGACACTAGGTGACCCGATCGAGGCGCACGCGCTGCTCGCCACGTACGGGCAGAGCCGCGACGCGGGCCGTCCGTTGTGGCTGGGTTCGTTGAAGTCGAACATCGGTCACGCGCAGGCGGCGGCGGGGGTCGGTGGTGTGATCAAGGTGGTGCAGGCGATCCGGTATGGGTTGCTGCCGCGGACGTTGCACGTGGACGAGCCGTCGCCGTATGTGGACTGGTCGGCCGGATCGGTGGAGCTGCTGACCGAGACCCGGGAATGGCCGTCGGGCGTGACGCGCCGGGCCGGGGTGTCGGCGTTCGGGGTGAGCGGCACCAACGCCCACGTGATCATCGAAGAGTCACCGTCGGAGCCGCCGTCGCCGCTGTCGTCGCCCGAGGTCGCGTCCGGGCCAGGATCCCTGGCTGGGTCCCTGGCTGGGTCCGTGCCTGAGTCCGTGGCTGGGTCCGTGGCTGGGTCCGTGGCCGGGCCGAAGGCCGCGTCGCTGGCGGGGTCCGTGGCGGGGCTCAAAGCCGCGTCCGTGGCGGGGCTCGAGTCCGCGTCCGTGGCGGGAGGCGTTGATGCGTCGGCTCGCCTGGCCGCTCGCCCTCAGCGGGTGGCCGGTGGCTCCGGTGTCGATGCGGCCGCGCCAGTGGTGGCTTCGCGGTGGTCGGCGGGTGTTCTTGTGCCTTGGGTGGTTTCTGGGCGCGGTCTTGCTGGTCTGCGGGGGCAGGCGGCGCGGTTGGCCGAGTTCGCGGTAGCTGATCTCGATCCGGTCGATGTGGGTTATTCGCTGGCGCGTGGTCGTGCGGTGCTGGATGAGCGTGCGGTGGTGGTCGCCGGTGACCGTGGGGAGTTGCTGGCGGGGTTGCGGTCGCTGGCGGCGGGTGAGCCCTCGGGTCAGGTGGTCAGCGGTCGTGCCGGTCGGGCGTTGGCGTATCTGTTCACCGGTCAGGGGAGTCAGCGGGAGGGGATGGGCCGGGGGCTTTACGAGCGTTTTCCGGTGTTCGCCGAGGCTTTCGACGCGGCGGTCGCGGAGTTGGACGCTCATCTGAGCGGTGTTTCGGTCTCGGGTGAGGTGTCGCCGGGTGGGGCGGTCGGTGAGCTGAGTGGGGTCTCGGTTCGGGATGTGGTGTTTGGTTCGGCTGGGTTGCTGGATCAGACGGTTTACACGCAGTCGGGGTTGTTCGCGTTGCAGGTCGGGCTGTATCGCCTGTTGGAGTCGTGGGGGATATTTCCGGATTTTGTGGTGGGCCATTCGATTGGGGAGTTGGCGGCGGCGCATGTTGCCGGGGTGTGGTCGCTGGCGGGCGCGGCGAGGGTGGTGGCCGCGCGTGGACGGTTGATGCAGGGATTGCCGTCGGGTGGGGCGATGGCGGCGATCGAGGGGAGCGAGGAGGAGGTTCCTGAGGGCGTCGAGATCGCGGCGATCAACGGCCCTTCGTCGCTGGTGATCACGGGTGATGAGGACGCGGTCGAAGCCGTGGTCGCGTCATGGAGGCGGCGGACTCGGCGGTTGACGGTCAGCCATGCGTTCCATTCGGCCCGGATGGAACCGATGCTGGGCGAATTCCGGCAAGTCCTTGAATCGGTGGCCTTCAGTGAGCCGGTGATTCCGGTGGTGTCGACGTTGACCGGGCGGGTGTCTGACATCACCGATCCGGGCTACTGGGTGCGGCAAGTTCGCGAGCCGGTTCGTTTCGCCGACGCGATAAGGACGCTGGACGCCGCCGAAGTCACGACATTTCTGGAAATCGGGCCGGACGCGGTGCTGGCCGGGATGGCGCGTGAGTCGCTGCCGGACGACCGGGTGGTCGCCCCCGTGCTGCGCAAGGGCCGTCCCGAGGAGGAAACCGCCCTGTTCGCGCTCGGCCACGCTCACATCCACGGCCGCCCGATCGACTGGGAGGCCGTCATCCCCGGCGCGACCAGGGTCGACCTGCCCACCTACGCCTTCCAGCGAGAACGGTTCTGGCTGGACGCCAGCAGGCCGGGCGGCGCGCAGGCCCAGGGCGTCGACGCCTGGCGGCACCAGGTGGCGTGGCGCCGCTTGCCCGAGCCCTCCGGCGGAAGTCTCCAGGGGCGATGGCTCGTCCTCGTCCCGGAAGGCGCGGCGGCGGAACAAGTGGCCGACCTCGCCGAGCGTGCGCTGAGCCGTCGCGGCGCGCAGGTCCTCCGGGTCCTCGTCCCATCCGCCGACCGGGCCAAACTCGCCGCGGAGCTGGCCTCAGCGGACCAGGTCGCGGGCGTGCTCTCGCTCCTGTCGGTCACCACCCGCGACCAGGCCGAAGCCGTCCCATGGGCGTACGCGGGGAATCTGGCCCTGCTCCAGGCCGCGCACGACACGCTCCTGACCGCCCCCCTCTGGTACGTGACCAGGAACGCCGTCTCGACCGGCACCGGCGACGCCGCCCCCGATCCCGCGCAGGCGCTGCTCTGGGGCCTGGGCGCGATCGCGGCCGTGGAGAGCCCCGCCCATTGGGGTGGCCTCGTCGACATGCCCGACGATCCGCAGAAGCCGTACAACGAAGAGCTATGGGAACAGCTCGCCGCCCTCCTCGGGGGCGCGGAACGTGAGGTCGCCATCCGCGAGTCCGGCGTGTACGCCCGGCGCCTGGCCCGCACACCCCCGCCCGAGGAGACGCGGTCCTGGACGACCGACGGCACCGTCCTGGTCACCGGCGGCACCGGCGCGCTCGGCGGCCATGTCGCGGCCTGGCTGGCGGGCCGGGGCGTACGGCACCTTCTCCTGGTCGGCAGGCGAGGGGCGGCCGCGCCGGGCGCGGCCGAGCTGAGCGAGCGGCTCGCGGCGCTGGGGGCGGAGGCGACCTACGCCGCCGCCGACGTCGGCGATCGGGACGCGCTGGCCCGCGTGCTCGCGTCGATCCCGCCGGAACGCCCGCTCACCGCCGTCGTGCACGCGGCGGCCGACCTGGACGACGGCCTCATCACCGCGCTGACACCGGAGCGGGTCGAGCGCGTCCTGCGGGTCAAGGCGGGCGGGGCCAGGCATCTGCACGAACTCACCCGCGACCTCGACCTGTCCGCCTTCGTGCTGTTCTCGTCGGTGGCCGGCGTCTGCGGCGTGGCGGGGCAGGCCAACTACGCGCCCGGCAACGCCTACCTGGACGCCCTGGCCGCGCGCCGCCGGGCGGAGGGCCTGCCCGCCACCTCGATCGCCTGGGGTCGCTGGGCGGGTGCGGGCCTGGCCGACCCGGCGGCCGGGCGCACCCTCGCCAGGTACGGCCTGCGCGCGATGCCCCCAGACCTGGCCGTCACCGCCCTCGGAAAGGCCCTCGACCGTGACGAGACCCACGTGGTGGTCGCCGACGTCGACTGGGCGACCCTGTTCGGGAACCGCCCGCACGCCCTGGTGAGCGAGCTGCCGGAAGCCCACCAGGAGACCACGGCGGCTCCCCCCGGCGAGGAGGACCTGGCCGGACGGCTCGCCGGGCTGACCGGGACCGAACAGCACCGGCTGCTGCTCCGGCTGGTACGGACCCAGGTCGCCGCCGTGCAGGGGCGCCCCTCGCCCGAAGCCGTGGCACCCGGCGTGCGCTTCCGCGACCAGGGATTCGACTCGCTGGCCGCGGTCGAGCTGCGCAACCGGCTCGGCGCCGCCACCGGGCTGCGGCTGCCTCCGTCCCTCGTCTACGACCATCCCACCCCTGACGCCCTGGCCGCCCACCTGCGCACGGAGATCGCCCCCGATTCCGCGCCGGACGCCGTGGCCTCGGTCCTGGACCGGATCGAAGCGCTCGAAGGCGCGCTGGCCGCCGCCACACTCACCGGCCAGGACCGCGAGGCCGCGGCGGCCCGGTTGCGGCGGCTGGCCACCTGGGGGGACGGCGTCCCCGCGGCGGCCGGCGAGCTCGCGTCGGCGGGCGACGACGAACTCGTCGAGTTCATCACCAGAACCCTTGGCATCTCCTGAACCGGTGAGGCAACGATGACTGACGACCAGATCCGGCATCTGCTCAAGCGGGTCTCCGCCGAGTTGCACGAAACCCGGCAACGGCTCCAGCGCGTACGGGACGACCAGAGCGAACCGATCGCGGTGCTTGGGATGGCCTGCCGGTTCCCCGGCGGGGTGCGCTCCCCCGAGGACCTGTGGCGGCTCGTGGCCGACGAGGTCGACGCGGTCTCCGGGTTTCCGGACGACCGGGGCTGGGATCTCGACCGCCTGTACGACCCTGACCCCGACAATCCCGGCACCTCCTACACCCGGCACGGGGGCTTCCTGGCGGACGTGGCGGGGTTCGACGCGGAGTTCTTCGGGATCTCGCCCCGGGAGGCGCTGGCCACCGACCCGCAGCACCGGCTGTTGCTGGAGACCGCGTGGGAGGCGTTCGAGCGGGCCGGCCTCGACGTGTCCGCCCTGCGCGGCGGGCGCACCGGCGTCTTCGCCGGGATGAACGGCCAGGACTACGCCGCCCGGCTCCCGCACGTCCCCGCCGCCGTGGACGGCTACCTGAGCATCGGGACGGCGGCGAGCGTGGCGTCGGGGCGGATCGCGTACTCGTTCGGGTTCGAGGGTCCGGCGGTGACGGTGGACACGGCCTGCTCGTCCTCGCTGGTGGCCCTGCATCTGGCCGTGCAGTCGCTGCGGTCCGGGGAGTCGGACCTGGCGCTCGCGGGCGGGGTGACGGTGATGACCTCGCCGGTCGGTTTCGTGGAGTTCTCCCGGCAGCGCGGCCTGGCCCCCGACGGCCGGGTGAAGGCGTTCGCCCGCGCGGCGGACGGCACCGGCTGGGCGGAAGGGGTCGGATTCCTGCTGGTGGAGCGGCTGTCGGACGCGCTCCGGCTGGGCCACGAGGTGCTGGCGGTCGTACGCGGTTCCGCGGTGAACCAGGACGGCGCATCCAACGGCCTGACCGCGCCGAACGGGCCCGCGCAGCGGCGGGTCATCCGGCGCGCGCTCGCCTCCGCCGGGCTGTCGGCGGGTGAGGTCGACCTGGTGGAGGCGCACGGCACCGGCACCACCCTGGGCGACCCGATCGAGGCGCACGCGCTGCTCGCCACGTACGGCCAGGGGCGTGACCCGGACCGCCCGCTCTGGCTCGGCTCGGTGAAGTCGAACATCGGGCACACCCAGGCGGCGGCGGGCGTGGCCGGGGTCATCAAGGCGATCGAGGCGATCCGCCGCGGCCTGCTGCCCCGGACCCTGCACGTGGACGAGCCGACACCGCACGTGGACTGGTCGGCCGGGCAGGTACGGCTCCTGACACGGGCCCGGGAGTGGTCGTCTGACGTGCCACGGCGGGCCGGCGTGTCGGCCTTCGGCGTGAGCGGCACCAACGCCCACGTGATCATCGAGGCCGCCCCAGCGGCGTCGTCTTCGTCCCTTCGATCGGCTCCTGGGACGGGCGCGTCCAGTGTGATCACCGAGGTGGCTCCGGCGGTGTCATCTTTGTCCCCTCGATCCGCCCTCGGGACGGGCGCGTCCACGGAAGAAGCCGCACCGGCGGCCGTGACGGGTGCCGTGCCATGGGTGGTCTCTGGGCGAACTCGCGCGGGCCTGCGCGCTCAAGCCGCTCAACTGGCCGGATATCTCACGACAGAACCGAATAAGACGGATGTGGGGCATTCGCTGGCCACCCGGCGTGCGGTTCTCGAGGAGCGTGCGGTCGTGGTCGCCGCCGACCATGGTGACTTGATCGCCGGGCTGCGATCTCTGGCGAACGAGGAACCGTCCGCCAGCGTGATTCAGGGTGGCACGGGCGGCGAGCTGGCATATCTGTTCACCGGTCAGGGGAGCCAGTGGGAGGGGATGGGCCGGGAGCTGTATGAGCGGTTCCCGTTGTTCGCCGAGGCTTTCGACGCGGCAATCGCCGAGCTGGACGCTCATCTGAGCGGCGTTTCGGTGTCGGGTGGGGTGTCGCCGGATGGGCCGATCGGTGAATTGGGCGGCGGTTCTGTTCGGGATGTGGTGTTTGGTTCGGCTGGGTTGCTGGATCAGACGCTTTACACGCAGTCGGGGTTGTTCGCCTTGCAGGTCGGGCTGTTCCGGCTGTTGGAGTCGTGGGGGATATTTCCGGATTTTGTGGTGGGTCATTCGATTGGGGAGTTGGCGGCGGCACATGTTGCCGGGGTGTGGTCGCTGGCGGACGCGGCCAAGGTGGTGGCCGCGCGTGGCCGGTTGATGCAGGGGTTGCCGTCCGGTGGGGCGATGGCGGCGATCGAGGCGACCGAGGGGGAGGTTCCGGAGGGGGTTGAGATCGCGGCGATCAATGGTCCTTCGTCGGTGGTGGTCACCGGTGATGAGGACGCGGTCGCGGCAGTGGTGTCCGAGTTCGCCGCTCGGGGGCGGCGGACTCGGCGTTTGACGGTGAGCCACGCGTTCCATTCGGCCCGGATGGAGCCGATGCTGGCCGAGTTCCGGGAGGTCCTGGAGTCGGTGAGCTTCAGCGAACCCGTGATTCCGGTGGTGTCGACGTTGACCGGCCAGATCACGAGCGTCGCCCAGCCGGACTACTGGGTGCGGCAGGTGCGGGAGCCGGTCCGGTTCGCCGATGCCGTGAACACTCTGGACGCCGCTGGAGTCACGACATTTCTGGAAATCGGGCCGGACGCGGTGCTGGCCGGGATGGCGCGTGAATCGCTCCCGGACGCGCGCGTGGTCGCCCCCGTGCTGCGCAAGGGCCGTCCCGAGGACGAAACCGCCCTGCTCGCGCTCGGCCACGCCCACATCCACGGCCGCCGGATCGCCTGGAACACCGTCTTCCCGGGAGCGACAAAGGCGGATCTACCCACCTATCCATTCCAACGGCAGAGCTACTGGCTCGACGTTCCGCAAACACCGCCCAGCGGGGCATCCGATCACCCGCTGCTGGACGGAGTCGTGCACCTGGCCGGTGGCGGCGTGCTGCTCACCGGCAAGATCTCCACCCGCTCACACCCCTGGCTCGCCGACCACGCCATCGCCGGAACACCGGTCTTTCCTGGCACCGCCCTGGTGGAACTCGCCCTCCGGGCACTGGCCGAAGCGGGCGGCGGCACCCTGGACGAGCTGGTGATCGAGACCCCGCTGGTGCTCCCGGAGCATGACACCGCGGAAATCCAGGTCTCCGTCGAGCGCCTCGACGTCGCCATCCACTCCCGGCTCGACGGCGGCGAATGGCTCAGACACGCCACCGGCCGTATCACCACCAGCCACCACCAGCGCACCGCCCGTCGGGATTCCACCACTCAGAACCCCGGCGGTAAGGGGGTCGCGAGTGACGTTTCCACCGGTCAGGGGGTCGTCGCTCAGGGCTCTGGTGGTGAGGGGTTGGCGGGTGAGGTTTTCGCTGGT
Source organism: Acrocarpospora pleiomorpha (assembly GCF_009687885.1). Taxonomy (GTDB): domain Bacteria; phylum Actinomycetota; class Actinomycetes; order Streptosporangiales; family Streptosporangiaceae; genus Acrocarpospora; species Acrocarpospora pleiomorpha. The sequence goes on from NZ_BLAF01000017.1 coordinate 132,602, forward strand.
CAGGGGGTCGTCGCTCAGGGCTCTGGTGGTGAGGGGTTGGCGGGTGAGGTTTTCGCTGGTCAGGGGGTCGTGCGTGAGGACTTCGGAGTGGAGAGCTCAGGCTGTGGGGATTTCGGACTGGTTGAATGGCCGCCTGCGGATGCTCAGGCGGTCGATGTCAGGGGGCTTTACGACGGGTTGGCCGCCGCCGGGCTCGACTACGGTCCCGCGTTTCAGGGTGTGACGGCCTCGTGGCGGCGCGGTGAGACGATCTTCGCTGAGGTGGCTCTTCGGGAGAGTGAGCACACCGACGCCGCTCGTTTTGGTGTTCATCCCGCTCTCTTCGACGCCGCCCTGCATGTCGCTGCCGATCAGAGCAGGGTTCTGCTGCCCTTCGCCTGGCAGGGCGTCCGGGCGTACTCCTCCGGAGCCACTGCCGCACGGGTCAGGCTGACCCCGGCCGGACCTGACGCGTGGGCGGTTGAGGTCGCCGATGTCACCGGCGCGCCTGTGGTTTCAGTCGACGTGCTCCGGTCCAGGCCGATTGACCCGGACACGCTTCGGTCAGCTCCGCGACAGGGCCTCTACCGGGTGGACTGGGTCGACGTTTCCACCGCCACCTCCGCCGCTGACCCCGTCGACGTGATCGACGAGCCGCTTACCGGGGACGTACACGACCTGGTCAACCGGGTGCTGGCCGAGCTGAGCCGCCGTCTCGGTGAGTCGCCGGAGTCCGTGGTGGTCGTGCGGACCAGGAACGCCGTCTCCGCTCTCCCCGGCGACACCGTCGATCCGCGAGCGGCGGCCGTCTGGGGGCTGGTCCGCTCGGCTCAGACGGAGCATCCGGGACGAATCATCCTGATCGACGGTGACGTGACCGCGATCCCCGCCGACGAGCCTCAACTCGCCGTGCGCGGCGAGCGGATCCTGGTGCCACGCCTGGCGCGGGCGGCGGACACGGCGAGTCGTGTCGTGCCCTTTGACGCGGATGGAGGAGCGGGGAGCCAGGGCAAGCCGCTCGGTCCGGGTGGGGAGGCTGGGAACCGCGACAAGCCGCTCGGTCCGGGCGGGGCAATGGGGAGCCGCGGCAAACCGCTCGACCCGGATGGGACGGTGTTGATCACGGGTGGCACGGGTGGGCTCGGTCGTCTGCTCGCCAGGCATCTGGTGGCGCGGTACGGCGTTCGCCGTCTGATGCTGACCAGTCGTCGCGGCGCGCACGCCCCCGGCGCGGGTGATCTGAGAGACGAGTTGGCCGCGCTGGGTGCTCGCGTCGATATTCTCGCGGGCGACGCGGCCGACCGCGGCTTTCTCGAAACCGTGCTCGCCGCGATCCCGTCCGAGCATCCGCTGACCGCCGTCGCGCACACCGCCGGAATCGTCGATGACGGTGTGCTGACGTCGCTCACCCCCGATCGCGTCGCGGCCGTGCTGCGCCCCAAGGCGGACGCCGCCTGGCACCTGCACGAGCTGACCAAGGATCTCGACCTGGCCTGGTTCGTCCTCTATTCCTCGATCGCCGGAATCCTCGGCAGTCCCGGACAGGCGAGCTACGCGGCGGCCAACGCCTACCTGGACGCCCTGGCGGAGCACCGGCGCACGCTCGGCCTACCCGCCGTGTCGCTGGCCTGGGGGCTCTGGGCGGAGAGCACCGGCGTCACCGGGCATCTCAGCGAGGCCGACAGAGCCCGGGCGGCCCGGGGCGGCGTGCGGGCGCTTCGGACGGCGACCGGGCTGGAGTTGTTCGACGCCGCGCTCTCGCTTGGGCACCCCGTTGTAGTCGCGGCCGCGCTCGATCCGCGGGCCGGCGGCGAGGCGCCCCTGCTCCGCGGTCTCGTCCGCACTCCCCGCCGGGCCGCCGCCCCCGAACTCCCGCTGGTACGGCGGCTGGCGGCGCTCGACGAGACCGCTCGGGCGGAGGCACTGCTGGCCTTGGTCCGGGCTGAGGCCGGGGCGGTCCTCGGCACGAAGACGGTCCCCGCCCAGCGCGCGTTCAACGACCTGGGACTCGACTCGCTGATGGCGGTCGAACTACGCAACCGCCTCAACACAGCCACCGGTCTGAGACTCCCCGCCACCTTGACTTTCGACCATCCGACTCCGGCTGCGGTCGTGGACCACCTGCGCGCCCAACTCGAAGCCGTACAAATCGGCGGGCAGACCACTGGACGGGCTGGAGGAGCTGGCGGGGAATTTGGCGGCGAAGCTGGCAGAGACGCTGGCAATCAAACCGGCGAAGCCGGCGGTCGGACGGAGAACCGTGGCGGCGTCGGGCGGGTGGACACGTCCGAGGATGCGATCGCCATCGTCGGGATGGCATGCCGGCTGCCCGGGGGGATCGCCAGCCCCGACGACCTGTGGCGGCTGGTCGAATCGGGCGGGGACGCGATCACGGACTTCCCGGTCGATCGAGGGTGGGATCTGGAGACCCTCTATCACCCGGACCCGGCCAATCCCGGCACCTCCTACACCCGGTCCGGGGGGTTCCTGCACGACGCGGCCGAGTTCGACGCCGCCTTCTTCGGGATCTCGCCCCGGGAGGCGCTGGCCACCGACCCGCAGCAGCGGCTGCTGCTGGAAACCGCCTGGGAGGCGTTCGAGCACGCCGGCATCGACCCGGACAGCCTCCGCGGCAGCAGGACCGGGGTCTTCGCCGGCGTGATGTACCACGACTACGCGCCCAGGCTGGGGGAGGCGCCCGCGCCGCTGGAGGGCTATCTGGCCAACGGCAACGCGGGCAGCGTGGCGTCGGGGCGGATCGCGTACTCGTTCGGGTTCGAGGGTCCGGCGGTGACGGTGGACACGGCCTGCTCGTCGTCGCTGGTCGCGTTGCATCTGGCGGTGCAGTCGCTGCGGTCGGGGGAGTCGGACCTGGCGCTGGCGGGCGGGGTCGCGGTCATGGCCTCCCCGGCGGTGTTCGTGGAGTTCTCCCGCCAGCGCGGGTTGGCCGCCGACGGTCGGTGCAAGGCGTACGCGGAAGCCGCCGACGGGACCGGATGGGCGGAAGGGGTGACCCTGCTGCTGGTCGAGCGGCTGGCCGACGCACGGCGGCTGGGCCACCAGGTGCTGGCCGTGGTACGCGGCACGGCGGTCAACCAGGATGGCGCCTCCAACGGTCTCACCGCCCCGAACGGGCCGTCGCAGCAGCGGGTGATCCGCCAGGCGCTGGCCAACGCCGGGCTCGCGCCCGATCAGGTGCACGCCGTGGAGGGCCACGGCACCGGCACCACGCTCGGCGATCCGATCGAGGCGCAGGCGCTGATCGCGGTGTACGGCCAGGACCGTCCCGAGGATCCGCTCTGGCTCGGCTCGCTCAAATCGAACATCGGGCACACCCAGGCGGCGGCCGGAGCAGCCGGGGTCATCAAGATGGTCCAGGCCATCCGGCACGGCGTGCTCCCCAGGACGCTGCACGTGGACGAGCCCACCCCGCACGTCGACTGGTCGGCCGGCGCGGTCGAACTGCTCACCGAACCCCGGGAATGGCACGCCGGCGGCCCACGCCGCGCCGGCGTCTCAGCCTTCGGCGTCAGCGGCACCAACGCCCACGTCATCATCGAGCAGGCCCCACCAGACCGCGTCTTCTCCCCGAACCACACCCCGGCACCGCCCCAGGAATCGGCCCCTGGCCTGGCCTTGACCTCCGCCCCCATTCCGGCACCGACCTCTGCCCCTATGTCGAATCCGGTCCCGGCCACGGTTGCCGACGCGGCTCCTGCCTCGGCCACGCCTGAGGGCATGACGGCTGCCTTGGAACCTGATCCGACGTCGGCGTCTGTCGCTCGCGGGTCGGAGACGGGCGTCGCCGGGGTCTTGGCTTGGCCGATTTCGGCTAGGACGGTTGAGGCGCTCGGCGGGCAGGCCGCGCGGCTGGCGGAGTTGCCTGAGCCGGTTGACGCGGTGGATGTCGGGTTCTCGTTGGTGACGACGCGGGCCAGAATGGAGCATCGGGCGGTGGTGCTCGGCGGCGCGGATGGGTTCGGGGCCGGGTTGCGGGCGCTGGCGGGGGGTGTGTCGTCGTCGCGGGTGGTCCGGGGGGTGGCCGACGCCGAGGGCAAGGTGGTGTTCGTCTTCCCTGGTCAGGGGTCGCAGTGGGCGGGGATGGCGGTCGAGTTGCTCGACGAGGCCCCGGTGTTCGCCGGGCGGCTGGGGGAGTGCGGGAGGGCACTCTCGGCGTACCTGAACTGGACGCCTGACGAGGTGCTGCGAGGCGCGCCCGGGGCGCCGGATCCGGAGCGGGTGGATGTGGTGCAGCCGCTGCTGTGGGCGGTGATGGTGTCGCTGGCCGCGCTCTGGGAGTCCTACGGGGTGCGGCCGGATGCGGTGGCGGGGCACAGCCAGGGGGAGATCGCGGCGGCTTGCGTGGCGGGCATCCTCAGCCTCGATGACGCGGCCCGGGTGGTGGCGCTGCGCAGCCGGGCCATTCTGGCACTGGCCGGGAGCGGGGCGATGGCGTCGATCGCACTGCCGCCGGAGGACGTGGAACCCCGCCTGGGGGATCTCGTCTCGATCGCGGCCGTCAACAGTCCGGCGCAGGTGGTGATATCCGGGGACGCGGACGCGGTGGCTGGGCTGGTCGAGACGTACAAGAACGAGGAGGTCAGGGCGCGGCTGATCCCCGTGGACTACGCCTCGCACTCCGCCCACGTGGAGCGGATCGAGGCCGAGTTGCGGGAAGCGCTCGCGCCGGTCCGGCCGCGTCAGGGTCGGGTGCCGCTCTACTCGACGGTCACCGCGGACTGGCTTGGCGACACCCCGATGGACGCCGGCTACTGGTATGCCAACCTGCGCGAGCGGGTGCGTTTCGACGCGGCCGTGCGCGGCCTGGCCGAGCAGGGGTACGGCGTGTTCGTCGAGGTCAGCCCGCATCCCGTGCTGACCGCCGGGATCCAGGAGACCCTCGCGGACGCGCCCGCGGTGGTGGCCGGAACGCTCCGCCGCGACCAGGGCGGCCTCGGCCGTTTCCTCACCTCGCTGGCCGAACTGCACGTCCGGGGTGTCCAGGTGGACTGGCTGCCGCTGTTCCCGGGAGGCCGCCGGGTGCCCCTGCCGACCTACGCCTTCCACCGGCGCCGGTTCTGGCTGGATCCCGCGCCACCCGGCACCAGGGCCGTCGAGATCGCGCCGGAGCCGGTGCCCCGCTCCATCACCGCGCTGAGCGGGCCCGAACTCGACGAGGCGGTGCTGGAGCTGGTACGCGCCGAGTCCGCCGTCGTCCTCGGGCACGACGGCGGGAGCGCCGTCGAGCTCGGCAGGCCCTTCCGCGAGCTGGGCCTCGACTCGCTCACCGCCGTCGACCTGCGCAACCGGCTGAACGCGGCCACCGGCCTCCAGCTGCCGCCCACGCTGGTCTTCGACTATCCGACCCCGGCCGCGATCGCGGGCTACCTCAGGGACGAGCTGTCCGGCGCGGCCGTCAGGTTCCCGTCCGCGAACGCCTCCCTCGACTACCTGGAGACCGTGCTCGCCGCCGGCGCCGAGCCGGAGCTGCTGGCCCGGATGCGGCGGCTGCTCGACCAGTGGGAGACCGCCGCCGCGCCTGGCGCCGCGGTCGACCTCGACTCCGCCACCGACGAGGAGCTCTTCCAGCTTCTCGACCACGACTCGCTTGAACGCTGAGGGGTGCCTTCCATGGCCGACGACGACAAGCTTCGCGACTATCTGAAGCGCGCCATCACCGATGTCCAGAGCCTGCGGGCCCGGCTCCACGAGGTGGAGTCGGCGCGCCGGGAGCCGGTCGCGATCGTGGGCATGTCCTGCCGGTTCCCCGGCGGCGTGGCCTCGCCCGAGGACCTGTGGGACCTGGTCGCGGCCGGCCGCGACGCGGTGACCCCGTTCCCCGCCGACCGGGGCTGGGATCTCGACGCCCTGTACGACCCTGACCCCGACAATCCCGGCACCTCCTACACCCGGCACGGGGGCTTCCTGGCGGATGTGGCGGGGTTCGACGCGGAGTTCTTCGGGATCTCGCCCCGGGAGGCGCTGGCCACCGACCCGCAGCACCGGCTGTTGCTGGAGACCGCGTGGGAGGCGTTCGAGCGGGCGGGGATCGATCCGGAAGCGCTGCGCGGGAGCCGTACCGCCGTGTTCGCCGGGCTCGCCGGGGGTGACTACGGTGTCGGGCCGGGGCTGCCGGTGGAGCTGGAGGGGCAGCTGGGCATCGGCACCCTGCGCAGCGTGGCGTCGGGGCGGATCGCGTACTCGTTCGGGTTCGAGGGTCCGGCGGTGACGGTGGACACGGCCTGCTCGTCGTCGCTGGTCGCGTTGCACCTGGCGGCGCAGTCGCTGCGGTCGGGGGAGTCGGATCTCGCGCTCGCCGGGGGCGTGTCGGTGATGGCGACCCCGCAGGGGTTCGTGGAGTTCTCCCGCCAGCGGGGACTGTCGGCCGACGGCCGCTGCAAGGCGTTCGCCCGCGCGGCGGACGGCACCGGCTGGGCGGAAGGGGTCGGCTTCCTGCTGGTGGAGCGGCTGTCGGACGCGCTCCGGCTGGGCCACGAGGTGCTGGCGGTCGTACGCGGGACGGCGGTGAACCAGGACGGCACCTCCAACGGGCTGACCGCGCCGAACGGGCCGTCCCAGCAGCGGGTGATCCAGCAGGCGCTGGCCGCCGCGCGGCTGTCGGCTTCGGACGTGGACCTGGTGGAGGCGCACGGCACCGGAACCAGCCTGGGCGACCCGATCGAGGCTCAGGCCATCATCGCGACGTACGGCCAGGGCCGCGACGCGGGCCGTCCGTTGTGGCTGGGTTCGCTGAAGTCGAACATCGGTCACGCGCAGGCGGCGGCGGGGGTCGGTGGTGTGATCAAGGTGGTGCAGGCGATCCGGTATGGGTTGCTGCCGCGGACGTTGCATGTGGATGAGCCGTCGCCGTATGTGGACTGGTCGGCCGGATCGGTGCGGCTGCTGACGGAGGCGCGCGAATGGCGGTCCGGCGCGACCCGCCGGGCCGGGGTGTCGGCGTTCGGCGTGAGCGGCACCAACGCTCACGTGATCATCGAAGAGCCGCCGTCGCCCGAGGCCGCGGCAGGATCCACGAACGCGTCCGGGGTGGGAGGGGCGCCAGCTCGCCTGGCCGCTCGCCCTCAGCGGGTGGCCGGTGGCTCCGGTGTCGATGCGGCATTGCCGGGGTCGGCGTCGCGGTGGTCGGCGGGCGTTCTTGCGCCTTGGGTGGTCTCTGGGCGTGGTCTGGCTGGTCTGCGGGGGCAGGCGGCGCGGTTGGCCGAGTTCGCGGCAGCCGATCTCAATCCCGTCGACGTGGCCTATTCGCTGGCGAGCGGTCGTGCGGTGCTCGACGAGCGTGCGGTGGTGGTCGCTGCCGAGCGTGGCGAGTTGCTGGCCGGGTTGCGGTCGCTGGCGGCGGGTGAACCCTCGGGTCAGGTGGTCAGCGGTCGTGCCGGTCGGGCGCTGGCCTATCTGTTCACCGGTCAGGGAAGTCAGCGGGAGGGGATGGGCCGGGAGCTTTACGAGCGGTTCCCAGTGTTCGCCGAGGCTTTCGACCAGGCCGTCAAGGAGTTGGACGCTCATCTGAGCGGCCATTCCGGCCGGGATGCGGTCTCTGCGGGGGCTGAACTGAGCGGGGTCTCGGTTCGGGATGTGGTGTTCGGTTCGGCTGGGTTGCTGGACCAGACCGTCTATACGCAGTCGGGCCTGTTCGCGTTGCAGGTCGGGCTGTTCCGGCTGTTGGAGTCGTGGGGGATATTTCCGGATTTTGTGGCGGGTCATTCGATCGGGGAGTTGGCGGCGGCGCATGTGGCGGGGGTGTGGTCGCTGGCGGACGCGGCGAAGGTGGTGGCGGCGCGTGGCCGGTTGATGCAGGCGTTGCCGTCGGGTGGGGCGATGGCCGCGATCGAGGCGAGCGAGGACGAGGTCCCCCAGGGGGTCGAGATCGCGGCGATCAACGGCCCTTCGTCGCTGGTGATCACGGGTGATGAGGACGCGGTCGAAGCCGTGGTCTCCTCATGGAGGCGGCGGACTCGGCGGTTGACGGTCAGCCATGCGTTTCATTCGGCCCGGATGGAACCGATGCTGGGCGAATTCCGGCAAATCCTGGAATCGGTGACCTTCAGCGAGCCTTCGATCCCGCTGGTGTCGACACTGACCGGCCAGATCACCAGCGTCACTCACCCGGACTATTGGGTACGGCAAGTACGCGAGCCCGTCCGCTTCGCCGACGCCATAACCGCCCTGGACTCGGCCGGAGTCACGACATTTCTAGAACTGGGACCTGACGGCGTTCTGTCCGGGATGGCTCGCGAGTCGCTCCCCGAGGGCCGGGTCCTGGCCCCGCTGCTGCGCAAAGATCGGCCCGAGGAAGCCACCGCCCTGCTTGCCCTCGGCCACGCCCACATCCACGGCCGCCCGATCAACTGGAACGCCGTCTTCCCGCAAGCACGAAAAGTCGACCTCCCGACCTACGCCTTCCAGCACAGCCGCTACTGGCTGCAACCCCCCACGCAACACCTCGGCGACCCGGCAGCCCTCGGCCTGACCGCCGCCGGCCACCCGCTGCTGGGCGCCGCCGCCGTACTGGCCGACGCCGACGGCGTCCTGCTTTCAGGCAGGATCTCGCTGCGCACCCACCCCTGGCTGGCCGACCACGCCGTCATGGGCACCGTCATCGTCCCCGGCACCGCCCTGCTCGAACTCGCCGCCCGAGCCGGCGACGAGACAGGCCTCGACACCCTCGACGAACTCGTGATCGAAACCCCGCTGGTGCTCCCCGGCCAGGGCTCGGTAGACGTCCAGGTCGCGACCGGAACCCCGGACGATTCGGGCCGCCGCCCGGTCACCATCCACTCCCGCCAGGAAGGAACCACCGAGTGGACCAGGAACGCCGCCGGATTCCTGACCCGCCCGCCGGAAGGAGCGCCCGAACCGAGCGGCCAGTTCGAGACATGGCCGCCCGAAGGCGCTATCCCCGTCCAGATCGATGACGTCTACCCGACGCTGGCGGCCGCCGGTCTCACCTACGGACCCGCCTTCCAGGGACTCCGCACCGCCTGGCGTGCCGGTGACGAGTTCCTGGCCGAGGTGGAACTGGCCGAGCCGGAGCACGCCGACGCCGCACGTTTCGGCATCCACCCCGCCCTGCTCGACGCAGCCCTGCACATCGCGGCCCACCACGGCCTGCGGGACAGCCCGCCAGGCCAGAACCGCCTGCCCTTCTCCTACGGCGGGGTCCGGCTGCACGCCTCCGGCGCGGCCGCCCTCCGGGTCCGGCTCACCCCGCGCGGCACCGAGGAACTGTCCCTCCACGCCGCCGACGCCGCCGGAACCCCGGTCGTGAGCGTGGCGTCCCTCAGGGCCCGGCTGGTCACCGCCGACCGCCTGCGCCCCGCCGCGCACGACGCCCTGTTCCAACCGGTCTGGACGGAAGTCGAAGCCACGACCGCGGCGGAACCCGCCCACGTGGTGCAGGTCACCGGCGCGGAATTCCGCGACCTCGAACCCGGGGCGGCCGTGCGCGCCCACCTCGACCGGGTCCTGGACCGCGTGCGCGAATGGCTGGCCGGCGACGGCTCGTCCCGCCTCGTGGTGGTCACCAGGTACGCCGTCGCCACCACCCCCGAGGAAAGCCCGAACCTGCTGGTCGCGCCGATCTGGGGCCTGATCAGGTCCGCCCAGGCCGAACATCCGGGCAGGATCGCCCTGGTCGACGTCGCCGCCTCCGGGCCGGACGCCGTGCGCTGGGCGGTGGCCGCCGCGCTCGGTTCCGGTGAACCCCAGCTCGCCGTACGAGACGGGAAGGCGCTCGCGCCACGACTCACCCGGGCCGCCGCCGGGGACGGCGGCCGGGACTGGAACCCCGAAGGGACCGTGCTGATCACCGGCGGCACCGGCGCCCTGGCGGGTGAGCTCGCCCGCCACCTGGCGACCACGCGCGGCGTCCGCCACCTGGTGCTGCTCGGCAGGCGCGGCAGCCTGGCCCCCGCGCTCACGGCCGAACTGACCGCCCTCGGAACCCGGGTGACCATGGCCGCGGCCGACGCCGCCGACCGTGCGGCGCTGGCCGCCGTGCTGGCCGCGATCCCTCAAAAGCACCCGCTGACGGCGGTCGTGCACGCCTCCGCCGTGGTGGACGACGGCCTGATCGAGTCGCTGACCCCGGAACAGGTGAGCCGGGTGCTGCGCCCCAAGATGGACGCCGCGTGGGCGCTGCACGAGCTGACCCGCGACCACGATCTGGCCGCCTTCGTCCTCTACTCCTCGGCGGCCGGCCTCCTCGGCGGCCCAGGCCAGGGCGGGTACGCCGCCGCCAACGCCTTCCTGGACGCGCTGGCCGCGCACCGCCGCGCGCTCGGCCTGCCGGGCGTCTCGCTGGCCTGGGGCCTGTGGGAGCGGCCGACCGGCGTCACCGCCCACCTCACCGGCGCCGACCGGGCCAGAGCGGCCCGCGCCGGTCTCGGCGCCTTGACCACCGAGGAAGGGCTGGCCCTGTTCGACGCGGCGCTCCAGCTGGACCAGCCGGTCCTGGTCCCGGCCCGCCTCGACCTGCGGCCACGTGACGAGCCGCCGCCCGCGCTGCTGCGCACCCTGATCCGCCCGGTACGGCGCTCCGCCCGCACCCGCGCGGAGACGGGCCCCGTGCTCGCCCACCGCCTGGCCAGGCTCCCGGGGGAACGCCGCGAGGAGGCCGCCCTGGCGGCGGTCACGGCCGAGGTGGCCGCCGTCCTCGGCGCGAACGCCGCCACGATCGCCCCCGACCGCCCGTTCAACGACCTCGGCCTCGACTCGCTGACCGCCGTCGAACTGCGCAACCGGCTCGACACGGTGACCGGCCTGCGGCTGCCCGCCACGGTCACCTTCGACCACGGCACCACCGGCGCCCTCACCGCGTACCTGCTGACGAGACTGGCCACCGCGCCCGAGCCGGAACTCGCCGAGACGGTCCCGCAGGGCCCGCTCGCCGACCTCTACCGGCGGCTGTGCGCCAAGGGCGAGTACGCGGCGGCGGCCGAGCTGATCGGCGTGGCCTCGCGCCTGCGGTCGAGCTTCACCGCCGGGCAGGCCCGGGAGCACACACTGGACCCGATCCGGCTCGCCGAGGGCCCCGCGCCGATCGCGCTCATCTGCTTCCCGGCCGTCAGCGCCATCTCCGGCCCGCACGAGTACGCCCGCTTCGGCCACGCCCTCACCGGCGAGCGCGACGTGCACGTCGTGCCGTCCCCCGGCTATGACCCGGAGGACCTGCTCCCGGACAGCGAGGAGACGTTCGTCCAGATGCACGCCGACACGGTGGCCCGGCTGGTCGGCGACCGCCTGTACATGATCGTGGGCCGGTCGATGGGCGGGTGCGTGGCGCACTCGGTGGCGGCCGAGCTGGAGAACCGGGGGGTGCCCGCCGCCGGGCTGGTGCTGATCGACTCCTACCCGATCGAGAGCGCGTCGCTGGAGGGCATGCGGGACTGGTGGCTCAAGGCGATGCTCACCGGGATGCTGGAGCGCATCGAGCGCTACCGCATGGTGTGGAGCGACGCCAGTCTCACCACCATGGGCGGCTACGGCCGGATCCTGGCCGGGTGGCAACCCAAGCCGATCGACGCCCCCACCCTGGTCGTCCGCGCCGACCAGCCGCTGCGCGGCACCATCGTCGACCCCACCGGCCGGCTCGACTGGCGGGCCTTCTGGCCGCTGCCGCACGAGACCGCCGACGTGCCGGGCGACCACTTCACCGTGCTGGAGGAACACTCCGGCACCACGGTGGCGGCCGTCCGCCGCTGGATCGAATCCATCGAGAAGAGGAGCACATGAGCGTACAGGTCGTGGCCGTCACCGGCGCCGCCGCCGGGATCGGCAGAGCCACCGCGGAGCTGTTCGCCGAGCGGGGCGCGCGGGTGGTGGCCGTCGACGTCGACAAGGCGGGCCTGGACGAACTGGCCGGCGAACTGGCCGGCGACGGGATCGCCACGCTGGCCGGGGACGTCTCCACCGAGGACACCAATGCCGCCCTGGTCGAGCTCGCGCTCGACCGGTTCGGGCGGCTGGACGCGGTCGTCCTGAACGCGGGCGTCAGCGGCGTCGGCCCGCTGGAGTCGCCGGGCGCGATCGAGCGGTTCGACCGGATCCTCGCCGTCAACGTGCGCGGCGCGGTCCTGGGCGTGCGGGCCGCGCTGCCCGCGCTGCGCGCGTCCGGGGGCGGCTCCATCGTGGTCACCTCCTCTATCTCCGGGCTCGGCGGCGATCCGGTCACCTGGGCGTACAACGCGTCCAAGGCGGCACTGGTCAATCTGGTGCGCGGGCTGGCGATCGACTACGCGGTGGAGAACATCCGGATCAACGCCATCGCCCCCGGCGGGACGGTGACCGCGCTGACCGCCGGAGTGCTCGCCCATCCCACGCTCGGCCCTGCCGTGACCGAGCGCATCCCGCAGCGGCGCTGGGCGCAGCCGCGCGAGCAGGCCGAGGTCGTCTGGTTCCTGACCTCCCCGGCCTCCTCCTACGTGACCGGCGTCACCATCCCCGTCGACGGAGGCCTCAGCGCCAACAACGGCATCCTCCTCCCGCCCGCGTACCCGGGCGACTCACCCCGATAGGAGCGCTCATGAGCGTCGAACAGAACAAGGAGACGGCCCGGCGGCTGTACGAGGAGCTGATCACCTTCCGCCGCCCGGAACTGCTGGACGAACTGGTCGCCGAGGACGCGGTCGACGAGACGGTCCAGGGCGGCAGGGGCGGCAGGGACGACTTCCGCGCCCACGTGCAAGGCGTCTGGGACACCGTCGAGGGCGTCAAGGCCACTGTCACCGACCTGGTCGCGGAGGGGGACCGGGTGGTGGTCTTCTGGCGGATCGAGGGCGTTCAGCGGCGGCCGCTCTTCGGCGCGCCGCCGAGCGGCCGCCATTTCACCGGTAACAGCATCAGCTGGATCACCTTCCGGGCGGGAAAGATCGTGCGCTACAACGTCCTGCCGGATCGGCTGGGAATTCTTCAGCAGATTTCCCCGCGCGAGTCGGCAAATGGATGAATTGTCGCCCGAGGACGTCGGGAACATTCGCCAGACGCTCGCCCTGTTCGCGCACGTCTTCGACAACAAGGAGGTCGCCGAGCTGGGCCTGGTGTTCACCGAGGACGCGGTGATCGAGCTGACCCGGGGAGCGGGGCGCACCATCGAGGGCCTGGTCGCCATCGGCGAGCTCGCGGTCGGCCTGGGCGAGGACGCGCCTGACCACCACACTCTCGACACGCACGTGTCCGTGGACGCCGACGGAACCGTCCGGGCACGCAGCCGCTACCTCGCCGTCCTGCCAGACGGCAGCGTGCACAACGGCGACTATCTGGACGTCCTCGAACGCACTCCGGGTGGCTGGCGAATCGGGCGGCGCGTTTCCGTGCCGCGATATCCGCGATCCGCCGGAAATACCGGTTAGGGGCTTCTAGGGGTATCCGCTCCGGTCGGCCCGCAATAGCCTTCCGGCGAAAGTCGAATTCCGATTTCCGTCATTACCCAATAATGTTTCCGACCCCGCCGGAGCGGTGAAATGCACGTGCCCAGAACATTTCGATTGTCACGGCAGGCCGCCATCGCGAGCCTGGCCGTCTTCCTGGCCGTCGCCTGCGGCGGCGCTCCGGCGGAACCCTCCGGCGCGGGGAGCACGTCGGCCGCGCCGGTCAAGGGCGGCGCCCTGACGTTCGCGGCCGACACCGAGCCGGTCTCCTTCGACGTCCACGTCAGCTCCCAGGACATCACAGGGGCGATCCTGCGCAACGTCTTCGACTCCCTGATCGCGGAGGACGCCGCCGGGAAGTTCCACCCGTGGCTGGCCGAGTCCTGGGAGGTCGCCCCCGACCTGAAGAGCTACACCTTCCACCTGCGTAAGGACGTGAAGTTCCACGACGGCACGCCCTTCGACGCAGAAGCCGTGAAGATCAATTTCGACCGGATCGCCGACCCTGCCACCAAGTCGCAGCTGGCCGCCAGCCTGCTCGGGCCGTACACCGGAACGAAGATCATAGACCCGCACACGGTGACGGTGGAGTTCTCCGCCCCGTTCGCGCCCTTCCTGCAGGCGGCCAGCACCGCCTACCTCGGCTTCTACTCGCCCAAGACGATCGCGGCCAACGCCGCCACGCTCGGCTCCGGCGGACCGGCCGGGGTGGGCACCGGGCCGTTCGTCTTCACCGAGTACGCCAAGGGCCGGCAGGCGGTCTTCACCCGCAACCCCGGCTACGCCTGGCCGCCGAAGACGGCCGTGCACACCGGGCCCGCCTACCTGGACCAGCTGACCGTGCGGTTCCTGCCCGAGGCCTCGGTCCGGGTCGGCTCGCTGACCAGCCGCCAGATCGACGTCGCCGCCGCGATCCCCCCGGCCAACGCCGGGACCATCGAGGGCAACGCCGCCCTGACCCTGCTCAACGCCGACTATCCCGGCGGCAACTACAGCATCTACCTGAACGCCTCCAAGGCCCCGCTCAACGACGAGAAGGTCCGCAAGGCACTCCAGCGCGGCATCGACATCGACACCAACGTCAAGGCGCTCTACTTCGGCCACTTCAAGCGCGCATGGAGCCCGCTGGCCCCGACCACGCCCGGCTACAACCCGGCGCTGGAGAACAGCTGGCCGTACGATCCGGCCCTGGCCGGCAAGCTGCTCGACGAAGCCGGCTGGACCGCCAGAGACGCCGACGGCTACCGCGTCAAGGACGGCGAGCGCCTGGTCGTCGACTGGCCGCTGCTGCCCGCCCAGTACGTCCGCGACCAGCGGGACATCCTCGGCCAGGCGTTCCAGGCCGACCTGAAGAAGATCGGCGTGGAGGTCAAGCGCCCGCAGGCCGACATCGGCACCTACCTGGAGCGGGTCTACGGCGGCAAGGCCGACCTGGCCGACTACAGCTGGTCCCGGTTCGAGCCGGACGTGCTGTGGCTGCTGTTCAACGGCGCCAGCCGCCCGCAGGAGGGCGGCCAGAACGCCACCTTCCTCAACGACCCCGACCTGACCAAGTGGACCGACCAGGGCAGGGCCACCCTCGACGAGGCCGTCCGCGCGGACGTCTACGGCCGCACCCAGCAACGCGCCGTCGACCTCGCCCTGGTGATCCCCGTCTACACCCAGTCGCAGGTGCTCGGCCTGGGCAAGCAGGTCCGGGGGCTCACCCTGGACGCCAACGCCTGGCCGCTCTTCTACGACGTCTGGCTCGGCAAGACCACCCAGTGAGAACAACGGTGCGAACCCTGGCGAAACGCGTCGGCGCGGGGCTCGCGGTGCTGTACGGCGCCGCGACCCTCGCCTTCGTCTCCCTCCAGCTCATCCCCGGCGACACCGTCTCGACCCTGCTGGGTCCGGCCACCACCGCCTCGGCCGAGGTGCGCGCCCAGATCAAGGCCGAACTCGGTCTCGACCAGCCACCTTTGGCGCGCTACCTCGCCTACCTGGGCCGGGTCGTCACCGGCGACCTCGGCTCGTCCTACCAGCTCCAGCGGCCGGTCTGGCAGCTGATCGGCGACCAGCTCGGCCCAACCGTCCAGCTGGCCGCGGCCGCGATGGCGGCGGCCGTGCTGATCGCCCTGGTCTCCGCGGTGGCGACGGCGGGACGGCGCCGCCAGGTCCGGGCCGCGGCCACGGCCTGGGAGCTGGTGGCGGTCTCGCTGCCCTCCTACTGGCTGGGCATCCTGCTGCTGACCGCGTTCTCCTTCCAGCTCCCGATCTTCCCGGTGATCGGCGCCCAGGACCTCCCGGCGCTGGTGCTGCCCGCGCTCACGCTGGCGCTGCCGATCGCCGGGGTCCTCGCCCAGGTGCTGCGCGAGGGCCTGGAGGCCGCGCTGGCGCAGCCGTTCGCCGTCACGGCCCGGGCGCGGGGCCTGAGCCAGACGGCGGTACGGCTGCGCCATGCGCTCCGGCACGCCGCGTCGTCGCTGGCCACCCTCACCGGGTGGCTGGTGGGCACCCTGCTCGGCGGGGCCGTGCTGGTGGAGACGGTGTTCGGCCGGTCGGGCATCGGCGCGCTCACCCTGCAGGCGGTGGACAACAAGGACATGCCGGTGGTGATGGGCGTGGTGCTGCTGTCGGCGCTGGTGTTCGTGGTCATCTCCAACCTCGTCGATCTCCTGTACCGGGTCATCGACCCCCGGGTGCGGGCATGACGGCGCTCACCCTGACCAGAGTTCCCGGGCGGCGCTGGTCACTGCCGCTCGCCTGGGCGGTCCTGGCCCCGATCCTGGTCGCCGCCGCCGCTCCCGAGCTGCTCGCCGCCGTCTCGCCGATCGCCATCGACCCCGTGAACGCGCTGCTGCCGCCCGGCCCCGGGCACTGGTTCGGCACCGACCAGCTCGGCCGCGACCTGTTCACCCGCGTCGTGCACGGCGCCCGGCCGTCCCTGCTGCTCGGCCTCGGCGCCACCGTGCTGGCCGTCGCCGCCGGCGCGCTGCTCGGCCTGGCGGCGGCGCTCGGCGGCCGGGCGGCCGACCAGATCGTCACCCGGGTCCTGGACATCCTGCTCTCGCTGCCCCAGCTGCTGCTCGCGCTCCTGGTGATCACCGTGCTCGGCGGGGGCGTGGCCAACGTGGTGCTGGCCATCGCCGTCGCCTTTACCCCCGGGTACGCCCGAATCGTCCGCGCCGAAGCCCTGGTGGTCCGGCGGTCGGGCTACGTGGAGGCGGCCAAAGGCCTCGGGCTTGGCCGTCCGGCGCTGATCGCGCGCCACATCCTGCCCAACGCCGTCGGCCCGCTCCTGGTGCTCGCCACCGTCGGCTTCGGCACCGCGCTCATCGCCGGGTCGGGGCTGAGCTTCCTCGGCTTCGGGGTCCAGCCGCCCGACCCCGAATGGGGCGCGATGCTGGCGGAGGGCCGCGACTTCCTGGCGACCGCCTGGTGGATCGGGCTGTTCCCGGGCGCCGCGATCACCGCCACGGTGATCGCCGTCAACGTGCTCGGCCGTGCCGCGCAGCGGCGTTTCACCCGGAGGACGTCATGATCCAGGTCGACGGTCTGGAGGTGTCCTTCGGCGCCGTGCCCGCCGTGCGCGGCGTGTCGTTCCAGGTGGCGCCCGGCGAGTGCCTGGCCATCGTGGGCGAGTCCGGCTCGGGCAAGAGCGTCACCGCGCGCGCCCTGGTCGGCCTGGCGGGGGACCGGGCGTCGGTCCGGGCCAGGGCGTTCACCTTCGAGGGCGAGGATCTGACGGCGCTGACCGAGACCGGCTGGCGGGCCGTGCGCGGGCGGCGGATCGGGCTCATCCTGCAGGACGCGCTGGTCTCGCTCGACCCGCTCAGGACCGTCGGCGCCGAGGTGGCGGAAACCCTCCGCGTGCATCGGGTCGCGGACCGGGCCGAACGCCCCGGGCGGGTGCTCTCGCTGCTGTCCGAGGTGGGCGTCCCCGATCCCGGGCGGCGCGCCAGGCAGCACCCGCACGAGCTCTCCGGCGGCCTCCGGCAGCGGGCCCTGATCGCCTCCGTGCTGGCCGCGGGCCCGTCCCTGCTGGTCGCGGACGAGCCCACCACCGCGCTCGACGCCACCGTCCAGGCGCAGATCCTCGACCTGCTCGGCCGACTCAGGGATGCCGGCTCCGGGCTGCTGCTGATCAGCCACGACCTCGCCGCCGTGGCCCGCCTGGCGGACCGGATCGCGGTCATGCACGAAGGGCGGATAGTCGAGGAGGGCACGGCGGCCGAGGTTCTCGCGGAGCCCCGGCACCCGTACACGCGGGCGCTGCTGGCCGCCGTGCCGGGCGCCCGCGCGACGGCGCCGCGCGAACGAGGTCCCGTGCAGCTTTCGGTGGAGGGCGTGTTCCGGCGGTTCCGCACCCCGGACGGGCACCAGCAGGCGGTCGACGACGTGTCGTTCGAGCTCAGGGCGGGCGAGACCCTCGGCCTGGTCGGCGAGTCCGGGTCCGGCAAGACCACCGTGGCCAGGATCGCGCTCGGCCTGCTGGAACCGGACGAGGGCCGGGTCCTGCTGGGCGGCCGGTCGTGGAGCGGCGTCCGGGAACGGGACCGCCGGGCCGGGCGGCGCCGGATCCAGGCCGTCTACCAGGACCCGCTCGGCTCCTTCGACCCCCGCCATCCGGTCGGCCGCATCCTCGGCCAGGCGGTGGCCCTGACCGGCCTGCCGCGCCGCGAGCGCCCGGCCCGGGTGGCCGAACTCCTGGACCAGGTCGGCCTGCCCGCCACCCTGCTGGGACGGCGTCCGCTGGAGATGTCGGGCGGCCAGCGCCAGCGCGTCGCCATCGCCCGCGCCCTCGCCGCCAGGCCGGACGTGATCGTCTGCGACGAGCCGGTGTCCGCCCTCGACGTCTCCATCCAGGCCCAGATCCTCGACCTGCTGGCCGCGCTCCAACGGGACCTGGGCGTGGCCATGCTGTTCATCTCCCACGATCTCGGCGTCATCCGTCACGTCAGCGACCGGATCGCGGTCATGAAGGACGGCCGGATCGTGGAGAGCGGCGACGCCGCCGAGGTGTTCGGGTCGCCCGCTCATCCGTACACGAAGGAGCTGCTCGCCGCCGTCAGCTGGGACCGTCTCCCCAGGCGGCGGCCAGCAGCTCGTGCGAGCGGACCCGGTCGCCATGGTCATGAGTGATCGTGGTGACCAGCAGCTCGTCGGCGCCGGTCGCCTCGCGCAGCACCCGCAGCCGCTCGACCACGGTGTCGGGCGAGCCGACGAACTGGGTGTCCAGCCGGTCGGCCACCAGCGCCCGGTCCTCCTCGCTCCACTCGAAGGCCGCCGCCTCCTCCGGCGACGGGAACGCCATCGCCCCCGCGCCGGTGCGGATGCTGCGCACCCACAGCCCGTACGGCTCCGCGATCCGCCGCGCCTCCGCGTCGCTCTCGGCCACCACCACGTCGGCGGAGACCATGACATGCGGCGCGGCCAGCACCTCCGAGGGTTTGAACGCGTCCCGGTAGGCCTCCACCGCCTCCAGCACGCTGGCCGGGCTGACGTGGTAGTTGGCCGCGAACGGCAGCCCACGCTCCCCGGCCACCTGGGCGCTCTGCCCGGCGCTGCTGCCGAGAATCCACAACTCCAGATCGGCCCCCTCCCCGGGCTGGGCGTGCGCCTCGAACCCCTCCTCCGACCGGTACGTCCCGTCGATGAACGCCTGGATGTCGGCGACCTGGTCGGCGAAGTCCGGCGACTCCGCGCCGGGCTGCTGCAGCAGCGACGCCCACAGCCGGATGATCGGCGACTTGGCGATCGACGCGAACGAGAACGGCGGCGGGATGAGCAGCCCGTTCACGATCCGCGACTCGGTGGTTGGCGGGGGAGGCGGCGCCGCGCTCATCTCCTTGGCCCGCTGGCCGGACCGCCCGAGCCCGAGGTCGATGCGCCCCGGGTGCAGGGCGTCCAGGGTGCCGAACTGCTCGACCACGGCGAGCGCCGTCTGGTGGCCGAGCTGCACCGCCCCGGAACCCACCCGGATCCGCTCGGTGGCGGCGGCGACCAGGCCGATCAGCACGGCCGGGGCCGAGCTGGCCACCCCGGGGGTGAGATGGTGCTCGGCCAGCCAGTAGCGGTGGTAGCCCGCCGCCTCCGCCCGCCGGGCCAGGTCGATGGTGTTCCTGAGCGACTGCCTGGCGCTCCCGCCGGAGACGATGGGGGCCAGGTCGAGAATGGACAGCTTGGTCATGCGAGCCCTCCGGGGGTCAAAGGCCTGCTGGGGATTTCCTTGCGGAGCACGGGGGCGATCTCGCCCTGGAACAGTTCGAGCGAGTCCCGGTGCTGGGCGTCGGTCAGCCCGTCGGCCTCGGCGGACAGGTGCATGACCTCGTGGCCGAGCCGCTGGTGGTACCAGAGAACCTTGTCGATGATCTGCTGCGGGCTGCCGATCAGGATGGAACTGCGCTCGATGGCGTCCTCCAGGCTGGTGAAGACCGGGTCGAGGCCGCGCGCGGCGAAGAACTTCAGCCGCGCGTTGAAGATCGGCCGGTAGGTCTCGATCGCGTCCTGGGACTTGGGGGTGCTGTAGTAACCGGCGCTGCCGGCCCCGACCAGCACATCCGCCGGGTCGTGGCCGTAGTGCTCCCACCGTTCCCGGTAGTACCTGACCAGCTCGGCGTACGGTTCGACCGGATTGGTGACGTTGGCGGAGAACAGCGGGTCGCCGTAGTAGGCGGCCAGGTCGACCGACTCCTTGCTGGTCGCGCTGCCGTGCCAGACCCTGATCGGCCGCTGGTACGGCCGGGGCAGCGCCTCGGCGTTCTCCAGCGACGGCCGGAACCGCCCGGACCAGGTCACCTTGTCCTCACGCCAGAGCCGCCGGAACAGCTCATAGCTCTCCCGGTTGCGGTCCCACTGATCCTGCTCGGTCACGTGGAACAGCTCCGCCTGGGCGGTCCCGTTGCCCTTGCCGATCATCAGGTCGAGCCGCCCGCGGGACAGATGGTCGAGCGTCGAGTAGTCCTCGAAGGCCCGCACCGGGTCCAGCAGGCTGAGCGTGGTCACGGCCGTGAACAGCCGGATCCTGGACGTGCGCGCGGCGATGTGGCCGAGCACCACCGGCGGCGAGGACGACAGGAACGGCCGCTCGTGCCGCTCCCCGAAGCCGAACCCGTCGAAGCCCAGCTCCTCGGCCCGCACCGCGCTCGCGACCACCTCGCGGAACCGCTGGTTCGTGGATTTCAGCTCGCCGGTGATCGGATGCGGCGTGTGGAAGGCGAGCGTCATCGCGAGGAACTTCACGACGCCCTCGCATACCGGCTGACCGGCCGCGCCAGGCCCAGCCGCCCGCGCAGATCCGCCGTCTCGTACGCCTTCCGGAACAAGCCCCTGGCCTGGAGTTCCGGCACCAGCCCCTGGGTGATCGCGGCCAGGTCGCCGGGGAGCACCCCGGGACGCAGGCGATACCCGTCCAGGCCCGCGTCCCGCCAGCCCGCCAGCAGGTCGGCGAGCCCTTCCGGCGTGCCCTCGAAGATGTGCGCGTCCGAGACCAGCGCCGCGCCGTCAAGGTCGTCCAGACGGGCCTTGTCACCCCCCAGGAACACCACCAGGTCGGCGAAGACCTTCAGCTCGGGCCCGGTCCGGCCGACAGCCGCCTCCGCCTCCCTGACCTGCCCGACGATCCGCCGCGCGTCGTCCTTGTCCTGCGGCGTCACATAGACGACATCGCTGCCGCGCGCCGCGAACTCGTACGGCACGACGTCATGCCCGAGCGAGGTCACCAGCGGCTGCCCCTGCGGCGACCGGGGCGTGATCGACGGGCCCTTCACGTCGAACCACTCGCCCTGGAAGTCGATGTAGTGCAGCCGGTCCCGGTCGACGAACCGGCCGGTCGCCGCGTCGCGGATTATGGCGTCGTCCTCCCAGCTGTCCCAGAGCCGCCGCACCACCTCCACCGCGTCGGCCGCCTCCCCGAACAGTCGCCGGATCCGCGCCACGTCGGCCACGTCCAGCGGCGGGAACTCGCGCCGCCCGAAGTGCGCGGCCTCGTCCGGCCGGGCCGACAGCCGCGGCCGCCAGCCCGCCCGGCCCCGGCTGGCGTGGTCCAGCGAGGCGATGCCGATGGCCACGTGGAACGGCTCGGTGTGGGTGACGATGGTGGTCGGGATCAGCCCGATCCTGGACGTCAGCGGCGCCAGCGCGGCGGCCAGCAGGACCGCGTCCAGCCGCCCGCGCACCTGGTCGAGCCGGTCGTCGGGGGCGTCGAACCGGGACGACTGGAGGCCGAGCGAGTCCTCGAAGGTGACCCAGTCGAGCAGGCCGCGCTCGGCCTCCACGACCAGCTCGGCCCAGTATCCGGCGGTGAACAGCCGGTCAGGGCGGGCGCCCTCGGCGCGCCAGGCGGCGGGGTGCCACCCGGCTCCGTCCAGGGCTACGGCGAGGTGCAACGTCATGACAGCTCCTTCGTGAGGCCGAGGTGGTCGCGCAGGGTGGGGCCGGTGTAGTCGGCGCGGAAGACGCCCTTCTCCTGCAGCAGCGGGACGACCTGGTCGACCAGGTCGTCCAGGCCGCCCGGGGTCAGGTGCGGGACGAAGATGAAGCCGTCGGCGGCGTCGGTCTGCACGAACGTGTTGATCTCCTCGGCCACCGAGGCCGCCGTGCCGACGAAGGTCTGCGGGGCGGCCGTCTCGATGACCAGCTCCCGGATGGACAGGTTCTTCTCCTCGGCCAGCGCCCGCCACTTGGCCGCCACCGCGCCCCGGTCGCCGCGGAACTGCGCCCTGCCCTCGGACACGCCCGGCCCGAGGTCCGGTTCCAGGTCGGGCAGCGGCCCGTCCGGGTCGTACGCGGACAGGTCGCGCCCCCACACCCCCTCCAGGAAGGAGATCGCGGTCTGCGGGCTGACCTGGGCCCTGCGGATCTCGGCGGCGCGTTCGGCGGCGTCCTCCTGGGTGTCGCCCAGGACGTAGGTGACGGCGGGGAGGATCTTCAGATCGCCGGGCCGCCGGCCGTACCGGGGGAGGCGGCTCTTGACGTCGCGGTAGAAGGCGCGGCCTTCCTCCAGCTTGCTGTGGCGGCTGAAGATGACGTCGGCGGAGGAGGCGGCGAAGTCGCGGCCCTCGTCCGAGTCCCCCGCCTGGATGATCACCGGGTGGCCCTGCGGCGGGCGGGGCACGTTGAACTGGCCGGTGATGGTGAAATGCCGGCCGTCGTGGTGGAAGGTGCTGATGCCTCCCGGGCGGATGAACTGCCCGTCCGCCGCGGTGACCGCGTCGGGCGCCCAGGAGTCCCACAGTTCCCTGGCGGTCTGAAGGAACTCGGCGGCCCGGGTGTACCGGTCGGTCTCCGCCAGGTAGCCGCCGCGCCGGAAGTTCTCGCCGGTGAAGGCGTCCCAGCTGGTCACGACGTTCCAGGCGGCCCTGCCGCCGCTCAGGTGGTCGAGCGAGGCCAGCCTGCGGGCCACCTCGTACGGCTCGTTGAAGGTCGAGTTGACCGTGGCCGCAAGACCGAGACGGGTGGTGACGGCGGACAGGGCCGCCAGCACGGTCAGCGACTCGGGGCGGCCCACCACGTCCAGGTCGTGGATGCGGCCCTTCATCTCGCGCAGCCGCAGCCCTTCGGCCAGGAAGAAGAAGTCGAACTTCCCGCGCTCGGCGGTCTGGGCGAGATGCCGGAAGGAGTCGAAGTCGATCTGGCTGCCCGAGCGCGGATCGGACCAGACGGTGGTGTTGTTGACGCCGGGAAAATGGGCGGCGAGATGGATCTGCTTGGTCATGAAGCCCTCCTGACCAGAGGTGCGGTGGTGTCGAGCCGGGGAACGGCGGCCAGTAGTTCGCGGGTGTAGTCGGCGGCGGGCGCGGTGAGGACCTGGCGGACGTCGCCGGACTCGACCACCCGCCCGTCCTTCATCACCAGCACCCGATCGCTGACGTGGTGCACGACGCCGAGATGGTGGGAGATGAACAGGTAGGCGACGCCCAGCTCGGCCTGCAGGTCGGTGAGCAGGTCCAGCACCTGGGCCTGGATGGACACGTCCAGGGCCGACACCGGCTCGTCGCAGACGATCACGCGCGGGCGCGGGGCCAGCGCGCGGGCGATCGCCACCCGCTGCCGCTGCCCGCCGGACAGCCGTAACGGCCGCCGCTCCAGCACGCTCGCGTCAAGACCGACCTGTTCGAGCAGCTCCACCGCGCGGTCGCGGCGGGTGGCCCGGGGTTCGCCGCCGACGTCGAGGGCCTCGTCCAGGATGCGGCGCACGCTGAACCGGGGGTCGAAGGAGCTGAGCGGATCCTGGTAGACGACCTGGATGTGCCGCCGCAGCTCCCGCTTCCGCCGGGCGGTGAGCCCCGCCCACGGCTGCCCGTCGATCTCGACGGACCCCCGGTCGGGGGCGAGCAGGCCGAGCACCAGCCGGGCGGTCGTGGTCTTGCCCGAGCCGGACTCGCCGACGATGCCCAGCGTCTCCCCGGCGCGCAGCTCGAACGAGACGCCGTCCACGGCGACCCGGCCCTTGAAGGACTTGGCCAGGTCGCGCGCCTCGATCACCACCTCGCCCGGGGGCACACGCCGTACCTCGGGAGCGGTGGTGGCCGACAGGCGGGCGCCCTTGGACTCCTCGGTCGGGATCGCCGCCAGCAGGCCCCGCGTGTACGGATGCTCCGGCTCGCGCAGCACCCGTCCGGCGGGGCCGCTCTCCACCACCACGCCGTCCTTCATGACCAGGATGCGGTCGGCCAGCTCGGCCACCACCGCCAGGTCGTGACTGATCAGCAGCAGCGCGGTGCCGCCGCGCCGCCGCTCGGCCAGCAGCCGCAGGATCTGCGCCTGCACGGTGACGTCCAGCGCGGTGGTCGGCTCGTCGGCGATCAGCAGCCGGGGGTGGCAGGCGATCGCCGAGGCGATCAGCGCCCGCTGGCGGAGCCCGCCGGACAGCTCGTGCGGGTACTGCCGGGCCCGTCGCTCCGGCTCGGGCACGCCGACCTCGTCGAGCAGCTCCAGGACGCGCCCGGGGATGGCCGCGCGGGGGACCGCGCGGTGCAGGCGGAGCGTCTCGGCGATCTCCTTGCCGACCGGGCGGAGCGAGTCGAGCGAGACCAGCGCGTCCTGGAGCACGAACCCGATGCGCCGCCCGCGGATCGACCGCCACTGCCGCTCGGAGAAGCCCGAGGCGTCCACGCCCTCCACCCGCAGCGCGCCGGCCCTGACCCGGGCCTCCTCGCCGGCCAGGCCGAGCAGGGTGCGGGCGGTGACGCTCTTGCCCGACCCGGACTCGCCCACGATCGCCACGCACTCCCCGGGGTGCACCGCGAACGACACCCCCCGCACCGCCTCCAGCGCGCCGAACGAAACATGCAGATCGGCGACCTCGACGACCGGTTCGGTCATGACGTTCTCCCTTCGACCAGCCGTTGCAGGTGCCGCCCGACCACCGTGATGGACAGCACGGTCAGGGTGATCGCCACGCCAGGGAAGATGGCGATCCACCACGCGACGGAGAAGTAATCCCGGCCGCCGGAGAGCATCGCGCCCCACTCCGGCGCGGGCGGCTGCGGGCCGAGACCCAGGTAGCTGAGCGAGGCGGCGGCCACCAGCGCCGTACCGACCTCGATGGTGGCCAGCACCAGCAGCGGCGCGAACGCGTTCGGCAGCACATGGCGCAGGATGATCCGGCCCTGGCTCAGGCCGAGCGAGGTGGCCGCCTCCACGAAACCGGCCCTGCGGATCACCATCGTCTGGGCCCGGACCAGGCGGGCGTAGCTGGGCGCGGTGTACAGGGCGATGGCGAGGATCACGTTGACCGTGCCCGGGCCGGTGATGGTGATCACCAGCAGGGCGAGCAGCAGCGTCGGCAGCGCCAGCACCACCTCCACCAGGCGCATCACGATCTCGTCCAGCGCCCGGCCGCCGAGCGCCGCCAGCAGGCCCAGCGCCGTGCCGACCGCCACCGCCAGCGCGGTCGCGCCCAGCCCGGCCAGCAGCGACGGCGCGGCCCCGTAGACGATGCGGGTGAACACGTCGCGGCCGTTGGCGTCCGTGCCGAACAGGTGGTCGGCGCTCGGGCCCTCCAGCGCGGCCAGCGCGTCCGCCTGGTCCGGGGTGCCGTCCACCAGCAGGGCCGGAGCGAGCGCGGCCAGCGTGATCAGGGCCAGCGTCACCGACGCCGCGCCCACCCCCACGCGGGCCTTCACGCGGCGCTCCGCAGCCGCGGGTCGATCACCAGGTAGAGCAGGTCGATCAAGATGTTGACCACCACGTACAGCACGGCCGTGACCAGCACCACGCCCATCACCACCGGCAGGTCCTTGCCGGTCACGGCGGTCAGGGTGAGCTGGCCGAGGCCCTGCCGGGAGAAGATCTGCTCGACCGCCACCATGCTGCCCACCAGCAGGCCGATCACCCAGCCGAGCAGCGTCACCGCCGGGACCAGGGCGTGCCGGAGCGCGTGGCGGAGCCGTACTCCCAGATCGGACATGCCGCGCGAGCGCGCGGTCAGCACGAACGGCTCCTCCAGGGTGAGCTCCAGGCTCTCCCGCATCATCTGGGTGAGCATCGTGGTGATCGGGATGGCCACCGCGATGACCGGGAGCACCAGGCTGGCGCCGCTGTCGTCGCCGACCGCGGGGAACCAGCCGAGCTGGAAGGAGAAGACGGTCAGCAGCAGGATCGCCGCCCAGAAGGTCGGGATCGAGACGCCGATCAGCTCCAGGCCCGAGGACAGGCCCCGGATCCAGCGTTTCCTGCGGGCGGTGAGCAGCGCCAGCGTCGTGGCCGCCGTCACCGCCACCAGCAGGGCGGCCCCGGCCAGCTGGATCGAGGGCCCCAGCTGGGTGCCGATCGCCGTCGCCACCGACTCGTGCAGCTGGTAGGACTGCCCGAGGTCCCCGCGCAGCACCCGGCCCAGATAGGTCGCGTACTGGACGGACAGCGGGGCGTCGAGCCCGTAGTCGGCGATGATCTGCGCCCGCACCTCGGGCGTCACGATCGAGCTGCCGATCAGGACGTCCACCACGTTGCCCGGCGTGAGGTGCAGGGCGGTGAAGGAGACCGTCACCGCCCCCCAGAGCACCAGCACCGAGGTGCCGATCCTGGTCAGGATCCTCCGGATCATGCCTTGGACACCCAGGCGTCGTAGAAGGTCGGGTACGCCTGCGGCTCCCAGCCGATGTCCCGGACGTTCTTCGACACGCCCAGCAGGTAGTTGAAGACGTACACGGGGAAGACCGCCGCGTCGGCGTTCACCTTCTGCTGGACCTTGGCGTACAGGGCGGCCCGCTCGGCCAGGTCCGTGGTGGCCAGCGAGTCGCTCAGCCAGCCGTCCACCTCGGCGTCGTCGTAGCGGGCCAGGTTCTGCCCGAAGAACGTGCCGCTCGGGATGTTGGAGATGGCGAACAGGTTGCGCAGCGTGTCCCCGTCCGCGCGCTGCCAGCTGAAGTCGACCAGGTCGTAGTCACCGGCGATGGCCTTGGGCGCGAAGTCCGTCGCCGTCACGTCGGTGAAGACCACCTCGAAGCCGATCTTCTTCGCCTCGGCCTGGATCTGCTCGGCGAGCGTGCCGCGCTGCTCCCGGGCGAACGACTTCAGGAACGGCCAGCGCACGGTCAGCCGCGCGCCGTCCTTGGTGCGGTACCCCTCGGCGTCCTTGCCCGTCCAGCCCGCCTCGTCCAGCAGCTTCGCCGCGCCCTCCGGGTTGTAACGCCACTGGGACTCGGTCGCCGCGTCGTAGCCCTGGGTGGCCGGGGAGACCGGGCTGAACGCCGCGTCGAAGGTGCCGAAATAGAGCTTGCCGACGATGGTCGCGAAGTCGATGCCGTCCCGGAACGCCTGCCGGACCTTCTGGTCGGCGAAAACCCCCGAGGCGGTGTTCGGGTAGTAGTTGTAGTTGCCGCCCGGCGCCTGCTTGCGCACGATGGCCAGCTTGGGATCGGCCTCCACCTGCTTGACGTTGACCGGCGGCACGCTGGCGATCGCGTCGATCTGCCCGCTGGTGAGCGCGCCCAGCCGGACCGCGTCCTCGGTGAGCACCTTGATCTCCAGCTTCTCCAGGTACGCGGGACCGGCGTGCTTGGCGCCCTCCGGAGCCCAGTCGTAGTCCGGGTTGCGGTGATAGGTGATGCCCTGGTGAGGCACGAAGGCGTCGATGACGAACGGCCCGGTCCCCACCACCTTCTTGGCCAGCGCCTCCGGCCCCTCGGCCAGCGCCTTCGGCGACTGGATCCCGAAGTACGCGGTGGCCAGCGCCGCCAGGAACGGCGAGTACGGCTTGCTGAACGACACCTCCACGGTCCGCGCGTCGATCACCTTGGTGCCCTCGTACGGCCCGAAGGCGGCGGCGGCCAGCTGCGACTTGGTCTTCGGATCGACGATGTGGTCCAGGTTGGCCTTGACCGCCGCCGCGTCGAAGACGCCGCCGTCGCTGAACTTCACCCCCTCGCGCAGCGTGAAGGTGTAGGTCTTCCCGTCCTCGGAGATCTCCCACGAGGTGGCCAGCCACGGATGGATGCCGCCCTTGTCGTCGAGCGCCACCAGCGAGTCGAGCACGGGACGGGTGAACAGGCCGGTCACGTCCTGCGGGCTGGCGTGCGGATCCAGGTTGATCGGCTCGGTGTTGACGCCGAAGACGAGCGTTCCGCCACTGGCGGGCGCGCCCGCCGGGGCCTGGGCCGCCGGGGTGGCCGGGCTGGCCGAGGTTCCACAGGCGGTGAGAGCTAGCAGTGCTGTCAGCACCGGGATGGCGAGGCGGCGGTTGAGCGACAAGGAGATCACCTTCTCCGGGAGGCACGCCGGAGCGGGCCTCCACGACCATGAGCCCGGAGGCCCGCGCTTTGCGGCGAAGCGGTCGCTCGCCGCCAGGTTTCCCCGGGGCACCCCATGCGAGCGCGGGGGTTGCCGGCCGACCAGCCGGGGCTTGGCGTCGGCTCTCATTACCTACTTAGACTGTAGGAAATAAGGGTTTTGCCGTCAACAGGCTTTTTATGGCATTGCCTACCTGATATACATGAAATTCCTCAGGAGGTGGACCATGGCCCTGTCCCTTCGCCGCGCTGTTCCCGTGCTCGCTGACGGCTTCGAGGCCCTCGCCGTGGCCCGCGCCCTCACGCTGAACGACGCCGCGCTCCAGGCCAGCGGCCTGCTCGCGATCAGAGTCCCGCGCTCATCCGGCGGGGCCGACGTGAGCGTACGCATCCTGACAAAGGTCCTGCTCACCCTCGCGACAGCCGACCCCGCCCTGGCCCAGCGCTACCGCGCCCACACCCTCACCGTCGAATCCCTCCGCGCGTGCGGCGGCCCCTTCGAGGACGTCCTGGCCGGACGATGGCCCGCCGATCACCCACCCACGCGGCCGGGCCCCCTCGCCCCGCTTCTCAATGCCGCGATCGACTTGGGCATCGCCAAACGCATGCTGACCGAGGCCACTCGAACCTGGTCCGAACATGTCCCCTGGCTTCCCGCACCCGTCCCCGAACGGCTCAGCGAGCTCACCGCCGACCTTCGCATCGCCGAAGCCCTCCTCGACACGGCCGCCGCCACCATCGATCTCGGCCGGCCGGCTGCGGCGATCTCCACGGCGATATCCCGGGCCCACGCCTCCATAACGAACACCACGATCAAGTTAGGGCTGCCGTCCTGATCATGGCCAGGGGGTGGTGGGCGGTCCCGGTAGGCTTGGCCGTACATCATGGGACGGTTCCTGGAAGGACTATTCGATCGTGGCTGAGCGTAACGAGGTCGACTGGGTTTCTCGCTTCGCGGACGAGGTCATCGCGGAAGCGGAGCGCCGGGGGTCCGGCAAACCCATCGTCTGCGCCTCCGGTCTCAGCCCGTCGGGTCCGATCCACCTGGGCAACCTGCGCGAGGTGATGACGCCGCACCTGGTGGCCGACGAGATCCGCCGCCGGGGCTACGACTGCGTGCACCTGCTGTCCTGGGATGACTACGACCGGTTCCGCAAGGTTCCCGCCGGTGTCGACCCGTCCTGGGCTGAGCACATCGGCAAGCCGCTGACCACGGTTCCGGCGCCGACCGGCAGTCCGTACGCGACCTGGGCCGAGCACTTCAAGGCCCCGATGGTGGCGGCGATGAAGGAACTCGGCATCGAGGTGCACGGCATCAGCCAGACCGAGCGCTACACCTCCGGCGCCTACCGGGACCAGATCCTGCTGGCGATGCGGGAGCGCGGGCGCATCGACGCCGTCCTGGGGCGGTATCGCACGAAGGCCAAGCCGGGCGCGGTAGCGCGGCAGGGGGCCGACGAGGAGGCGGCGCTGGCCGCGGCCGAGGGCTCCGGCGCGGCCACGGAGGACGACGGCGCCACCGCGGCGGGATATTTCCCCTATAAGCCGTACTGCTCGTTCTGCGACAAAGACACCACCACGGTGACGTCGTACGACGACGAGACCACCGAGCTGTCCTACGTCTGCGCCGAGGGGCACGCCGAGACCGTGCGGCTGTCGGAGCACAACCGGGGCAAGCTGGTGTGGAAGGTCGACTGGCCGATGCGCTGGGCCTATGAGGGCGTGGTCTTCGAGCCGTCCGGCGTGGACCACAGCTCGCCCGGCTCCTCGTTCGTGGTCGGCGGCCAGCTCGTCCGCGAGGTGTTCGGCCAGGACCCGCCCATCGGCCCGATGTACGCGTTCGTCGGCATCAGCGGCATGGCCAAGATGAGCAGCTCCCGGGGCGCGGTGCCGACCCCGGCCGACGCGCTGGAGATCATGGAGGCGCCGGTCCTGCGCTGGCTCTACGCGCGCCGCCGCCCCAACCAGTCCTTCAAGATCGCCTTCGACCAGGAGATCTACCGGCTCTACGACGAGTGGGACACCCTCGGCCGCAAGATCGGGGACGGCTCGGCGCCCCCCGCCGACGTGGCCGCCTTCGGCCGCGCCTCCCGCACGGCCACCGGCGAGCTGCCGGTTACGCCCCGGCCGGTGCCGTACCGGACGCTCGCCTCGATCGTCGACGTGACCACCGGCCACGAGGAGCAGATTCTGCGCATCCTGCGCGACCTCGACCCCGCCGACCCGGTCTCCGCGCTGGCGGAGGTCCGGCCGCGGCTGGACCGCGCGCAGGCGTGGGTGGAGACGAAGATGGACGCCGACCAGCGCACCCAGGTGCGCGAGGAGCCCGACACCGCCCTGCTGGCCGGGCTCGGCGACACCGAGCGGAACATGCTGCGCCTGCTGCTGGAGGGCCTGGACGCGCACTGGTCCCTGGAGGGTCTCACCGAGCTGGTGTACGGCGTGCCCAAGCTCCAGCAGGGACTCACCCTGGACGCGTCCCCCACGCCGGAGATCAAGGTGGCCCAGCGGACGTTCTTCGCGCTCCTCTACCACCTGCTGGTCGGCCGCGACACCGGCCCTCGGCTGCCGACGCTGCTCCTGGCCGTGGGCGCCGCCCGCATCCGCAAGCTGCTCAGCGCCTGAGCGTACGAAAGAGGCCCGCCCCCCTGGCTGGGGAGCGGGCCTCTTTCGGGTTCAGTGGCCTACGGCGCGCAGGGCGTTGACGATGCCCTGACCGTAGAAGCCGTTGTTGCTCTTCCCGCCCTCACAGGTGTGCGTCGCGGTCACGGTGGCGCCGCTCGGCAGGTGACGGGTGTAGGTGTAGCTGCCGCCGGCCGGGCACCGGGTGTCGGTGGCGGTGGCCTTGAGCACGCGTTCCACGTCGTCCGGGTCCATGCCGAAGCCGCCCCGGCCGTTGCGGCCGTACTTGCTGACGATCAGCGCCGCCACGCCGACCGCGCGGGGCGAGGCCATCGAGGTGCCCTGCAGGTACTGGTAGTACGCGCAGACGCTGCCCCGGCAGTCCTTCACCACATACTCGACCGTCGGGTCGCCGTTCTCGTCGATCTCCCCGTTGGCGCGGGCCAGCGATTCCGGATACGCCGAGAGTGTCGCCTTGGTGATGTCCCGGGTGTTGCCCGGCGTGTCGTAGACGTCGCCGCCGGGCGCGGCCACGGCCACGTACCCGTTGCCGTAGTCGGAGTAGTACGACTTGCGGGTGCTGATGCCGGTGGAGGAGACCGGCACCACGTGGTCGCCCTCGCTCGGCATCGAGATGCAGCTCGGCGGGATCGTCCGGCTGCGCGGCGCCTCGCCAGGCGTGCTGGCGAAGTCCGGCGAGGAGGCGTCGGTCAGCGTCTTGGTGTAGTCGGTGGCGCCGTTCCCGGCCGCCGCGATCAGGGTCACGCCCTTGCGGTGCGCGTAGTTGAGCGCCCGCTGGGTGGCCTTGATGATGGTGGCCTGCTCCAGCTGGTCCTCCGCCGAGTCCGCCGCGTTGTCGACGCAGTTGAACAGCCACGGGTCGATGTAGTAGCTCATGTTGACCACATCGATGCCGATGTCACCGGCGTAGGTGAGCGCGTCCACCGAGGGCTGCAGGAAGAAGTAGCCCGAGTCCTGGCCGGCCCGGATGTTGACGATCGTGACGTTGGGGGCCACGCCCGCCACGCCCAGCTTGTTCAACGGCGAGGCGATCGAGGAGGCGACGTGGGTGCCGTGCCCGTCCTCGTCCACGTTGGCCGGGTCGTTGCAGGAGGCGTCGGGCTCCTCGGCGCACGGCCCGTCGATCCGGTCACCGTTGGCGTCGGTGGGGATGTCGACGGTGAAGTTGCGGCTGAGGGCGTTGCTGAAGTTGGGGGCGATGTCAGGGTGGGTGCCGTCGACGCCGGTGTCGAGAATGCCGACGAGCACGCGCTTGTCGCCCTTCTCGTACTTGTGCGCCTCGTTGGCCTTCATCTGGTCGAGGTCCCACTGCAGGTCGTCCAGCGGCTCGGCGGACGGCTTGTGGTTCCACTTGGGGAACTTGCCGTGGCCCCGGCCTTCCTTCTCGACGGCCTTGGCCTCGATGGCCTTGCGGACGTCGGCCTTGACTCGGGCGCTTTCCGGGGCCGCGCCGATGACCCGGTTACCGGCGACCCCGTCGATGGCCGGGTTGCTCTTGATCGCGTCGACGAAGCCGGCGTTGGTGGTGCTGACCGTGGCCAGCCCGACCGCGGTGTTGACCTTCACGATGGTGCCGCCGGCCGCCTGGATCGCCTTTTGGGCATCGGCCGCGCTGGCTCCCTCCTTGTAAAGGACCACATACTCCTTGCTGGTCGCGGGCTCGGCCGACGAGGGTGCCGCCTGAGCCGGCGCCGTCAGAGCCGCCGCGCCTAACGCGACGACGGCGGTGAGGGCGAGAAGACGTTTCAACTGCCACCTCCCTGTGGGCAGGAGAACATAAGCAAACAGATCGGTACGCATCTGCCGCGCAGCACATATTTCGGGATTGACACCCCGAGTCAAAAGGCCGAAGGAAAGTTGAGGCCAAGGTGTGACATGAACCCGCGATGGTGAACTCAGCCGCCCGAGCGGACGAAGGCGAGGACGGCGAGGACCCGGCGATGCGAGCTCGGGTCGTCGAGCAGGCCCAGCTTGCCGAAGATCTGCGCCACGTGCGCCTCGACGGTGCGTTCCGTGATGGTCAGGCGGGCGGCGATGGCCTTGTTCGACAGGCCCTCCGCGAGCAGGGCGAGCACCTCGCGCTCGCGGGCGGTCAGGGCCGCGAGGGGGTCCTTCGCGCGCTGCCTGCCCAGGAGCCGGGAGACGATCGTGGGGTCGACGACCGTCTCACCGTCGGCGAGGCGGCGGAGCGCGTCGACCAGGACGGCCTGGTCGAAGACGCGTTCCTTGAGCAGGTAGCCGACGCGTTCCGGATGGTCACGCAGGAGGCGCATCGCGTAGGCGGGCTCGACGTACTGCGAGAGCACGAGCACGCCGACGCGCGGATGGTCGGCCCTGATCCGTTCGGCGGCGACCAGCCCCTCGTCGGTGTGGGTCGGGGGCATCCGGATGTCGACCACGACCAGGTCGGGTTCCTCCGCGCGCACGGCCGTCAGCAGCGTGCCGGCGTCGTCCACCTCCGCGGCCACGGTGTAGCCGGACTGCTTGAGGAGGTACGCCACGCCCGCCCGCGTCAGCAGCGAGTCATCCGCCACCACCACGCGCATGAGGTCTCCGCTCACATTTGGGCTCACATCGTAGCCCCGGCGAGGGGAATCTCCACGCGGAGGTGATCGGCGGTCGCGGTCACCCGGCCGCCGAGAGCGCCCGCACGGTCGCCGAGGTGGCCGGGCAGGCGGGGGACGGCTCCCGTCACCTCCAGGGTGAGAACGTCTTCCCGGGCTTCCACGCGCACGTTCAGCGGTCCGGTGGCCGATCGCGCCGAGTAATCCGTGATCAGGTAGACGGCCCGCTCGACGGCGGGCGGGAAGCGTACGCCGGGGAGTTCGGAGATCTCGACCGGGAACGGCGCCCGGTCGGCGAGCGACCACAACGCGCCCTCGATTCCGGTCTCCTCGAGGATGACGGGGAAGATTCCGTGGGCCAGCTCCCGGAGTTCCCCCAGCGCCTGGAGCACCATGTCGACCGCGGGATCCCCGGCGAGCCTGAGCTCGAAGGCCACCGCGAGCAGGCGCTGTTGCGCGCCGTCGTGCAGGTCGCGTTCGAGTCTGCGGCGCGCGTCGTCGCCCGCCGCCACGACGCGGGTCCGGGAGGCACGCAGGTCCGCGATCTGGGCCAGCACCTCCGCGCGCAGCCGCTCGTTGTCGATGGCGAGCCGGGCCGCCGGGCCGATGCGCTCGGTGAGTTCCCGGCTGCCGGGGTCGTGCGCGATCAGCGCCACGGGCCGGCCCTCCCTGACGATGGAGGTCACCGCTTGTCCCTGCTCCGGTTCGGCGGGAACTTCGGTGCCTCGGCTGTCCACGTAGCGTCCGTAACTGGGCAGCCAGTAGGCGACGGTGAGGGACGGGTCGCCGGTCACCCGGCCGAGGGCCGCCTGCAGGGACGCGGAGCCGAGGTCGTCGGCCAGGCGTCCCACCGCGGCCCGCCTGAGCCATCCCGCGACGGTCGTCCAGATGACGGCCGCGGCGAGGCAGCTGAGCGCGGCGGCTTGGGCGAAGAAGATCGCGAGGTAGAGGGGGTTGTCCGGGCGTTCGGCCGGGCCGAGGAGCAGCGCCGTGCCGTAGAGGGCGAACGTCGCCGTCGCCACAGAGCCGGGCAGCAGGGGGAGCCCGCGCACGCGACGGGCGACGGGCGTCATCCGCCGGTGGTCCTGGATGGCGCGTGTGGTCGCCGCGACGCCGAACACCACCGCGAAGGCGGCCCAGGAGGTGCTCAGCCACTCGGCCGCCGTCTGGTTTGGGAACGCCGGGAGGATGTTGTCGCAGAGTCGCCAGCAATCGGGGTCGTAGAACGGGTCGTACACGAGCGTGTGGCCCACGGCCAGCAGCGCGGTGATCGTGTAGGCCGTGATCGGGGGCCGTCGCAGCGTCAGGTGGGCGGTGGCGGGGAGCAGGAAGGGAACCGCGACCATCGCGGCGCTCCTGGCCCAGGACGGGCCTCCGGCGATCCAGATCGGCGCCAGCCAGCACAACCCGGCGGCGTACGCGGCTCCTCGCCGGCTGACGGCACCGGCCGCGAACAGGAAGAGGGCCGTCACAACGGTCACCGCGACTGGATACCGGGTTTCCGGGTCCACATCGGCGAGCACCGCGACCGTCGCGAAGCCGTACCCGACCGCAGTGAGCGGTACGGCCAAGGATGTGACCCGCACGGCGCCTATTCTCTCGCGGTGGTGGGGATCCGCCATTGCGGCTAGCACGTAGGCCGCGGCTCCCGGTGGCCGTGCTGGTCGCGATGGAATGGCGGGCAGCCCGGCCTAGCGTCGATGCTGACGTCAAGGGAGGGTGGTCATGAGACTGAGAAACGTCGTGGTCCTCGCCGCGACGGCCGCGATCGTGGTGGCCTGCGCGAGCACGACGCAGGGTGGGAAGAGCGGCCCGGGGCCCGCCGTCACCACGCTGACACTGGGGACCGACGACAAGCCGGGGCTGCCCGGGGCCGACGCCGTCGAGGAGTTCGCGCGGCTGGTCCAGGCGAAATCCGGCGGCACGGTGCGTGTTCAGCCGAAGTGGAACGCGGCCGGGCCGGTGACCCAGTGGGACCAGGCCGTGGCGCGGCTGGTCACCGGAGGAGAGCTCGACATGGGGCTGATCCCGGCCCGCGCGTGGGACACCGAGGGCATCACCACCATGAGCGCGCTACACGCTCCGTTCCTCGTCACGAGCGACTATCTGGTGGACCGGATCCTCGCCGACGACGCCCTGGCCGCGCAGATGCTCGGTGGCCTGACCGAAGCCGGTCTGACCGGTCTGGCCCTCTTCCCGACGGGTTGCGGCACCCGTTCGGCGTGAACGGCCCGCTCACCTCACCCGCGGACTTCGCCGGGAAGACGTTCCGTGCCCCGCATTCCGACACCGCCTACGCGCTCTTCCGGGCGTTCGGCGCGGAACCCGCCGACCTGCCGGGCGACGCGATGGGACAGGCGATCGCCGCCAAGTCCCTGGCCGGGATGGAATCCTCCTACATTTGGGCGCCGTCCTCGCTGCCCGCGAGCGTGGCCGCCGCCAACGTGACGTTCTTCCCCAAGGTGAACACGCTTGTCATCCGGTCCTCGGTGCTGGACGGCCTGTCCGATCGGCAGCGCGCCGCAGTGACGGAAGCAGCGGCGTCGACCGCCGTCTGGGTCCGATCCCACCGCCCCTCGGAGATCGAGGCGGGCCGGGCGTTCTGCTCGTACGGCGGAGCGGTCGTCTACGCGGAGGACGGCGACATCGCCGCTCTGGAACGGGCGGCTCAGCCGGTCTACGCGATGCTGGAGAAGGACCCCCAGGTCAAGGGGATGATCGAGCGTATACGCGAGCTGAAGAAGAACGTCCCGGCGGCGCAAATCGCCATCCCCTGCGACGGCAGGAAGAGCACGGGGACGCTCGCGAAGAGCAGCGCGTCGGCGAAGTTCCCCGAAGGGGTCTACCGGGCGGAGATTCCGATGCGACGGTTCCTCGACTACAAGGTGAATCCCGCCTGGGCGCGCGACAACTCGGGCATTTCCACCCTGACCTTCAAAGCGGGCACCTGGCGCCACCACGTCGGCGGAAGCCCGGACAGCACGGACTGCTATGGCCCTTACACGGTCACCGGCGGCAAGGTCGTGCTCTCCTTCCGCGAGGTCCTGTGCGGCACCGCGGGCGGCGATCTGTTCTCCGCCGGGTGGCGGTTCGACGGCGGCGAGCTCAGGTTCGTCGACGTGGAGGCGGGCCAGTCTGGGGAGGAGTCGCTCATGTACGTGCTGTTCGGCAGCGAACCGTGGAAGAAGATCGGCTGATGCTTTCAGCGCGGCTCGTCGCCGAGGGGGATCTCGGCGACGAGCCGCGTTCCGTTGCCCGGCGCGGAGTCGACGGTGAGGCGGCCGCCGAACGTCTCGACCCGATCCGACAGTCCGCGCAGGCCGCTGCCCTGAGCGGGATCGGCGCCGCCGACACCGTCGTCGCGCACGCTCAAGGAGAGTTCCGCGTCGTGTCGCGTGAGCGTGATGGAGGCCGTCGAGGCGGCGGCGTGCTTGGCGACGTTGGCCAGGGCCTCGGCGCACACGAAGTAGACGGCTGCCTCGATGTCCGCCGGGAGTGGTTGCGGGGACGTGTTCAGGCGTGCCGGCGCGTCCGCCGGGAGAGGATCAGGGGACACGTTCAGCCGTACCGGCACCGGGGAACGCGCGGCGAGCGCGGCCAAGGCGGGCACGAGGCCGCCGTGGAGCTCGCGCGGATGCAGGCCGTGCGCGAGGTCGTCCAGCTCCTGGAGGGTGTTCGCCAGGTGTTCGGCCGCTTTGCCTGGTTTGAGGGTGTCGAGCAGGCCGGTGAGGTGCCGCACGGGACCCTCCTGCAGGCGCTCGGCGAGGTGGCGGCGTTCCTCGTCGGCGGCCACCATGAGCCGCCGCCGGGAGGCCGCCAGTTCGGCGGCCTGCGCACGCACCTCCGCCTGAAGCGCGGCGTTCACGGCGGTCAGCCTGGCGGCGGTGCCCACGGCCTCGATCATGGATGTGCCGGTGAGCACGGCCCGATCGTGCACGATGACGGCGAAGGGCTCGCCGTCATCGCCGATGAACGTCGTGGCCAGGTCCCCGGCGGGGAGCGCGATCGGGACCCCGCGTTCGTCGAAGTAGCGGCCGTCCCGCCAGAAGCCGACCCGCAGGTCGGGGTCGCCAAGGGTCTCAGCCAGCGCGGCGCGCAGGGAGCCCGGCCGGGCGAGCTCGATGACCTGGTCGGTGACCGCTTCGTGGCCGGGCCGCCGGAGCGTCCAGGCCAGGGTGATCGCGATGCCGCACAGGACTGCCTGGTAGCCGAGGGCCGCGGGGAAGGCGACCTCCCCGGCGGGGAAGACGAGGCGGCTGGCGGCGCCGCCGTACACGGCGAGGGCGAAGGCGATGGTCGCCCGCCGTGTGCCCCCGGCGACGAGCAGCGCTGAGACGAGGGCGACGGCGGCCAGATCCGTGTTCCAGACGGGCTGGACGACGGCGGCCACGTAGCCGGTCCCGACCGCCGCCCAGCCGAGCCGGGTCGTGGGCCGCCAGCCCGGGAACATGAGCAGCAGGTGGATCAACGGCCCCCGGTGCCAGTACCACAAGGCCGGGTCCAGATTCCCGGCGAACCAGGCGAATCCGGTCGCGATGAGCAGCGTGCCCGGGGCTTTGCGCGCGTACAGACCAGAGCCGACGAGCACAAGGCCGGTCAATAGGTCGGGAATCCACTGTCCGGGCTGCTCCCAGCGGTAGGCCACCCACTCCGACGCGAGACCCGCCACGACCGCCAGGACCAGGATCGGCGCCCGCACGCCGTCACCCGAGAAGATCGCTGAGCGCCGCACCGGACAGTTCGTGCTTGGGGAGAAAACGGGCTCCCCGCAGCCGAGGGCCGTACGTCACGGCGTCCCGGCTTGACACGAGCACGACCACCGGTGGATCCGCCAGCCCAGTGAGGCGTGCGGCCACCGCGAAGCCGTCCAGGTCGGGCAGCTGGATGTCGAGCAGGACCACGTCGGGATGGAGCCGGTCGGCGGCGGCGACGGCCTCCGCGCCGGTCGCCGCGTCACCGGCGACGACGAAACCGCCCGCCTCGAGCAGCGCCCGAGCCGAGGAACGGAATCCGTCATGGTCGTCGACGATCAGCACACTCCGGGCCACGGATCGATGGTCGCATCCGCGCGCGGATCCGGCATCAGTGCTGGCACGGAGATGGCGTTCACCAGGTCACCGGCAGGCGGTGGGCACCGAAGATGAGGGCGTCGCGGTACTCGATCTCGGCTGGGTCGACGGCGAGGGCGAGGCCGGGTAGGCGGGTGAGGAGTTCGGTGAGGGCGATGCGTAGTTCGGCGCGCGCCAGCGGCTGGCCTAGGCACTGGTGCACGCCGAAGCCGAAGGCCATGTGCTGGTGGGAGCCGCGGGTCAGGTCGAGGTCGCCGGGGTCGGCGAAGACGGCGGTGTCGTGGTTGGCGCCGGACAGCAGCGCGATCACGCCCTCCCCGGCCTTGATGACCTGGCCGCCGATCTCGGTGTCGGCCACGGCCGCCCGGGTGAGGCCGGTCCGCACGATGCTCAGGTAGCGCAGCAGCTCTTCCACCGCGTCGGCCATCGACTCGGGCTGCTCCCGGAGCCTGCGCATCTGCCTGGGATTCTGCAGGAGCGCCAGCGTGCTCAGGCCGATCATGTTCGAGGTGGTCTCGTGCCCGGCGACCAGGAGCAGCAGCGCCGCCCCTGCCAGCTCCTCCATGGTCATCTCGCCGGTGGCCACCCGCTCGGCGGCCAAACGGCTGATCAGGTCCTCGCCGCCGTCCCGCTGCCGTACCAGCTTGTCGAGGTAGTCGCGGATCTCGTCCCGCGCGGCCAAGGCCGCCTGCGGCGGGGTCGACCACGCCAGCATGATGCGGCTGCGCTCCTGGAAGAACGTGTGATCGCTGTACGGCACACCGAGCAGATGACAGATCACCATCGACGGCACGGGCAGCGCGAACGACTCGACGAGGTCGGCGGGCGGCCCGGCCGCTCGCATGGCGTCCAGCGCACCGACGACGGTTTCCCTGATCAGCGGTTCCAGCGTGCGAATCTGCCTGATCATGAACTCCGGGACGAGCATGCGCCGGAGCCGGGCGTGGTCGAGCCCGTCCATGCGGATGAACATGCCCGGCGGCGGCCCGTCGGGCAGCTGCGGCAGGGCCCGGATCATCGGGAACCCCGGTTTGGTGAAATCGCTGGAGAAGTCCGGGCTGCGGAGCACCTGGCGCACGTACTCGTGCCGGCTGACCAGCCAGGCGATCTGGCCGGTGGGCAGCTCCACCTGCCCGATCCCGTCGGGGAAGGAGACCGCGTGCGGCGTCAGAGGGTCTCCGTGTCGGGGGCGGAAGGGAAACCGCACCATGTTCGTCCCGGATGTGTCGATCATCGCATCCTCCCGTTGCGTGAACGTACGAGCCACACTACCTGCCTTTCCGGCAAAAATGCCTATGTGGCAAGTATGCCTGCGATGTAGGTATATTTACTCGTGGAGGTGGTGATCGTGATGGCGCAAGGGCTTCGCGAACGTAAGAAGGCCGCCACCAGGCAGGCTGTGCATGACGCGGCGATGCGGCTCACCATCGAGCGCGGCATCGACAACGTCACGATCGACGAGATCACCGAGGCGGCGGGCATCTCGCGCAGATCGTTCTCGAACTACTTCACCGGCAAGGAAGACGCCCTGCTCTACGCGGACGGCCAGCAGATGCGCGCCCTGCTCGCCGCCATCCACGAGCGCCCCTCCGGGGAGTCCGCCTGGGCGGCGATGCGCGCGGTCGTCGCCACCATGGCCGACCGGGACGAGCACACCGTCAGCGAATGGGCGATCCGCACCAGGCTGGCCCTCACCCATCCCGGCCTGCTGGCCGTCCAGCTGGGCAATCACGCCGCCCTGGAACGTGATCTGGCCGCGGTCGTGGCCGAACGCGACGGAGCGGGCCCGATCCGCGCCCACGTTCTGGCCACCGCCTTCCTCGCCTCCGTACGCATCGCCATGCGCCTGTGGGTTCAGGACGGGCAGCCCGGCCGCCCGGGCGAGGTCATCGAACGTGTGCTGGACGAGATGGAGCGCGCCTTCGACGGGCATTAGGGACTTCTGCCCCTACCCTCGCGGTCACGTCCGGACTGAGCTGGAAGAAAGCGACACGGAGGTGAACGCCATGGGCATGATGATGCGCCGCGATCGGGGCTTCTTCCCGGAGATCTTCGACATGCTGGAATCGCCGCTCCTCAGCCTGCGCCCGATGGGCCAGTCGCTGCGGTTCGAGGACTTCGTCCGGGACGGCCAATATGTGCTTCGGTGCGAACTCCCCGGCGTGGACCCGGCCAAGGACGTCGAGGTGACCGTCGGCGGCGGCATGCTGACCATCCACGCGGAGCGCCACCAGGAGGAGAAGGAAGGCGGCCGCAGCGAATTCCGCTACGGCAGCATGAACCGGTCGATCACCCTGCCCACAGGGGCGAGGGAGGACGAGGTCACCGCAACCTACGACAAGGGCATCCTGGAGATCTGCGTCGGCATGGCCGAGGCCAAGCAGGCGGGGACCCGGGTGCCGATCGCCATGCCGGAGCAGGGCAAGTAGCGCTGATCAGTTTCTGAGCCGGGGGAGGACTTCCGCGCCCAGGCGGCGGATGTTCTCCAGGGTGCGGCGGTGATCCCCTATGCCTTCCACCATGAGGATGAGATGGCGGAGGCCGGTCGTCTCGTGGGTGGTTCTGAGCGTTTCCACGCAATGATCGGCGTCACCGACGGGGTGCACGCGGGTCAGGAAATTTACGTATTCATCCAGGTCGCGGGGTTGCCTGGGCTGGCCGTCTACGCGTACATATCCGGCTATGCCGGGTTCGAGCCACAGGGGGAGCTGGGCTCTCAGTTCGTCCTGGGTCTTCTTTGTCGAATCACCCACGAAAGCGACCGCCGCGGCCATGTGCGGGGCGTCTATGGGGGTTATATCCGCATATTCGGCCAGAATCAGTGCCTTGGCCGCATCGTCAAGCTCCATCCCCAGCAGCATGCCCAAGCCCCGCTCCGCGGCCACCCGGGTCGTACGCTCCGAAGCCCTGGCCACCACCGGCCGCATCCGCGCCGACGGCACCATCGCCACCTCGCGGAACCGGAAGAACTCACCGCTCGCCGCCACCGAAGGCTCGCTCAGCGCCCGGCACAGCAGATCAAGAGCTTCCGGAAACCCCCGTTCCCACCTGTCCAGATCCGCCCCGAACACCTCCAGGTCCACCCACGGCCCGCCCCGCCCCACGCCCAGCGTGAAACGACCGCCGGACAGATGGTGCAGCATGGCCGCCTGCTCGGCCAGCGCCACCGGATGCGCCGTGGACAGCACGCTCACCGCCGTCCCGACCCCGATCCGCTCGGTACGGCCCAGGGCCATCGCCGCCAGCGTGATCGCGGACGGGCACACCCCGTACGACATGAAGTGGTGCTCCGCGATCCACGCGTCGTCGAACCCGGCCTCCTCAGCGGCGACGATCGCCTCCACGGTGTCCCGCAGGACCTGTCCCGGCGGACGCCGGGCAGATCCCGCCGCGATGAGGAATACGCCGATCCGCATCCCTCCATGGTGCCTGGTCAGATGAGCCCGGGCAGCTCCTCCTGAGATACGCCGCAGAACAGGGTGGAGTCCAGAGCCGCCGCGCGCATCTCGGCCAGGAACAGCGGAGACGGCAGTACATACGGTTCCGCCGCCGCCATGTCCACCTGGTAGCCCATGTCCCCGAGCGCCGCCACCGTGAGACGGCTCAGCGGGTTGCCGAGACCGGTGCCGACCCTGCTGGTCATGAGCT
This sequence comes from Acrocarpospora pleiomorpha, assembly GCF_009687885.1. Lineage (GTDB taxonomy): Bacteria > Actinomycetota > Actinomycetes > Streptosporangiales > Streptosporangiaceae > Acrocarpospora > Acrocarpospora pleiomorpha. The sequence goes on from NZ_BLAF01000017.1 coordinate 174,604, forward strand.
CGGCGCCGAACACCGACTCCCGCCAGTGCGAGCCGGCGCTGCCGGGACCGCCCACGTTCTCCACCGGGACGACGTGCGGTTCCGCACTGCCGAGCAGGAGCGAGAACGCCTCACGGGCCCCCGCGCCCGTGAAGACCGGGTCGGTGGTGCCGAGCCCTTCCACGAGGTGCAGTTCCTGCCAGATCCCCCCGCCGAGTCCCAGCGCGTGCCCCATCTCGTGCGCGATCACATCGTGCAGGAGCCCCGACTGTTCCATCCGGTCCAGGTCGAAACTGTCGAAGGTCATCGTGCCGACCGCCGGGATACGGCTGCCCGTCCGCACGAGAATCGGCCGCGCCTGCCCCAGGATGTTGCCCTCCGGCGTTCCCGCACCGTCGATCTTGGCGCCCTGGGCCAGGATCACGATGTCGTCGATGGCCTCCCCGGGGGTGAGGCCCTCGGGCAGTTCCGGCACGTCGGGAATGCCGACATCGGGCAGATCTCCGACGATCATGCGCGCCCACCGGTCGGCCGCGGCCGCGAACGCCGCCTTCTGGGTCTCGCTCAGACCCCCCAGGAACCGCACCTCGATCGTGAACGGCGACTCGGTAGCCGCCACCGCCCGCGCGCGCCCCGCGTCGGCACGCGCCAGATGTGTCTCGAACTCGTCCATCGCTCCGCCTTTCCACGTCACGGACCTGGCCATCCTCTCCCCGTCACCGGTCGTACGCCTTGAGTAACCCCCTACTCAACGTCACGACGTGGCCACCGCGTCCTTGATCTGGGTGAGCTGATCTTCGAGGCCGGTGCGCCAGCGGTCGAGTTCCCGGACTCCGGCCGTGTGGGCCTCGGCGAGGATGTCGGTGGCCCTGCGCAGGCGCTCGCGCGTCTCCTCTTCGAGGGCGCGTGCGCGGTCCTGGGCCTCCGCGATGATCGTCTCCGCCTGCTCCCGCGCGTTGACGATCAGCAGCGTCGCCGTCTTCGGATCGGCGACGAGGCCTTTCAGGTGGGCGTTCTCCTGGTGCAGGCGGCGCAGGCTGGCCGCCACCTCGTTCAGGAAGACGTCGACTTCGGCGAGGTCGTAGCCCTCCCGGAGCCGCCCGGTCGTGAACACCTTGGCGCGGACGTCGTCGGCGGTCAGCGTTGTGTCGGTCATGGGATCGTTCACCGAGCCTTTCGCGGGGTGGAGATGACTTCCAGCAGGTACGCCCGGTGCCGGTCCGACAGGTCGCCGAGCCTGCGATCGGGCGGGATGTCGTCGGCGGCGAGCAACTTCTTGACGTCGTCCGGCCGGTGACCGGGCAGGGTGCGCAGCAGCCACCCGATGTGCGTCCCCCTGGTCAGGTCGTCGGTGCGCGCGAACACCTCCGACAGGCTCAGATAGCCCGTGGCGACGGCGGCGCGCAGGTGTTCCCTGCTGACCGGGGAGAAGGGAGTCGCGGTCGGAGTCGGAGTCGGCACCGGCTGGGGCAGACGGATCATCATCTGCCCGGCGATGGGATGTTCGCCGCCGCCGGGCAGCACCTGGGCGGCGGCGATCAGGACCGCCACCGTGCCCGCGACGCCGATCGCGCTCACCGCGTGCCGCCGCGGCAGTCGCCCGTCCGCCTGCCGGATCGCGGCCAGTTTCAGGCCCACCAGCGCCGTACGGAGCAGCACTCCCGCCACCACGCCGATCAGGATGGGCTCCACCCGCGGCGGAAGAGGACTGATGGTGGCGATCAGGATGCCGGCGGCGGGGCTGACACAGGCGACGACCAGCCACGGCGCCAGCCGCCGGGAGGTCATATTGAGCAGGGTGGTCAGGGCGAGGCCCTCGCTGATGGAATGGACCATGAGGGCGATCACCACGACGGCCGAGGTGGTCAGGGCGAGTGTGGCGCCCTCAACCGCGCGGTGCACGGAGAGCGCGGCCGCGGTGCCCACGCCGCTGAACACGGCCGCGCTGAGCACCTCCTTGACCCGGCGATGCAGCCCCGGCGCGTGATTCCCACCGGTGGGCCCGGTGCGCTCGTGCCCGCAGCCCTTCCGGGTGAAATAGGTGATCACCAGGAAGCCGGACACGATCGCGAGCCCCACCGCCCACAGCGGGACCCCTTTCTCGGCCGCCCCCCGCCAGGCGTCGGGCAGCATATCGATCAACGCGGTGACCAGCATCAACGCGGACGCGACGGCCAGCCACCCGGTGACCTGCCGCGCTTTCCGCCGGGCCAGCCACGCCCCGGCCAGCGTCGAGAGGCAGATCAGGGCGGCGGCCAGCCACACCGCGAGGCCAGGAGATCGGGGATCGAGCATCGACACGGGCACTCCCTTGTGGATGTCATGGCTAACAACGTGCTTTGATTACAGAGCGTTGATATCCAGTTACTCAAACGATTACACATCTGAGCAAGTGTTCAAGTGAGTGTTGAAGAATCCCCGGAGCTGCCGTCCGACGACGTGTTCTCGCTGCTGGCCGCGCTGCTCGAAGGCGGCGAGATGTACGGCTGCGACCTGGCCGTCGCACGGCCCCGCGCACCGTGCCGGAACGGCGGAGCTAACATGACTGACGTGCGTGTGCTGGACAGGCGAGACTGGGAGGCCAGGGCCGAAGCTCATCGGCGGCGCGTCGACGGGTGGATCGGCCCGCATCTGAGCCGCCGCCGGGCCGGAGTGGCGCACCCGGTGGAGGACTTCCTGTTCAGCTACTACGGGTATCGGCCGAGCCGGTTGCGGCGGTGGCATCCGGGGGCGGGCGTCGTGCTCGAAGGGGCGCGCGAGTTCGGGACGGGATACGTCGACGTCGACGGCGGCGCGACCCTGGACACGGCCGCGCTCGTGCCGCGGCGGCGGGAGACCCTCACCTGGGTCGCGGGCCTGCTGGCGGCGACCGCAGGGCGGCCCGGGCAGTTCGGGTGTTTTGGCATGCACGAGTGGGCGATGGTCTACCGCCTGCCGCCAGAGCGGGTCAGGCACGCCACGCAGCCGCTGCGCATGTCACCGGAGGCGGTGGCCGCCGTCGTCGAGGAACGCCCGCTCCGGTGCAGCCACTTCGACGCGTTCCGCTTCTTCACCCCGCAGGCCCGTCCGCTGAACCAGGCCCAGCTCACCCGCGAACACCAGGTCGAACGCGAACAGCCCGGGTGCCTGCACGCCAACATGGACCTCTACAAGTGGGCGAGCAAGCTGTCCCCGCTGGTGCCGGGCGAGCTGGTGGCCGACTGCTTCGAACTGGCCAGGGACATCCGCGCGGTCGACATGCGCGCCAGCCCCTACGACCTGAGCCACCACGGCTACCCGCCCATCCCGGTCGAGACCCCGGCGGGCCGGATCGAGTACGCGGCGGCCCAGCGGGACTTCGCCGAGCGCGCCGTCCCGCTCCGCCGGCGGCTGCTGGCCGCCTGCGAGGGACTGCTAGCCGAAGCGGGCGCACTGTATTAATTAGAAAGTCGTGATCTGGACAGCCGCGGCGGTGAGTTCCCTGGTCGGCGGCTATGCGGCTGGCTATGGGACGGGTTTCTGGTTAATAGGACGGCCGGGATCAGGCGCTCGTTCTCCGGGGCCGCGCTGGCCGGGACGGGCAGTGGCCGTCTGCGAGGGGCTGCTAGCTGAAGCGGGCGCACTGTAGGACGGCTGGGATCAGGCGCTCGTTCTCCGGGGCCGCGCCCGCCGGGACGGGCAGCCGCCGCCGCGCGTAGCCGTAGGCGATGCCGCTGCGCGGGTCGGCGAACGCCTGCGAGCCCGCCGCGCCGCTGTGGCCGAAGGCGTCGGGGCCCAGCGCGGGGTAGAGCAGCGGCACGGCTTCGTAGCCGAGCGCGAACTTGTTCACGTCGCCGGTGACCAGGTCGGTTCCTGGGGTGTGCAGGCGGGAGAACTCCGTGATCGTGGCCGGGGTCAGCAGGGGAGGCTTGCCGTCCAGGCCGGAGACGGCGGCGGCGTACAGGGCGGCGAGCCCTCGCGCGTTGGCGACGCCACCCGCGGACGCCGGGCCCAGCGCGCGCGTCTGGCGGCTGTTGGCGAAGGCCACCAGATCGGTGGGGGAGGGGGCGTTGAGGTTGAACGCGACACCGGTCAGGCTCTCCGGATCCACGACCTCCCCGGGAACGGGACGCATCGGCCGCGCCGGAACGAACCGCGATTCGAGTTCGGCGGGCAGCCCCAGATAGAAGCCGATGTTGTATGGCGCTCGGATGCGCTCCTCGTATATCTCCTGAATCGATTGCCCAGTCGCCCGGCGGACCACTTCACCGGTGAGCGCGCCGATCACAAAGGCGTGATACCCGTAGGCGGCTCCAGGAGTCCAGTACGGCCGCTGCCCCGCCAGCTTCTTCGCGATCAGCCGATCGTCGGCCAGCTCCGCCTCGCTGAACCCCCCATCCACCCCGATCATGCCCGCCCGGTGCGCCAGCAGCCCCCGCAGCGTGATCTCGGCCGGAAACTCCGGCCACCACTCGCCGACCCGGTGATCCAGATCGAGTACGCCCTCCTGCACCAGCAACGCCACGACGAGATGCGCCGCCCCCTTGGTAGAGGAGAACACCGCGAACAGCGAATCACCCGCTACGCCGTCCCCCGCCCACAGATCGACCACCTGCTGCCCATCCCGATAAACGGCAAGCTGCGCCCCAGGCTCATCCGGCCCCTCCGCGACAACGTCCTCGAACTCCTCCCGCACCCCCTCAAACCCAGGCGCCACCGCCCCACGCACAGTGATCATCACGCCAACTCCCTCGCCCTATCTCTACCGCGACCACCGGCGACGGCTGCTGGTCGCGGTGCTCGCGTTCATCGTGAAGCACAGCCCCACCTGGCTGCTCCCGCTGGTCACCGCCACTTCCCAACCCTTTTCGGGCACTCTAGGCCCAATTCCGGAAATTTCGGTAGATCACCCTTGGGATTAGCGCCCGTCCCGAACCACCCAGGGCGAAGCCACGGCGACCAGGGGGCCGGGCGGGAGCCCGGACAGGC
>NZ_BLAF01000018.1:0-23498 GCF_009687885.1 Acrocarpospora pleiomorpha
GCGATGACGGGGCCGGGCAGAGCCCGGGGTTAAGCAAAGGGATGGGTGGGTGGGAGATCACCCGCATCAATTCTCAGGCCGGAATGATGGCTTCCTGGAGTTCGGTTACCCACGTGGAAGGGTCGCCCATGCCGTACTCCAGGTAGACCTCGCGCATGAAACCGATGCTGCGGTAGCCGTTTTCTTCGACCCAGCGGGCCAGTTGCTGGACGGAGGAGTCGACGTCGTCCATGGGGCCGTGATGGAGGAGAGTGGCGACCGTGTCGATCGCTGGGAGGTCGACGATGGTGAAATCGTGGGATTCGCTGGGGTCTGCGTTGACCGGGAAGCTGGCGTGGACGAGGACGCCCTCGGGGACCTGTTCGTAATAGGCGATTCCAGGGCCGACGATGGTGAGTCCGGCTTTCTCGAGGCGGCTCATCAGCTCGGGGTAGAGGGGCTGGATCACGGGGCCGATGTGTTCGGATTCGTAGCTTTCCGCGACGCCGGAGAGTTCGGCGACGCGGACGGCGGGGACGCTCTTGACGACGATGTCGGCGGGCATGACGCCCTCCCTTTCGATCGTTCGGATCCTCGCCTGGACACCGGCCAGCCGGGCCCGATCCCGGATCACCTGGGCTTCCAGCTCGGCCTGCCGCAGCCGCAGCATGCCGTGCAACTCTTCCACGCTGAGCTTGTCATCGAGCACACCCGCGACCTGCTGCAACGTGAACCCGAGATCCTTGAGCGCGATCAGCCGGTTGAGCCGCGACAACTGAGCCGCCTGGTAGTAGCGGTAGCCGGTGGCAGGATCGACCCAAGCGGGTCGTAGCAACCCCACCGTGTCGTAGTGCCGCAACATGCGTATCGACACACGGCCGATCCTGGCGAAATCTCCGATACTGAACATGACGCCTCCAGGTCTAGACCCTCACACAATGTCAGGGTCAATCCGTCCCGGACGCACCCTGACTTATCCCTGAGGTTGGGGTCCAGGACGCGCTTCTCGAGCGTATGCGTCGTACCGTGAAGGCATGGGACGCATTCTTATGATCGCCGCGCTGGTCGTGGTGGGCTTCTTCGTCATCGGCTGGCTGATCGGCTTCGTGGTCAGCATGCTCAAGTGGGTTCTGATCATCGGCGTGCTCGCGCTCGTCGCCATGGGCGTCATGCGCCTGACCAGGTCGGGAGGGTCGAAGGCCAACCATTCCGACTACTCATAGGTTCCGTATATTCGTCACATGAGCGGTGACGCACACGGGCACGGTCATGGGCACGCTCTCACCAGGGAAGCAGACGGACGGTACCTGACCGGGGCCCTGCTCCTGATCGTCGCGTTCATGGTCGGCGAGGTGATCGCCGGCCTCATCGCTCACTCGCTGGCGTTGATCTCCGACGCCGGCCACATGCTCACCGACGCGGCGGCCATCGTGGTGGCCCTGATCGCGATGCGGATCGCCGCCCGGCCCCCGCAGGGCGGCTTCACCTACGGCCTGAGACGCGCCGAGATCATCAGCGCCCAGGCCAACGGCATCACGCTGCTGCTGCTCACGGCCTACTTCACCTACGAGGGCATCCGCCGCCTGATCACCCCGCCCGAGGTCGAGGGCGGTCTTGTGGTCGTCATCGGCCTGGCCGGGATCGTCGTCAACCTGGCCGCGACCTGGCTGATCAGCCGCGCCAACCGGACCAGCCTGAACATCGAGGGCGCCTTCCAGCACGTCCTCAACGACCTGTACGCGTTCATCGCCACCACAGTCGCCGGCGTCGTCATCCTGCTCACGGGCTGGTCCCAGGCGGACGCGCTGGCCGCCCTGGTGGTGGCGGCGCTGATGCTGAAAGCCGGCTGGGGTCTGGTACGCGACTCCGGCCGCGTCTTCATGGAGGCCGCCCCGGCGGGCATGAACCCGAACGAGATCGGCGGCCGGATGGCGGCGCTCGGCTCAGTCGTCGAGGTGCACGACCTGCACGTCTGGGAGGTCACCTCCGGCTACGCCGCGCTGTCGGCGCACGTCCTGGTCGACCCGTCCGCCGACTGCCACGCCATCCGCCTGGCCACCGAGCACCTCCTGCACGACACCTACGGCATCGAGCACACCACCCTCCAGGTCGACCACGCCACCCCGGAACTCCTGCGGATCGGCGACCCGAACTCCCACTGCCACGACCCCCACGGCCCTTCCCACAAACCAGAAAGCATCGCTTAACTCTCAGCGAACCAGATCTAACTGGACCTACACCATCCTTCTCTCCCAGAGTCGTCGTATGACGATGCTCGTGGCGATGGTGACGCCCTTCCGCAATGACGGTTCACTCGACGCCGAAGGCGCCCAGACCCTCGCGGCGTACCTGGTCGAAAACCAGGCCTGCGACGGCCTGGTGCTCAACGGCACCACCGGCGAGGCGCCGACGACCACGGACGAGGAGAAGGAGACCCTGATCCGCGCGGTCGCCGAAGCGGTCGGCGACCGGGCGACGATCATCGCGGGGGCGGGCAGTTTCGACACCCGCCACGCCGTCGAACTGGCCAGAACCGCCGAGAAGGCGGGCGCCGAGGGCCTGCTGGTGGTGACGCCCTACTACAGCCGCCCCACCCAGGAAGGCATCCGCCACCACATCACCACGATCGCGGACGCCACCGCCCTCCCCGTGACCCTCTACGACATCCCCGCCAGAACCGGCACCGCCCTCACCACCGACACGCTGCTCCGCCTGGCCGAGCACCCCCGCGTCACCGGCGTCAAGGACGCCGCCTACGACCTGCTCAAGTCGGCCGAGGTCCTCGCCGCCACCGGCCTGCGCTACTACTCCGGCGCCGACGAGCTCAATCTCCCCTTGTACGCCATCGGCGCGACCGGCGTCATCAGCACGATCGGCCACGTGGCCGGAACGACCATCAAGGCCATGCTCCACGCGTACGACCAGGGCGACACCAGAACCGCCACCGTCCTCCACCACCATCTCACCCCGATCGTCTCCGCGATCATGACCAAGGCCCCCGGCACGGTCACCGTGAAAGCCCTGCTCAACGACCGCAGCCTCCCCGCCGGCCCCGTGCGCCTCCCCCTCGTCCCCGCCGACACCGACCTCCTGAGCCACCTCAGACAGGCATGCGAGTAGGCTCCGGAGGACATACTTTTCGCCAAAGGGGATCGTCATGACCGTCAAAGTGACCGTCACCGGCGCGGCCGGGCAGATCGGTTACGCCCTGCTCTTCCGCATCGCTTCGGGGCAACTGCTGGGGGCCGAAACCCCTGTCTCACTGAGCCTGCTGGAGATCACTCCGGCGCTCAAGGCGGCCGAGGGCACCGCGATGGAGCTCGACGACTGCGCGTTCCCGCTGCTGCAGGGCATCGAGATCACCGATGACCCGAACGTCGCCTTCGACGGCACGAATGTGGCGCTCCTGGTGGGCGCCCGGCCGCGGACCGCCGGGATGGAGCGCGGCGACCTGCTGTCGGCCAACGGCGGCATCTTCGGCCCGCAGGGCCGGGCCATCAACGACCACGCCGCGGACGACGTCCGGGTGCTCGTGGTGGGCAACCCGGCCAACACCAACGCGCTGATCGCCCGCAGCCACGCGCCGGACGTCCCGGCCGACCGGTTCACCGCGATGACCCGGCTCGACCACAACCGGGCGCTCTCCCAGCTGGCCGCCAAGCTCCAGGTCCCGGTGACCGAGATCAGGAAGCTGAGCATCTGGGGCAACCACTCCCCGACCATGTATCCCGACCTCTACCACGCCGAGGTGGGCGGCAAGATCGCCGCCGAGCAGGTGGACGGGGAGTGGCTGCGGGACACGTTCATCCCGACGGTCGCCAAGCGCGGCGCCGCCATCATCGAGGCGCGCGGCGCGTCCAGCGCGGCCTCGGCCGCCAACGCCGCGATCGACCACGTGCACACCTGGGTCCACGGCACGCCTTCCGGCGACTGGACCTCCGCCGCCGTCGTCTCCGACGGCTCGTACGGCGTGCCGGAAGGCCTCATCTCCTCCTTCCCGGTGACCTCCACCGGCGGCCACTGGGAGATCGTCCAGGGCCTGGCCATCGACGCCTTCTCCCGCGAGCGCATCGACCTGTCGGTCCGCGAACTGCTGGACGAGCGCGACGCGGTCCAGGCGCTGGGCCTGATCTAACCGGTACGCGTGCCCGGCGGCCACCAGCAGCGCGGCGACCTCCGACAGGACGGTCACCCGCTGGGTCAGCCCGCCGGGCACCAGGCCGGGGTCAAGCCCGAGCATCCTGATCGCGTACGGCACGACCACCATCACCAGCGAGCCGATCGCCACATAGCTGAGCACCCGGATCACCCGTGACCCGGTCCGCCTGGCGATCAGCAGTCCCGCCGCGGGCATGGCGACGAACGCGACCAGCGCCGCGTACCGGTGCACACCCCCGGCCAGCGACAACGACAGCCCCGGCCGGTCGGTCGGGAACGCACCCACCATCAGCAGGCAGCCGGACCACACCCCGACCAGCAGCGCCGCCCTGCGGTCCAGCCGCGCCAGCCCGATCGCCAGCACCGTCGACCCGACGGCCAGCGCGGTCAGCGCGACCGGCAGTAGCCAGCCGTGCGCCGCCCAGGCGTATTCGCTGATCATGTCCCGTAGCGGGTTCAATCCGGACACCACATGCAGCACCGCCATGGCGGCCACGCCAACCGAAGTGATCAGGAACCCAAACACCATCCCCATGACATTGACTGTCCTGGGAAGCGCACTTGCCCCCCATCGGAGATCGGCCCCACCAACCCCTGATAGCCCCCTTAGCCCGCCCTTAGGCCGATATTTCGGTACGCATCGGGGTTGGGCTGGGGTTCCCACCTATCGGCGCTGGTCAGCGCCTAAGGGACCGGTCAGGGTGACGTCGAATCAGCGGGCGCCGTTTCCGGCGTCGAGGCCCGGAACCAGCGGCAACCATAGGGTTCCAGGTCGAATCCGGCCACGCCCTCGTCCGAGATCTCGATCGTCCCGTCCAGCAGCAGATCGGTGAGCACCTTGCCGGAATCCAGCCCGTCCAGGGTGAGCTCGACGTCGATCTTACGGTCGGCGAAGTTGTGCACCGCCAGGACGGTTCCACCGTCGATGTCGGCCCGATGGGCCAGCACGGCGGTGTCCCCCGCGTCGAGCACGTCGTAGTCGCCCCAGGCGAGTTCGGGGCACTCCCGGTACTGCGCGATCAGCCGGGTGATCCAGATCAGCAGCGAATCGGGGTCGCGCCGCTGGCCGCTGACGTTGACCCGCTCCGGGCCGTACGCGCCGGAGGTGATCGGGATCGCGGGTTCGGCGGTGGAGAAGCCGCCGTGCAGGTTCGGGGTCCACTGCATGGGGGTGCGCACCGAGGATCGGCCCTCGAGGGCGAGGTTCTCGCCCATGCCGATCTCCTCGCCGTAGAAGAGCACGGGGGTGCCGGGCAGCGAGAACAGCAGGCTGTAGGCGAGCCGGACGCGCCGCCGGTCGCCGTCCAGCATCGTGGGCAGCCGCCGGCGGATCCCCCGATCGAAGATCCTCATGTCCTTGTCGGGGGCGAAGGCTTCGAAGACCTCCTCGCGCTCCTTTTCGGACAGCTTGTCCAGGGTGAGTTCATCGTGGTTTCTGACAAAAATCGCCCACTGGCTGTCCCTGGGCGGCTTCGGCCGCTCCCGCAGCGCGGCGGCCAGGGGCCGGGCGTCCTGGCGGGCCAGGGCCAGATACATGCGCTGCATGCCGATGAAGTCGAAGCACACGGTGATCTCGTTCCCCAGCAGCGTGTTGCCAAAATATGTCAATAAATCGGTATAGGGGAGGTTGACCTCGCCGAGGAGGATCGCGCCGCCGTCCCGGCGGTTCATGAACGCCCGTAACTCGGCGAAGTAGTCGTGCGGGTCGGGGAGCGTGTCACTGTCCACCACTCGCTCCACCACGAACGGCACCGCATCCACCCGGAACCCGGAAAGTCCGAGTTCCATCCAGAATCCCAGGATTTTGCGATTTCATTGCGAACGTCCGGGTTGGCGGTGTTTAGGTCGGGCTGAAATTTGTAGAAACGATGGAAGTAGTACTGGCCGCTTCCCTCGTCCAGCTCCCACAGGCTGTCCTCCTGATCAGGAAAGACCACGCCCTTCGGATCGTCGGGTTCCGGCCGATCCGACCAGATGTACCAGTCCCGATGCCGGGAGTCTCGGCTGGAGCGCGCGTCCTGGAACCAGGGATGCCGGTCGGAGGTGTGATTGACGACCAGGTCGGCGATAACTCGAATGCCCCGATCCCGGGCCACCCGCACGAACTCCACGAAATCCCCCAGCGTGCCCAGCCGGGGATCGACGCTGTAGAAGTCGACGATGTCGTACCCATCGTCCTGGTCAGGGGTGGGGAAGAACGGCATCAGCCAGACGCACGTGACGCCGAGCCGGTCCAGATGATCGATGCGCTGGATCGCCCCCTGGAAGTCACCGATCCCGTCGCCGTCGCCGTCCGCGTAGGTCTCGATGTCCAGGCAGTAGACGATCGCGTTCTTCCACCACAGTTCAGAGGTCTGGCTCAGCCGCATGGCCGCGACACCTACCCGGAAAACAACAACCCGCACCACAGATGTGATGCGGGTTGCTGTCTAGAACAGGCTTAGAGCGGCGTTACGTTCTCGGCCTGGGGGCCCTTCTGGCCCTGAACGGTCTGGAAGCTGACGCGCTGGTTCTCGTCAAGGCTGCGGTAACCACTCGACGTGATCGCCGAGTAGTGCACGAACACGTCAGGGGTACCGTCGTCCGGAGCGATAAACCCAAAGCCCTTTTCGGCGTTGAACCACTTGACCGTGCCTTCAGACAACTGCTTCTCCTTTTACGGGAGCCTCACCGTGCCACCAGGTCGGGGACACGGGGCTGCTTAGCGGACCCTACCCTGCATCCGCGCAATACGCTGGAGAAGCAAGCACGCCCGCTGTCGGAACTTTCCGTCGGGAAGGTCCCGAGGCGCTTTTTTACAAACACCACTGCAACACGAGCAGCCTACCCGCCCCGGGCCGGATGTCCAAACAGGGCCCCTCCCCGCAGCTCAGACCCCCTGTCAGCTGAGGGCGGGGGCCGCCATGTACCACCGCGCCTCGCCGTCGCCCCGAGTCAAGGAGTCAAGTCGCCGGGGTAACTCCTGCCGGGAGAACGGATCCCCGGTCGCGTTCCTGATGTGGATGCCCACCGCGTACATGTCCCTGATCTCCATCAGGGTGCCGAAGTCCGGCCACTCCCGCAGGTCCGAGCCGTACGCGTGCGCGAACGCGTCCACCTCGCCCGGGGTCAGGCCGAACCGGCGCTGCCCGTGGTAGGTGTGCACCAGGTCCCACTCGCGGGGGCCGACCGCGACGCCGTCCCAGTCGCAGAGCACCGCCTGGCCGTCCCGGCAGCGCAGCAGGTTGTCGATCCAGGCGTCCCCGTGCAGGAGGACCGGAGGGCCCGACTCCAGGCTCTGCCAGCGCTCGGTGAGGCTGGAGATCCGGTCGCCGAGCCAGGCCCGCTGGTAGGGCGTGAGGACTTCGGACCGGTGCTCGACCGCGTGCCGCACCTCCGCGAGCGGATCGGTGAGGCGGCGCAGGTTGATCGGCGGGACCGGTTCGCGGTGCAGGTTGCGCAGGACGCGGCCGAGTTCCAGGGTGGTCGGGCGGCCGTTGGAGCGGACGTAGCGCCAGAAGGTGACGGCGCGCCCGCCGTACACGATGGGCTGGCCGGGGATCTCGTCCACCGGGCGCACCGCGGGGAAGCCCCGGTCGGCGAGCCAGCGGGCGACGGCGAGCACCACCGGGAGGCGGGTGAGCGCGTCGGGGGCGGTCGCGATCCGGACCACCATCTCGCTTCTGAGCTTGAACACCGCGTTGCTGCGCAGCCGCATCAGCCGGGCGCCCTCGGCCTCCACGCCGATCTGCCCGCAGACCGCGCGCAGCACTGAGAAGGCCTCTTCGGCCAAAGGTTTCCCGGTGAAGGGATGCGCGATGGTGTGGTTCATATGGCTAGCCGGAGGGAGGACTCCGACAGGACTTGGTTGAGGTGCCGGACCGACGGCAGCCGGGGGTCGGCGTCGGCCAGCAGCGCCCTGGCCCGGGTGACGACGATCGAGGTGCGGTGCTCGGCCGGGACCTGGCCGAGCGCCTGGGCGGCCAGCCGGCAGGCCTCGTCGTGGTCGCCGTGCCGGGCCAGGTGGGTGGCCTGGTCGAGCAGGATCAGGGCGGGGTCGATGGTCTGGAAGCCGGTCTGGATGTCGCCGCCGAGCGATTCCAGGCCCTGCACCTGGGATTCGTCGCCGAGCTCCAGCAGGGTGCCGGTGCGGTAGAAGGTCATGCGCTTCTCGGTGAAGACGAAGGCCAGGTCGTCCTGGCTCATGCCGCGCATCCTGGCGAAGATCTGCTCGGCCTCGGCCAGCGCGATCCTGGCCGCCTTGCGGTCGCCCATCCGGGCCAGCGCACGCGCCTCGGCGGCGGCGGCCAGCGCGGCCGGGGAGCTGGGCGCGGAACCGGCCAGCATCCGGGCCTCGCGGGCCAGCCGGACGGTCTCGGTGAGGTCGCCGTAGTAGTAGGGCAACATCGTCTGGTTGGCCCGGACGAGGGCGCGCAGGCGCAGGTCGCCGATGTCGTCGGAGGCGGTGCGGGCGGTGCCGTACCAGGCGTGGGCCTGGCGGGTGTCGCCGAGTTTCATCAGCGCGTCGGCGGTCAGCAGGGACAGCATGGTGGTGGCGGTGAGCAGGCGGCGCTGGACGCTGGCCAGCTGCCGGGCGCCGGCCAGCTTGCGGACGTCGGCGAGTTCCAGCATCACCCGGCAGAGCATCGGCATCGGCGGGGTGGTCATGTACTCCCGGCGGTAGCGGAGCACCTGCTCGTCCAGGCGGTCGAGCTGGTCCTCGGTGACGCTGCCGGTGGCGAGGGACCGATCCACATCGTGGCGGGTGCCCTCCACCTCGGCGAAGAAACGCCCGTTCGGGGTGCCCGCGAGCATCGCCTGGTGGAACAGGGCCCGCCGGTCGGTGTCGTCGTCGGCGAGGTCCTCCACGTGCACGCCGTCGTCGCTGGAACCGTTGGCGACCACGACCACCTTCTGGCCGCCGCCGCCCTGGTCCTCGCAGTAGTCGGCGGCCAGGCCGAGCCGGACCGCGTTGGCCTTGTACAGCCGGGCCAGCAGGTCGATGGTCTGCGGCCGGGGGCGGGCCCGGTTGTTCTCCCAGGCGTTCAGCAGGTCGATGCTGGCCCGGGGCAGGCCGAGCGCCTGCTGCTCGCAGAGGAACTCCAGCTCCTCGATCGCCTGGCGGGCCGACCAGCCGCGCCCGAGGCGATGGGCCTTCAACATGCTGACGCCGCAACAGCCGTGGATCGCCTGGACCGTCTGCCACAGCGTCCACTGCCGGACTTCCGCCTGCTCGCGCCAGCGGCGCGCACAGGCTGGAGAATGCTCTCCTCGGGCCATGGTGCCTGCCCTTCCACTACTGGATACGGGGCGTGTCGGGGGGTCGGGCCGTACCCCAGTCTGCCCGGGAACCACCCTGTTCGGCTATTACGGATATTTCCCACAGGTTAACCGGCACGCACCCAACCGCCAGTACCGTTATGCGTTCGTGCCCCCAGAACCGTGTCTGTTCCACGGAATACCGCAGAGTTCCCTGGTTATTGCACGTATACGTCGAATGGGTCGGATTGCCGGTAGGTCATCCCGGGTTCACCCTTTCCGGTGAAAGGTCCCAACATCCCCGGGAGACCACGATGGCCATGAAGGCAGATCGCAGCGAGGCGATGGACCACCTTGAGCGGCTGGCCGCCCAGTTGGAGGCGCACTCGTTCCAGGTGCGCCTGACGGCGCCGGCCGGCCTCTACCCGCGGTTGCGGGTGGTCAACCCGATGGCCCCCACGGTGGCCGAGGACGTGCTCGCGTCCAACGCCAACGACGGCGAGTGGTGGTACTGGCTGTCCTGGGCGGGCCGCATCGGCCACGCCTCCGACGTCGTCACCGCCGCCGAGCGTATCGCGAGCGTGCTCCACGTCATCCGCCGCTAGTTATGGTGCCACCCAGCCGGTACGGCTCGCGCCACGCGATCCATGCGACCCGCGTGCCCCCATTCCACCCACACCGGGACGCGGGCCGTACCTTGGGGTGTTAGCAGAGCGTTAGCCGCAGTACCTGCGGAGTTAGCGGAAGAACGGCAGGACGTCTACCATGGAAGCGGGATCCCGGGGTGGTTCCGGCCTATTAATTGCCGTTTGACGTGTCTCACAATCAGGCATTCGTGATGTGCGGCCCTCACCTCGTCGAATCCTATCGACAGCGACGGGAATGGTCGCTTACCCTCGGGTAGGTGGGTCTCCGCCTTTACGATACTTTCAGTCGCTCGGTCCGCGATTTCTCCCCCCGAATTCCGGGAAAGGTCTCGCTTTATCTGTGCGGTCCCACCGTGGTCGTCCCGCCACATGTCGGCCAGATCAGGTCGCAGGTGAATTTCGATATTCTGCACCGCTGGCTGCGGCACCTGAAATATGAGGTCACATTCTGCAGGAATGTCACCGACATCGAAGACAAGATCATCAGTAGGTCGCTCAGCGAGGGCGTGCACTGGTGGCGGATCACCGATCCGGTGTACCGCTCGTTCCGGCGCACGTACGAAGCCCTCGGCTGCCTTCCGCCCAGCGTGGAGCCCCGGGCCACCGGGCACATCACGGAGATGATCGAGCTCGTCGAGCAGTTGCTCGGCGCCGGGAACGCGTACGAGGCGGACGGCGACGTGTATTTCTCGGTGAGTTCCTTTCCGGCGTACGGCGCGCTCTCCGGGCAACGCCACGACCAAATGCGCGGCACCGAGGAGAACAGCCACGGAAAACGCGATCCACGCGATTTCGCGTTATGGAAGAGAGCCCGCCCCGGCGAGCCGATCTGGACCGCGCCGTGGGGAGAGGGCCGCCCCGGATGGCATCTCGAATGTTCCGCGATGGCCCGCAAGTATCTCGGCCACGAATTCGACATCCACGGCGGCGGCGCCAATCTGATTTTCCCGCACCACGAAAACGAGATCGCCCAGTCCCGGGCCGCCGGAGATGATTTCGCGCGTTTCTGGATTCACAACGGACCGGTCACCCACCGGGGCGAGAAGATTCGCAAGGTCGTGAAGAATCCGATGGCCGTGCACACATTGCTCCGGCGTATCAGACCGGTCGAACTCCGCTATTACCTGGCGGCCGCGCACTACCGTTCGCCGATGGAGTTCTCGGTGGCCGCGGTGGAGGAGGCGGCCACCGCCTACCGGCGGGTCGAGCGGTTCGTGGACCGGGTCGCCGAGCGTCCCGCCGACCGGCTTCCGGCCCAGTTCAGCGAGGCCATGGCGAACGACCTCAACGTGCCGCAGGCGCTGTCGCGGGTGCACGCGGCGGTGAACGAGGGAAACGCCGCCCTCGATTCCGGCGACCCGAAACTGGCCGCCGAAAAATGCGGCGAGGTGCGCGCGATGCTGGAAATCCTGGGGCTTGATCCGCTGGCCGGGAACTGGGCCAGAGAAACCCGGCTGCATGAGGTCGCGGGGGCGGTGCTGCACGTGGTCAGAAATCTCGCCGACGCGAGCGCGGCGCAAGGCGAGGTGGAGCGGGCGCACGCCATGCATCGGCAGATCGACACCGCCTTGATCGACAGCGCTCCGCTCCGGGTGAATCACCGGTTGGGGGTCTGAAGACTAAGCTCCAATCTGTGGCAGCGAAAAAGATCGTTATCGATTGTGATCCGGGTATTGACGACGCGCTGGCGATCGCGCTGGCGCACGGCAGTCCCGCGCTGGAGATCGTGGGCATCACCACCGTCGGCGGGAACGTCTCGCTGGAGCGCACCACCGACAACGCACTGCGGCTGCGGGAGTTCCTGGGCTTTCCCGAGGTGCCGGTGACCCCGGGCGCGGCCGGGGCCATGCTGCGCAGCGCGATCGAGGCGGCGCACGTGCACGGCACCGGCGGCCTCGGCGGCGCGGTGCTGCCCGAGGCCACGCTGCCGGTGGCGCCCGGGCACGCCAGCGACTACATCATCGAGACGCTGCGCGCCCACCCGGGCGAGATCACGCTGGTCGCCATCGGACCGCTCACCAACATCGCGCTGGCCGTGCTCAAGGAGCCGCGGGTGGTCGACTGGGTGCGCGAGTTCGCCATCCTGGGCGGGACGTACACGCGAGGGAACCGCACCCCGGCCGCCGAGTTCAACATCGCCGCCGACCCGGAGGCGGCCGCGATCGTGTTCCGGGCCGGGTGGACGGTCACCCAGATCGGCCTGGACGTGAGCACCACCGCGCAGGCCACCGAGGCCGTGGTGAAGCGCATGCGCGCGCTCGGCCGCCTCGGCGAGGACCTGCTGGTCCCGTGCGCGACCTTCTACGGCATGGTCACCGCCAGCGAGGGACCGGCCATCCACGACGCGTGCGCACTCGCCTACCTGGCCGACCCGAGCCTGATCGAGTTCGAGCCCGCCTGGGTCGAGGTGGAGACGGCGGGCCGGTTCACCTCGGGGATGACGGTGATCGACTTCGCGCTGGGCGACCGCGTGGCCAACGCGAACGTGGGGACGTCCATCCAGGTGGACCGGTTCTGGGAGCTCACGCTGTCGGCGTACGAGCGGGTGAACCAGGGGCTCTTGCGCCGCCGCTGAGGAGGTGCCGCAATCTCCGTGGCGGAAGGACCAATGCCCGAAACAAACCTAGACTTTCCGCGAAACATCCGTTTCCTACTCTCCGGTCATGGCGGACATATTCGACTCATATGCCCTGGCCGATGCATGGGACGAGATGTTCGAGCGTCCGGGCGTTCCCCGGGCGCCCTACCAGGGGCTGTTCGCGGCCCTGCAACCCCTCGGAGCCGATGAGCTGCGATTCCGGGCCGACCAATTAGCCCGCGTCTTCACCGATCGAGGGGTCACCTTCGACTACGCGGGCGAGGAACGCCCGTTCCCGCTCGACCTGATCCCCCGCGTCATCGACGCGGCCGAGTGGGACCTGATCGCCCGCGCGGTCCGGCAGCGGGTGCGCACCCTGGAGGCCTTCCTCGCCGACGTGTACGGCGGCCGCCAGGTCTTCCACGACGGGATCGTGCCCTGGCGGCTGCTCCAGTCCTCCCCGCACTTCCACCGCGTGGCCGACGGCATCCGCCCGGCCAACGGGGTGCGGGTGCACATCGCCGGAATCGACATCATCCGCGATGAGGTGGGCGACTTCCGGGTGCTGGAGGACAACGTCCGTACTCCCTCGGGAGTGAGCTACGTGCTGGAGAACCGGCTGGCCATGATGCGGACGCTGCCCGCCCTGTTCGCGGGGCCCGGACGGGACGGCGTCGGAGCCGAGCAGCGGGTGCGGCCGGTGGACGACTACCCGCCGCGCCTGCTGGCGGCCCTGCGCAAGGCCGCCCCCGGCAGCGTGACCGACCCGACCGTGGTGGTGCTCACCCCCGGCGTCTACAACGCCGCCTACTTCGAGCACGCGCTGCTGGCCCGGCTGATGGGCGTCGAGCTGGTCGAGGGCCGGGATCTGGTCTGCGAGAACAATCGCGCGTACATGATCACCACGCACGGCAAGCGCCCGGTGCACGTCATCTACCGGCGGGTGGACGACGACTTCCTGGACCCGCTGCACTTCCGGGCCGACTCCACGCTCGGCTGCCCCGGCCTGCTCAACGCGGCCAGGGCGGGCACGGTCACGATCGCCAACGCGGTCGGCAACGGGGTCGCCGACGACAAGCTCCTCTACACCTACGTGCCGGACCTGATGAAGTACTACCTCGGCGAGCAGCCGCTGATCGGCAACGTCGAGTCGCACCGGCTGGCCGACGCCGACACCCTCGAATGGGCGCTGGAGCACCTGGACACGCTGGTGCTCAAGCCGGTGGACGGCGCGGGCGGCAAGGGCATCGTGATCGGGCCGCGGGCCGACGAGCAGACCCTGGCCACGCTGGCCGAGGCGGTGCGCGCCGACCCGCGCGGCTGGATCGCGCAGCGCCCGGTGGCGCTGTCCACCTCGCCCGCGCTCATCGGCGACCTGCCCCGGCCGCGCCACATCGACCTGCGCCCGTTCGCGGTCAACGACGGCGACGACGTCTGGCTGCTGCCCGGGGGCCTCACCCGGGTGGCGCTCCCGGAAGGAGAACTGGTGGTCAACTCCAGCCAGGGCGGCGGCTCCAAGGACACCTGGGTGCTGTCCGAGCCCGGTCCCCGCCCGGCCCCGCCGGAACCCACCCCCGCCCAGGTCCACTGGGAGCCCACCAGGAACGCCGCCTGGGACGGCCAGCAGTGACCCGCGAGCTGCTCAGCCGGATCGCCGAGACCCTCTACTGGATCGGCAGGTACGTCGAGCGCTCCGACGACATCGCCCGCCTGCTGGACGTCTCCCTGCACCGCGCGCTGGTCGGCCAGGAGGACTGGGCCACCGTCTTCGCCACCCTCGGCCACCAGGGCGCCGATCTTTCCTTAACGTCATCCCCGACCACCGAGACCATGGTCCAGCGCCTGGCCTACGACTCCGACACCCCCGGCTCGATCGCCGGCTGCGTGCGGGCCGCCAGGGAGAACGCCCGCGGCGTCCGGGAGATCGTCTCCAGCGAGGTGTGGGAGTGCCTCAACGTCACCTGGAACCAGCTGCCGCTCCGCCAGGCCGGCGCGGAACGCCTCGGCCCGCACGGCTACCTCCGCTACGTACGCGAACGGGCCGCGCTCTTCTTCGGCCTGGCCGACGCCACCATGAGCCGCGACGACGGCTGGCGCTTCATCGTGCTGGGCCGCAGCCTGGAACGGGTGGACATGCTCGCCCGCCTGCTGACCGTGCACCACGAGCCAGGCCACACCGGGAACGTGCGGCTGCTGCTGGAGGCCTGCGGCGCGGACGAGTCGTTCACCCGGACCCATCGCGGCGACGCCCGCCGGGTGCTGGAGTTCCTGCTGCTGGACCGGCTGTTCCCGCGCTCGGTCATGCACGCGCTGGCCACCGCCGAACAGTGCCTGGCCGAGCTGACCCCCGACCACGACCGGGCCGGCATGTCCGACACCGCCCGCGCCGCCATCGGCCGGGTCCGGATGACCCTGGAGTACGCCGACGTGGCCGACCTGGACGACCAGCTGCCCGAACTGCTCACCGCCCTCCAGGCGGTCTGCGTGATCGCGTCCGAGGCCATCACCGACCGGTTCTTCCAGCACGTGGCATGGGGAGGCGCGACATGGCAGACGGCTGGCGTGTGAGGATCAGGCACCTGACCCTGCTGGAGTACGAGGGCGAGGCGCAGTCCTCCTACAACGAGGTCAGGATGACGCCGCTGGACGACCGCGGCCAGACCACCCTGGACCAGCGGCTGACCATCCGCCCGGCCACGCCGGTCTGGACCTACCGCGACTACTGGGGCACCCAGGTGAGCGTCTTCGACCTGCCGAACGCGCACCGGGCGCTGACCATCGAGGCGGTGAGCCGGGTGGAGACGGCCGGGCCGCGCCCGCTGGGCAAGCCGCTGAGCTGGGCGGCGCTGCGGGGAGTGGACGGGCCGATCGCCGAATACCTGCGCCCCACCGAGCGGACCACGATCACCCCCGGCGTCGGGCGGGCGCAGGTGCCCGGCCGCGACCCGCACCAGACGGCCGAGGCGATCGCCTGGGCGGTGCACGAGCGGGTGGCCTATGTGCAAGGCGCCACCGGGGTCCTGACCAGCGCGCAGGAGGCGTGGGACCGGCGCGAGGGCGTCTGCCAGGACATGGCCCACGTCACCGTGGCGCTGCTGCGCGAGGCCGGGCTGCCCGCCAGGTACGTCTCCGGCTACCTGCACCCGCACCGGAACGCGGCCATCGGCGAGCCGGTGCTCGGGCAGAGCCACGCGTGGGTGGAGTACTGGGCCGGGGACTGGGTCGCGCTTGATCCAACAAATCAGTCAAAAGTGGGCGAATCACACGTGGTGGTAGCGCGCGGGAGAGATTACGCTGACGTACCCCCTTTGAAAGGTATTTACCAAGGACCACCTGCGGGAAGACAAGTAGTGAAGGTTGAAGTGACCCGGCTGGCGTGATCTTGACGCATTTCTGGGAAGGCTGAGACCAAACGATGAGAGGAGCGCCTCTGTGAAAAGGGTCCAGATCGTTCAGCGGCCTCGGCCTCCACGCCGTCCCGTCCCCATCGACCTGCGCACCCCGTCCGGACGGATACTTCCGTTCTAAGCGCCTGAACTCCTGTCAAATCACGACTTGCCGCCCCGAGCCAGCGCGTAGCACCGGTCGAATCCCTCCAGCACGGCCGGCCACGAGCAGCGCACCGGCGCGGTCTCCCGGTTGTGCTCCGCGATCGAGGTGCGCAGCTGCGGATCCCTGGCCAGCCTGGCCACCGAGCCGACCAGCTCATCGAAACTGCGGCCGAGCAGTCCCTCCTTGCCCGGCCTGACGAAATCGGCGACCCCGCTCTGGGCCCGGGCCACCACCGGCACTCCGGCCGCCCGGGCCTCCAGCGCGGCCAGCCCGAACGACTCGCGCGGCGCGGGCGCCACGAACACGTCGGCCTCGGCCAGCAGGTCGCGGATCTGGTCGCGGGTGTAGCGGCCCGGCATGTGCACCCAGTCCATGCCGTGCGCCCGCAGGTAGCGCTCCATCGAGCCGCGGGCCGGGCCGTCGCCGACGATGGTGGCGCGCATCGCCACCTCGCCGGGCACCCGCGCCCGGGTGGCCGCCAGCAGCTTCAGCAGCCGGACCGGCTGCTTGCGCGGCGCCAGCCGCCCCACCGCGACGATGTGCACGGGATCGCCGGACGGCACAGGACCTGACGGACCCCAGCCGGAGAGGTCCAGGCCGTTGGAGACCACGTGCACCGGAACGCCGGGGCCCGCGACCGACCGGATCGGCCGGGCGGCCGCCTCGCTCACGGCGGTCGCCACCAGTCCCCAGCGGTGCCAGTCCCCCAGCGCCCGCAGCGCCCGGTAGAGGCCCTGGGTGACCGGATCCCACATGCTGTGCACGGTGACCACGGTCGGCAGCCCGGCCCGGTGCGCGGCCCGCGCGCCCATCCAGGCGAACGGCGAGACCGCGCCGGTGTGCACGTGCACCACATCCGGCCGGGAGGACGTCATCAGCCGGATCAGATGCCCGGTCCCGCGCGGGTGCACCGGCAGGTCGAACGGCATCCGCGCGACCAGCCTGCGCACCCCCGGCAGGGGCTCCCCCGGCGTCGCGGTGGCCACCACCACCTCGTGCCCGGCCTCGCGCTGGCTCCTGATCAGGTCCGCCACCTGCACCTCGATCCCACCCAACCGGGGAAGGTAACAGTCGCTCACATGAAGGATCCGCACCGAGCCAGACTAGCTGTGTTCATGGCCGCGCCTCCGGCACGGCGGGCTTGGCCGCCCTCAGCCTGCCGGGACATATGACTTATGGTGCGGAGATTGCCCGCTTGGGAGGTGGGCGAGGGATCCATGGGATCATTGGATGCGTGCAGACCGCCGTGTTCTTTCACGCTCACCCCGACGACGAGGCGCTGCTGACGGCCGGGACGATGGCGATGCTGGCCGCCGAAGGGCACCGGGTGGTGCTGGTGGTGGCCACGGCGGGTGAGCGCGGGCTGGCCGACATGCCACATGGGGACGAGCTCGGCGCGGCCCGGATGAACGAGCTGTACGCGTCGGCGGCCCGGCTCGGCTGTGCCAGGGTGGTCCGGCTCGGATACGGCGACAGCGGGCTCAGCGCCGACGGCGGGATGGCCGAGGACCGGCCGGACAACGCGTTCATCGACGCCGACCTGGAGGAGGCCGCCCAGCGGCTGGCCGCCATCCTCAAGGAGGAGACCGCCGAGCTGCTCACCATCTACGACCCGGCCGGGGGCTACGGCCACCCCGACCACGTCATGGTGCACCGGGTCGGCGCCCGGGCGGCCGAGATCGCCGGGACGCCCATCCTGCTGGAGGCCACGGTCAACCGCGACCCGCTGCTCAAGGGCATCCGGCTGGCCGCCCGCTTCTACCCGAAGCTGGACGTGCGGGCCTTCGAGAGCGCGTATTCCGCGGGTTCCGACATCACCCACCGCATCAACGTGCGCAAACACGCCAGGGCCAAGCGGGCCGCGATGGCCGCGCACGCGACCCAGGCCACCGGCGGCGACGGGGACCGTACGCTGGGGGCGATGCTGAAAATCCCCGCCCCCATTTTCCGCTATGTGTTCGGCACCGAGTGGTACGTGCGGCGCGGCCTTCCGCCGGGAACCCGGCTGAGGCATCCGTTCGACCAGCCGAGCTGAGGGGGAATGTGAACAAGTGGCTGCGGGTGGCCCTGTCGGCCGCCTCGCTCGGCCTGGCCGTGACCTTGATCGTGTTCCTGCCGCGCATCGTCGGCGGGCTGACCGGCAAGCACGTGTCGTGGACCGAGATCGGCGCCCTGTTCGGGCGGATCGACTGGGGCACGGTGCTGCTGATGGCGGTCGTCTGGCTGGCCAGCCTGATCGCCTACAGCCACGTGCTGACCAGCTCGCTGCCCGGCCTCAGCCACGCCCAGGGGTTGACCCTGAACGCGGCGGGCAGCGCGGTCAGCAACCTGCTTCCGTTCGGCGGCGCGGCGGGGGTGGCGCTCACCTTCGCGATGACCAAGGGCTGGGGCTTCCCGGTCCGCTCGGTGGTGGTGCTGACGCTGGTGAGCGGCATCTGGAACACATTGTTCCGGTTCATCTTGCCCGCTGTCGGGATCCTCGCCCTGGTCGCCTCGGGGCAGGCGATGAGTCCCGCCGTGTCCCGCGCGGGCTGGGTCGGCGGCGTCTCGATCCTGGTGCTGGTCACGGTCGTCGCGGCGGCGCTGTACTGGGACCGGGCGGCGGCGGTTCTCGGCCGGGCCCTGGACACGATGATCAAGCTGCTCCCGCACCGCTTCCGCCCGGCGGAGCATGCCGCTTCCGAGGCGCTGAACCGGCTCAGGGCCGACACCGCCGGGGTGGTCCGAACCCGGTGGGCGGGGCTTTCGGGCGGAATGGTGTTGTTCCTCGGGTTCCAATGGTTGATCATGGTGCTCTGCCTCCAGGCGACGGACTCCTATCCCGGGCTGGCCCAATCGATCGCGGTCTTCGCTTTGAGCCGGGTGCTGACCACCGCGTTGATCACACCGTCCGGGGCCGGGATCATGGAGGGCGGGGTGGCCGCGCTGCTGATCACCTTCGGCCAGCCGGCGGGAGGTGCCACCGCGGCGGCGCTGCTGTTCGGGTTCTGGACGTACACAATCGAGATCCCCTGGGGCGGTCTCGCGCTCGGCGGCTGGGCGATACTCCGTAAGCGGGGTAACAGCCTGCCGACTGAGGCGGAACGCGCCCCGACTATGTGATCTTGCGGGATGATGACCGATCACAGTTGGAGATAGTGAGGATGTCGGCCATGTCTAGGAGCTTGTGCACAGTTTGGCGGCACGCATAGCGTGGCGGCTGACATGAGCAAGGTGGTCTTCCGGGTTCTGGGACCGGTCGAGGCGTACGGCGCCGACAACGAGAGCGAGAGTGAGCTCGACCTCGGCGGCCTGCGGCAGCGGGCCGTGCTGGCGCGGCTTCTGGTCGCCCGCGGGCAGGTCGTGCCGGTGGACACGCTGATCTTCGACCTGTGGGCGGACGACGCCGCCAAGGGCGCGCAGTCGGGCCTGCAGGTGTACATCTCGCGGCTGCGCCGGGTGCTGGAACCCAACCGGCCGCGCGGCGGCCCCAACCGGCTGCTGGTCACGGTCGCCTCCGGCTACGCGCTGCGGGCCGCCCCCGAGCAGGTGGACGCGCTCCGGTTCGAGGCCACCGTGCGGGCCGCCGGGGAACGCCTGGACGAGAACCCGCAGACGGCCAGGGCCCGGCTGGAGTCCGCGCTGGGGCTGTGGCAGGGCACGCCGTACTCCGACTTCGCCGACCAGTCGTGGGCCGAGGCCGAGGTGACCCGGCTCAACGAGCTGCGCCTGGTGGCGCGGGAGCGGCACGCCGACGCGGGGCTGCGGCTCGGGCTGCACGCCGAGACCGTGCCCGACCTGGAGGCGCTGACCACCGAGAACCCGCTCCGCGAGGAGGGCTGGCGGCTGCTCGCGCTGGGCCTGTACCGGTGCGGGCGGCAGGGCGACGCGCTGGCCGCGCTGCGCAAGGCGCGCAACATCCTCGCCGACGAGCTGGGCATCGACCCGGGCCCGGCGCTGCGCAAGATGGAGTCCGACATCCTGGCCCAGGACTCGGGCCTGGAGCTGACGGCCGCGCCGCGCCGCCCGGAGAGCACGGCCAGCTGGCCGCCCCGCCCGGTCGAGGTCGGCTCGGTGCCGCCGCTGGAGCCCGAGCCGTTCGTCGGCCGGGACGCCGAGCTCACCACGCTGGCCGCCGCCGCGCCCCGGGCCAAGTCGGGGCGGCTCACCATCGCCGTCATCGGCGGCGACGCGGGCGCGGGCAAGACCATGCTGCTGCGCCAGCTGACCGGGCAGCTGGAGAGCCACGGCTGGATCGCGGCCGGCGGCGCCTGCCCCGACAGCCCGGCCACCCCGCCCGGCTGGGCCTGGGTGGAGGTGCTGCGCACGCTGATCGCCCGCCGCGGCGCGGGTGAGTACGGCGCGCTGCTCGCCCCCCTGCTGGACGACCACGCCCCCGACACCGGCGACGACGAGGCCTCCGGCGGCTTCCGGCTGCACCGCGCGGTCGGCGGCTTCCTGTCCGGCGTGGCCCGCGAAGCCCCGCTGCTGATCACCCTGGAAGACCTGCACTGGGCCGACGACCAGACGCTGGCCCTGCTGCGCGCGCTGCCCAGCCTGCTCGCCGCCAGCCGGGTGCTGCTGGTGGTGACCTGCCGGGACAACGAGCTCAACGACCCGCAGCAGGACGTGCTGGCCGCGCTGGCCCGGCTTGGCCCGGTCCGGGTGGAGCTGGACGGCCTGTCCCCCGCGGACACGGCCGCGCTGGTGCGCGCCACCAGCGCGGGCGACGTGGAGGACGAGGTGATCGCCGCGATCGTGGAGCGGACCGGCGGCAACCCGTTCTTCGTCATCGAGACCGTGCGGCTGCTGGCGGCCGAGCAGGACATCTCCGAGGTGCCGTCCGGGGTGCGCGACGTGCTGCGGCGGCGGATCGCCCGGCTGCCGGAGAAGGCCCAGCAGATCCTGCTGCAGGCCGCCGTCATCGGCCGGGACGTGGACGTGGACGTGCTGGTGGACATCTCCGGCGATGAGGACCTGGTGGTGGACGCGGTCGAGGCCGCGCTGCTGGCCGGTCTGGTCACCGAACCCGGCCCGGGGCGGCTCCGGTTCGACCACGGCCTGGTCCGCGACACCCTCTACTCCGACGCGTCCCGGCTGCGCCGCTCCCGGCTGCACGCCGCGGTGGCCTCGGTCATCGAGAAGCGCAACCCGGGCGACGTGGCCGCCCTGGCCCACCACTACGACCTGGCCGGCACCGCCGATACCGCGGCCAAGGCCGTCAGGTACGCGGGGCTCGCCGCCGAGCAGGCCTCCTCCCGGTTCGCGCACCGGGAGGCGGCGTCCCAGTGGGAACGCTCGATCGCGGCCTTCGACCGGGCCGGCGGCAGCCCCGGCAGGGAGCGGCTGGAGCTGCAGCTGCGGCTGATCAAGGCGCTGGCGCTCTGCGGCGACATGGCCGCCGCCCGGGCGCGCCGGCGGGACGCGATGGACGTGGCGCTGCCGCTGGGCGACCTGGAGATGACGGCCCGGGTGGCCGCCGCGCTCGCGGTGCCGCACAAGGGCATCGCCCGCGACTTCACCAGGACCGCCTGGGAGATCGTCGACGTCACCGAGAAGGCGCTGCTGGAACTCCCGGCCGGTGAGGGCGAGCAGTCGCTGCGGGCCAGCCTGCTGGCCACGCTCGCGCTGGAGCTGGAGGGCTCGGCCACCCCCAGGGGCGGGCAGGCGTCGCTGGAGGCCGAGGAGCTGGCCAGGGCGAGCGGCGATCCCGAGCTGCTGGCGATGGCGCTGAGCGGGCGGCTGCGGCAGTCGTACACGATGGCGCAGGTCGACGAGCGCGAGGACATCGGCAGGGAGCTGCTGCGGGTCGGCGCGGAGTCGGGGCAGATCGCGGTGCAGACGCTGGCCCACCTGGTGCTGCTGGAGTGCGCGGCGGCCCGGGGCGACTTCGCCGAGGCGGATCGGCAGCTGGCCAGGGCCGAGCGGCTCGGCCAGCAGTACGACCTGTCCGCGCCCGCCGCCGTCGGGGCCTGGTACGCGGGCCAGCGCCTCATGATCGCCGGAGACTACCCGGGCGCCGAGCGCGCCTACCGGAACGCGGCCCGGCTGACCGCCCGGGCCGGGATGCTGGAGGGCCGCCAGGACCTGCCGCTGATCGCCACCTTCTGCCTGCACCTGGTGCAGGGGCAGGCCGCCGACATGGTGGACGCGCTGGAGGAGGCGCACCAGCGGGGCGCCAAGTGGACCCTGGACGCGTACGCGGTGACGCTGGCCTCGGCCGGGCATCTGCGGGACGCGCAGGTGATCGCCGCCACCCGGGAGCCCGTGCGGGGCGACTTCCTCTACGAGCTGGCGATGATCTGGCGGGCGCTGGCCGGGCTGCTGCTCGACGACGCCGACCGGATGCGGGAGGCGTACACGGCGTTGAAGCCGTTCAACGACCGGATCGCGGGAGCGGGCACCGGGGTGGTGGCGCTGTGGCCGGTGGCCAGGACGCTCGGGGATCTGGCCGTCAAGCTGGGCTTACCGGAGGCGACCGAGCACTACCACAAGTCGCTGGCGGTGGCCCGGCGGGTCGGCGTGCCCCGGTGGGTGACCGAGGCGGAGCGTGCGCTCAGCAGCTGACCACGAACTTCTCACTGCGGTAGGTGTCTCGGCGGGGAGCGTGCGCGCCGACAGCGTGATCGGCCGTTCTGGCGTGACGTCGGCGATTCCCACGCCCATGTACGCGCTGAGGGCCGCGAGCGTGGCCAGGAACAACCTGACGGCCGTGCCGGTGCCCGCAGCCAGAACCGCCATGATCTCACCACGTGAATTCATGATCTTCCCTCCGGCTACGCTCACACTTAGATGTACGCGCGGATGGTTGATCGGAGCTTGCCGTCCGCTTGCAGTTGCGGAACAGGTCTTGATTAGGTAAGCCTGTCCTTAGGTATCGACGCGTTCCGGGGAGGTCGCCATGGATAGCCTCTTCGAGATCGTCGACAGCGTTCCGTACTGGCTGCTGGTGCTGGTGGGCGGGATCGCCCTGTTCGGCGCGTTTCAGTTCTACTACTGGGGCGGCAAGAAGCTCGGCGCCAAGCTGCCCGAGACGCGGGTCGGGCGCAAGATCGGCAAAGAGCGCATCGCCAAGGTGGAGAACGTGGTCCGGCGGTGGGGCGCGCTCTCGGTTTTCGGGTGTTTCTGGGTGCCCGGCGGCCTGCGCCACACGCTGCCGTGGGTGGCGGGCGCGCTGCGAGTCAACTACCGCTGGTATCTGGTGGCCAGTGCCGTCGGCTGCGTGACCTGGGTCCCTGTGACCGCGTTCGGCCTGTACGCCGGGGTGTGGGCGTGGCTGAAACTGGCCGCGACCTCTCCCCTCTACGGGGGTCTGACGCTGGCCGCGCTGATCGCCGTCGTCGCGGTGCTGGTGTGGCGGCGCCGCC
>NZ_BLAF01000018.1:23975-159805 GCF_009687885.1 Acrocarpospora pleiomorpha
CGCCCCGGCGGCGCGGGAGGACGAACCCGCCGAGGTCTAGAGCCGGAGCGGCTCCAGCGCCGAATCGTCGATCCTGGCGTCCACGGCGTGCCGCCGTACCGCCTCGACCCCGTTCACGCACGCCGCCTTGCTGGCGTAGCCGTCGCTGACCGCGAGCGTCTGGCCGTTGCCCGCGACCAGCTTGAACCGGAAAACGCCGCCCTTGTCCTTGCTGATGATGAAACGTCCTGCCATCTAATCCCCCCGAGACGAACCGGCTGTTTCGCAGCCTTACCCCGACCGGTCGGCATGCGATCATGACCACATGCGTATGCGCCTCGGGGCCCTCTTCGCACTGATTCTGATCCTCGCCTTTCCCGGTACGGCTGTCGCGGCACCCGCGCCTCCCGTCACGGCGCGTGTCGCGTACCTGGTGGACGCCGCCACGGGAACGATCCACTACGCCAAGCGGCAGACGCGCCGGGTCCCGGTGGCCAGCCTCACCAAGGTCATGACCGCCTACGTGGTCCGCCGGGAGTCCTCGCTGGACGACGTGATCAGGATCACCCGGGCCGACGTGAGCTACGCCGCGGCCCGGGGCGCCACCACGGGCGGGCTGCGCGCGGGCGAGCGCCTCACCGTGCGCGCCCTGCTGTACGCCCTGCTCCTCAACTCGGGCGCGGACGCCTCGCACGCCCTGGCCGAACGGTACGGCCCTGGCACGCGCACGTTCGTGGCCAAGATGAACGCCGCCGCGCGCCGGTTGAATCTGCGGAACACCCACTACGTCAATCCGGACGGGCTGCCCGCGTCCGGGGCGTACTCGACCGGACGGGACCAGGTCGCGCTGGCCCGCGTGGCGATGCGGGACCCGGTGATCGCCACCATCGCCAGGACCAAGGCGCGCAAGTTCGGCCGCCACACCTGGCACAACACCAACGAGTTGCTGGGCCACGGCGTGATCGGCCTGAAGACCGGTTACACCAGCGCGGCGGGCTACTGCCTCAGCTTCGTGGCCACCAAGTCCGGCCACACCTACATGGGGGTCGTGCTCGGCGAGGCCACCGAGGCCCGGCGTTACGCCAGCGCCCGCAGAATGATCAACTGGGCGGTCGGCGAGACTAGCGCAGCAGCGCGTGGCAAGCGATAGCGGCGGCGGCCACCACGTTGAGGGAGTCGACGCCGAGGGCCATCGCGTTCGGGCTCATCGGGATGGAGACGCCGTGGTCGGCCTCCGCCAGCCAGTGTGAGGACAGGCCGTCGCCCTCGGAGCCCAGCAGCAGGGCGACCCGGTCGGCGAGGGGGATCTTGTCGATCGCGGGGGCGTTCTGGTCGGGGGTGAGGGCGAGGGTCTGGAAGCCCGCCCGGCGCAGGTCGGCGAGGCCGCCGTACCAGTCGGCCATCCGCGCGTACGGAATGGCGAAGACGGCGCCCATGGAGACCTTGACCGCGCGGCGGTAGAGCGGGTCGGCGCAGCGCGGCGAGAGCACGACCGCGTCCACGCCGAGCGCGGCGGCGCACCGGAAGATCGCGCCGACGTTGCCGTGGTCGACCAGGTCCTCCAGGACCAGGACGCGGCGCGCGGGTCCGGCCAGCAGGTCCTGGACGGCCGGGAGCGGCAGGCGGCACATGGACGCGAGGGCGCCCCGGTGGACCTGGAAGCCGGTGATGTTCTCCATCACCGCATCCGAGACGACGTAGACGGGGGCGTCGGCGGGCAGGTCGGCGAAGGAGGGCAGCCACTTGCGGGTCGTCAGCAGCGAGCGGAGCGGGTGGCCGGTGGCCAGGGCGCGGCGGATGACCTTCTCGCCCTCGGCCAGGAACAGGCCCTGCTCGGGTTCCAGCGCCTTGCGCAGGTCGGTGTCGCGCAGGCGGGTGTAGTCCGCGATCCGCGGGTCGGCGGCGGAGTCCACCTCGATGACCATCAGGCCAGCGTACCGTTGCCGCTCCTTTAAGCCGCCAGTCGACGATTACCAATCGTGACCGATACAGTACTCTCCGCTGCATGTGGCCGGGTGGGCGACGATCGGAGGTCAAGGTGCCTGACCAGCGAACGCACGTACATCCGGCCGTGCAGGAAGCCGGCTGGCTGAGGGACGCGCGCCGGGCTCGCCTGTTGTCCGTGGCGACCCTCGGCTGGCTCGGCGCCGAGAGCCTGCTCGGGCTGTGGTCGGGGACGCGGGCGCATTCGGTGGCGCTGGTCGGCTGGGGTCTTTCCGCGCTGGTGGAGGCGCTGGCCAGCCTCATCGTGATCTGGCGGTTCACCGGCGCCCGGCTGCACTCGCTGAACGCGGAGCAGACCGCGTCCCGGGCGGTGGCGGTGAGCTTCTGGCTGCTGGCGCCCTATCTCGTGCTGCACGTGGCGCACGATCTGAGCGAGGGCTACCGGGCCACGCCGAGCGCGCTGGGCATCGTGGTCACGACGATCAGCTTGGTGAGCATGCCCTTGCTGGGGCTGGCCAAGCGGCGGGTCGGGGCCAGGCTCGGCTCGGCGGCCACGGAGGGTGAGGGCACCCAGAACCTGCTCTGCGCGGTGACCGCGGCGGGGGTGCTGCTGGGGCTGGCGCTGAACACGATCGGCTGGTGGTGGGTGGATCCGGCGGTGGCGCTGATACTGGCGGCGGCGGCCGTGCACGAGGGGCGCAAGGCCTGGCGTGGCCACTCCTGCTGCCACTGAAGGGTCACCACGGCGAGGTCGAGACCGGCCGCGCGGAGTTCGCGGATCACGCACTGGGCGCCGCCGGGGTCGGTCCAGGCGCGGCAGAGCCGTTCCTTCATCACGATTTCGCGTAGATTCGCCAGGCCGCGCAGGCCGTGCCGTACGGCGGGGGTGACGCCGGGCGGCGCGAACTGGATCAGTAACAGGTCGCCTGAACGGCGCCTGACCACCACGTCTCGCGGCTCCCCCTGCACAGCAACCCCTGCACCAAAACACGAAATTTCATGACCGTTGGCATCACGATACATCGCGTCTTGGCCATGTCAAGATGTATCGCGTCCTCCAATACAGACCAAATCCCTATATATACGGAAAGTAATCGTTGCACTAGAAGTGCGGTTTTGCCGTTCTTAGGCTTGCCGCTATCGTTCCGTAAGCATTACGGAGAATCTCCCTATATGGCGTAACGCTGGCGCGTACCGTCGGGAGTCAATCGACACCAAAGAGGCCACCGTGGGCGGACGCCATCGCACCGATGAACTCGAAGGCGGCTACAACCCCTACCCGGAGCCCCCGCCGCGGCGGCGCGGCGGCGCGGGCAAGGTGCTGGTGCCGCTGGCCGGCGCGGTCGCGCTCGCGGTGCTGCTCGGCGTGGCCGCGTATGTGGTGGTCAACAAGGAGGGCCCCGGCTGCGGCGTGGACAAGGTCGCCCTGAAGGTGGTGACGTCCAAGGACGTCGAACCGGCGGTGGCGAAGATCGCTGAGCGGTTCGGCAAGTCCGGCAAGACGGTGGACGGCAAGTGCATGGCGGTCACCGTGTCCGGATCCGACTCGGCGGGCGTGGCGGCGGCGTTCTCCGGCGTCGGCGACGCGCCCCGGCCCGACCTGTGGATCCCCGATTCCAGCCTCTGGCTGGCGGGGCTGCCCAAGGAGGGCGCGCCCGAGGTGCTCGGCAACGTGGCCCAGTCCCCCGTGGTGCTGACCGCGCCCAAGGCCGCCGCCGAGCAGCTGGCCTCCGCCTTCACCCCGAGCTGGACCGGCATGGTGAACGCCGCCAACGCCGCCAACCCCGACGGCCTGGCCAAGAAGGTCCGGGTGCTGGTGCTCGACCCCGGCCTGAACGCGGCCGGGCTCGGCGCGCTGGCCGCCGCCGCCGGAGTGCTCAAGGCCAGCGGCGCCGCCAACACCGACGAGCTGCTGGTGGGCGTGCTCCGGCAGCTGTCGGAGTCGAAGGTGACCTCCCCCGACAGCCTGTTCGCCACCCTGGCCAAGGCCGCCAACCGGGTGCCCATCGGCGTCACCAGCGAGCAGTCGGTCTGGGCGTTCAACGCCAAGAACGACGCGGCGGCGGTGGCGCTCTACCCGGCCGAGGGCACGGTCAACCTGGACTACCCGATCGTCAGCACGATCAAGAACGACGCGGGGGCCGCGAAGGCCGCCAAGGAGTTCGTCACCGAGCTGGGGTCCGCCGCGTCCAAGAAGACCATCCAGGAGTACGGCTTCCGCACCCCCGACGGCATCGGCAGCGCGCTCACCGAGGCCCAGGGCCTGAACCCGAAGGCCCCCACCGCCCTGCCCCTCCCCGACGCCAAGACCGTCACCACCCTGGCCCAGTCCTGGAAGCGGGTCAGCCTCGGCACCCGGCTGCTCTCCCTCGTCGACATCTCCGGCACGATGGCGCTGCCCGCCGACAACACCGGCGTGACCCGGATGAAGGCCATCGCCGATGTCGCCACCGAGGGTCTCAAGCTGTTCCCGGAAAAGACCGAGATCGGCACCTGGGTCTTCTCCGACAACCTGGACGGCCCGAAGGTGGACTGGAAGGAGACGATCCCGATCGGCCCGCTGGCCCAGCAGCTGAACGGGATCACCCGGCGCGAGCTGGTCGCCAAGAACCTGGCGGAGCTCAAGGCGATCCCGACCGGCAACACCGGCCTGAACGACACGCTGTGGGCCGCCTACCAGAAGATGACCAAGGAGTACCAGGCCGACAAGATCAACACGATCCTGCTCTTCACCGACGGCGTCGGCAACGACGACCCGTCCGGCGGGATCTCCAACGCCGGGATCCTGCAGCGGCTGAAGGCGGCCTTCGACCCGCAGAAACCGGTCAGCATCCTGATCATCTCGTTCAACACCGAGGCCGACGGGAACCGCACCCAGATGACCCGGATCGCGCGCACGACCGGGGGCACGGCCTACTTCCCGCAGACCGTGCTGGAGATCCGCAACATCTTCCTCAAGGGCATCGCCCGCCGTCTCTGCACTCCCAACTGCCCCTCCACGCAGCAGTAGCGCGGTCCCATCCGCACCACCGGCACGCCGGGTCCCACCAGGGGCCCGGCGTCCCTGTTTTCCCAGCTCATGCCACTTGGGCATGGATCACTGCGCCGTAAACGCGCGTCCGGAAACGAGCGTCTTTATCGCGAGGGGCCTGGCAGAGCACGCCTATTTCGTTACTGGTCCCGATCTCGGGGAGGACACCGTTGCCCGGATGGCCGAACGTCGGCCGCGCCGACGATCACCGTTTACTGGAGGCGCTGCGCCAGGCCGACGCGCACGCACCCGCCAGTCTCTACGACGCGTACGCGGACCGGCTGACCGACTACGCCTACACCTGCCTGCGCGACCTGGACGCCGCCGCGGACGCCGTGCACGACGCCATGGTCACCGCGCAGAGCTCGGTGCACCGCCTGAAGGAGCCGATCCGGCTGCGCGCCTGGCTGTACGCGCTGGTCCGCTTCCAGTGCGCCGCCCGCTCCTCCGGCCGTACGGCCACGGGGGCGATCCCGGCGGTGGAGGAGGCCGAGGACCCGGAGCTGAGCCTGGCCGTGCACGAAGCGCTGGGCGAGCTGAGCCGCCAGGAGCGCGAGGTGCTAGAGCTGACGCTCCGGCATGGTCTTGCCCCGGCGGAGGTGAGCGCGGTGCTCGGGCTGACCGCGCGGCAGGCCGCCCAGCGGCTGACCCGGGGCCGCGACCACCTGGAGAACGCGGCCGCCGCCGTGATCCTGGCCCGGGTGGGCCGGGCGCACTGCCCGCAGGTCTCGGCCCTGCTCGACTCCTGGGACGGGCCGCTCAGCGCGCTGCTGCGGCAGAAGCTGACCCGGCACATCGCGGGCTGCGAGGTCTGCGCGGAGGGCCGCCAGAAGCACGTGGCGGCCACGCGGCTGCTGGACCTGGTGCCGATCATGTATCCGCCGCTGTCGCTGCGCCGCCGGGTGGTGGACACCTGCGTCAACCCGGACCGGGACCAGACCCGGGTGCTGATCACCGAGCGGGCCGACCGGTTCGACCGGGAGGGCTTCCCGGTGACCGCCGAGTTCCGGCCGAGGCGGGGCCGCCGGGCCGCGCCCGACCGGCGCAGGGCGCGGGGGCGGCGCAAGGTCACGCCTATCGTGGCCACGCTGGCCTGCGTGGTGGCGGCGGCCGGGTCGCTGGCGTGGGTCAGCGGCCAGGACGCGGCCGGCAGCATCAGGATCGAGGCGATGCCGCCGCCCAGCACGCAGCCGCAGCTCGACCTGCCGTCCGAAGATGGATCGATCCAAGGTCCTGAGGAGACCCCGTCGGAGATCCCATCCGAGGATCCGCCGGAGAGCTCCACCGCCGCGCCAGGATCAGCCCCCGCGGTCCAGCCGACCCCGATCGCCCAGGCCAGGCCGACGCCGACGCCCACCAAGAGCCGGACGGCCCGGCCCACCTCCCCCGCGCTGAGCCTGAGTTGCCCCGGCGACATCGGCGACACCACCGGCGACGTGATCTGGCTGAGCGCGCGCAACGCCGCCCTGTCCTGGACGGCGACGGTCTCCGGCGGGGCCACGATCTCGGCCAGGAAGGGCCGCTTGAAGGCGGGCGCGACCGGCAGGGTGACGCTCACGGTGAGCGAGCCGGGCGAGGCGGGGAGCGCGACGGTCGCGTTCCGGTCCGCGGGCGGCAATCCGGTGTGCAAGGTGTGGTGGCGCGGCGAGAACGCCCAGACGCCGCCGGACGGCGTGCCCCAGCAGACGACGACCCCGCGCGCGCCGAGCCCGTCGCCGACGGTGTCCGCGTCCCCGACCCCGACGGTGCCCGCCGCGAGCGAGCCCACATAACCCCCCGAACACGTCCAGAGATCATAAGTTTCGCGCAGAGATCACAAGGGGAGAAAACAGGCGACCAAGGACATGAGGGGGCACAGTGGCCCAGGCATGGCTACCCGTTGCCAGTCGAATTCCCGCTCCCCAGGACGCCGGCCCCATGAACGGCGGCGCGCCCCGGGTGGTCTGGTTCATCTGGCCGACCGACCCACAAGGGATCTCGGCCAAGTCCGTCGCTCAGCGGCTCGTCCAGCTGAACCGCCCCGCGCACCTGGTGTGGAACCCGGTGCTCGGGCAGATCGTCCAGCAGCTCCCGCCCTCCCGGGCGGCGTGCGGCCTGGGCGGCGACCTGAACCGGCATGGCCGGGCGTGCATCCAGATCAGGGTGCTCGGCTCGGTACAGGAACCCTTCACCGACAGCAAGCTCGACGGGCTGGACGAGATCCTGGCCTGGCTGGACTCCTGGGAGGTGCCCCGCCGCTGGCCGGCCGGTCCACCCCTGCCGTTCCCGCACTCCCTCGCAGGCGGAGGCGATGGCCGCCTGTGGGCGCGAGGAGGGCATTTCGGCCACTCCCAGGTGCCGGGGGCTCGCGAGGGCGATCCAGGCGCGATCGACGTACGGCGCATCCTGGGCACCCCCGCCGCCCTTGAGGTCCCCCGTCCACGCGAGGAACTCCGCCTCCTGGAACGGGTGATCTAAAGGTACGGCTGCCGCCGGCGGCTCGACCGTTCTCTTTGGCGTTCTCTTTGACGCGGTCTCCGGACCGCGCGAAGTGGTGCTGTCCAGAGTGGTCCATTGTTCTTACAAAAGCGGACATAGTCCGAGAGGTCTCCTTTTGACGCCCTAGCGTTGATCCGCTCACGCGGCTTCACATGCCAATTCCGAACAATCTGGTCAACCGACCGGTCCGGCAGGGCGTCTACTTCATGCACCACCACAGGAGGCCTCCATGGTTCCCCCCGGCGACTGGCGCGTACCCGGCTATGCCGAAGTGCGCACTCTCGGAGTCGGCGGCGGAGGCCGAGTCGTGCTCGCGGTGCACGAGGCGTCCGGCGCCCATGTGGCCATCAAGTACCTCTCCGAGGACTTGCGTGGGCAGCCGGGCTTCCTCGACGGTTTCCGCGACGAGGCCCGCCTGCTCGTCGAGGTCGACGACCCGCACGTGGTGAAACTGTACGAATAC
Organism: Acrocarpospora pleiomorpha; assembly: GCF_009687885.1. Taxonomy (GTDB): domain Bacteria; phylum Actinomycetota; class Actinomycetes; order Streptosporangiales; family Streptosporangiaceae; genus Acrocarpospora; species Acrocarpospora pleiomorpha. The sequence continues at coordinate 31,871 of NZ_BLAF01000018.1, forward strand.
GTGCAGACACCCGAGGGCGCGGCCATCGTGATGGAGCTGATCGACGGCGCGCCGCTGCGCGCGCTGTTGCGGGCCGAGGGCGGCACCGGGGCCGAGGCGGCGCTGGCCGTGCTCAAGGGCTCGCTCCTCGGCCTGGCCGCCGCCCACCAGCGGGGCGTCGTGCACCGCGACTACAAGCCGGAGAACGTGGTCGTCCCGGCCGACGGCAGCAGCAAGCTGGTCGACTTCGGCATCGCGGTCAAGGCGGGCGACGCCGGTACCCCGGCCGGGACCCCGGCGTACATGGCGCCGGAGCAGTGGGCCGGGCATCCCGCCTCCCCCGCCACCGACGTGTACGCCGCCACGGCGGTGTTCTACGAGTGCCTGACCGGGCGGCGGCCGTACCAGGCAACCGAGCATGCGGTGCTCATGCACCTGCACCAGACCGCGGCGATCCCGGCCGGGGACGTGCCTGTGCCGGTGCGCGGCCTGATCGAGCGGGGCATGGCGAAGGACCCGCGTCGGCGGCCCGCCACCGCGGCCATGTTCGTGGCCGAGTTGGAGGCGGTGGCCGTCGCCGCGTACGGGCCCGACTGGGAGGCCACCGGCCGCCGCAAGCTGGCCGCGCTGGCCGGGCTGGTCGCGGGCCTGTTCCCGATGAGCGGCGGCGGGGGCGTGCCGCAGGTGGGCACCACGCTGTTCAAGTCCTCGCTCGGCGCGTTCGGGCGCAGCCTGCTGGGCAAGGTCGTCATCGGCGCCGTGGCCCTGGTCGTGGCGGGCAGCGGGATCACCGCGTACGTCCTGGGTTCCAGCGACGAGCCGATCAAGGAGGTGACTCCGGTGGTGGCGGAGGAAACGCCGTCCCCGATCGAGGAGTTCACCGCGGAGCCGACGGAGGAACCCACCGAGGAACCGACCGAGGAACCCACGGAAGAGCCAACCGAGGAACCCACGCAGGAACCGACGCCCGATCCCGATCCGACGCCCACCCCCACTCCCACGAAGGACGCGCCGACCAAGGTGCTCGGGGTGGCCGTGGGCGGTCTCTCGCTGGCCTCCTCGGCGTCGGCGCCGCTGGCCAAGGGCACGGTCTCGGTGGTCACCGACGGCGTCGCCAAGACCACGCTGACCGTGAAGTTCACCGTGAACGGCAAGGTCGTCGGCTCCCAGTCGATGGCGCTGAGCGGGGCGAAGAAATACACCAAGGCGGTCAGCCGCGACCTGGGCACCCGGCCCTGCACCGGCACCTGGGGCATAGTCGCCACCACCAGCCCGGCCGCCGCCACCGGCGCCGTGACCGCCACCACCAAGGTCGCCGCCTGCCCGACCCAGGTGACCGACCTGGCCGTGCAGTCGGTCGCGATCGACAAGAACGGCAAGACCGCCACCGCGACCGTCAAGGTGGAGACCGACGGCACCGGCCGGATCGAGCTGAACGGCGACTTCACCGGCGCGAGCCAGTCCTCCACCCTGTCGGCCCTGCGCCTGGCCGGCCAGCGCTCCTACACCAGGACCTTCACCTACACCTTCACCAAGCCGGTCTGCACGGGCTCGGTGAGCTTCACCGCGAGCACCGATCCGGGCGGGCCCGCCGGCAGCGTGAAGAAAGACGTCAAGGCGGAGTGCGAGGTCAAGGTCACCGGCCTCATGGTGAGCCTGGGCGGGCAGCGGGACGGCAACGGGGACATCACGAGCACGGTCCAGGTGACCACGGACGGCCCGGGCACGGTCAAGCTGACCACCACCTACGCGCGCGGGCAGGGCGGCTCCAACCCGGTGAACACGCAGACCTTCACGCTGTCGGGCCAGACCAGCTACACGGTCACGGTGAGGTTCGACTTCGGCATGCTCTGCGACACCTACTACGGCCTGGCCGCGGTGACCGACCCCGCCTTCGGGCGCTCGCCAACCAGGGCCGAAAAAGTCGCCAATTGCGCGATCATCGAATGACATTTCGTCACGTACGCCACAATGGTCTCTTTCTGACACCATCCACGACTATGTCGTGACTATTCGTATCACCGTCTTGTGGATCACTAAGATACGTGTTCGTCGTGGCGGGGGCCCGGGGATTGTAAGGAGACCGTTATGTACGGTAGACCGGCCGCCTGGCGCGTTCCCGGCTACACCGAGATGCGCGAGCTCGGGACCGGCGGCGCGGGGCAGGTGGTTCTCGCCAGACACGATGCCGACGGCACGCTGGTGGCGATCAAATACCTGTCCGAGGAGCTGCGTTCCGACCTGAGCTTCGTGGCCCGCTTCCGGCACGAGGCCCGCCTGCTCGCGCTGATGGAGCGCAACCCGCACGCCGCCAGGTTCTACGAGTACGTCGAGCACCCCCAGGGCGCCGCCATCGTGATGGAGCTCGTGGACGGCGTCTCGCTGCGCGCGATGCTCCGCTCCGAGGGCCCGACCGGTCCCGAGGCGGCGCTGGTCGTGCTCAAGGGTTCGGTGATCGGCCTGGGGATCGCCCACGAGATGGGCATCGTGCACCGGGACTTCAAGCCCGAGAACGTGATGGTGGAGGCCGACGGCACCAGCAAGCTGGTCGACTTCGGCATCGCCGCCCGGGCCGGGGAGGGCACCAACGTGTCCGGCACCCCGGCGTACATGGCGCCGGAGCAGTGGTCCGGCGCGCCGGCGGGCCCGGCCACCGACGTCTACGCGGCCACCGTGGTGTTCTTCGAGTGCCTCACCGGCACCCGGCCGTTCCGCGCCACCAACCTGGCCGCGCTGGCCCGCCAGCACCAGGCCGCCGCGCCCCCGATCGAGGAGGTCCCGCCCCAGCTGCAGGGCCTGATCGAGCGCGGCATGGCCAAGCACCCCGCGGACCGCCCGCGCTCGGCCGAGTCCTTCCTGCGCGAGCTGGAGGGCGTCGCCGCCGACGCGTACGGCGACAACTGGGAGGAGCGCGGGCGGCGCCGCCTGGCCGCGCTGGCCGGGCTGCTGCTGCCGTTCTTCCCGCTCACCGAGGAGGCCCCCGAGGTCGCCACCACGCTGAACGAGAGCAAGCTGGGCGGCGGCCTGTTCAGCAAGGCCATCATGAAGATCGGCCTCACCGTGGTCGGCATGGCCGTCATCGCCGGGGGCACCGCGGTGGTGGTCGGGTCGCTCAGCGGCACCACCCTGTCGGCCGGGGAGACCACGGTCTCGCCGACCGCCTCGGCGGTGGACGCCGAGGTCCCGGTGGAGGAGGTCGAGGACACCGCGGAGCCGGTGGTCCCGGAGGAGTCGACGGCACCGGCGGAGGAACCCACCGACCCCGACCCGCCGACCACCGCGCCCACCACCCAGGCCCCGCCGCAGCCCGGCCTGACCCCGACGCCGACGCCTACGCCGACGAAGAAGCCGACGCCCAAGCCGACCAAGAAGCCGTCGAAGTCGCCCACCCCGGAGGCGCCCGACCCGACGACGACGATCCCGGGCAACCCGTCCTCGACCCCGACGCGGACGCCGACACCGACGCCCACGCGGACCACCCGGCCGACCACTCCCCCGCCGAGCACGCCGCCCCCGTCCACTCCCCCGCCGACCACGCCGCCGCCGACCACGCCGCGGGAGGAGCCGACCATCACGCTCGCCAGCCCGGACACCGAGCCCAGCGAGAGCCCGCTGGCCACGGCCGCGGCCGGGGTGTTCGCCGTCGGCCTGATGACGACGGGCCTGATTCCCGCCACACTTGCCGTGAGGCGATTCGTGGGAAGGCATCGGAGGCGGCGGTAAATGCACGACGGGGGGAGCGTCGCCGGGCACCGGCTGACCGGGCGGGTCCGAATCAGCGAGGTCGGCACCTGGCATGACGCGGTGGCGCCGGACGGCACGCCGTCCGGTCTGCTGCGTTTCGAGCAGCGCCTGCTGGCCGATCCCGCGGCGCGGGACCGGCTGGTGGCGGCGGCCAGCGCGGACCGGCGGCTGCAGCAGGGCGGGCACACCGGCCTGCTGCCGGTGGCCGACCTGGTGACCGCGCGCGGCGACGTCTGGCTGATCAGCGGGCGCCGGGCCATGCCCACGGTGGCCGAGCTGCTGGCGGACGGCGGGCGCACGCCGGACTCGGGCAGCGCCGCCACCATCCTGGTGGAGACGGCCCAGGCCCTGCTCACCGTGCACGCCGCCGGTCTCACCCATGGCGCGCTGCACCCGGGCACGATCGTGATCGGCGAGGACGGCACGGCCATGCTGGCCGAGCGCGGGCTGCTCGAAGCGCTGCGCAGCGAGCCCACCTCGGTGGAGCGGGACGTGGCCGCCTGGTCGGGCCTGGCCAGGGGCCTGGCCGCCAGCTGGGCCGCCGGCCAGTCCGCGCAGCTGCTGGACCGGGCTGCTGCCATGGCCGCCACCCGGGGTCTCGGCGCGGCCAGGGACACCCTGCTGGGCGGGCGGGACGTGCTGCCGACCGGGTTCACCACCCGCGAGCGGCTGGTCCAGACGCTGCACGTGTGGTCCTCCGCCAGCGTGCCGACCTCGCCGCCGCCGGCCGCCGTGCCGGAGACGGGCGAGATGCGCACGCTGCTCGACCCCGCCGTGTTCCGCGGCCAGGACCCGACGCAGCCGGGTTCCTCGGACGGGCAGGGGCTGCGGTTCGGTCCCGGCGTTCCGGTCGAGACGTCGGCCGCGCAGATCTGGCGGCAGGGGCAGTCCACCCAGCACACCCCCGACCTGCGCGGTCACGTGGGCCCGGCCGCGGCCAAGCGGCCGACCCGGCGGCGCACCGCCTGGGCGGGCAGCATCCTGCTGGCCATCCTGGTCGCCGCGGTGATCCTGTGGATCCGGCAGGCGCCCGGGCTGGCCCTGGAGGTGGCCAAGGTGGACGTGCGGGCCCCGAAGAAGGTGCAGGGCTGCGACTCCACCGCCAGGATCGTCGCGGTGGTCAGCACCAACGGCGGCGCCGGGACCTTCTCCTACGTGTGGGAGCAGAGCGACGGGCGCAAGATCCGGGAAACGCAGCGGGTGGAGTCTGATACGAAATCGGTGGATTTGCCGTTGCTCTGGAAGGTGACAGGGCCGGGTAGCCTCAAGGGCACCGCAACCCTGCGGATCCTGGATCACACCGCTACCGGGAAACCCATTCAGGACAGAGCGAGCTTCTCGTACAAATGCTGATTTCACTAGGCTTTCGGGCATGACGACGACCCCGGCCGGTTGGTACCCCGACCCTTACGGCTCCCCCCAGCTTCGTTGGTGGGACGGTTCGCAGTGGACCGATGCCACCCATCCGCTTGAGCAGCAGCCCGCCGCGACGCCCCCAGCCGATCCCGCGGCGGCCGCGCCCACGGCGGTGCAGCCGATGCCCGGACCGTCGACGCCGCCGACATCACCTACCCCGCCATCGACACCGCCATCGGGGCCCTGGGCGACGCCATCGGGATCCTGGAATCAGCCGAGCGGGCAGCCGGGGCCCCAGCCGCAGCAGCAGTGGGGTACCGACCCCGGCGGGCAGCCGCAGTGGGGGCAGCCGAACCCGACCTCCATGATGCCGCAGCCGCAGTTCGGGCCGCCGAAGAAGAGCTCGCCGGCGCCGTGGATCCTGGGCGGGGTCGCGATCGTGGTGGCGCTCGCCCTGATCGGCGGCGCGATCTTCGTGTTCGTGAACCGGGGGACGGAGACGCCCGTCGCGCAGCCCACCACGAGCGAGCCTGCGCTGCCGCCGGAGACCCAGCCCCAGGACCCGCCAACCGAGGAGCCCTCGCCGCCGCCGAGCCAGCAGCCGCTCACCGAGCTGCCGCAGCCGACCGGGGACCGGATCCAGGACCCGCTGGCCGGGTTGTCCTATCTGTTCCCCGGTGACCCGTGGACGGTGCCGAAGGCGGACAGCGTCAACGCGCCGAACAATCCCTCGATGCCGGTGTTCACCAGCGGTTACCAGGCGATCTCGCAGGAGAACTTCGACGGGAACGAGGGCAGCGCCTGGGTGGGCTCGGTCTACGCCGCGCGGTTGCCCGAGATGTTCCCGTACAGCGGGCCGCAGGATCTGCGGAATGTGACCAGTGCGCTACTCGTCGCGTACGAACCGATTTTTTACCGGCCGGCGCATGAGCGGAAGATCGTCAAGAATGAGGCGATCAAGGTGAGCGGGAAGGATGCCTGGATCGTTTCGTACGTGATGGATTTCACCGAGCAATCCAAGGCCAACAACTGGAAGTGGAAGACCGAACCGGGCGCGTTCGTGCTGGTGGATCAGGGTCCGGGGCAGCGGCCTTCCCTGTTTTACGCCTCGATTCCCGACAATCTCAACGTGTCCGTACTTGACCAGGTGCTGGACTCGCTCCAAGCGGGCTGACCACGCGCACTACTCTTAGGTCATGAACGACCTGCTGGTCTGGATCGACTGTGAGATGACCGGGCTCGACCTCGGCCGGGACGCGCTCGTCGAGGTGGCCTGCGTGGTCACCGACGGTGAGCTGAACCAGGTGGACGCCGGGGTGGATGTCGTGATCAAACCGCCGCCGGAGGCGCTGGAGCAGATGTCGGAGGTCGTGCGCTCCATGCACACCGCCTCCGGGCTGCTGGAGGCGCTGGCCGAGGGGGTGACGCTGGCCGAGGCCGAGTCGATCGTGCTGGAGTACATCCGCGGGCACGTGGCCGAGCCGAAGAAGGCGCCGCTGTGCGGCAACTCGATCGCGACCGACCGTTCGTTCCTGGCCCGCGACATGCCGATCGTGGACGCCTTCCTGCACTACCGGATGATCGACGTCTCCTCCATCAAGGAGCTGGCCCGGCGCTGGTATCCGCGGGTCTACTTCGCCTCGCCCGAGAAGCAGGGCGGGCATCGGGCCCTGGCCGACATCACCGAGAGCATCCGGGAACTGCGGTACTACCGGGCCGCGGTCTTCGTGCCGCAGCCCGGTCCCGACTCGGCCACGGCACGTGACGTGGCCGAGGCGATTACAAGTTCGTAGTTGGCACCTGAAACCGCTACACTCATCCTTGTACGCAGCGATCAAGCGGCGGACATGGTGGGTGTAGCTCAGCTGGCAGAGCGCCAGGTTGTGGTCCTGGATGTCGTGGGTTCAAGTCCCATCACTCACCCCAGCGAGAGAGGCCGGTCCCTTAGGGACCGGCCTTCCGCTTTTCCCGCCCGCGGAACCGCCAACCGGGCAATTGCGCGCGAGTAGTCGGCCGACATCGCCCCAAAGGTCCGTATCGCGGGTTATGCTCGCACTCAACCGCTAGCCACAACCGCTACGCCGGACGCGCGGGGGCCTCGGCGCCTTGACTCTGCCCACGGAGGCCGGATGAGAGTCGATGACCGGACCGGAACGAGCCTCAGCAAGCGCGAAACCGAGGTCATGGACCTCATCGCCACCGGACACTCCAACGGCGAGATCGCCCAGCGGCTGTTCCTCAGTGAGAAGACCGTGAAGAACCACGTCAACCGGATCTACTCCAAGCTCGGCGTGGACTCCCGGGTCACCGCCATCGACCTCTGGCGCGCCGCGAACACCGCTGAGTAGAACCCCGCTGAGTAGAACACCGCTGAGTAGGCGCGTCAGGACCGCAGCGCGGCGGCCAGTCGGCTGAGCCCGAAGTCCAGGTCCTCCGCGGCGAGGTTGAGCGCCGGACGCAGCCGGACCGAGCGTTCGCCACACGGCAACATCAGGACGCCCTCGTCCTCGCGCAGTCTCCTGATCAGCTCGCCCCGATCGGCGGGACTGTCCCCGGGCACATCGAAGGCGCACATCAGCCCCCGGCCACGGGCGTGCTCGACCAGGCCCTCGTCCTCCAGGCCGCGCAGCGCGCCGAGCAGCTTCTCGCCCAGGATCGTGGCGCGCGGGATCAGCCCGTCCCGCTCGATGATCTCCAGCAGCCGCCGGGATCGCACCATGTCCACCAGGTTGCCGCCCCAGGTGGAGTTGATCCGCCCGCTCACCTGGAACACGTTGTCCGGCACCAGGTCCACCCGCCGCCCCGCCATGATCCCGCCGACCTGCGTCTTCTTGGCGAACGCCACGATGTCCGGGACCAGCCCCAGCTGCTGGTACGCCCAGGGCGTCCCGGTCAGCCCGCCCCCCGTCTGCACCTCGTCCAGCACGAACAGCGCCTCGTGCCGGTGACACAACCCCTGCATGGCCTGGAGGAACTCGGGCCGCATGTGGTTGTCGCCGCCCTCGCCCTGGATCGGCTCGGCGATGAAGCAGGCGATGTCGTGGGGATGCCGCCGGAACGCCTCCGCCGCCTGGTCCAGCGCGCGCTCCTCGGCCCGCTCGACATTCCCGAAGTGGATCGCGGGGACCTCGACGCGGGGCCAGCCGAACTTGGGGAACCGGTCGGTCTTGACCGGTTCGGTGTTGGTCAGCGAGAGGGTGTAGCCGCTGCGGCCGTGGAACGCGCGGCTCAGATGCAGCACCTGGGTGCCGAGCCCGGGATGCCGGCCGTGCGCCTCGTTCCAGCGGCTCTTCCAGTCGAAGGCGCACTTGACGGCGTTTTCCACCGCGAGCGCGCCGCCTTCCACGAAGAACAGGTGCGGCAGCTCCGGATCGCCCAGCACCCGGGTGAAGGTCTCCACGAACCCGGCCAGCTCCTCGGTGTAGAGGTCGGAGTTGGCGGGTTTGTTGGCGGCCACCCGGCCCAGCCGGGCCAGGAACTCCGGCTCGTCGTCGAACGGGTTCATCCCCAGCGGCGCGGAGGCGAACGACGTATAGAAGTCCAGATATTTCCTGCCGTCGCGGGCATCGACCAGCCAGGAGCCCTTGCTCCGCTCCAGATCGAGAACCAGCCGATACCCGTCGACCAGCAGGTGCCGCCCCAGCCGCGCGTGCACGTCATCCATGTCGTCTCCCCATCGAGTCGTACGGACAACATGATTGCCTCACACACGGCAGGAAATGTGAATAGCTTCCTCCTATAGAGGTCTATTCCCGGATGTTCTTCAGGCAGCCATCGGGTGCGCGCGATGTCCAGGGTGGTGCGTCACGTGCCGCGCCCGGAACGCCAGCACCAGCATCGCGGCGCCCAGCACGATCGCGAAGATCCCGATCAGCGCGGCCAGGGCGAGCGCGCCCGCGCCCGGCCAGAGCATCAGGATCGCGCCGAAGATCGCCGCGAGCACGCCGTTCAGGATCATGCTCCAGTCACCCTCGACCTCCTTGCGCCGCATCACCGCGCCCACGATCTCGACGATGCCGGTGATGAGGAACCAGGCCCCGATCAGCCAGATCAGGACCAGGGCGGTGATGCCCGGCCAGACCAGGACCGCGATGCCCGCGGCCAGGCTGACGAGGCCGGAGAGGATCAGCCAGCCGCGTTCCCCGCTGGGCCGGTCCCGGAACGCGCCCAGGATCGTGGCGGCTCCGTTGATCAGCGCGTACACGCCGAAGACGATGACCAGGGCGGTCAGGGTTATCGCGGGCCAGATCAGCGCGATGAGACCGAAGATGATCGCCATTACGCCGCGAACGGCCAGCGTCCACCATCGTTCTGGCGCCATCCCCGTGCCCGTGGCCCCGGAGTGGATGTCGGTATTCCTATTGGCCATGACGCCACCTCCATCCCTAATACATGTCCACCAGGAGGCCGTCACCAAGCCCTCATATCACCCAAATTGCCGTCAATCATGACAAACTACAGGGCGTTGAGGAAGCGCGCCGCGACCGGGACCGCGGCGCCCGCGCCCGTGCCGCCGTTCTCGACGAAGACGGCGAACGCCAGATCGTCCTGGTAGCCCACGAACCAGGCGTGATCGGGCCGGCCCTGCCCGACCTCGGCGGTGCCGGTCTTCCCGGCCACCCCGGGGGGCAGCCCGCCGTTCATCGCGGTGCCCTCGGTGACCACGGCCGCCATCATCACACGCAGCCCGGCCACCACGTCGGCGGGCAGCTCGCGCGGCATCGGCTGCGGGAGCTGGGCGGCGGGCAGCAGGTGCGGCGAGCGCCAGGTCCCGTTCTGCACGGCCGCCGCCATCGCCGCCATGCACAGCGGGCTGGCCTCCACCGTGCCCTGCCCGAAAGAGTCCTCCGCCATCGCGTCGTCGTTGCCTGGCGGCGTGAGCGACCCGCAGGTGCCACCCGCGCCGGTGGCCAGGTCGCCGCCGAAGCCGAACCTGCCCGCCTCGGCGACCAGCGTGTCGGCGGTCAGGCGCTCCACCGCGAGCTGGGCGAACGTGGTGTTGCAGGACTGTGCGAACGCCTGCCGGAGGGAGAGCGTGCCGAGGTCCCTGCCCTGGTAGTTGAGGATCAACCGGCCGTTCGGGATCTGGTAGCGCCCCGGGCAGGCCGCCGGGGTGTCGGTGGTCAGCCCGGTGCCGAGCACCGCCGCCGCTGTGACGATCTTGAAGGTGGAGCCGGGCGGGAACTTCTGCTGGAAGGCGCCCTTGCCGCCGAGCCGGTCGGCGACCGCGAGCACCTCGCCCGAGGACGGCCGGATGGCGACCAGGGCGGCCGGATTGGCCACGCCGTCCAGCGCCCGCGCGGCCGACATCTGGATGTAGCGGTCGATCGTGGTGGTGACCCGGGGCGCGGGCCCGTCGCCCTCCTCGCGGACCAGCTCGATGCCCGGTTCCCCGGGATTCTGGATCTCCGCGATCCACCCCGCCTCTCCCGGGTGCGCCCCCTGCATCAGATCCGCCACGTACGGCTCGGCCCCGCTGTCCAGCGGCAGCGGCTCGCCCTCCCGGGTCGCCAGCCGGGGCGCCTGGCCGGGGATCGGGCTGCGCACCACGTGGCCGCCGAACTGGAGGTCGGGGTGGATGACGTCGGGCAGCCAGTCCACCTTCCAGCCAGGACCGGACTTCAGCAGCCGGAGCACCGAGGGGTAGATGATCTCCTCATCGCCCTTCAGCTGCCATTTGCCGGTAAAGGGAAGTTCCGCGCTGTTCGGGCCGGTCGGAGTGGGGCCGCCGGGCGAGAGCACGATCGAGTCGGCTCCGACAGCCGTGCGGAACTCGCGGTGCAGGGTGGCGAATTCCGGCGGCACGTCGACCAGCAGTTCGGTCATCGCGTCCATGTCGCCCTTCGCCCAGGCCTGCAGGTACGCGGTGCCGACCTCCGCCGGGGTGTCCCCCTCCTCATCCACCCGTGGGTCATCGACCGGGACGCTGGCCGGGGCGGTGGGCGTGGCTATGGTGTCGGTGGCGCCGGGTTCGCTCCGGCCGCTCATGATCAGGCCGATCACGCCGGAGAGGAATATGGCGAGTGCCACCGAGATCAGAATGAGCAGCGGCCGCCTGCGCATACGGTTTCTCCTGGACGTTGGAGAGTGCACTCCTGGATATATCACGCATAGGAGACAGAATGGCGAAGGTTGTGAAGGAGCCCCTGCCGGGACGGTATCCGGTGAGTTACGGCGAGGTGGAACTCCTGCGCGACCTCGACCGGCCGTACGGGTGGGTGCTGTGCAGCGGCGGGGTGCCGCAGTCGTATGTGGACCTGGCCGACCCCACCTACCTGGACTTCGAGTATGTGCAGCTCATGGGCACGGTCATCGACGTCCTGCCGGGCGGGCCGCTGGATGTGGTGCACGTGGGCGGCGGGGCGTTCACGCTGCCCCGGTATGTGGCGGCCACCCGGCCGGGGTCCCGGCAGATCGTGATCGAACCGGATGAAGGGCTTGTTCAGCTGGTTCGCGAGCAGCTCGGGCTCCGGTCCGTACCGCGCCTGAAGGTGAGGATCACCGACGGGCGGCGGGGCGCGACCGGGATCGAGGACGCGTCCGCCGACCTGGTCGTGCTGGACGCGTTCACCGGCGCGATCATGCCGGTGGAGCTGGCCACGACCGAATATCTGGCCGACATCGCGCGGATCCTGCGGCCGGGCGGCACGCTGCTGGTCAACGCGGCCGACGGCAAGGGCCTGATGTTCGCGCGGCGGCTGGTGGCCACGCTGCGCCGCGCGTTCCGGCACGTGCTGCTGCTGGCCGAGCCCGGCGTGCTGCGCGGGCGCAGGTTCGGCAACCTGATCCTGGTCGGGTCGGCCCGCGAGCTGCCGGTGGACCGGCTGGTCCGCAGCGCGGCGGGCGGCCTCACCCAGGCCCGCTGCGTGCACGGCGAAGCCCTGGTCAACTTCGTCGCCGGAGCCGCGCCGATCCGGGACGGCGAGCCGGTGGTCGCCCCCGTGCCGCCCCCGGACGTCTTCGGTCATTAATCAGAAACCCGTCCCATAGCCAGCCGCATAGCCACCGACCAAGCGATTCGCCGCTGCGGCTGTCCAGATCACGACTTTCTAATTAATTAGGAGCCACCCTGTTCGGCCACGATCCGGTCGATGTGCCCGGCCAGCTGGTAGTCCATGTCGGTGAGCCCGCCGGTGTCGTGCGTGGTGAGCGCGAAATGCACGGTACGCCACCGGATGTCGATGTCCGGATGGTGGTTCATGCGTTCCGCCTCCACCGCCACGGCGGTCACGATGCCGATCGCGGTCGGGAAGTCGGGCGCGGTGACCGTGCGGCGCAACGTGTTGCCGTCCCTCGTCCAGGTGGGCGGCTCGGGCTCACTGTTCATGGCCCGAGCCTAACCATCCCCCGCTCAGAACATCGGAGCGCCACTCCCCGGTGCGGGCGAGGTCTTCGCCCGGGACCGGCGGGCCATGGACATGACCCCGCGCACCATGTGGGTGGCGTGGGTCTGCTGCCTGGTCGCGATCGACTCGGCCAGGATCGGCTCCAGCTCCGGCATCAGCCGGGGCAGCTGGGTGACGCTCCACTCGTGCCATCGGGAGAACTCGGTGCCGCCGCTGTCGCTGTCCTCGCCCCGGTAGGCCATCATGACCGGACAGTGATCGTTGGCGTAACCGAGCCAGGACTCGATGGCCGAATTGAACCGTTCCACACGTGAGACAGCCGCGTAGAACCAGCCGTCGTCCCCCAGGTAATCCTCATCGCCGGACTTGGCCGGGTAGGCCCTGGCCAGCGCACCGTGCAGAAACAACCCACTCGCGACGACCAGCTGGCGCCCCTCGGACCAGTCGATCGTGTCCTGGAGCGGTCCAGGACAGCTCGATTCGATGGCCGTGCGCTGGTAACTCGAGGGTTCTCGCTCGAAACGCACGTGGACCTCGGCCCACATGTAGTACTTGGCTTCGCCTGCCCCGAAGAAGGGGAAGGGAAATTCATTCATCTGATCTCCCAGACGGCGGAATCGGTGACATCACGGTGTCAGGTCCCCCGAACTCCTAGCATCCGTAGTATTACGGGACTTTACTGGGTCCCGTGTTCGTCGGACGTGTGACGGAGTTGACTGCGCTCGCTGAGGCGGCTGAGCGTGGCGGTCTCGCTGAGGTGGTCGGGGAGCCTGGGATCGGCAAGACCCGGCTGCTGACCGAGTTCGCCCGGCGCGCGGAGAAGCAGGGCCTGACCGTGCGCCGCGGCCGGGCCACCGAGTACGAGCGGGAGATGCCCTACCGCGCCTTCGAGGAGGCGTTCGATCCGTTCCCGACCGGCGACCGGCTGGTGCTCGCCCGGGAGGTGCGGGCGCGGCTCGCCGCGGCGGCCCCGGCCGTGCTGATCCTGGACGACCTGCACTGGGCCGACCCCGGCTCGATCGAGCTGCTCGCCTACCTGCTCCGCCGCCCGCTCCCCTCCGAGCGGGTGCTGCTGGTCTGCGCCTACCGCGACCGGCAGGGCGGCGTACGGCTCCCGGCCGCGCTGGCCGAAGCCGGGCCCGCCGCCGTGCCACACGCCCGGATCGAGGTCCCGCCGCTGGCCCTGGCCGACGCGGAGGCCCTGATCGGCAACCGCCCCGGGCTGCGCGCCCTCTACGCCGAGAGCGGCGGCAACCCCCTCTACCTGGAGGCCCTGGCCGGCCAGGAGGACCGGGTGGTGTCGCGCTCCGGCCACCGCCACGACCTCACCGGCCTGCTGCTCGGCGAGATCGCCCTGCTGTCGGCCACCGAGCTGCTGGTGGCCCAGTCGGCCGCCATCCTGGGCGACGAGTTCACCCCCGACGACGTCGCCATGGTGCTCGACTCCCCGCACACCGAGGCCCTCGGCCGGCTGGCCGCGCGCGACCTGATCCGCCCCGACGGCAACGGCAGGTTCCGCTTCCGGCATCCCCTGCTCCGCCGCCTGATCTACGAGAAGGCCGACCCCGCCTGGCGGATGAGCGCCCACCGGGTGGCCGCCCGCGAGCTCACCCTGCTCCGCGCGCCGGTCCGCGAGGTGGCCCACCACGTCTCCCGTACGGCCAGCAGGCACGACCCCGGCGACCTGAAGACGCTGATGGAGGCCGCCAGGGAGGCCATCATGGTCGCCCCCGCCGCGGCCATCGACTGGCTGACGGCCGCCCTGCCCCTGGTCGGGGACCTCACCGATCCCGCGTCTGTGGAGCTGCGCGTGCTGCTGGCCAGGGCGTACACCTTCGACGGGCAGCTGGAGGCGGCCAGGGCCGCCATGCACGAGCTGCTGCCGCACCTGCCGGTGGGCAGCCGCGGCGAGGTGGTGGCCGCCTGCGCGGTGGTGGAACGGCTGCTCGGCCGCTACCAGGAGTCGGCCTCGCTGCTGGCCGCCGAGGTCGGGCAGGGCGGCAAGGGCGCCTGGCTGCACCGCGAGCTGGCCACCCTGCGGCTGCAGATGGGCGACGTCGGCGGGGCGCTGTCGGAGGTGGCCGAGGCGATCGCCGCCGCGGCCGCCCCCGAGGAAGAGGCGGCGGCGCACTCCCTGCTGGCCTTCACCGCCGCCTACGAGGGCAATCCGCAGTCCTCAGGCGAGGCCATCGCCGAAGCCCGCGCGCTGGCCGACGGCCTCAGCGACGCCGAGGTCATGCGCGAGCTCACCTGCCTGTCCCGGCTGGCCTGGGCCGAGCTCTTCATGGAGCTGCACGCCGACGCCGAACGGCACGCCCGCCGCGCGCTCGCGCTGGCCCGGCCGCTCGGCCGCAGCGGCATCCTGGCCGACGTGCTCACCGCCGCCGCCCAGATCTGCGGCCGCACCGGCCGCCTGGCCGAGGCCATCACGTTCGGCCAGGAGGCCGAGGACGTCGCCCACCAGTCCGGCAGCCCCACCCTGCTCGCCCTGGTCCAGGCCATCCACGCCGAAGCCCTCTCCTTCGTGGACCTGAGCAGGGCCGTGCACCTGGCCACCCGGGCCGGGGAGTCGGTGGCCGGGGTCGACGGCTGGTGGTCGGCCACCACCGTCTGCCTGTCCGCCCAGGTCCTGCTGGTCGCGGGGGAACCCGACCGGGCCCGCTGGATGTTGCTGGGCATCGGCGGCGGGGTCGGCATGCCGCAGTGCCAGCCCGGCTACCGCCCGATGTGGCTGGAGTCGCTCACCCAGGCCGCGCTCGGCTGCGACGAGATCGCCTGGGCCAGCGCCGCCGCCAGCGCCGCCATGACCGCCGCCGACGCTCTCACGCTGCCGGCGCAGCGGGCCTTCGCGCTGCGCGCCCAGGCCTGCGTCCGCCTGGCCGAAGGCGACCAGCGCACCGCCGAAGCCCTCGCCGAGCAGGCGGTCGGCCTGTTCAGCGACGTCAACATGCGCCCGCATGTGGCGCGCACCCTGCTGATGACGGCGGGCGCCCGCACCGACCCCCACCACGCGCTGGCCACCGCCAGGAACATCGCGCTGGACATCGGGGCCACCGTGCTGGTGGAGGAGGCCGAGCGGGAGCAGCGCCGCCTGGCCGCCAGGGCGCCGCGCCGGGGCGAGCTGCTGACCCGGCGGGAACGCCAGATCGCCGAGCTGGCGATGACCGGCATGACCAGCAAGGAGATCGCGACCAAGCTGCTGCTCAGCAGCCGCACGGTGGACGACCACCTGGCCCGCGTCTACCGCAAGCTGGGCGTCTCCTCCCGCGCGGCCCTCGCCAGGGTGCTGCTGAACTGACCTACTTGCCCACCCCGGCGGTGAGGCCGGACTGGATCTGGCGCTGGAAGATGACGTAGACGATCAGGATGGGGATGATGGCCATGCTCAGCGCCGCGAACAGGGCGGCCCAGTCGGCTTCGTAGCCCGCGCTGGTGGAGATGTTGGCGATGCCCTGGGTGATCAGCCAGAGGTCCTGCTTGTCGCCGGGGAGCAGCACGATGGGGAGCAGGTACTGGTTCCACTGGCCGATCACGTTGAAGATCGTGATGCTGATCAGGCCGGGCTTGGCCATCGGCATCATGATCTGGAAGAACGTGCGGGTGTGCGAGGCGCCGTCCATCACGGCGGCTTCGGCGACCGTGTCCGGGAGCGACTTGAAGAAGGCCGCCAGGAAGAAGACCGTGAACGGCATCGAGAACGCCACGTACACCAGGACGACGCCGACGTGGGTGCCGAGCAGCCCCAGGTTCTGGACCACCTTGTACAGCGAGGAGAGCGCCAGGAACGGGGGGACGGACAGGCCTGACACGAACAGCAGGTAGATCAGGCGGTTGCCGGTGAACCGGTAGCGGGCCAGGACGTACGCCGCCATCGAGCCCAGCAGCATGGTGAAAAATGTGGAGATGGCCACCACGATCACGGTGTTGATCATGTACTGGCCGATGTTGGACTTCTCCCAGGCCCGGCCCCAGGCGTCCCAGTGGAAGTTGGCCGGCAGCGCCAGCGACTTCCCGCCGAACAGCTCGGTGTTGGTCTTGAACGAGCTGAGGAAGGTGTAGACGATCGGGGCGACCGTGAGGATCGTCCAGATGAACAGCGCGAGGTGCGACAGCCCGCCGAAGACGCCGGGCCCCGAGCGTCTGGTCTCCAGGCGTCTGGTCCCCGGGCGTTTGGTCCCCGAGTCTCTGGTCACGGTGCGAGTGGCCATGATCTAGTACTCGATCCTCTCGCGCCGGGTCACCCGGAGGGTGAGCGCCGCGAACGTCAGCACCAGGAAGACCAGGGCGACGCCCATCGCGGACGAATAGCCGAACTTGTAGTACGTGAAGGCCTGCCGCCAGATCTCCAGCGGCAGCACCGTGGTGGCGTTGTCGGGCCCGCCGCGGTCCACCGAGAGCACCTGGACCAGGGCGAAGCAGTCGAACGCGGCGATGCCCAGGTAGACCCAGCCGACCTGCACGGTGTTCCAGATCAGCGGGATGGTGACCCGGAAGAACATGATGAACCGGCCCGCGCCGTCCAGCGCGGCGGCCTCGAAGATCTCCTTCGGCACCGAGGCCATGCCCGCCGAGAACAGCACCACGTAGAAGCCGACCGCCTGCCAGACCGCCACCCCGATGATGGTCCACAGCGCCAGATTCGGGTCGATCAGCCAGCCCACCGGGTCGATGCCGATCAGGCCGAGCGCGCTGTTGAGGATGCCGTCCTTGTCCGGCCGCAGGATCGCCTGGAACAGCACGCCCACGATGGCGACCGCCAGCACCTGCGGGAAGAAGAAGACGACCTTGTAGAAGCCCGAGCCCCAGACCCCCGCCATGCGCCCGTTCCGCTGCCCGCCGCCCAGGTTCAGGAGGAAGGAGAAGAACAGGGCGATCAGCAGGGACACGAGCGGCATGGCAAGCAGGATGACCCCGTGGTGCCGGACCGCGGCCCAGAACACCTCGTCGTCGAAGAGCTTCGTGAAGTTCTCGAACCCGACATACTCGAACGTCGGCGAGATCCCGCGCGAGTTCGTGAACGCCAGCTGGATGGCCTGGAGGTTCGGGCTGACGAAGAAGACGATGTAGAGCAGCAGCGGCGCGATCAGGAACGAGACGATGAAGCCGTACCTGCGGAGCGCCGGGGGCGTCAGCTTGCCATGCCGCATCGGGTCACACGTTCCGGGTCTGCTTGGTGATCGAGGAGTCGTTCTTGGTCTTGTCCGCGGCCGCCTGCATCTTGGTCGCGAACTCCTCGGCCGAGATGCGCCCGAACATCAGCGCGTTGGTCTGCTTGCGCAGCTCGGTCTCCAGCTCCTTGTACCAGCCTTCGAACGTGGAGAAGGTGACCACGTTCTGGCCGGCCGCGGTCTGCATGTCGGCGACGCTCTGCAGGCCCGGCGAGAGGGTCAGGCCCTCGGTGGCGCCGATGACCACGGTGAGGCTCTTGGTGCGCTCGGTGAAGTCCTTGGCGCCCTGCTTGGACAACATCTGGCGCAGGTACTCCAGGCCGCCCTGCGCGTTCTTGGCCTTGGACGGGACGACGAAGCCCTCGGCCGCGGCGGCGCGGACCGCCTCGTACGGCATCTTGTCGGCCGCGGTGACGCTGGGGGTCGGGGCGACCGCGTACTTGAACTCGGCCGGGGTGTCCTTGGCCTGCTCGGCCTCCAGCCACGAACCCGACGGGTATAGGGCGATCTTGCCCTGGTTCTGCTGGGTCTGCACCTCGGTGTGGATCAGGCCCTCGTAGGACTTGTCCATGTATTTGCCGATTTCGGCCCACGCCGCCGCGGACTGCTTGATCGCGTCGTTGTTCCACGCGCCATCGACCAGGTTGTCGATGTTGAGCAGGATCTCGTTGCCACCGATCTTGGCGGCCGAGATGAGGATCATCCAGTACGCGTAGTACGAGGCGTTCTTGCCCGCGTACGCGAACGGCACGATGTCCTTGGCCTTGGCCGCCTCGGCGAAGGTCTTGAACTCCTCGAAGGTCTTCGGCGGAGTCCAGCCCTCCTTCTCGAAGAGCGCCGAGTCGTACCAGAGGCCGTAGGCGGTGTAGACGTAGTTCAGCGTGTACGGCTTGGCGGGGTCGCCGCCGAGGCCGGATTCGATGGTGCCGGGGACGATGATGTCCTTGACCTTCTTGGCCGGGTCGTCGACCGAGGGGGCCTCGAACAGCGGCGTCAGGTCCAGCAGCTGGCCGGCGCCGATCAGGGCGCCGCCGTCCAGGGCGTCGGTGCCGGAGTTGTTCACCACGTCGGGCACGTCGCCGGAGGCGAAGCGCGGGGTCAGGGTCTGACCGATGGTCTGGATGCCCTGGTGCTTGATCGTGGCGCTGGGGAACGCCTTCTTGTACAACGGCTCGTGCGACTGGGTGGCGTACTCGTCGCTGTACCCACCCTTGAAGATCACGACCTCAAGCGGAGCGTCGGCCTTGACCCCGAACGGGTTGCTGGCGGACACGGCGGCGGCGGTGGACGCGGCGGTCGTAGGAGCCGCCTCCGGGCCACCGGAGGTGGCGCACGAGCTCAGCAGACCGGCGGCGGGGCCGGCCACAAGGGCGGTGAGGCCGACGCGACGCAACATCTGGCGACGCGTGATCTCGCGGGGCGTGTTGGTCATGCAACTCTCCTGGCGGGGATCAATTAGGAAAGTTTCCTAAACGTTTGAGGAACGTACGGCTAGCTCACGGAGGCGTCAAGGCTTCGGGACCGGTCTAGACCAACCCGTAACCCGATTGCGATGAATCCGCACAGTCCACGCACTCCTTCCCGCCGTTTTGCCTGGTTATGCCTACTTATAAACGTAGGATGACCGGAGGATGGTTTGCTGTCTTGAAGGTGTGTTGGGTCCACCATAACGGTAACTGGTATAGACCGGCTGGTGTTATATCGGACAATTGCCTAGATTGACCGGCATGTTGGAGTTGCGGCGAGATCTGTGCAGGTACGGCCGCCGCGCCGTCGAACTCGGGCTCGTCATCGGCACCTCGGGCAACCTGAGCGCCCGTTCCGGAGACCTCGTCGCGGTGACCCCCTCCGGCGTGGCCCTGGACGCGCTCCAGCCCGGCGACTGCCCCATCGTCTCCCTGGACGGCCACCTCGTCGAGGGCGACCTCCAGCCGTCCTCGGAAACCCCCATGCACCTGGCGGTCTACGCCGCCACCGGGACGACCGCGATCGTCCACACGCACGCCATGTTCACCACGGTCGTCGCCAGCACCCTGACCGAACTCCCGCCCATCCACTACAACGCCCTGCTCCTCGGCGGCCCCATCCGCGTAGCCCCCTACGCCACCTACGGCACCCCCGAACTAGCCGAAAACGTCCGCATCGCCCTAGAAGGCCGCAAAGCCGCCCTCATGGCCAACCACGGCGGCATGACCATCGGCACCACCCTCACCGAGGCCTTCGACTCCACCCGCCTCCTCGAATGGCTCTGCGAGCTCTACGTCCGCTCCCTGACCATCGGCAAACCCACCATCCTCACCGAAGACCAACTAACGGACGTAATCACCCGCGCCCTCAACCCACCGACGTTCCCCCGCAGGGACTAATTTCCCAGTGCAGCCATCCTCGCCAATCCGAGCGGCAACCCTCCGCTCCCCGCGAGCACATCATGAAATGTCCGCAGATCGCCGTCGAAGTCTGCCCGGATGTTCTCGATCTCGATCGCTCCCGTCAGATAGGAAGGCGCCTGCGTCGGCCACGCGCAATACCGGCTGACCTCACCCTTGGCCGTTCCCGGCGACAGCGACGCCTTTGTCGACATGAACGTTTCCGCCTCTTCGACGGTCATCTCGCCACAGTGCAACGCGGTGTCCACCACGATCCGCGCCGCCCGGAAGATCCGGCAGTCCAGATGCGCCAGCTCCGTCTGCGGAGTCGTGAAATATCCCTGTTCGTGCATCATCCGCTCGACGTACAGCGCCCACCCCTCCGCGAAATACGGCGTCCGGAAGACCTTCCGTACCCGCCGGGGATTGCCCGCCATCCAGGCCAGATGCCAGTGATGCCCCGGATAGGTCTCATGCACGGCGATCGACGGGATCTGCGCGCGGGAGTTGGTGCGCAGGCGTTGCCGTACCTGCTCGGCGGAGAAGCCGTCCGGCGTGTACGGCACGAAGAACACCCCCGTGCGGGACGGCGTCAGCGGCGGCGGCGCCAGATAGCTGGCCACGGCCAGGATCGGGCGCTGGAACTCCGGCGAGGGCAGCACGAAGCACTCCTCCCCGTCCGGGAAGGTGACCAGCTCGTGATCACGGACGAAGTCACGCGCCCGCACGGTCTCGGCCTCGTACTCCTCCCGCATCGCCGCCAGAGTCGGCGGATGGTCGTCCATCAGGGACTCCATCGCGGCCCGCCAGTCGTCCGCGCCCAACCGGCGCGCGACCTCACTCATCCGCAGATCCAGCGCGGCCCACTCGGCCTTGCCCTTCTCGTGCAGCTCGGCGGCGCCGTACCCGAGTAGTTCCCGCTCGCGCAGCAGCGTCGAGTAGAGCTCTTCGCCCATCCGCCAGCTGCCGCCCGCCTTGAACTCCGCCAGGAAATCGGCCAGCTCGTCGAACGCGGCGGCCGCCGGTTCCGCCGCCTCCGCCAGGCGCGCCCGGAGGGCGGGATCCTCGACCACGCCGGGGATCGTCTCGGTAAGGAAACGCCGGGCCGTACGGGCCTGGTCGAGCCCCCGCGTGACGAGCAGCTCGGCGGCGAGATCCGGATCGAGGTTGGCCCGGCAGGCGGCGAGCACGTCCGGCACCTCGGCCAGCCGGGACAGCGCCGCCTTCACCAGCTCCGCCTCCGGCCGCAGCCGCTGCTGGAACGGCGTGTACAGCGACCCGAACACGGTCCCCAGGTAGGGCGCGGGATCGCGCCGCCAGTCCGGCCAGCGCGCGCTCGCGACCGCTCCCCGCAGGTACGACAGCGCCAGCTCGTGATCGATCCGATCATCCAGATCGGCCGGAACCGCCCCTTCCAGCCGCTCCAGCCAGAGCTCCGACGCGCGCTCCCGCCGGGCGAACCCCTCTTCGGTAAAGTCCCCAAGGGTCCGGTCATATCCATCCGCCCCGAGCAGATCCGCCCGGACCGGATGCTGATCGAGGTACCAGTCAACGAACTCATCCAGCAGCGTCATGCCGTGACCCTACATTTCCCCGCCCGCACGGACATCCGTCACACTGTTCCCGTAAGTCCCCTAAATTGGAGCAATTCGGTGCCTCTGCAGATGACCGGCGCCCCCAGCGACCCCGACCTGATCCGGCTCCCCTGGGACATTCCGCTGGAAGACTGGCCCGAACACCACCTGGTGGCCCTCCCCCGGGGCATCTCCCGGCACGTGGTCCGCTTCGCCCGCCTGGCCGGCCGCGTCTACGCGATCAAGGAGATCAGCGAGCGCTACGCCAAACGCGAATACAAGCTCCTGTGGGACCTGGCCCGCCTCGACACCCCCGCCGTCGAACCCGTCGCCGTGGTCACCGGCCGCGAAAACGCCGACGGCCAGCCCCTCGACTCCGCGCTGATCACCCGCCACCTCCAGTTCTCCCTCCCCTACCGCGCCGTCCTGTCCGGCACCCTCCGCCCGGAAACCCTGACCCGCCTGCTCGACGCCCTCACCGTCCTGCTGGTACGGCTGCATCTGACCGGTTTCTACTGGGGCGACTGCTCCCTCTCCAACACCCTGTTCCGTCGCGACGCGGGCGCCTTCGCCGCCTACCTCGTCGACGCCGAAACCGGCGAACTCCACCCGATGATCAGCGAGGGCCAGCGCCACCACGACATCGACGTCGCCCACATCAACATCTACGGCGAGCTCCTCGACCTGGAGGCCGGCGGCCTGCTCCACGCCTCCATCGACCCGCTCCTGTTCGCCGAGCAGATCGTCGAGCGCTACCACCGCCTCTGGGGCGAGCTCAACTCCGACGAGATCATCGAGGAGGTCGACTGGCACATCGTCGAGCAGCGCATCCGCCGCCTCAACTCCCTCGGCTTCGACGTCGCCGAAATGATGGTCCGCCGCAAAGCCGGCACCGGCCGCCTCATCGTCCGCCCCAAGGTCGTCGACGCCGGCCACCACCAGCGCCGCCTCCTCCGCCTCACCGGCCTCGACGTCGAAGAGAACCAGGCCCGCCGCCTCCTCAACGACCTCGACTCCTTCCGCGCCGCCAACGACCTCCGCCACGAGGACGAGGCCATCGTCGCCCACCGCTGGCTAGCCGAGGTCTTCCACCCCGTCGTCAGCGCCGTCCCCGCCCCCCTCCGCCGCAAACTCGAACAGGCCCAACTCTTCCACGAGGTCCTCGACCACCGCTGGTACCTCTCCGAGGCCGCCGGCAAGGACGTAGGCCTCCCCGCCGCCGTCGCCTCGTACATCAAAACCGTCCTGGTCCACAAACCCGACGAGAAAGCGATCATCACAGCCACAGACCAGCCCGCCTACTGACGGACTACAGCGCGGCCACGGCCGAGGAGAGCCGTACGGTCGGCAGGTCCTCGGCGGGGCGCCAGGCGTAGTCGACGACCTCGGCCAGCTGCAGTTCGATGACCGTGGGCTTGACCCAGAACGCGAACCGGAAGTCCGCATGCAGGTGCTCTGGTTCGCCCTTGCCCGCGTTGGCAGGGATCGTGTGGACGTCGATGTCCAGAGGCACCACGTCGCTCGATGGCGGAGAGACCGCGCGCTGCCAAGGGATGCCGGTCTCCTCCTCCAGCTCGCGCAGCGAGGCGGCGTACAGGCTGGCGTCACCCGGTTCCACGTGCCCACCGGGAAGCAGCCATCGATTGAGGGCGCGGTGGCGGATCATCAGAATCTGGCCGTCCTCGTTGATGGCGGCGGAGCTGGCGGTCACGTGCAGCGGGAAGGTCGAGCGTGACGCCAGGTCGTCGGGACCGGTCGCCAGCGCGAGTGCCAGGGGTTCGACGTCAGCGCTGGGGTCAGGATGATGGCTCAGGTAAACGTCGAGCACGGCTCGGATCTGCTCGCGAGTGACGGTCATGCCACCTCACAAAAGTATCTGAGCCAGATTCGCGCAATCCGTTGCCGGACTTCGGAGGAAACCTCCCACATGCCCGGGTCGAGGGCGCCCGCGCAGATCTGGGCTAGGGCGCACAGGATCTCGGCCTGGACGAGCAGGATGAATGCGCCGACCGAGGCACCGTGCAGGAAGTTGACCGCGTTTCCGTCGGCCAGGATGTAGAAGTAGTGGCCGGTGCGCGCGTAGCGGGTGATGTGGTCTCCTACCGGGGTTCTGGCGTACAACCCGCCCAGGGCCGAGAGTTCAAGTTCATCGTCGGAGCTGGTGACCGAGGCAATATAGGCACCATTGGCGAGGCGAGAGAAGTCATCTTCCCTGAGTGCGAGGTTGCCCGTGGCGCAGACCACGATCCCTGCCCCGGCAAGGCCCTCGGCGAGGGTGGAGGCGGTGCGGTAACCCTGAGAGAGAGCCTGAACTCGGCGTACGGGATCGATGCCGGGGTGAGTACCGCGCCGGAGAAATGGGTGGTCAGGTGGCCCAGGGCGGGGGCGAAGTAGCCACCGACGTCGAGTAGGACGACCGGCTTGCCGGGGGCGCGTGATTCGAGGTAGGCGAGCACGTTCTCGGCGTTGGCGAACTGGTCTCGGTCCAGGGGATCGACCCGCATCACGGTGGCGATTTCGCGCCTTGCGGCGTCATTGATGGACTTCGGCTTGGGAAGCACGGCGCCGATGTCGGCGATCCGCTCGACGGCGTGCAGGAACGCGGGACGCTCGGGGCCAGCAAGTGGGTGATGACCAAGGTCGTGGGCCGCGTGGTGGTCGGGATCAGGGCGGCTGTACGGCGGAAAACGCGGCAACGCGACCGCGCTCGAAGTCCTCCACAGCGGGCACCTCCTCGATAGGTAGTTATCTATTCGGGAGTGTGCGGTAGGGTGGCCAACCCGTCAATAGATAGTGATCTAATGAGATAAGGAGGAGGGTTACCATAGCACTCTGGCATGAAGTCGCTGCCGCACTACGTGGTGCCATCGCCTCTGGGAAGTACCAGCCGGGCACGAAGATCCCCCGCGAGGCGGAATTGGAGGCGATGTACTCCTGCAGTCGGACCACCGTCCGCCGGGCCATCGCACAACTCACCGCCGAGGGCTTGGTTCTGCCTGTACGTAGGGGCGGAACCAAAGTCCGCGCCCAGGCCGACCGCGCCAGCGTCGGGCTGGACACCACGGCTTACCGTGACGATCTCGGGTACTACTTCAGCCAGGCCGTACAGCCATGGCGGGCACTGCGCACACCCACAGTGCAGAGCGGCCCCTGTCCGCCGGACGTGGCGCCGTTGCTCGGGCTGGGGTTCGGAGAGCCGGTCGTGATCCGCGATCGTGTGATGGGCGATCCCGACACCGGCAAGGTCATGCAACTGGCCACCTCCTACCTCCCGGCCGACCTAGCCGACGGCACCGTCTTGGCCCAGGCAGACACGGGTCCTGGCGGTATCTACGACCGCATGGAGAACGATCTGGGCTGGGGCTCCCTCGACTGGGAGGGCGCCATCTCGGCGCGGCCCGCCACCCCCGAGGAGTCGGAGTTGCTGGGTCTCGAACCCGGCGTGCCGGTGCTGTGCGTCACCCGGATGACCATCGCGACGGCCGGAAGCGCGGAGGGCCGCGTCGTGGAGGTCAACCTGACTCGCCGCGACGCCTCCCGGTTCCAGGTCCGATACGCGATCAACCGTCAGACGTAGCAGTGGCGATGACACACTTGGTCTCGAGCTCGGACCTCCGCCCTGCTCCGCCTCGCCATCCACGGTGCCAGCACAGCTTTCGTACCCCACCTTGATACGGGAACGCGCCTCCGAACTGGGAGGCACCTGCACCGTTACCACCGGCGCGATCATCTTCTGGCATGAAAGCGCCCAATCAGGGGATAAATCGAGACCGGTTACCCCTTACGGCAATAGCCAGTGGACCTCGGTTTGTGTTTTGGTGGGGTCGTCGTGGTGAGGGCCGTAAATCTCCCAGCGTGGGCCGAGTGGTTGTAGGTCCTGTGTGGTGCACCAGGTGAGGACGGCCTGATGGGCTGAGGCGAGGCCTGTGTAGGGTCCGCGGTGGACGGTCGTGGCTGCTCTTCCGGCGGGGAGGGTCGATGGCACCACCCGGCCGGTGAGTGGGCATGGGTGGGGTAGCTCGACGCCGATCTCGATGTGTGGGACGTCGTCGTGGTAGAGCATGATGTTGCGGCAGCCGTGATGGATACCGGCCGCGCGCAGGCATGTCCACACCTCGTCGAGGAGTTCCTTCCACAGGGTCGGGAACTCCTGCCATGTGGTTGTCGCGGCGATTACCGCGGTCGGACGGGCGGTGGCGTCGGTGACGGTTACCTGGTAGGTCATCGACGCTCCTTCAGCCGTCTATCGCTGGAATGCTGGAAGTCGAATTCTCCGGACTCGGGTCAGGCTTCTGGTGTGTTTGCGCCAGATAGGTGGCTGCGGCGGCGATGTCGTGCTCGTTGAAGACCCGGATGCCGTGGGCGGTCAGTAGGGCGGCAGTGACGCCCTGTTCGGGGGTGGTGTGGCCGCTGAAGGTGCCGTCGGAGATTTTCAGGGGGCCGCAGGATGGGCTTCCCTCTTTGAGGATGGCCAAGCGGATGCCGTGGCGGCGGGCGGTGGCGAGGGCCGCGTGGGCTCCGGTGACGAACGCGGGGGTCACGTCGGTGCCGTCGGGGCGTAGGACGCGGGCGGTGCCGTCGAGGACGGCGTTGCCGCCCGAGCCGCGTTCGATTTCAGCGGGTGGGCGGGGTACGGGTAGGCCGCCGGCTACTTCGGGGCAGAACGAAACCAGTCTTCCCTCGGCGCGCCAGTCCGCGAGCAGGGTGTCTTCGCTGGTCTTGGCTCTGCCGTCGTAGCGGACGCGGCTGCCGAGGAGGCAGGCGCTGACCAGTATGCGGTCCATCGTCCTATTCTCCCCCACCCGGACATCGCGCCGAGCGAATTCGATTCCTTCTATTCAGGGGAGCAATCCTTACTCATCAGGATTAATCCTTCCATCCGGCCTCAGCGGCCTCGCGGATTGGATTAGTCGATATTCCGGTCTTTCCCTACTGTAGGCCAGGTTGCACTGACGGACAGTGAGGAGTAGACGGGTGAAATGTCCCGAGGCGATCCATGGAGCGCTGGGCGCGATCCTCGTGAACCAGGCGACCCGGACCGCCATCGAGACGATCGCGCATGGGTGACACCATCGAGGCGACGCTGACCAGGCTGGCGGGCGACGGCGTGACCGGCGCCCTGCGCGCGGGGCGGGCCGGGACGGTCTACCTGCACGAGGGACGCGTGAACCACGCCGAGTGCGCGACTACGCCGAGCGTGGCGGAGTTGCTGACCGCCTCAGGACGGATCAGTGCCGACGCGGTCAGGACCACCCGGCGGGACGCCGCGGGGAACGGCGGCGAGGAGCTGGTCAGACGGGGCGTGCTGACCCGGGGTGAGCTCCAGCTCTGCGTGCTCGGCGCCACCCTGGACGCGTCGTTCTTCCTGTTCGGGGTGACCGGGCCGAAGCTCAGGTTCGAAGATGGGGACCGGCACTGGCTGGGCACGCACTGGTCGTTCGACGTGCCGGCGCTGCTGCGGGAATGCTTGAGGAGGAAGGCCCGATTGGACAGTGTCTGGCCGTCGACCGAAATGGACACACTGCCGGTCCGGCCGGTGCGGCGGATCGGCTCAGAGCAGGTGGTGCTGTCGGCGACGCAGTGGGAGATCCTGCTGGCCGCCGATGGCGAGAGCACGCCCGCCGACCTGGCCAAGAAGATCGGCCTGTCCGCGTACGCGACGCTGGTGGCCGTCCGCGAGCTCGCCGCCGCCGATCTCCTCATGCGTCCGGAACCGGAGAAGCTCCTGCCGCGCCGTACCGAATCATCGGGTTTGCGGCCGGGGCTCGGCACACCGTCGCGCCCGATCACGCCGGAGACCACCGGAGACCCGACGGACGTGAATCTGCTCATCCGGCTGCGGGACGCGCTGGAGGCTCTGCGCTAGCCGACCCTCCCGGTCAGTTCGGTGATCGCGGCCACGAACTCCGGCCAGAGCGGCCGGGGCAGATCGTGGCCCATGCCCGGATAGGTGAGGAGTTTGGCGCCGGGGATGGCGTCGGCGGTGGCCACGCCCCCCGGCGACGTGATCAGCGGATCCCCGTCACCGTGGATCACCAGCGCGGGCATGTTCAGCTCGCGCAGCCGTTCGGTCCGGTCCGGCGCGGCCATGATCGCGATGAGCTGCCGGGTCGAGCCCACCGGGTCGTAGCAGCGGTCGTAGCTGACGCCCGCGATGCGCGCGATCCAGTCCGGCTCGCTCGGATATCCGGGCGAGCCGATCACCTGGAACACCTCGAGCGCGCGCTGGATCGCCTCGTCCCGGTTCCTGGCGGGCGTGCCCAGCAGCGCGGCCATGGCCGCGTCGGTGGGGGACGCGAGCGCGAGCGCGGGCGTGGACGAGATCGAGGTGAGGCTGCGCACCCGCTCCGGCGCGGTGATGGCCAGCGTCTGCGCGATCATCCCGCCCATCGAGACGCCGGCCACGTGCGCGCTCGCCCACCCCAGCGTGTCCAGCAGCCCGGCCGTGTCCGCAGCCATGTCCTCCAGCGTGTACGGCACCGCCGACGCGTCCCCGCCCAGCGCCGCCATCAGATCGGCCGGCCCGCCGACATGGGTGGAAAGCCCGATGTCCCGGTTGTCGAATCGCGCGACCTGGTGCCCCTCGGCCACCAGCAGCTCGATGAACTCCTCGTCCCAGGCCACCATCTGCATGCCCAGACCCATGATGAGCAGCAGCGGGCGGCCGGTCCCGAAGACCTCGTACTCGATGTCGATCCCGTGCACGGTGGTTCGCATGGCAACAGAATTCCATTCTGTTTCTATGCCGGGCAAGTCATACGCTCAGCGATTCCTTCTGCAGCACGGCCGTGACCCGCTGGATGACGTCGGTGGGCGCCGGCGACCCGGCCAGCCGCAGCAGCTCGTGCCCCCCGTTCAGGAGCAGCACGGTCGGCACCGACTCGACCCCGAAATACTCGGCCGCGCTCGGCGACTGCTCGATGTCGATGGCGGCCCCGGCCAGCTCGCCCCGGTATTCGGCGAGGATCCGGTCGAG
Source organism: Acrocarpospora pleiomorpha (assembly GCF_009687885.1). GTDB lineage: Bacteria > Actinomycetota > Actinomycetes > Streptosporangiales > Streptosporangiaceae > Acrocarpospora > Acrocarpospora pleiomorpha. Next base: position 60,380 of record NZ_BLAF01000018.1, read on the forward strand.
CACCGGCCGCAGGCGCTCGCAGGCCAGCGAGTCGGGGGCGCTGAAGTCGACCAGCACCGGCGCCGGGCCGCCGAGCAGCGCGTGCAGCTCGTGGGGCCGGCTGATCAGGGGGCGCTGCGGCGCGGTGAGCGGTCCCGGGTCGTAGTCGGCCAGCATCCTGGCGTACGCGTCGGCGTGTTCCGGGGCGGCGTACAGGCCGTTGACGGCGAGACCGGCGAACAGGAAGCGGGCGCACGCGGCCCTCGGCACCCGGTCCAGGTCGATCTCGCGCAGCGGCGGGGAGAGGCTGAGCACGGCGTCCGCGTCCACGGTGCCGGCCAGCGACAAGACCCGCAAGCTGCGGGTGCGGCCCAGCCGCCGCAGCTGGCACGGATCGAGCCGCAGCCCGCCGAGCCGCAGGTAGCCCAGGTGCGGCGGCGTCACCAGCGCCCCCAGGCCGGACCCGGTGATCCCGTCGCCGGTCACGGCCAGCACCGCGAGCGGGAGTTCGGAGACCCGCCAGAACACCTGGTCGGTGAGGGCGCGCCCGCGCAGTCTGACCGTGAGCAGCGGCGAATCGGGGAAGGCGACGTCGCCGGTCATGCGGTCGGAGCGCAGGTTGAGCGTCTCCAGGCGGCGCAGCGACCCCAGCGCGATCAGCCCATCGTCGGTGAAGTCCCCGCTCAGGCTGAGGTCGCGCAGCCCCTCCATGCGGGCCACGACCGGCAGGTCCTCATCGCGTACGTTGTCGAGGTCCAGGCCGTCCACGTCCGGCACCTCGGCCAGCCGCGCGGGGCCGTCGGCCACGTAGGTGATCTCGACGTGCCCCGGCACGTCCACCGTGCCGACCGGATCGAACTCACCCGAGAGTTGATCGGCGGGCAGGTCGTCGAGGATCAGGTAGCGGATGACGCCCGGGAGGCATACATCCGGAAAACGGACGGTTCTGTCTATACCAGTGCCACGAAGTTCCCCCATGATCGGTGGATGCCCAGGCTGATGACCAGGACAAACGCCAGGCAAGATGATTTATGCGAAGGTTCGCTGGAGCGGACTGCGGTGTCCTCTTTCGGGGTCCTCTTTCCAGCCGGGTGGCTATACCGTGGGGGTATGCCGAACCCCGCGATCCTTACGGTCGATGACGATCCGGCTGTCTCCCGGGCCGTCTCCCGGGACCTGCGCCGCCGGTACGGCGACCGCTATCGGGTGGTCCGCGCCGACTCGGGCGACACCGCACTTGAAGCGCTCCGGGAGATCAAGCTGCGCGGCGAGCAGGTGGCGGTCCTGCTGGCCGACTACCGCATGCCGCACATGAACGGGATCGAGTTCCTGGAATCGGCCATGGATCTGTTCCCGCTGGCCCGCCGCGTGCTGCTCACCGCGTACGCGGACACCGACGCGGCCATCGACGCCATCAACCTGGTCGACGTCGACCATTACCTGCTCAAGCCGTGGAACCCGCCCGAGGAGAAGCTTTACCCGGTGGTGGACTCGATGCTGGACGCCTGGCGGGCCAGCCCCGAGCCGCCCGCCTCGGAGGTCCGGGTGGTCGGGCATCGCTGGTCGGCGCCGTCGTTCGCGGTGCGGGACTTCCTGGCGCGGAACCTGGTGCCGTACCGGTGGCTGCTGGCCGACGAGCCGGAGGGCGGGCGGCTGCTGACCGCGGCCGGGCTCACCGCCGACGACGTGCCGCTGGTGCTGACCTCGGACGGCAAGACGCTGGCCGCGCCCAGCGAAACCGATCTGGCGGTGCACGTCGGGCTCACCACCACCCCGTCGCTGGAGTTCTACGACCTGGTCGTGGTCGGCGCGGGCCCCGCCGGTCTGGGCGCGGCCGTGTACGGCGCGTCCGAAGGATTGCGTACGGTCCTGGTCGAGCAGCGCGCCACCGGCGGGCAGGCCGGGCAGAGCAGCAGGATCGAGAACTATCTCGGCTTCCCCGACGGCGTCTCGGGCGCGCAGCTGACCGACCGGGCCAGGCGGCAGGCGCTGCGGTTCGGCGCCGAGCTGCTGACCACGCGGGAGGCCGTCGGCCTGGAGTCCGGCGGCACCAGCCGGCTGCTGCGCTTCGGCGACGGCACCTCGATCGCCGCCCACACGGTCGTGCTGGCCACCGGCGTCTCCTACCGCATGCTCGACGCGCCAGGCCTGGACGAGCTGACCGGCCGCGGCGTCTTCTACGGTTCCGCCTCGACCGAGGCCCCGAGCTGCATCGAGCAGGACGTCTACATCGTCGGCGGGGCCAACTCGGCGGGACAGGCAGCGGTGCACTTCGCGCGGTACGCCTCCCGCGTGCACATGCTGATCAGAGGGTCCGACCTGCGGCATTCCATGTCCAGCTACCTGATCCAGCAGATCGAGGCCATCGACAACATCACGGTCTGGCCGCACAGCGAGGTGGCCGGGGCGCACGGGGACGGCCATCTGGAGCGGCTGACCGTGCGCGATCCGCGGTCCGGGGATACTCGGGACGTGGACACGTCCTGGTTGTTCATCTTCATCGGGGCCGAGCCCAGGACGGGCTGGCTGGACGACGCGGTGCTGCGGGACCGGCTCGGTTTCGTGCTGACCGGGCCTGACCTGCTCTGCGAGGGTAAACGTCCGCCGGGGTGGACGTTGCCGCGTGATCCGTACCATCTGGAAAGCAGCATGCCGGGGGTCTTCGCGGCCGGGGACGTGCGCTCCGCTTCGGTCAAGCGGGTGGCCTCCGCCGTGGGCGAGGGAGCGATGGCCGTGTCGCTCATCCACCGCTATCTGGAGGCGCAGTGAGCGAGTTGCTGACCCCGGCGGAACTGCGGACGCTGTTCCTCTTCGAGAAGCTCGACGAACACCAGCTCGCGGTGCTGGCCGAGCACGGGCGGGTGGAGCGGTATCCGGCCGGGCAGACGGTCTACCGCGAGGGCGAACCGGCGACGTGTTTCATCGTGCTCCTCGGCGGGGTGATCACGCTCACCCGGCTGATCCACGGCGACGAGGTGGAAGTCGCCAGAACCGAACAGCGCGGTGTGTACGGCGGAGCGACCCAGGCCTATCTCGGCGAGCAGGTCGAGCAGATCTACATGAACACGATGCACGCGATCAGCGACGTCGCGGTGCTGGAGATCCCCGCCGACCTGTTCGCGGGCTGGACCCGGGAATGGTTCCCGATGGCCATGCACCTGCTGGAAGGGCTGTTCTTCGGCATGCGGGCCAGCCAGACCATCGTCGGCGAGCGGGAGCGGCTGATCGCGCTCGGGTCGCTGTCGGCCGGGCTCACCCACGAGCTGAACAATCCGGCCGCGGCGGCGGTGCGGGCCACCGCGATCCTGCGCGAGCGGGTCACCGGCATGCGCACCAAGCTTGCGATGATCGCCGACGGGCGCCTGGACGGAACCCGCCTGCACAATCTGGTCGAGCTCCAGGAGGCCGCCGTGAAACGCGCGGCCAGCGCGCCGCAGCTGTCCGCGCTGGCGACGTCCGACGCGGAGGAGGAGCTGACCGACTGGCTGGACGATCATGACGTGACCGCTGGGTGGGACATCGCACCGACGCTGGTCGCCGGAGGTGTCGATCCCGAGTGGCTGGAGCAGGTGGCCGGCGCGATCGGGCCGGAGAACCTGGAACCGGCGATCCGCTGGCTCACCTACACCATCGACACCGAACTGCTGATGCGCGAGATCGACGACGCGGTCACCCGCATCTCCGGCCTGGTCGCCGCGGCCAAGCAGTACTCCCAGCTGGACCGGGCCCCGCACCAGATCGTCGACGTGCACGACCTGCTCAACGCGACCCTGACCATGCTGCAGGCCAAGATCCCGCAAGGCATCCGCACGGTCAAGGAGTACGACCGCGAGCTCCCGCCGATTCCGGCCTATGCCGCTGAGCTCAACCAGGTCTGGACGAATCTCATCGACAACGCCATCGGCGCGATGGGCGAGACGGGCACGCTGACCATCCGGACCACGCGCGAGGCCAAGAACCTGATCGTCGAGATCGCCGACACCGGCCCGGGCATCCCGCCCGCCATCCGCCCCAGAATCTTCGAGCCCTTCTTCACCACCAAGCCTGTCGGCGAGGGCACCGGCCTCGGCCTGGACATCTCCTACCGGATAGTCGTCAAGAAGCACCATGGCGACATCCGCGTCGACTCCAGTCCCGGCGACACCCGCTTCCGCGTCTACCTCCCCTTCGAGGACTGACCACTTACGAGCGCTTGGTTCCGCCTATGACCAGGATGTCGTCAGTGGTGGGGTCGGGTTCTTCGACAGGCTGGCGGCGGCGGGGGCGGAATCGCTGGACCAGGAGGGTGCCGGCGATGGAGACCAAAGCGACTACCGCCCACAGGTAGAGCGGGATTGTCGCGGGGGGTTCAGATTTGGGCTGAGTGACCGGCTGGGGGGATGGCTGGACCGCTACCACTTGGGATGGGGGTGGGATTTGGCTGGTTACCTCGCCCTTCCAGGGGAAGCCTGGGGGTTTGATTTCGCCCCAGTAGTCCTCTACTTGTGCGCCGTCTAGGGCGGGGAACTGGGGTGCGGCGAGGGTCAGGGTGCCGGGGACGGTCAGGGTGCCGATCTCGTCTTCCATGAAGATGCCCTGGATGCCCTGGACGCGCCAGGTGCCTTGGGGGATCTTGACGGCTACCGCGTAGTGGGCGGGTTCGGGCAGGCGGGAGCCGGTGAACGTGAGGACGGTGCCTTTCTCGTCGGTCAGGCGCAGGCCGGTGTCGCCCAGTTGTTTCTCTGAACCCTCGAAGGGGTGGGTGCCGTGCTGGAGCACCCAGTAGCCGACCGTGTAGGCCTGGCCGGCCTCGATCCGATCGGGTAGCGGATCCAGTTCGGTGACCGCCCAGTTGCCCGCGTACGCGGGAGCGGCCATCGCGGCCACCATCGCCATAGATCCAAGAATCACGAAAAATCGTCTCATCTTTGCACCTCCGGCTGTTCTACACCGCCCACGCCCGCGAGGTTCCGATCCTGTTCCTTTATAAGCCAACCCTAATATGACGAAGTCGAACATCTGTTTGTACAGTCGAGGAATGGAGACACTGTTCCAAGGGTCCTTGCTCGACTGGGGTGACGAGGTCGGCCCGGGACCGCTCGGCGGCACCGTCCGCAGGACCCCGCTCACCAACGGCGCCTGGATCGACATCCGCCCCGCCTGGATGACCGGCGCCGACACCCTGTTCCGCCGCCTGGCCGACATCGTGCCCTGGCACGCGGAACGGCGCCAGATGTATGACCACATGGTCGACGTCCCGCGCCTGATGAGCTTCTACGCCGAGGAGGACGCCCTCCCCGACCCGGCGCTCGACGAGGCGAAAGCCCTGCTCAACGCCCACTACGCGGCCGAGCTGGGCGAGCCCTTCCGCACCGCGGGTCTGTGCCTCTACCGCGACGGCCGCGACAGCGTCGCCTGGCACGGCGACCGCATCGGCCGGGGCAGGACCGAGGACACGATGGTCGCCATCATCTCAATCGGCGCCCCCCGCAGCCTGCTGCTCCGCCCGCGCGGCGGAGGCGGCCCCACCCTCCGCCACGACCTCGGCCACGGCGACCTCCTGGTGATGGGCGGCAGCTGCCAGCGCACCTGGGAACACGCGGTGCCCAAATCCGCGCGTGCGATGGGCCCGCGCATCAGCATCCAGTTCCGTCCCAGGGGCGTACGCTGAGTTGATCAGCCGGGGAAACGGATGAACGGCGGCGGCACATGCGCGGTCAGCCAGACGCCGTTGGCGCTGCGGTAGAAGGCATGGCCCGCCGCGTGCATCGCCCCGGAGTCAACCGACAGGATGACCGGACGGCCGCGCCGCGCCCCGACCCGGGTGGCGGTCTCCCGATCCGGCGACAGGTGCACGTGCTGGCGGCGCATCGGCAGCAGCCCGTCCGCCTGGATCGCCGGCACGCTCGCCGCGACTGTCCCATGAAACAGGAACCCCGGCGGCTCGACCTCGGGCAGGCCGAGATCCACCTCCACCGAATGGCCCTGGCTGGCCCGGATCCGGTCTCCCTCGATCGCGAACCGCTGCTTGTCGTTGCCCGCGACCGCGTCGGCCAGCTCGTCCCGCGAGATCGGGAAGCCGTGCGCCCTGGCCGCCGCCAGCAGTTCCGGCACCGGCACCCAGCCGTTGGCGTCCAGCGTGATCCCGATCCGCTCGGGTTGGTGGCGCAGGTGTTTTGACAGGTATTTGGAGACCCTTACCAGCCGCCGTTCGTCCATCACGCATCTATCGTGGCCGAGTCCACCCCCTGGGCGCCATCGGGTTTCGATCAGGAGACGGTTCTCCGGTAACGGTGGAACAAGAGCGCTGCCGGTAACGCCACCCCGCGCGGAACAGATCCTCCAACGGAGGCATTGCCATGGCCAAGCTCGACATCACCAACGTTCCCCGCGAACTCGACGAATTCATCGCGGCGAGCGGCAACCCCCGGCATCGCCAGATCGCCGAGGTCGTCCGCCGCCACTACCTGCTCGAACTCACCGGACACGGCGACGAGCTGTTCGCCGAGGACATGATGGCCGAGAACCCCCTCTACTACATGAACATCAACGGCCTGAGCATCACCCTGCGCGGCACCGAGGAGGTCCGCGCGTTCTACGAGTCCCAGCACGGCGTGATGCTCGCGGCCACCGACGTCACCCAGGTGGTCAACGACTACGGCTACTGGACCGAATGCCAGTTCAACTGGTACCTAACGGGCGCCGCCCTCGCCGCCCAGGGCGCGGAAGTGTCCTCTCCGGACGCCACGTACATCAAGAAGTCCTGGATCTCCATGTACTGGCCGTTCGACGACCAGGCCCGAATGCGCGGCGAACACATCTACGAACACCTCGACGTCGCCGAGATCATCCCCATTCCCCCAGAGGACTTCATCACCCTGGAATACGCCCAGAAAACCCTCACTCCCTTACTCCGCGCCCTCCCTGTCTACACACCGTGACGGAAACTGCGTCGGCCGCCTCCCGCAGTCGTCACGCAGGCGTGCGCCGGGGATACCTGGCCTGGGGGGCGATTCTGTCGGTGAGCGGCATCGGGGTGATGGCGATCACCGCGTCGTCGACGTATGAAGACGTGCATTATGACGACTTCGGGTCGGCGATGACCGCCCTGGCAGGAGTGATAGGAGGGGGGCTGCTGCTCCTTGGGCTGGGGCCGCTCACCCTGTCGTTGCTGGGGCTTCTCGGGTGGTGGGCGGGACGGTTGCCGCTTCTGCTTCGGCTGGCGGCCCGCGATGTGGCCGGCGATCCTGTCCGTACGGCTCCCGCGGTGGCGGCGACGGTGATCGCGACTGCTCTCGCGGTCGCGCTAATGATCATCGAACCCGCGTTGGCGGCACAGCGAAGGGCGGAATATTATCCCGAGGCCCGGCCCGACGCCCTTGTTGTAGACGGGTTCCCCGCTGATAAGGCGGCAGCCGTACGTGCGGCCGTCCAGCGCGAATTGCCTGGAATACCTATTGCGCAGAGAGATCGCCAACTCGATTTCGCGCACCTCAATATCGAGTTCGTCGAGTCGTCATCGCTGGACCCTTACGGCTGGCTACCGCCGCAAATCGGTGACCAGGCACTGCTTCGCTATCTGACGGGGGACCCGTCGACGCCGTACGCCGAGAACACCGCCGTCGTGGTTACCACAGAGAACGTCAAGGCCGATTCGGTGGTCATTTACTACGACTTGTCTGACAAGGAGGACTCGCTGTCCACCAGGACCGTCCCGGCGATCACCGTCAGGCCGGTCGGACCTTACGTGGATGGGATCTTCGTTCCGGCGAAGATCGTGCGGGATCTCGGGTTCCATCTGGGGCCGGAACAGCTGATCATCGACCCCTCCTTTCATCGGAGTTCGGCGATCGAGCAGGAGCGGCTTGATCGCCGGTTGGCGGATTCCGCGTCCACCTACCTTGAGCGTGGATTCGTGGCTCCGACAGGGTGGTTGCGCTTTGTCGTGGTAGCTGCTCTTGTCGCCCTCGGTGGCGCGTTGGCCGCGAGTGGCTTGGCGGGTGGTGACTCGCGGTCCAGGCGCGTACTGGTGCGGGTGCGTGGTTCGGGCGCGGCCATGCGATTGGTCGTGGCGTGTCGGGCGTGGTTGAGCGCGGCCGGTGGAATGGTGCTGGGCGGGGCCGCCGGGTGCGCCATCGGGCTGTTGCTGGTGTGGCCTTTTACTACGTCGAGCAGTTGGGAGCCGTACGAACGGGCAGCCTTTGACACTCCGTGGTGGCCGATCGCCGCGCTGGTCGGCGGGCTGCCCGTTCTCGCCGCGGCTATCGCGGCTCTCCCTCCGCCCGGCCCTCGTCAGCGGTCGCGGACGTAGTAGTGGCCGAGGCTGTCGTCGAAGCGGCCGGTGGACCGGCAGCAGCGGCGGAAACCGCCGTCCGGAGCCGCAGGGGCACGGGTCATTGCCGCCGAGCTTCTCGATCAGCTCAGTGTCGACGCCGACGTTGCGGTCCACAGGGCACGTCGTGCGATGGCCACGCTGGCCGCCTGGTGGCGGCTGGTGGCGCGGTTCTTCGTGGTGAGGGGCCTTTGCCAGTGCTGTGCGCCCCACATGCTGGTGTAGGCGGGATCGACAGCGATCACGCTGATCCCGGCTTCGGTGGCCATCGACAGGAGCCGGGCTTTGAGCTTGCCGGTGGGGATGCCGGAGATGAGCCGTCGGAAGCGGCGCTTGCGGCCGTGCTTCTCGCGGGTTTTCGAATCGGTGAAGTCGAGGTCTTCCACGGCGATAGCCCGAACGCCGCTGTCAGCGGCCCAGTGCAGCAGGCGGGTGAGGGCGTGGCGGAGCTGCGCGTCGCGGTGGGTGGCGGTGCCGGACAGGTCGTAGTCGAAACGACGCGGCTCACCCAGCGGGTTACCGTGGGTGTCCAAACGCCAGGCGGCGAGGTGATCGGCGTTCATGTCCACACCGATGACCTCGCCCGACCGCAGGGTCTCCAGCGGCACGACGGGTGTGTCTTTGCGGGTCCAACTCGCGTCGAGGTACCAGCGCCCGCACCGCACGTCGTAGTGGATGCGGTAGGCCACGGCCCGGTTCGCCCCGATGCGGTCGCGCCACTCCTCTCCCCGGTGCGGGAACGAGACGCGGGCGGTGAGGACGTACCGGCCGTGCTTGGCGTTGGCCAGGCGCGCGAGCGGCGCAGGCAGCTTGATCGAGACTTCGCCGTCCGGGGTGACACGGATCGTCTCGTTCCCGTGGCGCTTGCCGGACTCCCCGTCAGCGGTGAGGAACCAGCGCGCAGCTTCCCACTCGGCGCGCCACCGCGCCTCGGTCTTGTCGGCGGCGGTGAGGTTGTGGCGCTGCTTGAGCAGCCGCCTGCCACCGCGCACCACGGAGACCTTCCCGGCCTCACGCTGGGCGCTGACGCGCTCAGACTTGCCCTTGAGAATGCGCAGACGGCGAGTCTTGTGGAACCACTCCTCCTTCGACCGATAGCCGCCCGGCTTCCCCTTCGATCCCTTCTCCCCGATGGGGAGGGACAGCCGGTGCCGGATGGTGCGGATACCGGCGTCCAGCGACACCAGGTGCTGGTGCTGGGCGCGCCAGGACAGGCCCCACTGGTCGTGGGTGTTGGAGGTGACCGACCCGGCCCATCGCGAGGAGGAATCGGCTGTCAGGTCCCGCTTACGCTCCGCCCACGTGTCCGTGGAGTGCTCCAGGCCATCCCGGCAACGTGCTGCGAGATCCCGCGAAGCCAACCGGCCCATGTGCTCACCGACCAGCCGCAGCACCGTCGCGTCCTCGGCGGTCAGGCCCTTAAGACGGTCCCGGATGCTGACGCCGGACGGCCCGTCGGCGACGAACGGCCGGGCGATCTTCCTGAGCGGCTTCTTCCCCGGCTCAGCCATGCTCAGCCGCTTCAAGAGCCTTCTTCGCCCGGTTCTTCGCCGACCGGCGACCATACAGCCGCGCACAGAACGAGGTCAGCACCTCCACCATGTCCCGTACCAGGTCGTCTTCGACCTCGCCGCTGTCCAGCACTACCAGGCGACGCCCGTGTGCGGCAAGAGCGGCTTCCACGAGTTCGACGTTCATCCGGCCAAGACGGTCCTTATGCTCGACCACGACCGTGGTCACATCCGGATCGGCCAGCAGACGGCGGGCCTTGCTGCGGGCACCGTTCATCCCCGAGCCAATCTCCGCTTCCGCCCGTACCACCCGGTGGCCGGCCTGCGCGGCCCACCCGGCAAGCCGGGCTGTCTGCCGCTCAAGATCCGACTTCCGATCATGAGACGACACACGCGCATACAGACCCACACCACCCGTCACGGACGGTGACGTGTTCGCCTCGATGTTCACCAGGATCGTGCGCGGCCCCACCCGCTCAGCCGGTACCGGCAACGTCCCCTCACGGAACCAGCGATACGCGGTCTGCGGATGCACGCCCTGCGTCTTCGCCCACTCCGTCAGATTCACATCACGATCATAGCACTCACTCAATCACTCTTACACTCACTTAAACGTTCTTATAGAAGAGCAGTTGATAACCACTTTGCGATGAGCAGGCCGGCGAGGGTGATCTCGAATAGTCGTCCTGGAACGGATAGGGCCAGGCCAACGCCGTACCCGAGGACCTTAAGTGTCGCCCCTGCCCACCCCGAGCGGCGACTCTTGTCGCCGGCATAACCGGCGTCGACAAGGCTGCGCGGGAGCCCTCGCTGCCTTGTGTCTCATGCGCATGATTCCGTCTCCCGTGAGCGAACGACCCGTGGAACTTCGCCGAGTGGCGGCGACGACCTTTCGCTCACGAGCGTGACTCGTCCGCCTTGGGCATGACTTGTGCGTGACTGGCCGTGCGTCGGCGCGTCACTGGCGTGTTAGCTGCACCCAAGAAAGCCAGATTCAAGCAACCTGAGTTGACTAATCCGAAATCAGTGCATGTACGGCGATGCCGGTCAGATCGGCGGAATCGGTCACCAGCTGCGCGGCGAGCGTGGCTGTGCGGCCGTCGGAGAGGGCTATCTCCACCACAGCCGCCCGGCCCTGCGCGACCAGCCTCACGGCAGCGTCTTCCAGGGCGAGCCGATCGAGGTAGCCCAAGTCCCGGGGCATGGAGACCTGTACGCCGCTCGCGGCTCTGGCCGAACCGCGGAGCCTCCTCAACAGGGCCCGCTCGCGTTCGGTGCTGAGTTCTAGCAGCCTCTGCTCTACGGCGTGGGCTGATCGCCGGGCTATGGCCATCATCTGCGCGTCCGCCCTCTCGCGCCAGGCGGCGATGCCCAGGACCCCTTCCACCCGCCCGCTGAGGGGATGGCACACCCGTACGCCCACGGCGGTGCCCCTGCGCAGCGGTTCCCAGAGGTGCTCGTTGCCCGAGACCTGGCATGTTCGCCGTTCCACCAGCGTGGAGCCGGCGGCGTTGGTGCCTACGTCCGACTCGGCGAAGCTGAAGCCGGGAGCGGCGAGGACGGCGTTCGATCCTCTGTACTTTGACGGGTCGCCCACGACGCGCAGGAGCTGCACTCCGGACGCATCGCACAGGAACACGTCTGACGGACTGTCGTCAACGGTGGTCTGGAGCCGGTCGAGCACGGGCCGGGCCGCGCGTACCAGGGTGTTGTCGCAGTCCACGTCGTCGATCAGGCGCGGCTGGAAGATGCCAGAGGTCAGCCCGGCGTGCTGGCAACGCCGCCATGAGTTCAGGATCGGAGCACGTACTGCCTCTCCGGCGGGATGCCCGCTCAGGATCCGCTCCACGGTCTCGCCGGTGGGCCATCCCTGGTCATCCCAGATATCCGCGATCGCACTCACTCCACCGGCCTCTCGTTCTTTGACAACGCGACATGCAAACGTTTAATTCGACTATTTTAATCCACATCGAATTCGCATGCTATTGATAAATCAACAAAAATTGAGCAAACCGAAAATGTGGACATTTTACCTCGGAAAGTGCTGGAACAAGCTGTAACGGGCGACTGGCCGTACGGACGGGCCCGGACGGCGGTCCGGCCCTGTGTGATCGTCTACTTGTCTAATCTGGATTAGTTAAGCTAGATTAACTATATGTCGAACAGCGACCCGCCAGAGCTTGCCCGCGATCTGCGCCTGGCCGTCGGCCGACTGGCTCGGCGGCTGCGGCGGATGTATGTCGACACCGGCCAGAGACTCAGCTTCCTCGAACTCGCCGTTCTGCACCGCCTCGACGTGTCCGGGCCGACGTCCCCGGGAACCCTGGCCGGCGACGAAGGGGTCACCGGTGCCGCCGTCGCCGCGACGCTGACTCACCTGGAAAGCCAGCAACTGGTCAGCCGGTCGAGGGCGCCCGAGGACGGCCGACGGGTGGTCGTGACCATCACCGCCGTCGGCCAGCGCACACTGCGGCACCGCGAGGCCGCCAGCCTCGGCCGTATCGAGGAGGTGCTACGAGACCGGCTCGACGCCGCCGACCTCGCCCAACTCGCGGCAGCCGTACCCCTGCTAGAGAAGGTAGCGACCGAACTATGATCACCTCTGCCTGGAGTCCGCTCGACCCCGACATCGAGGCCTTCATCGAGGACTACGACCGCCGCAACACCGAGCAGGGCGCCGAGGCCACGGCACTGTTCGCGCCGAACTTCCTGGCCCTGGACCCAGCCCACGCGATCGCCCTCACCCCAGCCATGCTGGCGGCCGCGCTACCGGCCCGCCGTAACATGTTCACCGCCGCCGGAGTCGGCTCCATCCACCGCACCGACGCCCGCCAACTGCGCCTCGACGACCAGCACACCCTGGTGACCATCGACTGGACCGCCGAACGCGCCAACCAGGACCCTCTACGCCTCGAATCAACCTTCCTGGTACGCCGCGACTCGGACACCCTGCACATCGTCGTCTACCTCAACCACCACAACGTGACAGCCCTACTCTCCGCCAGCACCTGACCCGGCTGACCTCGTCCGCCAAGAGAGGTTCACGTCGAAAATCCGGAATGGGCCGTAGATCCGTCCCCTCATGCCGTGTTTTCCGTGTACGCCGACCGGGCCCATCGCTTCGGCTAACGCGCTGGCGTCCACCTGGGGTCAGACTGACGGACCTGGGCGTCCGGTCTGTGTGTTGTCCGATGCCCGCGCGTTTCGCGGTGGTGTGTACCAGGTATCACGTCGATATTCAGATGCTGCTTGATGAGGTGTTTGAGCTCGGCGCCGTTGATCAGGGTGATCCTGTTGCGCTGAGCAAAATTCTCGCTGGCACGGCCGAACCACGACGTCGTCACGAGCACGCCGGTTGTGGCGTTGTGGTCGGCCATGACGCCGGTCAGAGCGTGCACGGCATCCAATCCAACGAGCCCCGCCCACCGCTTGGCCTGGATGAGGCAGACGCCGCCGAAAAAGAGGTTCTTGCTGGTCGCCACGGCATCCACGCCGCCGTCCTTCGAGGGGATGGTAGTCCAGGCTTCCGCGCCCATCGCGACGAAGAGTTCCCGTACGAGATGCTCGAACTCGGTAGGAGACAGTTTGAGCAGATTGCGGCGGGAGTCCAGACCGGCAACGACATCCATGTCTTCGGAGAACCGGAAGCGGTTGAGATCGAATGTAATGAACGGCTCGATCGCTTCCAAGTCGTACGGGTTGGGCGAGACAAGGGCGTTCAACCGCTTCAGGCACGCGATGGGGTCGACCGCAGACAGAACGAGTTCCTCGAATGAGGGCCGCTCGGCCTGCACGCTCAGCAGGTGGGGGCGGACGTTCTTACCAGTCGCCCGGTCGATGGTGCTGTGCCGTCCGTTGAAGACGATCGCTTCGACGATCTGCGCTGGCGTGGCCGTAAAGATCTCATGCAACGTCCGCAAGGTCACGCAGGCGAGGAGCTTGGCGTACCTCTGACGGATTTCCGTCTGCGGCCGGGGGACCGGATCGATGGCGTCGCGCTGTTTGACGTACTTGTATCCCCGCATCTGGGGGATCACATCCTGTCCAGGAAGCTCGAACTCGACGACGAGATCGTGATTTTCGGGTCGATAGGCCACCTGGTAGAGGCGGGGGCACCCGTGTGGATACGTCGATCTCTCCAGTACCTTGCCGATGAACCACTCCACGGCCTCGGGCTGGCCGGCGACGAAATCAGCGCGAAGTTTGTCGAGTTGCGCGTTCTCTGCCGCCGCCCGGTCACGGAGGTCGCCCATGCGACGATCATGGGCGACCTGGGCATCGCTGAGCCTGGAAACGCGCTGTGCCTCTCGTTGCCGATAGGCCGCCATCGCGGCGTCGAAGCTGTCCCGGGCTAGCACACTGTCGCGTTCGTACCGTGCCTTGCCGCCCAGGAGCTTGCTGAAACCGGTGGGCGGCGACGGAGCGAACGACGCCCAATCGGGGGCTAACTCTGGAACGCCGAGGCGTCCGGGGCTGAATGGCTGAAGCGGCGGGATAACCCTCATCTGTTCGAAGGCGAGAGGGTACACGCCGAGAGCTACGGCCAGGACCCCATCCAGTTCCTCGATTCGCTTCACGACCTCGGCGGTCCTGTTATCGGTTGTGGCTTGCTGCTGTTCGAGATGCTGCTGCTGGAGCACGCGCTGCTGTTCCTTGGCGAGTTTGGCCGCCTCGCGCGCGCGTCTCTCAGCTTCTCTTCGCTGCGCCGCCTGGTACCGCTCCCAATCGCTCCGGCTACCCGCCACCTGATCGGCCTCCGTTCGTCTAGGCGAGGCAGATCCGGCATTCCCCTGTACGCCCCCCGATGGCCGGAGCCTCATATGACGTCCAGTCAAGATTAAGTCAACAGAGAGTGTCCGTCACGATGCCTCGCGGGTTCGAAGGCGATGCCATCTCTCTTCCCAGTTGCGCTGCGCGAGGACCCGAATCGCTGGTCAGCGGGCTCGTATTGCTCGTATGCATGGAGAAGATCCTTTTGGTTGAGCCTCATCACCGTTGCGCAGCATCGAATGGGGCTGGAAGTCGTAGGATCTCTTGCCTATGGATACCCCCGCTCTCCTCAATCAGGTTCGCGAGTTACGCGGGCAGGGCAAGTCGCCCAAGCAGATCGCGCGAGCCCTCGGCATCTCTCCCTCCGCGGTTACGCCGCTGATCCGCGCCGTCGCAGCCGAGCGACTGGTGGGCGAGCCCGAACTTGTCGGTTGCTGGGTCAACGCCGGATGGAGTGTGGGGCTCACAGTGGATCCAGCCCGGGGCTGGGTCGATGAGGCGCCCGAAGAGGAGCGGACGGCGGGGAAGGCCAGCGTGCTGGTCGCTCGCAAGCAGGGCTGGGACAAGCTGACTGTCGTTGGCTACCTGGTCGACGTGTACTGTCTGGGCGTCAAGAACGCCCGCCCGCCCGAGGTGGAAGACGAAATGAGCATGCGGGAATTCCGGGAGCGCTATTTCTCGGCGTACCCGTCGGGATATCAAGAGGTGCCGCTCGACCTTGCTCAGCATCTCGTTCTCGGTGCCGTTGACTACGCGCGGAGCCTGGGGTTCGAGCCACACGAAGACTTCGCCGCTGCTGCCGGTCATCTGGGGGAGTGGACAGGCCCGGCGGCCATCACCTTCGGCCAGGAGGGTAAGCCGTTCTATCTGTCCGGTCCGTACGACAAGCCGCGGCAGGTCATCAAGACCCTGCAGCGTACGGTGGGGGACGGCAACTACGACTACATCCTCGCGATGCCAGAGTTCGATTACATCGCGTGACGCGGCCGGCGGCGAAATCCAATCGCGCCGGCGTCTCCATTCGGGTTACCGTCGAGGTCGACTTCGGGAGGTAGCCATGTACTACGACGAGATGTCCTTTTGAGCCGATCAGCAAGCGCCGCCGGGGGTTCGGTCACCCCATCGTTGACCGCGTGCGGGCGAATTCCTCGATGGTGTAAGGGGCGCGCCCGGTCGTCCGGGCAACCGTGTCAGTGACGGGGATGCGGAGCCGTCCGCTGGCCACGTCGGACAGCGCCTCGGCCAGGAAGAGGCCGTAATCCCGGGAGAAACCCTTCGAGATCATCAGGTCGATGAACTCTGCCGGCTCGACGGGGGTGTAGCGGACCGGTCTGCCCAGGCCCTGAGTGAGGGCGCGGGCGACATCGTGATGCGAAAGCTGTTCGGGCCCGGTGATGGGAAGCACGCCCGACGGGCCGCCGCGCCGCAGGGCCGCCACGGCGACCGCGGCGACGTCCCGTGCGTCCACGAAGGGGATACGCCCGTCGCCGGCCGGGAGTCTGATCTCGCCCGCGTCGGTCATCGCGGCGAAGGACCCGGCGGTGAAGTTGTCCATGAACCAGGTGGGGCGCAGGATCGCCGAGGTGACGGGAAGGCTCTCCAGGGCCAGTTCCGCCGCCCGTGACGGGTCGGTGTCGGGGGCGTTCTCGGCATCGAGGGTGGAAAGCAGGACGATCGTGTCGACTCCCGCTGCCGCGATGGTCTCCAGCAGTCGCGGAGCTTTCTCCGGCGCGCCGGGATGACTGTAGGGAATCACGAAATAAGCGGCGTCACTGCCGGAGGACGCGAGCGTCCAGGTGTCTTCGTCGTCCCACTCGAAGCGAACCCATTCGCCGTGTCCGGAAGGGCTTCTCCCGGCCGTTCTCACCCGCCATCCCATAGTGGCTGCCTGCCGGGTGACATGGCGGCCGGTCTTGCCGGTCGCACCGAACACGGTGACCGTGTAGGGGGTCATGCGCCCGAAGGTAGTCGATAGCGACCCGAGTACAAGTCTCTGGAGACGGTCGGCCGACGCGGGTCCAGACAAACCGCCTTGGGTAAGGGGAGACGATGACAGGTGTCGCGGTGGTGACCGGCGCGGGTTCCGGGATCGGCAGGGTGGTGAGCAGAGCGCTCCTGGAAGCCGGATATCGGGTGGCGCTCACCGGCCGGCGGGCGGAACCGCTGCGCGAAAGCGCCGCAGACCACCCCGGCGCCCTGGTCGTGCCCGCGGACGTGACCGACCCGGACTCGGTGGCCGCGCTCTTCAACCGAGTACGGGAGCACTGGGGCCGGGTGGACCTGCTGTTCAACAACGCGGGCGCCTTCGGCCCCCGTGGCGCCGTCGACGAGATCTCGGTGGCCGACTGGCGTCACGTCGTGGACACGAATCTGACCGGCGCGTTCCTGTGCGCCCACCACGCGTTCGCGATGATGAAACAGCAGCGACCCCAGGGCGGGCGCATCATCAACAACGGCTCCATCTCCGCCCACACGCCCCGCCCCCGCAGCGTGGCGTACACCGCCGCCAAACACGCCGTCACCGGCCTGACGAAGTCGATCGCGCTCGACGGCCGGCCGTACCGGATCGCCTGCGGGCAGATCGACATCGGCAACGCGGCCACCGAGATGACCGCGGACCTGGAACGAGGAGCGGCCCAGACCGGCCACGCGCCTCCGCCAGAGCCGACGTTCGACCCGGCGCACGTCGCGGACGCGGTGCTCCTCATGGCGAATCTTCCGCTGGACGCCAACGTGCTGCTCCTGACCATCACGGCGACGACGATGCCATTCGTCGGCCGCGGCTGAGGCCACCTCGAGAGGCGTCACGGGACCGGACGCGCGACTGCTGGGCCGCATCACTGCGGACGGACTGGGCACGATTACTACGGAAGCACCGGCACCGCCGGTGGGAGGGGGGACCCCGCGGGCGAGCCGGAGTACACGATCGGCTAGGGGGGAGACATGAACGTCGGTCTTGGCCTGCCCATCAGCCATCCCGCGAGCCTGTTGGAGTGGGCGCGGCGCGCGGAGGAGGGGCCGTTCAGCACCCTCGCCCTGCTGGATCGCCTCGTCTACTACAATCCCGAGCCCCTGGTGGCACTGGCCATGCTCGCCGGGGCCACTTCCCGGATCCGGGTACAGACCGAGGTGCTGCTCGCGCCGCTGCGCGATCCCGTGCTGTTGGCCGAACAGACCGCGACGCTGGACCGCATGTCAGGGGGCCGGTTCACGCTGGGCGTCGGGCTGGGGTCGCGGCGGGATGACTACGAGGCGGCAGGCGTGGACGTCCACACGCGCGGGGCGCGCATGGACGAGACGATGGCGGTGCTGCGCCGAGTGTGGTCCGGCGAGCCGTACGGGAAGGGGATCGGCCCGATCGGGCCCAGGCCCGCCCGCGCGGGCGGGCCGGAAGTGCTCATCGGTGCCTTCAGCCCGGCGGGGATCCGGCGCGTCGCCCGCTTCGGCGACGGCTTCGTGTGCTCGGCACACACGGCCGACCCCGACCGGTTGTTCCGCGCCACGGAGAAGGCATGGGAGGCCGAAGGCCGCGCCGGCCGCCCTCGGCTGGTCGCCCAGTTCAACGCCGTCCTGGGACCGGACTACGTGATCAAGGAGGCGCGCGACCGGCTGTATGACTACTACAGCGGACCTCACTACATGAACCTGCCCGCCGGGCTCGCCGAAGGCGCGGTGGACAGCATGCTCACCACCTCCGGCCAGATCCGCGACACGCTCGCCGACATGGGCGACATCGGCGCCGACGAGGTCGTGTTCTACTGCTGGGCCGAAGACGTGGCCCAGGTGGATCTCTTCGCCGAGGCGCTGACCAGTCCTTGAGGCCGCAACCGGCGCGGTCTGCCAGTGGACGAGCTGCGACAGTCCGCCAACAGGACACCGACTGTTCACGCCGGTGGGTGACGGGGCTTCGCTTGACTGATCTACCTTCCGGCTGATGACTGAGATCGTCAACTGGAGGCAACGGTGGATCGTCGGAGCGTCTTACGTGCGGCTGTCGTCGGAGTGGGAGGGGTGGCGTTCTCGGGAGCGCTGTGGGGCGAGGCGTTCGGCGCCGTCGCCCAACCAGGGCCGAGCCCCTACGGCGACCTGCTGGCCGCCGACGCCAACGGCATTCAGCTCGCGGCAGGGTTCACCAGCAGGGTGATCGCCCGCTCGGGGCGGCGGGTGGCCGGCTACACGTGGCACTGGGCGCCGGACGGCGGGGCGTGCTTCCCCGACGGAGCCGGCTGGATCTATGTCTCCAACTCCGAGATCCCGCTGATCGGCGGGGCGTCGGCGGTGCGCTTCGCCGCGGACGGTTCCATCGTGTCGGCGTACCGGATCCTGTCCGGTACGAACGTCAACTGCGCGGGCGGCGCCACCCCTTGGGGCACCTGGCTGTCCTGTGAGGAGATCGCCATCGGACGGGTCTTCGAGACCTGGCCAGGCGGCGGCCGGGCCGGCGAGGAGCGCACCCGGATGGGACGCTTCAAGCACGAGGCGGCCGCCTGCGACCCGGTGCGGCAGGTGGTCTACCTCACCGAGGACGAGGAGGACGGGTGCTTCTACCGGTTCGTCCCCGACACCTGGGCCGACCTCCGCTTCGGCCAGGTCCAGGTGCTCTGCGCCCCCGCCGGCCAGGTCACCGGGCCGGTGACCTGGCAGGACATCCCCGATCGTGATGGTTTCCCGACGGCCACCCGCCGCCAGGTCGGCGCCGCCCAGCATTTCAACGGCGGTGAGGGATGCTGGTACGACAACGGTGTCTGCTATTTCACCACCAAGGGCGACAACCGGGTCTGGGCCTACGACGCCGTCAACTCCACCCTCGACCTGGCCTACGACGACTCGCTGGTGACCGGCGGCGCCGCCCCCCTGACCGGAGTGGACAACATCACTGGCGCGCCCAACAGCCGCGACCTGTTCGTCGCCGAGGACGGGGGCAACATGGAGATCAACGTCATCACCCCGGAGGGCGTCGTGGCGCCGTTCCTGCGGATCCTCGGCCAGTCCTCGTCGGAGATCACCGGGCCCGCCTTCTCTCCTGACGGCTCGCGGCTGTACTTCTCCTCCCAGCGCGGCACGTCCGGCTCCTCCACCGGCAGCGGCGGCATCACGTACGAGGTGACCGGGCCGTTCCGAGCCCAGACCTGAGCCGTTCATTTCGGTGCAATGCCGGAGATTCCGGGCGGTCGGCGAGGGGAGATGTCATACAGCCGTGATCGCGAACTCTGCTGCGCATTCCGTGCCGAACCGTCGCCGTTTCCTCGGCGGAATCGGGGCCATCACCGGACTTGCGGCGCTCAGCCAGGTGCCGCTCGAGGGCAACGCCCTCGCCGCCCCGCGCGTCCGCGGCGGCGAATACCCGTTCACGCTCGGCGTCGCCTCGGGCGATCCGACGCCGGACGGCGTGGTGCTGTGGACCCGGCTCGTCCCCGAGCTCTTCAGCCCCGACGGCGGCATGCCGAGCCGTCCGGTGCCGGTCGACTGGCAGATCGCGCTCGACGCGGGCCTGCGGAGGGTCGTCAGGCGGGGCACGGTGTCGGCCCTGCCTGAGCTGGCGCACTCGGTGCACGTCGAGGTCGCCGGGCTCGAGCCGGGCCGGGAGTACTACTACCGGTTCCGCTACCGCGGCGACGTCTCCGAGGTGGGCCGGACCCGTACGGCGCCGCGCGAGCACGGCCCGCTGAGCTCGCTGAGCTTCGCGTTCGCCTCCTGCCAGGACTGGACGCACGGCTTCTACTCGGCCTACCGCAACATGGCCGAGGAGGATCTCGATCTCGTGATCCACCTCGGCGACTACGTCTACGAGTACGGCATCCCGGCCGACGGCGGCGCCCGCAAGACCCCGATGCCGGACGTGCTGCTCGAAGGACCCACCGACCTCGACCGCTGGCGGATGCAGTACGCGCTCTACAAGTCCGACCCGGACCTGCAGCGCGCCCACGCCCGCTTCCCGTGGCTGGTCACCTGGGACGACCACGAGGTCCAGAACGACTACGTCGGGGACTACGACGGCACGATCAGCCCGTCCCGCGCGGCGGCGTACAAGGCCTGGTACGAGCACCAGCCCGTGGGCCGCCGCTCGCTGCCGCGCCAGGACGGATCGCTGCTGCTCTATCGCCGGCGCACCTGGGGTCGCCTGGCACAACTCGACGTGCTCGACACCCGGCAGTACCGTACGGCGCCGCCCTGCGGCTGGGGCGAGGCGCCGGCATGCGACGCCGGCAACGACCCGACGAAGGGGACCATGCTCGGCGCCACCCAGGAGAAGTGGCTGCGCGACGGGCTGCGCGATACCAAGGCCCGCTGGAACGTCATCGCGACGAGCGTGATGATGGCACGCCTGGACCACGACGGCCCGACCGGCGACATCATCTGGCACGACGCGTGGGACGGCTTCCCAGCCTCCCGCAAGGCCATCACCGACACCTTCACCGCGGCCAGGGTGCGCAACCCCGTACTCGTCGCCGGCGACTGGCACTCCACCTTCGTCAACGACATCAAGAGCGACTTCGACGACCCCGACTCGCCGGTCGTGGCGACGGAGTTCGTCGGCACCTCCATCACCACCAACGGCGACGGCGAGGTGTACGGGCCGTACTACGGTCCGATGATCAAGTGGAACCCGCACATCAAGTTCTTCGACGGCGACCGCCGCGGCTACGTCACCTGCCGGCTGAACGCGGACGAATGGCGTACCGACCTGCGGATGGTGCCAACGGTCAGCCGGCCGGACGTAGCCGCGACGACCTTCGCCTCCTTCGTGATCGAGGACCGCAAACCGGGCGCGGTGCGAGCCTGAGGCCTACCAGAGCACCTGTTCCGCGGTGAGGCGCTGGATCTCCTCTCCGGTCAGGCCCAGCAGATCCCGGCAGATCTCGTCGGTGTGCTCCCCCAGCATCGGCGCGGGCCCGCGGAGCGCGCCCGGTGTCGCGGAGAGGCGGAACGGCGGCGACGCGTACACCGTCCGGCCCATCTCGGGATGGTCCAGGTATTGCCAATGGCCGCGGGCGTTCAGCTGCTCGTCCGCCAGCACGGCGGCCGCGTCCGCGACCGCCGCCGCGGGCACACCGGCCGCACGCAGGTCGCTGACGACAGCGAGCGTGTCGATCGTCGCGACCGCCTGTGAGACCGCGCGGTCCACCGCGTCCGCGGCCGCCAAGCGTGCCTCCGACCGGCTCCACTCCGGCACCCGGTCCAGGTCCAGGACCCGGCACAGGCTCTCCCACTGGTCGTCGCTCGTGACCGCGATGGCCACCCAGGCGTCGTCGCCGACGCAGCGGTACACGCCATGCGGCGCGTGAGCGGGGTGCGAGTTCCCGCTGCGGACAGGGTCGATCCCGAGTGCCGTGGCCTCGAGCACAGCCGCGCCGATCATCGCCACCGTGGGCTCGACCTGGGCCAGATCGATGAACTGCCCCTCCCCCGTGAGCTCGCGGTGCCGCAGTGCGGCCAGGACCGCGAACGCGGCGTGCGTGGGATTCGGGATGTGGTCGGCGTAGTTGGTCCCGGTTCCCGTCGGCGGCTCGGCCCGCTCGCCGATCAGCCCGTGCAGACCGGCCAAGGCGGCGATCGTCGAGCCGTAGCCGATGTGGTCGCGGTACGGGCCGGTGGAGCCGTGCGTCGACATGGAGAGATAGACGGCCCGCGGATTGATGGCGGCGATCCGGGCGGGCCCCAGGCCGAACCGTTCCATCACGCCGGGAGTGAAGTTGTTGGCGATCACGTCCGCGTCCGCGCACAGCCGTGCCGCGATCTCCCGCCCCGCCGCATGCCGCAGGTTGAGCGCCATACTCCGCTTGCTCGAGTTGCGATCGGCGAAGTATCCGCTGCGATTGATCCCCGGCTCGCCGCCCGCGAAGGGGGGACTGAGCCGGAGTCCGTCGACCTTGGCCCGGCTCTCGATCTTGATGACGTCGGCGCCGTGGTCGGCGAGGATCTTCGTCGCGAACGATCCCGCGCCGACCCAGCAGAAGTCGATGACCCGAACGTCCGCCAGCGGACCGCTCACGCGTCATCCCCCGTTCCCGGCCGGCCGGGACGCACGAGCTCGTCACCGACCGGCGTTCGCGACAGCCGGTACGGAGCTCCGGGGGCCGGATAAGCGTGCCCCGGCGCGAGCTCGATGTCCCGGAAGTAGCCGCGATGGTCCAGCTGAGGGCTCCGTACGACATCGGACAACGTGTTGACCGGCGCGCATGGCACGCGGTATTTCTGCGAGAGCTCGTAGACGGTCTGCTTGGCCAGGCCGGCCACGTAGCCGCCGAACACCCGGGCGAAGGTCTGCTTCGCTTCGTCACCGGCCAGGAATCCTCGCTCGGCCCACTGCGGCCCGTCGAGGAGGTCGGCCTCGGCGACGCCCTCGTCGCGCAGCCAGCGCAGCAGGTTCCCCCAGAACCGGTGCCCCCCGATCCCCGCCGCCAGGATGAAGACGCTCCCGTCGGCGGTGGGGAACAGCCCGGTACCGGCGGCCTTCTGCTCGCCGCCGGTGCGTCGCCTGATCGTGCCCTCGAGGTCGTAGAACTGCACGGAGTTCTCCAGCCCCATGGTGACGCACTGCTGGATCGAGACGTCGACGAGCTGACCCTCGCCGGTGCGCTGGGCATGGTGCAGAGCGATCATCGCTCCCACCGCGCCGAAGGCCGCGCCCGCGGCGTAGGCCTGCGACTCCGGCGGGCGCATCGGGGCGCCGTCGGCGTAGCCACCGAGCGCCAGCAGACCGCCCATGGCCAGACAGACCAGGTCGGGTGCGACGCAGTTCGCGAGCGGTCCTGTGAGCCCGAACGGCGTGATCGACACCATGACCAGGCGCGAATTCGCGGCACCGAGTTCGCCGTAGGACAGGCCGCGACCGGCCATGAGATCGCCGACGCCGGTGCTGATGACCAGATCCGCGGACTGGGCGAGCCGCCGGAACTCGGCCTGCCCCGAAGCGTTGTCGAGGTCGAGCGTGAGGGCCCGCTTGCCGGTGTTGAGGTAGCTGAACGGAATACTGACCGGCGGCACGCCATCGGCCGTGTACAGCGGCGGGCGGCGCCGAAGCGGGTCGCCACCCGGAGGCTCGACCAGGACGACATCGGCCCCCAGGTCGGCGAACAACTTGCCGCAGTAGTGACCCGCCTCGCCGCTGATCTCGAGGACGGTGAGTCCGTGGAGCGGGCCGGAGGGTTCCTGACGCTGCACGAGTCACCCCTCGGGCGCGACCGGCACCGGGCGGAAGCGCGGCAGCGTGACGTCGTCGGTGACGTCCTCGAAGTCCACCACCACCGGATCGCCCACCTTGACCGCCGCGTTGTCCACACCGACGACGTTCGAGAACATCCGCGGCCCCTCGTCGAGCTGGATCAGCGCCACGTTGTACGGCACGTCGGCGGCGAACGCCTGGTTGTAGACCTGATGGAAGACGATGTAGGAGAACACGGTGCCGCGACCGCTCAGCTCCTGCCATGTGGCCTCGTCGCTCAGGCAGCGAGGACAGTAGCGGTTGATCGGGAAGCGCACGTGGCCGCAGCCGGCGCAGGACTGCACGAGCAGCCGCCGCTCCCGCAGCCCGGCCCAGAAGGGTTCGTTCTCGTCAGTGATGACCGGAAGAGGTTTGCCGTAACTCATGCGGTGACTCCATTGCGGGTGAGGATCATCGCGTTCGAGGTGTTGAGCGTCATGCCGCGCCCGGTGACCAGCGCGACTTCGGCACCGTCGACCTGGCGCGGACCGCACTCGCCGCGGATCTGCCGGGTGCCTTCGACGATGTGCAGCCAGCCCTCCATGTACGACTCGGAGAGGTTGCCGCCGGCCGTGTTCACCGGGAGCTCGCCACCGATCTCGATCCGGCCGTTCTCGACGAAGGCGCCGCCCTCGCCCCGGGCGCAGAAGCCGGCGTGTTCGAGCCAGAGGATGACGCTGATGGTGAAGTTGTCGTAGAGCTGCGCGACGTCGATGTCGGCCGGTCCGACACCGGCCATGGCGTAGGCCTTGTCGAGAGCCTGCTTCTGGTGCGGGACGTACCACCAGTCCTCGCGGCCGATGGTCTCGCAGGTGTGCGCCTGGCCCATCCCGGACAGATACACCGGAGGCTTGCGCAGATCAGCGGCGCGCTCCGCGGAGGTGACGATGACACACACCCCGCCGTCGGAGATGAGGCAGCAGTCCAGTAGGTGCAGCGGCTCGACCACCCAGCGCGATCGCTGGTGGTCGTCGATGGTGATCGGATCGCGCATGACCGCGTTCGGGTTGAGGGAAGCGTGCTTGCGGCATGCGACGGCCACGGCGCCCAGCTGCTCGCTCGTCGTCCCGTAGAGCGCCATGTGCCGGCTGGCGGCGACCGCCGAGTTCGCCGCCGCGCCGTACATGCCGTAGATGCTCCAGCTGTCGCCCCAGCCCGAGGCCCGGTCGAACCGCGACCCGCCGGTCTTCGCGGCGTCACCGAAGACGCAGGCGACGGTGGTCGCCAGCCCGGTCTCGATGGCCATCGCCGCCATCTGGACCAGACAGCCCGCGGTGCCGCCACCCATGACCATGCTGCCGGTGTAGGCGGGATTGATCCCTAACGCCTCACCCACCCGCAGGTAGTTCAACGGGCCTTCCGGCGCGGTGGTGCCAGGGAACGTGAGCAGCCCGTCGATCTGGTCCTTGGTCAGGCCGGCATCGTCGATGGCCGCTCTGAAAGCGTCGACCGCCAGGCTGAGCGAGGTGGAGCCGGGTAGCTTGCCCTGTGGCGTGGCGCCGACTCCGACGATCGCGGTTCGGTCGCGCAGTGTCCGAGTCATCCTGGAGATGTCTCCTTAGAGGGGTTGGGGTGTTCAGGCAGATCGGGGACTGGACTAGCGGCCCTGGTAGTTCGGCGTCCGCTTCTCGGCGAACGCCGTGCGACCCTCGACGCGATCCTCGGTGTTGCGCAGCAGGCCGAAGGCGTAGCGCTCCAGCGCCAGGCCCGCGACGAGCGGAAGGTCCGGAGCCTGGGCGACGAGGCTCTTGGCCGCGGCGACGGCCAGGGGGGCGTTGGCGGCGATCCGGGCCGCCACGGCTCGCGCGCGGGTCATCAGGTCGCCGGGCTCGACGACCTCGTTCACCAGCCCGACGCGGAGCGCGAAGTCGGTGTCGACGCGGTCGCCGGTGAGGATCATCTGCATCGCCGGCCCCCTGCCGATCGTGCGCGGCAGCAGCTGGGTGCCGGAGCTGCCGGGGATGCTGCCGATGCGGACTTCAGGCAGGCCGAAAGACGCCGTCGACGACGCGATCCGGATGTCGCACGCGAGCGCGAGCTCCAGCCCGCCACCAAGCGCGTAGCCGTTGACGGCGCAGATTGTCGGTTTGGCGTGCGGGAAGCCCGCGAGAAGGTGGTCGGAACCGGTCCCGAACTCCTCCACCGCCGCGCTGACCCCGGTCGGCATGGTCCGTTTGAGGTCGGCGCCGGTGCAGAACGCTCGATCTCCCGTGCCGGTGAACAGCACGACGCGCACCTCGGCGTCGGCTGACGCGTCCGCGTAGGCCTTCTTGAGCAGCGCACGCGTGTCCGGGTCGATGGAGTTCATCGCCTCCGGCCGGTCGATCACGATCTCGGCGATGTGATCAGCGACGGAGTAGCGCAGCGTCACGTCGACGTCCTTTCTCCCGTTGGGAAGACGATACAGTTTATATTCTATAGAACGCAACCTGCACTATGCTTCCTATCGGATGCAGAGAACGCGAAACCGTAGCATGATCGATAACGACAGGTGAGATGCCCGTGAGCACGCCCCCGGACCACCGCTATGACTCCGTCTCGCCGCCGGTGAGCAAGTCGGACTACGTGTTCCACCGGCTGCGGCAGGAACTGCGAGAAGGCACGATGACTCCCGGCCAGCAGATCATCCAGACCGAGATCGGTGCGCGCTACGGCGTGAGCGCGACCCCGGTTCGCGAGGCGCTGCGGCGGCTCGAAGCCGACGGTCTGATCGCCTACTCCCCCCACCGCGGCGCCACCGTCACGGAGATGCCCCACCACGATCTGCGTGACCTGTATCTGTTCCGCGCCCACGTCGAGAGCTACACCATCCGCCTCGCGGTGGAACGGGCGAGCCAGGACCAGCTGACCGCGTTGCGGGCGGAACACGAGGCGCTCATCGGCGCCGCCGCGTCCGAGGACGCCGCGGCGCTGTCCCGCCGCAATCGTGAGCTGCACCTGTCCGTCATCCGAATTGGTTCTGCCTACATCGCCGAGCAGGTGATGCGGCCACTGTGGGAACGGGTCATCCCCGCCTCCGAGAGCCTGTGGGACCGGCCCGACTTCGTGCGCCGGGCCATCGAACAGCACGAGGCGATCGTGCGAGCGATCGAGGAACGCGACGTCGAGGGCGCGAGCGCCTGCATGCTCAGCCACGTCCAGACGGCTGGTCACGAGCGCCAGGTCCGCAGTCGCGGCGCCGCGTGACCAGCGCGCCTGGTATCGCTGACGCTCAGGAGAGATCCGGCATGGCCGGGCGCACCGGCGGCGCCAGCAGCGCCGCCAGATCCCGCGCGTCCGCGTCCGCGCCGCCATGCAGGACAAGCGATTCGATGGCACGGAGGCGCTCACTCTCGGCGAGCGGCTCGCAGAGCCCGCGGAACTTGTCCAGCACCTGCTGCTCGTCGAACGGCACGTCCTGCGGCGGCGTGCTGGTCAGGTCCACGACGCTGCCGTCGTCCAGGCGCAGCTCGATCCGGGTGACGAAGCGGCGGTCGCGTCCCAGGTCGTCGATGGCCGAGTCGTGCGAGACGTCGATCCGGTCCATGAGCGCCCAGACCTCCGGGCGGGACAGCGACTCGCGGCTGAACTGTCCGGTGTAGGCCGAGCCGTCGAGCAGCGCGACAGCCGCGCCGAAGCGCAGGTTCATCTGCGCCCCCAAGGACGAGCCGGGCGGTTCCAGCTTCCAGGCGGACCGCCGCGCGACGCTCTCGCTGACGCCGATGCGCACGTGCTCGACGCGGTGGGCGGGTACGCGCGCCCGCAGCTCGATCAGCGCGTCGATGGTCGAGTGCAGCATGATGAGGCAGGCGTGCCGCTTGATCCCGATCCCCATCATCACCCACTCGGATCCCAGGCCACGGGTGAGCCGGCCGAGATCGGCGTCGTCGCGACTCCCCAGGATCGTCGAGGCGAGCCCTCCGTATTCGTGCTCGATGAGGCGCTCGGTGCCGAGGAAGCCGGCCGACGCCAGCGCCGCGCCGTGCAGGCCCGACTGCGCGGCCATGCCGTGATGCATGCGCTTGACCATCGACTTGTACTGCGCCGCCATGAAGCCGCTCGCGCGAGTTCCGGCGTTGCCGAACGCGCTCTCCTGGGCCCGCGCGTCGAGTCCGAGGACCGCGCCCGCCGCCGCGGCGGCCGCGAACGTTCCGAACACGGCACCGGTGTGCCAGCCCAACGCGCTGAGCCGCGCACCGCCCATCGTCATCCCGACCCGCGGCCCTGTCTCGTATCCCAGGGCCAGGGCCCGCAGCAGCGCGGGGAACGGCGTACCGCCGACCGCCTCGGCCGCGGCCAGCGCCGCGGTCGCCACCACCGACGAGGAGTGCAGCGCTCCGTGGGCGTGGAAGTCGTCCAGCTCGAAGCCCTGGACGAACGTTCCGTTCAGCAGTGCCGCCGACAGGGGTGACGTCTGCGTCCCCCACCCCCAGACGGTGGCGCCGGCGCCGCGGTCCACGAGGCGAGTGCCCTCCACCGCTCTGGTGGCCCAGGGCAGATGAGCGCCGACCAGGCCGCAGGCGATGCCGTCAAGGAGCAGGAGGCGGGTGCGCCGCCGCACCTCCTCGGGGAGATCGTCCCAGGTGGTCGTGGCGATGAACGCGCACAGCTCCGAGGTAGGCGAAGGCTCGCTCGAGAGGCCGGCGGAGTGCGCGGGGGACGCCGTCATCGCCGGCCGGCCGCGTCGGCGGCGGACACGCCGGCCCGGCCCCCGAACACCGCGTTGCGCGTCATCCCACTCGACGATGGATAGTTGTGGTGGAAGAGCCCGACCATGTCGCCGTTGGCGTAGAGACCCCGGATCGGATCGAGGCTGGTGTTGAGCACCTGGGCGTCGCGGTTGGTACGGACGCCGCCGAAGCTGAACGTGATGCCGCCCGTCACGCCGAAGGCGAGGAACGGCGCCTCGACGATCGGCCGCGCCCAGTTGGTGTGCCGCGGACTGATGCCGACGGTGCCACGGCCGTCCTCCCTGGTGGGATCGAACGGCACGGAGTCGTCGATGGCGCCGTTGTACTCCTCGACGGTCCGTGCCAGCGCCACCGCGTCGATGCCGAGCTTGTCGGCCAGCGCCTCGATGCTGTCGGCCTGGACCGGAACAGCGGCGCGATAGGCCTCCGGGAACAGATCCACGGCCTGCTGGTCGAAGATCTGGTACGCGATGCCGCCCTGCTGCTTGATCACGGCCCACCCGGTCTTGGCGTAGGTGTAGGTCCGGTGCCGCTCGGACTCGTCGAAGAACCGCTTGCCGTTGACATCCACCGTGATGCCGTGGGGGTAGGCGTACCGGTTGACCGTGTTGTCGACCTCGACGTCCGGCGCGTTCAGGTCGATCGGCGAGGCGTGGCCGCCCTGCCATTGCCCCGACGTCGCGGCGCCCAGCGCCACGGCCATGTCCAGGACCTCGCCGGTGTTGTGGCGGCTGCCCCGCACCTTCATCAGGTCCGAGCCGGGCGGCAGGTACCGCGCCCGGCGCTCCGCGCTCGCCTGGAACCCGCCGCTGGCGAGGATGACGGCACCCGCCTCGATCTCGTAGCGGCCGTCGGGACCGTCGACGACGACCCCCTGAACGCTGTGGAAGTTACCCAGCAGACCGGAGACCCGGGACTCGGTGCGCAGCTCCACACCCAGCCGCCCGCCGATCTGGATCCAGCGCTCGACGAGGCCGAGGCCGCCGTCCGCGGGGCCGATCACGGTGCCCGCCGGGTACTCCAGGAAGCCGTCGACCCGAACCGGCTTCGGCCAGATCACCCACTGATGGCCGAGTTCGGTCATCCAGTCCACGGCCGACCGGGAGTCGTCCACCAGGATCTGCGCCAACTCCTGGTCGATGAGGTTCTTCGTGACCTGGTTGAGGTCGGCGAAGAACTCGTCTCGGCTGTACGGGCGCACGCGGATCCGTCCCGCGAGCTCCTCGCGCCGTGCGGGACTCAGGAGCCCGAGCAGGTCATCGGCGCCATCGTGGACGAAGCGGAACCCCATGGCCGAGTAGCGGCAGTTGCCGCCCACGTCGTCCCTGCGCGCTTTCTCTAGGACGACGACACGCTCGGCCCCGGATTCCGCCGCGGCGACGGCTGCGGCGTACCCGGCGCTAGCCCCTCCAACGACGACGACATCGACCTTCTCGCTCACCCGCGGCCTCCTCGTTCACAGATCCTAACTCGGCAGACTATATCCTACTTTCTATACAATCTGCCAGAGGTCTCTCCCCAGCGCTCGCAGGACGAGGAGCTCAGCCCGTGCGCTTCCCGATCTCGGCGGTCGCCTGCGGCAGGACGGTACGGAGGTCGCCGACGACGCCGAAGTCGGCCAGCGCGAAGACGGGCGCCTCGGGGTCCTTGTTCACCACGACGATGGTCTTCGACGTCTGCATGCCCGCCAGGTGCTGGATGGCGCCGGAGATGCCGGCCGCCAGGTACAGCTGCGGCGACACCGTCTTGCCGGTCTGGCCGATCTGGTAGGCGTGCGGGTACCAGCCGGAGTCGACGGCGGCCCGCGACGCGCCCACGGCCGCGCCCAGGGCGTCGGCCAGCGCCTCGACGGGGGCGAAGTCGCCGCCGGTGCCGCGGCCGCCGGACACCACGATGGACGCCTCGGTCAGCTCCGGCCGGCCGGTCGCGGCGCGCGGCTTGCGGTCCACGATTCGGGCCTTCGTGGCGGCGTCGGAGAACGCGACGGTGACCTTCTCCTCGGTGCCGTCGGTGCCGTCGGTGCCGTCGGCGGCCTCCGGGGTGACGGCGTTGGGCTTCACCGTGATGACCGGCGCGCCCGTGGTGACCTGCGCCGTCACGGTGTACTCACCGGCGAACACCGACTGCGTCGTCGTCAGGTCGGCGGCGACGTCGACCGCGTCGGTGATGATGCCCGACCCGAGCTTCACGGCCAGCCGGGCCGCGATCTCCTTGCCCTCGGGGGTGGACGTCAGCAGCACGCCGGCGGCGCCGGACGACCGCGCGATCTGGGCCAGCGCCTCGGCCTTGGGGACCACGAGGTACTGCTCGAACTCGGGCGCCTCGACCACGTACACCTTGGCCGCCCCGTACGTGCCGAGGGTCTCGCGGGCGGCGTCATAACCGGACCCAAGGAACACTGCGGCCGGCTCGCCCGCGCGCCGCGCCAGCGTCAGCAACTCCAGCGTGGTCTTGCGCACCGCACCGTCGACATGGTCGACCAGGACCAGGATTTCAGCCATCAGTCCCTCTCCCTTTCCTAGATGAACTTCCGCGCGGCAAGGAACTCGGCGAGCTTCGTGCCGCCGTCACCGGAGTCGGTGACGATCTGCCCCTGCGACCGCTCCGGCCGCCTGGTGACCGCACGCACCACGGAGAACGCGGCGTCCAGCCCGACCCTGGCCGCATCGACCCCGAGGTCGGCCAGCGTCCACGCCCGCACCGGCTTCTTCTTCGCCGCCATGATCCCCTTGAACGACGGGTAACGCGGCTCGTTGATCTGGTCGGTGACGGCGACGACGGCGGGCAGCGCGGCCTCGATGGTCTCGCTCGCGGCGTCGCCGTCGCGGCGGCACGTCACGGTGCCGCCGGATACCGTCAGCTCACCGACGTACCCCACGTGCGCCAGCCCGAGGTGCTCGGCCAGCATCGCCGGGATCACGCCCATCCCCCCGTCGGTCGACGCCATACCGGTCAGGACCAGGTCGACGTCACCGATCTTCGCGATCGCCGCGGCCAGCACCTGGGCGGTCGCCGGCGCGTCCGACCCGTGCAGCGCCTCGTCCACGACGTGCACGCCGGAGTCCGCGCCCATCTGCAGCGCCTTCCGCACCGCCGCGTCGGCGCCGCCTGGACCCATCGTCAAGGCCACCACCTCGACACCGGCACCGGCGTCGGCGACCTTCAGCGCCTCCTCGACGGCGTACTCGTCCAGCTCGGACAGCAGGCCCTCGACACCGGCACGATCAGTGATGTAGTCGGCATCGAACGTCCGGTCCGCGGCGGCGTCCGGAACGTGCTTGACCAGGGTGACGATCTTCATGCGTACTCCTCTACGTCGATGTGGCTGAGCAGGCCCGATGCGGTACGGCGGCCGGTGGCGTCCCGTACCTGCGTGGTGATGCCCTCGGGCGTGCGCGTCGCGCGGACGATCAGTCCTTGATCCTCGATCAGTGGTGCCAGCAGCCGGTACTCGAACACCTGACCACGCGTGGTCCCGCGCGCCCGGGCGTACTCCGCCATGGCCAAGGCCTGCAAGGGCCCGTGGACCACCAGGCCCGGATAACCCTCGACGTCGCGGGCGTAGTCGCGGTCGTAGTGGATGCGATGCGCGTTGTAGGTGAGCGCGGAGAACCGGAACAGCAGGCTCGGCGACACGGCGATCGCCCACTCGCCGTCGGTCGGCGGCTGGGCGGCGGGTGGCTCGCGGTCACCGTTCGCGGCGGGAGCCGGTTCCGCGCCGGTCGGCTCGCGGTAGACGAGGTCCTGCTGCTCGGCGATGACGACCCGGTCGTCCTGCAGGATCCGATGGTCGACCGTCACGAAGGCCAGCGGGCCGGTCCGCCCCTGCTTGTATCGGACGGAGGCGACCTGCGACACCTTGGTCGCGTCCGCACCGCACCGCAGCGGACCGAGCTGTCGGACCCGGCCGCCGGCCCACATCCGGCGACGTCCGGCCGTGATCGATTCGGGTACGAGGCTCTGGGCCGGATGACCGTCCGGGCCGAGCTCGGACTGTGCGGGGCGGTCGAGCAGATAGAACCAGTGCCAGAGCAGCGGCAGTCCGTCGTCACCCGTGATGTCCGGAACCGGGACGCCGAGCAGCGCACCCAGCGCGTACGCCGGCTCGGGCACCAGGTGTTCGGTACGTTCGACCACCCCGGTCACGACGTGGCACCTCCGCTCGCGTCGCCCGCGAACTCGGCGCGGATGGCCTCCGTGTGCTGCCCGAGCGCGGGGACCCCGCTCATGACGGGCTCGGTCCCGGTCACCGTCACCGGCGGCAGGAGGGCCTGCACCGGTCCACCCGGCGTCTCGACGGACCGCCACCGGTGTCGTGCGTCCAGCTGCGGGTGCCGCATGAGCTCCTCCGGCGCGCGGAGTCGCGCGTTGGCGATGCCGGCTCGATCGAGGAGGTCGATGAGGTCGTCGGCGCGCAGCCGGACGAACGCCGCCTCGAGCACCGCCGTCAGCTCCGCGTCGTGCTCGACCCGATCGACGTTGCGCCGGAACCGCGCGTCGTCGCGCAGGTCAGGCCGCCGCAGCACCTCGGTGCACAGGGCTCGCCACTCCCGGTCGTGCTGCACGGCCAGGAAGACCTGCTCGCCGTCGCCGGCCACGTACGGTCCGTAGGGTGCGATCGAGGCATGCCGCGCGCCGGTACGCCGCGGTCCGCCGCCGCCATAGGCGGAGAGATACATCGGCTGCGCCATCCACTCCCCCATCGCGTCGATCATCGCCACGTGCAGGCTCGCGCCCACCCCCGTGCGCGCACGCTCGAAGAGCGCGGCAAGGATGCCCGAGTAGGCGTACATCCCCGTGGCGATGTCCGCGATCGAGATGCCGGCCTTCGACGGCACCTCCGTCGTCCCGGTCGTCATCAGCACGCCGGTCTCGCACTGCACCAGCAGGTCGTAAGCCTTCTTCGACCGATAAGGGCCGTCGGTGCCGTACCCGGAGATCGAGCAGTAGATCAGCTCTGGCCGGCGCGAGCGGA
Source organism: Acrocarpospora pleiomorpha (assembly GCF_009687885.1). GTDB lineage: Bacteria > Actinomycetota > Actinomycetes > Streptosporangiales > Streptosporangiaceae > Acrocarpospora > Acrocarpospora pleiomorpha. The sequence continues at coordinate 93,801 of NZ_BLAF01000018.1, forward strand.
GCGCGTCGGCCCCCAGGCCCAGGCGATCCGCGGCGCCCGGCGCCAGGTTCTGCACGACGACATCCGCACGTGCCACGAGCGCGTCGACCACCGCCCTGTCGTCGGGCGCCTTGAGATCGAGTACGACGCTCTCCTTGCCCCGGTTGAGCCACACGAAGTAGCTGGACTGGCCGCGGACGGCGCGGTCGTACTGCCGCGCGAAATCGCCCCCGCCGGGACGCTCGATCTTGATCACCCGCCCGCCGAGGTCAGCGAGGTGCCTGGTGGCGAGCGGTGCCGCCACGGCCTGTTCCAAGGCCACGACCGTGATGCCGTCAAGTGGCTGACGCATGCCCGCGTCCTTCCGTATCCATCCGTCCTACGATCCGCCGGGCTCGTTCCACCACGGGCTTGTCCACGAACTGTCCGTCCGGTGTGACGCCCGCTCCCGGTCCTTCCGCGTGCTCTAGGACCCGGCGAGCCCATTCGACTTCCTCGGCGGATGGCTCGAACGCGGATCGAACGGCGGCGATCTGTGCTGGGTGGATGCAGAGTTTGCCGCCGAAACCCAGGGCCCGAGCCCGGGCTGCGTCACCGGCCGCCGCCCGGGGGTCCCCTAGCTCCTGCGTCACCCCGTCGAGAGGAGCGGGCTTGCCCGCCGCGCGGGAGGCGACGACGAGGGTGCTCCTGGCCAGCAGCAGGGCCTGGTCGGTCTCCGCGGCATCGATGTCGAGGGCGAAGTCGATGGCCCCGAACGCCAGCCGCGCGACCGGCGTAAACTCGGCGATGCGGTGGGCGTCACGTACGCCGCGAGCGGTCTCGATCAGGGCGACCAGTGCCGTCGAGCCGCCGACGACCTGCCGGATTCGGTCGAGGTCCGCGGGGTCCTCGGCCTTCGGGACGACCAGGCCCGCGAGTCCGGGCAGATCCGACAGGCAGGCGAGGTCGTGGTCGTGCCACGGGGTCGCCGAACCGTTGATCCGCACCCATGCGGTCCTGCCGCCGGACAGCCATCGTACGACGGACTGGCGGGCGGACTCCTTGGCCGCGGGCGTGACCGCGTCCTCCAGGTCGACGATCACCCGGTCTGCCCCGCTCCGCGCGGCTTTGTCGAACCGTTCCGGACGGTTGCCGGGGACGAACAGCCAGGTGACCGCAGTATCGGCGGTCATGTCGCGATCGGGAATCGATTGACCAACTGTCGCGCGATGACCGTGCGCTGGATCTCGTTGGTCCCCTCGCCGACGATCATCAGCGGCGCGTCCCGGAAGTAGCGCTCGACGTCGAACTCGGTCGAGTAGCCGTACCCGCCGTACACCCGTACGGCGTTCAGGGCGACCTCCATGGCCACCTCCGACGCGAAGAGCTTCGCCATCCCCGCTTCCAGGTCGGCCCGGTCGCCACGGTCGAAGCGACGCGCCGCGAACATCACGAGCTGGCGGGCCGCGGTCAGCTTGGTCGCCATGTCGGCGAGAAGGTTGCCCACGGACTGGTGCCGCCAGATCGGCTTGCCGAAGCTGTGCCGTTCCTGCGCGTACCGGATCGAGTCCTCCAGCGCGGCCCGCCCCACCCCCAGGGCGCGGGAGGCGACCTGGATGCGGCCGATCTCCAGCCCGCGCATCATCTGCGCGAAGCCCTTGCCCTCCTGGTCGCCCAGGAGCGCGGAGCGCGGCACGCGAAGGTCATCGAGCGCGATCTCGCAGCTCTCCACACCCTTGTAGCCGAGCTTCGGCAGATCCCGGGACAACGTGAAGCCCGGACCCTTCTCGACCAGCAGGATGCTCATCCCGCTGTGGGGCGGATCAGCGGTCGGATCCGTTTTGCACAGCAGGGCGATGAGCTGGGATCGGCGCGCGTTCGTGATCCAGGTCTTCGTGCCGTTCACCACGTAGGCGTCGCCGTCGCGCCGGGCCACGGTGCGCATCGCCTGCAGATCGGAGCCCCCGCCGGGCTCGGTCAGGGCCATCGCCGCACGGATTTCACCCGTGGCCATGGCCGGCAGGTAGCGATCCTGCTGTTCCCTCGTGCCGTACGCCAGCAGGAGCTTCGCGACAACCGTGTGCCCGCCCATCGCTCCGGCCAGGCTCATCCAGCCGCGTGCCAGTTCCTCGGTCACAGCCGCATAGCACGGGGTGGAGACGCTCGCCTCTCCCCAGGGCTCCGGGATGGCGAGCCCGAAGATCCCGAGCTTTTTCATCTGCTCGATGAGGTTCTCCGGGTAGGTGTCGGCATGCTCCAGCTCCTGGACGACGGGCTTGACCTCGCGGTCCACGAAGGTGCCGACGAGGGCGACGATGTCCTGCTCCGCATCGCTGAGTTCGCTCATCCAGCTTCTCCACGTCTGCTCGAATTCTCGTAAGCATCATGAAGACTGATGAGGCAGATCGTAAAATGCCAAATCCTGATGGGTGCATGCGTCCGCGAGATGCGACGAGGAGACCGGGCATGGAGATCAAGCAGCTCAAGGCGCTGGTGACCGTCGCCGAGGCGGGCAGCGTGACGAGAGCCGCCGAGTTGCTGCATCTCGTTCAGCCGGCGGTCACCCGTCAGATCCACGCCTTGGAGCACGAGCTCGGCGTTCCGCTGTTCGAACGGACTCGGCACGGCATGCGGCTCACCGAGGCGGGGAGCAGCATGGCCGAGCGAGCTCGGCGCGTTCTCGACGAGCTGGAACGTGCTCAGGCGGAGATCCGGCCGACGCCCAACCACGTCACGGGCATCGTCACCGTCGGCCTGCTGGAGAGCACGCTCGGCATCCTGGCCGAACCCTTGGTGAAGGCGGTGACCGGCGAGCATCCGGGGATCGAGCTGCGCGTGCTCACCGCGTACTCAGGGCATCTGCGGCAATGGCTCGACGACGGCGATCTCGACCTCAGCCTCCTGTACAACCTGACGAACACCCCGTCCCTGCATGTCCGGCCGCTGATCCAGGAGAAGTTGTGGGCCGTGGCGCCGCCCGCCGCCGGCCTCGACCCGCGGCACCCCATCCCGTTCGAGCAGGCCGCGGCGCAGCCGCTGATCGTCCCCACCGCGGGCCACGGCCTGCGGATCCTCATCGACCGCGCCGTGGCGCGGAGTGACGTCCGCCTGACGATCGTCACGGCGACGAACTCGATCCTGCTGCAGAAGAAGCTCGTCCTCGCCGGCTGCGGCTGGACCATCCTGCCGGCCGCGGGCATCGCCGATGAGGTGGGCCGGGGGCTCGTGAGCGCGGCTCCGTTGCGCGATCCTGAGATCTCGCGTTCGATCGTTCTCGGCGCGCCCCGGACGGCACGACGGTCCGCCGCGGTCGATGTGGTCACCAGAGAGATCGTCCGGCAGATCCGCTCGGCCGTGCGTCGTGGCAACTGGCCATCGGCACTACTCGACTCCGCCGAGGACGATCGCGAGTCCTGAGCGGCACATGCGCGGACAGCATGCTTCCATCACGATTTCCTATTTCTCAACGGCGTCCATCAGCGCTGATGATGGCATGGTTCAGTGCCCAACCTCATGTTCAGCGAGGTACGACCATGCACCGATTCTCAATGATCATCGATGGCGACGAGCGTCCTGGAGTCGACTGGTTCGCCAGTGACAATCCGTATCTGGGCGCGCCGTGGGCCGAGATCGCCAGGGCGAGCGTGGCGGACGTGGACGACGCCGTCCAAGCGGCGCACCGCGCTCTCACCTCCGGACCGTGGTCGGAACTCACCGCGAGTGGCCGCGGGGCGCTGATGCGACGGCTCGGGGACACGATCGCGGCGAACGCCCGGCATCTCGCCGAGCTCGAGGTGCGCGACAACGGCAAGCTGTACCGGGAGATGTTCGGCCAGGTCAGCTATCTGCCGGAGTGGTACTACTACTACGGCGGGCTCAGCGACAAGGTCGAGGGATCCGTCCTCCCCATGGACAAGAAGGGCTACTTCACCTACACGCGTAAGGAGCCGGTCGGCGTGGTGGCCATCATCACGCCGTGGAACTCTCCGCTGATGCTGCTGTCGTGGAAGCTCGCTCCCGCGCTCGCCGCCGGCTGCACGGTCGTCATCAAGCCCTCCGAGTTCGCGTCCGCGTCGACGCTGGAGCTGGTCCGGTTGTTCCACGAGGCCGGGCTCCCCCCAGGTGTGATCAACGTCGTCACCGGCTTCGGCCAGGACATCGGCCCGGCGCTGATCGAGCATCCGCTGGTGAGGCGGGTGAGCTTCACGGGCTCCGACGCGACGGGCCGCCAGATCGGCGGGCAGGCGGCGCGAAACCTCAAGCACGTCGGCCTGGAACTCGGCGGGAAGTCCCCCAACATCGTGTTCGCCGACGCGGACCTCACCGCCGCCGTCAACGGCGTCGTGTCCGGAATCTTCGCGGCCACGGGCCAGACCTGCATCGCCGGCTCCCGGCTCCTCGTGCAACGCGAGATCCACGACGAGGTGGTGAGTCGAGTCGTGGAGGTGGCCAGGACCGCCCGCATCGGCGACCCGATGAACGACGAGACCGACATCGGCCCGATCACCACGCCGGCGCAGCATGCCAAGGTGCTGGACTACATCGAGATCGGACGTCGTGAAGGCGCCACGCTCGTGCTCGGTGGCGGGCAGCCGACAATCGGGGCCTGCGGAACAGGCTGGTTCGTCGAGCCGACGATCTTCACCGGGGTCTCCACCGGCATGCGCATCGCCCAGGAGGAGATCTTCGGACCGGTTCTCGCGGTGCTGCCGTTCGCCGACGAGGAGGAGGCGATCGCGCTGGCGAACGATGTGCGATTCGGGCTGGGCGCGGGCGTGTGGACCAAGGACATCGGGCGCTCTTTCCGAATGGCCGATCGGGTGCGTTCGGGAACGGTCTGGGTGAACACGTACCGCGCCGTCAGCTTTCTCGCGCCATTCGGCGGCTTCGACGACTCCGGCATCGGCCGCGAGAACGGCATCGGCGCCATCGAGGAATACCTCGAGAACAAAACGGTGTGGATCAACACGGGCGCCGCGGTCGGGAACCCCTTCGTCATGCGCTGAGCTGGACCAAGGAGTAGCCGAGACGAGGCGCCCGCCTGCCGCTCAAGCGTGAGCTGACACCGCTGCCGCGCAGATCGCGAACAGATCGCCGGCCGACTCGAGGTTCTCCAGATCCAGGACCGCCTCGATCAGGGCCGCCGACCCGTCCGGGGTGAGGATGCCGTCGGTGCAGCGCTCGAACTTGGCGATGATCCGATCCGCCGGGAGCATCTCGCCCGGCCGGCGCCCCAGCGAGACGGGGACGAAGGTCCGCCGCGAACCCTCGGTCGTCCGTACCGTGACGGCCGCGCCGTAGCGCTCCTCGAACCGTTCGTCGGTCGCGCCCTCGAGGTCCGCCACCCGGATCTTGCCCAGGAGCGTGCGCAGACGCGGCTCCTGGACCCGCGCGTCCTCGAAGTCGTCGAGGGCCACCGCACCGCTCAGCAGCATGCGCGCCACGGTGTACTGCACGCTGAACTTCGCCGCGAGACCGCCGTCCGGCCAGGGCCGGTCGACGTGGACCCGGCGACGAGGGTGGAGCTCGATCACGACCTCCTCAACGGTCGCGGCATCGACGACGCCGTGCTCGTACGCCGCCTCGATGGCCGAATGGGTGCTCCCGCAGCAGGGGTACTGTTTGATGATCACGCCAGGGTGCGTGAGCGACCACCGGCCAGGTAGTACGGCGTCGATGTTGTTCGCCTCAATCCGGTCGAACACCCGCACGAACCCCTGCCGGTGCTCGAAGGCGGCCAGATTCGAGGTCGCTCCGGCGCCGGTGAGCTGCGCGGCCAGCACACCGGCCTCGCAGGCTCGTCCGACTTGAAGCGACTTGGCGAGGGTGCCGAACGACGATTTCAGCCCGGCGGCAAACGCCGTGGTCAGGCCGATGGTCCGGGCGACCGCGTCACGATCGTCGCCGTGCGTCAGGCGGGCGGCGGCCGCCGCCGCTCCGAACGCCCCGAGCGTGGCCGTCGGGTGCCACCCGCTGTCGTAGTGACCTGGATTGAGCCGGCGGCCGATGGCACAGGCGACCTCGAAGCCGAGGCAGTGCGCTCGCAGCAGGTCCGCTCCGGTAGCCCCGTGTCGTTGCGCGACCGCGAGCGCCGCAGGCAGGACCACCGCGGTGGGGTGGCCGGCAAGGTCCCCGCTGGAGTCGTCGAAGTCGAGCACGTGCGCCAGGAAGGCGTTCACGAACGCCGAACGCGCGGGGCTGGTGCGCCAGGGCCGGCCGATCACGGTGCTCTCGGTGGGCGGTACCTCCACGAATCCATCGGTCACCACGGACAACAGCCGGTCGTCGGTGACGCGCCGGGCGGCGATCGCCACGCCCAGCGCGTCGAGGATGGCCAGCTTGGCTGCCGCCCGTACGTCCGCCGGAACCTCGTCCGTCTCGCAGATCCAGTCGGCGAAGGATTTGGCCAGCGGCGTTCCGCTGTCAGATTCCGACATAGAACAGGCCCATCGGCAGCGGGACGTTCAACAGCTGGATGACGACCTCGAGCAGTGCGGTCGCGATGATGGCGGCGATGATCGCGGACAGCCAGCGCAACCGAGCACCGATGCGCAGCGACAGGATGAGCCAGGTGACCGTCGTGGCCATGTAGCCCACGAGCCACAGCATGATCACGTATCCGATCAGCAGCGCCAGCCACGTCGCGCCCCTGCGCAGCACCTCGATGGGCGTGAGGCCGTCGACTTCGTAGTCGTACGCGGCGGTTGAGTGTGCCCCGCCCCGGCGCATCGTGCGTACCTCCTTGACCAGGACGCCGGTCCCGAGGATGACGATGCCCGCGGAGAGGAACAGCGGGAACCGCGCGCCCGTGGCGGTATAGGTGGACCCCTCGACCCACCCGAAGACGCCGATCGCCATCACCAGGAGGATCATGCCGATCCGCAGGACCTTGACGCCGAGCTTTTCCTCGACCTTCTCCGTGGCCTCACTCATGACGCTCACTTCCTCCCACGGCCTCGCTCACGTTGCGGTCCTTCTCCGTCCCGGATTCCACGAACGACTGGGCGGCGATCTTCTCCTGCACCATCTCGGGAACGAGGTTGATGCGCCGCTGCTGCCACAGCGCCAGGGAAAGCGCGGCGACGATGATGGCGGCCAGGATCAGCACACTCGGTTTGGTCAGCCAGTCCGTGCCGAACCGGCTCATCGAGACGGTGAAGTAGCCCTCCGCCGCCGGCCCCAGCACGAAGCCGATGAGCAAGGGAATGCGCGGCCACTTGAGCTGTTTCATGACGAAGGCCAGCGTCCCGAACACGAGCAGGACGATGTAGTCGCCCCATTGCAGGCTGGTCTGGAACGCCGCCAGCATCACCATCGCGATCAGGAAGGGCGCCACCCGCCGTGCCGGAATGAGGGTCATCTTCGACACCGGGGAGGCGAGCGCGATGCACAGCGCGGTGCCCATGATGTTGGCGATCACGAGCGTCCACACCATGGCCAGCATGATCGGGAGGTTCTCCTCCTCGGCCATCGACGGCCCGGCGTTGATGCCGAGGAGCACGAACCCGCCGAGCATGATGGCGGTCGTCGCGCTGCTCGGGATGCCGAACAGCATGGTCGGCACGAGCTGTCCGCCTTCGGTGGCATTGTTGCCTGCCTCGGGCGCGATGACGCCCCGGACGTCGCCGCGTCCGAATCGGTTGTTCTTGCGTACGGCGCTCGACGCGAGCCCGTAGTTCAGCCAGTTGATGACCGGGCTGCCGATGCCCGGGATCGTGCCGAGCACGGAGCCGATGGACGAGCCGTGCACGACGAGCGGCAGGTTCCGCATCGTGTCCTTCATGCCCATGACGATCCCGCCCGACAGCTTCTCACTGCTCTTGGCGATCTTCTTGTTCTCCACGCACAGCTCGACCAGTTCGGGAATCGCGAAGATGCCGAGGGCCACGAGCGAGAGGCTCACACCGTTGTAGAGGTACACCCAGTCGAAGACGAAACGAGCGTCCGTACTGGCCGGAGCGAGGCCGACCGTGCTGATCAGCATGCCGACCAGACCGACCAGGACGCCCTTCGCCGGCGCGCCCTTGCTCAGCACGGCCACCAGGCTGAGCCCGAAGAGCGTCATCATGAACAACTCTGGCGAGCCGAACGACAGGACCAGCGGTCTGGCCACGGGCAGGACCGCGAACAGGAAGACGGCGCCGAGGATGCCGCCGATCATCGAGGCGAGGAAGGCGGCTCCCAGGGCGCGGCCGGCCTCGCCCCGCCGCGCCATCGGATAGCCGTCCATGATGGTGGCCTGGCCGCCGGAGCTGCCCGGGACCCCGATCAGCACCGCCGGGAACGTGTCACCCGTCTGACCGACGGCGATGATGCCGATCAGCAAGGCTACGCCGGAATAGGGGTCCATCCCGTACACGAAGGGCAGGAGCAGCGACATCCCGACGACGCCGCCGATGCCGGGCATGATGCCGAGGAACAGCCCCAGCAGGACTCCGATCAGGATCCACATCATCCGATCGAGCGTGAAAATGACGGCGAAGGCCTCCGCTGCTGCGTCTAGCATCGGCATCCGCTCGTCGCCAGGGTCGGCCCAGACCGCACCGAAGTGGTCATGGCGTCGTCCTCCCCAGTGCCGCCCATGCAGGCACTTCTCGTGGTGGTGGACGTGACACGCGTCACGGTGCGGCGATACTAGGAGAGGATTCTATAGAATGCAACCCATATGATTCGGCAGTGTTACGCCCGATCGTCAATACCTTGCATTCTATAGAATTCGCTACTACCGTCAGCCGCCATGAGCGGTCGCAACACTTTCGGACCAGCCGACCGCGTGATCCCCCGGCTGGAACGCCGGCCAACATCTGGAGGCCACTCATGTTCGCCAGACGGAATGCTGAACGACACGGCAGGATGCGCCGACGGACGCGAGCCGGCGCCGTCGTCGCCGTGATCGCCGCGATCGCCACTGCCTGCAACAGCCCGTCCACCGGCCAGGTCAGCGACGCCAAGAACCCCGAAGAGTTCTTCTCGGGCCGGACCATCCGCTGGATCGTTCCGTTCGCGCCCGGCGGGGGCACGGACACCACCGCACGCCAGCTCGTGCCGTTTCTCACCGAGCATCTGCCCGGTCACCCGAAGATCCAGGTCGAGAACATCGACGGCGGCAACGGCATCCTGGGCGCCAACCAGTTCGCGCGGGCGAACCCCGACGGTCTCACGATGCTGATGACGTCGGCGTCGACCAATACCTCCGTCCTCTTCGGCGATCCCGCCGTACAGTTCAGTTTCAAGGACTTCGCCCCGATCGTGGGCATCCCGGCCGGGAACACGCAGTACGTGTCGCCGGACATCGGGGTCAAGAAGCCCGAAGACCTTCTCGCGACCGACGCGCAACTCGTCTACGGAGGCATCACGCCCGGTGGCGGCGAGATTTCGAGACTGCTCAGCATGCATCTGCTGGGGCTCAACGTCAAAGAGGTCTTCGGCTACGAGTCGCGCGGCGCGGTCCAGATCGCCTTCTCCCAGGGAGAGGTCAACATCGACGGCCAGTCGACCGCGGCCTACCTCGAGTCGATCCAGCCGCTCGTCGACAAGGGCGAGGCCATTCCCGTGTACACCACCGGTCTGGTCGAGAACGGCAAGCTCGTTCGCGATCCCGCCTTCCCGGACCTGCCGCACGCCGCCGAGTTGTACGAGACCGTCCACGGCACCCCGCCCGACGCCGAGTTGCTCAAGTCCTTCACCTTCCTCGTGCAGCTGATCCACAACATGCAGAAGCAGGTGTGGCTCCACGGCGAGGCTCCGCCGGTCGCCATCGACGCCATGGTCCAGGCGTTCACCGACATCCAGAAGGACCCGGACTTCCAGAAGACCGTCGCCAAGAGCCTGGGCGGCTACGGATTCCAGTCGGGCGAGACACTGAAGCGCGACATCGACGCGGTGCTGAACAACCCGCCCGATGACGTCGTCACGTGGCTCGAGAACTACGCGGCCAAGGAGTACGACGCCGACCTCTCCAAGGGCTGAGCCTCAACCTGGATAGATCGACCGTAAGGGAAGGATTTCGGATGCAGAACACCGAGGCTCCGGCCGGTGCCACCCGACTCGTCGCCGAATGGGCCGGTTCTGTCCGTCCCGGCGATCTGCCCGACGGCGTGGCCCACCACGCTCGCCGCCTGCTGGTGGACTACCTGGCGGCGACCGTGGCGGGCAGCACCAATCCCCTGTCCGAACGGCTGCGTGACCACCTCGCCCGTACCAGTCCCGGCACCCAGGCGACCGCCGTCCGCGGGCCGTCCCTCACGGCGGCGGGCGCGGCCTTCGTCAACGGGACCGCTGCGCACGGGCTCGAGTTCGACGACGGCTACACCGCCGGGTCGGTGCACCCGGGTGCGGCGATCATTCCCGCGGTCCTCGCCGAGGCGGAGGCCACCGGCGCCGGCCTGGACGCGGTCACCACAGCCATCGCCGTCGCCGTGGAGGTGACCACCCGGATCGCCCGGGCCGGCCATCCGGCCACGCTCGACGCCGGATTCCACAACACCGCCGTCGCCGGGGTCTTCGGCGCCGCCGCCGGAACCGTGAACCTCCTGGGCGGCGGCGCCGCCCAGGTCAGCGACGCGCTGGGACTGGCCGGCTCGCACGCCGGCGGCTTACGCGAGTATCACACGAGCGGAAACGAGATCAAGCGCATGCACGCGGGCAAGGCGGCCCGCGACGGTCTCCTGTGCGGCGAGATGGCGATGGACGGCCTGCCGGGTCCGGACACCGTGCTGGAGGGCCCGCAGGGCTACTTCTCGGCCATCGCGCGTGGAGTCTGGCGACCCGAGGCCCTGCTCGGCGGGCTCGGTTCCGAGTGGCTCTGCCTCCGCACCTACATCAAGCCCTACCCGTGCTGCCGGCACCTGCACGGCGCGATCGACGCCGCCCTCGAGCTGCACCGGCTCGGCCTGCGGAACCCCGACGACATCGTCGCCGTTCGCCTGGGGACCTACGAGCTGGCGACCCGATTCGGCAAGCCGCACGTCACGTCGCTGCTCGAAGCGCAGCTGAGCATCCCCTTCACGGTCGCATCGGCCCTGCGCCATGGCACGGTCACGCTGGACACGTTCAGCGACCAGGCACTCGTCGACGACGAGGTCCTGCGACTCGCAGGGATCGTGCGGATCGTGGTCGACGCCGACGCCGACGCCTCCTACCCACGAGAGCGTCCGGCCGTCCTCACCGTCACGACCGCCGACGGCATGGCGCACGAACAGCGTGTCCGTCAGCCGCTCGGCGAGCCTGACAACCCCATCGACGACGACGGGCTTTCGGCCAAGTTCCGCTCGCTCACCCACTCCGTCATCGGTGCGGATCTCGCCGAGCGGGCCCTGGCAGCCGCCTGGACCGGCGCCGACGTCCGTCCGCTGACGACCGACCTCGGCGCCGCCAATGCACCTGCGCCGGCCACGGCATGAGCGCCTCCACGGCCGGCGGAGTGCGCCACTGCAGTGCCGGGGACCACGACCTTTACGGAACCAGTCCATGCCCCCCCTCGTGGAGCTGCCGTTGACCCCGTCTGAGCAACGTGAAGGAGTGCGCCGGTCATGAGGGCGGTCCGGTGGTGGGGCGGCTTGGTGGCATTGGTCGTCGTCGGGAACCTCGCGATGACCGCGGCGGGAGTGCCGTCCGCCCCACTCTTCGCCGGGTTGATCGCAGGAGTCGTCGTCGGGCTGCGCGCTCCCGGCGTGGTGCGCATGCCCCGGCCGATGTTCCGATGCGGTCAAGCGATCATCGGCGTCACGACGGGTCTGATGATCGACTGGAACCGGCTGGGCGAACTCGGCTGGGGGTGGCCCGCCGTCGTCCTCGTCTGCGTGGCCACCCTCGCCTCGAGTGTCGGGGCCGGGCAGCTCCTGCGGCGGCATGGGGTGAGTCGCGCCACCGCGACCTTCGCGTCCGTGGCCGGCGGCGCGTCCGGCGTCACCGCCATCGCGAGCGATTACGGGGCCGACGACCGCGTCGTCGTCGTCGTACAGTACACCCGCGTCCTGATCATCCTCCTGACGCTGCCGCTCATGGTGTCCTGGCTTTCGAGCGAGGGTTCGGCCGTGGCGGTGAACGCCGCGGATCCGACGACTGGCCTCAGCCTGCTCGGCTCGGTGCTGGCCATCGGCGTCGGCCTGGGGGGCGGCAGGCTCTTGCGCCTGCCCTCACCGGCCGTCCTGGGTGGACTCCTCGCCGGAGCCGCGGTCGCGGCCGTCCCCGTCTTCCACGACGTCGCCATGCCTCCGGCCATCAGACTGGCCGGTTTCGTGCTGATCGGCACTCAGGTCGGCCTTCGCTTCAATCCGGATGCCCTGAGGCTGATCCGATCGATGATGCCGACCGTCTTCGTCGTGATCGCCCTCGTCATCGGAAGCTGCGTCCTCCTGGCCCTGGGACTCGCGGCCGTGACCGGAGTCGACCATTTCGACGCCTACCTGGCGACCACGCCGGGCGGCTTTCCCGCCGTCCTCGCCGCCGCGACCAGTAGCGGCGCGGATATCACGTTGGTGAGCGCCGTGCAGTTGATGCGTCTCCTCCTGGTCCTCTTCCTGACGCCTCTACTCGCTCGGTGGCTGTTGCGGTGATTCCCGCGCGAAAAACGTATATTCTACAGGCTATCGATTAGCATGGCCTTCCGTACGGAACGAAAGGACCACCGATGAGCGCCCCTCAAGACCCATCGGCGCTGACGCAGGCTCCGGTCAGCAAGTCCGAATACGTGTTCCAGCGGCTACGTCAGGAGTTGAGAGACGGGACCATCGCCCCTGGTTCGCAGATCCGTCAGATCGAGATCGGCGAGCGCTACGGCGTCAGCGCCACTCCCGTGCGAGAGGCTCTCCGGCGCCTTGAGGCCGATGGCCTCATCATCTACTCACCACACCGCGGCGCGACCGTCACGGACATGGCGCCACACGACCTGCAGGACCTCTACCACTTCAGGATCACGGTCGAAAGCCTCTGTGCGCGCCTTGCCGTGGAACGCGGCACCGAGGACGACTTCGCCGCTCTGCGCCGTCTCCACGACAAGTTGACCGCCCTGGGGGATACCGGCGACGCCGCTCTGCTCTCACAGACCAACCGCGAGTTCCACCTGGCGATCATGCGCGTCGGGTCGGCGTACATCGCTGACACGATCATGCGGCCGGTGTGGGAGAAGGCGATTCCCGCCTCGGAGAGCCTCTGGGACGACCCCGCTTTCGTGCGGCATTGCCTCGATCAGCACGGGGCCATCCTCGACGCGCTCGACGCCCGGGACGCGGACCTGGCGAGCTCGCGCATGTCCGACCACATCGAGGGCGCCAGGCAGAAGCGCCTCGTCCGCAACAAGAACAATCCGAGCCCATCGGCCCCGGTCACCCGACGGAAGCAGGCTTGACGACGAGCACGTCACCGTCGACCTCGAGCCGGCTGCCCAGCCGCTCCATACGGACGGCGATCTCATTGATCTCATCGGATTCGTCGGCCGGGTCGCAGAAGTAGGTCTCGTTGACGTCGTTGTGCCGGACCAGCCGCAGCGTGCAGGCCATGACGTCGCGGCCGTCCAGGTCGACTCTGCCGAGCAATCCGGCCCAGTCGCCGTGCTCGCGCCCGTAGTGGCCGGTGTGGAACGAGAAGCTGCCCAACCCGTAGAAGATGGGCTTGCCGTGGTAGAGCTCCACCGGGAGGGCGAAGTGCGGCCCATGACCCATGACGACATCCGCGCCCTCGTCGATCACGGCATGAGCGATGTCCTTCATGTAGGAGAGGACGTCGCGCTTCAGGCCCCAGTGCAGCGAGACCACGACGATGTCGCAGGCGTCCCGCAACGCCGCCACGTCAGCCCTGAGGCGGTCCAGATGATCGCGATCCGGCCACGTGATGACCTCCGGCGGCACTCCCGGCCGATTCAGCGGCGGAATCTCCGGATGCGTCTTGTGCATCGGAACCCGGTAGGCGGTGTGGCATCGGAACGCCGCAACTCCTGGACTGCGCGGTCCCGCCTCGTGATCGGTCGGCCAGTAGACGGCCGTGCGCTGGAGGAAACCGATCCGTACTCCCCCGGCAACCGTCACCACGACCGGCGCGAAGGCGGCCGCGGCATCCACACCACTACCGGCATGCGCGACCCCGCACTCGTCCAAGGTGCGGATCGACGACGTGATGGCCTCAGTGCCATAGTTCACGTTGTTGGCCGTGCCGACGGCGTCGATCCCCGCGTCACGCAGGGCAACAGCCACCGCGGGGTCGGCGTGGAAGCCTTCGCCATCGACGGATCGTCCCGCCCTCGGGGCGACGAAGCAGCACTCCAAGTTGGCGAATCGGACGTCCGCCTTCTCAAGCTCACCCCGCACTCGCCGCAGCGGACCCGCGGGATCGGTCACGTTCATGAAGTTGAGATCACCGATCACCACCACCGACGTCCGAACTCCCACCGACCCGCCCTCTCACCAGCGCTGAAGTATTATATAGACTATATGATATTTATGGCTGGTGTGGAAGTTTCTGCTGTTACGCTCTGTAACGATCACGCTCGTCCGGCGCGGAGGTAGGGTGCGGCGGGGTCCCGGCCTGCGGCGCGGATCGCCTGGCGGACGGCGGCCGCGATGGTCTCGGCGTCCGCGCACTTGCGGGCGGCGGCCGTCAGGAGGCCGCTCACCCACTGGCCGTGGCTCTGGCCCTGGCCGATGTCGTCGGGTTCGTCGGCGGAACCGATCCCCGGACCCAGGCGGCGCGTGAGCGTCGGCACGGGGTCCGCGAGGCGAATCCCGTCTCCGGCGACACGCGCGGCGACGAGATCGGCCGCGCGGTCGAATTCGCTTGTGGGCACGTAGATCACCGCCGCGTCGCGTCTCAGGTAGGCGCGCGGGTGGGCCAGCACCTTCGTCTCGTACGGAATGCCTGCCCTGTCCAGCGCGACGGCGAGCGGGCCGAGCACCCACGCCGCCTGCGTGGCACGAATGTTGAGATACAAACGCGTTGTCGGCTCGGCCCAGGGCCAGCGGCCGCCTTGGCGGAGAACGAACCCGGGCAGGCGTCCGGGAAGAATCGCGGACACCTCGACGGTGACCGTGCGGCCTTCGGCCAGGTCTTCCTCGCGAATTCGGTGGCGCGCGACGGCTGCCCGGAGCCGACCGTGTTGAACGTAGACCGTGTTCTCGTCCCATGACCGGACGCGAATTCCGCTGACTTCGACCCGGTCGGTCACGGTCGCCGACAGGCGGGCGAGAAAGACGGTGTCGGAACTCGCCGCGGTGAGCGTCTTGAATCGGTTGAGATCCCCGCGACCGACATAACCACAGGCGTAGACCGCCAGGTAGGCGAGTTGGACCCGCTCGATGTCGGAACCGGCGGCCTTGGCCACCGCCGCCATACCTCGCGCCGCCCTTGCGATGTCGGCTACCACCGGAGGTCTCCGAACAGCTCGTCCGGCGAGAGGAGGATGCCCTCGGCCACGAGAAGCCTGACCAGATGGTGCGCTGAGAGGCGACGCACGTGCGTCGATTCGGAAAACGTGCGAGCAACGAGGTTGGCGGCGATAAAGGTGGTGACCTGGCCGAAATCCGCGACGGCGGCACCCCTCATTTCCTTCAGGTATGCCTCCATGAACGAGCACGCCGCCAGCTGAACGGATTCAAAGGGGACCGCGCCCGAGTCGATCCAGTCCGCGGGGTCGGTCGCACTGTCGAGAGCGAGGTGAGAGCACCACAGCGCGAGCATCGCACCGACCACACAGCCGATATCCCAGCCTGTGGGCCCCATGCCGCCGAGTTCCCAGTCGACGACGACGATTCCTCCGTCGGGGCGGGGTCGCAGGATGTTATCGAGCTTGAGATCGGCGTGAACAAGGCCCTGCGGACCTGGGCCGGCAAGCGCGCTCTCGACCGCGGCGGTGAGCGTATTCCGCGACTGCACCCGTTCGATGATGTCGAGTGTCGCGGCGCTGACCACCATCAGCACGTCGAGATCGACAGGGTCAAGCGGCGGCAACGGCAGGATGGCCCGCGGCGTCGCCGCGGCGTCGTGACCGCTCCGCAGGTGCAAACGGGCGAGTGCGGTCGCGAGTTCGGGCATGAGAGCCAGCGTCGATTCCGGCTCGGTCAGGGCGATTTGGTGGAGGGGAACGGCGTCAACGTACTCAAGGACGACGACGTCTTCCGCCTCAGCGACCAGCAGGCACGCCGGAGCTATGGAAATGCTCGGAAGGACCTCCCGATAGAACCAGGTTTCTCGGCCCATCGTCGCGAGTGACTGCTTGACGAGTAGCCGTTCCGTCGCATCAGCCTGTTCGAGGAGATGGAGCCTGTTCCGGCCGGACTGAGGATGCTCGGTGATTCGAAGCCCTGGGCCCGTCAGACCTCGGACGGTCAACCATGACCTGAGGCGCGAGCCGGTCATCGTCCTGGTGCGAGGCCCGCCGCGACGAAGGATCTTCGGAGCGCGGCGAGCCTGGTGGACGCTTGTCTCATTAATCGGAACCGGCCTCCTCGCGGGCCCTCCGCGTGCCTGACAGGAAACTGCCGGTGGCGGCTACTCGGCGAGCGTGCAGGTGATCACCGGGTGACTCGCCATCACGGTGACCGTGGTGGTGATCGTTATCGTCGGTGTCGCGAAGTCGTCCTCTTCGATGGTCATCATGTCGCTGGCCATCCTGACCTCGGCGATGGCCCGGTCGCTTCCCCGCGGCGCGATGAGCCGCTGCCCGCGTCGCGGTGCCGTCTTGATCGACGACTCCATCTGGCCGACCACGGTCTGGAGCAGGTCGCCGAGTGCTTCCTGCTCGTCGTCTGACAGGGTGCTCCGCAGCTCTTGAAGTTTCCCGGCGAGACTACGCGCGGTTGCTTCTGTGGCCATTGATCGCCTCCTAGATGATGAGAACTGGCATGGTGTCCGAGCTAAACGCGGGCTCCGGGGTCCCATCCGCGAGGTAGGACAAGGGAGCCGGTGTGTCGTTGGGTTTCCCCGGCCGGCAGGTCGCCACCGCGAGCACCCTTCCCGCGTCCGTGATGACCAGCCGTTGACGTTTCCAGCGGGCGAGGGCGCCCTCGACTCCATCCGCCGCCGCCAATTGCCGGGCCGCCGCGGGGGATGCCTCGGCGAAACGTCTGGCCAGCGTGGCCTCCGACCTGGCCGAGTCCAGGAATCGATAAAGGGCCGTTTCCGCGGAGTCGAGTCGAATCCGTTTGGCGCGCGCGCCACGCGAATCGAGGATCTGGGCAGCGCCATTGGATTCCGTCTCCAGGACGAGCTGCGCGCCGCGGGCGTAGGCCGCCTGCCATTCGGATATCGCATCGCTCACGGCGCGGTAATCGTCCGGACCGATCGCGGCGTCGGACATCGTGTATCCGTGCAGATAAACGAGGTCATCGAGATCCGCCCGATTGACCGGGAAGATCTCTCGATAAAGTGGATGAGCGCCGATGGGAAGGATGCCGTGGTCATGTGGCTGCATAAAATAAGGGCTGAACCGGTGTAGTTGGAACGGGCTCGCGCCCTGGGCCGGTTCGAGATGGAAGAGAGCCCGGGCACGGTCGACGATCGTGGCGTATCCCGCCGGTTCATCGCCCGGCAACCCGAGGATTATGTTCCAGCTCACCCGGATATCGAGCTCATGGCACCACTTCAACAGCTGGATGTTCTGCAGCGGCGTAACGCCCTTGCGCATGCGGCGAAGAGCCCCGCCTTCCAGGCTCTCGATTCCCGGCTGGATCCAGCGGACTCCGGACGCGGCCAGGGCTTCGAGTTCCGCTCGTCTAAGATTGGCTTTCACTTCGTAGAAGATCGTCCAATCATGGCCGCGCTCACGGATCGCGGGAAGCAGGGTGGTCTTGAAGTCACGCGGCATGATCAGATCGACCGCGAAGAATCTGGCCACGCCGTAACGCTTCTCCCAGCGCTCCAGCTCCGCGAGGGTGTGTTCCCAGGGCAGGGTGCGGAATGACATTATCTCGTGGAGTCCGCAGAAATTACACTGCACCTTCTCGCCGTACCAGCAGCCTCGGCTCCCTTCGAACGGCAGCCATACCGGCATGGTGTCCCGAATGCCGGCATGCCGGAGGCGGGCGAAATAGGGATCGAAATCGAGTGAGGGCCGTGAGCCGTCGAACCGGTGCAGCGGACCGACGGGGTTGGCTTCGACCACGCCGTCGTGTCGCCAGGTGACGCCCGGCACGTCCTGCAGGCTCTCGTGTCGCCGCAGATGCCGTACGACCTGCGGAAAGATCCCCTCAGCCTCACAACGGACGACTGCGTCAACGTATGGGCAGACGCGCAGGATCGCGGTGCCCATCGGACCCGCGCAGGCCGTGCCGCCGAAGACCACATGCGTCTCCGGACGGCGAAGCTTGATCAGCCGTGCGAGCGCCATCGATGCCGCGAGTTGCGAAATAGTGAGAGAAAACCCAACCACATCGTGCCCACCACGCTCGACTTCGTCCAGCGCCTGTTCGAGAAAATCACCGGCTACGACGCAGAGCGCATCAAGAATCGCTATTTCAGTATCTTGCGACCCGAGCCCGATTCGCGGGCAAGCCGTCTTGAAGCCGGATAGATCGTTTCCCGTCTCAGGTCCGAAGTAATGGTGAGCGAAGATCCATTCCTCAACGAACCCACCCGCGTTGCTCAGCAGGTTGTAGAGATTTATTCCGATTCGTCCCGCAAAGTCAACATACAGTTCATATCGATCAGATGACAGTGCTTCGGCGCGGAGTGCGGAATCCACTGTCGCGAGCTGAATGGATGGCATGTTCGGAGCCATCCAAGGCATGGAGACGAGCCCGACCGAGCACGACGGGCTTCGCCAACCCGGTCGAGGCTCCGACGTCACGCGCCTTTGCGGACCAAGCGACGCGTCTACCCGAGTAAGCAATGAACTGGCGAGCTGCCGAATTAGGAGCTCCAACTCATCGTCGGGCAGCGCGTACGCGAACGTTCGAAACTGATCGGCTATATGATCACGTCGGAACTCGGCGTTCTGGTGTACGCCACCGCGACGTTCAACAAGAACGCCATAGACAGCCTGAAACAGAGATGCGGCCTGTTCAAGTACTGGTTCCGAACCCATCGCACATCAGCCTCCAAGGACCGCCCAGTTCCTTCGGCGAGACTGAAAACGAATTTACCGCTCGCTCCCACCAAGCTCCACGGCAATACCGAAGACAAGCGCAAAGGTAAGTGGCCGACCGTACCTGGACGGCTTAGGCGTGGCGTATCGAGGCGGCGTCATGCAGGCCGAGCAGATCGACGGCGTCGGCCGCCGCTCCCCCGCTGGAGCCGTGGGACGACCTCTGACCCGTCTCGTTCTTTCCAGTTCGCGCAGCCTATTGACGCGCCCGATGCCCCCTGCCACAGTCATGTCACCAAATAAGCGACATTGTCTTCTTATAGAGGACGGACATGGCCACGCAGATCCTCACCTCATCGCTCAAAACCCTCGAAGTGCTCGCGGCGCTGGCCGACTGCGACACCGGTGTGGGAGTCTCCGAGCTCGCCCGGCGGCTCGGCGGCAGCCGAGGTTACGTGCATCGGCAGCTCGTCACGCTCGCCGCCGGCAACTGGGTGGAGCAGAGCGAGGATGGCACCTACCGGCTGAGCCTGCGCGTGGCCCGGCTGTCGGCGGCGGCGCTCCGGCAGGCCGGGCTGGACCAGCGGGCGTCGGCCGCGATGGAGGAGTTAGCCGCCGCGCTGCACGAGCCCGTGTCGCTGGCGGTCCTGGACGGCGACGCCGCCAGGATCATCCACCGCATCGACGTCAACCGCTCGCTGCGGGTCGACACCCGCGTGGAGAGCAGGATGCCGATGTCGAAGTCGGCGTCCGGGCGCGTGCTGACCGCCTTCGAGTCACCGCTAGTGCTGGAGCGGCTGGCCGGCCTCGGCGTGGAGCTCCCACCCGCCGAGGATCTGGCCGCGATCCGCGAAGCGGGCTACGCCCACTCGGTCGCGGGCTTCCAGGACGAGACCGTCGCGATCGCGGCCCCGGTGTTCGATCCGGCGGGCCATGTGATCGCCGCCGTGTCCATCGTCGGCCCGGTGTCGCGCTTCGCCCCGGACGCGGCGGTGGAGCCGCTGCTCGCGTGCGCCGCCCGGGTCAACGCCATCGTGAGCGGCACGTCGTTCGCGCCGCCCTCCCAGGAAGGACGCTGAATTGCCCCCCACTCTCGTGTCCCCGCAGCCACGGGCGCCAGAGGAGATCATGACCGCCGAGGCCCTGTCCGCGATGCAGCCCAACCGGCTCTCGGCGAGTCGCTCGCTGATCAACATCCTGATCGATCAGGGCTGGCGGATCGAGCGGCTGGTATTCGACGTGGACGAACACGGCGCCGGGGACGCGGTCTACCGCGTCCACGCCGGCGGGCGCACGCTCGATTTCGTCGCCTTCGCCTTCACGCCATCGGCACAGGAGCGCACCCAGCGCATCTTCGACCAGTCGTGGGACATGATGGGCGCGCTGATCGACGGCGCCGCCGACGCGGGGACGATCGAGTGGACGCGCAGGGAGCTGCCCCTGCTCTACCACGGCCGCGCCACCCCCGACACGCTGACCTGGTGCCGCTCCAACCGCAGCATGCGGATCTTCGAGCACGTGGTGACGGAGCTGGCCGCCGGGCGCCAGCCCGACGTCGCCGCACTGGCCCGGGTCGGGTACCTGATGCGCAACGTCGGCCTGGACGGCAACGGCACCTTCGGCACCCGCACCTTCCTCGCCTACGGTGAGGACCATCCGCTCCGAGTGCCGTACCACGCCCAGATGCTCTCGGCCTATCTGATGCGGGAGTTCAGCTTCGACCTCGCCGAAAGGCTGGCGGCGCTCCGCTCACCGCACGCCGTGCCCCTGGGCCGCCGGATCAAGCGCTTCCTTGGCGTGGGTAACAGCTCGGCCCTGGGCCTGGTGCTGTGGGTGGGCAACCACCCGCAACTCGTCGGACGCTGGATCGAGCTGCGCGAGCGGGCGCTGGCGCACGCCTGGTCCCTGGTCCTGGAGCCGGGCGGCGAGCGTGTCCGGCTGCTGATCCGCCTGCTGGATCGGGCCGTGACGTTCCTGGCGGAAGACACCAACGAGTACACCTCCTTCGTCCCGGCCGTCGTCATCGCGGACGAGCTGGCCACCCTGCGGCACAAGGTCGTCCTGTGCCTGGGCGAGACGACCACCCCGCCGACCGTTGCCGAGGCCGTGGGCGATCCGGCGAGCGACCTGTCGGCCGAGGCCCGCGAGGTGCTGCACGCGATCCTGCTGGAGCTGGACCCGGGCTACGCCGACGGGTCGATCGCCCGGCTCGTGGTGAACGAGTCCACCCGGCGCGAACCCGCCATGCCGATCGGCCGTCTGCGCGAGCTCCTGGCCACGGAGTACGCCTGGGCGCTGGAGATGGATGTGGACTCCGCAGGCAGGCGACGCAATGTCTGGTACAAGTCGCGCAGCGCCGAGGAGCCGCGGTGCGGCCCCGCCGAGGAGGTGCCGCCCGGCACGGTCGATCTGACCGTGGACGTCCCCGGGACGGTGCGCGCCCTCGACGGCGCGCTCGCCGCGGCCGATCCGGCGCTGCCGGTCGGCAGGTTCCTGGCCGCCGCCCCGCAGCATCGCGGCACGGTCGAGCGGGTCCAGACGCTCAGCCGCTTGCGCTACCACACCCCGCACGTCGACCTCCGGCACGCCGGGTTCGTCCCGGCGCACCTGATCCGGCTGGGCAACGCGGCCCTGTACGGGCTGGACCGTACCAAGGACTTCATGCTGCGCGACCTGCGCGGAGTGATCTTCCAGGGGGCGCCCACCCGGGAGGACCTGGCCGCGCCGCCCGAGGACGAGATCTGGTTCTGGCCGCCGATCCCGCCGGCGGGCGAGCCCGCCCGTGCCAAGGAGGCCCGGTGACGACCATCACCCTGTCCATCAGGGAGACCCGCCTGGTCGTCGAGCGGCTCCTGCAGGCCGACGGTCTGGCGCCGGGCGCCGTCCCGGCCGTCCGCGACTTCGTGATCCTGGCGCAGGCCGCCGGGCTGCCCGCGCTGGAGGTCCTGGAGTCCGGGCTGTCGGAGCGGGACCGCGAGCTGCACGGCGCCCTGCGTACGGTGCGGGACCCTGCCGCGAAGGGCACGGTGCTGGTCGCCTACTGCGCCGGCCAGTCCTCCTACGTGGTGGCGCCGGGCCTGCTCGATCTGGCGCTGGCCACGCCCGCCCCGGTCACCGTGCGGGCGCGGGACGTCGAAGCGCCCGAACTGCTGGCCGCGATGGAACCCCAGGCCGGGGCCCACGGGGTCAGGCTCACGGTCACCTGCGGCGGCGGGAGCGCGACGATCACCACCGAACGCGGCAGCGCGCCGCGTCCGGACGACGAGCGGCTGCGCCGGCTGCTGCCGGTCACCGGCTCGGCACCCATGGCCCGGGCCGTGATCGAGGGCATGACCGTGCCCTCCGAGCTGTGGTGGCGGCTGTTCCGCTCCTCCGCGCGGGCGCTGTCGGAGGAGTCGGTGACCTCCCTCAAGCACGCGGGCGCCACGCCCGTCAGCGACACCGGCGACATCGAGCCGGATCTGACCGACGACATCGACTTCGCGGAACCGGGGAGGACCTGATGCGCATCGACGGCCTGCAGTGCGGGCACTTCAACCGGCAGGCGTTCGAGGAACTGCGCGCCGGCGGCCTTGGCTGCGTCACCAACACCATCGCCGTGTGGGAGAACGCCTCCGAGACCATGGCCGCGATCGGGCGCTGGCGTCACCTGGCGCGCGAGAACGCCGACCTGGTGACGATCGCCCGCACCACCGCGGACATCGAGGCCGCGAACGCGAGCGGCAGGACCGCCGTCCTGCTCGGCACGCAGAACTCCTCTCCCATCGAGGACCGGATCGACTTCGTGGAGCTCTTCCACGACATGGGGCTGCGGGTCATGCAGCTCACCTACAACATCCAGAACGCTCTCGGCTCCAGCTGCTACGAGCCCGAGGACAGTGGCCTGACCCGGTTCGGCCGCAACGTGATCGCCGAGATGAACCGGGTGGGCATGGTCGTCGACCTGTCCCACGTCGGCGACCGCACCTCCCACGACGCCATCCTGGCCTCGCAGCGGCCCGTGGCGATCAACCACGCCAACCCGCGCGAGCTGTTCGACCACGCGCGCAACAAGCGGCCCAAGGTGCTGGACACGCTCGCCGAGCACGACGGGGTGCTCGGCCTGTCGATGTACCCGAACATCGCCGGGCCGTACGCCGGCACCCTGGACAAGTGGTGCGAGCTCGTGGCCCGCACCGCCGAGCGCATCGGGGTACGGCACGTCGGCGTGGGCAGCGACCTGGGCCGGTTCATGACCACGACCGACCTGGACTGGATGCGGCGCGGCCGGTGGACCCACGGGCCCGAGTACGGCGCGGGCTCACCCGATCGGCCCGGCATGGTCGAGGACCCCGAGTGGTTCACCACCTCCGCCGACTTCGCCGCCATCCCCGGCGCGCTGCGCGCCGCCGGCTTCTCGGCCGAGGAGACGGAGGCGATCTGCGGCGGCAACTGGCTGCGGCTGTACCGGGAGGTGATCGACCTCGCGAGCTGACCCGCCCGTGCCCCGGGAGGGACCACTTCCCAGATCCACCCCCCAGATCCCTTGGGAGAGTCATGTCACCCCACCACTTCCCGGCCCACCGCCGGCTCGTCTCCTCCGCTCTCGTCCTGCTCCTCGCCGGTGGTCTGGCCGCGTGCGCCGACCAGCAGCCCGCGGCCGCGCCCGGCGGCGACACCCTGGTCGTGGACACCGCCTTCAACGCCAAGAGCCTCGACCCGGCGCGGATGTTCCAGCCGACCGACTTCTACGCCGAATCGGCCCTGTACGACACGCTGCTGAAGTTCAAGGGCAATGACCTCAAGGCACCGGTGCCCAACCTCGCCGAGAGCTACGAGGTATCCGACGACGCCACCGCCTACACCTTCCGGCTACGCGAGGACGCGGTGTTCTCCGACGGCTCCCCGGTCACCGCGGCCGACGTTGTCTTCTCCTACAACCGGCTGAAGAACGTCAAGGCCAGCCCGGCGTTCCTGATGGACGGCCTGACCGTCACCGCCCAGGACGACCACACCGTCGTGATCAAGGCCGAGCGGGCCGTGCCCGAGCTGCCCAGCCTGCTCACCGCGCCCAACTTCGGCGTGGTCAACGCCGACCAGGTCAAGGCGCAGGGGGCCACCGACGCCGAGGGCGCCGACAAGAGCGACACCGCCGAGCGGTATCTCAACACCGCGTCCGCGGGCAGCGGGCCGTACGTCCTGGAGGGCTACAGCAACACCTCCCAGATCGCGCTCACGGCCAACCCGAAGTACTGGGGGACCAAGCCGGCCTGGCAGCGCGTGGTGATCCGCAACGTGACGGCACCGCAGCAGCAGTTGCTGAACGTCGAGGGCGGCGAGAGCCAGATCGCGCTGGACCTGTCGGGACGGCAGGCGCAGGGCGTGGACCGGAGCGCCTTCACCGTCACCAGTGACCAGGCGCCGGAGGTGCTGTACCTCGCGGCGAGCCGGGCGAAGACGTCCGCCACCGCCGATCCGGAGGTCCTGGCCGCGATCCGGGCCGGCATCGACTACCAGGGCCTGCTCCAGGTGGCCGGCCCCGGAACCGTGCAGGCGGCGGGCCTCGTGCCCCAGACCTTCGTCGGCGCGCTCGCCCCCACCGAGGCCCCGAAATACGACCCGGAGCTGGCCAAGGAGCTGGTGGCCCGGTCCGGCGTCACCGCGCCGAAGATCACCCTGGACTACGCCAGCGACTACCACCGCCTGGCCGGGCTGGACTACGCCACCATCGCCCAGCGCATCCAGAGCGACCTGAAGAAGATCGGCATCGAGGTGACGCTGAACCCGGCGCCCACCGCCACGTCGCTGCAGCGGTACGTCGACGGCCAGACCGAGCTGGCGCTGTGGTCCTACCCGCCCGACTTCACCGACCCCGCCAACCTGGTCGCCTTCGGCCCCGGCGGCTTCCTGGCCAAGCGTGTCCACTGGAGTGAGAAGGACGCGCCTGAGGCCGCGAAGCTGACCGAGTCGGCGCTGGCGGCCAAGGGTGACGCCCGCGCCGCCGCCTACCAGGCATGGCAGCGCGTCCTCAACGACGGCGGCCCGTTCCTGCCGCTGCTCGTGCCGACCACGGTGACGTTGTCGTCCGCGCGGGTGACGGACGTGGCGCGCAACCCCATCACCGGCATCGATCTCGGCGCCGTCGGGAAGAAGCAGTCGTGACGGTGGTGGGACACCGGAAGGACCAGGCCAGCGCGCTCGCGCCGGCCTGGTGGCGCCGCCCATTCCCGCGGTACGTGCGGCGCCGACTGGGATCCTCGGCCCTCATCCTGCTCGGCGTCACGCTGGTGGCCTTCCTGCTCACCACGGTCGTGCCGGCCAACCCCGAGACCGCCAACCTGGGCCAGCGGGCGCTGTCGGACCCCGAGACCGTGCGGCGGTTCCGGGAGCACTACGGCCTGGACCGGCCCCTGCCCTTGCAGTACCTCACCTACCTGGGCAACCTGCTGCGGGGCGATTTCGGCCAGTCGCAGCAGACCCTGCGGCCGGTCAGTCAGGACCTGCTCCAGTTCGCCCCCGCCACCCTGGAGCTGGTGCTGAGCGCCACCCTGGTGGCCCTGCTGGTTGGCGTGCTGTGCGGGGTGGCCGCCGCCCGGCGGCGCGGCGGCTGGTTCGATCGGATCACCCGGCTTGCCTCGCTGACCGGGGTCAGCCTGCCGATCTTCTGGATCGCGCTGGTGGCGTCGGTGGTGTTCTTCCGCGGGCTGCGCCTGCTGCCCGGCAGCGGCCGACTGGACCCGGCGCTGGTCAAGCCGCCTCAGGTGACCGGCTTCCTCACCGTCGACAGCCTGCTCGCCGGCGACTGGCATGCCTTCGGCTCCGCGGTGAGCCACCTGGTGCTGCCATCGGCGGTGCTGGCCGTCTCGGTCGTCGGCATGGTGCTCAGGTTCACCCGCACCGCGGTGCTGGAGGCACTCGGCACCGACTTCGTCAAGGCGGCCAGGGCCAAGGGGCTGCGTGAGCGGGACGTGCTGTGGGGCTACGCCGTCCGTTTCGCGTTCGGCCCGCTGGTCACCGCGACCACGTTGTCGTTCGGGTTCCTGCTCGCCGCCACCGTCTACGTGGAGCAACAGTTCTCCTGGGGTGGCATCGGCCAGTATGCCTACCGCAGCTCCACCAATCTCGACCTGTCCGCGGTGATGGGCGTGAGCATCGTCATCGCGCTCATCTTCGTGTTGATCAATCTCGCCGCCGACCTGCTCTACGCCCTGTTCGATCCGAGGATCCGGCTCCGATGACCCGCACTCTCACCGATACGGACGCCGCCGTCGCCCGAAGGCCCCGCCTGCCGATCCGCGGCCGCGCCGCAGAATTCGTCGCCGTTGCCGTACTGCTGGCCTGGCTGGTGGTGATCGTCGCGGCTCCGCTGCTCGCGCCGCACGACCCCCTCGCCCAGGACGCCGCGCCGCTGTCCGGTCCGTCCGCGCAGTACTGGTTCGGCACCGACGCCGCAGGACGCGATGTGTTCAGCCGGGTCCTGTACGGCGCCAGGCTGTCGGTGCCGTTGGGCCTGGTGCTCGTCGCCGCCACCGCCGTGGTCGGTACCGTGGTCGGACTGCTCGCCGGCTTCTTCGGCGGCTGGGTGGACGAGGTCCTGATGCGCGTCGCCGACGTCGTGTTCGCCTTTCCCGTGATCATCCTCGCCATGGCCGTGGCGGCCTCCCTGGGGCCCTCGCTCACCAACGCGGTCCTCGCCAGTGTGCTGGTGTGGTGGCCCGCATACGCCAGGACCGTGCGCAGCGTCGTGCTGGGCCTGCGCGAGTCGGAGTTCGTGCTGGCCAACCGGCTGGCCGGGGTCGGCTCCGTACGGTCCATGTTCGTGGACCTGCTGCCGTCCGTGGCGGGCCCGGTGCTGGTGCTCGGCATGCTCGACGTCGGCGCGGCCATCCTGCTCCTGTCCGGGCTGTCGTTCCTCGGGCTCGGCGCCCGCCCGCCGGAGCCGGAGTGGGGCGCGCAGGTCTCCGAGTCGCTGCAGTACTTCGACCAGTGGTGGCTGGCGGTCTTCCCCGGCCTGGCCATCGTGACCGTGGTGCTCGCGTTCAACATCATCGGGGACGCGCTGCGCGACCGGCTGGACCCCAAACTGCGCCAGGCAGGTGAACACGCATGACGACCCCATCACCCGCCCACGACCTGCTGACCGTCACCGGCCTGTCGGTGAAGCTGCGCACGGCGAGCGGCCCGGCCACCGTGGTGGACGACGTGAGCCTCGCCGTGGCGCCCGGCCGGATCCTCGGCATCGCGGGCGAGAGCGGAAGCGGCAAGACCATGACCGGCATGACGCTCGTCGGGCTGCCGCCGGCCGGTGCCACGGTGACCGGCTCGATCCGGCTGGACGGCCGGGAGCTGACCACCCTGTCCGAGCCCGGCTGGGCGGCGGTGCGCGGTGGCCAGATCGCCATGGTGTTCCAGGACCCGTCCTCCAGCCTGCATCCGATGCTCACCATGGGCCGCCAGCTCACCGACCACATGCGCCGCCACCTGGGACTGTCCCGCAAGGCCGCGACCACACGGTCGGCAGAGCTGCTGGACCTGGTCAGGCTGCCCGACCCGAAGGGCGCGCTGCGGCTGTACCCGCACCAGTTCTCCGGCGGCATGCGCCAGCGGGTGGCGATCGCGGTCGCGCTGGCCGCCGAGCCTCGGGTGCTGATCGCCGACGAGCCCACCACCGCCCTGGACGTGACCGTACAGGCCGGCATCATCAACCTGCTGGACGAGCTGCGCCACGACACGGGGATGAGCATCCTCCTGGTCACCCACGACCTCGGCGTCATCTCCGCGCTCGCCGACGAGATCGCCGTCTTCTACGGCGGCCGCATCGTCGAGAGCGGCACCGCCGCCCAGGTGCTGGGCGGCGCTCGCCACCCCTACACGCGTGGCCTGCTGGAAGCCCTGCCGCGATTGTCCACGGAGACCCGCCGGGACGGCCGCGGCTTCGTGCCGATCCCCGGCGTGCCGCCCACGCCCGGCTCCCTGCCCGCCGGCTGCGCCTTCCACCCGCGCTGCGCTCACGCCGCCCCGGCGTGCCAGGAGAGCCGCCCCGAACTGCTGCCCCTGGCCGAACCCCCCGCCTGGCACCGCCTCGCCTGCCACGTCGATCCCTGGAGGCCGTAATGACAATCAGCCCCGCGGCCCCGCTGCTCCAGGTGCGTGACGCCGTCGTGGAGTACACCCGCACGGACCGCCCGGCGGTGCGGGCCCTGGCCGGTGTCTCGTTCCAGGTGGCCGAGGGCGAGATGGTCGGCGTCGTCGGCGAGAGCGGCTGCGGCAAGTCCACCCTCGCGCGGGCCATGACCGGGCTTGCCCCGCTGGCCTCGGGAGAGATCCTCTTCGCCGGCCGGCCGGTCGAGCCGCTGCGCCGCCGGCGGCGGCCTGCCCGGCTACTGCCACTGCAAATGATCTTCCAGGACCCGTACGCCTCGCTCAACCCCCGGCGAAGGATCTCGGCGCAGCTCGCCGACGTCATCCGGGCGACCGGCAAGGGCGCCCCCGGGCATCGGCCGATCGGCGACCTGCTGGAGCGGGTGGGCCTGCCCGCCGCCGCGGCGGATCGGTACCCCCACGAGTTCTCCGGAGGCCAGCGCCAGCGCATCGCCATCGCCCGGGCGCTTGCCACCCAGCCGTCCCTGATCGTCGCCGACGAGCCGGTCTCCGCCCTGGACGCCTCGGCCCAGGCGCAGGTGGCCACCCTGCTCAGGAAGATCGCCCGCGAAGACGGCGTCACGCTCGTGCTGATCTCCCACGACCTCGCCGTCGTGGGAGCCCTCTGCGACCGGGTCGTGGTCATGTACCTCGGCGAGATCGTCGAGGACGGCCCCACGGAACGGGTGTGGCACGCCCCCCGCCATCCCTATACGCAGTCGCTGCTCCGCGCCGTCCCCGTCCCCGACGGTACTGGACGCAAGCCGATGGCTCTTGCCGGCGAGGTCCCCGACCCCGGGCGTCCGCCGTCGGGATGTCGCTTCCACCCCCGCTGCCCGCTCGCCATGGACCCCTGCCGGGAGGAGGCCCCTTCACACGGCGACGTGGACGGCGGCGGTTCCGTGGCCTGCTGGGCCGTTCACTCGCCCGAGGCCCGTGCGAACGCGATCCGGGCGTGAGAGGGGCCGTAGTAGGCCGCGCCGCCATATCGCCAGAAAGGGGTATCTTTTTGCCCACTGGTGAGAGTTTTAATACTATTTGTCCGTGTTCTAGGCAGAAGTACATGTCGCTCGAAGTCCGGGGGTAAGCCAGATGTCGGACATCTGGGACGAAAGGAGAGGGGCCACCGAGGAGATCGTGGAGCGATTCCTGGATGGGGAGGAGCCCACCGGGAACGGCGTACGCGTCCAGATCGTGCACTCGTGGCAACGGTGCCAGGCGACGGGGGTCAGCCCCGGCATCGCCCACGCGCCCCCGCTCGAGGACCTGGACTTCGAGTGTGGCCTGGTGCGCGCGGCCCGGCCCGTGTTCGAAGGGCTGCGGACCACCATCGCGGACACCCCGGTATGCATGCTCCTGGGCGATGCCAACGGCGCGATGTGCCTGCGCGACGTGGGCGAACCGGCGATGCGCAGGGCGATGGACGAGGTTGGCGCCGCGCCCGGCTTCGGCTTCACCGAGGCGGACATGGGAAACAATGCCCACGGCTCGGTGCTGGCGGAGCGGCGCACCTTCCTGATCTCGGGCAGCGAGCACTACGCCGAGGTGCTGCGCAGGTTCACCGCCGTGGGCACCCCGGTACGGGATCCGCTCAGCGGGCGCCTGAACGGCGTCGTCTGCGTCGTCTGCCCGAACGAGTGGGCGAACGCGGAGATGATGGCCCTGGCCCGGCGCTCGGCCGCCGCCGTCGAGGAGCAACTGATCGAGATGGCCACCGAGCGCGAGCGTGCGCTGCTGGCGACGTTTCTCCAGTCGGCCACACCCGGGAATGCCACGCCGGGATCCCCGCTCCGGGGCCTGTGCCGCCGTGATCAGCTCGCCTTGGAGGACGCCGCCGTGAACCTGATCGCGGAGGGGCGGACGGCGATGCGGGATGTCGCCCTTTCCGATGGCCGCATCGCCGCGCTGATGGCGCAACCGGTGACCGGGTCCGCAGAGCCTGCCGGCATCGCCGTACGAGTCTGGTTGCCAGGCTCCTGACGCCAGCACTCGGTAAAGATTTCGTAACCCGCTCGGTGGGTCTTCATCCCCATGACATCAGGGTGTAGCGTCTCCGCCCAATAGGTTAAACGCTTAAACGGCGAGAGCGAGGCCCCTTCGTGGCAGGTCAGAACATCTTCTTTCGCCCCCCGGAGGGCTGGGTGGGCGACGTGATCCCCTATTTCCACGAGGGGGCGTTCTGGCTGTTCTACCTGCACGATCGGCGCGACCAGGAGCACCCGGGCACCTCGTGGCACCTGGTGCGAACCACCGACTTCGTCGGCTACGACTACCTCGGCGAGGTGCTCCCCCACGGCGACGCGGAGAGCCAGGACCTGCACGCCTATACCGGCAGCGTGCTCGCTGCCGAAGGTGCCTTCCACCTCTTCTACACCGGCTACAACCCCGCTGTCGTGGACGAGGAAACCGGTCGCCCCCTCCAGGCGGTCATGCACGCCGTCAGCGACGACCTGCTGAATTGGAAGAAGGTTCCCGAGCACACCTTTCACGCGCCCCGGGACCACTACGAGCGGGAGGACTGGCGAGATCCATTCGTCTACCAGGAGGAGGACGGCCGCTATTCGATGCTCCTGGCCGCACGCACGGTGGAGGGCCCGAGCCGCCGGCGCGGAGTGACCGCTCGCTGCGTCTCCGACGATCTTGCCAACTGGACGATCATCGAGCCGTTGTGGGCTCCGTCGCGCTACATCACCCATGAGTGCCCAGATCTGTTCCGGATCGGCGAGTGGTGGTACCTGGTGTACTCGGAATTCTCCGAGCGCTACACCACGCGTTATCGCATGAGCCGCGACCCTGGCGGGCCCTGGCTGGTCCCCGAATACGACACCCTCGACGGCCGGGCACTGTACGCGGCCAAGACCGCGAGCGACGGCACGCGCAGGTACGCCTTCGGGTGGATCCCCACCCGTGATGGCGAATCCGACGCGGGCGCGTGGGAGTGGGGCGGCGACCTTGCCGTGCACGAGCTCGTGCAGCGACCGGACGGGACGCTGGACGTGCGCATGCCCGAGACGATCCGGTCCACCTTCTCCACGCCGGTCCAGACCCACTTCGCACCCGTAACCGGGACCTGGGAGCCGGTGGGTGGGCTGCGGACGTCGGCCACCGGCTCCTACGCGAGCGTGGTCGCCCCGGGCCTGCCCAGCCGCTACCTGGCCAGTGTCACCATCACGTTCGAGCCGGGCACCCGGGAGTGCGGGCTCATTCTGCGCGCGAGCGCCGACGCCGAAGACGGCTACATCATCCGCCTGGAACCGCAGCGGGACCGCCTGGTCTTCGATCGCTGGCCACGCCGTGACCCGGGACCGCTGCAATGGCAGATCGATGGGGACGTGCCCCATGCCGTCGAACTCGAACGCCCCTGCGACCTGGCCCCCGAGATCCCGCACCGGCTTGACGTGATCGTCGACGGACCCGCCTGCATCGCCTACCTCGACGGCCGCGTCGCGATGAGCGCCCGCATGTACGACCGGACCACCGGCGGCATCGGCCTGTTCGTCGGCGAGGGCGCAGCCGTTTTTGCCGACTTCCTGGTCACCACATCCCCCACAGAAAGGAATGCCCCGTGAGATCAGCTCGTACGATGACCGCCGCGCTCGCCGCGATCATTTTGCTGGCCGCATGCGGCGGCACGCAATCCGGCACCACCGACCCCGGTGCCGTAACCGGCGACATCAGCCCACGCGCGATCACATGGCTGTTCGCCCGGCCCTCCGACGGCGGCGTCATCACGACCGTCAAGGAGATC
Source organism: Acrocarpospora pleiomorpha (assembly GCF_009687885.1). Classification (GTDB taxonomy): domain Bacteria; phylum Actinomycetota; class Actinomycetes; order Streptosporangiales; family Streptosporangiaceae; genus Acrocarpospora; species Acrocarpospora pleiomorpha. Next base: position 125,639 of record NZ_BLAF01000018.1, read on the forward strand.
GCCGCGGAGTACGCCGCCAAGCACCTGGGCTTCGAGCTCAAGCTCGTCACCACGCCGGACCGGCCGTCCTACCTCCAGCGGCTGGAGACCCTCGCCGCGGCGAAGAAGCTGCCGGAGCTCTTCGACACCGACGCCACGCCATTCGCCCAGAAGCTGCGCGAGCAGAACCAGATGGTCGACATCGGCAAACTGCTCAACACTCTCGGCAAGACGAACCTCTACCGGCCACTCGCGCTGGACTACCAGCGCTTCGACGACGGTGGGCTCTACCTGCTGCCGTTCGAGTTCGAGATGGAGTTCTTCTGGTACAACAAGGCGCTGTTCGACAAGGCGGGGGTGAAGCCGCCGGCGAGTCTGGAAGACATGGTCGCGCTCTGCGCGCCGCTGCGAGCCAAGGGCATCATCCCCATCGCGCTGGACGGGCAGGACCAGTGGCCGCTGGAACGTTACCTGGCCTATCACCCGTTCCGGCTCGCCGGACCTGACTACATCAAGCAGGTCAAGCGAGGCAAGCAGCCGCTGACCGGTGGACCCGGCCAGAAGGCCGCCCAATGGATCCACGACCTGGGTGCGGCCAAGTGCTTCCCCGACGGCTTCTCCGCGCAGGGCTACACCGACGCCCGCGACCTGTTCACCACCGGCAAGGCGGCGATGTACAACATCGGCACCTGGGAACTGGCCGCCCTCACCGACTCCACCCTCGCTCCCGAGGTTCGCGACAACATCGACTACTTCACGTTGCCGACCACGCAGGGCGCCGTCACCTCCGACAACGAGTACGTGGTCGTCTCCGGCATCGGCATGGCCGTCAACGCCAAGACGTTCGATCCGCTGGTCAAGGACTTCCTGACCTACCTGATCGACGCCTATCCCGCCCGATACGCCGCCAAGCACCGTTTCGCGCCGATGAAGGTGCCGGTCATCCCGCCTCCGGATGCCTCACCGCTGTTCACCAAGGCCGCAGCGGAGATCGACGCGCTCGGCACGCGCACCGCGATGCCCTGGGACACCCAGCTCGACCCCACCTCCAACACGCGCCTGCAGCAGGAGCTGACGCTGCTCGCCCAGGGCGGGATCACCCCTGACCAATTCATCGCGACCGTGGACGAGGCGATCCGGCGGAACGCCCCGCGCTTCTTCGGCTGATCCGACCCTCCGGGTGGCCCCGGCCACCCGGAGACAGGAGAGGACAATGTTGCACACGCGCACCCGCACCGCGGTCCTGGTGTTCCTTCTGCCACCGCTGATGCTGTATCTGGTGGCGGTCGTCGCGCCGATCGTGGCGTCCCTGGTGCTCAGCTTCTTCGACTGGGACGGCATCACCTCCATGCGCTTCGCCGGGCTCGGCAACTACGCGCACATGCTCGCCGGAGATGACATCTTCTGGCGCGCGGTGGTGAACTCGCTGGTCTACCTGGCCATCAACCTCCTCTTCCAGCTCGGGTTGGCGCTTTTGCTGGCCAACCTGCTCACCTACCTGCGCCGGGGGCGCGAGCTGGTCAAGACGCTTTACCTGCTGCCGGCCGTGGTGTCCACCGTGGCCATCGCCTTCCTGTTCCAGCGCATCTACTCCGTCGAACCCCGAGGACTGATCAACCAAATGCTGGTATCGGCCGGCCTCGACGGTCTCGCCACCGCCTGGCTGTCGAACGTCGGCACCGCGCTGGCCGCGGTATCGGTTCCCGAGGCGTGGCGGTTCACCGGCCTCTACATGATCATTCTGTACGCGGCGATGCTCGCCATACCACGCGAGATCGAGGAGGCCGCGCGCATGGACGGCGCCTCGGAGTGGCAGATTTTCCGCCGCATCCGCTTCCCCTACATCCGCCCTGTGTGGATCACCACGGCGATCATGGCGGCCACCTACAGCCTGCGCGGGTTCGACATTCCCTATCTGCTCACCAACGGAGGGCCCGGGCAGGCCACGGAGCTGCTCACCACGTACATGTACAAGACCGCTTTCACCAGCACCAACTTCGGCTATGCCAGTGCGATCGCGGTGTTCATCGTCATCGAGTGCGTCGTAGCCGTGGGGCTGATCCTGCTGTCGCTGCGCCGCCGTGCCGGAGCCGTGATATGACCGCCCACGCCGCGCCGCTGCACAGGTCGTCCCACCGGCGGTATCGCCGGCCGACCGTGGCCCGCCGCCTGTCCGCGGTTCTGGTCGCGCTGATCCTCATCGTCCAGGTCTATCCGCTGCTGTGGATCTTCCTGACCAGCCTTCGTCCGGCGCAGGAGTTCGCCTCCGGCAACCCCTTCGCCCTGCCCGGTGCGATCACCGTGGACAACTACGTCCGGGCGTTCGCCCAGGGCGACCTGGGGCGCAACATCGTCAACAGCCTCATCGTGACGGTGTCGGCCAACGTCTTGATCGTGCTGCTGGGCATGATGGCCGCCTACGCCATCCAGGTGCTCGGCTTCCGGTTCAGCCGCCTGGTGCTCGCCAGTTTCCTGATCGGCATCATCGTCCCGGTCCAGGTCGCGCTGGTCCCGCTGTTCATCGGCTACTCCACCGCCGGGCTGCTGGACACCTATCCCGCGATCGTGCTGCCTTTGGTCGGGTTCGCGCTGCCCATCTCCGTCTACATGTTCACCAGCTTCTTCTCCTACATCCCGCGGGAGCTCTATGAGGCGGCCGGGCTGGATGGATGCGGCCCGTACCGCGCATTCGTGCGCGTCACCATGCCACTGTCGGTCAACACCATCGTCACCGTGTTCTTCATCAACGGCATCTTCATCTGGAACGACTTCATCTTCGCCAACACCTTCGTCCTGGACGAGAGCCTCAAGACCATCCCGCTGGGGCTGCAGAACTACATCGGTGCGATGGGGGCGACCGACTGGACGGCGACCTTCGCGGCCGTCTGCGTGACGGTCACCCCGCTGCTGCTGGTCTTCCTGGCGCTGAACAAGGCGATCATCTACGGCCTGGAAAGCGGCGCCACCAAGGGGTGAGCCGCACCGCGATCATGAGAAAGGGACTGACCATGTTCGACGTGCCTGGTGCCGCCTTCGGCGGCCCGCCGCGCATCGGCCGGCTGCGGAGCCGGTCGATCAGCGCGGAGAACCCGGAGGGGGCGCCCGGAGCCGGCGGCCGCACCGCCTCCCGCCTCGGCCCGGGGCGCAAGGGCCGGGCCTTCATCCCGCTGCGCTCCGGCGAGACGGCAGACCTGGCGCGGATAGACGGCCCCGGGGTGATCCGGCACATCTGGCTGACCGTCACCGACCGCACGGAGGCCGGTCCGTTCGTCCTGCGCGACCTGGTCCTGCGCGCGTACTGGGATGGACAGGACACCCCCTCGGTCGAGGCGCCGCTCGGGGACTTCTTCTGCAACGGCTTCGCCACCAGGAGCCAGGTGACCTCCCTCCCCATCGTGGTCGCTCCCACCGGGGGAATGAACTGCTACTTCCCCATGCCGTTCCGCTCCTCCGCGCTGATCACGCTGACCAGCGAACATCCGGGGGACATCGAGGCGTTGTTCTACCAGATCGACTACACCGTGGGCGATGAGGTGCACGAGGACACCGGCCGCTTCCACGCCCAGTGGCGGCGCTCGCGGGTCACCCAGCCGGGGGTCGACCACGTCATCCTCGACGGCGTCCAGGGGCCCGGGGCCTATGTGGGCACGTACCTGGGGATCGCGGCGCTGGAGCGGTACTGGTGGGGCGAGGGCGAGGTCAAGTTCTACCTTGACGGGGACGTCGAGCATCCGACGATCTGCGGCACGGGCACCGAGGACTACGCCGGCGGCGCCTGGGCATTCCAGGATCGGCTGGCCACCGACGGCGATGTTCGCGTGCTGACCTACAGCGCCCCGTTCTTCGGATATCCGCATTACTCCACCGCCGACACCTCCGGGCGCTCGCCGTACGCCACGGGCATGACGCCAACCCATGGCCTGTATCGATGGCACTTGCCAGATCCGGTGTATTTTCAAGATGATCTGCGCGCCACGGTGCAGCAGATCGGGCACGATGGCACCGCGTTGTTCGAACGCGCCGACGACGTGTCGTCGGTCGCCTACTGGTACCAGATCGGGCCGACCGCGCCGTTTCCGCCTATGCCCGACGGAGCCGGGCGACGGCCGCGGTGACGGGCGGCGGCGTCGGGCCCGCGGTGGATCTTGGCGGAGACGAGGGCGCCGGTCGGCACGGCGCCCGGACGAGCAGGGGAGGAAGACAGCGACATGCCTCGGCACCCCAGCAACCGGCCGCGGCGGACCACCATGCAGGACGTCGCCGACCTGGCGGGGGTCTCGCTGGCCACGGTGTCGTTCGTGATCAACGCCAAGACCAGCGCGAAGGTCTCTGAGGCCACCCGTGCCCGGGTGTGGTCCGCCGCCCAGGAACTGGGCTACCGCACCAACCGGGCGGCCAAGAACCTGGTGCAGGGGGCCTCCACGTTCATCGGACTGGTCGCCGACGCCATCGCATCCACACCGTTCGCCGGTCAGATCATCCGTGGCGCCCAGGACGCGGCCTGGCAGAACCGGCACATCCTGCTGGTGGCCAACACCGAGGCCAACGGCGAGGCCGAGCAGGACGCGATCACGATGATGCTCGAACACCAGGTGACGGGCATCATCTACTCCACGTGGTACCACCGGGAGGTGACTCCCCCGGCGGCGCTCCGCGAGGTGCCCTGCGTGCTGGTCAACTGCTACGCCGCGGACGACTCGCTACCGGCGGTCGTGCCCGACGAGGTGCAGGGCGGTCGCACCGCGACCCAGGTGCTGCTCGATCGCGGTCACCGCAGGATCGCCTTCGTCAACAGCACCGAGTCCGCCCCCGCGACCACCGGACGGCTGCGGGGGTACCGGGCGGCGCTGGCGGCCGCGGGGGTGGCCGAGGATCCCGATCTCGTGCTCACCGTACGCCCGGAGCAGGAGGGCGGATACGAGGCCGGTCTGCTCCTGCTCGGTCTGCCCACGCCGCCAACCGCCGTGTTCTGCTACAACGACCGGGTCGCGATGGGCATGTACGACGCCCTGCACGAGCGCGGGATGCGCATCCCCGGCGACATCGCGATCGTCGGGTTCGACAATCAGGAGGTCATCGCGGGGCACCTGCGGCCTCCGCTGTCGACCATCGCGCTGCCGCACTACGAGCTGGGCGCACGCGGCGTGCGCATGCTCCTCGGCGGCGACGGCTCCGCCCCCGCGCCCGGCCGGACAATCGTGGACTGCCCCTACATCCCCCGCCATTCCCTCTGACCTGGACACGGGGGATGCAAGCAGGCACGTCGTGGGTCAGAGTTCATCCTGGCGGGGCGGGTCGGCTCCTGGGCGGGTGCAGGTGATGCCGGCCACGTGGCTTGCCTGTTCGACGACCGCGGCCAGGTGGTCGCGGCCAAGGCTCGGGAGAGCGGCTGGTGTGGCGTGGTCGCCGCCGCGCAGGGCCCACAGGAGGCCTGCGGTGAACGCGTCACCGGCTCCGACGGTGTCGACGACGGTGATCGGCTGCGGCGGCACCCGCAGTTCATGGTGGGCGCTGACGGCGTACGCGCCGTCGGCGCCGAGTGTGATCACGATCAGGCTGGGTCCGAGCGTGGCCCACTCGCGGGCGATGTCTGCGACTGCCCGGCCGGGATAGAGCGTCTCGAGGTCCTCGCTGCTGGCCTTGACGAGGTGCGCGGTGGACAGGAGCCGGGTGGTCTGGCCCCGGGCCTCGTCGAGATCGGTGATGACGCTGGAACGGATGTTGGGATCGAAGCTGACAAGGGTGTCTCCGTCGTGGTGGAGGCGGGTCAGGAAGTCAGCCACCGCGGCCGCGCCGGGCGGCCGGTAGCAGGTCAGGGAGCCGGCGTGGACGGCGGTGGTGTCGGGTGGCAGGGTCAGTTCGGGGGCGCTCCACTGCCAGTCCGCGGTGCCGTCCAGGTAGAAGTCGTACGTGGCGACGCCGTCGCCGTCGAGGGACGCCACCGCCAGGGAGGCCGGTTCCGGCTGGTCGAGCGGGCCGGCGAGCGTGACGCCGTTGGTCTCGGCGTGCGCGCGAAGGAGCTGGCCGAATCGTGAGCGGGACATGCGTGCGAGCAACGTGGTGGGCTCGCCCAGGCGGGCGAGTGCGACCGCGACGTTGAGGGGGCTGCCACCGGCGTAGGCGTGGAAGCCGCCGCGATCGTTGGCGGGCAGCAGGTCGACGACCGCCTCGCCCAGCACCGTGACGGTGGATGCGTTATCCACGGACGGTCACCGGGAGCGGGGCGTTGACGGTGTCGGCGCCCAGCGTTCCGTGCAGGACCTCGATGACAGCGTGCAGGGCGCCGTCTGCCGCGCGTTCGTGCCGGTAGGTGCCCCAGCCCTGGCCATGCGACCAGAAACAGCGGAACTCCTGTTCGGCGAACTTGGGGTCGAATGTGACGGTGCCTCGACCGAGGTCGGCGTTAAACCCCAGCATGCCGCTGATCAGCGCCCAGCTGGCCAGGGAGCGGGTGTAGTGGTGACCGGCCTCGTTCTCGCTCCACGGGTTACGGCGAAAGCCGTCCTGGCGGGAGCGGACGGCGTCGACGAGAGTGACCGCGTCATCGACCATGCCCTCATAGACGAGGCTGGCGGCGACCTGGTATTCCACACCGGTCCAGACTTCGTCGCTGTAGCCGAAAGGAAAGCGGGGCCGGCCGCCGTCCGGCCAGGAGCAGAGGACGAGGCCGGGTTCGTCGTTGAGGGCATACACGCGCTGGACGGTGCCGACGTCGGCCATGCGGGGTTTGAAGTTGTGGTGGCGGATCGCGGCCAGGGCCTGGCGGACGTGGTCGGCGGGCAGCACGTGGCCCAGCCCGCTGACGTGGGCGAGGAACTGGCCGAGCAGTTGGTCGGAGTGGATGCCGGGGCCGATCTGGTACCGGTATTGATCGGGGTCGATGAGCTGCTGCTGGTAGAAGGTGCCGTTGAAGCACAGCCGGTCGAGGTTGGCTGAGGAGGCCTCGGCGAGGGCGCCGAACTCCTGGGCCGTCGCGGTGCGGCCGAGCCCGTCGGCCATGTCCTGGCAGGCGCGCAGGGCGGCGACCATGAGGCTGCCCATCATGCCGTTGGGGCCGTAGAACTCGATGTCGTAGGTGTTGTTCTGCTGGCTGTCCGGCACGATGTCGCCGTCGGTGTCCCAGTAGGACAGCGCGTACCGCATCGCCCGCTCAACCGCGGGCCACAGCCGGGTGAGGAACTCGCGGTCGCCGGTGAGCCGCCATTCGCGGCAGACCCGGACGATGGCGCCGAGGTGACCGTCGGCAGCGGGCACCATCTCCCAGCGGGGCTCGTCCAGGGTTTGCCGGGATCGGAACGGCAGGTCACCGTCGTCGCCGATCTCCAGGCCGAACTCGATGTCGCGCATGGTCTTCTCGAGCTCGGGGAACAGGAACGCCACGGTCTGGGCGTAGTTCCAGACGTGGTTGACGTTGCCCAGCCCGCAGCCGACGTCATCGCGGATGCCTTCCCAGCCGTAGAAGTTCCCGTCTTCCAGCCAGAAGCAGGTCAGGCTGCGCAGTACGGTGATGTTGGCCGCGGCCGCTTCCAGGAAGGGCGCGGGCAGCGACGAGCCGTACAGGGCGCGGGTGAACGCGCGGCTGTCGCGTTCGAGCTCAGGCAGGTTGGCGAGCAGGTCTTCCAGGACGGCCCAGGCGTCGTCGTAGCGGGTGGCATAGTGGTTGCGCACCAGCGGGTACCCGCCGGCGGCGTGCCGGTCGAGGTCCTCGTCCACCTCGACCCAGCCCTTGGCCCGGTTGGGGAAGTGCCAGGTGAGCACGAATTCGAAGGTGGCGGTGGTGCCGGCCGGGATGGTCTTGGCCGCGTCGATGGAGCCGACCTTCTCGCGCAGTTCCAGGTAGCTGAAGTCGAGGTAGTCGTTGAGCGCCGAGCCGGTCGCGGCGACTTCGACCTCCTCGATGGGGCCGATGCGTTTGCCGCTGCTCAGGTCGTTCCAGAAGTCCTGGGCGCTGTCGGTCCACTCCCCCTTGACCCAGGCCGGGCGGAAGGTGACGTCGGCCTCGGTGGTGGCCAGTCCCATGGTACCGAAGCGTTCGTGGCCGGCGGGCAGGTCCGTGGTGTAGTAGAGGCCGCGGGCGTGGTCGCCGTCGCGTTGGGTGTTGGTCACCTCTCCGGCCAGTTTGAGGTTGCCGAACACGTCGTGGCCGACGAAACCGGCGGCGTTGGCGAGCGAGCCGACGACCGAGACGCTCATGTCGGTGGCGGCGAGGTTGGTGACGTGGTAGCGCAGCACGGCGGCGGGGATGCCGGACGCCTCGGCGTCGCCGGGCACGAACGGGGTGAACGCCTCCAGCCGCACGTGCAGCGGGACACCGGGCTCGGTGAGGTCGACGTGCACGAACGGGTATTCCGCCCGCAGGGTGGAGTGGGTGAACCGGGGCAGCCCGGCCAGGTCGCCGTTGAAGTAGCCATGCGACAGGGCGTGCGGGCCGTTGAGCTGGGACTCCAGCACCCGCACGATCCGGGTCCCGTCGGTGGTCTCAGCGCGCAGGGCGAAGAACGAGAACGGCAGCCGGTTACCCTTGCCGGGCCAGTTGAAGATCTCCCAGTCGCGCAGTTCACCGCGGGAGCCGACCGACACGTTGCCGGTGCCGATGCCGCCGAGCAGGAACGCCGCCTGCGCGGCCTCGCGCGGGTACGATCGCACGGTTGCGGCCTGTATCTGCCGAGCGGTGTCGATGCCGTGAGGCGTGGTCATGCGGTACTTCTCCTTAATTACCTGTGGTTATGGGCTCAGCGCAGTGGACGTACGGCGGCGGCTGCGTCGCCGCTGATCGACACGGTGGTGGCCGGCGGGTCGCCGGCCGCGGCGATGCGGTAGGCGCCGTAGCTGTCGGCAGCGAAGATTTCGACGATGTCGGCGTCGAGCAGCACCCGGAGCCCGGCCCGCGCGTCGCCGATCGGCAGCACGTCGGTGGGGAATCCGGGCCGCTCGATGCGCAGCAGGCCGGCGTCCCCGTCGCCGTCGGGCTCGAAGGACAGCCGCGCCCGAGTGCTGTCCTCCTCGGCGATCCGGCACCACTCGCCGACGGTCGGTGTGCCCGTCACCTCAGCGGCGTGGGCGCCCACCCGGTACTGCCCTTCGCTGCCGGTCAGGAACGGCCCGCGCAGGGCGTCCACGTTAGGGTGCGGCTCCAGGACCAGGGTGCCGTCGGCGCGCAGACGCAGGGTGCTGACCACCGAGTGCGCGCCGGCGCGTACGGTCAGCGCCGCGTTGTCGCGGGGTTCCTCCCGCAGCCACGACAGCACGCAGCGGCGACCGTCGCGGTCCAGGAACGCCGTCGTCGCGTAGGCCGACGCACCATGGGTGAGCTGTTGCCAAGTGGCGGGGGTGAACCGGTGGCCGTCGTAGTCGCCGGTCGCGGCCGCGACGTACAGCAGGTCGCCGTGATCCCAGACGGAGACCAGCAGGACCCACCGGTCGCCGAGCGGGAACAGTTGCGGGCATTCCCACAACGCCCCGGTGGGCACCTCGTCGGCAGGGTCGTTGGGCCGGGAGCACAGCACCCCGTCGAAGGCCCACTGGTGCAGGTCCGGCGACCGGTACTGGAGCACGGCGGCTGACCCGTCCGGCAGCGCGGCGGCCATGAGCATGCTCCAGCCGTCGCCGTGGCGGAACACGTTGGGGTCGCGGAAACCGCGTACACCAAGTTCGGCCGGGGGTGTCTCGATGACGGCGGCGGGGTTGGTGCCCCAGGTACCCGTGTGCCGGTCGAAGACCGCGGTGGCGACCTGGCCGATCTCCCAGTTCTCGCCGGCGACCCGGGTGTAGAACAGCAGCGGCGGTTCGGCGTCGTGCACGACGCTGCCGGACCAGCAGCCCACCTCAAATTGCTGCGGGATCAGGGCCAAGGGCTGATGAGTCCAGCGCACCAGGTCGGGGGAGGTCGCGTGGCCCCAGTGGCAGTTGGGTCCCCACGTAACACGCCCGGGGATGGCCTGGTAGTAGAGGTGGTACTCGCCGTCGACCCAGGTGACGCCGTACGGATCGTTGATCCAGCCGTCGTCGGCGGTGAAATGGATGGCCGGGCGCGGCCTGGTCCCCGCCACCGGCCGCGACGATGTCGCCTCCGCGGTCACCTGAACCGCCGCCGGATGTCCGCGGCGTGCGCCGTGTTGGCCGCCGATTCGGCGCGGGAGCGCTCGGCGCGGCGGCGGGAGCGCTGGTCGAGCTTGTCGGTGTACGCCTGAAGCCGTGCCGCGTACTCCGCACGCATCCGCGTCACCTCAGCGGCCAGATCTGGTGGTGGCGGGGCTGCCGATGGTTGTTCTGCGGCGGGAGGCCGAGCCGGCAGCCGGCGTTCCACCGGCAGGATGGTGGCCGGCGGTGAGGGCAGCGTCTGGTACCAGTAGGCGGTGGCCGCCCAGTCGTCGGACAGGTGGTTGGCGTGGCCGTGCTCGATGGACACCTTGATGCGGGAGGCGAATCGCACCGGATCGACGACGTGCTGGCGGTAGGTGACCGAGTATCCGGGGACGTCGGACTCGTGCACGATCGTCCCGTGGTACGGGAAGGCGTTCTTCTGCATCCCCCAGGCGTGGTTGAAATAGTCCTCCGTACCGGTGCCGTGCAGGCTGGGCGGCCAGGTGTCGTCGTCGATGAGGATCATGTCGTCGCCTTCGCCCCACCAGGTGCCCTGGCGGTGGTGTACCGACAGGTTGCAGCCGACGTAGTGGCCGGTGCCGGTGGTCTCCAGGATCACGAAGTTGCCGTCGTCGCTCAGGTGCGCCACGTTCGTCTGCGGGCTGTTGGTCTGCAGGTCCGGTCCCCAGCCGGAGCTCGGGCTGCTGCGCGTCCATCGCGCGTGGAAGTGGACGGTGTCCTCAGGCAGCGGCTGCCGGAACAGCTCGTAGTCGATGTAGAAGTACATGACCAGCGGCAGGTCGTTCTCGTTGACGATCTCAATGCGGGCGCGGGAGTTGAACGGCATCGGCGCCCAGCTGTTCAGGGCCGCGCTGCCGCCGAAGATCAGCGATTCCTCGGGTTTCGCCGAAACGGTGAACAGGGCCGAGGCATAGCTGTTGGGCATGCTGTGACCGACGCCGAAGAAGTCGCCAAGCGGCACCAGCACCGCCGGGCCGGGCTGGTCGTCCCAGGTGATCTTCAGCAGGACCTTGCGGTAGTAGTCGGGGTCCGGCTGTTCCCAATTGAGCCCGAGCGCGTTGTGGATCTCCAGCACGGGGGCGGTGGTGTCGGTGTCGTACGGGTCGAGCAGGCCGGGCCCGAACTGACGGCGGCAGAACTGGGTGGTCCAGATGTGGGTGATCTGCCCCGGCCCTTCGAGGTCGGCCAGCACGCGGGTTTCGCCAGGACCGATCGTCCAGTTGTCCTGGTTGCGACCGCGTTGATCCCAGCTGGAGACGCGGGCGCTGCGGGCGTCGCGCAGGCTGGTCAGCGATGACAGTGGACCGTTCATGGTCGAGTAGACCTCCGTGAAGGTGAAGATGGGCATGCCAAGTCGAGCGTGCGGGCACAGTTGTCGGGTTTGCGGTCAGCCCTTGACGGCAGAGGACGTCAGACCGGCGATGATCCAGCGCTGGGCGAACAGGTAAGCGATGAGCGCGGGGATGACGGCCAGCGTGGTGGCGGCCATCATGACATTGAGCTGTCCAGTGCTGAACGGTCCGCGCATGAGCACCAGGGCCAGCGGCAGCGTCGCCGAATCTTGGCTGTTGAGGAACACCGACGGGGCGAAGTACGCGTTCCAGCTGGCCAGGAACGTGACGATGCCCAGGGCGCTCAGGCCGTTACGGACCAGCGGCAGCGCCACCAGCCGGTAGGTGGTCCAGGCGTTGGCGCCGTCGACGGTCGCCGCCTCGAACAGCTCTTTGGGGATGACGAGGAAGAACTGGCGCATCATGAACACGCCGAGCGCGCCCGTGATGCCGGGCAGGATGAGACTCCACGGCGTGTCGATCAGGTGCAGGTTACGCATGATGAGAAACAGCGGGATCACCGTCACCTGCACCGGCACCATGAGCGAGGCCAGCAGCAGCACGAACAGGCTGTTGCGACCCGGGAATCTCAGATGGGCGAACGCGTAGCCAGCCATCGGTGCGGTGATGAGCATCCCGAGCGTGGTCAGCGTGGCGATGAAGAAGCTGTTGAACATGTTGCGGAGCAGCGGCAACGGCCCGTTGACCGCCGCGGCGAAGTTCTCCCACCGAAACTCCCGGGGAATCCAGTTCGGCGGCAGGTCGTAGGCGTGCTGAGCGCTCTTGAGCGCTGTCACGATCATGAACAGGAACGGCGCCAGCATGCCGAACGCGCCGACGGTCAGGACGATGACCGAAACCACAACGCTTGGGCGGATCCGCGGACGGTTACTCATAGTGGACCCACGAACGGCGGATGCGGAACTGGATGAGCGTGGCGGCGAGGATGATGAGGAACAACGTGATCGCGATGGCCGACGCGTAACCGACCTGGAAGTTGGAGAACGCCTGCTCGGCGAGGTACATGACGACGCTGCGGGTGGAGTCGCCAGGGCCGCCGTTGGTCAGGACGATCACCGACTCATAGATCTGGAACGCGCCGATCACCGTGATCGTGACGTTGAAGAAGATCGCCTGAGAGATCATCGGGACGATGATGCGCCGAAACTGCGTGACCACGCCGGCCCCGTCGAGCTGCGCGGCCTCCGTGAGTGCCTTGGGCACGTCTTGCAGGGCCGCCACGTAGATCAACATGGCGAAGCCGACGTTGCGCCATGTGTCGACGATGACGACGGTCCAGCGGGATGTCGACGTGCTGTTGAGCCAGTTGACCGGCTCACCGCCCACCGTGTCCAGGTAGTAGTTGACCAGACCGGTGTCACGCTGGAACAGCGCCTGCCAGATCAACGAGACGTAGACCAGCGAGACCAGCGACGGGAAGAAGTAGACCGAACGGAAAATCAAGGTCAGCGGCTTGGGCAGGCGTTGGTTGATCAACACTGCCAGCAGCAGCGCGATACCGTTGATCAAGATCACTGCTGCGGCGACATAGATCAGTGTGTTGAGGTACGCCTCCCGCAGCCGGTCGTCGGTGAACAGGCGCTCGAAGTTGGCCAACCCCCGCCACTGTGGGGGCGAGATCGCGTCGTAGCGGGTGAAGCTGAAGTAGATCACCGCCAGCAGCGGGCCCAGGATGAACACCAGGAACCCGATGACCGACGGGCCGACGAACAGGTACCCGTTCAACGCCTCGCGGCGGCGCCGGGACTTGCCCGGATCGCCGGCGGATGCCGCGGAGGCATCCGCCGGCGGCCGAACCACGGCCGTGTCAGCCATTCTGCGCCACGGTCGACTTGACCTCGTCGTTGGCCTGCTTCAGCGCCGAGCGGACGTCCCCGCCGGCGTACACCGACGTCATGGCCTTCTGGAAGGCGGCATCCATGGCGCCGAAGAACGGCGGCGCCGCCACCGGCTTGGCATGGTCGATCTGGTTGTAGAACAGTTCCGGGTGCGGCTTGTTCTTGGTGAAATCCTCCGACTGCTGCGCGGTCTTGGTCGTCGGGTTCGATGTTCCCCCGACGGCCCATTGCGTCTGCATCTGCTGACTGGCCAGCTCCTTGAGCAACTCCCAGGACAGATCCTTGTTCTTCGAGCCCGAGTACATGGCGAACCCGGCGGCGCCGAACACGGTCGTGTTCGACTTGTTCGTCGGCATCGGCAGCACGTCGTATTCAAAGTCCTTGTTGGCCACCAATGTCGCGGCCAGGTTCGCCGGGGCCGCGGTCATGGCCACCTTGCCCGCCTGGAACAGCGACGTCGGGTCGCCGCCGGTCGGGTTCGGTGCGACCTTCTCTTTGAACACCAGATCGGCGAGGAACTGGATCGCCTCGACCGTGCCCGGCGCGTCCAGCGTCGGGGTCTTGAGATCCGCCGAAGCGGTCGAGGCGTTGTTGGAGTAGATCCAGGGCATGTAGGCGAATGTGTAGGTCGGGATGCTGAAGCCGTACACCTGGTTGCCGCCGCTGCCGCTGGTCAGCTTCTTCGCGATGGCGAGGAAGTCCTGCCACGTCCACGTGTCGCTCGGCCGCGCGATTCCCGCCTTCTCGAACAGCGCCGCGTTGTAGTACACCAGCATGGTGTTCCAGTTGTTCGGCAGCAGATAGGTCTGCCCATCCTTGCTGAAGCCGTTCAGCAGGGCCGGGCTGACATCGCTCACCAGTTCCTGCACTGAGCTGTCCTGCTTGATGAAGTTGTTCAACGACTGGAACAGCGTCTTGTCCAGGCCGTACTCCACCCCCTCGGTCGCCATGTTGATGACGTCCGGGGCGTCACCGGACGCGATCGACGCCTGGATCTTGTTGATGTAGTCGCCCCAGTTGACCACCTGGGTGAAGTTGTTCTTGACCTGGACGTTCGGGTACCGCTGGTTGAACCGGGCGATCGCGGCGTCGTAGAACTTCTCGTCGCCCGGATTGCCCCAGTTCGAGATCGTCAAGGTCGCTCGCGTGTCCGAGGCGGGCGCCTGGTAGGTCCCGCTCACCCCCGTTGCCCCCGTGCCGGTGTCACTGCCACAGGCGGCGAGCAGCAGGCTGACCCCTACAGCCGCACTCACCGCAGCGAATCTCTTACTGACGTACATCACACACCGCGCTCCTTACACGAAGACGCCAGGGGAACAGCAGCACTCCACGACGGGAGGGCGCCGCGCAACAGTCACGCCGAGTCAGTGGCCAGTCGCCATCCGCTCGGCCGAACGTTGCCAAATGGTTTTGTCTCCGGAAGTAGAGCAGGCCCCGAAACCTGCGGTCAAGACTTCGCCCGCAATCTCCGATTAACCGGGACGTCATGCGGCGACACCCCTTGACGCCATACCGGCCGAGGCGGCAAAATTTTGCCAAAGCGATTTGGCAAACGGCTGTGTCGACCATGCGAAGGAGTTGGGCCGTAGCGTGGCCACACCGAGACCGACCATCCAGGATGTCGCCTTACAGGCCGGCGTGTCCCCTACCACCGTGTCGCACGTGCTCAACCGAGTCTCGAGCGCCCGCGTCAACGAGGCAACCCGACGTCGTGTCGAAGAGGCCGCCGCCCTGCTCGGCTACACACCCAACGGGCTGGCCCGCGGCCTGCGCCGTCAGCGTTCCCAGACCCTGGCGCTGCTCAGCGACCGCATCGCCACCACCCCGTTCGCCGGCGGCATCATCCTCGGCGCCCAGGAGAAGGCCGCCGAGCTCGGCTTCGTCCTCATGCTGTACAGCACCGGCGAAGACCCCGACGTCGAGGAACGCGAGATCCGCACCCTGCTCCAGCACCAAGTCGACGGCGTGATCTACGCCACGTGGTACCACCGCCGCGTCAGCACACCTGCCTCCCTGGGCCGCACACCGCTCGTCCTGCTGGACTGCACATCCGACGACGCCTCACTGCCCTCGGTCGTCCCCGACGAGTACAACGCCGGACGCGTGGCCACCCAGGAACTCATCCGACACGGCCACCGGCGCATCGGCTTCGTCACCAACATCGACCAGGTACCCGCAACCCTCGGTCGCCTCCACGGACACCGCGACGCCCTGAACGCCGCAGACATTCCCTTCACCGGCGACTTGGTCGCGGCGGACGTCTCCGAAACCAGCGGCGGTTATCGAACCGCCCTGCAACTGCTGACCGGCTCCAACCCGCCCACCGCCATCTTCGCCTACAACGACCGCATGGCCATGGGCGTCTACCGCGCCGCCCGCGAACTCAACCTCGACATCCCCAAAGACCTGTCCGTCATCAGCATCGACAACCAGGAAATCATCGCCGAGGGACTGCATCCCGGCCTCACCACACTCCAGCTCCCGCATTACCAGATGGGCGTCTGGGCAGTGCAGCACCTGGTCGAACGCCTCGAACACCATGACCTGCCCATCCAGCACCTGGAACTGCCATGCCCGATCGTCCACCGGGCCTCAGTAGCAACACCAGCGCGCCAATGACAGCCTTGGTGGCGGCGCTGCTAAGGGGCGATCATCAGATCCTCGGTGGGTAGGGTCTGGCAGGCCAGCCGCCAGCCCGCGGCCAGCTCGTCGGTGGAGAACATCCCCCGGGTGTCGGTCTCGTAGGCGCCGGAGGTGACCCGTACGCGGCAGGTGCCGCAAGCGCCTTCGCCGCACGATTGGGGCAGCGGGACGTCGGCGTCGTTGGCGGCGTCGAGGACCGACTGTCCGGGGTGACAGGGGAACGCCGGGTCCCCGCCGACTATGCCGATGGTGAACTCGGTGACGCCGGCCGCCGCGGCGGCCAGGGCGATGGCGTGCGACTTCTCCTGGCGGGTCTCCTTGCTCCGGCCGGACACGAACGCCTCGGTGTGGATGGCCTCGCGCGGCACCCGCAGTTCCGTCAGGTGACCGATCAGGTCCTGCATCATCGATGCCGGTCCGCAGAGGTGGACTCGGTAGGCATCTTCGGTGTACGCACGGAGCGCGTCGACGCCGATCCGGCCTTTCCGCCCGGTCACAAAGATCGACACCTCGAGCCCGGGCAGGCGTTCCCGCAGCGCCTCGATCTCCGGCCGGAAGGCGACCTCGTCCTCGGTCCGGAAGCTGGCCAGCAACACGATCCGCCCGGTGTGACCAGCGTCGGCGGCTGCGACCAGCACACTCATCAGTGGCGTGATCCCCACGCCCCCGGCGATCAGCAACAGCGTTCCGGCCGTGAGGTCATGTGGGGGATCGCAAGTGAACTCGCCGTGCGGGCCGCTCACCCGCAACGCCTGACCGGCCTCCAGCGCTTCGTGCAGGAAGGTCGAGCCGAGCCCGTCGGGCTCGTGCTTGACCGCGATCTCGACGAAGCCGTTCTCGCCGGGGCCACTACAGATCGAGTACGAGCGTTCGATCGGCTCGACGGCGACAGGCAGGTCGACCTTCAGGTACTGCCCGGCGGTGAACGAGAACGGCATCGCGCCGGTGTCCAGGGGTCCGAGGCGGATCCGCCGGACCGTCGGGGTCAGCGTCTCGATCGCGGCCACCCGCAGGTATCCATGCCAGGGCGTGGCCGGGTCCGGGGGTGCCCCGCCGGAGCGGATGGCTCGCCACATGGTCCCGAGCTGCCGCGGCTTGAGCACCGCGTTCGCGGCCATCAGCCCGCCGGCCAGCGCCCCGACCACGCCGGAGCCCCAGGCGTCCTGCCCAGCCACGAAGAGACCCTTGACGGGCGTACGGCATCCCGCCCGCGGTGACCGCAGCCGCTGGGGCGTCGCCGCGAGACCGTAGAAGGAGCCGAGAACGCTGTGCTGATAGGTCTCGAACGACAGCGGCGTCGCGAGCTCGGCGAATGCGATCGCCTCCCCGAAGCCGGGCCATCGGTCCTCCAGGCGGGCGATCAGCCGCCGGGTCAGGTCGTCCTTGAGCCTGCGGTAGCTGTCCGGTCGTTCTTCCGCGGGCGTCCCGCGCCACTGGTCGACCGCCCTGGGATCGACGAGTTCCAGCACCTCCACCGTGTGGAACCGGGCGGCCGGGTTGTTGAGCGAGGCGAACGAGACGTACAGCGTGCCTTCCCCGGGTGGGTGGTGGAAGCCGTTGTGGTCGTCGAGGTCCGGCATGAACCAGTGGTTCTCGCCGCGTATCCCGAACACGGTCGGCGACCGGTCCATCCCGAGAAACAGCATGACCGCCGACGGTTCCCCGGGCAGGTCCGCCAGTTCCTGGCTCTTTCCGATCAGGGCGTACGTGTTGCGTACCCCGGCCGCCGAGACAACGGTGTTCGTTCGTACGCGGTAGCGCCGACCGGTGCCGGTGTCCTCGACGTCGACACCGGCCACCTTGCCGCGCTCGACAACGATCTCGTTGACCTGTTGCCGGGGGCGCAGCACCACGCCGTACCGCTCCAGGATCTCCAGAATGATCCGGCTGAGCTCCTTGGGCCCGCCCACGGGGTGCGCTGTCCCTTCCATGAAGAAGGTCAGCGGGACCGCGGCGTGATAGCCGAACGCGCTCGATGCAGGCGGAATGCCGTAAAGACCCCACCTCGCGGCGAGAACCGCCTGCAGACGCGGATCGCGGAAGCTGCGGGAGACCTGATCCCACAACGATCGATACGTCGACGGGAAGAGCCGCTCGACAATGGGCAAACCCATTTTTCGTACGCCGGCGGGGAAGGACGCGAAGACATTGCGCGCCGCGAGCCCGGCCATGGCCCGGCGTGTGGTTCGGAAGAAGCCGTCGATGGCGTCGGCCTCGGCCGGGAACCGTTCCGCGAGACGCGCCCGGAACCGTTCCTTCGTGGCGGGGACGGCGAAATCGAACCCAGGGAAGTGCAGGACGTCGTAGTCGTCCGGCAGTGGCGAGAGCTGCACCCGCCCGTCCGTCATGAACTCGAGGAATGGGCCGGCGTTCGCGCTGATGTAGTGCAGCCCGGTGCCGAACTGGTATCGCCCGGCCCGGGAGAACTCGTGCGTCATCCCGCCGAGCGTGTAGTGCTGCTCGAGAACAAGAACGCGTTTCCCGCCGAACTGCGCGATCGTACGGGCCGCGGCGAGACCGCCCATACCCGAACCGATCACGACGACGTCTACTTCCTCAACGTCGGCTTCCTCAACGTCGGCTTCCTCAACGTCGGCTTCCTCAACGTCGGCTTCCTCGTACGCGACCATCCACGCCCCTGGCTAGTCCGTCCTCCTGGAGCCAGATTGGCGGAGCCGACTTGATACGGACTGAACGATCTGGGAATCCCGCTGCGGAACGGCGCTCGTTCACGTCCATTTCCCGTTCAGTGCGTCAGCGTAGCTTTCCGCTATCGCATCATGAGAGGTAGAGGAATGGCACACAAGAGACCGACAATCGTGCTCGTGCACGGAGCCTTCGCGGACGGCAGCGGCTTCGCCGCGATCGTCAAGCGACTTGTCGCCGACGGCTATCCGGTCGTCGCCGCGCCGAACCCGCTGCGGGGGCTCTCCTCCGACGCGGAGCAGGTCAAGGCTCTGCTGGACAGCATCGAGGGACCGATCGTGCTGGTCGGCCACTCATACGGCGGCGCCGTCATCTCCACCGCCGCCACCGGGAACCCCGAGGTGAAGGCGCTGGTCTACCTGGCGGCGTTCGTGCCGGAGACGGGCGAGAGCGTCCAGGGGCTGGTCGAGAAGTTCCCGGGCAGCACCGTGGGCGAGTCCCTCAAACCCGTGCCACTGCCCGGCGGGCAGGTCGACCTCTACATCGACCCGCGAGTGTTCCATCCCCATTTCGCGGGGGATTTGCCCGCCGAGGAAGCCGCGCTCTTGGCGATCACGCAGCGCCCGGCCACCGGCGCCGCCCTCGGCGAGCCCGCCGCCGGCCCGCAGGCCTGGCACACGATCCCGAACTACAACCTGATCAGCGGTGCCGACCGGATCATCCCGCCGGCGGCGCAGGAGTTCATGGCCCAGCGCTCCGGCGCGAAGGTCCAGGTAGTCGAGGGCGCCTCGCACCTGGTGTTCGTCTCACATCCGGACCCGACCGTGGCCCTCATTGAAAAGGCGGCGAGTGAGAACGCATAAAGCGAAAGCGCGATGAGGTGTCGGCCCTCACCGGAGGTCGCCGACCGCGAGCACACCGAAGATCGAAAACACCACAGACGGGCGGAGGCATACCGTCAGGTCCCAGGACTTTGGACTGGACAAATAGCTCCGAGTCGATCAACCGTACCTGGGACGGAGGGGACGGTGACATGGGAGAAACAGGGTTTCTCGAGCTTCGGCCGGAGCCGGTCTGGGCCTCGGTACGGGGACGCAGCTATCAGAGTGCGCTGCTGTGGCGGAAGGTTTTCCCCGGTACGGTCGATCAGGTTCCGCGGGCGCGTCATCTGGTTCGGGCGCTGCTGATGGACACCCGAACCGGCATGCGTCTTCGGATTGCGTATGTGTCCGGTATCCCGCTGGTCGTGGGCGATCGCTCGGGTGCCTTCGCCGAGCACAGCCCGGTACGAGCGTCGCCCGCACAGGAGTCGCTGTTAGGCGGTTTCGACCGCGCCGGCCGTCGTGGCGGCCCTGATCGGAAACATCGCCTGTTCACCTCGCCGGTGCAGCTTCAGTCATCAAACTTCCGGGACCTGATGTCCTTGACGACCTGGCCCGCCTTCATGACGAGCTTCACCCGGTCCGGATCCGAGAGCACGGCCGGATCGGCAAGGGGATCGCCGTCGACGGCGATCAGGTCGGCCAGCTTGCCGGGCTCGACGGAGCCGAGGTCGCCGTCAATGCCCATGATCTGCGCGTTGCCGAGGGTCGCGGCGCGCAGCGCCTCCTTGAAGCCGATGACGCGCGACTTCAATTCGATCTCCAGCGCCCGGCCGGCCTGTTCGGCACCGAGCAGGTCCGACCCGGATCCGATGCGCACTCCCGCCGCTCGGGCGAGACGCAGCGCATTCGCCATCGCCTCGCCGACGCCGGCGAGCTTGTCGAGCACCTCGGCGCTCAGCCCCCAGGCGTCGCGGCGCTCGCGCATCACCGCCACCACCATGAACGTGGGCACCAGCGCCGCGCCGTGACGCGCCATAAGCTGCGCGGCCGGTTCGTCGAGATAGGTGCCGTGCTCGAAGCATCTGATTCCGGCCGCGAGGCCCCGCCGGATGGCCTCGACGTTGTGGGCGTGCGAAGTCACGTAGGTGTCGCGCGCCTCGGCCTCCTCGACCGCCGCCCGCAGTTCGTCCACGGTGAAGTGGACGTCTCCGGGGCCGTCGGCGAAGGAGACCACGCCACCGCTGCCGTATACCTTGAGCTGAGTCGCGCCCCGTCGCAGGGCGGTCCGCGCCGCGAGCCGGACACTGTCGGCGCCGTCGCACACCAGTGCTCGCTGGAACAGGCCCGGTATGCACAGCGCGGCGTCGGTCATCCGGTAGGGCGTGTGGCCGCTGCCGTGGCCGCCGGTCTGGGCCAGCGCCGGCCCGGAGGGGAAGATTCGCGGTCCCCGCAGCAGGCCCGCGTCGACCGCCTGGACGATGCCTCCGTCGAGACCGGCCAGGTCGCGGGCGGTAGTGACGCCCGCGTCGAGGCACAGCCCGCAGTTGCGGAAGATCCCCGCCGCGATGCCGGCCACCGACAGCAGGCCCTCGTCGCGTATGGCTGCGACCGGTAGCGCCTGCCCGAGGTGCGTGTGGGCGTCGATCAACCCGGGCAGCACGAAGTAGCCGGATAGGTCCAGGTCACGGTCGTCGCCCGGACCCGGGTGCGCGGGCCTGGGCGAGATCGTCCCGAATCGTTCGCCCTGGACGGCGATGATGACGTTGCGCTCGGGTTCGTCACGGGTGGCGTCGAACAGCGTCCCGGCGCGGACGGTGTATCCCAATGGATTCTCGTTCCGGTTCAGTCGGTGCGGGAGGGGAGCTCGAACCGGCCGCGGTCATTGTGCTCATACGGCTGCGATTCGATGCTCGGTGACTTTTCCAGAAGCTCGATGATGTAGTGCACGACCGGCGAGTCGCCGATGTTCCGGAGCCGGTGCGGGGGCAGCGGGGCCGTGGTGCCGACGGTGCGGAAGAGCACGAAGCCGGGCACGGGCTCGGTGATGATGCCCCAGTCGGCGTCGCCCGCCTCCTGCCCCTGCAGGGTGCCGTCCTGCGGATACAGGATGATGTGGTCGTTATGGTGCTGGTGGAATTCGCACTGCCCACCGGGTTGGAGGGTCATCTCCCAGACGCGGACCCGCGCGTTCTCGTACAGGATCACCCCTCCGACGGCGGGTGAATAGGTCTGCTCGCTCATTCTGTTCTCCTTCGGTCCGGGTTGGCGTTCGGTGTCAGTCGAAGATCACGGTACGGTTGCCGTTGAGCGGCACCCAGCTTCAGCGGCCGGCTTGATCGGTGAGGCAGTGGTCGAACCTGGAGACCATGATCAACAAGCGGGGGCGCCGCGACGCGTCGTACAGCTGCCAGGCCATCTGAAACGCATCGCCGGTCGGGGTGAAGGCGGCGCGCAGTCGCTCCACCGGGATCCCGGCCGGCGGTCCGGTGAAGCCGGTGCGCAGGAACACCTGTCCGTGGAAGGTGTTGTCGAACTGCTGGTGCTCGCTGATGTCGCAACCGTGCTCGACGAAGAACGATGTGATCGCGTGCAGGATCCCTGGCCGCTCGGGGCACCGCACGGTCAGCACGAAGTGGGAGTTCGCGGGCGCATCGCTCATGACTCGTCGTCCCGGTATTCGGCGCAGGCGTCCAACAACCACGCCGCCACGTAGGCCGCGTAGGAGGACTGGACCAGCAGCCGGAAATCGGTCGCCGTGTCGTCCCGGACGAGCAGCACCACGCGGGCGAGGGCGAGCAGCGTCTGCGCACACGTCCCCGCTGGGCTGACGCTCGGATGCAGGTCGATCGAGCACCCGCGGGCGAGCACCTCGGACGCCAGGGGCCCGGAGAGGTCCAGGGTGGTCCGCTGGGCCGAGACGTCGACGATCGCGCCGGCCTCCGGGCCGACGGCGGCGCGCAGCGACCGCGCGAGCTCCTGCGGGCGGGCGGGCGGGGCGAGGACGAGCCACTCGCGCGGACTCATCCAGAGCACGGCGATGTCCGGGGTGGCCAGGTAGGTGCACGGCGTCGTCGGCAGCGCCGTTCCGAGCACCCCGGTGACGGCCTCGGCGGCCGGGCCGTCGGCGAACAGGTGCAACGACAGCTGCGTCAGCAGCGGCACCTCGCGCAGGGCGATGCCGGCGGGCAACCGGGCGAAGGCCGACGTCCACTCCTCGAGCGGGCTGCGGGCGATGATGAGATCAGCCGTCACGGCGGGCGTTCTCCTTGTCGTACAACACCCGGTCCGTGACAGTGACCGGGATGACGGTGTCCTCTACCGGCACGTAGAGCGTTTCACCGATCCGCTCGGACCCGCCGCGGACCAGTGCCAGGGCGAACGAGCGGTCCAGCGCGACGCTGTAGTAGCTCGAAGTGACGTGGCCCAGCATCGACACCGGCGGCTCGGGTACGACGCTCGTTGCGATGAGCTGAGCGCCCTCGGGCAGCAGCACCCGCGGGTCGGCCGGGAGCAGGCCGACGAGGCCCTTGCGGTCGGGTCGCCGGTTCTCCGGGCGGGCGAACGACCGCCGGCCGATGAAGTCGGTTTTCTTGTCCGACACGGCCCAGGCCAGGCCGAGGTCGTGGGGCGTGGTGGTCGCGTCGCTGTCCTGGCCGATGATCGGGAAGCCCTTCTCGGCGCGGAGCACGAGCGTCGCCTCCAGGCCGTATGGGGTGATCCCGAACGGCTCGCCCGCGGCGAGCAACGCCTCCCACACGGACTGCGCGTGCCAGGAGTCGACGCTGACCTCGTAGGCCAGTTCGCCGGAGAAGCTGATCCGGCTCAGCCGGGCCGGCACTCCCACGACCTCGGCGTCGCGCCAGGTCATGTGGGGAAACGCCGCGTTGGACAGGCCGAGCCCGGGCGCGACCGCGGCGAGCACGTCCCGGGCGCGCGGGCCGGCCAGGGGGAAGGTCGCCCAGTGCTCGGTCACTGCCGTCAGGCTGACGCGCAGGTGCGGCCACTCGGTCTGCGACCACTCCTGCATCCAGTCGAGGACGTGTGCGGCACCGCCGGTCGTGGTGGTGAGCAGATGCTCGTGCTCGGCGATCCGCGCGACGGTACCATCGTCGATGACGACCCCGTCGAGACCGCACATCACGCCGTAGCGGATGCAGCCCACCTTCAAGCTGCTCATGAGGTTGGTGTACATCAGGTCGAGCAGGATCGCAGCGTCGGGCCCGTGAACGGCGATCTTGCCCAGGGTTGAGGCGTCGGTCAGCCCGACTTGCTCGCGCACGGCCCGGCACTCGCGCGCCGTCGCGGCCGGCATGTCCTCGCCCGGCCGCGGGTAGTAGCGGGGCCGCCTCCACTGCCCCGCGTCCTGGAGCACCGCGCCGCTGGCGGTGTGCCACGCCTGCAGCGGCCCGGACCGGACCGGGTCGAACAGCTGTCCCCGGTCCCGCCCGGCGAGCGCGGCGAACGCCACCGGCAGGTACGGCGGGCGGAACGTGGTCGCGCCGAGCTCCGCCACATCGACGCCGAAGAACCCGGCCAGCACACCGGTGCTGAGCATGCCCGAGGTCTTTCCCTGATCATGTGCGGTGCCGATCGTGGTGTACCGCTTGACATGCTCGACCGAGCGCATACCCGCCCCGGTGGCGCGCAGCACGTCGGCCACGGTCGCGTCGCGCTGCAGGTCGACGAAGGCGGTCGCACCCCACGCCTCGTCGTCGGGATCGGGTACCGACCACAGCACCTGAGCCGGAGCTCCCGGCCCGGGTGGCGGTGCGGCCGGCAATGTCGCCTCCCTGCTGCTGCGCCCGAGCGCGCTGAGCGCCGCCCGCGCGGCCTCGGCCCCGTCGCGCAGGCAGCCGTACAGCGTGAACACGCCGTTGGCCGCGCCAGCGGCCCGGACGGTGGGCCGGGGGCCCGACGGAACGAGTGCGCCGATTGCCGGGTCGTAGCGCAGCGCGCCGCCGGCGTGGTTGAACAGGTGCACCGTCGGGTTCCAGCCGCCGGACACCAGCAGCAGGTCGCAGGCGACGCCGTCGCGGCCGCCGCTCGGCTTCCCGTCCGCCCAGCCGGCCACGTGCGCGGCGGTGATCCGGGTCCGGCCGGTGGTGCCGATCACCACCTGACCGGCCCGGGTCTCAATGTCGCGCCGCTGGCACTGCGCGACCCAGGCGGCCGGCGCGGCGGCGCGAGCATCGATCACCGCGGCGACCCTCGCCCCGGCGTCGGCCATGTCGATCGCGGCGGCATAGGCGCTGTCGTTGGTCGTGAACACCGCCACCCGCCGCCCGGCCAGTACGCCGAAGCGGTTGAGGTAGCCGCGGGCGGCGGAGGCGAGCATGATTCCCGGCCGATCGTTGTCGGCGAAGGCGATCGGCCGTTCGTGCGCCCCGGTGGCTACGATGACGTGCCGGGCCCGAATCCGCCAGACGCGCTGCCGCGACGTCCGTGCCGGGGCGGACTCGCCCAGATGGTCCGTGCGTTTCTCCAGCGCCAGCACGAGCCCGTCGTAGTAGCCGAGCGCGGTCGTGCGCGGCAGCACCCGGACCAGCGGATGCGCCGCCAGCTCCGCGACCACCCGGGCGGCCCAGTCCGCCGCGGGGGCGTCGTCGAGCGTTTCGGTACCGCCGAGCAGGGCTCCGCCGGCCGTTGGCTGATCGTCGACCAGCACCACCCGGACGCCCGCGCGGGCCCCGGTCAGCGCGGCGAGCAGCCCGGCCGGCCCGGCGCCGACGACCAGTAGATCGCAGTGCGCGTGGATCGCGTCGTAGCGGGCCGGGTCGGGGTCCGGCGACAGCCGGCCCCGGCCCCGCAGGCCGCGCGCGATCAGCCCGTCGTGCAGCTCGATCGTGGTCGCAGTGAGCATTGGCTCGCCGAACGGCTGCTCGATCTGGACGAGGGCGTTCGGCTCCTCGACACCGGCGCCGAAGATGCCGCGCGGCCGGCCGTACCTGATGCTGGTCCCCACCAGGTGCACCCCGTTGGCCAGCAGGGCCGAGGCCAGCGTGTCGCCGCGGCGGCCGGTGTAGTCCTGACCGTCATAGCGGAATCGCAGCGTCTCGCCGGAAACGACCCGGCCGCGGCCCGGTACCCGGGGCGTCGGCGTCATCGAGCCGCGTCCGTTGCGCGTGGGCCGCCCGGGGCCGCGCCGGTCAGGGGCGGTGCCGCCTCGCCCGGCCGGTACACCGCGAGGATCTCGTACGTGACCGTGTCGCGTACCGCATTGAACCACTGACGGCATCCCGCCACGTGCAGCCACCGCTCGGCGCACGGCCCGCTCGGGTTGTCCCGGAAGTACAAAACATGCGCCCACTGCGCGTCCGTCAGCCGCGACGGGTCGGGCGGGTACGCGAGATGGGCCTGGCCTCCGTAGCGGAATTCGACCTCGTCGCGGGGCCCGCACCACGGGCACTTGATCAGCAGCATCACACAGCTCCACAGAACAGATTGCGCGGTCGGGCGGTCAGTGGGCGACGCCCGCGACACCGGCCGCGCCGTGCTCGGCGATCAGCGCACCGGTGGTGAACCGCTCCAGAGTGAACGGCTCGACATACGGGTGGGGCGCGTCGTGAACGATGGTGTCGGCCAGACACCAGCCGATACCGGGCGTCGCCTTGAATCCGCCCGTCCCCCAGCCGCAGTTCAGATACAGTCCCTCGACGTCCGTCAGGCCCACGATCGGCGACGCGTCCGGTGACACGTCGACGATGCCGGCCCAGGTGCGCAACAGATGCGCCCGGGCGAACACGGGGAACAGTTCCACCGCGGCGGCCATCTGCCGCTCGATGATGTGGAACGCCCCCCGCCGGCCATACCCGGTGTAGGCATCGATGCCGGCTCCGACGACGAGCTCGCCCTTGTGGGCCTGCGACACGTACACGTGCACGGATCCTGACATCACCACCGTCGGATGTACCGGTTCGAGCAGCTCCGAGACGAGCGCCTGCAGCGGATGACTCTGCAGTGGCAGACGGATGCCGGCCAGGCCGGCCACCACCGAGGAGTGCCCGGCCGTCGCCAACGCCACCTTCTCAGCCGAGATCGCCCCCCGGGTCGTCTGCACTCGCACCACCCGGCCCTGGCGGACGTCGATGCCGGTGACTTCGCAGTTCTGCACGAGATCCACACCGAGGCGGTCCGCCATCCGAGCGAAGCCCCACGCCACGTGATCATGTTTGGCGATACCGGCCCGCGGCTGAAACGTCGCACCGTGAACCGGATAACGAATGTCCTGGGAGAGATTGACGATTGGACAGACCTTCGCGATCTCGTCCGGCTCCAGCCACTGCGCGTCAATGCCGTTGAGCCGGTTCGCGTAGACCCTCCGCTTGCCCTCCTGGACGTCCTGCACGTTGTGCGCAAGTCCGAGCAGCCCGCGCTGGCTGAACAGCAACGGGTACTCCAGCTCCTGCTCGAGCGTCTCCCACAGCTGCAGCGAATGCTCGTAGATACGGGCACTCTCGTCCCACAGGTAGTTCGATCGGATCACCGCGGTGTTGCGGGCCATGTTGCCACCCGCCAGCCACCCCTTCTCCAGCACCGCGACATTGCGGATGCCGTGCTGCTTCGCCAGGTAGTAGGCGGTCGCCAGGCCGTGCCCGCCACCACCGACGATCACGACGTCGTACGACGGCTTCGGGTCCGGATTACGCCACAGCAATGACGCATGCTCAGGCAACTCGCTCACGAGCGCGCTCGAGCCCCCCACGCTCCCGCCTCGGTCTCCGGACATCGCCACTGCCTCGCACTCATGGGTCGACCATTGTGTTGACCAGGCCAACGTAGCCAGGCGGGCCCGCAGCCCATAACCGAGAAACGTCAAAATGTGAGGTGGTTGTTTTTGTCAAATCAATGAGGCTAGCCTTGGCCCGTGATCGCGGACCTGCAGCAGCTCGTCGACAGCGTGGGCGACCGCCTCGGCCGATCGGTGGCGCTCGACGACTCCAACCTCCACATTCTCGTCACCACGACGCATCCGGGTGAGGTCGATCCGGCGCGGGTCGAGTCGCTCGTGCGCAGGGCGTTCCCGAAAGCATTCCTCCAGTACGTCGCCAGCTTCGGGGCCTGGGAGTCCCGCGACATCTTCACCCTTCCCGCACGGCCGGAACTCGGCCTCGCCATCGCGCGGATCGGGATCCCCGTGCGATACGAGAACGTCCTGCAAGGTTTCCTGTGGCTGCTGGAATCGGAAGGGCCCCTCAGCGAGGCACACGCGGACCTGCTGCGCGAGACGGCCGAAGACGCGGCGCTGGTGCTGCACCGCCGGTTCCTGCTCGGCGAGCTCGATCGCCGCCGGGAGCGGGAACTCGCCCGCGATCTGCTCACCACCGACCCGCAGCTGCGCAGCGAGGCGGCCGCCAGCCTCGTCGACGAGGACCTGCTCGCCGCCGGGCCCGTCGCCGTGCTCGCCGTGACCATGCCGCACCCCGCCGCGGAGCCGCTGGCCGACAAGGACCGGCTGGCCATCGCCGTGGGGCTGGACCGGGCGCGGCGGCGGCTTCCGGCGGGCCACGCCATCCAGCTCGAGCGGCCCGATCACGGCGTGCTGATCGTGTCGCACCTCGGTCCGAGATCCGAAGCCGGACTCACCGACCTCGGCACGATACTTCGCGACACCGTCGACCGCGAGACCGGACGGGCGCGGCCGGAATGCTGGGTCGGCATCGGAGACAAGCGCAAGGCGCTCGCCGACTGCCATGCCTCCTACGTCGAGGCGAGGAGGGCCACCGACGTCGCCTCTGTCGTCCGAGTGCTCGGCAGCGTCGTGCACCACCGGCAACTCGGGGTCTACAGCCTGCTCGCCCGGGTCACTCCCGAGGATCTGCGCCTCAGCCTGCACCCCGGACTGCACAAGCTCCGCGATCACGACTCCGGCAACGACGCCCTGACGTCAACGCTCGAGACCTTCCTCGACAACGCCGGCAGCGCCAAACGCACCGCGGAGCTGCTGTGCATCCAGCGCGCCAGCCTGTACTACCGGCTGCGCCGCATCCAGGAGATCGCCGACGTCGACCTGGACAACGGCGAAGACCGCCTCGCCCTGCACCAGAGCCTCAAGATCGCGCGTCTGCTCGGCCTCTCCGCGGCGCGGTGACCGCCGCGACGAGCCGATCCTGACGGGTCGCGGCCCCTCACAGGCGGACACCGAGTTCGTTCAGAACAAATGCCAGCCATTCGGTCTCTTGCGCGATCTCGACCTCGACGGGCGTTGCCCAGCCGTGTCCCGCGTCGTTCCAGATGTGGAGCAAAATCGGCGCGGTCCCCGCCTGCGCCGCCTGCATCCGGGCGGCCCATTTCCGGGCCTGCCACGGCGGGCACCGCGGATTGTTGACGCCGGCATCGACGTACACGGCGGGATAGTCGGTGCCATCTCGGACGAGGTGGTACGGCGATATCGACATGAGGTGCGCGACGCCGTCCGCGTCGGCCGTCTCGCCGAACTCCCGTGCCGTGACGCTGAGATACGACGACCGGAATGCGCCGAGGAGATCGGTGATCGGTACCCGGGGAACTGCTACCCGCCACAGCGACGGTCGCTGGGTCACCGCGACGCACGCGGTGAGTCCTCCGTTGGAGAAGCCCGTCAACCCGAGCGCGGAACTCGACGTGGTACCGCTCGCGATGAGGTCCTCGGCGACTGCGTAGAGATCGTCGTACGTGTTCTGCTTGCAGTCGCGGCGCCCTCCGTTCCACCAGGCGAGGCCGAACTCTCCCCCGCCGCGCAGGTGTGCGTGCACGTAGGTCCCACCTGCGTCGACGATCACCCCCGCCTGTATCTGGTAGACCGGCGAGAGACCAACGTTGAAGCCACCGTGTGCGTAGACCAGCGTCGGCCGGTCCGGCCGTTCGGCCACGTCGGACCGCGAGACGACGTGGTACGGGACGCGAGTCCCGTCCGCCGACGTGGCCCACCGATCCTCCACAGTCACGCCGTCGAGCCGCACCGCAGGTTCGCGCAGCACGTCGAGCCGGTTGGTGGAGCGGTCATGCCGATAGACACCCCACGACGCCGTGAAGGTCGCGAACGGAAAAACGAAGTGCTCCTGGCCGACGCGGGCCACCAGTTGCATCAACGGTTGCGCCTGCTCGCCCGCCGCACCCTTGCCGGGGAGTTCCAGACGGCACACCTCGGCGCCGTCAGGCGAGATCACCCGCACGCGCGAGTAGGTGTCGATCCACTCCGACACGTAGAGCTCATCGCCCACGCGGGTCGTGCCGCGGATGACCGCATCCGACTCTCCGACGATTTCGCGCCACGTTCCAGGATCGGCCGGGGCGACGGAATCCATCGCGACCGAGACCATTCGGCCTCGGTCGGCGCCGACCGTCGTCACCGCTACGTAGTCGTCGCCGACGATGTGTCCGTAGAACGCGCCGTCCGCCACCGTGACGAACGGCTCCCACTCTCGTCCCATGGCGGTCAGTCGACAGCGAGCGAGGGCAACGGGTGCGCGCCGGCCACCCACTGCGGTTGCCCAGCGTCCGTCGTCGGAAATCTGGACGAGGATGTACTCCCGGAAGTCCTCCGGCAGCGGGACCTTCTCGGGTTCCGTGGCGGCAGGTTCGCCGAGCCGGTGGTAGAAGACCTCCTGCCGAAAATCGGACAGCGGACCGACGAGGGCCAGGTAGAAGAATGCCTTGGAGTCGGGAAGCCACACGACGCCACCGACCCAGCCGTCGTGCAGGACGCGTTCGATGCTGTCCGGGAGCCGCGCCCCGGTGCGCACGTCGTACAACGCGATCTGGTTGTGTTCGCTCCCGTCCCGGCAGATGCCGACGGCCAGGACCTCGCCGTCCGGGGACGGTGCGAACCACGGCAGGGACGGAGGCTCGGAGCCGAGTTCCTCGGCAGGGAACTCGACGACGATCCGTTCGTCCCGATACGGCTCGCGCCCGACCACCACGCGGGTCACGCCCTCCACGACCTCGGATCGGAACCATCCGGACTTCGTCTGAACCGGAACGTCGGCGAACCGTGGGGCCCGATGCCGCAGCACCGACTCGCGCACGGCGTCCAGCTGTCCCCTGTCCCGCACGTAGCGTGCCGCCAGCGCTGCTTGTTCCGCCTGCCACTGGCGGGTCTCTTCGCTGTCGTCCTCCAGCCAGCGGTAAGGGTCTGGAATCGTCGATCCGGCGAGCTCATCGGCAGCGTCACACACACGCGTCAGCGGCCGGGTGTATTCGCTATCGGGCCCCATCGGCGCGCTACTGACCGACCGCGACCGGCTGGAGCAGCTGGTTCCGCGCGACGATCGCTTCCTGAGTGGGTGGCACGAGAAGCGCACCACCACCTTCGACCGTGCCCTGGGCGAATTCGACATAAGGCCGTTGGCGGGCCTCGTAGCGCGGGAACGCCGTGACGTGGTCTCCATCCGATCGCTCGAGCTCCTCAGCGAGGAACTGAGCCCCGGTCATCGCCAGGGACGTGCCCCGGCCCGCGAGAGGGGATGCGCAATGGGCGGCATCGCCCACGAGCGCGACCCGGCCCCGGTGCCAGGTGGGCATGTGAATCTGGCTGACCGAATCGAAGTAGATATCGGGATCAGCGCGCACCGCGTCGAGGATCGTCTGGACCTTCCACGAGCGGCATTCGGCGAACTGGTCGAACAGGATTTTCTTCTGCGCTTCGACGTCGCGGTAGTCGTAGTCGATGGGATCCGACGCGAACATCAGGAGACCGATTGCCCTGTCCTTGAACCGGGCGATGCCGGCCAGGTGCCCGGGATAGCTGTACATGGGATTGATCCGCTCGGCTTCGGCATCAGCCTCGCCGGGCATGTCGATGATGGCGACGTAGAGACCGAGATGCCGAATCCAGTCCTGCTCCGGACCGAACACGAGCCGCCGCACCGCCGAGTGCATACCGTCGGCGCCGAGGACGAGATCGAAGCTCTCCGAATTGCCGGAAGCGAACCCGACATCCACGCCGTCGTCGTGCTCGGCGATCGAGTTCACCGACTCGCTCAGACGCAGGTCCACGGTTTCGGGCAGCGCGTCGGCCAGGATCCGGGACAGGTCCTCGCGGGCGATCTCGATGTCGTCGGACGAATCGCCGATGTCGGCGGGCAACCTGCCGACGGCCGTGCCGTCTTCGTCGACGAAATGCACCTGCTCGGTCATTCGGATACGCGCGTCGCGGACCGCGGGCAGGATGCCCATTTTCTCGGCGACCTCGATCGCATCGCCGCGGACGTCGATGGGCGAACCGTTGCCACGGAGCCGATCCGCCCGCTCGATGATCGTGACGTGATGACCTCGCATCCCGAGATCACGCCCGAGTGAGAGGCCGGCGACGCCCGCGCCGGAGACAAGAATTTTCATGCGATCTCCACAACAGTGACGATGAGCCGGGGACTTTTACCGCGCTGGCTGCGACGGGTGGGCGAGCACGAAATCGCGGAGCAACTGGGCGGTTTCTCGTGCGAACTCCATCGTGATTCCGTGGCGCGCCCCCGGAATCACCTCCAGCCTCGCCCCAGGGATCGCGTCGGCGATCTTCTGTCCGATTTCGGGACGAGCCGCGGGATCGTCCTCGCCGTAGATGAGCAGGGTCGGCGCCGTGATCTCGGGTAGGCGTTTGGTGAGGTCGAAGCCTGGGATCGCGGCCAGTCGCCGCGCATCCGCCTCCGGTGAGCGGTGGACCAATATCGACCGAAGTTCGGCCACCAACTTCTCGTCCGCTTGCCCGCGTTCGGACAGGGCGAAGGCGAGCATCTGCGCATCGCGCTGCGACGGCGACAGCTCGATGATCTCGGAGGCCACAGGTGCTTGCAGGGCCGAGGCGTCGGAGAAGGTGGCGCCGACCGTCAGCGATTGCACGACGTCGGGCACCGATACCGCGACCTGCAGGGCGATGAAGCCACCGAACGAGGATCCGAAGATGTGCGCTCGTTCGTACCCGAGTCCCCTGATGAGCGCGGCGCAATCCTCGGCCAGGTCGGGGATGCCGTACGAGTCGGGCGGGTTGACCGACGCTCCGGAATCGCGCTGGTCGTAGGCGATCGCACGGATGCCGTCACCGAGCAGGGGCCGGAACGTGTCGTACTGGATGTGGGTGCTTTCGCCGCCGTGCAGCAGGATCACCGGCTCGCCGGCACCGGACTCCGCGTAGGCGATCTCGATCTCGCCGGCCTTTACCGTGTTCAGCGCGGTGGTCATGCCTGCGCCCCGGAGTTCCCGTCGACGAACGTTCCCCGGCCGTTGGTCTCCCCGGGCATCTCACTCGGCGATCGCTCGCTGATCAACTCGATGATGTAGTGGGTGACCGCCGTGTCACCCACGTTGCGGATGCGGTGCGGAGTGAGGGGCTCCGCGGTGCCGACCGTCTGGAAGAGCACGAAGTCGCCCGGGGCGCTCGGATAGGTGGGCTCCACAACGCTCACATCCTTAAAAGAGACTGATCGTCGCTTTAAGGTAGCCGCGATCCACCCTGGTGTCTACAGAGAGGTAGATGTGAAAATCAGAGGCGTGCCGGAGAACGTGGAGACCGCAGAGACGACCGACGCCGGCACACGACCGGCAGCCCGACCGGGCGGCCGTAACGCTCGGGTGCGGTCGCAGATCCTCGCGGCGACGACGGAGCTCGTTGCCCGAAACGGCGTGGCTGGCCTGCGCTACGAAGAGATCGCCGAACTCGCCGGAGTCAACAAGAACAGCGTCTACCGCAACTGGCCGGACCGCGCCGAACTCGTCAGCGACGCGCTGCTGCAGTACGCGGAGGACTCTGCACCTCTCCGCGACTCCGGCAACCTCCGCCGCGACCTGGTCGACTTCTTGATGGTGTTCTCCGAGCGTCTGTCGAGCTCGATCGGCCGGGCCCTGTCGCAGGCCGCCATCGCGTCTCCCGGGAACACGGATCTCGATGAGGCAGTTCGGGTTGCTTACGACCAACGACTCGACACCGCCCGCCGGCGATTCGACAGCGCCGTCGACAAGGGAGAAATCCCCCCTGTTGACAGCTACTTCCTCACCGAACTGCTGTCCGGGCCGGTGTACCTATACATCAACCGGCGACGCCACCCCTTCACCCGCGAGGTGGCCGAGAAGATTGTCGACGTCGTCTTGGCCGGCATCCACGCCACTACGCCGTAGGATGCTCGATCAGTCCTAGCCCGCTCTGGTGGCGGCTGCGTTCTAGCCACCATCTCCCAAGATGCGGTCACTGGCTTTGTGGTGAGATTCGGAGCCGGATGTCAGTCAGTGGCTCTGGTTCATATCACCGGCGATCCTTACGCCTGCTCGACTTGGAGGCGGCAGCGGACCCATGGAATAGGACCAGCAAGGCACCGAGTTTTCGGCTGACGGACACACCAACATCCCGCGAGGCCTCACCCATCACATAGCGTAACCATGCTAGTGAAGATCAACGATCTCCGTGAATACGACATCGATACGCTCGAGCACACACGGAGCACACCGAAGATCAAAAATGCCCGTAGGAGCCCGGTGTAGCTTGCCAAAGTCGATCAGAAAGCAAAGAAACCCCAGCCCACAACATGTGCACTGGGGTTTCTTTTGCGTGCGCCGCCAGGGACTCGAACCCCGGACCCGCTGATTAAGAGTCAGCTGCTCTAACCAACTGAGCTAGCGGCGCTTGAACTCCTCAAGATTACCGCACTGCGACGGGCGGTCGAAACGGGTTAAAGTAGAACAACATTCGGTCCGGGTGAGGGAGCTGGGATGTCGTGGTTCGCGGGGGTTCCGGAGGTTGGGGAGCGGCTGCGGGGGGTGGACTACCTGGCGGATGACGGGATCGCGACGTCGGTGTTCCTGGCGGGGGCGTTGGGG
>NZ_BLAF01000018.1:160079-173156 GCF_009687885.1 Acrocarpospora pleiomorpha
GGGGAAGACGCAGCTGGCCAAAGCGGTGGCGGGGGCTTCGGGGGCGGAGCTGGTGCGGCTTCAGTGTTATGAGGGGCTGGATGAGGCGCGGGCGCTTTATGAGTGGAATTACAAGAAGCAGTTGTTGCGGATTCAGGCGGACGACGACGCCTGGGGGGATATTTTCTCGGAGGAGTTTCTGCTGGAGCGGCCGCTGTTGAAGGCGATTCGGAGTGACGCGCCGACGGTGTTGCTCATCGATGAGATCGACAAGGCGGATGTCGAGGTCGAAGGGTTGCTGCTGGAGATTCTCTCGGATTATCAGGTGACCATTCCGGAGCTCGGGACGATCGCGGCGGTGCGGAAGCCGTATGTGGTGCTCACGTCGAATGCGACGCGAGAATTGAGTGAGGCGCTGAAGCGGCGGTGCCTGTATCTGCATCTGGGATATCCGACGCCGGAGCGGGAGCGGGATATCGTGCTGACCCGGGTGCCAGGGCTTTCGGGGAACCTCGCGGAACAGCTCGCAAGAACTGTGGCGACGCTTCGGAGTTTGGAGCTCAAGAAATCGCCGAGCATCGCGGAGACGATTGACTGGGGGCAGACGTTACTGGCGTTGGGGCGGGAAGAGCTGAATGAGGACACGATCGGGGAGACGCTCGGTGTCGTGTTGAAGCATCATTCAGATCATGGGCGGGCGGTCAAGGAGCTGGGGTTGTCGTGATGCTCGACCGCCATGTGGGGTTCGTCGGGGCGTTGCGGGAGGCGGGGGTTCCGGTTTCGCTGGCTGAGGGGCTGGATGCGGCGAATGCCCTCATGGTCATCGATCTGATGGATCGGGAGAGCCTGCGGGAGGCGTACGCGGCGACGTTGATCAAGCGGCCGGTGCATCGGGCGGGGTTTGATGTGTTGTTTGATCTGTGGTTTCCGCCGGTCATGTCTGGTGGAAGTGCTCCGGAGCGTGCGGAATACGATGAGAGTACGTCGGTTGAGGAGTTGCGGGGGATTCTGCAGAGGTTGTTGATGGGGAATCCGGATGATCCGGCGTTTCGGGAATTCGTACGGGAGATGGTTGGCCGGTTTGGGCGGGTTGCGGCGGGGCCGGGGCGGCAGTCGTGGTTCTCGTATTCGGTGTTGCGGGCGCTCTCGCCGGATACGTTGGTTTTCCGGATGCTGAATCAGATGCTGAGTGAGCGTGGCGGGCTCCCGGAGAAGCTGGCACGTCAGGAAATATCGTTAAATATTAGGAAATTTGAGGAAGCGGTGGCTTCCGAGGTGCGGCGGCGGATCGCGGAGGATTCGGGGATCGAACGGATCGCTCGGTCTGCCGTTAAACCGGCCATCGATCGGCTTGATTTTCTTCGGGTGACGAAGGCGGAACTCGCTGAGCTCCGTCGCGAGGTGTATCCGCTCGCCCGGCGGCTGGCCAGCAGGCTGACCATCAAGAACAAACATGGTCATCGAGGGCGCCTCGACTTCCGTCGTACCGTACGGGCCTCGCTGTCGACCGGCGGCGTGCCCCTGACGACACATCTACGCCCAAAGCGCCCCCACAAGCCGGAGCTCGTCATCCTCTGCGACGCGAGCGACTCGGTGTCCAGCTTCTCCCAGTTCACCCTCTTGCTGACCTTCGCCCTCCGCGAGCAGTTCACGAAGGTACGGGCGTTCGCCTTCGTGGACACCGTCGACGAGATCACCAAATACTTCGCCCCCGGCGCGGACGTCCTCGACGCGATCACCCGTATGACCAAGGAAGCCGACATAACCCGCTTCGGCCGCACCAACTACGGCAACGTCTTCACCCGCTTCGCCGACCGGTACGGCGATGCGATCGGCCCCAAGACCTCCCTTCTCATCCTCGGCGACGCGCGCTCCAACTACCAAGCCCCAGCCCTGGACACCCTCAAGCACCTGGTCGCCCAGGCCAGGCACGCCTACTGGCTCAACCCTGAACCCCGCGCCCAATGGGACACCGGCGACTCAATCGCCACCAGCTACGGCACCATCATCCCCATGCACGAATGCCGAAATATCACCCAACTGGCGGCCTTCATCGAAGACACGGATGTGGGTGCCCGCTGAACACCGTCGGCGTCAGGTCACTCGGGTGACCGGCATTCTGGGCACCACCCGGGCCGCCGTACGGGCAAGGAGTTCGACCTGTTCCTCGGTGAGTTCCATGACGACCTCGGAACGGATCAGGCCCGCGATCTTGCGTGGGTAGGCGACCGTCAGGCCCTCGCCTTGGACGATCCCGCCCCGGCCTTCGATTCGCCCGCCGTGGAGGGCCAGCACCGGGGTGATGATCAGCTCGATGCCGGTTTCCTTGGTCAAGAGCTGGGCTAGGGCGGTTCCGGCGGAGATCAGGCCCTTCGCGACGGTCGTTCCGTACTTTTCGTCGAAGAAGAGGCGGCCGCCGTAGCGGGCCACGACCGTGTCGGGGCCCCAGGCTTCGTTGTCGATGAGCCAGAGGCCGCCGGGGCCGACGACCAGGTGGTCGATGGAGGCCTGGCCGGGGACGGCGCGGCCGTCCATGACGCGGTAGCCGTACCGGCTGAGGCTGAAGCGGAGGAGGCGGCCGGTGCGGACTTCGCCGCGGCGTTTGCCGCGCCAGACGGCGGTGCGCTCGTGGGCGCGCCAGGCGATCAGGAGGTCGGTGCCGCCGGCTGCGACGCCGGCGAGCAAGCCGACGAAGAGGGGGTTGGACCAGCCGAAGCGGACGGCCATGAGGTTGCCGACCAGGATGCCCGCTGCCGCGATGGCCGCTCGGACGCGGAGCCGGTTCTTGCGGCCGGCCATCCAGAACGTCAGATAGAGGTTCTGGGGGGAAGAGCCGGTGAACTTCTCATCGCGCGGGACATAAATGGACCCACTTGCCACCCTGTGCTCCCCGGAAATTAGGTCTGCTTTACCTAAGTTGTACCCAATTGGGAGCTCCAAGTCTCGCAAGGTGATGTAATTAACACACTCCCGCTATCTCGGATCGGTTTTAGCGCCAACATGGGATCTACCGGCGCCAAGTCCGTCCTTCTTGACCGACCAGTCGGTATGCTGGTCTTCGGCTTAGGAGGTCACAGATGGCGCGTACGGTGTCGGCTACCGAGGAACCGGTCAGGCAGCGGCTGCTCTCCGTGGCGACCCGGCTGTTCGCCGAGCGGGGTTTCGAGGGCACGTCGGTTCAGGAGATCGTCGCGGCGGCCGGGGTCACTAAAGGCGCCATGTATCACTATTTCGACTCCAAGGATGATCTGCTCCACGAGATCTACGGCAGGGTGCTGCGGATGCAGATGGAGCGCCTGAACATGTTCGCGGAAGGTGACAGCCCGATCGAGAAGCGGCTGCACGCCGCGGCACAGGACGTGGTCATGACCACGGTCGAGAACCTGGACGACTCGAAGATCTTCTTCCAGTCGAACCATCAACTGGCCCCGGCGACCAGCAAGCTCGTCCGAGCCGAACGCCGCCGCTACCACGAACGTTTCCGCGGCCTGGTCGTCGAAGGGCAGAGTAACGGGACATTCCGTGCGGACATCCCCGCCGAGATGGCAGTCGACTTCTTCTTCGGCTCAGTCCACCATCTGGGCACCTGGTATCACCCCGAGGGAACCCTCTCCGGCCAGGACGTCGGCCGCTACTTCGCCGACCTCCTGCTCGCGTCATTGCGACCAAACTCCAAATCCGAGTAGCAAGGACGTATTCACGCCTGGCCAAACCGACGAATTCAGGGTGGGTGGTCCGTCCTGGACCCGCCGCAGCGTGATCGCGGGGCTGGTCGGACGAGGCCGATGCGTGAGTTGTCGTCCTGGGTTTCGTCGCAGTGCGGGATCTCCCCTCAGGCAGGCCCAGGCAAATCAACCAGGTCCGCCAGTGCCTCTCGGTGGTCACCGGGCGTGCCTAAAGCGATTTCGCTAGTCTTAGCGCGCTTTAGATAGAGATGGGCGGGATGCTCCCATGTCATCCCGATTCCACCGTGCAACTGCACACATTCCTCAGCCGCATGTACGGCTACCGCCCCGCAATGCGCCTGTGCCACCGCCACCGCCACCGCGGCGGCGGGGGACCACCCGGACGCGAGTTGGTCGGCGGCGTTGCGCGCGGCGGCGCGGGCGCCGACGATCTCCAGCCAGAGGTCGGCCAGGCGGTGCTTCAATGCCTGGAAGGATCCGACCGGACGCGCGAACTGGGTGCGTTCCCGCAGGTAGCCGACCGTGCTGGTCAGGCACCATTCGGCGACGCCGAGCTGTTCGGAGGCCAGCAATCCGGCTCCGAAGGCAAGCGTGTCCTGGAGCGCGTTCGGATCAATTGCGATGAATCGCGCGGAAGCCGAGGAGAGTTCCACGGTCGCGATCGGACGCGTGGTGTCGAGCGAGGTCACCGGTGTCACGGTCACGCCCGGATCGTCGGCGGACACTACGGCGAGCCCGGCTCCCACAGGAACGAGGAGCAGGTCCGCCACGTCCGCACCCGCGACAGCGGCGATCCGCCCACTGATCGCAGAACCCACGACGGCCGCTTCCGACACGCCCGAACGATCTCCGATAGCGAGGGGCGGTCGGTAAGGCGAGGATGCGAAGGGCACGGCGAGAGTTGCCGTGATCTCCCCTGCGGCGAGTTGTTCCAGCAGGTCAGCGGTGGCGGTCGCGTCGGTGGCGGTGAGCAGTGCGCGGGTGGCCAGGACGGCGCTGGTCAGATAGGGAACGGGAGCCACGGTTCGCCCGAGTTCTTCCAGGACCACGGCCGCTTCCCGCGCTGAAGCCCCGGCGCCACCGAACTCCTCCGGAATCAGCAGCCCGGCCACGCCGATGTCTCTCGCCAGTACCTTCCACAGCTCCCCGCCGTCGGTCGCGCCCGGGGTCGCCTTGTCGGTGAGCAGCTCTCGGACCGCGGCCCGCAGCTGTTCCTCGATCTCGGTGTACAGCAAGGTCATCGCGGGAGGTCCTTCCACGGCACGTCCTTGTCGACGCGAGGCTCGGAGGGGAGGCCGAGGACTCGCTCGGCGATGATGTTGCGGAGGATCTCCGAGGTGCCACCCTCGATCGAGTTGCCCTTCG
Organism: Acrocarpospora pleiomorpha; assembly: GCF_009687885.1. Classification (GTDB taxonomy): domain Bacteria; phylum Actinomycetota; class Actinomycetes; order Streptosporangiales; family Streptosporangiaceae; genus Acrocarpospora; species Acrocarpospora pleiomorpha. The sequence goes on from NZ_BLAF01000018.1 coordinate 165,110, forward strand.
CGCGCAGGTAGCGGTATCCGGCGCCGCGGCCGAGGAAGTCGACGCCGTCGGAGCGGCGGAAGCTCCAGTCGTCGTATTCGAGGCCCTCGTCGCGGAGCAGTTCCACCTCGAAACCGGAGGCTTCCTGGTGCAGCTTGGCGAACAGGAGTTTCATCCCGGAGCCCTCCGGTCCGGGCTGGCCCGCCGCTAGTTGTTCCCTCAGCCGGGCACCGGTCAGGCGCGTGATCTCGCCGTTGACCCAGAGTTTGAGCAGGCGCTGGTGCAGATCGTGGGTGCGCAGTTCGGGACGGTCTCGCCAGGTGTCGGCGAGGATGCCGACCATGGTCCGGCGGCTGTTCGGGGTGCCGCCGCCGATGGCCACCCGCTCGTTCATCAGCGTCGTCTGAGCGACACGCCAACCGTCGCCGACCGGGCCAAGACGCAGGTCGTCGCTGAGCCGCACACCGGTGAGGAAGACTTCGTTGAATTCGGCCTCGCCGGTGATCTGGCGGAGTGGGCGGACCTCGACACCGGGGGCGTGCATGTCGCAGATGAAATAGGTGATGCCGCGGTGTTTGGGCACGTCGGGGTCGGTGCGGGCGACCAGGATGCCCCATCGGGACAGATGCGCGCCCGACGTCCAGACCTTCTGGCCGTCCACGACCCACTCGTCGCCGTCCCGGACCGCGCGGGTGGCCAGTGAGGCGAGGTCGGAACCCGCGCCGGGTTCGCTGAACAGCTGGCACCAGACTTCCTCCCCCGTGTAGAGCGGGCGGAGGAAGCGTTGTTTCTGGTGCTCAGTGCCATACGTCAGGATGGTTGGCGCGGCCATGCCGAGGCCGATCGCGATCCGGCCGGGGTTGTTGTCGGGGGTGCCGTGCAGGAGCTGCTCCACCAGCGGTTGCAGGTCGCGGGGCGCGCCGAGGCCGCCGAGTCCGACCGGGAAGTACACCCAGGCCAGACCGGCGTCGAAGCGCGCGCGAAGGAACTCCGTCGGGTCGGTTGTGGCTGGGTCGTGCTCGGCCAGGAAAGCGGCCACCCGTTCCCGTACCGCTGTCGCGTCCACCTGTTCTCCCCTTTGCAGTGCAATCAACCGGGCGGGCCTCGGTGCGACTTACTGGCTCATGTACTTTTTCAGTTCGCGGTAGGCCAGTGAACGTTTGTGCACCTCGTCTGGCCCGTCGGCGAAGCGCAGGCTGCGCGCGCCCGCCCAGAGGGCCGCCAGCGGGAAGTCCTGGCTGACGCCGCCGGCACCGTGCACCTGGATGGCCTTGTCGAGGATCCACTCCACGGCGATCGGTGTAGCGATCTTAATGGCCTGGATTTCGGCGTGGGCGCCCTGATTGCCGACGGTGTCCATCAGCCAGGCGGTCTTCAGGACCAGAAGGCGAAGCTGTTCGATCTTCACTCGGGACTCGGCGATCCAGTCCTGAACCACGCCCTGCTGGGCGATGGGCTTTCCGAACGTGGTGCGGCCCAGGGCGCGCTTGCACATCATTTCGACAGCACGTTCGGCCATGCCGATCAGGCGCATGCAGTGGTGGATTCGGCCGGGCCCAAGGCGCGCCTGAGCGATGGCGAAGCCGCTGCCCTGCTCGCCGATCAGGTGGTCGGCCGGAACCCGGACGTCTTCGAAGATCACCTCGGCGTGGCCGCCGTGATCGCTGTCGTTGTAGCCGAAGACGGTCATGCCGCGTTTGACCGTCAGGCCGGGGGTGTCCCGGGGCACGAGGATCTGACTCTGCCGACGGTGGGAGGCCGCGTCCGGATCGGTGACGCCCATCACGATGAAGATCTTGCAGTTGGGGTTCATCGCGCCGGTGATGAACCATTTGCGGCCATTGATCACATACTCATCACCGTCGCGGGCGATGGAGGTGGCGATGTTGGTGGCGTCGGAGGAGGCCACGTCGGGCTCGGTCATCGCGAAGGCCGAGCGGATCTCGCCGCGGAGCAGTGGTTCCAGATATTCCTTGCGCTGCCATTCCGTGCCGAACTGAGCGAGCACTTCCATGTTGCCGGTGTCCGGGGCGGCGCAATTGGTGGCGGCCGGGGCGATGGCCGGGGATCGGCCCATGATCTCGGCGAGTGGCGCATACTGCAGGTTGCTCAGGCCCGCGCCGCCATGGTCGCCGGGGAGGAACAGGTTCCACAGGCCGCGCCGGCGCGCCTCGTCCTTGAGATCGTCCAGCAGCGGCGGGGCGCTCCACCCGCTCTCGGCCGCCTGGTGCTCAAACGCGGCTTCCGCTGGGTAGACACATTCGTCCATGAAGGCCGACAGGCGTCCTGCCAGTTCCGTTGTCGTCTCGTCGTAGCCGAATTCCATCACTTCACCTCTCTCAACCCGCGCTCGACCAGCGGTTCGACCGTGGCGCCGACCTCGGCGAAGCCATCTCCGACGGTGAGACCCTGGGTGAAGCGGAAATGAATGCCCTCGGCGATCACCGCGAGCTTGAAACAGGCCAAGCCGATATACCACCCGAGTCTGGACAGATCACGGCCGGATGCTTTGGCGTAGTGGGCAGCGAGATCGCCGGTGTCGACATTGAAACCGGCATCCGCGACGAAGCCAGCGGCGGCGGGAGACCCGTTGCCCGCGCCCGAGCCCGTGTCTGCGGCCAAGCCGGTGTCTGCGGCCAAGCCGCTACCTGGGGCCAAGCCGCTATCCGCAGCCAAGCCGGTATCCGAGGCCACGCCGGTATCCGCAGGGAAGCCGGTGTCGAGCATGGCGAAGTCACCGTAGAGCAGGAACAGCGCGAGATCGGTGAGCGGGTCTCCGAGAGTGGACATCTCCCAGTCGAGCACGGCCTTGAGCTGACCGTTCTCGATGAGGGTGTTGCCGAGTTTGAAGTCGCCGTGCACGATCGCGGGCGGGCCTGATTCCGGCACTGCTTGTGCCAGCCGGCTGTGCAGTTCGTCGATTCCGGCGACGTCTCTGCTCCGTGAGGCGTCAAGTTGCCGTTTCCAGCGGGCGACCTGCCGGTTCAGGAAACCCTCGGGGCGGCCGAAGTCGCCAAGTCCGACCGATTCCGGGTCGATGGAGTGCAACGCGGCGAGGACGTCGGTCAGGTCGCGGGCCAATTTCGGGGTGAGGGGTGGCTGGCCACCGGGCACGAATTCCATTACGTAGAAATCCGCGCCGATGACGTCCGGATCCTGGCAGAGGTGGTAGGTGCGCGGGACGGGGACCGGGGTGTCCTGGAGGGCGGACATCACGCGATATTCCCGGCTCATGTCGTGAGCGGTGGCGAGCACGTGCCCCAGCGGCGGGCGCCGGACCACGAGGGTGTGGGATTCGTCCCGGACGATATAGGTGAGATTGGACTTGCCGCCTTGGATCATGTCGGCGGTGAGCGACCCTTGGGTCAGGCCGATCCGCTCCAGATGACGGGCGAGACGCGGGAGATCGAGTCCGGGAACGTTCACTCGGGCAGCATACCGACCAGACGGTATGCCTGTCGAACGTTACCCTTGCGCTATGGAACCTATGTTCTTTTCGACCCCCGAGAACTGGCGTGATTGGTTGGTCGCCAACCATGAGGAGCGCAGTGAGCTGTGGGTGGGCTACTACAAGGTGTCCACCGGTAAGCCCAGCATCACATGGCCGGAATCGGTCGACCAGGCACTCTGCTTCGGGTGGATCGACGGCGTGCGGAAGAGCGTGGACGATCAGTCGTACAAGATCAGGTTTACGCCGCGGAAGGCGCGCAGCAGCTGGAGCGCGGTCAATATCTCGAGGTTCCAGGAGTTAGTCGAACTGGGGTTGGTGCACCCGAACGGGCAGGCGGCGTTCGATCAGCGGACGGTGGACAAGCCGGCTGTTTACTCGTACGAGCGAGGGCAGGCGTCTGAGTTGCCCGCCGAGTATGAGGAGACGTTTCGGGCGGAAGCGGTCGCGTGGGAGTGGTTCCAGGGGCAGGCGCCGTACTATCGGCGGTCGGCCGCGCACTGGGTGATCAGTGCGAAGCGGGAAGAGACGCGGCTCAAGCGGCTTGCGCAGCTGATCGCGGACTCCGCGGAAGGGCGGCGGATCGCCCCGCTCACGCCACCGGGGAAGAAATGAAGTGGTCTCTCCTTTTCCTGCCGATAGTGGCATCCAGAAGCGACCGCTCCCTCGTTTAGGCTGGCGTGCATGACAGCCACGATGCCCTCTCCCGTTGTTCTCGAAGGCCGTTCTGTACGGCTTGAGCCGCTCACCCTCGATCACGTTCCGGAGTTGTTCGCGGCGGGGGGTGGGGACGATGAGGTGTGGCGCTGGATGCCGGCGGCGACCCCGCGGACTGAGGCGGAGATGGGGGCTGTGGCGGGGAGCTTGATCGATGATCCTGGTGCGGTGCCGTTGGCGGTGGTCCACGATGAGCGGGCGATCGGGTGGAGCACGTATTTGGACTGCCCAGGCTTTGACCGGAGTATCGAGATCGGCTGGACGTGGTATGGGCGGGCCTACTGGCGATCAGCCGTCAATACCGAATGCAAGATTCTGCTGATCGACCATGCGATCGACAAGCTGGGCTTCAATCGCGTACAACTCAAGACCGACAATATGAACGTCCGGTCGCAGGCCGCGATCCAGCGGATCGGCGGCACCCATGAGGGCACCCTCCGCCGCCACCGCCCGCGCCCCGACGGAACCTGGCGAGACACGGTCTACTTCAGCATCCTCGACGACGAATGGCCCCCCAACCGAGCCCGCCTCCAAGCCCGCCTGGACCTCCCAGCCGCCTCAACGTCGCAGTGACCTCTGGATCTCTCAATCCTGTCGTTGCCGGATTCTCCCACCCGCCCAACCCTTCGTTTCCCTCGGGCTCCGCCCGACCCCGCCATCCCCGTGATCGCCCCAATGAAGCGACAACTTGACCCGGGTGGGTTACCACCCACCCATCCCTTTTGTTTCCCTTCGGGCTCCGCCCGACCCTGTCATCGCCGTGATCTCCCATACGAGGGGACAGCCATAGATCCACCCAGCCCGTTGTTCATCCTCAGGCTCCGCCCGCTCCCGTCATCGCCGAATTACCCATGAGAGGCAACCGCTGCGCGGTGATTCCTGCGCGGCCAGTCTTAATCTCGTGGTGGTTGCCAGCCGAAAATGGGGTCCATTTGGCGGAGGGCCGCAGTGGGGCCGAGCTTTCCGAGTAGGGAGATCATGGTGTTTCTGGCGGCTACGGCCATCGGATTGCGCCATGAGGTGATTCGGCAGATTGTTCTGGATCGGGTGACGATGGGCGTAGTACGAGGGAGCCGGGCAGCCGAATAGGCCTCAAGGCTTTCTGGGCGGTTTGGGTCGGCCAGGTGGGCGAGGACGATCGCGTCCTCGATGGCCTGGCAGGCGCCTTGGCCGAGGTTGGGGGTCATCGCGTGGGCCGCGTCGCCAAGCAGGGCGATCCGGCCTCGGTGGAAAGCCGGGAGCGGCTGCTCCAATGAGTAAATATCGTGCCTTAACACCTTGGCGGGATCGGCTTCGGACAGGAGCTTCGGGATCGGATCGTGCCAACTCCGAAACAGCCGGGTCAGCTCGCCCAGCTCGCCGCCTTCAGCCTTCTGGCCTGCGGGGACGGTCGCGGTGGCGTAGCAGTAGACCTGATCGTCGACCAGCGGCGCGACGCCGAAGACTAGCCCGGGACCGCCCCAGGATTCGGACGTGCTCAGACCGCTGCCGTGGACGAGAATTCGCCAACTGGTGACTCCGGCGTAGACCGGCCCGGGATGCTCGGGAAACAGCTGCGCGCGCGTCGCCGAGTGAATCCCATCGGCCGCCACCACCAGATCGGCCGGCAGCTGTTCTCCACTGGAGGTCACCGCAACCGGCCGGTCGGGAGTTCCGGAAATCGTGGAGACCGCGGTGTTCAGGCGGATCGTCCCCTCGGTGAGGCGTCCTGCCAGGAGCTCGACCAGTGAGGAGCGAAGCAGGAGAACGGTCGGGTCGCCGTACCTGGCGGTGGCGGCTTCCGCGCTGGTTCGGGAGAGCCAGTGGCCGTCCGCCCGCCTGATCCCGGCTTGCCCTTGCATCGCGGCGAGTTTCCGTACCTGATCGCCGACCTCGATCGTGTCCAGCGCGCGCAAGGCGTTGGGAGCCATCGCGAGCCCGGACCCCACCGGCTCGATCGACGGTGCGCGTTCCAGCACCGTCACCTCCCAGCCCTTCCGCTGAAAGGCGGCCGCCGCCGTCAGCCCGCCGATTCCCGCCCCGACTACTACTACATGCGCCATCGCGTCCTCCACTACACCTGTAGTGTCACAGTACTACAGATGTAGTATCAGCGGAATGACGACAGCACGCGCCGCACTCATCGGGGACACGGCCATCACAATCCTGGCCGAACGAGGCATGCGCGGCCTCACCCATCGAGCGGTCGACGAATCAGCCGATCTCCCCTCTGGCTCGACGTCCAACCTGGCCCGCACGCGCGCGGCACTCCTGGAGCTGACCCTGGCCCGCCTCGCCGAACTGGAAGAAGCCCAGTTCGCCACCTTGATCCACCGCGCCGCCCCACCCGGCCCCGACCTGCTCGCCGGCCTGGCCGACGTGATGGCCGAATCCATGCATGAGGCCATCACCGTCGACAGAAACCGCACCATCGCCCGCTACGAACTGGCCCTGGAAGCCACCCGCCGCCCCGAACTCCGCAAGGTCTACGACGAAAGCGGCCGCCGCTTCCGCGACCCCGCGATCGCCCTCCTGACCGCCGCAGGCTCCTCCGATCCCGTACGCCACGGGCGCCAGGTCGTCGCCTTCGCCGAAGGCATGCTCTTCGACGCGGTAGTAGGCGCCGGTACGACTCCGTCGCTCGATGATTTGAAGGCGGCTTTCGCGGAGTTCCTCAGCGGCATCCTCTCCCATTGACAGCGGGAGAGATCGGGCCGGTCGGCACTTGATCAAAGTGAACAGGCTCTCACACCAGCCTGATGCCACGCTCCGCCGCGATGACGCTCCTCGAACGGCACGCTTACCCGATGGTCACCCAACAGGCGCGGGCTCGGGAGCGGGCGTCGGATGGGAATGATCAGGTGTCAGGCGGCTGAGAGTGATCGTCCCCCCGACCAGCAACACGCTCGCGATAATCGCCGGGATCACTTGCCCCACACCGGTAGGAACCGGCTCTCCGAGCAGAAGCGCCCCAGCCATGATCGACGTGATCGGGTCAACGATCTGCACCCCGGCGTACGCGATCCCGAAATATCCCACCGCGTACGACTTCTGCAGCAAAACCACCGCACAAATCAGCAGTACCGGAATGACCACCGTGAACCAGTGCAGCAGGCGAGCCATATCTCCGCTCAACCCACCCCCCACAACCCGTACGAACGTCGACACGGTAGCCGTAACCGACCCCGCCCCAACCGCCATGGCCAACGCCTTCGCGGCCCCGCTCAAGAACCGCGCGACCGTAAAGCAGACCCCGGTGAACACCCCGACCACCACGATCAGCCCAATAGCCGCCCCATTGGACAGCGACGGCTTCACATCATGTGCAGGAATCAGCAGCATCAACCCCAGCAACCCCACCGCAACCGCCACCGAACCGGTGATCTCCGCCCGATGCGGTCGACGACCATGCAGCCAAGCGGCCAACGGCACCGCGAACACCAAGGTGGCCACACTGATCGGCTGAATCACGATGAGCGGCGCGAAACTCAACGCCACCGCGTGCAGACACGCCCCCGTGAAGCCGATGACTCCACCGATCCACCACCGCGTCCGGCCCATCAGCCGCAACGTGGCCCCCAGGGCAACCGCCTCATACTGCTGCAAAGCAGCACCGAGCGCGTATCCAAGCGCCCCGGCCAACGCGATCGTTATCCCCACCCAGGTCACGGGCACCGGCCAAAGCTTAAAGAGTCGAGGGTCACCCGTTTAGCTTAGGGACAAAGTACGGTACCCAAGACATCTATCCCCTGACCCGATCTACCCCCACCCTTGCCCAAAAACCCCCAAACTACCATAAACACCCCAGCCCAACCATGAAACGCAGGCGGCCCACTTCGATCACGAGACTGCCCACCATCACAGTCGACCAGAGCGCCCGTCCGCCCGCTACGGGCCGCCAACCACCGCATGGCACCTGATTGC
>NZ_BLAF01000018.1:173508-177809 GCF_009687885.1 Acrocarpospora pleiomorpha
CCCACCCGTGATTTGCTTTCGGGGCTTCCGCCCCGCCCCCCAGGGATTACCACCCCCGGGCTCCGCCCGCAGCCTCGATCTTGACGGTCGGACGGCCTGAGCGAATTCGGCCCCAACCGTGACCCCTCCTGAAAGCCGGATGGTCCGGGCAAGTTCAACGCTGGCCATGACCCCTCCTGAAACCGGACGGGTCTGAGCGAGTTCAACCCTGGCCATCACCCCTCCCGAAACCAGACAGGTCTGAGCGAGTTCAACCCTGGCCATCACCCCTCCTGGCGGATGGTTCCGGTCAGTACCTTCCTGCTCGCGCCAGAACGTCCTCGGCCTGCGCGGCCAGGGTGGCGACCAGATCGGCTGCGGATGGCAGGTCGGTGATGAGATCAACGGCTTCGCCGGCCCAGACCGGCAGCGGCGGCAGATCACCTCGTTCCACCGCATCCTGATAGGCCCGTTTAGCCTGTGGGTCAGCGGCGAGCTCCGCTTCCCGGCCGCGCCATTGGTCAAGGTACGGATGCCCAAGAGTGCGGGCGGTGTATTTCGACGGCCACCGCGAACCTCGGGCGATATCCAGCACGCTATTGCGCTCGGTGTCCACCCCACGTCCCTCGATGATCGCTTTGATGGTCGAGGCGTCGACAAGCGACTCGGCCGTGGCCTGGAAGCGAGTGCCGACAAGGGCCCCGGCGGCGCCAAGTGCCAGCGCCGCGGCGACGCCACGCCCGTCGGCGATCCCACCCGCCGCCAGCACCGGAACCGGCGCCACCAGATCCACCACGACCGGCACGAACGGCAACGTGGATCGCCCGCGCCGGGCCCCATGCCCACCACTTTCCGTCCCCTGCGCCACGATGACATCGGCACCCACGTCCACCGCCTGCCGGGCCTCCTCCAGATCGGTGACCTGGACGACCAACGCCACCCCCGCATCGCGGATACGTCCAGCAAACGGGCGCGGATCACCGAAGGACAACATCACCGCCCGCGGGTTGTGCACCAGCACCCGCTCCACCGCACCCACATCGATCGCCCAGCTCAGGAAACCGACACCCCACGGCTTCGCGGTACCCTCCGCGACGATGGCCAACTCACGGGCCAGCCACTCCCGATCCCCGTTGCCGCCACCCAGCAACCCGAGCCCCCCACCGCGAGAGACCGCCGCCGCCAGCGCACCCCCCGCCGACCCACCCATAGGCGCCAGCGCAATCGGATGCCCCACCCCTAGCAACTTCGTAAACGCCGTGGACAACGCCATAACCACCATCATCACCCCCTGCCGCCGCACTGGCCCATCAAACAGCCGAACCGGCCACCGACGCCCTGACATCCGCCAACACCCGACGCGTCAGCCATGACCAACGCAGCGCACACACGACCACATCACCAGCCCAGGACACGCCGCATAGAAGATCACCTTCTGTGACATTCACGATCAGACAGCCGCTAAGCGGCCGCGAGCGGAGAATCAGCAGGATCTGGCACAAATTCCGCGAGGCCAACGAGAACGGGCGACCCAGCGAGTTCTGTGAGGCCTGTCGTCCCAGGTCAAAGCAGCCCGGGTGAGCAATCCACGGCATCGCTCATTGGGTTTCCGCCCCGCCCACCGGACCCGCTCACTCAGGCTTCGGCCCACCCTCCCGGGGATCATCCACCCAGGGATCAGCCGAGATCGAGCAGGACCCCGGGATCGAACTCGATCGGCAGAGGGTCATCGACCTTCAGCACGGTCCCTGCGAACACCCGATCCACCCGCCGATAAACGCCGTGAGCAGGCAAAAGGCTGTAGAGCGTAATGTTGACCTTCGGTTCCAGATCCACGATCCAGTAATGCGAGATCCCACTGGCGGCATACTCGTTGGGCTTCTCGTACCGATCAGTCCGCTCGCTCCCGCTCTCGCGAGAGATGACCTCCACGACCAGCTGGACATCCAGCCCTTGATAAGCTCGCTCGTCGCGCTGAAGGGACAGGCGCGCGGCTGCTCCGTCGACGATGCCGACGTCGGGAACTCGGATACCCGCGACCGTGAACACATCAAGAGGCCCGTTGACGTAGAAGTCGGCATCGGCACTGGCGATTGCCCGCTCAAAAAAGGAGCGAAGCGCACGGACCACATGGTCATGGCGGATGCTGGGCCAGGGGGACATCAGGATCCATCCGTTGACGAGCTCGTATCGCGCGTCCCGAGGCATCCGATCAAGGTCGGCGATCGTGTAGGGCCCATGGTTGTACGAGTGGTCCCGATCGTCATACGCGACGCTCATATGCCCTCACCTCCCGCTCATCCAGCCATCTGCCAGCCAAGACGTCCGGCTCGCCAAAGAACTTCCCCTATGGAAAGTCCATCTCCAGCCTAAAGGGACAGTCGCACCCTTTCGAGAACGCTCACCGACACGCTAAGGGCAGATACGCACAGTAGTCAGGGCGATCGCTCCAACAGGAGCCTCACAGGGGCCTTCACTCCTTCCAGAGAGTGCCCCGGCCCTTCAGCCAGCGGCAAACCCGTACAAACACCCGTGAACGCCACAAGCGTTCTGCCTCTAAAAACCGTGCGAAGTACGGCGGGTCACCCTGCGGGTGGGCAGGGCGGACACGTAGGCCGACATAAGTCAGCATGAGACGGCCGGCTCGGGTTTCTGTCCGTAGTCGCCTTTGCAGCTTTCGTGGATCAGCTCACGCTATGAGGTAGCGAGGGCCGGAGCCACACACAGAAGGGAGCCGACCGTCATGAGGAGTGTGACAGGCTCGGCCGGTCCGATCCATCTGGGGATGGACACCTCCAGGGATGCGATCGTGGTGGGCATTCTGCGGCCGGGTGAGGAAACCCCGATCGTGGATCGGATCTTCAACGATGAGCCGTCGATCCGGCGGCTTGTCGGGCGTTTCCCCGATCCCGGGGTGCTTCGTGTCTGTTACGAGGCCGGGTTCGGCGGGTATGCGTTGCATCGGCTGTTCTCCTCGATGGGGGTGGATTGCCAGGTGATCGCTCCGGCGCTGGTCCCGAAGGGGGCGGGGGAGCGGGTCAAGACCGATCGGCGGGACGCGATCCGGCTGGCGCGGTTGCATCGGGCCGGGGAGCTGACCGCGATCCGGGTGCCGTCGGCGGCCGAGGAGGCGGTGCGGGATCTGGTCCGGGCTCGGGCGGATCTGGTGGAGGATCGTAAGCGGGCCAAGCAGCGGATCGTGGCGATGCTGTTACGGCAGGGCCGGGTCTTCCGCGAGGGCGCGCCGTGGACTGCCGCGCATGAGCGGTGGTTGTCGGCGCAGCGTTTCGATGAGCCCGCGCTGGCGGCGACCTATGCCCACTATCGGGCCGGGTTGCCAGCGCGGGTGGCCGAGCTGGCGGCGATCGAGGCCGAGCTGTGGCCGTGGGCGCACCGTGAGCCGCTGGCCGGATCGGTGGCCCGGCTGGTCGCCTATCGGGGGATCGGGGAGTTGATCGCGCTCACGCTGGCCGCGGAGATCGTCGATTGGCGGCGTTTTCCCACCGCGACGGCGTTCATGGGGTTCACCGGGCTGACTCCCAGCGAGTATTCCAGCGGCACCAGGATCGCGCGGGGTCACATCACCAAGGCGGGACCGGTCGGGGTGCGCACCGTGCTGATCGAGGCGGCCTGGAAATACCATTACCAGCCCGCGATCCGGGGCGATCTGCGTAAACGCCAGGCCGGCGCCTCCCCCGCCACCTTGGCTCGTTCGCTGGCCGCCCAGCACCGGCTGTGTGGCAAGTTCCGGCGGATGAGCGGGCCGGGCGGCAAGCCCGGCACGGTCACGGTCGTGGCGGTCGCCCGCGAGCTGGCCGGGTTCATCTGGGCCGAGATGACCAGCCAGGACTGATTCACATGATCTTCGGCGTGGTATCTGCGGGTGGTGGCGGCGCTGGCCGGCCACCCTGCCCACGCCGGACCCACCGGTGGCCTACCCGGACGCACGCCGCGGCAGGAACAACCCCCGTACGGTCTTTGAGCTACCCAACGCTCGTCATAAGTACGGGGCCCCTCCCTGCGAACAGCCGACATGCGATCTCGACACGCGAATATCAGAATGGCAGTGGCCAGCGCCACGACCACGCCTGGGTAGGCCACCCCCATCCCGCGCGTTCTCCCCCAGCCCGGCAATTGTGGGTCTACCTGATCCGGCGCCTCAAGACCGTTCGTCCTCGCTGCGCTGCGGGCGCTGCGTCTTGACCCACCGGAGCGGTAGACCCATCCCCGAACCCGGGAGAGAACACCGGAACAACGGCACCACACCAACCCAAACCAGACACACGGTGGCAGCAAAACCTTGACGGGCCGTCTCATATCAG
>NZ_BLAF01000019.1:0-142112 GCF_009687885.1 Acrocarpospora pleiomorpha
ACCTTCAGCCTAGAAGAAGATCGCGTGCCGGTACGGCACCGCCGTACCGGCACGCGTCCGCTCAGGTGATGTCGCGCTTGGTCGTGGTGAGGTTGGCGACGGTGGCGAACAGCACCGCGTAGCCGACCAGGAGCAGCGCGCCGCCCCAGGCCGGGAGCAGGTCGGGACGGCCGAGGCCGCTGTCGATGTCGATGCTCATGAGCGCCTGCGAGCCGCCGCCGGGCAGCCACTTGCCGACGACCTGCAGGGCCGGGATCGCCGCGAAGATGGACTCGATCACGTACGCCCAGACGATCGCGCCGATCAGGGCCGCGATCTGGTTGCGGATCAGGGCGCCGAGACCGATGCCGAACATCGCGTAGAGGGCGAGGCTGGCGAAGACGCCGATGATGATCTGCGGCACCCGGTTGCCGGTCAGGCTGACCTCGCCGCCCGCGATCAGGACGGCGGTGACGCAGACCGCGCCGACGACCAGCACGGAGATCACCGCGAACAGCATGCCGACGAGCACGCCCGCGGCCAGCTTGGCCCCGATGACCCGGCCGCGCTGCGGCGTGGTGAGGAAGGTGCCGGTGATGGTCTGGTACCGGTACTCGCTGGTCATCATGATGACGCCGAGGATCATCGTGAAGATGGTGCCGCCGGAGGCGGTGGACAGGCCGATCGGCAGCCAGGCCGGGTCGTCCAGGGCGGGCAGCCCGGGGGCGCCGTTCTGCGGGGGGTCCCCGGCGAAGATCATGATGAAGGTCAGGCTGAGGCCGGTCAGCAGGAGCATCACGATGAGCATCGCCCACCAGATGCGGGTGCTGAAGAGCTTCTGCAGCTCGGCGCGGATCAGGTTGCTCATTTGACGCCCTCCGCCGCGACCGGGGTGTCCTCGGTGAGTTCGAGGAAGACCTGCTGCAGGTCCGAGCGCTCCTGGGTGACCTCGGTCAGCAGGACCCGGTTGTCCAGGGCCAGCTGCCCGATGGCCTCGGCGTCCAGGCCGTACACCCGGAGCAGGCCGGGTTCGACCTCGTCCACCCGGGCGCCGGCCGCCTCCAGCGCGGGCCGGAAGTCGGCGCCGGTCCTGACCCGGACGGCGCTGTCGCCGTTCTGGGTCAGATCGGCGAGCGAGCCCTGCCGGACCAGCTTGCCGCGCGCGATGATCACAACGTTGTCCACGGTCTGCTCCACCTCGGACAGCACGTGGCTGGAGACCAGCACGGCGGCCCCTCGCTCGTGGGCCAGGTGGCGCAGGAAGCCGCGCAGCCACTGGATGCCCGCCGGGTCCAGGCCGTTGGCGGGCTCGTCCAGGATGAAGATCTTGGGCTCGCCGAGCAGGGCGGAGCCCAGGGCCAGCCGCTGGCGCATGCCGAGGGAGAAGCCACCGACCCGCTTCCCCGACGCGTCCGCCAGGCCGACCGTCTCAAGCGCCTCGTCGGCCCGGGTGGCGGGTAGCCCCGCCGCGGTGCACATGATGCGCAAATGGTTGCGGGCCGTGCGGCCCGGATGGAAACTCGTGGCCTCGAGGACGGCGCCCACCTCGGTGAGGGGGTGCTCGAGTGAGGCGTATCGCCGCCCGTTCACCAGGGCCTCCCCCGCGTCGGGGGTCACCAGGCTGAGCAGCGAGCGCAAGGTCGTGGTCTTGCCCGCACCGTTGGGTCCGAGGTATCCGGTGACGGTCCCGGCCTCCACGGTGAAGGAGACATCGTCGACGGCTCGGACGAGCCCGAACGATTTCGATAGGTTTCTAATCTCAATAGCACTCATCGGGAAGAATTATCTGCCCAAGATCCACCTCTTGTCCTCCTACTTAAAGACGATATATACGGCGGGCGTTTGCGGACCCCAGCATGTGGGCAACGCGAACCGCGTCGGCCACCGACCAATCGCCTGATTCGAGCCGGTCGGCGATCACCCGGCCCAGGCCATGCCGGTGATTTAGGGCACCCAGAAAGCAGGTTTCGGCCACGCCCGCTCCCCCGGAGCCGAACAGCAGTTTGTGGAAGGGCACCAGCTCCAGCAACTCGCCCAGCACCGCCGTCGTGGCCTCGCCCACGTACACGTGCGGGAAGACGGCGGCCAGATGCGCCGCCTGCCGGTGGAACGGGTAGCAGTCCAGCAGGATCACCGGCACGCTGAGCGGCAGCAGCGCCCGGATGAACCCGGTCATCAGCGCCGGATCCCCGCGATGTGGCCGGGCCCCGCCGTTCCCGCACGGAAACTGGATCGGCAGGGCGCGTTCCCGCGCCACGTCCACGGCGATCCAGAGCAGGTGGCGCAGCAGCACCGGATCGGTGAGCGGCTGCTTGGGGTCGGCCAGCCGCCGCCCCGCCGCCGCCAGCACCAGCCCCCGGGACGGCCGTCCCGGCTCGAAATCCAGCCCGCACCGGTACGCGACGACCGAGGAGAACCCGACGCACCGGGAAGCCCGCACCCCCACCTCGTGCGCCAGCCGATCCAGATAGTCCAGCGACGGCAGCCCGTCCGCCGCGATCTCCTCCTCGATCCGCTCCAGCCGGACGATCTCGTCGGCGGCGGCCCCGCCCAGCCGTCCGGTCTCGGCGACCGACAGCACGTCGCTCTCGTCCCCACCGTCCATCAGGAAGGCCACCACCCCGGCCGCCCGCAGCAGCAGCCGGTTCACCTCCGCCGCGCCGAGCTCCAGGCGTCTGGCCAGGTAGACGGCGGGCGGCACGTGGGGCTCCAGGCCGAGCACGGGCGCGCACCAGCGGCGCACGGCCATCCCGAGCGGGCTGTCGAAGTGGGTGGTCCCCGGCGGCGCTGGTGACCCGCTCGCCGCGATCAGCGTCTCGAACGTGGACCTGACCAGGTCGTCACGGCGTACCCCGCGACAGTGCTGATCCACGAGCGGGGCGAGCAGGGCTTCGGCGACCTGGTCGGGAAGGTTCACGGGCCTGCCAATCCAGAAGGGCGGCCCGGCCGGACCGCCCTTTCTGTCGATGACGTGCGGGGACACCAGGGACTCTAAGAGTCCGTCACCCTCCGTGTCCGCCGATCACGCTCAGTTTTATTAATCAGAAACCCGTCCCATGGCCACCGAACAGGCGACTCACCGCCGCGGCTGCCCAGATCACGACTTTTCCTCATTAAACCCGCACAGGCGCAGCACATTGGCGATGATCCGGGCGCCCGCGCCGCCCTCGGTGGTCAGGATCGACTCGGGGTGGAACTGCACCGCGAACCGCCGGTTGGGCACGTCCTCGATGGCCATGACCGCGCCGTCGGCGGTGGCCGCCGTGACGGTGAACCCGTGCACGCCCGGGTGCTTGGCGTGCAGCGAGTGGTAGCGGGCCGCGGTGAACGCCTCCGGCAGGCCTTCCAGCAGCGCGCTGTCCCCCTCCCGCTTGACCTGGCCGCGCTTGCCGTGCTCCGGGTACGGCAACAGCTCCAGCGTCCCCCCGGCCTGCTCGACCATGGCCTGCAGGCCCAGGCAGACGCCGAAGACCGGCAGCTCCCTGGCGTACAGGGCCTTGATCAGGGAGTCGGTGCCGAAGTCGGACGGCCAGCCGGGGCCGGGCGACAGGACGACGAGGGTGGGCGCGATCTGGTCGACCATCTCGATGGGGAAGCCGTGCCGGAGGGTGACCACGGTGGCGCCCTGCTGGCGGAAATAGTCGGCCAGGGTGTTGACGAAGGAGTCCTCGTGGTCGATCAGGAGCACGTTGTGGCCGGCGCCCGGCTGCTCGCGCTCGGGTCCCGGCGCGCCCGCCTGGTCCGGCTGGCCGACGGTGGCGAGCGCGCCGAGCAGGGCGCTGGCCTTGAGCTCGGTCTCGCGTTCCTCGGCGTCGGGGTCGGAGTCGTAGAGCAGCGTGGCGCCGGCCCTGACCATGGCGACGCCGTCCCTGATCTGGGCGGTGCGCAAAGTGAGGCCGGTGTTCATCGAGCCGTCGAAGCCGATGAAGCCGACGGCGCCGCCGTACCAGCGGCGGGTGGTGGCCTCGTGGTCCTCGATGAACTGCATCGCCCAGGTCTTGGGCGCGCCGGTGACGGTGACGGCCCACATGTGGGTGAGGAAGGCGTCCAGGGCGTCGAATTCGGGGCGCAGGCGGCCTTCGATGTGATCGACGGTGTGGATCAGCCGGGAGTACATCTCAATCTGGCGGCGGCCGATGACCTTGACCGAGCCGGGCACGCAGATCCGGGACTTGTCGTTGCGGTCCACGTCGGTGCACATGGTCAGCTCGGACTCCTCCTTCACGCTGGACAGGAGCGTGCGGATGGCCTCGGCGTCCTCGACCGGGTTGGCGCCGCGGGCGATGGTGCCGGAGATCGGGCAGGTCTCGACGCGGTCCCCGGCGACCCGGACGTACATCTCGGGGGACGCGCCGACCAGGTGCTCGCCGCCGCCGAGGCTGATCAGGAACTCGTACGGCGCGGGGTTGCTGACCCGAAGGGAACGATAGAAGGCGGCGGGGTCGTCGCAGGGCGCGTGGAAGACCTGGCCGGGCACGACCTCGAACAGGTCGCCGCGCTTGAACTTCTCCTTGGCCTTGGCCACCACATCCGCATAGCCACCTTTTTCCGGATTTTTCGGGATATGGGTGGCTTTGCGGAGGGGGTAGGCGTCGCCGGTGCGCGGCAGGCCCTTGGTGGACGTGCCGCCGAAGGTGAAGTCGTAGGAGTATTCGACGCAGGTCTCGCGGACGCGGTCGATGACGACGAGCCGGTCCGGCAGGTGGAGCACCAGGTCGCGCTGGTCCTCGGGGCGGGTCAACGCGTACCGGATAGGCTCGAACTGGAAGGCCAGGTCGTAGCCGAACGCGCCGTACAGCCCGAGGTGCGGGTCCTCGCCCTTGAAGGCGGCGATGACCTCGCGGATCGCGGTGAAGACGGTCGGGCGGCGGCTGCGCATCTCCTCGGGCAGGAACTCGGCCGACTCGGCGACGGTCACCTCGACCCAGTCCACGGCGGGTTCCCCCACGATCTCGCCGGCCGCGAGCAGGCAGGCCGCCACGGCGGGCAGGACCACCCGGCCGCGCGCGTTGAGCGCCCGCGCGGAGATGTTCCGCCCGCGCGCCACGATCTCCAGGCAGGGATCCACGTAGCCGAACGCCCACCGGCTGTATCGGCCCGGATAGTCCATGCCCGAGGAGAAGGCCCCGCCGCGCCGCTCCCCGAGCGCGGTCACGATCTCCTCAAGCGCCGCTTCGGACACCTCGCGCACGCCGCGCTCGACCTCGACGCCCCCGCCGGTCCTATATCGGGTGATCTCCACCGTTCGCCCCTTGATCTCTTATCGAGCCCCGGAGGCGAACACAAAAAGGCCGCCCAACCGGGGCGGCCAGTGCTTGCTCGCGAATGCGAAACCCTGGGTTCGACTGCCGCCTGTTAGCGGCGCCACCACTGCTGAGGAGTTCGCATGCGGACACAATAGCCGGACCGCCGTCGATCAGCAATTCAGCAGGTGACATCCGGATGTCCGATATGTTACCAATTAGTACGTGATGTCACGCATTACTGTTCGGCGGGACCTGCCCGTGCCGATGCACGACGGTGTCACCCTCCTCGCCGACCTCTACTCCCCCGTCGGCGTCTCCCGCCCGCCGACCATCCTGATCCGCTCGCCGTACGGCCGGGGCGGCATGATCGGCTGGATGTACGGCAAGGGCTTCGCCCGCCAGGGATTCCAGGTCGTGGTGCAGAGTTGCCGGGGCGGCTTCGGCTCCGGCGGGCTGCTCGACCCCCTCGGCGACGAGCACGAGGACGGCCTGGCCACCGTCGCCTGGATGCGCGCCCAGCCCTGGTATGGCGGGAGTTTCGCCATGCACGGCCCTTCCTACCTGGGCTTCACCCAGTGGGCGATCGCGGCGGAGACGCCCGATCTGCGCGCGATGGCGACCCAGGTGACCGCGTCCTCCTTCCGGGAGGCGGCGTACGTGGGCGGCGCCTTCGCGCTGGAGTCGTCGCTGATCTGGACCACGCTGACGGCCGGGATGGAGAGCCGGATCGGCGGCGCGTCGGCGCTGCTGGCGCCCCGGCGGACCCGGCGCGCGGTGCTGTCCGGACGGCCGCTGGGCGAGCTGGACCGGCTGTCGGCCGGGCGGCCGCTGCCGTTCTTCCAGGATCTGCTGGCCCATCACGGGGAGGTGGCCTCGCCGTACTGGCGGAAGCGGGATTTCTCGGCGTCCGTCGAGCGGGTGGCGGCCGAGGTGACGATGACCGGGGGCTGGTATGACGTGTTCCTGCCGTGGCAGCTCAAGGACTACGCGGCGATGCGGGCCGCGGGGCGGCAGCCGTACCTGACGATCGGGCCGTGGTATCACGCCGACGTGCGGCACGGGCGCACGGCCAACGCGGACGCGCTGGCCTGGTTCCGGGCGCATCTGCTCGGGGATCCGTCGGGGTTGCGGGCCGAGCCGGTACGGATCTTCGTGACCGGGGCGAACGAGTGGCGCGACTATCCGGACTGGCCGGTGCCGGGAACGCGGACGCGGCGGTGGCATCTGCAGCCGGGGTTCAACCTGGGTCCGGAGGGTCCGGGAACATCCTCCCCGGACAGATACCGATATGACCCGAAATATCCGACGCCGGTGCTGGGTGGGCCGGTGCTGATCGGCAACTCCGAGCCGCGGGACAACCGGCGGCTGGAGGCGCGGCGGGACGTGCTCGTCTACACCTCGCCGGTGCTGACCGCCGACACCGACGTGATCGGGCCGGTGTCGGCCGAGCTGTTCGTGCGGACCAGCCGGGAGCACACCGACCTGGTGGTCCGGGTGTGCGACGTGCGTCCGGACGGGGTTTCGCGGAACGTGTGCGAGGGTGTGCGCCGCCTGACCCCGGCCGATGTCGCGGACGCGGACGGGGTGCGGCGGGTGCTGGTCGAGCTGTGGCCGATCGGGCACCGGTTCCGGCGCGGGCACCAGATCCGGGTGCAGGTGGCCAGCGGAGCGTATCCCCGCATTCCCCGCAATCCCGGCACTGGGCAACCGCTCGGCTCTGGCGGGCCGATGGTGGCCAGTGACCAGGAGGTCTTTCACGATCCGACGCGCCCGTCGGCGGTGCTGCTGCCGCATCAGTGACCCGGCGCGACCGTTCGCCGCGCTAACGGCACCGCTCATCGATCTGTGCGGCCACCTGTGACGCGGGTCACTTTACGCTGCGATTCGACAACTTGTCCGGCCTCCCGGAAGGAAGACGCGATGGACGCTCCCCGCTCCGATCGCAACCCCTGGTACTGGTTGCTGGTCGTCCCCGTCGTGGTGCCGCTGATCCCCGCGCTGTTCAACTCGATCGAGCCGCGCCTGTTCGGGATCCCGCTGTTCTACTGGCTGCAGCTGGTGTTCATCCTGCTCAGCGTGTCCATCACGATCCTGGTGTATCGGCGGACCCGGGCATGAGCGGGCACATCACCGAGATCGTCATCTTCACCACGCTGTTCGTGCTGGTGAGCGGCATGGGGTTCGTCGCGTCGCGGTGGCGGCGGGCCGACAACCTGGCCAGCCTGCATGAGTGGGGGCTCGGCGGGCGGAGCTTCGGGGCGTGGATCACCTGGTTCCTGGTGGGGGGTGATCTGTACACCGCGTATACGTTCGTGGCGGTTCCGGCGCTGCTCTTCGGGGCGGGGGCGATGGGGTTCTTCGCGGTGCCGTACACGGTGATCGTGTATCCGATGGTGCTGCTGATCCTGATCCGGCTGTGGTCGGTGTCGCACGTGCACGGGTTCGTCACGCCGGCCGACTTCGTCCGGGCGCGGTTCGGGTCGCCGTCGCTGGCGCTGCTGGTGGCGATCACGGGGATCGTGGCCACGATGCCGTACATCGCGTTGCAGCTGGTCGGGATCGAGGCCGTGCTGAAGACGATGGGGGTGTCCGGGGATCTGCCGCTGATCATCGCGTTCGCGATCCTGGCGGCCTACACCTACCAGTCGGGGCTGCGGGCGCCCGCGCTGATCGCGTTCGTGAAGGACATCCTCATCTACGTGGTGATCCTGGTGGCGATCATCTACATCCCGGCCCGGCTGGGCGGGTGGGGGTCGATCTTCGACGCGGCGCAGGCCAAGTTCGACGCGACGCCCGCGCCCGGCGACGGCATCCTGCTCAACGCCAACAACCAGCTGCAGTACGTGACGCTGGCGCTGGGCTCGGCGCTGGCGCTGTTCCTGTATCCGCACAGCGTGACCGGGGTGCTGGCGTCCAGGAACCGGGACGTGATCAAGCGGAACATGGCGGCGCTGCCCGCCTACAGCCTGCTGCTGGGGTTGATCGCGCTGCTCGGATACATGGCCATCGCGGCCGGGGTCACCCCGATCGGGCGGGATGTGAACACGGTCGTGCCGCAGCTGTTCGACCGGATGTTCCCCGACTGGTTCGCGGGCGTGGCGTTCGCGGCGGTGGGGATCGGGGCGCTGGTGCCGGCGGCGATCATGTCGATCGCGGCGGCCAACCTGTTCACCCGCAACATCTACCGGGAGTACCTCCGCCCCGACGCCACCGACGCCCAGGAGGCCTCGGTCAGCAAGGTCACCTCGCTGGTGGTGAAGGTCGGCGCGGTGCTGTTCATCCTGCTCATCGATCCGCAGTTCTCCATCGACCTGCAGCTCATCGGCGGAGTGATCATCCTGCAGACGCTGCCGTCGATCACGCTCGGGCTGTTCAGCCGGTGGTTCCACCGGGCGGGCCTGATCGCCGGATGGGTCGCGGGCATGTCGGCCGGCATGCTGCTGCTCTACAACATCGCCAACCCCGCCATCGACCACGCCCACTTCGGCGGCTCGGCGTTCCCGCTGGAGAAGCTCGGCCTCGACACCAAGATGACGATCTACGCGGGCTTCCTGGCACTGATCGTGAACCTGGCCGTCGCCGCCCTCGGCACCTGGATCGCCCGCACCGCGAAGGTCCCCGACGGCCCCGACGCGACCCGCCCGGAGGACTACTACGCCGACGCGAACGACCCCCGAATCCGGGACCTGGAAGTCACCGGCTCCACGTGACACCCCAGGGCGCCGGGCTTGCCTCGCGTGATTCCCCCATCGCGCCGACCTGCGATCATCTGCGATCATCTGCGGGCAGATCCTGAGACGAGTGAGGGAGCGTTGATGAAGCCGGCGAACGCCGAGAACGGAGGAGGCGCCCTTTACCGGGCAAGCCTCACCGCCAAACACATCCTCATCCTGATCGCCCTGGTGGCGGTCGTGCTCTGGGTGCTCTACCAGGTCAGAACCGTGGCCATCACGGTGGTCTTCGCCATCTTCTTCACCGCTCTCATGTATCCCCCGGCCCGCTGGCTCCGCTCCCGCGGCCTCAACCGCACCCTCTCCACCGTGCTCGTCATCGTCGGCGGCATGGCGCTGTTCGCCGGCTTCATCGCCGTCCTGGTCCCCCCGACCATCAGCGGCTTCGGCCAGCTCGGCGCGAGCGTCGACACGGCGGTCGCCGACCTGCAGACCTTCGCCGCCTCCCTCGGCCTCGACCAGGCCCGCCTGGACGAACTGATCGCCCAGGCCCGCACCTTCATCGAGGAACGCGGCCAGACGATCGCCACCGGCGCCCTCACCGGCGTGACGATCGCGGGCGAGATCGTGATCGGCGCCGTCCTCGCCATCATCCTGGCCATCTACCTCGTGCACAGCGGCGACGTCCTGCTGCGCTGGGTGGCCGACCTCGCCCCCCGCCCCAGCCGCCCGCACATTGTCAACACCAGCCGCGTCATCTTCGACGTGGTCGGCCGCTACATCCGCGGCGTCGCCGCGGTCGGCTTCGTCGACGGCTTCTTCATCGGCCTGGCCCTGTGGATCCTGGGCGTCCCCATCGCCCTCCCCCTCGCCGTACTCACCTTCCTCGGCGCCTTCCTCCCCGTCGTCGGCGCCTTCCTCGCCGGCCTCCTCGCCGCCGTCGTCGCCTTCGTCGCCCAGGGCTGGCTGGTCGCCCTAATCGTCATCGCCGTCGTAATCCTCATCCAGCAACTCGAAGGCCACGTCCTGGCCCCCATGATCTACGGCAAGGCCCTAGACCTCCCCGGCGCCATCATCCTGGTCGCCCTCGCCGTCGGCAGCGTCCTAGCAGGCATCGTCGGCGCCTTCCTAGCCGCCCCCATAACCTCCGTAATCGTCGCCCTAATCCACAACGCCCAGGGCCACTCCCCCGACTCCGACCCCCCAGTGACCCCACCGCAACACGTACCACCTCCAAAACCGGCCCCCGAACCCGCCGCCTAGACACACCAGCAAGAATTCCCAACTCGTCCACGAAGCTGATCCAGGCCCTCGTCGTCGGTCGGCTGGAAAACGCGTTGCGAGTGGCAGGGTGAGCGCTCACGCTGGGTGGGTGCTGATTCTTGAGGCGGAAGATCTCGCCAAACGGTTCGGGAACGTTCAGGCCGTCGACGGGATCAGCCTCAGGGTTGGGCAGGGGGAGATCGCGGGGCTGCTTGGGCCCAATGGGGCGGGGAAGTCGACGACCCTGCATATGTTGCTTGGGCTGATCACTCCGGATTCGGGGACTGTTCGTATGTTCGGGCTCGATCTGGCGCGGCATCGGACCGAGGTGTTGAGCCAGGTCAATTTCTCGGCGAGCTATTTGGGGCTGCCTGGCGTGCTGCATGTGCGGGAGGTGCTGGATGCCTTCGCGCGGCTGTACGGTCTGCGGAACCCCCGGCGGCGCGTCGACGAGATGATCGACCTGCTGGAGATCGGGTCGTTGGCCCGGCGCAAGGTGGTCGAGCTGTCGTCCGGGCAGCACACCCGCGTGCAGCTGGCCAAAGCCCTCATCAACGAACCCCGGCTGCTGATCCTGGACGAGCCTACGGCGGCGCTGGATCCGGACGCGGGCGACCGGATCAGGGGCCTGCTGGTGCGGGTCGCCCGGGAGACCGGAACCGCGTTGCTGATCACCTCGCACAACATGCGCGAGGTCGAGCGCATGTGTGACCGGATCCATTTCGTGTCCGCTGGCCGGATCATCGCCCAGGGCACCGCGGCGGAACTGGCGGACGATTTCGGGGTGGACGACCTGGAAGAGGTATTCCTCAAGGTCGCCAGGGAAGGCGCGGTCCCCGCATGACGATAAGTCGCGATATTTCCGTGGATGGTGTGGCGTACCCGCCGTTGAGCATGGCCGCGCGGCGCAGGCGGGTCGGCGGCGTGGTGGTGCGGGACCTGGCGGCACTCCGGCGCAGCCCGATCCGGGTGTTCGAGATCGTCTTCTGGCCGGTGATCGAGCTGGTCGTGTGGGGTTACCTGACGCTCTTCCTGCAGGCCCAGAAGGTGCCGTTCGTCGTCTCCATGCTGCTGGGCGCGATCCTGCTCTGGCAGGTGCTGCACCGGGCCTCCAACGAGGTCGCGATCGGCTTCCTGGAGGAGATCTGGAGCAGGAACCTGCTGAACGTGCACGTCACCCCGGTCACCCCGGCCGAGTACATGACCGGCCTGGTGCTCTTCTCGCTCACCAAGATCGCGGCCGGGATCACCTTCATGGCGCTTCTCGCCTACATCCTGTACGGGTTCGGCCTGTTCACCATCGGCATCGGCCTGGTGCCGTTCATGGCCGTCCTGATGGTGATGGGCTGGTCGCTGGCCTTCGTGGCGATCTCCTGCGTGCTCCGCTTCGGCGAGGGCGCCCAGGTCATCGCCTGGAGCCTGGTGTTCGTCTTCCAGCCCCTGGCGGGCGTCTTCTACCCGGTGTCGGTCCTGCCCGAGCCCCTCCAGGCGATCGCCGCGGTCATCCCCGCAACCCACGTCTTCGAGGGCATGCGCACCGTCCTCGACGGCGGCGCCATCCCCTGGGGCTCGCTCGCCGCCGCCGGGCTCCTCGACGTGGTGTACGTGGCGCTCGCCCTCTGGCTGTACGGCCTGACCCTCCGCCACGCCCGCACAAAGGGCCGGTTGTCCCGCTTCGGGGAGTAGCCACCCGTATACACAGCCGTTATAACGCGCAAACCACGTGGCCTGACGGAGCGTCCACATTCCGGAATGGACGATCCCAACACGACCCAGGACCCGGGCGACGCGGAGCTGCGCGTGCGCCTGGTTCTCATCCACGCCCTGCACACGGAGGCCGAGAAACTGCTGGGCGTGAAAGCTGAGCAAAGTGAATAAACGGGTCTCCTTCGGGTGCGGTAAGGTGCCGCTGGCAAGGAGGAGGCCATGAGTGAGGCGGGCGCCCCGCTGGTGCAGGGCTACGAGGTGCTCGACATCCTCGGGCAGGGCGGGTTCGGCATCGTCTACCGGGCCAGGCAGCTGGCCGTCGGGCGCGAGGTCGCGCTGAAGATCGACAACCGGGTGCTGGTGTCGGATCGGGACCGGCGGCGGTTCATGCGCGAGGTCACCTCGGCGGGCGCGCTGTCCGGGCATCCTCACGTGGCCGATGTGTACGACGCGGGCGTGATGCCGGACGGGCGTCCGTACATGGTGCTGGAGCTGTGTCCCGGCGGATCGCTGGCCGACCGGCTGCGGAAACACGGCCCGCTCAGCGTGCGCGAGGTGCGCGACATCGGCATCAAGATCGCGGACGCGCTGGCCGCCGCGCACGCCGCCGGGGTGCTGCACCGGGACGTGAAACCGGCCAACATCCTGCTCAATTCGTACGGCCTGGTGGCGTTGTCGGATTTCGGCCTGGCCACGATGCCGTCGGCGGGTGAGGGCGCCGAGATGTCGGTGACCCGGGAGTCACTGACGCCCGCGTACGCGCCGCCGGAGGCCTTCGACCTGAGCGAGCCGACCGCGACCGGAGATGTGTACGCGCTGGCCGCCACCCTCTACGCGCTGCTGAGCGGACGCCCGCCCAGGTTCCCGCAGAACGGCGTGGTCAACATCGCCGTGATCATGGCGTTGCACCGGCAGCCGATCCCGGACATCGCGGGCGTTCCAGTGGCCTTGGTGGACGTGCTCCGCGAGGCCATGGCCAGCAATCCGGCCCACCGGACCCCGACGGCCGCGCGTTTCCGCGACGCCCTCACCCTGCTCACCGTGGACGGCACCAGCGCGGGCCCTGCCCCAGCGGCCCTGGCGAATCCGGCCGACCGGCACCGCGAGTACGCCGCACCACCCGGATCACCTGGTTCCGGGTCGCCCGGGTCTGGGTCGCCCGGATTACCCGGATCACCCGGCTCGCCCGAATTTCCGCCGCCCCCGCCAGGGTCGCGCGCATTCCCGCCGTCGGGGCCACACGAACACGCAGGGCGCCCCGGGCCGAGCGGCTACGCGGGGCCGCCTCCCGGACCGCCTGGCTACGCTCCGCCTCCTGGCCCGCCCATGTACGCTCCACCGCCGGGGCAAGCCGGATATGCCGCCCCTCCGACTCCTTATGCGATGACATCGCCCGGCGGAAAACATCCCGTGGCGGACGTGCATCGGGCCCCGACCACGCCGAAGATCGCGCCCCCGCCGACGCCGCCCGCGCGGAACTCCACGATCATCTTCGCGGTAGTGGCCGCGATCTTCGCGCTTGCGCTGGCTGGCGGCATCGCGTACCTGGTCATGGAGAAGGATCCCCCAACTTCCGGCGAGGTCGGATCCAACGGCGATAACCCCGGCATCGGCCAGTCCATCGGCACGGGCCAGGAGAAACCCGCCATCGAGGTGGCGACCTACACCGAAGGCTGCGCGGCCACGGTCGTCAAGGGTGGAGCCTGCGTCAAGGAAGCCGAATGCTGGAGCGGCATCGTCTCGATCGCGGGCGCGGTGACCGCGCCCCGGGTGGGCTGCGAGGCGCAGCACGCCTGGGAGACCTTCGCCATCGCGCCCCTACCTCTGGACGCGCTCACCAGCAACCTCAACGAACTCGAACAGAACCCCACGGTCGCCAAGCTGTGCTCGATGAGCGTGCTGATGGCCTCCCGGTCCGCGACGGCCGCACGGTACACGGCGGACAAGTGGCAGCTATCGGTGCTACCGCCGTCGACCGAACAGTTCGCCCGGGGCGTCCGCAGCTACCGCTGCGTCGGCGGAGTCCTGGGCAGAAACGTCCCGGGCACGTACTTCAACAAGTAGCGCCCAGCCAGGTGCTCGACGAAGGCCTGACCGGCCGACTCGCAGCAGCCTCTGCTGCCCTAGCAGGTCGAGTGCCGCAGCACGCCGTGCCGTGAACGCCCGGCGCATGTCCGCACGCTCCCTCAAGTCGGCGATCGTCGCGACGGACACGTGGAGCGTGCCTTCATAGACGAGTTCTGTCGTTGATCCGCATTGACGTCCTGTTCTCCATCCGTTCTCGGGATGCCTCCCAGAAAGCTACGGTGGTTGTTCGATCCGGCTTCAAATCTGCATGAAGTCTCCATCCAGTACGTTGGTTCTGCTTGAAAGGGTCCATCGCACGTGGCATCCGCATCCTTCGACGAACTCGACATCGCCATCGTGGATGCCGTGCGCTCCGCTCCACGCGCGAACTGGCGCGAACTCGCGTCTCCGCTCGGCGTCGATCCCGCGACCGTAGGCCGACGCTGGTCCAGGATGGAATCCGGGGGCGCTGCCTGGGTGACCGCTCATCTGTCGGGAAGCGCGACCCCCGCGTGCGCGATGGTGGAAGTCGACTGCGCGCCAGGGCGATCGATCGATGTCGCGCACGTCCTCGCCGATGACACGCAGGCGGCCACCGTCAAACTGGCCAGCGGCGGCCGGGACATTCTCATGCTGGCGCAGGCGCCCACCCTCGATCTGCTGGCTGACTACCTTCTGAACGTGGTCGGTCATGTGCCGGGGATCGCGAGCGTTCGCAGCCACGTGATCACTCGGTCGGCCCTCGAAGCCAGCCGCTGGAGGGAAGGTGCGCTGAGCCTGGAGCAGCGACGTCGCCTGCGGTCCAACGACCAGCGCCGGGCGGGTGCGGGCGACATCCTCCACGAAACCGATATCGGCATCGTCAATGCGTTGCAGACCGACGGCCGGATGTCGTTCGAGCGGCTTGCCGAGCATGTCGGTATCAGCCCGGTGTCCGTGCGTCGCCGGCTGTCACGTATGCAAGAAGCGGGGCTTGTCACCTTCCGCTGCGACATCTCGCCCCAGCTTTCAGGTCGGTCGGTGTCCGCGGTGTATTTCGGCTCGATGGACATCCACGACTTGAGAAACGCGGAAGAGCGGATCCGCGCGTTGCCGGGAGTCCGCGCGTTCAGCTTCGTCTCGGGGCCGTTCAACGTGATCGTCGACGCGTCATTGCGATCGATCGCCGAAGTGCACGACCTTGAGTTGACGATGAGCCAAGCACTGCCGGCGCTCCACATCCAGGACCGGTCCGTCGTATTGAGGATGATCAAACTACTCGGTCGCGTCCTCGACGCGGAGGGGCGATCGGCCCGTTGCGTACCTCTCGTCACCAGGACGTGAGGCTTGGCTCGACGCGAAAACGATCTCGAGCGGGCTACAGCTCGGATAACGTAGAGAAGTATCTGGAAGGGAGGATCCGCCATGAACGACTTCGCGAAGCCGCCCCCGGCACCGCGAAAACGGCGGCTCCGGCGGGATGCGATCCGAAACGAGAAACAGCTGGTCGCCGCTGTCGGGACTCTCCTTAGAGAGGCTCCTGCGATGGCGACCATGCAGGCAGTCGCCGAACAGGCGGGCCTCTCACTCGCAACGGCATACCGTTACTTTCCGACACTAGATGCTTTGAACCGTCGATTCATGCTCAGTGTCATCGAGGAACTGCAGCAGGCGACGGCAGACCTGCACTCCACTGGCACAGAGCGGTTCAAGGACATTCTCCGCCTATGGCTGGACGTCTTGCGTGAGTACGGTCCGGCAATGGTTCACGTGAGTTCGCGTGAAGGGTTCCTGACACGTCTCGAGGCGGGCGAGAAACATACGAACGCGATCAAAGCCGTGTGGGGAAGTGCTATCAGTCAAATGCTCGATGAAGAGGGCATAAGTCAGAGGCGACTCGCCTTCGCCCTCGGGATCTTCAACAGTCTGGTGAACTCGCGTGAGATCCTCGACCTTCGCGCGACGACGAGCATGACCGACGAGCAACTCGTGTCACATCTGACCGCCGTGTACAGGGGCGCGATTGGCGGGCTCGGGCTCGACCTGTACGGCACACAGCACGAACCCAGCTCAACCGCTCGACTTGTGTGATCCCGGAGCAATCGACGACGATCACACCGTCAGTGCATGCTTCAGAACCCCACTGTCGATATTGCCGCCGGACAGGACCGCGACGGAGCGACCGAATCTTCCCGGGTCCGCGAGGTAGGCGGCGACGCTGAGGACACCGCTCGGTTCGGCGACGAGCCGGGCGCGACGTATCGTCGTGGCGACAGCCGCGAGTATCTCCTCTTCCGTGACGGTGACGATCTCGTCGACCGTCTCCTGGATCAACGGGAACGTGATTTTCCCCAGCTGCGGCGCCCGCGTCCCATCAGCGATGGTCCGGTAGGTCAGACTCGGATCCCATGAGATCAGCCGCCCGCTCGACAACGATTCGCGCGCGTCGGCGGCCAACTCCGGTTCCACGCCGATCACGCGGGTCGACGGTGAGACGGCCTTGACCGCGACCCCGACCCCCGAGATCAGCCCTCCGCCGCCGACCGGCACCAGGACGGTGTCGATCTCGGAGAGGTCGTCGAGGATCTCCAGCGCCAGCGTGCCCTGCCCGGAGATCACACGGACGTCGTCGAACGGGTGAATCACCGCTGCTCCCCGCTCGAGGCGTAACGCGTCCACCGTCGACTCCCGCTCATCGTTGGGGACGAGCACCACATCGGCGCCCAGTGCCCGGACTGCCTCGACCTTGATCGTCGCGGCGGCGGCGGGCATGACGATCGTGGCCGGTATGCCCACCTCGCGGGCAGCCCACGCGATCGCCTGGCCGTGATTGCCGCTGGAGTGTGACAGCAGTCCCCTCGACCGTACTGAGGGATCAAGGAGGTGGACGGCGTTGGTGGCGCCGCGGAGCTTGAACGCGCCCATCGGCTGCAGGCTTTCGGCCTTCAACCACAGGTCGCCCGGCGCCCACGGGGCGGGAAGCAAGGGTGTGCGGACAACGTATCCGGCTATCCTCTCGGCCGCGGCGCGGACATCGGAGATCGTGACTTCAGTGACTGTCATCAGCCGCGACAATCACCTGATCGATGGGATCGACTCTCAAGCGCAGCTCCTTCTGTACGTTTTACCACGATGCGACCTCATCGGTGCGCATGAGTGCGAGGGTCTCCGTGTCGACGCGCTGAAGGTCACGTGCCCGGATCATGAAGGCGCCAACCAGTGACAACAGAGCGGTGGCGGCGATGAACCACGGCACCACGTCGAGCAGGTCGGCCGCGTTCAAAGCTTCGACGATGGCGGGGAGACTGCCGCCCGCGGCCAAGACGGCGATGGTGTTCGGCACCGCGACCGCGACGACGCGCACCCCCGGCGGGAAGATGAGCGGAAGCAGTGCCGGGAGCGGGCCGAGGAGAAGGCTGTACCCAAGGATGTAGAGCAGCACACCGGGCACGAAGGGCAGCACTCCCGACGCCATCAGCACGGTGAGCGGCACCGTCGCCAACGCGAGGAACACCGTTCCGGTCCGTGCCATCGTCAGCCCGCCGAATCGGTCGGCCAGCGCACCGGCGGCAACGCTCACGGCGATGAGCACGACCAGCAAATAGGACATATGCCCCGACGCAGCCTCCTTCTCGATGACGCCCGCATGATCGAGATACACAGGGAGCGATACAGACAGGAAGTAGTTACCCGTGGTGCCGCCGATCGCGAGCAGCATGACGGCGAGGATCTGCCGCCGATACGCCCGCAGGATGGGCCACGGACGCGGACGCTGCTTCTTTACCGCCTTCTCGAACACAGGGCTTTCGGACACACCGCGACGGATCCAGACGGCGACCAGGCCAAGCAGCGCGCCGACGGCGAACCCGATCCGCCATCCGCCGGCCTCAAGCCCGTCAGATCCGATCGTCGCCACGAGGATCGCCAGCGTTCCGTACACGAGGATGTGGCCCAGGAAAGCCGCGCTGGACACGAGTGAGCCGGCGAAGTAGCGCCTGCGGGGCGAGGCGGTTTCGATGGCGTAGGTGGTCGCGGTCGGCAGCTCGGCGCTGATCGACACGCCCTGCAGACAACGCGCGAGGACGACCAGGACGGCGGCCCAGAAACCGATCAGGTCCGCCGCCGGTACGGCGGCGAGCATCAGCGAGCCGAACGCCATCATCGCGACACTGACCACGAGCGCGAACTTGCGGCCTCGTCGATCGGCCAGCCGGCCCATCACCACGGCACCGACAGGGCGCACGATGAACCCCACGGCGAACACGAGATACGCGCTGATCACCTGCGCCACAGGGTCGTCGCCGGGAAAGAGGGAGACCGCGAAGTACGGCGCGAGCACCGCGTAGGCGACCCAGTCATACCCTTCGACCGTCGCACCGATGACGGCGGCGAGAACTTCTTTCCGCGATCGGCGTGCGGGCGGCACAGATTCGGAAGTCATCGTTGTGCCTCCTCTGCTAAGCGGAGGCGATCGGGGTTGTGACGGCGTCATGCGAAAGGAGGTTCTTCCGGATGACGCCTTGCTGCGCGACGAGTACGACGTTGGCCGCATCACCGAGCACGGTGATGTCCCCAAGCGGGTCGCCCGAGCACACGATGAGATCCGCCAGCTTCCCCTTCTCGAGGGTGCCCAGGTCATCGGCGAGGCCAAGCAGCCGCGCGGACGAGCGGGTACCGGCGATGATCGCGTCCATGGGAGCCATGCCCAGGTCCACCAGGAAGGTCAGCTCTTTCAGCGACTCACCGAACGGAGCGACCGGCGAGTCGGTGCCCAATGCGATCGGCGCCTTCCGCGCGATCGCCGCGGCGATGTTCTCCTTCGTGATGCTCGCCCAGCGCATTCTCTTCTGGTAATGCCATTCCGACATCTTCTTCTTGTCGACGCCCAAGTAGAGGGTGGACAGTGTCGGCACCAGGAAGCCTCCCCGCTCGCCAAGCAGATCGACGCATTCCGCGTCAATGGCGTAGCCGTGCTCGATCGACGTCACTCCGCCCCGAACGGCCGCGCGGATGCCGGCCAGGCCCTGGGCGTGCGCCGCGACCGGGCGCCCTCGATGACGGCGAGCCTCATCGATGACCGCGGCGATCTCTTCCTCGGTCAGCCCTTCATCGTCAGGATCGTCGCCTCGGCTAGCCATGCCACCCGTGGCGTGCACCTTGATCACATCAGCGCCGTCGCGTAGCAGGCGCCGCGTCGCGACACGCGCTTCGTCGACGGTGTCGACCAGGGTGCACGCATCGGAGAACGGAGTCAGCGCGCCGTCGGTGAACGGGGCGAGTCCGCTGGGCAGCATCGAGTCGCCATGGCCGCCGGTGTGGCTCAGCGACGTGATCGCCACATGCAGTCGTGGCCCCTCGATCACTCCCTGCTCTATCGCCGTTCGGAACGCGACCGGCAATCCGCAGAGATCTCGTGCTGTGGTCACCCCGGAGTCCAGCGTCTTCTTGAGCACCTGGGTGCTGCGCAGGCTGGTCAGCAACGGATCCTCGACCAGCCGGGCGATCAGGAAGTTCTGCTTGTCGTCCGGGAGACCCAGATGCACATGGCAGTCGAAGAATCCAGGCAGTACGGTGCGGCCGCCGGCATCGACCACCTGCACACCCGGCACCCTTGGCGGTGCCGACGCAGCTGGGCCGGCGTACTGGATGCGGCCGCTCTCGTCAGCCACGATCACCGCGTTGGGGAGCGGTTCGGCACCGGTGCCGTCGATCATGCGAGCGTTCTCAACACGCAAGGCGGCGCTCGCCTCAATGTTGGCCATCATGTGTCCTTCCGAGGTGACAAAGTAAGAGCCCGTTCTTACTTTGGATGAACACTGATGGACACCTTGGTGGACGCGTGACACAGAGTCAAGGGTTAACCGAGACTTGATTCTCGGATAGCGAGTATGTGAGAGTTATTCTTAGATATGAGCGACAGGAGCGAACGATGCCTGACTCGATCGTGGAGACTCGATCCGGAAGGGTGCGCGGAGCGTTTGCCGAGGGTGTCCACGTCTTCAAGGGCATTCCGTATGGCGGACCGACGCACGGCTCTCAGCGATTCAGGCCGCCTACGCCTCCGGAACGGTGGACAGGGGTCCGAGACACCTATGACTACGGACCGTCATGCCCGCAAGTGAGCCTCGAGGGCTTCTACGTCAAGAACGCGATCGGCGGTGGCGACCTAGGTGAGAGAGGTCTCCCCCAAAGCGAAGACTGCTTACGTCTCAACGTGTGGACGGGCGGTCTGGCGGACGGTGCATACCCTCCTGGCCATGCCCGAGGCAGTCGGCCTGTTCCATCGGGCAATCATCCAGAGCACGCCGGTGTCGTTACTGGACAGCGCCGCGCGCTCCACCGCGCGCGCCAAGGCATTCGTCTCTGAGCTCGGGATGAACGTTGGCGAGTTGCCCGACGTTCCCGTCGACCGGCTGCTCAAGACCCAGCGAGCGCTCGAGGTGCGGGCCGGTGGCGAACTCGCCGCCGGTCACGGGTTCAGTCCGCACATCGACGGTCACCACATCCCTGCCCAACCAGGCGACGCGACGAGCGCCGGCGCATCAGCGACGGTGCCCATCATGATCGGCACCACTCGTCAGGAGTGGAACTTCTTCATGCCGAACTTCGATCCGATCGACGACAGGACACTGCGAGCGCGTCTGACGTTGAGCGAGCATGTCGATCACGTTGTCGACGCCTATTGGGCGACCTGGCCCACAGCGTCGCCGCTTGAGCTCTGGTCGCTCATCGTCAGCGACCAGATGACGCGCGTACCGGCGATCAGGATGGCCGAGCGCAAGCTCGCCGGCTCGGTCGCACCCGTCTTCATGTATCTCCTGGCCTGGGAGAGTCCCGCCGCGAACGGCCATGCGCAGTCCTGCCACACACTCTGCGGTCCACTGACGACCGACAACTGCGATCTCTCACCCCTGACAGCGGACTACCCCCAGAGCCGCGCGGTCGCCGCTCAAATGGCGGACGCGTGGATCGCGTTCGCCCGTGACGGCGACCCCAACCACCCCGGCATCCCCGAGTGGACCTCATACTCGGTCGCCGACCGGCACACGATGATCTTCGACGTGGAATCGCGTCTCGAACGCGACCCGTTCGGCGAGCAGCGGCAGATCTGGGACAACCTGCCCACCGGCGAGGAGATCATGGTTCACGGGAAGATCCCAACGCGCTCAGGGCATTAGTTCGGCCAGCGCGTCGTGGAGGTAGTCGATGAAGTCCCAGACGTCGGGGACCATTTCCCGGTCGACGACGATGCCGACGTCCAGGAAGCCGTCGTAGGAGAACACGGTGATGTTGATGCCGCCGCTGACGTCGGTGATCACCGAGACCGGGAACTGGGCGAGCACGCGCGCGCCGCAGATGTAGAGCGGCAGCTGCGGCCCCGGCACGTTGGAGATCATCAGGTTCATCGCCGGGACGGTCCTGGCGGCCAGGCGGAACGCGGCCCGGTCGGCGAGGCCGCTGAGCGCGGCGGGCATGGCCTGGCTGAACTCCAGCAGCCAGGTCGCCGGGGCGACCGAGAACCGCTCCTTCACGGCGGCCATCGCGGTGCTGACGATCGACAGCCGCGCCTTCGGATCGGCCACGTCCGTCGGGATGGTCGTGGTCGCCAGCAGCACCTGGTTGGCGATCGAGTCGTCGTCGGCCTCGCCCCGGGTGGAGAACGGGATGCCCACCACCAGCGGTTCCGCGGGCAGCTCGTCGCGCTGGACCAGCCACCGGCGGACCGCGGTCGCGCACAGCGCCATCACCACGTCGTTGACGGTGACCCCGTGCGCGTTCTTGACCTTCTTCACGTCGGCCAGCGGCAGCCGCCCGAACGCGAACCGCCGGTGCGGGGTGATCGGCCCGGAGAACGGCGTGCGCGGCACGGTCAGCCGGGGCAGGTCGGGCAGTTCCGGTCCTGGCGTGTCGCCGGTCCAGCCGAGCCCGCGGATGAGCCGCGCCACCAGGCCCGCGCCCGGGATCTGCGCGACGACCGGCAGCTCGTCGAGCCGGGGCACCGCGTTGCTCACGAACCGCAGCACGGCGGACGGGTTGTCGAGCAGCCGGGAGAACCCCCGGGTGACCATCTCCGGCAGATCCGGCGCGGTCTCCAGCGGCTCGACATCGGGCTCGACCTCGCGAGGCTCCGGCGTCAGGTCCATCAGCGCGGCGAGCACCTCGGCGCCCTCGATGCCGTCGATGGCGGCGTGGTGGACCTTGGTGTAGACGGCGACCCGCCCGCCCGCGAGGCCGTGGATCAGGTACAGCTCCCAGAGCGGCTTACGCCGGTCGAGCCGCCGCCCGTGCAGCCGGGCGACCTGCTCGCCGAGCTGGTGGTCGCTGCCGGGCGGGGGCAGCGCGAGCTCCCGCACGTGGTAGTCGAAGTCGACCTCGCGATCCTCCGCCCAGTACGGATGATCGAGCCCGAACGGCACCTCCACCAGCCTGCGCCGCAGCGGCGGCGCGAGATGCGCCCGCTCCCTGAGCAGGTCGATGATCCCGGCTTTGGTGATCACCCCGCCGGGGGCGGACGTGGGGTCGAGCACGGTCAGCCCGGCGATGTGCGCCAGATTGGCGGCCGTCTCGAAGTTGAGGAACTGCGCGTCCAGCGCGCTCAGTTGCCGTCCCATGACGCTCACCCTAGTGCCGGTGGACGGCGTCGGGTTGCCGAGGATCGCCGGGATGCTCGAACCCCGGCGACAACCGCACCCACGCGGCCATCCTGCCCTCCAGCCACCGCCCGAACACCTGCTCCCGCCGCGCCAGCGCAAGCTCCCGCCCGATCCCTTCCCGCACCATCTGGTACGGCTTGCGTCCTCCCCCGTCGATCCGCTCGATCGTGAGCGTCCACGGCCCCCCAGGCCCATCGACCGGCCCGACGACATCCCCTTCGGCGGGACCGACGACGTCCCCTTCGGCCGCATCTCCTCCGGCTACCCCGAAGACGGCGTCCTCGATCGGCCCGGCCAGCTCACCCCGCCGGATCGGACCGAGCTCCCGCGTCCACCGCGTCTCCGGCACAGCGAACTCATCCGGATTGCGCATGTAATAGCTGGATATTTCGGCGTCGTCGACATGGACCCCGGCAATCACCCGTTCAAAGAGCGCACGACCCGCAACAGTCGCGAGCACAGCCGCGGCCACTCCCCCTGTCCGCATCGCGAGGTCCAGGCCGATCACCTCGTCTCGACGGGCGGCTCGCCCCAGATCGCAGGCACTGGCCGCTACTTCCTGCCCACCCACACCGGCAAGCGCCTCCGCGGCTCGACCGGCGGCCTGCTCGATGGGTGCAGTCGCGTTCTGGGCAAGGTCGATCGGCGTCGGGGGATCATGGGCAAAAGCGTTCGTCTCCTGGTGGACGATGAGTTCGGCTGCCATCAGTTGGACCAGCCATCTGCGGAGGTTCCTGCCTTCGGGGCTGTCGGGATGGGGCAGGCGGTCGGCCAGAGGGCCGGTGCGGAGGAGGGCCAGGCGGGTGTTCACCTCGTGGATGGTGATCCTTTGATGGCGGACGAGGGCGGCGGTCGCCTGGGCGCTGTCCATTTCGTGGGTGTTCGCGGTCATGGGCGTACCTCTACCTGGATGGTCTCGGTGTAGTGGAGCCAGCCGGCGCAGGCCACCTTGACCAGAGCCCACCAGCGGCCGGGGTGGCGGGCGATGACGGGGAAGCGGACTTCGGCCTCGTCTTCGCCGGGGACGACGGCGCCGGTGTTCCAGGTGGGGAACATGTCGTAGGTCGGCCATGGGCTGATCAGCTGGGTTCGTACCGAGACGGGAGTGAGGGCGCCGGACTTCAGGCGGACGATGATTTCGGATTCCTCGCCGGATTTCAGGGAGAGGGAGCCGGTTGTCGTGACGTCGAGGCCGACGGGGTGGCGGCCACCGATGTGGACGCGGGTGACGTCCTCGTACTCCTGGTCGCCGAAGGATGTGCGGGCGCGGAGCCAGTAGAGGCCGTCGCGGACGCTCGGGGGCAGGGCGAAGCGGATGGGGACGGTGGCGTGGCCGCCGGGTGGCAGCACGTACGGGCGGATCGCGGGTTCGACCAGCCAGCCACTGGGGGCGTGCAGGGTCACGAGGCCTTCGGCGGTGTCCTCGGTGAGGGAGGAGGCGATGGAGAGGGAGAGCTCGCCAGGGCCGTCGAGGTCGGCGGCGGACAGGTGGACGGCGATCGGCATGTTTCCGGTGGGGGCGGGACCGGTGTTGTCGAGCCAGTAGCGGGTGAAGACCGGCTGGTGGGGCTCGATCGCGGGCAGCGGTGGCGCGGTGGGGTTCACCCCGGCGACGAGGGTCACGATCTCCATGCCGGTCAGGACCTCGGGGGCGGGGCCTGTGACGTTCTCCAGCAGGTCGGCCCGCTGCCAGCCGCCGAGCACGGAGGTGATCCGCGCGGACGTGTCGCGCCCGTGGGCTTCGTAGAGCCGCAGGGTGATGCCCGCGACCCGGTCCGGCGTGCGCCCGGAGGCGATGGGGTTGCCGGTCGCCTTCATCGCGGCCAGTACGACCCCGGGTTCGGTGGCCAGGAACGACCGCGACCGGGCGGGTCCCGCCGGACCGGCGACGAGCGGGAGCAGCGGGTGGTTGACGTCGTGCCCGTGCCGGACCAGGCCGGCGTCCCGCCAGTCGCCGGGCGCGGCGACGAGCGCGCATTCGAAGGTGTGGGTCCAGTGCTGCAACTGGAAGTTCGCCCCGTCGGGAGTGGTACGGCGCGGCGGGTCGATCCACACCCCCGACGGCCAGCCGGTGCAGGACCGCACCAGCGACACATGCATCGCCCCTTCCGAATCCACCGCGAACCCGGGGATACCCCGATTTATCAGGCCAACGGTGTAATCGTCGACGGGTTCTTCTGACGGCACCTCGACAACCGCGTCCGCCAGGTCCTCGATGAGGGCGTCGACGTCCTCGGGCCCGGATACGACCAGGACCGGGAGCGCGCGCGGGTCCGAGAGGTCGGCTCCGGGCACCCAGACCTTCTGGAGAGGCTCGTCGGCGGGAATCCACTGGCGCCCAGCAAGGGCGGACGAGAGAAGGGTGGCGATGAAGGGATTGCTCTCGGGGGTGCCGATCGCGATGCGTACGTCGGGGAGGTTGGAGTCGACGGCGAGGTTGCCGTAGCGGGGGCCCGCGCCGGTTGAGCAGGTGGAGGTGACGCCCTGACGGGCCAGGGCGGTGGCGAGGGCGCGGAGCTGGTCGGCGGGGGTGTCGGCGGCGGCGATGATCTCGGCGACGCCGATGGCGTGGGAGCCGATCCGGCAGGTGGCGGAGAGGGCGAACCAGTGGTTGGCGGGGTTGTCGAGGGTCCACGGATGTTCGGCGGAGTCGGTGTCGATGAGGGCGAAACCCCGGCCGACGACGGCGCCCGCGACCTCGCTGACGGGGAGCGCGCCGGGGACGTGGACCGGCCAGCGTAGCCGTACCAGCTGGTCGGAGCCCTCGAAGTCGGCGTGGGTGACCAGGTCGACGCGGGGCAGGCCGTCCCAGAGGGTGATCTCCTGCCGGTAGGTCAGGGGGCCGACGCGGCCGCGGACGAGGAGGCGGCGGCCGATCGCGCACTCGGCCACGGTGACCTCGGCGGTGGTGTCGGCGGAGCCGGTCGCGGTGCCCTTGGGGACCAGGTGCCAGGGGCCTTCGTGGAAGGTGGGGTGGGCCGGGTACTCGTCGTACACGACGAGCTCGTTGCCGACGCGGCCGGGGCGCAGGAGTTCGCGCCCGGCGACGCGCAGGCTGGAGACGCAGCCGCCGCGCCGGGGGTCGGCCTCGATGGTGTGCGTGGCATTGGCGATCCGGTCTCCCTCCCGTTCGGTCCAGCCGTTGAAGGAGCCCGGAGCGATGGAGCCCGGAGCGAAGGAGAACGTGCGGTAGCCGAGGCTGGGCACGTCCTCGGCGAGGAAGACGACGTCCACGGCGCGCAGGCTGCCGTCGTCGTGGTAGTCGGGGTTCTCCAGCAGGACGTCTCCGGCGATGCCGTGCCAGCCGGGTGGCAGGGTGAGGCGGGCGCGGACCAGGTCGGTGCGCGGCCAGGAGGACGGGTTCCAGACGACGACGCCGTCCAGGTCGGCGCTGAGCGCGGTCAGGGAGCGGGCGAGGATGTCCCGGCCCAGGTCATGGGCCTCGCGCCAGCCGGTGAGCAGGTCCAGGTAGACCTGGTCCGACTCGGATCCGGTGATCGCGTCGTGGTGCGCGCCGTAGACCAGCTGGCGCCAGGCTTTGTCGAGTTCCGCGTACGGGTAGGGGGCGCCCTCGCTCACGGCGGCGAGGGTGGCGAACTTCTCGGCGTCCACGAGCTGGGCCTCGGCGTGGCGTTGCGCCTGTTTGGTGTCGATGAACGACACGTCCTTGCCGGTGTAAATGGGGTTCATGTCGCGGGTCTGCGGGGTGAAGTGATCGCGCTCGTTCCGTACCGCGGCGAAGAACTCGCGGGGTAGACCGCAGACGACGCGCGGGGAGACGTAGCGGGCGTTCCAGTCGCGCTGGATGTCCATGATCCAGCGGTTGGGCGGGGTGTAGTCGGTGCCGACGGGCAGCAGCACGTTCCGGGTGGCGGCGACCGTCCTGAGCTTCAGGAACAGCCGGTAGACCTCGGCCTCCGCCAGCTCCAGGGAGGCGGCCGAGTCCATCCACCAGCCGGCGCTGTAGTGGCCGGGCATGTAGTGCGTCAGCACGCCGCGGCCGGACGGCGACAGCCACTCGAACTCGGCGGGGAACTGCATCCTGGCCGGATCCCCGCCGCCGAGCATCGGCCCCCACTGGTGGAAAGGCCCGCGCGCCCACGAGCTCGACGTCAGCCCGGCGTCCGCGGCCAGCCCGGGAAACTGCGGATCGTGCCCGAACGCGTCCAGCTGCCAGGCCGTCCTGGGATCCCCGCCGAGCACGTCCCGCTGAAACCCGGCCCCGTGCACGAGGTTCCGTATCGTGGACTCGGCGCTGGTCAGGTTGGTGTTGGGCTCGTTGTAGGTGCCCCCCATGATCTCGACCCGGCCGTCCTGGACGAGCTGCCGCAGATAGGCCCGATGTTCGGGATGCGCGTCCCAGAACGGTTTGAGGTAGTCCACCTCGGCCAGCACGAACTTGTAGTCGGGCTCGCGCCTCGCGGTCGCCAGATGCAGCTTGACCAGCTCGAACCCGGCGTGCTGGAACCCCGACCGGTGGGCCTGCGCGGCCTCCCCCGCGTGATCCCAGGTCGCCGTGTACGCCGCCTGGGTGTTCCACCACACCGGGTCATAGTGGAAATGCGACACCATCCACACCGTCCACCCCGGCTCCGCGACCACCAGCTCCCCGGCCGCCTCCGCGTCCCCGGCGGTGACCATGATCGGCACCCGCGCCCCCACCGGGTGCTCGGCGCCGACCGCCACCTCGACGGTCTCCCCCTGTCCGGTACGGCTTTCGCCCGCCACCCCCGCTCCCGCCACCCGCACGGGCACCCCGGGCACGGCATCCGCCAGCGTGATCCGCACGATCTGCCGCGGGCCCTCGGTGAACAACTCGGTGGACTCCACCTCGACGATGCGCATTCCCCGATCATGCCGTGAAACTTTCCGGGATAGCAGCAGGTCACCGCGAGTGGAACGCGCTCTTCATTGACCCTTAACTACCGCGTTCGTACGGTCCTCGGGATATCTAGGGAGGATCCATGACATTCCGCCTCGCACGGCTGGCGTTGGTCAGCGTGCTCCTGGGCTCGGCGTTGACCGTCGTGCCCAGCCGGGTGGCGACGGCGGCGGCGCTGCCGTACCAGGACCCGAGCCTGCCCGTGGCGACCCGGGTGAACGACCTGCTGTCCAGGATGACGCTGGACGACAAGGCCGGGCAGATGACGCAGGCCGACCGCGGCGCGATCAACCCTGTGTCGGATATATCGACATATCGACTGGGTTCGATCCTGTCCGGTGGCGGGTCGGCTCCGACGCCGAACAACGCCACGTCATGGGCGGACATGTACGACAACTTCCAGCGGCAGGCCCTGGGCACGCCGCTGGCCATTCCGATGATCTACGGCATCGACGCGGTGCACGGCCACAACAACGTGGTCGGCGCGACGATCTTCCCGCACAACATCGGCCTGGGCGCGACCCGGGACGCCGATTTGGTGCGGCGCATCGGTGAGGCGACCGCCGAGGAAGTGGCGGGAACCGGGATCGACTGGACGTTCGCTCCCTGCCTGTGCGTGGCGCGCGACGACCGCTGGGGCCGGACGTACGAGTCCTACGGCGAGGAACCCGCGCTCGTCAGCCCGATGACCTCGATCATCACCGGCCTGCAGGGCAAGGGGATCCTGGCCACCGCCAAGCACTACGTCGGCGACGGCGGCACCACCGGCGGCGACGACCAGGGCAACACCCAGATCAGCGAGGCCGAGCTCCGCGCGATCCACCTGCCGCCGTTCCAGGCCGCCGTGCAGCACGGGGTCGGCTCGGTGATGGTGTCCTACAGCAGCTGGAACGGCACGAAGCTGCACGGCCACCGTTACCTGCTCACCGACGTGCTCAAGGGCGAGCTGGGCTTCACCGGGTTCATCGTCTCGGACTGGGCGGGCATCGACCAGATCGAGGGCGGGGTCGGCTTCACGGCCTCCGAGGTCACCACGGCGATCAACGCGGGCATCGACATGGTGATGGTCCCGACCGATTACCGCCGCTTCATCA
The DNA here is from genome assembly GCF_009687885.1 of Acrocarpospora pleiomorpha. Taxonomy (GTDB): domain Bacteria; phylum Actinomycetota; class Actinomycetes; order Streptosporangiales; family Streptosporangiaceae; genus Acrocarpospora; species Acrocarpospora pleiomorpha. The sequence goes on from NZ_BLAF01000019.1 coordinate 28,543, forward strand.
CGCTGCTCAAGCAGGAGGTCACGGCGGGCCGGATCCCCATGTCCCGGATCGACGACGCCAACCGCCGCATCCTCACCAAGAAGTTCGAGTACGGCCTTTTCGAGCGTCCCCTGACCGACCGCAGCCTCACCGGCACCGTCGGCAACGCGGCGCATCGGACCCTGGGCCGGGAAGCGGTGCGCAAGTCCCAGGTTCTGCTGAAAAATCAGGGCAACGTCCTGCCGCTGGCCAAGACCGGCGGGAAGATCTTCGTCGCCGGGAAGAGCGCCGACAACATCGGCAACCAGAGCGGCGGCTGGACGATCTCCTGGCAGGGCTCCTCGGGGAACACGACGCCGGGGACCACGATCTTGCAGGGCATTCGCGACGCGGTCGGATCCGGGACCCAGGTGACGTACAACCAGACCGGGACGGGCATCGACTCGACCTTCCGGGCGGCCATCGCCGTCGTCGGCGAGACTCCGTACGCGGAGGGCAACGGCGACAGGACCGGCGCGATGGGCCTGGACAGCACCGACCTGACGACGTTGCAACGCCTCCAGGCCTCCGGCGTCCCGGTGATCGTGGTGCTGGTCTCGGGACGGCCGATGGACATCGCCGCGCAGATCGCGAACTGGCGGGCGCTGGTCGCGGCCTGGCTTCCCGGCACCGAAGGCCGCGGGGTGGCGGACGTCCTGTTCGGCGACTACGCCCCGACGGGCAAACTCCCCATGACGTGGATGAACTCCGCCAGCCAGCAACCGATCAACGCGGGCGACGGCAAAACCCCACTCTTCCCCCAGGGCTACGGCCTGACCTACGGCGGCCCCTCCCCTTCGCCTTCCCCATCTCCCTCCCCATCCCCGTCACCCTCGCCGTCACCTTCGCCCTCCCCCTCCCCCTCACCTTCGCCGTCGCCGTCGCCGTCGCCAAGTCCCAGCCCGTCTCCTTCTCCTTCGCCGACCACCGGGTGCACGGTCGCATATCGCCCCAATTCCTGGAACACCGGCTTCACCGCGGAAGTCACCATCACCAACAGATCCACCACCACCATCACCGGCTGGACCCTGGGTTGGACCTTCCCCGGCAACCAGCAGATCTCCAACGCCTGGAACGCCACCGTCACCCAGTCCGGCCAGCAGGTCACCGCCCGTAACGTCGACCACAATCGCACCCTGAACGCCAACGGCGGCACCGCCTCCTTCGGCTTCCAGGCGAGCTACTCCGGCACCAACGCCAACCCGCTCACCTTCACCCTCAACGGCACCACCTGCACAACCGCCTGACCGGACCCGGCCCTCGGCGCGAACCTTCCCGCCGAGGGCCTCCTAACGTGACCGCTTTACAGGGAGCGGAGGTAGTCGGCGACCGCTGATGTGTCGCCCGCGTCGGCGATCAGGCCGACATATCCGTCCGGGCGTACGAGGATCTGGGCGTCTTGGCCGTATGCGTGTGCCGCGTGCCCAGCGTCGTCGATGAGGCCGCCTGGCCCGATCAGGTAGGGCTTGACGATGTCGGTCTTGAGGTCGTTGAGTGCGGCGGTGGAGCGTTCGCCGAGGCCGAGCAGGGTGAAATGGGGTCCGCGGAAGAGGTCGAACAGGCGTTTCGGCGTGCCGGAGAAGGGGGCGTCTGGTGCCCGGTCGCCTGCTTGTGGTCCGTTGGGTCGGCTCGCGGCGTTGCGGGACAGCCGGCTCCATCGGTATCCGAGCTGGAGTTGGGTGAGTTCTTGCGAAGCTACGGCGTCCATGCCGCCGCCGGACTCCTTGATCGCGGCGAGGACCGCGTCGAGCAGCTCCGAGGTGATGTTGAGCAGCCAGCTCGCGGTCGGTAGCCGTTCCTCGTCGTAGGTGTCGAGCAGGCCCGGCTTGGCTTTGCCGGCCAGCACGAGGCCGAGTTTCCAGCCGAGGTTGTAGGCGTCCTGGATGCCGCTGTTCATGCCGAGGCCACCGGCGATGGGATGCACGTGCGCGGCGTCTCCGGCGAGGAACACCCGGTCCACGCGGAGCCGGTCGACCATCCGGACGTTGACGCGGTAGCTCGAGCGCCAGGTCAGATTGTGCAGGCGCACACCGGGGATTCCGGCGATGCGGTCGAAAGTCCGCTGGAAGGTTTCCAGCGTCGGCTCCAGCGGTATTCCGTCCGGGCCAAGCTCGTGCGAAGCCTGGACCTGGAAGGCGTCGGTGCCGGGCAGCGGGCAGAGCATGATCCCGCCGTCGCCGGTGAGCCACTGGTGCCAGGCGTCGCGGCCGAGTCCCTCGACCTCGACGTCACCGACCGCCATGAGCTGGACGTCCGGCGTCTCGCCGTGCAAACGCAGGCCGATCGCCTTGCGTACGGTGCTGCGGCCACCGTCGCAGCCGACCAGGTACCGCGCCCGGATCCGCGTTTCTCCCACAGTCGCGGTCACGCCGTCGGCGTCCTGGCTGATCGCACGCAACTCGGCGCCGAGTTCGACAGCGACGCCGAGATCGGCGAGCCGCTCGCGCAGCGTCCGCTCCACCCGCCACTGCGGGATCATCAGACCGGTCGGGTAGGGGATGTCCGGCGTCGCCACCCGGTCGGCCTCCGGGTCGATCTCGGCGACGACTTCCGCGCCTCGATACTTGCGATGGGGCAGGTGCGTACCCCCGAACGCCAGCAGCCGGTCGACCACGCCGAGGTCGTCGAACACCTCCAGGCTGCGTTGGCTCAACCCCTTGCCGCGCGAACCGTGAGGGAACTCGGGCACTCGATCGACGATGCGGACCGCGACGCCACGCCGGGCCAGGTCGCACGCGAGCGTGAGGCCGGTCGGCCCGGCGCCCACCACAAGAACATCCGTCATAGCGAGCATCAAACCGTTACTCGGTTAAAAACGCAACCCGGTAACTTATGTTACCCTGTTCATGTGGTTGAACCGACTGGACTGCGGGCCCGCAAGAAGGCGCGGACCCGCGACACCATCGCCGACGCGGCGATCTCGCTGTTTCTCGCCCACGGCTTCGACCCGGTCTCGGTCGCCGACATCGCCGCGGCCGCCGAGGTTTCCAAGCCGACCCTCTTCCGGTATTTCCCCGCGAAAGAGGATCTGGTCCTGCACCGGATCGCCGATCACCAAGGTGAGGCCGCACGGGTGGCGCGCGACCGCCAGCCCGGAATCTCACCGCTGACCGCACTGCACCGGGACTTCCGGGCCGGCCTCGACCGCCGCGACCCCGTCACAGGCCTCAACGACCATCCCGTGGTTCTGGCTTTCCACCGCCTGGTGTTCACCACACCGAGTCTGGCCGCACGGGTCACCCAGTACATGCTCGACAACGAGGAGGCCCTGGCCGCCGTCCTCGGCGGTGACATCACGGCACGAATCCAGGCGGCACAAGTGATCGCCGTCGAACGGGTGCTCGCCCGGACCAACTGGCAAAGAATCGTGGCCGGGCAAACCGCCGACGACGTGTATCCGGAGGCCGTCGCGGACGCCGACCGGGCATTCACGCTACTCCGCGACGCCGCCGGCTGAGCTGAGTCAGGGGCGCATGCGCATCAGGACCTCGGCGACGGGGACGACCGGTTCGCCCAGGTCGAACTTGCTGAACAGGTGGATGTTGTCGCCGGTGTCGAGTTCGAGGAGTTGCATGCGGGTGCCGTACCGGGCGCGGGAGTCGACGCGGATGCGTTCGATCTGGGGCCAGGGGATGTGGTGGCGGCCGGAGAAGCCGGTGACGACGGTGACGCCGTGGGTGTCGGCGGCCAGGCGCACCCGGGCCAGGAGGTCGCGGACGGCGAGGCCGGCGACGCCGAGGGCGGCGATTCCGGCCAGGAAGAGGCCGCGACCGTCGGCGGTGAGGGCCAGGGCGGCGAGCAGGGCGGCGCCGATGACCTTGAGCACGATGATCGACGGTGCGACGCGCCATTCACGCGACGGGAGATCAACCATGAAGCCAGCGTAACCCGCAACCGCCTGACCTTTCGCTTTGAGGTGCGAAGGCGGATATTTGGGGTATAGGGAATCCCGCGCACGCTGCCCCGCGTGCTTACGATATGCACCGCCGGAGGGTCGATGAGCAGGCAGATCGGCAACGCGTTTCAGACCCCCACGCTCGTCGAGCTGGAGGCGCGCGTCCGCGGCCTCGAAACCCAGGTCGCCCACCTCACCGAGATGCTGGAGGCGCTCACCGAGGAGGGTCCCATACCCAACTGACGCGGATTTGATTGAAATTTCTACCGGTTGCGTCTCCCCAGATCGTGTGCGGCGGCGTAGCGTCGAAGCATGGCTGCGACACCCGACACCATGCATTGGCGTGGCGTGCACCATCTCGCCCTGGTCACTCCGGACATGGACGCCACCGTGCGGTTCTGGCACGGGGTTCTGGACGCGCGACTGGTGACCACGCTGGCCACCCCCGACTTCCGGCACTATTTCTTCGAGGTGGCGCCGGGCAACACGATCGCCTTCTTCGAGTTCACCGGGAAAGATCTCGACACCTACGCGAAGCCCGCCGGCGTGCCGTACGAGAAGGCCTCGCAGTTCGATCACCTGTCGCTGTACCTGCCGGACGAGGCGGCGCTGGAGCGCATGCGCGATCGGCTGAAGGCGCATGACTGCGAGGTCACCGACGTGATCGATCATGGTTTCCTGCGGTCGATCTACTTCAGCGACCCGAACGGGATCGCGCTGGAGGCGTCGTGGTGGACGATCGACCCGACCGGGCGGCCGGTCGACTACAGCGATCCGCAGCTGTTCGCCGATCCTGACCCGGTTCCGGCCGTGGTGGAGCTGCGGGAGAACGGCGTGCTGGATCACACCGTGCAGACGGTGCTGGTCGATTCGATCATCGAGGACATCCGGCGGTCGGCGTAGGCACGATTCCCGGGTTGCTGTGGGCAGCGGCGGACCGCGACCCGGGCGGCGTCTGGCTGCGCACCGACGCCGGGACCCTCACCTTCGAGGCGGCGGCGGGCCAGGTGGCCGGCACCGCCGCCGCGCTGCGCGCCGCCGGGATCGGGCGCGGCGATCTCGTCCTGGTCACCGGGCGCAACACCCCGCCGTACCTGCTGTGCTGGCTGGCGCTGACGTCGATGGGCGCGATCGCCGTGTTCGTCAACCCGGCGAGCAGTACGGCGGAGCTGGCGGGCATCGCCGCGCAGACCCGCCCCCGGGCGCTCGTCACGGACGGCCCCTGGGAGCTTGGCGTGCCCCGGCTGGACATCGGCGACCTGACCGGCACCAGCGCGGAGCTCAGCGTCGACGTCCGGCCGGACGACCTGGCCACGCTGATCCCGACCTCGGGGACGACCGGGCGTTCCAAGCTGGTGATGCAGACCCATCGGGCGTACGCGCTGGCGGGCGAGGGCTTCCCGTTCTGGATGGGCCTGACCCGCGAGGACCGCCTGATGACCTCGCTGCCGCTGTTCCACATCAACGCCCCCGCCTACTCGGTGCTCGGCTCTTTGGCCTGCGGGGCGGGGCTGGTGTTGCTGGAACGCTTCTCGGCCAGCGGCTTCCTGGACGCCGCCCGCCGCCATGGCGCGACCGAGTTCAACGCGATCGGCGCCATGCTGGAGATCCTCATGCGCCGCCCCGAACTCCCCGCCGACGCCGACACCCCACTCCGGCTCTGCTACACCGGCCCGGCCCCCGCCAAGGACCGCCAGCTGGAGATCGAAACCCGCTTCGGCCTGCGCATCGTCGTCGGCTACGCCCTGTCGGAGTCCCCCTACGGCCTCATCTGGCCACGCGGCTCCCGCCCGTACGGCACGCTCGGCACGGTCCGCCAGCACCCCACGCTCGGCACGATCAACCACGCCCGCCTAGACGACGGCGAACTACTGCTCCGCAACCCCGCGGTGACACCGGGTTACTGGGAGATGCCCGAAGAAACCGCCAAGGTCATCACCAAGGACGGCTGGCTGCGCACCGGCGACCTGGTGACCGTCAACGACGACGGCGTGTACACGTTCGTATCCCGGCGCAAGGAGGTCCTACGCCGCCGCGGCGAGAACCTGTCCCCCCTGGAAATCGAGGAGGTCCTGACGGCCCACCCGGACGTACTCGAATGCGCGGTCATCGGCGTCCCGTCGGAACTGTCCGAAGAAGAAGTGAAAGCGTTCATCGTCCCCGCGAACGGGGAACTCGACTTCGCCAACCTCCACGCGTGGGCACGCGAACGACTGGCCGCATTCAAGGTGCCCCGCTTCTGGCAGGCGGTGGACGCGCTCCCCCGCACGCCGACCGCCCGGGTGGCCAAACACCTGCTGCCGCGCGGCAGCCCGCCCGGCGAGTACGACGCCGAAAATCCGCCCTAAAGTATGTCGTCCTGCTTCGCGGGAGCTGGCATGTACGCAAATTTGCTGGTGTATCCGTCCTGTTGCGGATAGCGGAGCGTACATGACCAGGACAGCGACCAAAGCGGCGACCACCCTGTGGGCGATCACCGCACTGGCCGCCCTCGTGGCGGTCGGCTGCGACGACAGTTCCCAGTCCCGGCAACAGGCGGCAACTCAGGCTGTCCAGGTCATCCCTCTGGTGAGCGTCATACCCGATCACGGCACGGCCGATCCGTCCAGGGACACCGGCCAGCAGGTGGGCGGCGCGGCCACGGGACGCCGGTAGGGAACACAGATCACCCAGCCAAGGGATTCCAGCAGCTCGACGGCCTCGCGAAGGGTGTGATCACAGACGCCGTGCCGCACCCTCAGGTCCTCGCGTACGGGGATCGGGTGATTGATCTGGATCTCCCCTGAAAAGATCTGCCCGGCCAGTTCCGCGGCGATCCGCTGATAGAGCGGACGGGGATGCCCAGCCTCGGCGGGGCCAGTGAAACAGGCGCGGCCGGGCACCGTGTGAATCAGGCCCCGATCGGTCAACTCCCGCAGAGGCCGCCCGGCGATCAGAGCGATCGATGACGAGCGGTATGACCAGCGCGCTGACAGCTGATGGCGAATCGGGACTGACAGTTTCGTGGCAATTCGCACCGCCGCGCCGCGGCAGGGGAATCAATAGGTAGACTGCCTACACGTAGATAGGCTACCTATTCTCTGGAGGAGTCAGATGAAGCATCTGCTCGCACTGGGCATCGCGGTCACCGCTCTGGCGGTATCGCCGGCGGCGGCTTCGGCAGCCGCTCAGCAGTCCATACCAACCGCCACCGATGTGCCCGCTGAGACCAAGCGTCGCGATGCCGACAAGGCCGCTATCGACAAGAACCTTGCCCAGCAGCACGCGGCCTGGTTCAACGAGGACGGGGCGGCGTTCGCCGCGACGTTCCACAAGGACTCGGACGTGGTCACCTTCAACGGGGACCACCTCAGCGGCAGGGAGGGTATCGCGAAGGCCATGCAGTACTACTTCGACAAGTACATCGAGAAGTCGCGGATTCGCGTCCTCGACGAACAACCCGTCCACTGGGTCGAGCGCGATATCGCCGTCATCGTCCGGAAGACCTGCTTTGTGCCAGTGGCGGAGACGGAGTGCCGCGAGGATTCGCTCACGCGGAACATCAACGTCTATGTCAAGCGCGACGGCCGGTGGCTGCAAAGCACCTTCCAGAACTCCCGGGTCACCCCGCTGCCCTAGCGGCAGGACACAGCAGTCCTGACCGACCGCGCACCCGCCCCGGTAACCACCTGCGGAAAATAGTGGCCCGGCGGCGGGCGCGGTGGGCGGCCTGGGCGGCCTGGCGCAGGCGGTCCCGCAGTAGCGGGCCGGGCGGCCAGTGGAGGCGACCGTGATCGCAGGCGCGCTGGGCGGCCAACTCGTCGGCGCCGGGCTCGGGGCCGGGGTTGGCGGGTTCGGAGGCGTAGCGGAAGACGGGCAGGGCGTGCCGGTCGATGACGTAGTGGCGGAAGACCTCCTCCGGTTCCACCAGTCGGCCCAACCGGCCGGTGGAGGGTGAGGTGGCGTCCGCCGCTGGGGCCCGCCGTAGGGTTTGGGCTACTTCTGCGGCAGCTGCGGTTCTCGTCGCAGGACTGCCGTACGTGTGGGCGGGGCGGTCACCTCGGCGTCGCAGGTCCAGATCGCTCCGTCGGCGGGCGTAGGGGTGTCGAGGCCGTGCCGTGCGGATGTCACCAGCAGTTGGGTGCCGTGCGGTCCGCCGATCGCCACGGACGACGGCTGGCGGCATGGCAGGTGAATCGTGCGCTCGATGGTGCCGTCCGGGCTGACGCGGAGTACTCGGGAGCCGCCCCAGACAGCTGTCCACACGAAGCCCTCGTCGTCCACCGTCATCCCGTCCGGGCTTCCGTCGTCCAGCTGGATGAGCGGTTCGGGGGCGCCGAGTGCGCCCGTGTCGATGTCCAGCGGGTAGGCGTTGATGACGCTCCTCGCGCTGTCGGCCAGATAGAGCGTGGCGCCGTCCGGGGAGAACGCGGGTCCGTTGGGGATGGTCAGGCCGGTCAGGGCGGCGACGACCGTGCCGTCGACGTCGACCCGGTACAGACTCCCGGCGCCGGGCGTGCCGTCATAGGCCATGCTGCCCGCCCAGAACCGGCCGCTGGGGTCGACCGCACCGTCGTTCATGCGGCAGCGCCCGTTCTTGCCGGCCTCGGGGCGGGCCAGCCAGTCGGCCGCCCCGTCCCCGTCCAGGACGGCGATGCCGTCGCCGACGGCCGCGAGCCAGTGCCCTGGGCGGCCTTCGATGGGAGCCACCGCGCCCAGCGGTTCGCCGGAGGTGCGCAGCAGCGGCCGCAGCGGTTCGCCGGGTCCGCCGGGGACCTCGTACAACACCCCGTCGAGGATGTCGACGATGACGAACCGGTCGCCGAGCCATCGGGGGCCTTCACCGAGTTCGAGGCCCGCTTCGACCAGCATGACGGGTCGCGTCACAGTCATCGCAGGGTATCCCCGGCCCGCAGGCGGAGGGCGGGTAGTTCGTCGCGGGTGGGCAGGCCTTCCCAATCTCCGTCGCAGGCCACGCAGGCCGCGCCCAGCAGGGTCGCCCGTTCGAGCCGGCCGTGCGCGTCGAGCCCGTCGAGGCGTCCGGACAGATATCCGGCGGTGAACGCGTCGCCCGCGCCGACGACGTCGACGACGGGCACCGCGAGAGCGGGGGCGTCCAGCGACGTCCGCGCGTCGCGGTAGCTCGCGCCCGCGGCGCCGCGTTTGATCACGACCTCTTCGACACCGGCGTCCAGGAGGGCCTCCACCCGATCCCGTTCGCCGTCGCCGTCCGCCACTATGGCCAGTTCGTCGTCGGAGGCGATCAGCACGGTGACCTGCGGCAGCAGCGGGCGCAGCGCCCGCGCGGCCGCGTCCCGGGTCCAGAGCAGCGAGCGGTGGTTGACGTCGAGGCTGACCCAGGATCCGCGATTGCGGGCCTGGTCTGCGGCCACGGTGACGGCCGCCAGCGGCGCCGGTCCCAGGGCCGGGGTGATGCCGGTCAGGTGCAGGCCCGCGAAACCGTGATCGGCGGCGGGCCGGATGTCCTCCCAGGAGAGGGCCGAGGCGGCCGAACCCGTACGGTAGTAGCTCACCCGCGCGCGGCCTCCGGGCGCCACGTCGCGCAGCAGAAGGCCGGTCGGCGCGTCCGTACGCCGGATGACGGCGTCGGTCAGGACGCCTTCGGCCCGGAGGGTGCGCCGGACCAGTTCGCCCGGTTCGTCCTCTCCCACCGCCCCGGCCCAGCGCGCCGCGTGTCCGAGCCGGGCCAGGGCGATGGCGACGTTGAACTCAGCGCCGGCGACGGAGATCCGGGAAGCGCCGCCGAGGCGGAGCGGGCCGGCGCAGCGGACGGCGGCCATCGCCTCGCCGATGGTCAGGACCTCGGCTCTCACCGCGGGCCGACCAGGTCCAGCGCGGCTGCGGCGCGACGGCGCAACTCGCTCAGGCTGCCGCCGTTCGCGGCGTCGCCGAGCAGGGGCGAGCCGAGGCCGACGGCGATGGCACCGGCCTCCAGGTATCCCTGGACGCTGTCGAGGCCGACCCCGCCGACGGGCACGAACGGCACGGCGGGGAAGGGATCGCGCAGCGCGCGCAGGTAGGGGGCGCCTCCGGCGGAGGCCGGAAAGAGCTTCACGGCGTCGGCGCCCTGCCTGACCGCGGCCATGACCTCGGTGGGGGTGAGCGCCCCGGCGAGCACGGGCAGGCCGAGGCGGATCGCTTCGGTCACACCGTCTCCCAGCCCGGGGGTGACGATGAACGCCGCACCCGCGTCCCTGGCCGCGACGGCGTCCCGCGCGGTCAGGACCGTACCGGCGCCGAGGTGCACGCCGGAGCCTGCCAGCCCGGCGGCGGCCTTCCGGAGGACCGTCAGGGCGTCGGCGCCGCTGAGCGAGACCTCCATCAGGGTCACGCCCTCCTCCGCGAGCACGTCGATGGCGCTCAGCGCCGCCTTCGGGTCGCTTCCTCGGACGATGGCCAGCAGCCGTCGCGACCGGAGAAGATCGAGCAGTTCCACAGCGGTCACCATTCTGCGAAGGAGTCGTCGGGATAGCGCCAGATCGGGGAGCGCCAGTTGTGGCCCCGCCGGTCGGCCTCGCGCACCCGGGCCTCGTCGACCACGATGCCCAGACCGGCGCCCACCGGCCGGGCGAGGCGACCGTCGGTGAAGGAGAAGACCGCGGGGTCGACGAGGTAGTCCAGCAGTTCGTTGCCGTCGTTGTAGTGGATGCCGATGCTCTGTTCCTGGATGAGGAAGTTGGGCGTGGCGAACGCCACCTGGAGGCTGGCGGCCAGGGAGATGGGCCCCAGCGGGCAGTGCGGCGCCAGCAGGGCGCCGAACACCTCCGCCTGGGCGGCGATGCGACGGACCTCCGAGATGCCGCCGGCGTGGGAGAGGTCGGGCTGGGCCACCGCGACGCCCGCCTGCATGGCGGGCAGGAAGTCCCACCGCGAGTAGAGGCGTTCACCCAGAGCGATCGGGATGTTGGATGCCTCGACGAGGCTGCGCACCTGGGCCATGGACTCGGGGACCACGGGTTCCTCGACGAACATGGGGGCGAGCGGTTCGAGCAGCGTGAGCAGCCGCCGCGCGTTGGGGTAGGACACCCGGCCGTGGAAGTCGACGGCGACGTCACGGCCGGGACCGAGCGCCTCGCGCGCGGCCGCGACCCGGGCCACGACCGCGTCCAGCTCACCCGGGCCGGCTATCGGTGACATGCGGCCGCTGGCGTTCATCTTCACCGCGGAGAACCCGGCCTCGACCTGGCGCTGCGCCTCCTCCCGGAGCTGCTCCGGTTCGTCGCCGCCGATCCAGGCGTACGCGCGCACGTACTCGCGTACGGGACCGCCGAGCAGCTCGTGCACGGGGACGCCGCGCGCCTTGCCGGCGATGTCCCACAGGGCCTGGTCGAGGCCGGCGACGGCGCTGGCGAGCACGGGCCCGCCGCGGTAGAAGCCGCCCTTGGTCATGACCTGCCAGTGGTCCTCGATGCGCAACGGGTCCGCGCCGATGAGCACTTCGGCGAGCTCGTGGACGGCCGCCCGGACCGATTGGGCGCGACCCTCGATGACCGGCTCGCCCCAGCCGAGAAGCCCCTCGTCGGTCTCGACGCGGCAGAACAGCCATCGCGGCGGGACCAGAAAGGTTTCGACGCGCGTTATCTTCACCGGTCTCCCCGAATGAGCGCGGCGCGGTCGACATCGGCCATGGCCTTGTCGAGGAGCGCGAGCGCACAGGATCTGGCGGCCTGCTCGTCGCCCGCCCTGATGGCGTCGAGCAGGGCGCGGTGGCTCGGCACCGGGTCGTCGGCGGTCACCACGTCGTGGACGATGCGGTCCCGTTCCGCGAGCACCGACTCCACGACGACCTCCATGCGGACCAGCAGCTCGTTGCCCGTCGCCGCCAGCACGGCCCGGTGGAAGCGCAGGTCGGCGGAGGCCGCCTCGGCCGGAGTCCGGGCCGCGCTCATGTCCTGGAGGGCGCCCTCGAGCTCGGCGAGGTCGGCCTCGCCGCGGCGGACGGCGGCCAGGGCGGCCGCGGCCGGTTCGAACATCTGCCGCACCTCGGCCAGCTGGCTGAGCATCTGGCTGCCCCGGTTCTCGAACTCCCAGCTGATGACGTCGGGGTCGAGCAGGTTCCACTCGCCGCGCGGGCGCACCACCGTGCCCCGCTTCTGGCGGGAGTCGACCAGCCCCTTGCTGGCCAGCACCTTGAGCGCCTCACGCACGACGGTGCGGGACACCTGCAGCTCGGCTTCCAGCTCCACCAGGTCGATGCGGCCGTTCTCCGGAAACTCCCCGGTGACGAGGCGCCGGCCGATGATCTCGACGACCTGGCCGTGGATGCCGCGTCCTTTGTAGGTGCTCATGCTCTCCCGGTAATCCCCTCAGGCGGACTTCTTCGTTGCGCTCCAGCCACCGTCGACGACGAGGGTGGTGGCGGTGATAAAGGACGCTTCATCGGAAAGCAGGAAGCGGATGGCCGCCGCCACCTCGCCGGGCTCGCCGAACCGCTTGGCGACGGTGGCCTCGACGCTCAGGCGCCGGTCCTCGTCCGGCACGCGGTCCCAGGCCGGGGACATGATCGGCCCGGGGAGCACGGTGTTGACGCGCACCTCCGGGCCGTAGTCCACGGCCAGCTGGCGGCCGAGGCCCACCAGCGCGGCCTTGGCCGCCGCGTACGCCGGATGGCCGGCCAGGCCGATCAGGGCATGCACCGACGAGACCAGGACCACCGCCCCCGACGTCGCCCTCAGATCCTCGTGTAGCGTGCGAAAGGCCAGGTAGGCGGCTGTCAGGTTCACTTCCAGCTGGCGGTTCCAGGACGCCAGGCTCAGCTCGTGCACGGGCCGCGCGTCCACGACGTAGGCGTTGCTGACCAGATGCCGGACCGGACCGTACTCCCGGTGGGCGACGCGACGCAGTTCGTTCCACGCGCTCTCGTCGCTGACGTCCATGGCCAGGAATTGTGCCGTGCCGCCCGCCTCGGCGACAGCCGCGGCGATCTCCTCCCCGGCCGGGGAGACGTCGCAGACGAGGACGGGCATGCCGGTCGCGCCCAGCAGCCGGGCGGTGGCGGCGCCGATGCCGGACGCGGCACCGGTCACCACCGCGCAGGAACCCGAAGGTTGTCCGGGGTGGATACTCACACCGGCACTCTACGATAAGTATTTTTATATGACAATTTATTGACAGCCACGTTACGCCGACCGCATCATCTGGACGTGGCGCAGGGCGCCCGTCTCCGATCGGGGACAGACTCATGGGAGGCCATTCGTGGCATCAGTTCGACTCAAGGTGAAGCGGTGCGTCACCTTCCTGGCCGCCGGCGCGCTACTCGCCGCGTGCGGCCAGGCCACCGACTCCGACTCCGTTGACGCCTCGGACGCGAAGAAGCAGTTGCGCGTCGGCGTGATCTATCTGGACTCGCAGGGCTTCTACGCCGGCGTCAAGAAGGGCATCGAGACGGCCGCCGCCGCCGACTCGCAGCTCAAGCTGCTGGGCAACAACGCGCAGGGCGACGCGGCCAAGGAGTCGTCGTTCATGTCGACGCTGGTCGCCTCGCGCGTGGACGCCATCATCACCTCGGCGGTGTCCGCCACCGCGTCCACGCCGGCGATCGCGGCGGCGTCCAAGGCCGGGATCCCGGTCGTCTGCTACAACACGTGCATCAACGACGAGGACGCCAAGAAGTACGTGTGGGGCTACGTCCTCTCCGACCCGTACGTCTTCGGGAAGAAGCTGGGTGAGCAGGCGGGCGCGTACTTCACCGCGCAGAAGATCGACAAGCCGAAGATCGCGGTCCTGAACTGCGACTTCGTGGAGGTCTGCAAGGAGCGCAAGCGCGGCTTCAAGGACGGCCTGGCCGCGTCCGTGCCGGGCGCCGAGTACGTCGCCGACCAGGAGGGCGCGATCGTCGACAAGGCCACCCCGGTCGCGGAGAACATCATCACCGCCAACCCGGAGCTGGACGCGTTCTACGCGGTGGCGGGCGGCGGGACGCTGGCCGGTGTCAAGGCCGTCACCACGCGCGACCGGATCGGCAAGACGGTCGTCTTCGGCAGTGACATGACCGTCGACATCGCCAAGGCCCTCGTCGACGGCAGCATCCTCAAGGCGGAGATCGACGTCCCCGCCCAGACCGTGGGTAACCTGGCCTACCAGGCGGCACGCAAGGCGTCCGAGGGCGCCAAGAACGACGCGTTCGTCATCCCGGTGGAGCCCATCCTCTACACGGCCGACGACAAGGCCACGAACGAGAAGTGGCTGGCCGAGCACAGCGACGGAATCCCGTAAGCCCCAGCACGGAGAACCCGTCACGACAGACCCCCAGGAAGGCTCCCCATGTCGAACGCCGACGTCGCCGCAGAGGTGCGCTCCGGCACCAAACGCTATCCCGGTGTCACCGCACTCGACGGCGTCGACTTCTCGGTACGACGCGGTGAGGTCCGCGCGCTGCTGGGCAAGAACGGCGCCGGCAAATCCACCCTGATCAAGATCCTCTCCGGAGCCGAGCGACTCGACTCCGGGGAGGCACTCATCGGGGGCACCTCGATCGAGGGGCTCGGCACCAGGGACGTCGCCGCCCTGGGGGTCGCGACCGTCTACCAGGAGCTCAGCCTCGTCCCCGAGATGAGCGTCGCGGAAAACCTGTTCCTTGGGACCTGGCCCCGCACTCGCGGCGCGCTGGACCTGCGCCGCATGCGCGCCGACGCGAAGGCGGCGATGGCGCGCATCGGCGTCGACATCGGCGTCGACAGCCCGGTCGGCTCCCTGGGCGCCGCCGGCCAGCAGCTGGTGGAGATCGCCCGCGCCATCGCCCAGCGGCCCGCGCTGCTCATCCTCGACGAGCCGACGAGCTCCCTCGCCGCCGACGAGGTCCGGCAGGTGATCGGCGTCGTACGGCACGTGGCGGAGCAGGGCGTCGCGGTCGTCTACGTCAGCCACCGGATGGACGAGATCAGGCAGGTGGCCGACACCGCCACGGTCGTCAGGGACGGCAGGATCGTCCAGACCCTGCCCGTGGGCTCGGCCTCCACCGAAGGGATCGTGACGATGATGCTCGGCACGGCGCCGGAGGCCGTGGCCGTGCGGGAGCGGCGCCCCAGCGCCGGTGTTGTCCGCGCGCGGCCTGCGCACCGGCAAGCTGAACGGCCTCGACATCGACATCCGCCCCGGCGAGATCCTCGGTATCGCCGGGGTGCTCGGCTCCGGCCGTACCGAGACACTGCACGCGCTGGCCGGCCTCGACCATCCGGAGGCCGGTGAGATACGCCTGCGCGGCCAGGCCGTCCCACTGGGAGCATTCGCCGCCATGCTTCGCCGCGGGCTGGGCATCACGCCGGAGAACCGGCGGCGGGACGGCATCGTGCCCCTGATGGGGGTCGACGAGAACATCGTCATGAGCGACCTGCGGCAGGTGAGCCGGTACGGCGTGCTGGATCGCGGCGCCCTGCGCCGCGCCGCCCGGGCCCTCATCGACCGCCTCGCGATCAAGACGGCGCGGCCCGGCACGCCGATCGGCACCCTCAGCGGAGGCAACCAGCAGAAGGCCGTCCTGGCCCGGTGGCTGCACGCGGGAAGCGACGTGCTGCTGCTCGACGAACCCACCCGCGGCGTCGACGTGGAGGCCAAACGCCAGATCTATGACCAGATGCGCCGGCTGACGGACGACGGGCGAGCGGTGGTCTTCGTCTCCAGTGAGGTGGAGGAACTGGCCGACGTCTGCGACCGCGTCGTCGTCCTGCGCGGCGGGCGCGCCGTCGCCGAGCTGAGCGGTGAACAGATCGAGCTCAATCGCGTCCTGGCCATCGCGATTGCGGAGGAATGAGAGATATGAGCACGACCAAGCCCACAGCCCCGCCCGTGGCCGAACGGCAGACCCGGGCGGGACGCAGCACGCAGCGGCTCAACGAGATCGGCCTCATCGGGGCCATCGTGGTGCTCTTCGTGATCCTCGCCGCCACCGCGCCGGGGTTCCTGTCCGTGACCAACCAGCTGGCCATGTTGCGCGACGCCGCGACGATCGGCGTGGTGGCGTGGGCCATGACCCTCGTCATCGTGGCCGGTGAGATCGACATCAGCATCGGCCCGGCGGTGGCGTTCTCCTCCGTCCTGCTGGCCAAAGCCGCCGGGGAGTGGCACGTCCCGTTCGCCCTCGCGGTCCTGCTGTGCCTCGCCGTGGGCCTGCTCCTCGGCGCCGGCGCCGGCTTCCTGCGGGCCAGGTGGGGCATCCCCTCGTTCGTGGCGACCCTCGGGTTGTGGAGTGGCCTGCGCGGGCTGGCGCAGTACATCACCGACGGCCTGCCGGTGCCGATGGAGTCCAACGGGTTCCTCGATCTGCTGGCCGGAAGCATCCTCGGGATCCCCACCCCGGCCATCATCATGGCGATCCTTTTCGGCGTGTTCCTCTTCGTGGCCAACCGTACGGCCTACGGCCGCTCGGTCTTCGCCGTCGGCGGCAACGCCGAAGCCGCCCGCCTCGCGGGAATCAACGTCTTCCGGATCCGGGTGCTCCTGTTCGCGACGACCGGCCTGCTCGCCGCGCTCAGCGGCCTGCTGCTGGCCGCGCGCCTGGGGTCCGGCAACGGCGGGGCGTCGGTCGGTCTGGAGTTCGACGTCATCGCCGCGGTGGTCATCGGCGGCACCTCCCTGGCCGGCGGCAAGGGATCGCTGCTCGGGACCCTCCTGGGCGTCGCCTTCATCACCATCATCGGCAACGGCCTCGTCCTGCTCGGGGTCAACGCCTTCTTCCAGGACGTGGTCCGCGGCGTCATCATCGTCGGCGCCGTTCTGATCAACGTGCTGCTGTCCCGGCGGAACGGAGTTCGTACCACATGAGCATGCGAGGCGTCTTCCTGCCCGGCGACTTCACCGCCGTCCTGCGCGAGGTGGAGGTGCCGATCCCCGGTCCCGGGCAATTGCTCGTACGGGTGGGCGCGTCCGGCATCTGCGGCAGCGACCTCTCCTACATCTATCGGGGCCACAAGACCCACGCCGGGCAGGAGGGGCCCGCCTACAAGGGGGTCGTCGCGGGGCACGAGCCCAGCGGCCAGGTCGTGGAGGCCGGCCCGGGCTGCCGCCGATTCGGCGTGGGCGACCGGGTCATCGTCTACCACATCGTGGGCTGCGGCCGGTGCGCCAACTGCCGCCGCGGATACATGATCAGCTGCACCGACCCGCGGCACCGGTCGGCGTACGGCTGGCAGCGCGACGGCGGCCACGCCGAATACGTCCTCGTCGAGGAGAGCACGGCGGTGCCGCTGCCCGATGAGCTGTCGTTCGTCGACGGCGCCCTCATCGCGTGCGGGTTCGGCACCGCCTACGAAGGGCTGCTGCGCACCGGGGTCAGCGGCCGCGACGACCTGCTCGTGGTCGGCCTCGGCCCGGTCGGGCTGGCCGCGGCCATGATCGCCCGAGGGCTGGGCACGGCGCGGGTGATCGGCGTGGAGCGCTCGCCCGAGCGCGTCGCGCACGCTCGTTCCCTGGAGTTGTTCGACGAGGTCCTGACCGCCGACGACGGCGTCGCCGAGGCGCTGGACGAGGTGACCGCGGGGCGCGGCTGCACCGTGACCATGGACTGCTCGGGCTCGGCGGCCGGCCGCGGCGTCGCGATCCGCGGCGCGGCGGAGTGGGGCCGGGTCTCGCTCGTGGGAGAGGGCGGCCGGCTGGAGACGGAGGTCTCCGACCTGCTGCTGCACCGCCAGTTGACCCTGTACGCCTCCTGGGTGACCTCCCTGCCGGCCATGGAGGAGCTCGCCTGCCGCCTGGTCCGGTGGGATCTCAGCCCGCAGCGGCTGGTGACCGACATCCTGCCGCTGGAGAAGGCCGACGAAGCCTACCGCCTGGCTGATTCGGGGCGGACCGGCAAGGTCTGCCTGGTCCCCTCGCCGAGCTGATGATCCAGCTCGTCAGTCCCTGGATACGCGCGGTCGTCCTGCCGGGTCTCGGCGGCCGCATGATCTCCCTGCACGCGGGCGGCAGGGAGTGGCTGTGGCGCAACCCCGAGCTGCTCGACGCGGCCTTCTCGCTCACCGATGCCGCCGCACGGCTCCCCGCCCCGACCGGTTTCAGCAGCTGGGCGAATTGGGGCGGGGACAAGACGTGGCCGGCCCCGCAGGGGTGGGCGTCGGACCAGGAGTGGGCGGGACCGCCCGACCCGGTCCTGGACGCCGGCGCCTACACCGTGCTGGAGCGGACCGAGCTGCGCGTCCGCATGCGCAGCGGCGACGACCCCCGCACCGGCCTGGCCATCACCCGCACCATCACCCTGGCGCGGGACGAGGCGACGATCGTGGTCGACAGCGAGCTGGAGAACGTCAGCGACCGGCCGGTGAGATGGGCGGCGTGGACGGTGACCCAGTTCGAGACGGAGTCGTTCCAGGCGCACGGCGACGACCGGTCCGGGGTGTGGATCGGGCTGACCGAGCGGCACCGGGCGCCGGTGACATTGTTCGCCCCCGACGGGGCGCCGGCCCTGGAGCGGGTCTCCCCGGGGCTGGGGCGGGTGCCGGTTCGCGACGTGGTCGGCAAGATCGGCGTCGGGGGCACTGCCGGCTGGCTGGCCGTCGTCGCCCCGGGCGGGATCACTTTGACCCAGAGATTCGACGTGCGGGAGGGAGCCGCATACCCCGACGGCGGATCCGAGATCGCCATCTGGATGCAGTATCCGACCGACGATGACCTTGACGGCCTGGACGGGCTGCGCCCCACCGCCCGGCTGGTCGAGGCCGAGACCATGTCACCATTGACCCGCCTGACCCCTGGAGAAGTGCTCCATCACCGCGTGACATGGTCGCTGACGGACACGCCGCCGTTCGGCCGCCGGGAGTGAGCCTTCCGGGCTCAGCCGCGCTGCTTAACAAATCAAGCCCTTCACCGCTCGCCGATCAAGCTCGAAGGGCCCAAATCTGAAACGCTTGAAGGGACGGCGTCCTTGTACGTTATTAACTTGTTCAAGGCGCGCGCCGCGTCGATGACTGCCTCATGTTCCAGGCCAAGTGATTCAACCTTGACCAGCCGTGGCGGCTCGTCACCCCAGTAGCCGACAATCCTCCATGATGGGCGATGGAAACTCCACCAGCGCACCCCGTCCCAGCACCGGCTACCGCTACCGTTGCGTTCCAGAAATATCCGAAGCGCCCAACTCTGGGTCGCTGAGCGATTTCGCTCCATCACTTGAGTCGGCCGAAGACCACGGCTCAGAAGGTTATGGGCGTCGTCAAGATCGAGCAATGACGAGTCGTCGGGAAGCGCGTACGTGGCTAGTGAACGTTGACTACCCGCCAGCTTCGGAAATGAGAACATTTCGTCCGACCAGGCCGACAGATTGCCAAACGCTTCGCCTATCGCGCCACTTTGTTCCAGCGCGAAATACCATACGGAATAATGGCCTTGATTATCCAGCCTTCCGGCGCCTTGATCTTTATGGAGATACAGTGCATGACCCTCTCCGCCAGGGTCGGCGTCGGCCAGCTGCGGAAATACGCGATATACTAACATCAGGAAAATGTCCCTGATATCTCGGCATCCAAGGCATTCAGTACGTCGTCTATTCCGCCTCGAAGCAGGACGTCCAGCGGCCGCCCACCCGCAAGAAAACTATTATGAGATTGCAGCCAGACGGGTATTATGCTGGGAGCCCACAATTCCGATGCCATCTCTATAGCAATGCGAATATCGCGGAGAATTTTCCTCGAGTAGGCATAATCGGAATGTTCCGAGCTCGACTCGAGGGCTCGTGCAGACATTAGTATGGTGACCGCCACTTCTGGACCGCCGACAGCCAAAGCGAGCGCGCGTGGAATATCCGCGACATCTAGCGGCGCAATATCCCAAGTCTCGGCGCCAGCGAAAGGCAACGTGTCCGCGTGATCGCCCTCTGAAGCATGGCGGGGCCCATCTGGCGCGTAGTCCTGGCCATTGCCGTAGGCTCGATCTTCTGTTCTGTGTGCCCTCTCAACCTGCGACCTGTGCGCCTCGAAGCGGGCCTGGGCCTCGGCATACTGCCGCTCCCACTCCTCGCGCTGCTTGTCGAAGCCCTCAAGCCACTCGCCGGTCTCGCCGTCGAAGCCCTCGGGGTAGATGTAGTTGCCCAGGTCGTCGTAGGTCGCCGCCATGCCGTACAGCGTGGGGTCGAACTCGACATCGACGCCCTCGTTGGCCTGCTTGAGCGACAGGCTGATGCGGCGACGGTCGAGGTCGATGTCGATGATCTTCACGAAGATCTCGTCGCCGACCTGGACGACCTCCTCAGGGCTTTCGACGCGGCGCTCGGCCAGCTCGGAGATGGGAACCAGGCCCTCGATGCCCTCCTCGACGCGGACGAACGCGCCGAACGGCACCAGCTTGGTGACCCGGCCGGGCACGACCTCCCCGATCTGGTGGGTACGGGCGAACTGCTGCCACGGGTCTTCCTGCGTCGCCTTAAGCGAGAGGGAGACGCGCTCGCGCTCCATGTCCACGTCGAGCACCTCGACGGTGACCTCCTGGCCGACCTCGACGACCTCGGACGGGTGGTCGACGTGCTTCCAGGACAGCTCGGAGACGTGGACCAGTCCGTCGACGCCGCCGAGGTCCACGAAGGCGCCGAAGTTGACGATCGAGGAGACGACGCCCTTGCGGACCTGACGCTTCTGCAGGGTGTTGAGGAAGGTCTGGCGCACCTCGGACTGGGTCTGCTCGAGCCAGGCGCGGCGGGACAGGACCACGTTGTTGCGGTTCTTGTCCAGCTCGATGATCTTGGCCTCGAGTTCGCGGCCCAGGTAGGGCTGCAGGTCGCGGACCCGCCGCATATCGACCAGGGAGGCGGGCAGGAAGCCGCGCAACCCGATGTCGAGGATGAGACCACCCTTGACGACCTCGATGACCGTGCCGACGACGATGCCGTCCTCGTCCTTGATCTTCTCGATCGTGCCCCAGGCGCGCTCGTACTGCGCGCGCTTCTTGGACAGGATCAGACGGCCTTCCTTGTCCTCCTTCTGGAGAACCAAGGCCTCGACGTGCTCACCCAACTCGACGACCTCGGCCGGGTCGACATCACGCTTGATCGAAAGCTCGGAGGAGGGGATGACGCCCTCGGTCTTGTAGCCGATGTCGAGCAAGACCTCGTCTCGATCGACCTTGACGACGGTGCCTTCAACGAGGTCTCCGTCGTTGAAGTACTTGATGGTCTCATCGATCGCGGCGAGGAAGGCCTCCTCGGAACCGATGTCGCCAACCGCCACCAGCGGGGTGCTCGAAGTGGTCTCGGCGGCGCTGGACGACCCTCCGCCACTCTTGCCCACGCAGTCCCTCCATCGCTCGCCTGGTGACTATGACTGTACGCACTGTTTCCATTCCGTGGAAGGCGGAGAAGCCTCCGGCATCATGCATCTGTATTCACCCAGCAAACTGGACATAATTCCTACTAATTGGAGCGCCTGGCTGGGCCGTGAACCCACCAAGAAATACGTCGGAGTCATCTGCGTGCTCATCGCCCTCTTCTGGCTGCTGTTCGATTGACCAGGGTCAGATGCGCCGGCCGGGGTAGGAACAGCGGACCGGCGAGAGCCGGGGCACGTTCTCGAGGGGGAATACCAGATGAACCGTCAAGAGGCCGGCAAGGTCATGGGCCCGATCAGTAACCACGACCTTTTCTTCTGCGGCTTCCACGTTGCCAAGAACAACCCCGAGGTCCAGGTGACCACCATGCACTACTGCGGGATGCGGGGCGAAGGCGACCACGGAATGCACCAGTGCCTCCTGTACGACTCGGCAGGCCCAGGGGCGAAGCTGCTCGGCGTCGAGTACATCGTGTCCGACGAGCTTTTCCGATCCCTCCCGGACGAGGAGAAGAAGTACTGGCACCCGCACACCTACGAGGTGCTGGGCGGCGGACTGGTCGCCCCGGCCATGACCCCCCAGGAAGAGCTGGACTTCATGACAAACCTGCTCACCACCTGGGGCAAGACGTGGCACACCTGGCCCGACCCGACCACCCCGGTGCCCCTGGGCGAGCCGCTGCTGATGTGGTCCCTGACCGGCGACGGCCAGTCGAACCCGGAACTGATCGCCGAGCGGGACAGGCAGTTCGGGGTGTCCACGACGAAAGTACAGGCGGAACGGGTCGAGGCCATCGGATACGAGGTGCCCCAGGTGCCACCCCCGAAGTCCCTCGCAACCATCGGCCGGCAATGGACGGCCACGGGCGAGGACAGCCCGACACCCCGGAAGAAGTCCTCACAATAGAAATGTCGTGAAGCTACCCGTCAGTGCTGCCGCAACGACGGCGTCACGACGGCATTGACACCATCGAGCGCGGCCCGGACCCGGTCCAGACCTTCAGCGAGTTCGGGTGCGGTGTGGTGCAGTGCCGCCGGGCCACTTCGCAGGTCGAGTCGCTGCGTCCACAGAACGGCGCGTCCTTGCTCAAGATGCGCGAGAGCGGTCGCCGGATCCGCCGTGGCGAGCAGTGCCGCTGCCGCGTCCCTACTCACCGTGGCCTGGCGCATCAGCTCGTTCTCTTGGTCGAGCCTCCGCAGGCCCCGCCAGGAGACCACCGGAAGCAGGGCGACGGCATGACCGTACCCTTCTGCCGCCAGGTGCCACAGACGCTGTTCGGCGGCGAGTTCTGCCCATTGGCGGGCACACGCCAGGCGGAACACGGAAGGGGAGGTGGCGGCGACGGTGCCGGACTGCCACGAACGGATCGCCGCGGCGCGTTCGGCGTCGGTTCCCCGGTGCTCGAAAGCCTCCCGCCAGGCGGAGCCGAGGTTCAACGCGATGCCGGCGAGCAGGGGATGCTCCGCGGGGCAGGCCGCGACGGCCGCGCTGGAGGCTTCGATCGCGGCGGTGAGATCGTCGGCCGCGCCGGCGTGCTGGAAGCGCTTGAGCAGGAGCAGGCCCAAGGTGCTGAGGCTGCCGACGAGGTTGGAGTTGCGGGCGTCGTCCCGCGTCGCCTCCGTGAGCGCCGCGATGCCTTCGGTGAGGAGGTCGACGGCGGCGCCCGTGCCGGGATTCTGTCGCTGTTCGGCCTCGAACCGGCTCAGCAGCGCCGTACCAAGGTTATTGAGGCGATTTGCCCGTTCCGCATGTCCGGTCGGGGATAGTTTCACCGCGCTCCTGGCGCTGTCCACCGCCCCTTCGAGGTCGGCCCGGTCGTCGTCCAGATCACCGCGGATGCGCAGGATGTTGCTCACGTTGGCGAACAGCAGGGCCCGGTGTTCAGGGGTGTGCGGGCCCGCGCCGGCGAGAGCCGACTGCGCGGCCGCGACCGCGTCGTCCAGGTCGTCACGAGCCCTGAGCAGCTCATAGCGGTCGTGCAGGGCAGCGGACAGGTTCGACCACC
This sequence comes from Acrocarpospora pleiomorpha, assembly GCF_009687885.1. GTDB lineage: Bacteria > Actinomycetota > Actinomycetes > Streptosporangiales > Streptosporangiaceae > Acrocarpospora > Acrocarpospora pleiomorpha. Next base: position 51,702 of record NZ_BLAF01000019.1, read on the forward strand.
GGACCGACGCGGCCGGTTCGCCCGGGGCGGTGGCGTCGAGAGCGTTCCGGCACGCGGTGACGGCGGCTTCGATGTCACCGCGGAGGTTGTTCCAGGTGGCGCGCACGGCCAGCGCGCTGCCCAGATTCGTCTGGCACTGGGCATAGAAAACGTCACCCGGAGCGACGGAGGCAGCCGCGCGAGCGCACAGATCGACGGCGCTGTCGATGTCCTCCTGGTGGCCGGACATCACGAAACGCTCCTTCAACGCGATCCCCAGTTTGCCGGCCACCACAACCTCAAGTGGGTGGCCGTCCCGTGCGGCGACCACGGCGGCACGGTAGGCCGCCAGCGCCTGCCGCAGGTCGCGCGGGTCACTGTCGCGTTCGAACCGGGCGAGAAAGGAGTCGGCCAGGTTGGCCAGGCACCCGGCCTGCTCGAACGCGCCCTCGGGGCAGACCGAGACGGACCGCTCACCCGCGGCCAGCGCGCTTCGCAGGTCGTCGCCGACGCCGTACCTTTCGGCCCGCAGCCGGTAGGCCAGGCCGAGGTTGGACAGCCGCCCCGCGAGCTCGTCGCCGGCCGGCTCGGCGCGCACCGCCTCCTCCAGCACGTCGACGGCCTGGTCAAGCAGGCTCCGGTCCGCGGAAAGCTGAGCCCGCTGGAGAAGTTCACTGCCGAGCAGCGCCAGACCATCGTCGGCTCGCGCACCGAGCGCCGCGAACACATCGTCAGACACCAGTTCCGGTACGGCCCGCCAAACCTCTGTCAGCAGGGAAAGCGCCGGCGATCGTTCGTCATCACCCGCCCCCGACAGGAAGCGGATCACCCGCATTATGGCGATGGCGTGCACCACCTCCACCGGTGTCTCCCCGGACGAGGTCGCCGTCACGCGCAGCAAACGATCCGCGATACGCAGCGCGGTCTCGTCCAGCACGGCGCCGGCGTCACCACCGGAACCCGCCTCGATCCGGTGCCATAACTCGCCGAGCAGCTCGCCCGCCTCATCGGAGCCAGCGTCCGGAGCGGTGACGAGCCTTTCCGGCTCCGATTCGCCCGACATCGCCATCTCGCATACCACCTGTCCTGACCGTTATTCCTATAACCCTCGTGTCGAGGTGCGCAAGCCGGTGTGACAGAAACCATCGGCATTGCCGCAGAATTCGGTGCCCTGGTCCGGGCACCGACGACATGATTTCATAAATGGTGATCTATATTCCCTTTTCCCGACGTGGTGATTTGTGCGCGGCTGCATAAGGAGAGGCCATTGTGGAAGACATCACGAACGTCGTCTCCTCGTCGGTCGGGGTCGTGGTCCAATCCGGCGCTATCTATGGCGACCTGCACCTGACCGGCGCCCCACCGATCCAGCATGTCGTGGCGCGTCAACTGCCTCCCTCGACACGTCACTTCGTGGAACGCGAGGCCGAGATCGCTTTCCTCACCGGCTTGGTGGACGATCGACGACCGGGCACCGCGACCATCTGCGCCCTCGACGGCGCCCCGGGCATCGGCAAGACCGCGCTGATGGTGCACTGGGGCCACCGGGTCAAGGATCGATTTCCCGACGGCCAGATCTATGTCGATCTTCACGGCTTCGACCGCCGCAGGCCACCGGTGGATCCGGCCGACGCCGCGCACATGGTTCTGGTGGCCCTGCAAGGCCCCGCGAGCGCCGTCCCGGCGGAGCTGGACGCCCGATCGGCCCTGCTGCGTAGCCTGCTGGCCGGCCGCAGGATCCTGCTGCTCATCGACAACGCCCGCGACAGCGCGCAGGTCCTGCCGCTACTGCCGGGATCCGCTGAGTGCTTCACCCTGGTCACCAGCCGGGACAGGCTCGACGGACTGGTCATCCGGCACGGCGCGCACCAGCGCCGCCTGCCCCTCCTGACGGCCGCGGAGTCCCGCCGGCTGATCGCCGGCTACGTCGGACCGGACCGGGCTGATGACCGCGCCTCGATGGACGGCCTGGTACGGCGTTGCGCTGGACTGCCGATGGCCCTGAGCATCGTCGCCGCCAAGGCGGCCGTGGAGCCCACCCGGCCCTTGCGATCCCTGTTGCGGGATCTTGACGCCGCGAACGCGGCGCTGGACGCGCTGCGCCTGGCGGATGCGAGCGAAGCCGACGTCCGGGTGGCCGTGTCCCTGTCCTACAACGCGCTGCCCGCGAAGACGGCCTGGATGTTCCGTACGCTCGCGCGGCATCCGGGACCTGACCTCGACGTGCGGGCCGCGGCCGCGCTCACCGGACTCTCCCTCGAAGCGGCCAGAAACGGGCTCGAGGATCTCGTGCGCCGCAACCTGCTGGCGCCGACCGGAGGCGGGCGGTTCGCCTTTCACGACCTCATCCGGGAATACGGCCTGGAAAAGGCCCGGCGGGACCGGCACACCATCGCGCTCGGCAGCCTGCTCAACCACTACCTCCACCTGGCTCATCGGGCCGACCGTCTGATCAACTCCCATCGACGGGACATCCCCGTTCCGCCCTGCGCACGCCCAGAGCTGGTGCCCCCGCTCCACGATGGCGACGATGCCATGGGCGTGTTCGCGGCCGAGTATGACAACTTCCTCGCCGCGACCAGACTCGCCCAGCGTGAGAATTGGCGTGGCTACGCCTGGCAGCTGCCCTGGACGTTGTCCAACTACGCCTATCTGACGGCACGATGGTCGGATTGGGCCGAAACCCATGAGGCGGCCGTCCGGGCCGCGCGACAGGCCGGTGAGACCGTCGTCGAGGCACGGCTGCGCCAGTCACTCGGGCGTGCCTACAACGAGATGGGCGCATACGACGACGCCTGCCGCGAGTACAACGCCGCGCTTCGCCTGCATGGAGATGAGAAGAGCCAGGCCAACGCGCTGAACGGACTGGGCGGGGTCTACGTGCGACTCGGCCGGCACGCGCGGACGGCCGAGTGCGCCGCACGCGCCCTGGCTCTATACGAGCACGTCGGCGACCGAGCCGGCCAGGCGAGCACGCTGAATCTGCTGGGGCGCGCGGCGCTGGGCGCGGGGGCTCCGGACCGGGCGGTCGACCATCATCGCCGCGCGCTGCGGCTGTTCGACGCGCTCGGTGACGACTACGGCCGTGCCCACAGCGGCAGCGCGCTGGCCACCGCGCTGGCCGGGCTCGGCCGGCTGGAGGAGGCGGTGGAACACTTCAGCGCCGCTTTTCGCCTGCACCGCGCGGTCGGCAACCGATACTACGAGGCGGAGGCGTGCGAACGATTGGCCGGCGCGCTGCTGCTGTCGCGGCGGGTCACCGAAGCGCGGACCCACCTGCGCCACGCGGCGAAGCTGCTGGAGGACATCGGGGACCGCCGCGCCGCCGTGGTCAGGGAGCGGCTGAACGCTCTGGGCCACCCGTCCCCGGACGGCTCATGACGTGTCGGCCTGACGGAGCAGGACGCGCAGCAACTTGCGCGCGCCCTGCTCGGTCATGTCCGTAACCGGGTAGTAGTCGGCGAGGCCCGGCAGGAAGCTCAGCGGGATCTCCTCGTGAGAGCGCCCGGGCAGGACGACGGGCAGGATCTTTTCCGTCCACTCGTCCGGGAATCGGTGGAGCAGGTCGGCCAGGCGCGCGTATTCGAACCGCACGCCCAGACGAACCCCCTCGGGCAGGGACCCGTCCCCCGCCTCACGATAGGCGGGTGAGGCGACAACGATCACGTAGTGGGCTCGCTGGATCTGCGTATTGATCCAACGGTCCCAGTTCCGTCGCTTGTCCAGGCCCTGCTGGTCGTAGTGGACGTCCAGCCCTTGGTCCAGCAGCAGCGTACAAAGATCGCGGACGGCGTCTTTGTGGGCGCGCGACTCCTGCGCGTAGGAGACGAAGACCCGGGGTCCGCGACCTCGGGATCCGGCGTCCTTGGCTGGGGACGTCCCGGTGGCTCGATGCCGTGAGCGCAGGGGGACGTCGAAGGCGTCACGGCGGCCGGTGGGGCGCAGCTGGAGATCGGGAGGGGTTCGCACGTAGTAGGTGCCTTCCGCCGTCACCGGCAGTGTGTCGTGCTGTGCCGGTACGAGCAGCGCGAACACGCCGGTGTGCGTGCCCGGAGGCACCTTGCCGGTGTGCCGCCAGCGAACCAGTTCACCGCCGACGCCGAAACATTCGATGTCCGGCGAGATCGCGGGCAGAGCGATGGCGGCCGCCGGCGAGCCGGCCGGCCATCCGTGGCCGTCTCCGTCGCGACGGGCGAATTGCAGTTCCCCGGTGAGGGTCCACGAACTGGCGGCGGCGGGGGCGGTCACCGCGCGCGGCATGGCGTCGACCACGGTGACCTCCTCGAGCATGAACTCGAACTGCACCTCGGCCCACAGCGGAGGCGGGACATCGGGCGCGATGTCGAATTCGTAGTTGACCCGCACCAGGTAGGCGTCTTGCCGGTCGAAGCCGGCGGCAAGCGGTGCCAGGCGGTGAACCTGCCACTTGCGTAGCTTGATCAAGCCCAGGGCGATCTTGTTGGGCGCCGACTCCACCGACTTGCTGGCGGGCGTCAGATAGAGCGGGATGTCGCCGATGAGATCCTGATCAGACTGCAGGTCCATGGGATTCTCCCGCTGACGACGGCCGCCGGTGCCGTCGTACAGTACGTTATCGAGGTTGGAACGGAAACCGGAACGGGCGGACCTGACGAGTGACCGCTGATACGGGAAACCGCCATACGCGAGAAGCCGACCGGCGGATAGCGCTGGCCAGGGAATGGGACGGCCTGGTCGAGCGCGTGCGGCAGCTCGACGAGTTCCGTGATTTCCTGCGCCCGCCATCACCGGGCTCTCTGCTAAGCGCGGCCAGGCACGGGCCAGTGGTCGTCGTCAACGTGAGCCGATGGCGGTGCGACGCGCTCGTCGTCAGGCCGGACGGCGTTCGCGTGGTCGAACTGCCTGGCCTCACCGCCGACGAAGTGTCCCGGCGCACATTCCACTACCTGCGAGTTCTCCAGGCCGAGGGGCAGTTCGACCCCACGCTGCCGTTCACGGCGGCCCTCGAAGCGCGGGCGCGTGCCCTTCGTGAGCGTGACGACGTCCTGCGCTCCACGATGGAGTGGCTGTGGGACAGCGTGGCCGGCCCTGTCCTGACGGCTCTCCGGCTTTCTCCCGTCGCCCCTGGCCAAGTGCCGCCCCGCCTGTGGTGGTGCCCGACCGGTCTGCTGACCCTGCTACCGCTGCACGGCGCCGGCTACCACGCAGCCGCCGACGGCCGCGCGGTTCTCGATCATGTCGTCTCCTCCTACACTCCGACACTGCGGGCGCTCGGCGAGGCACTCCGACCGTCCCCGTCCGAGACGGCTCCCGGGCCTGACCGGCTGCTGTTCGTGGGCGTGCCCGACGTGCCCGACCAGCTGCAACTGGTCGAAGACGTGGCGCGCGAACACCACTTCCTCAACGAGCGGTTCCCCGGCGGCCTGACCGTCGTCGAGGGCCGGAACGCCACCATGGGGTCCGTCCAGCAGGCCATGGCCGAGCACCGCTGGGTCCACCTGAGCTGCCACGGCTACCAGGACATCACCGACCCGTCCATGGCCGGCCTGGAACTGTCTGACGGGACGCTGACCGTCCTGCGGCTCAGCGCGAACCGTTACGCGGGCGACTTCGCCTTCCTTTCGGCGTGCCGTACCGCGACCGGCGGCCTGCACGTCCCGGACGAGGCGATCACGCTGGCCGCCGCGCTGAGCTACACCGGTTACCGGCACGTGGTGGCGACGTTGTGGGCGGTCGACCCGGCCGTGGCGGCGGAGGTGACCGCCGCGGTCTACCCGGCCCTGATCTCCCCACCAGGCGTCTTCGACCCGGAGAGCGCCGCGATCGCCCTGCACAAGGCGGTACGTGACCTGCGCGACAGCGGCCGGCCGCTGGACCACTGGCTTCCTTTCACCCACACCGGACCGTGAGCAGCCCGGTCAGTACCTGGACAGCCGAACCAGCAACTCCTTCAGCTCGTCAAGCAGCTCGCCCCTGCGCACGAGCGCGTGCCGCTCCCTCAGCACGGCCGACACCTGCCGCATCCCGCCCCGGCTGAAGGCGGGGCGCAGGGCGTCCTCGTCCAGCAGGCTGAGGATCTCTTTCAGCCGCTGCGCCGCGACGGGATCCGCCGCGTGCTCCCGGCCGGCCAGGCCGTAACTGCTGACCTGCTGATTCCACAACACGCACCTGCCCTGTTCGAGCAGTTCCAGGGCCTCGTCGTGCCGGCCCAGCCCGATCGCGCAGCCCGCGGCGTCGCCGACGAGCCCCGACACCTCGCCCAGGTGAAACTCCTGGTCGGTACGGCGAAGCCGGCGCCCGGACACCCGCGGAAGCAGCAGCAGCGCCACCCGATACGCCGCCAGCGCCAGCGAGTGCTCGCCGCTGGCGTGAGCGGCCCGGCCTGCCGTACGGGCGGCCGAGAGCCGCAGTGACGGCGCCGCGCCGTCCGCGGCCACGGTCTTGGCGAGCGCCGCCAGACCGTCTGAGATCTCCAGCTCGGTCGCCCCTGCCGCGGTCAGCGCGGTCCCGAGATGGAACTCCTGCAGCGCCCGCGACGGCGAATCCTCCGGATTCCCCATGGCGGCACGGCGCAGACAGGCCAGCGCCCGCCGGCGGTCGTCCCCGCCGGAAGGCGTGCGCAGGGCCCGTTCGGTCAGCGCGCTGCCGAGGTTGCCGAGCATGCCGTTCCGGTCGCGATGGCCCTCGGGTAGCGCGTCCAGAGCCTGCTCGAAGAGCACGATCGCCGCGTCCAGGTCGGCGGGGTCGCCGACGGCGAAATGCCGCGTCCTCAGCGCCGAACCGAGATTGCACAGGTAGCCGGACCGTTCCGGGGAGTCCGGCCGCACCCGCGCCACCGCGACCCGCAACGCCTCCACCGCGGCGTCGAGATCGGCGGCCAGCGAGGTCCGTTCGAAGCGGGCCAGCCAGGCCAGGCCAAGGTTGTTCTGGTAACGCGGCCCGTCCGGGTGGCCCTCCGGCAGCGACCCGGTCGTCTCGACCAGCGCCGCGACCGCGGCGTCGAGATCGAGCAGCGCGCCGCTGTGGCCGGCCGCCACTCCGACAAGGTTGCCGAGATTGCTGAGCATGTCCGCACGCTGCGCGTGGTCGACACTGAGTTCGACGGCGCGCTCGCAAGCCGACACCGCCTCCGCCAGATCCGCCGGGTCGCCGGTGTGCTCGAAGCGGTCACCGTATCCGAGGCCGAGATTGCTCAGCCGGACCGCCAGCGCCGGATCATCCGCGTCCGAGCGCTCCACGGCCCTGGTGAGATTCCGGATCGCCTCTTCGAGGTCCGCGTCGGCGCCGCGCTGCTCGTAGCGGGTCAGCAGGGTGTTGCCGAGATTCATGAGCACGTCCGCCTGCGACGGAGTGCCGTCAGCCAGCCGCGCGGCCCGGTCCAGGTGGGTGATCGCCGTGTCGAGGTCGGCCAGGTCGCCGCTGGTTTCGAACCGGGCCGCCATCGTCGTCCCCAGGTTGTTCCAGGCGTTGACCAGCGAAAAGGTGGTGCCTGGCAGGGACGTGGCGGCGAGCAGTTCATCGCGGGCTGCATCGAGGTCGTCCGCGTCGCCCCACCGATCGAACCGGGCGCGCGACGCCACCGCGATCGAGTTGTGGATGCTCACCCGGCGCGAGTCGCCGTCCTCCGTCATGGCGATGGCCGCACGCAGAACGCGGATGGCGGTCGCCACATCGTCGGCGGAACCGCGCTGGCGGAACCGATCGACAAGCACGTTGCCGAGATTGTGGAGTATCACCGCCCGTAAGGCACGGCTGGTCACCTGCGCGGCCGCGGCCTGCTCGTGTGCCACCACCGCGGCGTCCAAATCGGCTGGCACACCACGCGACTCGAAACGTTCGCGCAGCGCGGAACCGAGATAGGACAGGAAGGCGGGGCGCTGTGGATCGTCGGCGGCAGCGGCGTCGACCGCACGGCGGAACGTGTTCACCGCCGCGTCGAGATCGTCGACATCCCCCGCCAGATGGAATCGCTCGACAAGTCCGGTGCCCAGGTTGGCGAGCACCGCGGCCTGCCCGTCCTCGGCTTGCCCGGTCAGCACCTCGATGGCCGCATCCAGCAGCTCGGCGTCCTCCTCATCCAGCGCCCGCCGCAGCAGATCGCTCCCGTCGACGGACTCCGCGAGCAGGCTGTGCAGACCCTCCGGCACCAGATCGGGCCGCACCGGGTACAACGCCTGGAAGAGGGCCATAGCCCGCTTCAAATCCATCTCCGCGTCGAGTGCCTGAAAGCGCGCTAGATGGTACATACCCAACGCCTGTAATCGGCGCACACCGACCGACTGCCCCAGCTCCACCGATGCGGCCACCCGCGCCGCCACACTGGCCGCCTCTGCACTGGTCACCGCCGCGACATCACCGTCAGCGAACCGCCGTACACGGGTTCGCAACTCCTCGACATCAGCGTCCACGCGGTCATCCTCGCCCATGCCGGCTTCCCCCGGCGCGGGTGCCGGGGGAAGCGGGACGTCGGTCAGATGCGGAAGAACAGGTTCAGGAAGCGGTTGGCCAGGTTCAGGTCGCCGCGGACCGTGCCGAAGTTTCCCCGGCCGAACGTGGTGAGGACCATGCTGGCCGCGTCGAACTCGATCACCGCGGGGAGATCGCTGATGTCCCCAGGGGCGTACGCCATGCCCTCCGCGCCGATGTCAACGCGGAAGTCGCCGCCGTTGCGACCGCCGATGCGCAGGCCCACCGAGAACGGCGTCAGGTCGGCGTCCGCCTTGATCGTGTACTGCCAGAGGACCAGCATGAACGGCACCAGCAGGTCGGCGGCGTCGCCGGACATGGCGTGGTTGCGGCCGGTGCCCTCGCGGATGTCCCAGGAGTGCACGCCGAAGTCCATCAGCTGGCCGGCGGCGTAGAAGTAGGCGGGCACGGGGCCCATGTACGGATGAACCACGAGGAACCCGGTCCAGTCCTCGGGGCTGAGGTCGGTCAGGATGGCCTGCATCTTCTCGAAGTCGGTGCGAGCCCGGTCAAGCAGCTCCTTCTGGGTGGTGTTGCGGAACGAGATCGCCTGCTCGTTGACGCGGGCGCCCATCGCGGGCAGCCCGTACGGGTCGTCGGCCTGGGCTCCGGCGCGGGCCACGTCGAAGGCGGCGAAGTAGCCCTCGGTGGTGTCGACGATGTGCGCCACGACGTCCCTGACGTGCCACCCCGCGCAGGCGGTGGGGGCCTCCCAGGCCTCCTCGGGTTCCGCGAGGGCGAAGAATCGCTCGGCCTCCTCGCGTACGACCCGCAGGATGGTGTCCTTGCCTTCGACGCTGGTGGCGTCCCATTCGCACATGTCAGGTCTCTTTCGCCTGGAGGGGCCGAAGGCCTCAGGCGGAAACGCCTCCCCGTCGAGGCCAATTGAACATTCAATCAAATCGGCCAGGATGTCAAGAGTTAGGGGCCTCGGAGTCGCAGCCGACGGTCTCGGTGGCGAGGCGGGTGAGCAGGTCGGTGAGCTGGGGGTTGGCGTCGGGGTCCCAGCCGTCCAGGTGGCGGGCCAGCGCGGCCCGCCGTACGCCGATGATGCGCTGGGCCGCCTTCAGGCCGGGACCGGTGATCACCAGCTGCGGCTCGGCGCGCTCGATCAGGCCGCGGTCGACCAGCGGCTGGAGGTACGGGATGCCCTGCTCGGCGGTGTATCCGGCGCGTTCGGCCAGGACGGCGCGGTTGATTCTGCCCTCGCGGGCGACCCGGCAGAGCGCCCAGGTGGTTCCGGCGGAGAAGTTGTATCCGGCCCGGCGGGCCAGGTCGGTGTAGAGGGAGACCGCCGCGGGGTCGTGGCGCATCAGGCGGCTGAGGGCGCGCTCGATCTCGGCCTGGGAGGAGTCGGCGCGGGGCCGGCCGTACCCGTCGCCGAGGTCGGAGCACGCGGTGCCGATGGTGGTACGGAGGGGGACCTGGCGCAGGAACCAGGCGAGGGCGAAGCCGAGGAGGGCGATGGGGGCGGCGTACAGGAAGATCGCGGTGATCGACTCGGAGAAGGCGTGCAGGATCCGGGCCGCGGCCTCCGGCGGCAGCCGGTCCAGGACCTGAGGGTCGCCCTGGATGAGCGTGGGATCGAAGCCGAGCGGCAGGCGCTGGCCGCGCAGCGCGGTGGTGATGTGGCCGGCCAGCTGGCCGGCGAAGATGGCGCCGAAGACGGAGACGCCGAAGGCGCCGCCGATCGAGCGGAAGAAGATGACCGAGGAGGTCGCCACGCCGAGGTTGCGGTAGTCGACGATGTTCTGGACGGCGATCACCAGCACCTGCATGACCAGGCCCAGGCCCGCGCCGAGCACGAAGAAGTAGAGGCCGCAGAGCACCAGCGAGGTGCGCTCGTCCACCGTGTGCAGCAGCAGCATGCCGGCGGTGGCGACGGCCATGCCGAGGATGGGGAAGCTCCGGTAGTGGCCGGTCCTGCTGATCAGCTGGCCGGTGGTGATGGACATGCCGAGCATGCCGACCATCAGGGGCAGCAGGTAGAGGCCGGAGGTGGTGGCCGAGACGCCGTGCACGACTTGGAGGAAGAGCGGCAGGTAGGCCAGCGAGCCCATCATGGCGAAGCCGGCGATGAAGCCGAGCGCGGAGCAGACGGTGAAGACGCCGATCCGGAACAGGTGCGGCGGCAGCACGGGCTCGGCGGCCTGGCGCTCGACGCGCACGAACAGCGCCAGCAGCGCGGCCGCGGCGACGGCCAGGACGAGGATCACCGGGGAGTTCCAGCCGTCGCCCGAGGCGGTGATCATCACGAGGCAGGTGACGGCGGCGGTGAGCACGGCCGCGCCGCGGAAGTCGATGCGGTGGGCGGTGCGGTCCGGCCGTCCGGGCAGGGTGGCGGTGATCGCCGCCAGGGCGACCAGGCCGATGGGCAGGTTGACGTAGAAGACCCAGCGCCAGGAAAGGTGGTCCACGAACAGGCCGCCGATGAGCGGGCCGACCACGCTGGCGAAGGCGAAAACTCCGCCGAACAGGCCCTGGTAGCGGCCTCGGTCGCGGGGGGCGACCACGTCGCCGATGATGGCCATGGCCAGCGCCATCAGGCCGCCGCCGCCCAGGCCCTGGAGTGCCCTGAAGAAGATCAGCTGGGCCAGGTCCTGGGCGAGGCCGCAGAGCGCGGAGGCGGCCAGGAAGGTCATGATCGCGATCTGGAAGAGCCGCTTACGGCCGTACTGGTCGCCGAGTTTGCCCCAGAGCGGGGCGGAGACGGTCGCAGCCAGCAGGTAGGCGGTGACCACCCAGGACAGGTGGTTGAGGCCGCCGAACTCGCTGACGATGGTGGGCAGCGCGGTGGAGACGATGGTCTGGTCGAGGGCGGCCAGGAGGAGGGCGAGCATGAGGGCGCCGATGATCACCCAGATGCCACGATTTCCCCCCACAGATCACAATGTCCCCACCCGGCCTTGTTTCATGCTTGATGTCTGTTTCATGACAATGCTGGCGGCGAAGATCGCCAGGCCGGTCAGGAAGAGGATCGAGATCAGCAGTAATGCGAGTATCACCAGCGCGAAGACGACCGCCAGTGACAACAGCGCACCTGCGAACTCGGCCATTCGCCCTCCATGATCTAGGTCTCAGGAGCGCTTGCCCGCTATGAGTGGATAAATGCCTTACCTGGTGGCCAGGTCACAGCCTTACGCCCGATCCGGACGGCAGCACGTCCAGGCGGCGCAGGATGACGCCCTCGCGCAGGGCCCATGGGCAGAGTTCTAAGGCGGGCAGGTCGAACAGGTCCATGGTGGCGTCGGCGACCAGCGCGCCCGCCAGCAACTGAGGGGCGCGGCCGACGGAGACGCCGGGGAGGGAGTTGCGCTTGGCCGAGCTCATCTCGGCCAGGCGGCCGGTCCAGCTGGTGACGGCGTCGTGGGTGAGCAGACGTTTGGTGTAGGGGCCCTCGCTGGAGGGGGCGGCGCCGGCGATCCTGGCCAGCTGGCGGAAGGTCTTGGAGGTGGCGACGGTGTGGTCGGGCCTGCCGTACCGCATGACGCCGCCGACGGTGCGGCCGATCTCGGTGCGGATGTGGCGGCGCAGCGCGCGCACCTCGTCGGCGGGAGGCGGGTCGGCGGTGAACCAGTCGCGGGTCAGGCGGCCCGCGCCGAGCGGCAGCGAGACGGCGGTGTCGGGCTGCTCGTCGATGCCGGAGGCGATCTCGAGCGAGCCGCCGCCGATGTCGATGACCAGCAGCCGCCCCGAGGACCAGCCGAACCAGCGGCGCACGGCCAGGAACGTCAGGCGGGCCTCGTCGGCGCCGGACAGGACCTGGATGTCCACCCGGGTCTCAGCCTTGATCTGGTTGAGCACCTCCTCGCCGTTCACCGCGTCCCGGACGGCGGAGGTGGCGAAGGCGACGAGATCCTCCACGCCCTTGTCCTCGGCGATGCGCATCGCCTCCCGGACGAAGCCGTGCAGCTGCTCGGCGCCCTGCGCCGACAGCCGATCGCCGTCCAGATGCTCGGCGAGCCGCAGCTCGACTTTGTGGGAGTACGCGGGCAGCGGCCGGGCCCCCTGGTGCGCGTCCATCACCAGCAGGTGCACCGTGTTGGATCCGACGTCGAGGACACCAAGTCGCATGAAGGCGACGTTACCGCCTGCATATAACCGTTCATCCCGCCGTTATCTCTCCTTGATACGGGCGCGATCTCACGTTCGAGCCCGGAAAGCGGCGGTTTTCACGCGGTTCTGGCACGCGGTGGAGCAGAACCGGCGGGTGCCGTTGCGGGACACATCTACGTAGACGCGGTCGCACCGGTCGGCCGTACAGACGCCGAGACGGTCGTGCAGCTCGCTGCCCAGCACGATGGCCAGGCCGGTTGCGCAGGACGCGGCGTAGTCGCCGCCGAAGGTTCCATCGGTGCCGTGGAAGTGCACGTGCCAGGGTTCGCCGTCGTGGCGGGACAGGTGCGGCCTGGCCCGGGTGTCGACGAGCAGCCGGTTGAGCGTCCCGGCGGCGTGATCGAGATCACCCGCGGCCACGGCCTCGAAGACCGCGCGCAGGTCCGGCGCGTAGCCCGCGAGCTCGGCCGCCTCCTCGTCGGTGACCTCCCGCCGCGCCCGCACCGCCTCGGCCACGGCCTCCCGCCGCTGCTCCCCTTCCGGAATCTTGTACGGCCTGCCGCGCCGTTCCCCGGGGGTGAGCACGTTCACCAAGGCCACGGCGATGGCCACGACCATGTCCGAGTGACTGTTGAAGTTCACTTGACCAGTTACATCCTCTGTGCCTAGCGTGTGACTGTCGAAATGATAGACGACAGTGACAAGGGGAGTCGCGATGCTGAGCCACGATCATGCCCACGCCTGGATCGAACGCTGGGACCGCCAGCAGGAGGGCTACCTCCCCGACCGCGAGGAGCGCTTCACCGCGCTCATCGACGCCATCGAAACCGGACGCCCCGACCCCGTCGTGATCGATCTCGGCTGCGGCCCCGGCTCCCTGAGCGCCCGCCTCCTGAACCGCCTCCCGGACGCGACCGTGATCGCCGTCGACACCGACCCCCTCCTGCTGGCCCTGGGCCGAGCCGAATACGACGGCCTCCCTGGCCTCCGCTTCGTGGATCGGGACCTGCGCATCCCCGGCTGGACCGAAGCGCTGGACCTCCCCCGCCCCGCCGATGTGGCCGTCAGCACCACCGCTCTGCACTGGCTCCCCGAAGACCAGCTGAAGAACGTCTACGCGGAACTGGCCGGAGCCCTCCGCCCAGGCGGCATGTTCCTCAACGGCGACCACCTCGCGGTGGCCGACACCGCACCCCGGCTGGACGCTCTCGAAAGGGCGCTCGGAGCCCGCGCCGCCGAACGCCTGTTCGCCGAGGATCCCCCGGAAGACTGGGCATCCTGGTGGGCCGCCGTATCCGCCGACCCCGAATTCGAAGCCCTCAACCTCGACCGCGACCGCCGCAAAGCCTCCGCGGGCCACCACGGCTCGGAATCCGGCCTGCTCTCCACCCACGTGAACGCCCTGCGAGCCGCCGGCTTCACCGAGATCGGCGCCCTGTGGCAACGCGGCAACGACCGCCTGCTCTGCGCACTGCTGTCTTAAAGCGGGTGCCACAGGTTCGAATCCTGCCGGGGAATACCAGCGCCTTCGGCCGCCATCGCCACCGCGTGAGCGCAGCCCTGACCTCGACCGCCCCCGGGTGACGAGGGCGATCTTGCCCTCGATCATTCCCATGCTGGAGCCCTTCCTATTCGATGACGCCCGCGGGCTGCGGCGAGCTCGGTGCCAGCGGCACGTCCACGCGCCGCGAGATCAGCACCGAGTCGCGGGTGTGGGCGCGTTCGGACTTGAAGTGGTTCGGCGACACGGCGAGGAACAGGGTCCGGCCGTCGGCTCCGCCGAGCGCGACGGCGTATAGGCCGAGACCGTCGACGACGACCTCGTCGAGCACCTCACCGCCCTCGGCGACGCGCAGCGCCCGGCGGTGGGTGGGGTCGGCGACCCAGATCGCCCCCTCCTCGTCGCGCTCGGCCAGACCGTCGGCGGCGACGTCCACCGCGTTGAGCCGGGTGAGCCCGTCGCCCTCGGGCTCCTCCCCGAACTTCGCCCACAGCCGCCGGTTGACCAGAGAACCGTCGCCCGCGACGTCGAACGCCGCGATCCGAGCTGCGAACGTCTCTGCGACGACCAGGGTCTCCCCGTCGCAGACCGCGCCGTTCGGAAAGGCCAGCCCTTCGGCCACGACCGTCGCCGTGCCGTCGGTGTCGACCCGGATCAGGGGTGCGGGGGCGTACGGCGCTCCGTTGGTCAGGTCGAACCCGAAGCAGCCGACCCAGCAGCGGCCCTGGGAGTCGACCGCCATGTCGTTGATCTCGCCCGCGGCCAGACCGTTGAGGTCGGCGTGGGTGACCAGGGTGCCGTCAGCCTCCTTGCGCAGGATGCGGTTGTCGAGCATCGAGACGACCAGCAGTCGCCCGTCGGGCAGGAACCCCAGGCCCGACGGCTGGCCCTCGACAGTGGCCTCGACACGCTGGTCGGAACCGTCCTCGCGGACGCTGACGACTTCGTAGGCGTAGCAGTCGGCGACCCACACCCGTCCGTCGTGCCACCGCGCACCTTCGAGGAAGGATCGCTCGCCCAGCACGGTGTCGAATCCGTTCATGTCCGTACCTCCGTTCGATCGGGTTTCGGTCAGCTAACGTCGTCCGCGAGCACAATCTCCATCGCTCCACGCCCAGCAGCTCGGCGCCACTTCGTGCAGCCCTCATGAGAATGGCGCGGTTGCCATGGGCGTCTCCTGTCCATGATCGTGTGCTGTTCCGCCGGCGGCGTCGGGATCACCCCCACTTGCCGCCCGCGCCGGGCGCGAAGTAGTGCCTCTGGTCCAGGTCCTCGAGCAGGCCCGGCTCGCTCGGCGCCCAGCCCGTCAGCTCGCGGGTGAGGGTGTTCGAGGCCGGGCCGTCGATGCCGAGGAACATCCCGAGGAAGCCAAAGTGCTCGTCGACCTGCTCGGTCGGGACCGAGCGCACCGGGACGTCGAGGTGGCGTCCGATGGCCTCGGCGATGTCACGCACCGAGATGCCCTCGTCGGCCACGGCGTGCAGCACGGATCCCGCCGGCGCCACCTCGATCGCCAGCCGGAACAGGCGCGCGGCGTCGCGGACGTGCACCGCCGTCCAGCGCGATGACCCGTCGCCCGGGTAGCCGGAGACCCCACGCTTGCGGGCGATGTCGATGAGGGTGGAAACGAACCCGCCGTCGCCCTCGCCGTGGACGGTCGGCGACAGCCGCACGACCGACGGCCGCAGCCCGTGCTCGGCGAGGGCGAGGGCGGCGTCGTTCGGGGGCCGCCGAGCCTCGCCCACTCCGCCCGGAGCGGGCAGGGCGCGCTCGGTAGCGGGGGTTACCCCATCCTGCGCGAGCCCAAGGATGCCTGCGGCGACGGCGATCGCCCCGCCGGACGGCAGCCCCGACCCCAGGGCCTCGATCGCGGCGACGTCCGACGCGACGGCCTCGGCGAAGCGCCCGATGAAGGCGATGTCGTGCCGGAAGGCGAGGTGAACGACGGCGTCGGCCGACACGGCCGCCTCGCGCAGCACGTCGAGGTCCTCGACCGACCCGCGGACGACCGTGGCGCCCCGCGCCTCGACGGCGGCGGCCGACGCGTCCGACCGGGCGAGCCCGGTAACCTCGTGCCCCGCTCCGACGAGCTCGGGGACGACCGCGGAGCCGATCCATCCCGACGCACCGGTGACGAACACGCGCATGATAAAACCTCCAGCAATGATGTCAGCGACTGCCATGAGCAGTGCACCGCTGATGCGACCAGGATTTCGAGCTGGCAGAACTCGGTGAGCGGCGGTGACCTCCACCGCGTTCAACCGGGTGAGCCCGTCACTTTCGGGCTCCTCTCCGAACTTCGCCCACGTACGCCGGCAGATCTTTAGTCTTCGAAGTCGATGGCGGCGTGGGGCCAGTCCACCGCGTCGAGCAGGTAGTCGTGGGACTCCTGGACGAGGCGTTGGATGCGAGTCAAGTCGGTTCCGATGAGCTCGCCGCCCCACTTGACGATGCGGCCATTCACGAGGACCGCGTCCACGCAGCCGATGTCGGCGCCCTGGACGATGGAAGAGAGGATGTTGTTCCGCGGGAAGAGCTGAGGCTTCAGGGTGTCGAGCAGGACGATGTCGGCTTTCTTGCCGGGCGTCAGGGAACCGACCAGGTCGCCGAGTCCGCAGTTGTTCGCGCCCTGCTGCGTCGCGGACTGCAGGAGCTCTCGCAGCGTGGCCGATTTTTTCCCGGAGCGATGCTCGTCGACCCGCTGCACCAGGTGCAGCGCCCGCATCTCAGCGAACATGTCGATACCGAACGTCATCGGATTGTCGTTGCTCAGTCCGGGACGCAGTCCCTGCTCGACCCACTCGTCGTAGGGGATGTGGCCATAACGGAATTGGGATTCGATTCGGGGGCAGACGTTGACCTGGGCCCCGTTGTCGATCACAATCTGCCGCTGCTCGGGTGAGAGGAAGTTGGCGTGGTTGATGGCCTCACGTCCGTCGAAGGAACCCTCGCGGTACAGGCTCGGCAGGTCCTGGCGCTCGATCCCGCTGTCGAAGGAGAACCACATGTCGAGTTCCTTGCGCAGCGGCAGGAGCTCGGAGAGATCGTCGAACCCGGCCGCGTACAGGCGCATGGTGCACAGCTGGTCATCGCTACCGAAGTACTGGTCCCGCAGGCGTCGGGCGTCCGCGGGGAACGAGCCGGCCCAGGTACCGAAGCGGGGGCGACCCATGGCGTGCACGCCACGCAGTCCTGCGGCCAGGAGCGCCTCGACGCTCGCGTCCGAGTGCTCGGGCGTTCGCGCGTTGTGCATGTTGTCGACGACGGTGGTAATTCCACCGTCGAGCGCAGCGAGCAGGCTCTGGAGGGTGCCTGCGTAGATATCCTCGGGCCGAGCGGCGGGTCCGGCGAGACGGTGCGCGGCGTGCATGTAACTCCGGCCGGAAACCGGCGCACCACCAATCGGATCCTCGGTCGTCTGCGGGATGTTGACCGGGATGAGGCGCCCCAGCGCCCCCTCCCAGCAGTGGATGTGCGGATCACAGAAGCCCGGCATGACGATGTGGTCCCGCGCGTCGATCTCGACGGCATCCCCGGCGGAGATCGAGGGACCGATCTCGGCGATGCGGTCGCCGACGATGAGCACATCTCCCGAGGCGAAGTCGCCCACGGTGCCGTCCATCGAGAGGACCGACCCTCCCTTCAGGAGGATCCGCTGGCCTGCGGCGGCACCATCGCCGGCGTGCCGGTCGAGCAGCGCCTGCAGTCGGTTGGCCGCATGGGAGTCCGATCGAGTAGTGGCGTCAGCGCTCATAGAACCTCGATTTCGACGAATTCCGGCAACGCCGCCTGATTCTGCAGAGCGGTCAGTGATCCGTGAGAAGGGCCATACGGACCGTTGCGACGACGCTAACAGCAGTCGCGTCTGTGGCCCAGAGACCTATTCGGCATGGCAAACATTCCTGCCAGGAATGGATTTACCACTATATTCCCGTTGAGAAGCTGGGCGCCACAGATCTATGCAGGTCGCAACGTCGTCGAGCGGTGCTTCAACCGGCTCAAACAGTTCCGGGACCTCGCCACCCGCTACGCCGAACGCGCCGCCTACTTCCGCGCCGAAATCACCCTCAGTGCAGCCATTCTCTGGTTTCGGCTGGACTTACAGGACACGCCTTGGTCAAGGAATTCGGAAAGGCACTGGGAGAGGTGGCGCGAAACCAGGATGACGCCCGGCCAGCGTGGATGAACCGCACCGACCCGCAGCGCAGGACCCGGCGGGGCGACCCGGCCACCTCATGCCGATGGCCTCCCGCGCCCCGGCCCACCCGTGCCGGCGCTCGGTCGATACTCGCGCCCATCCCCCTCTTCGGAGGGTGGTCGCCAGTGCTGATCACCGGCAAAGTGTGTCCACTGAGCGTTCCCGTGCTCAAGTCCCCGTACCCGAGGAGGAGTGCCCGATGACCCGAGTCGACCAGACGCTGGCCCAGTGGCTGACGCTGTACCGAGCGGAGGACGCCGACGTGGCCGGCCTGCTCTGCGACAACCACAATCCGGCCGCCGTCGCCTTCACCTTCGTGGCGCCGGACCTCACCGCGACCGCGCTGACCTACGGCGAGCTGGCCGACCGGAGCCGCCGACTCGCCAACGGGCTGGCCGCGCTCGGCGTGGGGCGGGGGGACCGAGTGCCGGTGCTGATGGGCAAGCGGCCCGAGCTCATCGTCACCCTGTTGGCGATCTGGCGGCTCGGCGCCGTGCACGTACCTCTGTTCACCGCGTTCGCGACCGGCGCGGTGCGGATGCGGGTCGAGGGCTCCGGCGCGAAGCTCGTGGTCACCGAGCCCTCGCAGCGGGCCAAGCTGGACCCGATCGCCGGGATCACCGTGCTGGAGACCGGCGCTGAGTTCGACGCGCTGCTGACCGGCGAGCCGATCGCCAAGTCTGTCCGGGTGGGTGGTGACGGCACCTTCATCCAGCTTTACACCAGCGGCACCACCGGATCGCCGAAGGGCGTCCCGGTGCCGGTCTGGGCCCTCGCCGCGTTCCGCTGCTACCTGCACTACGGCCTCGACGTCCAGCCCGACGACGTATTCTGGAACGCCGCCGACCCCGGCTGGGCCTACGGGCTCTACTACGCCGTAATCGCCCCCCTGGCCGCCGGGCGCACCAGTCTGCTGTTCGAGGCCGGCTTCGCTCCGGAGACCACCGCCGAGGTGGTGCGCCAGTTCAGCGTAACGAACTTCGCCGGGGCACCCACGATGTACCGGGCGATGATCCATGCCGGGGTCTCCGGGCTGACGCTGCGCCGGGCGTCGGCCGCTGGCGAGCCGCTCACTCTCGATGTGGTCGCGTGGGGCCGCACCGCGCTGAGCACGCCGGTGCGCGACCACTACGGACAGACCGAGCTGGGCATGGTGATCGGCAACCACTGGCACCCGGACGTCATCGAGGAGATCAAGGACGGCTCGATGGGCCGCCCGCTACCCGGATTCACCGCCAGGATCGCCGAGGGCCAGATCGCGATCGACACGAAGAGCCCGCTGCTGTGGTTCACCCGCTACGACCAGGCGCCGGACAAGACCGCCGAGCGCTTCAGCCCCGACGGACACCTGTACCTCACCGCCGACACCGGCCGGGTCGACGAGGAGGGCTACTACTTCTTCACCGCTCGGGACGACGACGTGATCCTCGCAGCCGGCTACCGGATCGGCCCGTTCGACGTGGAGAGCGTGCTGGCCACGCATCCCGCCGTGGCCGAGGTCGCCGTGGTCGGCCGCCCGGACCCGCAGGGCATCCGCGGCGAGGTGGTCGAGGCCTTCGTGGTGGCGCCTGGCGGCGGAAACGACGAGCTGGCCCGCGAGCTGCAGGAGCTGGTGCGCGACACCTACTCCAAGCACGCCTACCCACGCGCCGTTCACTTCGTCGATGCCCTGCCGAAGACACCCAGCGGGAAGATCCAGCGCTACTTGCTGCGGCAGCGGTAGGCCGCGCGCTCCGGCGTGCGGGAGTGAGCGGTCGCGCGCCGTCAGAGCGGCTGACGAATGGCGGCACCACCCGCCGAAGCGGGGGCACCGGGTCAGGGGAGCTGACCAGCGCGGCGGGCCAGCACGACGGCCTCCAGCCGGGTCTCGGCGCCGAGCTTGCGCATCGCGGACTTGACGTAGCTTTTGACCGTGTGGGTGGTAAGGCCGAGAGTCACCGCGACGGCCAGGTTCGAGCGGCCCACGGCGACCAGACTCAGAACGTCGAGCTCGCGCCCGGTCAAGCGGGCGACCGGGTAGGCCTGCGACGGCGCCGCGCCCACGAGCTCCTCGACGGCCGCGCGCAGCTCGTCACGCACCTCGGGAGATTCGATCCGGGAGGCAAGCATCCGCAGCCGGGTGTGGGTGGCGCGGATCCGCGCCTGGAGCTCGACCGCATCGCCGAGCTCATCGTGCTCGGCCCGGCGGGCCATGACCGCCAAGTCCTGTTCGAGGGCGCGGGCCTCGTCGACCAGCACGTCCTGCCCGCGGTCGTTGATGCTCCCCGCCGTGCGAAGGGCCCCGTAGAGGACGGCCACAACCCTGCGCCCGACGATCACCGGGACGGCCGACATCGCGAACAACCCCTCGGCCCGGATGATCCGGTCGTAGTGGTGGGTGATGTCCGCGGTCCGGAAATAGTTGTCGACGGCGACAGGCCGCCGTCGGGCAACGACCTTCCCGCCCACGCCGTGCCCAATCTCGAGCGACGCGTTGCGTAGCGGGCCGATTACCGGGCCGTCGAAACGGCTGAGGACGATCCGGTGCTCCGGGACCACTTCGCCCGCGAAGGCCACGGAGACGTGGCTCCTTTCCCGGATGCGGACTAGAGCGGCCTGAATCCGCCGTGCCGCCTCGCTGCGGGAGTCATTCGGAACCATACTTCGCCCTCGAGACGTCGCAATCGGTAGTACAACTCTGTGCAGCCGGTCATTTAGCTTGGGCTCAGGTCGGCCCCGCGGAGATTGGCAAGCTGGCCAAGACGGGTCCGGACCACGTCGATGACGGCCCGGACCGCAGGCGGAGGCTGACGTCCTGCGCGGGTCACCGCCACGAGTTTCCGCTCCAGTACGGGTGCGAAGCCCACCGCCGTGACGATCCCGCTAGCCAAGTCTCCCCGGATGAATGTGTACGGCAGGACCGAGCAGTATTCGCCGCGCACGACGAGATCCCTGACCATATGTATGGAGTCCACGCCAGAACCGATGCCCTGCGAGACTCGCTCGAATTCTGCGCTCGTATTCAGAAGATCACGAAACCCTGGCGTCAGTACGAGTCGGAGAGACTGGAGCGCACCCGGCGTAGCGTGTTCGCCAAGGCCGGAAAGCATACCTTTCGCCCCGACGAGCAACATCTCGTCGGACCCCACGTCGGCAAAAGATAGCTGCGACGTCGCATGGCCGGACAAATGGGTGAAGATGCCGAGATCCAGTCGTCCTTCTTCCAGCCATTCCCCCAGGAACATAGGCAATGCTTCGACGATTTTGATTCGAACCTGGGGATAGTCCGCTGCGAATCTCTCTTCCAGATATCCCGCCAGTGCGGGAACCAGTGACGGCGAGAGGCCGAGCGTCACATTTCCCGCTACCGATGCCGCCGCCTCGCGGATCGCCGACCTGATGTCGTCCACATAGTTGAGAAGAGTTTGCGACATCTCGTCGAGACGACTGCCCGCGACCGTGGGGCGAACACCTTCAGGCAGTCTCACCAGCAAATCGGCGCCCAGCTCACGCTCAAGAGATCGAATCTGTTTGCTTAGGGCAGGCTGGCCTACATGCAGCTTTCGCGCCGCTCGACTGAAGCTGCCCTCGCGAACGATCGTCGTAAAATACTGGATCTGCCGAATCTCCATCCCCGCCACCCTGATCTCGACCAATCGGCCGCGAGGTTCTCCGTTTGGCCACCTTAGCATGGGTATTCCGTGATGGAATGGCACCTGCCTAGATCCGAGTCGGGGCGAGGGGCCCCGCTGGGGAGTATCGGAAGGTCGGGGCCCAGATGGTGTGCGTGGACGTCGACCGCGCTGTACGGCGTACGACTCCTCCGTGTCAATCGCGAGACTGAGAAGCTCACTCGGGAATGGTGTCGTCCCGCGGCATGGGGGACACCCGTCCGCCGAACACTGACAGGTCCTCGCGAAGGACGATGTCGCCGGACCGTACCGGCAGCGCATCGATCAACACGAACATGACCCGGACCGGCTCATCGCCGCGCGGGATCCAGGAATGCATGGTGCCCCGCTGGACCAGGACGTCCCCTGCCGTCAGTCGTTCGACAACCTCCCCACTGTCAAGGACCATGTCGAGCCGACCCGAGAGCACAACGGCGACGTCCTGTGTCTCGGTTCGATGCATGTTCGGCTGCTCGGGCTCTGCCGGGTCGAACTCCGCGATGCGGAAGAGCACGCGG
The DNA here is from genome assembly GCF_009687885.1 of Acrocarpospora pleiomorpha. Classification (GTDB taxonomy): domain Bacteria; phylum Actinomycetota; class Actinomycetes; order Streptosporangiales; family Streptosporangiaceae; genus Acrocarpospora; species Acrocarpospora pleiomorpha. The sequence continues at coordinate 74,049 of NZ_BLAF01000019.1, forward strand.
GAACCCTTCGGGCCGGGGGCGCCGTCGTCGAAGACGTCCTCGTCGTTGCTCGCGGGGAACTCTCCCGTGCACCACACGACCCGCGCCTCGTAGCCGGGCAGGCGCGGCTCCGAGCCAACGATCTCGTCTGACCTGACGACGGCCTTCCCCTCGGGAGAGTGACCGGTCACGACCCGCCTGAACCTGAAACTCATGAGATCTCCGTTTGCGACACCAGCCGCGGCAGTCGGTCGGTGGGGTGATCGGCCCGACGCTCATCCGGCAGGGCGCAGCGGAATGACGTCGATCCCCTGCGTCACGGTCTGCTGGGTCTCCCCCAGCCCCTCACCCCTCAGGCTCACCACATCGCCCGGTTGCAGCCAACGCTTGAAGTCCGCCAACTCGGCGGTGTCGACGTGCTCGAGCAGACACCCACGAGGGACCGTGCCTGAGCCGATCACCGAACCGGGCGGCAGGTCGGTCCCCCGCGAGATGTACGCGAGGAGCTCGCCGAAGGTCCAGTCCACCTGATCCAAGGTGCCGCGGGTCAGCTCCTCACCGTTGACGGTCGCGGAAAGCTCGAGCGCAAGACGCCCGTCCCGGCGGTACGACTCGAGCTCGTCGACGGTGACCAGCGCCGGACCGAGCGTGATGGCGCTGTCCTTGCTCTTCGCCATCCCGATGCCCTTGGCCATATCCACGACCTGATGGTCCCGCGCGGTCCAGTCGTTGTAGAGCGTATAGCCGATGATGTGCTCCTCGGCCCGGTCCGGGTGCAGGTCACGGCCCCCACGCCCGATCACCGCACCGACCTCGAGTTCGAGGTCGAACATCGCCGAGCCCGGTGCGATCGGGACGTCGTCGTACGGCCCGACGATGGCGTCCGCGTTGGCGAAGTAGAAGGCCGGACTCTGCGACCACACCGGATCCAAGTCCCCGTGCCGTCCGAGGGCCCGGTAACAGCCGCGGAGGTGCTCCAGGAAGCACAACCCGTCCCGCACAGACGGCGGACGGCGGAGCGGGGCGAGCAGCCGGACCTCGTCCAGACCACGAACCTCCACCGGCGCACGACGAGCGTCCTCGCCCGCCTCGGCGAGACTCCCACTCGCCAGCAGCGACTCCAGGGTCGTACCCGCGGCGAGCCCTTGGACGGCCTCGCCGTCGATCACGCCTGTACGGATGCCCTCGCCGGCCTCATAGGTAACCCACCTCATGACTCTCTCCTTCAGATCGATGTTCTCCGAGCCGTACTCGGTTCTCCAACTCGGCTCCCGGCAGCGGAGGAGAGCGGTCCTCAGCTCCCGACGACGGCGCCGGCGCTGTCCGCTCCACCGCGTGCGGGTGTGTCAGAAGGGCCGGAGCCTCGGCCGAGGTAAAGCGGAATCCTCGGGACCACGAGCGCGGCACCCAGTGTCAGGACGCAGGCGAACAGGATGACGTACATGGGGGCGGTGAGACCGAAGGCCGCGATCAGCCAGACCAGGATCAGGCTCATAAGGCCACCCAGCACAGCGACCACCACGTTGTAGGAGACGGAGTACCCAGTCTGCCGGACCTCTGTCGGGAAGATCGAGGACACGAGGCCCGGAACCGCACTGACGATCGCCCCGGCGCCGAGCACGGCGGGCAGCTGAATCCACAACACGACGTTCGAACCCGCAGGCAGCGTCGGGAGGACCAGGAACAGGACCACCGTGGCAGCCGCCGTCAGTCCGGTCCCGCAGAGCAGCTCGCGACGCCAGCCCCAGCGATCGGCCACCCAGCCCCAGAAGGGCATGGACGCCATGGCGCCGGCGATAGCGATCAGGCTCGCCCCCAAAGCCGCGGGCGCGGGGATGTGAAGCGAGGTCTGCAGGTAGGTGGGCCAGAAAGTGAACAAGGCAATGTTCACGATCGAGATCACCGACACGAGCAGGGCACCGAACAGCACCGGCCCGCGGTGCTCTCGCAGGACCTCCCGCACGGGCGACGCCCCGGCCTTTCGCTCCTCCTCGACCTGCTGCTGGAAGGCGGGGGTCTCATCGAGCTTGCGGCGGAGGTAGATCGACACCACCCCCAGCAGTCCACCGACGATGAACGGCAGTCGCCACGCCAGGGACGGGACACCCGGCACCAGGTGGGTGGCGACGAGGCCGCTGAGGAAAGCCATGGTGGCTCCGAGCAGGAACCCTGCGTAGGCCATCGATTGCTGGAATGCGCCCGCCCTGGCCACTGCGTCACGGTCGGCGTGCTCGGTGACGAAAACCGCCGCCGCGGGCAGCTCACCACCCACGGCGCAACCCTGGGCGATCCGCATGAGCATCAACAACACCGGAGCGGGCCAGCCGACCTGCGCGTAGGTCGGGAGCAGGCCGATGGCGAGTGTCGCCACCGACATCACGACGACGGTGAGGACGAAGAGTCGCTTCCGGCCGACCCGATCAGCCGCCCGAGCGATGAGGATGCCCGCGATCGGCCTGATCAAGAAGCCGACCGAGTAGATCGAGAACGTCTGCATCAGTCGGAGGGTGTCGGACGTCTCGGGCGGGAAGAACGCCGCGCCGATCAGTGTCGCCACGTAGAGGTAGACGACGAAGTCGTAGTACTCGAGTGCGGCGCCGAGCGAACCGAGAAGGATGTTCCGTCTCGCCTCGCGACGTCGGCTACCCGGAGATGAGAGCGCCATGTGTTTCACATTCTTTGTTAGTTGATTCCGCCGTAGCGGAAAGCTACGCGGGCCTGCCTGGAACGCCCGGCCACGGCGCGCCCTCAGGACCTCGGAACTCGCCCGTACCTGAGGGAGCAACGCCTCGCAGACCGAGAGCCGGTCTCGGGAGATGACCGCGCGTCAGTCGGCGAAAGCGCGCATCTCGCTGAATATATCGATCCCGTAGGTCGTCGGGTTGTCATTGCTGATACCGGGACGCAGGCCCTGCTCAACCCCACTCGTTCTACGGAGTTTTCCCGCAATGGAATTGCGACTCAATACGCGGACAGACGTTGACCTGAGATCGTTGTCAACGATCAACGATCAACTGCCGCTGCTCGGGCGTGCAGAAATTGGCGTGGTTGCCCTCGCCTGGGAGCGACTCCCCGGCCCCGGCGATGCGGTCACCGACGATCAGGACGTCCCCGCGTGCGAGATCGCCGATGGCCGGGTCCATCGACACGACGCTCCCGCCCCGGAGGAGGATCCGCTGGTCACCGTCCACCGTGGCCCTCGGAGGTATGCCGCTCCAGCAACGCCCGCAGCGCCGGGCCGCCTGCCGTCGGATCAGTCTTCACGGAATCCACCTCTCTGCGTCGCACCTCTGCGCCGCAATTGCGATTCCGCCCCTCGCGGACAATCCATTCCTATACGGACCGTCGGTATCCTGGAGCGATCAGAAAGCACTCTATTAGCGTCGACGCAGCAACCCCCAATACCGATTTCCGATACCCCATATTCCTCTAGGGAATAACATCCCTGCCCCGCACGGCGGATGGCCGCGCCATCCACCAAGTCCCCAGGGCCGCGCGAGTGGAGGGAATGGGCGCAAGGCCCTCTTCTTGTTGCTCATTGATCGTTTCTGGCTGCTCGCCGGACCTTTTCGAGCATCCACGACGTCACTTTCGAGATTCCTCCACCTCGACACGCCCCTTCGCGGTGACGCGACCACTGAGGTCACGGATGGAGACCTCCCGGCCCGCGCCTGACTCGACGCTCTTCGCCACCAAGCCCTGGTGGTCGAACACCGGTGAGACCACGCGGTAGTCGATCGCCGTAGCGACCGCACCCGGCCTACGCACGGACTCCGCCATGGCGCCAGCCCCGGGTAGCCCTCGACGTCGCGAGCGTAGTCACGGTCGTAGTGGATGCGGTGGGCGTTGTAGGTCAACGCCGAGAACCAGAACAGCAGCGTCGGGTCCACGGGCAGTCGGCGACGGTGGCGGCCGGCTGGGGTTCGTGCCTGGTCGGATCGACGTTTGATGGGTTTCTGGGCAGGGTTTGGACCGGTAGGCTTTGTGTGCGCTGCAACTCCTTTGACGGCTGGTCAGCGATGATCTGTCATGTTCCCGGGGGTCGACGTGGCCTTGCCAGTTCATCCGGTCCAGCCTGGCGACGGGGGGCGGCCGGTCGGTGGTGTTGGTTTGCGTCTGCAGGTCCTCGGCCCGTTACGGGTGTGGCGGGACGGTGTCGAGCTGGATACCGGTCCCCGGCAGCAGGCGTATCTGCTGGCCTTGCTGCTGGCTCGGGTGGGCAGGCCGATCAGCGCGAGCGAGTTGATCGATCTGATCTGGGGCGACGGCGTTCCCAGCAGCGCGCTCAACGTCATCCAAAAGTACGTCGGTGCGTTGCGGCGGCTGCTCGAACCCGCGATCCCTTCCCGTAGAACCGGCTCATACCTGCACCGCCGCGGCAACGCCTACCTGTTCACGGCGCCTTCCGGCATGTTGGACCTGGTGGCCTTCCGGGAGCTCGTCGAGGCCGCAGAAGAGGCCCTCGCGGAGCATCGTCACGAAACGGCGCTTGATCGCTACGTCGAAGCGCTCGGCCTGTGGCAGGGCCGTGCGGGCGACGGATTGACGCATGGGCCGACCGCGTTGCCGATCTTCGTAGCCCTCGACGACGAGTTCCACGCCGCGTGCGCTGCAGCGGCCGATCTGGCGATGTCGCTGCGCCGGCCGGTGTCTGTGCTGCCGGCGTTGCGGCTGGCCGCATCGATGGCGCCGTTCCATGAATCGGTGCACGCCAGCCTCATTGCCATCCTCGGGGCCGCGGGACGCCGTGCGGAGGCACTGTCGGCGTTCCGCACGGTCAGCGCCTGCCTTGCCGACGAGCTCGGTGTCGAGCCCGGCCAGGCGCTGCAGGCCGCATATCTGCAGGTACTGGCGCAGCCTCCGACGTCGCCGGTCGTGACGGGTGCGGACGTCGGGGGTGACGGCGCGTCGGCGCGAGCGGCCGGGCTGGTCGGCCGGGCCGAGGAGCTCGCCATCCTGCGGCAAGCCGTCGAGATGGCACTTACCGGCCGCTCGGCGCTCGCCATCGTCGAAGGCGAACCGGGCGTGGGCAAGACCCGCCTGCTGCAGGAGACCGCCGCCGAGGCGAGCCGGCTCGGCCCGTTCGTGGTCTGGGGTTCCTGCTTGGAAGGTGATGGAACGCCGTCGATGTGGCCGTGGGAGCAGGTGCTCCGTCCGATCCTCGACAGCCTGCCGGCGACGTTGCGGGAGAAATGGCTCGCCAGTGATCTCGGCGGCCTCCTCGAACCGCGAAACGACGGCGCGGCCGCGCCTACGGTTCCTGACAGCGGCGCCCAGTTCCGCCTGCTCGAACAGGTCGTCACCGTAGTCGGGCAGGCCTCGGCGCAACGGCCCACGCTGCTGATCCTCGATGATCTCCAATGGGCTGACACCGCCTCGCTCCAGCTGTTCGGCCACCTCGCGACCCGGCTACCCGCCGGCACGGTGATCATCGGCGCGCTCCGTGACCGCGCACCCGTACCCGGCTCTGACTTGTCGCGGGTCCTGGCCGCGGCCAGTCGGCTGCCGGATCACCGCAGGATCCGGCTCGGCCCGCTCGGCTTGCCCGAGGTGACCGAGCTCATCCGCCGCGAAACCGGCCAGGACCCGGGCGCTGATGTCGCCCGCGGCATCCATACCCGTACTGCCGGCAATCCGTTCTTCGTCCGGGAGCTGTCCCGGCTCCTGAGCGACGGCGGCTCGCTGCGCGACGGCGAGGTGGCAGTGCCGGCCGGGGTACCGGCCACCGTACGAGACGTGGTCCGCGACCGGATGGCCGGTCTCGACGACAGCGCTCGGGACCTGCTGCATGTCGCCGCGCTCATCGGCCGCGACGTGGACCTCGCCCTGCTCGCCGGCGCAGCCGGCGTCGACGTCGCGGACTGCCTCGAACGCCTCGAACCGCTGCAGGCGCTCGGTCTGCTGGAAACCAGGCCGGAAAGCCCGCACTCGCTACGGTTCGCGCACGACCTGGTCCGCGAGTCGGTCACCGAGACCACGACGCGGCAGCAGGCCGGCCGGCTGCATCTGCGCGTTGCCGACGCCCTCGAACGCACCCATGTGGACGACGAGTCTGTCGCCGAACGCCTCGCCTACCACCTCTGGGCCGCCGGCCCGCTCGCCGACCCGGCTCGCACCGCGCAGGCACTGGCCCGCGCCGGCCGCCGTGCGGCGACCAAGCTCGCGTTCGCGGCCGCCGGTCGGCACCTGGAATCGGCCGCCCAGATCGCGCGCACGGCCGGCCTGCGGGACCTGGAGCTGTCGGTGCTGTCACTGCTCACTCTTGTTGCCAGCAGGCACGCGGGATACGGCGGCTCGACGTTCGACCTGCTGGAGCGGGCCGAGTACCTGGCCCGCATGCTCGGCCACGAGACGGAGGCCGTCCGCTTTCTGTTCGTTCGGCTGGTCGGGGCCTACACCTCGATCGAGAAGGACCGTGGGAGGTGGGCTCGCCGAGTGTACGAGCGAGGACAGGCGTCCGCCGACCCGATCATCCAGGCGTACGGTCGGCATGCCTGGGGCCTGTACCAGTGGGACATCGGCAACATCGGCGAGGCGTACCGCTTCTTCAGCGCGCAAGGCCACACCAGCCCGCACCGTGGTGCCGGCGACCTCGGACCGTGGAAGGTGCCGAATGAACGGATCGGTTGGGTGGCCGTGATCACCGCGCTGCACGGCGATGTCGAGACGGCACGGTCCGCGATCGACAAGGCGTACCTAGCCGACGAAGACCTGTTTGTGATGTCGGCCTGGGCCTACTACCACACTATGGCGGCCTCGATGGCGGGTGACGCGCGATGGGTGATGTGGGCGGCCGAGCGGTGGATCGCGGCCGGCGCCGACCGCTCCGGCGTCGCGCAGGAGCACTACATCTGGCTGGACTGGCTCTGGGCCTGTGCACTCACCGGCGACGATCCGGCCGACAAGGCGGCAGAGGCCGAACAACTCCTGGCCGCGACTCTCCTCGACCCGCCGCGATGGGGCATCGCATACCACTACGGACTGATCGCCGAGATGTGGCTGGCCGCCGACATGCCCGACGCGGCCGCAACCGCCCTCGACCGAGCCGACCAGGCCCTCACGACCTACGGCCAACGTTTCGCCGAAGGGCTCCTGCTGTTGCTGCGCGCGCGCCTGCTGCACGCCCGCGGCGAACCCGTCGACATCGTGCGAGCCGCCGCCGAAGCAGCCCGCGCCCGATCGGACGAACGCGGGGCTTACCTCTTCGCGCGCCGCTCCGAGCGGTTCCTGGCCGAAATCGACCAGAAATCGCCGGACATTTGATCGCGCGCTGGACGCCTTGCATCCAAGGCGGCGGTGCACCGACTCACCAAAGCCCTCGCAGCCGAGTGGGCAGAAGTCGATCCTAGGTCGCGGGCCCGTCGGCCACGTCCATCAGCGGCAGCCGGAGCACGAATCGCGCGCCCCGCGGCGCGTCCTCGATCAGCAGGGTTCCGTTGTGTGCCTGCGCGATGTCCCGGGAGATGGCCAGGCCGAGTCCGCTGCCTCCGGGTTCGCGGCGCCGGGCGGCGTCAAGCCTGACGAAGCGTTCGAAGACGCGCTCGCGGTCCTGGGGCGCGATACCGTCGCCGTCATCGGTCACCGTCACCACCGCCTGACCGTCCGTACGCTCGGCGGTGATCTCGACTTCGGCGTCGGCGTGCCGCCGGGCGTTGGCCAGGAGGTTGCTCAGGACCCGGATCAGCTGGATGCGGTTGCCCGAGACCTTCACCTCACGGTCGATATGGACGTGCACCGGCACACCGTCCGTCAGAGTCGCCGTCTCCTGCGCGATCAGGGCGCTGAGGTCGATCGACTCGTGCGCGGCGGGGTCGCCGGCGCGGAGACGGGACAACACCAGCAGGTCGTCGACGATCGCCACCAGCCGGTCGGTGACCGACAACGCCTTGTGTACGGTTTCGCGGGGGTCGACGTCGCCGGGATAGAGGACCGCCTCTTCCAGCTGGGCATGCAGGCCGGCAAGCGGGTTCCTGAGCTCGTGGGAGGTGGTGGAGGCGAATCGGCGTTGCAGTTCCACCGACTCCTCCAGGCGGGCCAGCGTGTGGTTGACGGTGGAAGCGAGGCGCGCGAACTCGTCGCACCCCGGCGGCTGAGGCACCCGCAGGCTCAGGTCACTCACCGTGATCTCCGACATTCGCTCCCGGATCGCCTCCACGCGGCTCATTATCCGAGTCGAGAACCGCCAGTTCCCCCACGCGACGAGGGAGGCGGCCAGCAGAACCCCGACGGCGGTGCCGACCTCCAGGCCATGGGAGGCCAGGATGGCCGGTTCGCGCATGCCGGCGTAGACGAACGAAGGATCATCCCGCCCAAGCAGGCGATTGGTCTGAGGGAGGAGCCGGCTGGCGGTGAACACGATGCACCCGCCTTGCGGGGAGCACACCGTACCGCTCTGGATCCGGTCGTCGGGCGGGGGACGCAGCGTGCTCAGGGGCGGCAGGCCCGCCGCCACCTTGCTGGCGGCGACCACCTGGCCACGGGAGTCGACGAGCTGAAGCAGGTCGACGCTGGTCGACGGCGCCGACGACGGTATCCTGCCCGGCTCGAAGGACCCGATCCACTCGGTGGAGGCCCGCTGGGTCTCATGGAAAGCCCGATCCTGGACCCTGTCGAGGACCAGGAAGTCAAGGCTGACCCCGATCGCGGTGAGGAAGACCAACGCCAGCACCCCAACGCCAAGCGTGGTACGCGCACGAACCGAATGCGGCAGAAATGAGGCCCACCCGCATCCCAACACAACCCTCCTCCTTGCAAAAGCCCAGGTCAGAGCATTGTCAAGGATAGTCATGAGGAGGGTAACCACACGCCAAGCCACCCACATCAGGCCAAATGCAGGCCAACGCTTTACCGATGAGCACGGTCGCCCACACCCGAGTACGCCCTTGCTGTCAGGGCAGGCCCGCGTAGTTCTCCGCGAGTTCGGCGGCGGCGTGGCGGGAGTCGGCGATGCGGTGGAGTTGGGAGAGCTGGAGGCGGGTGTCGAAGGGGGTCTGGTCGGGGGTGCGGTGGAGGAGGGTTGTCATGAAATAGGAGAAGTGTTCGGCGCGCCAGACGCGGCGGAGGCAGGTGTCGGAGTAGGTGTTGAGGAGGTCGGGGGAACCGGTGGTGAACCAGTGCTGGAGGGCCTTGGCGAGGGTGACCACGTCGGAGATGGCGAGGTTGAGGCCTTTGGCGCCGGTGGGGGGCACGATGTGGGCGGCGTCTCCGGCCAGGAAGAGGCGGCCGTGGCGCATGGGTTCGGTGACGAAGCTGCGCATGGGGGTGACGGCCTTCTGGGTGATCGGGCCGCGCATGAGCTTCCAGTCGGTGTCGACCGCGAAGCGGGCGTCCAGCTCGTCCCAGATGCGGTCGTCTGGCCAGTCGTCGGGGTCGGTGTCGTTGGGGACCTGGAGGTAGAGGCGGCTGACCGTGGGGGAACGCATGCTGTGCAGGGCGAAGCCGCGCTCGGAGTGGGCGTAGATGAGTTCCTCGCAGGACGGGGGGACGTCGGCGAGGATGCCCAGCCAGGAGTAGGGGTATTCCCGTTCGTACACGCGGGCGTCGGGGATCGCGGCGCGGGAGATGCCGTGGAAGCCGTCGCAGCCGACGACGAAGTCGAAGCCGAGTCTCTCCTTGACGCCGTCGCGGACGAAGGTGAGCGTGTCGTCCTCGATGGCGATCGCCTCGGCTTCGAAGAGCAGCGGGCCGCCCTCGGCGAGCTGGAGCGCGACCAGGTCCTTCACGATCTCGGTCTGGGCGTAGATCATCACGCTGCGGCCGCCGGTCAGGGCCGGGAAGTCGAGGTGGTGGCTCCGGCGGTCGAAGCGCAGCTCGATGCCGTGGTGGACTAAGCCCTCGCGGTCCAGGCGCTCGGCGGCTCCGCAGGCGCGGAGCGCGTCGACCGTGCCCTGTTCCAGCATTCCGGCCCGCTGTCGATGTTCCACGTACGCGCGATCCCGGTGTTCCAGGACGATCGAGTCGATTCCGGCGTTGTGCAGCATCCTGGCCAGCAGCAGCCCGGCCGGCCCGGCTCCGACGATGGCGACGGTGGCGAACATCAGGTCCTCCCAAGGGTGCGCTGCGCGACGGCGAAGGCGGCGTTGGCCGCGGGCACGCCGCAGTAGACGGCGGTCTGCAGCAGGACTTCCTTGATCTCGTCCGGGGTGAGGCCGTTGCGGAGCGCGGCGCGCACGTGCATGGCCAGCTCGTCCAGGTGGCCGCCCGCGACCAGCGCGGTGAGCGTGATGCAGCTGCGGGTACGCCGGTCCAGGCCCGGGCGGGTCCAGATCTCGCCCCAGGCGTAGCGGGTGATGAAGTCCTGGAAATCGGCGGTGAAGGCGGTGGTGTTGGCGATGGCCCGGTCCACGTGCTCATCGCCGAGTACGGCCCGCCGCACGCTCATCCCGTCCGGCGCGGGCAGGTGGCTGCGCAGGGCGGCCAGCACGGCGTCCGGGCGTTCGACGCCGGCCAGGTGGGCGGCATGGGCGATCTCCACCAGGGTGGCGCCGGGGATGCCATCGGCGAGTTCGCGAGCGACGGCGGGCGGGGTGGCGGGATCCTCCCGCCCGGCGACGATCAGCGTGGGCGCGGCGATCCTGGTCAAATCGGCGCGTAGGTCGTAGCCGGAGAGTGCGTCACAGCAGGCCGCGTAGCCCTCGGGGTCGGCGGCGGCAAGATCGGCGGCCATCCGCTCGGCCGGGGGCGTCCGCGCTCCCGCCGCCGTGAACCATCGGCCGAGCGCCACTTCCACGAGCGGAGCCGTCCCCTGGGTACGGACGAGGGCTGCCCGCTCCCGCCAGCCGTCCGGTTCCCCGAACCGGGCGGCCGAGCACACCATGGCCAGCGATTCCACCCGATCTGCGTGATGCACCGCCAGCCAGGCTCCAATCGCTCCGCCAAGGGAGATCCCCGCGTAGTGGAAACGTCCGACACCCAGCGAATCCGCCAGATCGAGCACTCTCCCGGCGAGTTCGTCCATCGACGAAAGCTCCTCGACAGGCGATCCCCCATGCCCGGGAAGGTCGAAGCGGACGACCTTGAACTGGCGTGCCAGCACGGCTGCCTGCGGCTCCCACACGGCCAGCGAGGTCCCGAGCGAAGGACCGAGCATCAGGACCGGAGCATCGGCGGGACCGTCGATCCGATGATTGAGCACCCCCCGGTCAGGCATCGTGATCGCCTGCGGGTCGGCGGGTGAGCGCGTGGTCGGTCAAGGCCGGGGCCGAGCCCAGATAGGTGGCCGGGTCGCAGAGTTCGTCCAGGTCGGTGATGTTCAGGTCGCCGGGGGCGATCTCTCTAAGGATGGCCTGCCGGAGGGTGATGCCCTCGGCGGTGACCCGGCGGGAGGCGCGTTCCGTGAGGGCGCGGGCCTCGTGGCGGCCCAGTTTGGGGGTCAGGGCGGTGCTGAGGCGTTCGGCGACGAGCATTCCGCGGGTCAGGTCGAGGTTGGCGCGCATGCGGTCGGAGTCCACTCGGAGGCCTTCCGCGAGGGTGGCGGCGTGGGCGGCCGCGCCTCCGGCGTGGCGGAGCAGGTCGCGCAGGGGGGACCATTCGGCGTGCCAGGCTCCGGAGGGGCGTTCGTCCTCGGCGGCGAGCGAGCCGTACAGGATGGCGAGGAGGGACGGTGTGGTGCGGGCGGCGGCGGCGATCAGCGTCGCGCCGACGGGGTTGCTCTTGTGCGGCAGCGCCGAGGAGCCGCCGCCGGCGCCTTCTGCCACTTCGGCGATCTCGGTTCTGGACAGGACCAGCACGTCCGCGGCCATCTTGCCGAGCGCCCCGGCGGTGAACGCGAGCGCGGAGCCGAGATCCACGACGGGGGTGCGCAGCGTGTGCCAGGGCAGCCGCGGCTCGGCCAGGCCGAGTTCCCTGGCGAATCCGGCGAGCAGCCGCCGCTCGTCCACACGGGGGATGAACACCTCGAACGCAGCCATCGTCCCGGCGGCCCCGCCCAGCTGGACGGGGAGGACCACGGCGGCCAGGCGGTCGCGGGCGTCCAGCGCCAGATCCCGCCAGCCCGCCGCCTTCAACCCGAAGGTGGTCGGCACCGCGTGCTGGGTCAGGGTACGACCCGCCATCGGCGTGTCCCGATGGGCGGCCGCGAGGCGGGCCAGCGCGACGGCCACCCGATCGAGGTCGGCGATGATCGTGTCCCGGACGCGCTCGGCCACCAGCATGAACGCGGTGTCCATGATGTCCTGGCTTGTCGCCCCCATGTGGGCGTCGGGCGCGCGCTGCGTCAGGGCTTTGACCAGGGGAATCACCGGATTCCCGCCGGATCTCGCGAGCAGCGCGAGGGTCCGCGTGCCCTCAAGGGCCAGCGCGTCGGCGGCCACCGTGACGTCCTTGACCGTACCCTCCGGGATCAGCCCTTCCGCCGCCTGTGCCCGGGCGAGGGCGACCTCCGCGTCCAGCAGGGCGTGCAGGAAGGCGAGGTCGCCGGTGGCGGCCTCCGCCGGGGAGCCCGCCCAGATCGGAGCGATAAGTCCGGCGTCAGGCGAAAAATCATCGGAATTCAAGGAAGACCGTCTCCCGATCACCTTGGAGGTGAATGTCGATACGGTGTGCGCCGCCGGGTTCCGCCACGGCCACGAGGGTGGCGCGGCGGCCGGGTTCGAGCGAGGCCAGCAGCGGGTCGGAAGCGCTGTCCTCAAAATAGATCCGGGTGTACAGATGCCGCAGCAACCCGCGCGCGAACACGCACACCGAAATATACGGAACCCGCCCGGGCCCGGTAGCTCCCGGCGGAAACGTCCGTATCGCCCAGTGCCCGTCGGCGTCGGTCGCCACCCGGGCGAAGCCGGTGAACCGCACGCCGTCCCGCCCGGGGAACGACCCGTTCACGTGATCGCGCCGCATCGAGCCGGGCTGCCCATCCAGCCCGCCGGAGGGATCGGCCTGCCAGAACTCCAGGAGCGCGTCGGGCACGGGATCCCCCGCACCGTCGTACACGAAACCGCGCACCACCACGGCGTCCGGGTGCCCGGCCGGGGCCAGGTCTCCCCCGCCCGCCTGCCGCAACGCGTACCCGTAGAAGGGACCCACCGTCTGCGAGGGTGTCGGCTTCATCGAGAACCTCCGAGGAAAACCCGGCCTTCAGGCCGGGGAGGAATCGGACTCCTGCCGAGCAGGGCAGGGACAGGCGATCCGCCGCCAGGCGGACCGCCGTCGAAACGGTCACCGCGATGCATCGGATTCTCCTCGCGTGGTGTAGGCGTAGCCGTCGGCGCGTTGCAGCAGGCGCAGGTGCCGGTGGTGGATGCCCTGGACGACGCCGCGGGCGGTGGTGATGTTGAAGCTGCCGGTCCTCCGAACGGCGACGCGGCCGGTGTACGTGCCCGCCTTCTTGCCGCCGGGGACCACGGCGCGGACCAGGTCGCCGGTGGCGTAGCCGAACAACCGCTTGGCCCGTGGCATGCGCAGCCGGGGAAAGCCGTGCCGGTCGGTGCGGGTACGGGTGTAGGCGCCGCGCCCGGCGCACCCGGCGACCAGCACGACCGCCACCAGTTCGGTGACGGTGCCGAGCTTGCCCACCGCCAGCGCGTCCAGCGTGTGCGTCTTGGACAGGCCGCACCGGATGCGGTTCCACTTGGTGCGCCCGCCGGATGCGCTGTGCGTGGGCCAGGAGGCGTCCAGCGCCCGCCACAGCACCCACCGGGTGGCGTTCACCGCGGCGGCGTCCCGCAGCGGCGTCTTCGCCCGGCGCAGGATCTCCACGGCCCGCTTCGGCGCGAACTCCTCCACAGGCCGGTTCCCCTTGGCCTGGTTACACGGGATGCAGGCCAGGACCAGGTTCGACACCCGGTCCGAGCCACCCTTTGAGCGGGGGTGGACGTGGTCGATGTTCAGCGGCACCCCGGTGATGCCGCAGTAGAGGCAGGCACGGCCGAACTTGGCGAGGAGGTACTCGCGCACCTCGACGCCGTGCAGGGTGCCGTGCTGGTACTCGGCGCCTTCCATAGGGCGGCCGGCGGTGATGGCGTGGGTGTCGAACGCGACGCGTTCCACGTGCACCGCCGTGACGGGAGCCCACCGGGTGAGCCGGTCGACCCAGGAGACGGTGGTGTCGACCCGGTGCCGCAGCGACGGCGCCAGCCAGCCCTTGGGGCGGGTCCGGTTGAGGAAGCGGGGGGCGCGGTAGCGCAGGTTCCGGGTACGGCGTCCGCGCCGGTAGGCGGCCCGCTGCTCCAGCTTCTTACGAATCTGCGCGCCGCGGTGGTCGAGCTGCACGGCGTACCGGCCGCGCCGCTCACCCGCCTGGACGGTGAACACCGCGATCCCGGTGTGCTTGCTGCCGGGGTCGACGCCCAGCTCGACACCGTCCACCTGCGAGTCGGCGATCATGCGGTCTTTCAGGCGGATCACGAACGGGGTGTGCCGGGCCACCACCGCCCTCCCGACCTTCAGCAGCCTGCGCGCCCTGGCGGGCGTGGTGGGCTGCAACGGGATGCCGCGCTTGTCGAGCACGAACACGAACGGGTGCCGCTCACGCGGCCTCTCCCCGGCCCTTGCGGGCTCGGGAGTGACGCCACCGGTGGCAGGTGAGCCGCCGATGGTCTCCCCTCGACCATGTCCCGCACCGGATGCCGTAACACGGCGTCCGAGCCCCGTTTCGTCCCCGATCCCAGGGTTGTCTACTGACTCGAATTCGAGAGCGAGCTGCTGAGGAAGCACAGCCCGGTCGGTCTTCCGTCCTGCACGGAACGTAGCCATCAAGGTCACCTCCTGTCGGTGATGGCTGGGTCTGGTAACACACGGGCCTTCAGCCACGCGGGCTGAAAGCCCCCGCCTTCAGGCGGGGGATCCGGTTTACCGGCCTTCCTCCATCCACGTCGCCGAAGGGCCGTCCAGCACGATGTCCCACCGGTATCCGAGCGACCACTCCGGACTGGACAGATCATGATCGTACGTGGCGATCATGCGCTGCCGGGCGGCCTCGCTGGGCACCGAGTTGAAAATCGGGTCGTAGCGGAAGAGCGGGTCGTTGGGGAAGTACATCTGGGTGACCAGCCGCTGGGCGAAAGCCGTACCGAATATGGAGAAGTGGATGTGCGCGGGCCGCCACGCGTTGAGGTGGTTACGCCAGGGGTAGGCGCCGGGCTTGATGGTGGTGAAGGAGTAGCGGCCCTCGTCGTCGGTGAGGCAGCGGCCGGTGCCCGTGAAGTTGGGGTCCAGCGGGGCGGGGTGCTGGTCGCGGTCGTGGGCGTAACGGCCGGCGGCGTTGGCCTGCCAGAGCTCCACCAGCTGGCGGCGCACCGGCCTGCCGTCACGGTCAAGGACCCGGCCGGTGAGGGTGATGCGCTCGCCCAGCGGCTCGCCCAGGCCGTGGCGGGTGAGATCGCGGTCGAGCTCGGTCACGTCGGTGACGCCGAAGACGGGGCCGCGGAGTTCGGTGTCGGCCTGCTCGGTCAGGATCAGCGGGAGGTGCGGGTGGCGGAGCGTGGAGCTGCGGTAGGGCTTGTAGTCGCGCAAGGGGTGCTCGGGCTCCGGTTCACCCCCGGCGACCGCCTTCGCCACGGCGGTGCTGATATCGGCGATCTCGCGGTCGATATCGCCCTGAGTGTCAGGCATCTGAGGCTCCTCGATCGGATAGTTCACGGAGTGCCGCGAGTTCCACGGGGGTTGGCGGCTCGGTCACGCCGAGGTCGGGCGCGACGCGGAGTTTCCAGGCGGTGGCCTCGCACACCTGCTCAGCCGACACGCCCGGATGCAGTTCGGTCAGGACGAGCTCGGCCGTCTCCGGGTCGGGCCGCAGCACGCCGAGGTCGGTGATGACCGCGACAGGGCCCGCGCCGGGCAGGCCGAGCCTGGCGCGATCCCCCGGCCCTGAGCCGTGGCCCACCGTGGTGACGAAGTCCAGCCGCTCGACCAGGTTGCGGCGCGAGTGGCGCAGCACCATCAGGACCTTCCCGCAACTGGCCGCGATCTCGGGGGCTCCCCCGGCGCCGGGCAGGCGGCCCTCGGGGCGGCCGGGCCCCCGGTCGATCACGGTGGTGTTGATGTTGGCGTATCGGTCGACCTGGGCGGCGCCGAGGAAGCCGACGTCGATGCGCCCGGCCTGGAGCCAGTAGTTGAAGATCTCCGGCACCGAGACGACCGCGTCGGCGGTGTCGGCCAGCTCGCCGTCGCCGATGGACAGCGGCAGCCGGGACGGCTTGGAGCCGAGCGTGCCGGACTCGTAGATCAGCACGAGGCCGGGCTCGACGGTCCGGCGGGCCAGGTTGGCGGCGGCGCTGGGCAGGCCGATGCCGACGAAGCAGGTGCGCGCCCCGGCCAGCGCGCGTGCCGCGTTGACGGTCATCAGCTCGTCGGAGGTCCAGTTCACGCCGCCTCCAGGACATGCGCGCGCATCCAGGCCAGGAAGGTGTCCCGATCCCTGGAGATGGGATCCCAGGCTTGGTAGAAGTCGTTGTCGCGGACGGTGTATCCCGCCGTGTACGACGGGTGCGCGCCGTTCGGGGCGACCGCGACCGCGTGCACCGACCAGGACGGCAGCACGACCGCGCCGGGCCGGGGATCGAGCGCGTCCACGACCTCCTCGACCGTCACCAGCACCCGCTCGGCGGCCAGCGCGGCCTCTTTCTGCACCCCGATCAGCCCCCACAGCTGCACGTTCCCGGCCCGGTCGGCCCGCTGCGCGTGGATGATGGTCACGTCGGGGTTGACGGCGGCCACGGCCGCCAACTCCTCGCCGGTGAACGGACAGCGCACGGTCGAGATGGTCGGCGAGCGGCCCGGCAGGTCGCTGCCGCGATAGCCGCGCAGCACCGCGAACGGCAGCCTCGACGCCCCGGCGACGTAGCGGTTGGCCATCCCGGCGTGGCTGTGCTCGTCGAGTTCGAGCGGCCGCGGCCAGCCGTTCTCGACCGCGTCGCGGAAGCGGTGCAGCGAGCCGACGCCCGGGTTTCCGCCCCAGGAGAAGACCAGCTTGCGGGCCGCGCCCATGCCGATCAGCTGGTCGTAGATCACGTCCGGGGTCATCCGGACCAGGGTCAGGTCGGTGATGCCCTGCCGGATCACCTCGTGCGCGGCGGCGTACGGGATCAGATGCGTGAACCCCTCCATCGCCACCGTGTCCCCAGGGCGGATGAGGGCGGCGACCGCCTCCCGGAGGGTCAAGATTTCCGCCATGTCCCCTTCTGTTCGCCTGATGAACTAATGTTCATAATTGATGACGGACAGGAGTCTCCCCCTGGGACAGGACGCATGTCAATGACGAACGAGGGCCGGGTCGGCCCGCTGGAGCGCGGGCTGGCGGTCCTGCGGGCCATGTCCGAGATGGCCGACATGGCCGATGTGGACGCCATCCGGCCCAGCGACCTGACCCGCCGTACCGGCCTGGCCCGGTCGACGGTGGACCGGGTGCTGGCGACCCTGGTCCGGCTCGGCTACGTCCGGGAGTCCGATCGGTCGGTACGGCTCGCGCCCCGGCTGATGGAACTGGGCAACGCGTACCTGGCCGGGAGCGGCATCCCGGAGGCGCTGGGGCCGCTGGCCGAACGCCTGGCGGACGAGTTCGACGAGTCGGTCTCGGTGGCCGTGCCGGACGGGGCCGGGGTGCGGTTCGTCACGCAGATCACCCGGCGGCGGACCATGTCACTGGCCTTTCGCATCGGCGACCTGCTTCCTGCCGAACGCTGCGCTCCCGGGGCCCTGTTCGCGGCGGGCTGGACCGCCGGGGACTGGGCGCGGTGGCGGTGCGCGGGCGGCCTGGTCACGGCCGTGCCGCGCGATCCGGGCGCGGAGGACGATTTCCGCCGCCGGGCGCGCGCGGCGGGTGGCGGCTGGGCGGAGGACGATCAGCTCATCGAGCCGGGTCTGATCGCGGTCGCGGTTCCGGTGCGGGACGGGCGCGGGCGGCCGGTGTGCGCGATCAGCGTGGTCAGCCATACCAGCAGGCACTCGATCGGCTCGCTGGCCGGGCGCGTGCTGCCACGGCTGCGGGCGGAGACGCCCGTCCTCGATCATCACCCCGCCGAAGCTCGGCCGCACGTCGCGGCGGCCGACTCCTCCAGGCGGGTGAAGGAGGAGGTGGGGGCGGAGTTCCTGCAGTCGCTGGCGCGTGGGCTCGGGGTGCTGGCGAGCCTGGGGCGGGCGCGCGGCGGGCTGACCCTGTCGGAGGCGGCCGAGGCCACCGGGCTGCCCCGGGCCACCGCGCGGCGGGCGCTGCTCACGCTCGCCGATCTGGGGTACGCCGGGCAGGAGGGGAGGCGGTTCGCGGCGCGGCCCCGGGTGCTGGAGCTGGGCTACGCGCGGCTGTCGTCGATGGGGTTCGGCGAGGTGGTCCTGCCCCATCTGGCGGAGTTGATGGAGCAGGTACGCGAATCGGTGTCGATGGCCGTCCTGGACGGCACCGATATCCGGTATGTCGCCCGGGTTCCGGCTTATCGGATTATGAGTGTGGATATCACTGTTGGGAGTCGGCTGCCGGCGTACGCGACGTCCATGGGGCGGGTGCTGCTCGCCGATCTCAGTGTTGCGGAGCAGGCCGGTCTGCTTGCCCGTACTCCCCCGCGGCCGCTTACCCGGCGGAGCCGTACCGACATGGACGCGGTGCTGGCCGAGGTGGCCGCCAAGGGGTACGCGCTGGTAGATGAGGAGCTGGAGGAAGGGCTGCGTTCGCTCGCCGTACCCGTGCGTGACGCCGGTGGCCGGGTGATCGCGGCGATCAATGTGGCCACCCATGTCGCCCGTGGCACCCCGGAGAGCACCCGGGCGGCCCTGCTTCCCGCTCTCAGCGCGACCGCCGCCCGGATCGAGGCGGATCTGGCGGTCATGCGTTCGACTTTCCGCATGCCGTGATAAAGCTCACGTCGCGGGTAATGTCCGGCCACCAGATGGAGGTCGTATGGGCGTGTGGGCGAGGCTGGCCGGGCGGTTCGGGTCACGAGGGCGGCGGTTACGGAAGGTGGCCCGCAAGCGATTCGGGTGGCGGGAGCTGCGGCCCGGGCAGCTGGAGGCCATGGAGCAGGTGCTGGGCGGGCGGGATGTGCTGCTGGTGATGCCCACCGGGGGTGGGAAGTCGGCGGTCTACCAGGTGCCGGCACTGCTGCTGGACGGGCCGACGATCGTGGTTTCGCCGCTCATCGCGCTCCAGCGGGACCAGGTGGCGAGCCTGCTGAAGGCCGGCGCGGGCGGAGCGGTGGCTGTCAACTCGACCTCGCCGGTGGCGGCGGGACTGGATCAGGTCACGGCCGGACGGGCCGAGTTCGTGTTCCTCTCCCCCGAGCAACTGGCCAAGCCCGAGGTGGTGGCCCAGCTCGCCACGGCCAAACCATCCCTTATCGCCGTGGACGAGGCGCACTGCGTCTCCTCTTGGGGGCACGACTTCCGCCCGGACTATCTCCGCCTGGGGAAGGCGATCGAACTGCTCGGTCACCCTCCCGTGGTGGCGCTCACGGCCACGGCGGCGCCGAACGTGCGTGAGGAGATCGTCAGATCGCTGGGACTGAGGCGGCCGAAGGAGATCGTCCGGGGGTTCGACCGGCCCAACATCCACCTGGCGGTCCGGCGCTTCGCGAAGGACGGCGACAAACGCCGGGCGCTGATCGAGCACGCCGCGACGCGGGAGGGCCTGGGTCTTGTGTACGTGGCCAGCCGCCGTGAGGCCGAGGAATACGCCGGGGCGATCGCCGAGCGGGGGCGGCGGGCGGAGCCGTACCACGCGGGGATGCGGTCGGCCGAGCGGACGCGCGTGCACGAGCTGTTCTCGGCGGGTGCGGTCGACACCGTGGTGGCCACCTCGGCGTTCGGCATGGGAATCGACCGCCACGATGTGCGGTATGTGCTGCACGCCGGCCCGCCCGAGTCGCCCGACGCGTACTACCAGGAGATCGGCCGGGCGGGGCGGGACGGCGGCGCCGCGTCGGCCGTGCTGTTCTACCGCCCGGAGGATCTCGGGCTGCGCCGGTTCCTGACCGGCGGCCGCGTCGACTCCGGCTTGCTGCTCCGGGTGGCCACCCTGGTACGGGAACACGGCGGCACCGTCCCCGCCGGTGAGCTGCGCGCCCTGCTCGATATCGGGGCCTCCCGGCTGACGGCCTTGGTCAATTTGCTCGAACGGGTGAACGCCCTCACAGTCACCGCCTCCGGCGATCTCCGTTACGTGCCCGGCGGGCCGTCGCCCGAGCGGGCCGCCGCCGAAGCGGTCCGGCTGGATGAGACGCGGCATCGCGTGGACGAGTCCAGGATCGACATGATGCGCGGCTACGCGGAGACGACCGGCTGCCGCCGCCGGTTCCTGCTGGGCTACTTCGGCGAGCCGTACCAGGGGGGCTGCGGTCACTGCGACGCCTGCCGGGACGAGCGGCGGATCGAACCCGGGGCGGGCCCTTTTCCGGTGCACGCCAAGGTCCAGCACGTGCGCTGGGGTCGTGGCGTGGTGCTGAGCCGCGAGCACGACCGGATCGTCGTGCTGTTCGAATCGGTCGGATATAAGACCCTCGCGCTGGCAGCCGTCGACGGGGTACTGACCATGATTTAGAAACTTGCTCTAGAGATTTGCTCTAAATATGCTGCCCGCATGACTGTGGTGGTGACCGGGGGCAACCGGGGGATCGGATACGCGGTGTGCGAGCGGCTGGCGCGGGCCGGGAAGCGGGTGGTGCTGGTCTCCCGGGACCGGGAACGTGGCGCGGCGGCGATCCGGGCGCTGCCCGGGGAGGTGGATCTGGTCGTGGGCGATCTCACCACGTTCGCGGGAGTCCGGATCCTGGCCGAGGAACTGCGCCGGATCTGCCCCAGGATCGAAGTGCTGGTGCACAACGCGGGCCTGTGGCCGAGCCGCCGGGTGCTCACCGCCGACGGCGTGGAGGAGTCGTTCGCGATCAACCACCTCGCGCCGTTCCTGCTCAACCACCTGCTGGAGGACCTCCTCGGCCGCGTGGTGCAGGTCAGCGCGGGCCTGTACGCCAAAGGCAAGGTCAACCCCGACCGCACCCCGCAGGGCCTGGACTTCCACCCGATCCGCACCTACGCGGACACCAAGCTCTGCAACGTGCTCATGCTCCCACTGTTCGCCAGGCGATGGGAGGATGCCGGGGTGACGATCGACGCCGTGCACCCGGGGGTGATCCGGACAGGTCTGGGCGACCGGGGCGGCCCGGCCGGTCTGCTGCTCAAGGCGGCCAAACGGTTCTGGCTGCCTCCTGAGAAGGGCGCGGAGCCGGTCGTACGGCTCGCGCTCGAGAACACGGGCACCGGCCGGTTCTTCAACGTGAACAAGGAGATCCCGATCGAGCTGGACGAGGACCTCGCCAGGCGGGTCTGGACGCAGGCCGCCGAGCTCACCGGGGCCGGATGAGGCAGCGCAGGAGCGAGGAGACCGTCCAGCGGCTGCTGGACACGGCTCTCGTCGCATTCACGGAAGGTGATTTCACCCTGCGCGGAGTGACTACGCGCAGCGGCGTCAGCGTGGGCAGCCTTTATCACCATTTCGGCAGCTTCGACGGGCTGGCTGCAGCGCTGTACAGCGAATGTATGGCCCTGCTGCTGGACGCGCTGATCGACGCCCTGGAGCGCACCCGCACGCCGCGGACGGGAGTGCGCGCGATCGTCCGCGCGTACCTGGCCTTCACCAGGACCAGCCCCGCGCGCGCCCGTTTCATCCACGCCGCCCCCAACACGGCCGGGCACGCGGCCGCGATCGCCGAGCGCAAAGCGCCGCAAATCGACCGCCTGGTGGCCTGGCTGCGCCCGCACATCGCCGCCGGAACCGTGGCCGACCTGCCGATTCCGCTGATCGAGATGCTGCTGATCGGGCCGCTCGCCGAGGTGACCCGGCGCTGGCTGGCGGGGGTGCCGGGCATCGATCTGGCCGAGGCCGCCCGGGTGCTGCCCGAGCCCATCTGGCGCTCACTCCAGGCTGGTTATTGACTACGAAACGGCAGGCGGGTTACGTTCGCTCCAATTAAAAGGAAAGCTTCCTAATAGTTTCCTTGGAACCCGCAGCTAGGAACCGTGCGCCATGCAGCGATCGCCGCCCGCCCAGGAACCCCACCCGCTGAGCGTTTCCCCCCGAGTGCCCGCCCGAGCCCGGTCGGCCGTGCACACGCGTCCCGACATCCGATCCCCCCATGGACGTGGAGCAGCACAGATATGAGATCCAGGACCGTTTACACCCTGTTACTGGCAGTGGGGGCACTGCTTCTTCCTCTCTTCCTCTCCCCAAACGCCGCGTTCGGCGCGGTGACCGTACCGCTGCGGGCCAACGCCAACGGCGGGGCCTTCACCGACGGCGGCGGCAACGCCTGGCTCGCCGACAAGGCGTACTCCAGCGGCACGTGGGGGTATGAGACCTCCTACGGCTCCGGCTCGACCGGCAGCGCCATCGGGGGCACCACCGACGACGCCCTCTACCAGAACTACCAGCTGTTCAACGGCTGGGGCGGCTACAAGTTCGACGTCGCCAACGGCACGTACACGGTCACCCTGAAGATGGTCGAGGACTGGGCCAACGCCGCCGGACAGCGCAAGTTCGACATCCGGATCGAGAACACGGTGGTGGCCACCGGCTTCGACGTGTTCGCCTCCTGCGGGGCGTTGACCGCCTGCGACCGGACGTACAACACCACCGTGAGCGACGGCCAGCTGAACGTGCAGTTCAACATGAACGGCGGGGCCAACTACGCGACGGTGTCGGCGATCGCGGTGACCGGCGGGGGTGGCGGCGGCGACACGACCGCGCCGTCCGTGCCCGGCAACCTGCGCAGCACCGGCGTGACCAACAACAGCGTCTCGCTGGCCTGGAACGCCTCCACCGACAACGTCGGCGTCACCGGCTACCTGATCTACCGTGGCGGCACCCTCGTCACCACGGTGACCGGCACGACCTACACCGACACCGGACGAGCCGCCAACACCAGCTACACCTACCAGGTACGCGCCCGCGACGCCGCCAACAACCAGTCCGCCCTGAGCAACTCGGTGACCGCGACCACCACCGGCGGCGGCGGCGACACGACCGCGCCGTCCGTGCCCGGCAACCTGCGCAGCACCGGCGTGACCAACAACAGCGTCTCGCTGGCCTGGAACGCCTCCACCGACAACGTCGGCGTCACCGGCTACCTGATCTACCGTGGCGGCACGCTCGTCACCACGGTGACCGGCACGACCTACACCGACACCGGACGAGCCGCCAACACCAGCTACACCTACCAGGTACGCGCCCGCGACGCCGCCAACAACCAATCCGGCCTGAGCAACTCGGTGACCGCGACCACCACCGGCGGCGGAGGCGGCAACAAGAAGCTGCTCGGCTACTTCGTGCAGTGGGGCGTCTACCAGCGCGGCTACCACGTCAAGAACATCGTCACCAGCGGTTCGGCGGCCAAGCTGACGCACATCAACTACGCCTTCGGCAACGTGACCAACGGCCAGTGCGTCCTCGGCGACACCTACGCCGACTACGACCGGTTCTACAGCGCGGCCGAGAGCGTGGACGGCGTCGCCGACACCTGGGACGCGGGCGCGCTGCGCGGCAGCTTCAACCAGCTGCGCAAGCTCAAGGCCCAGTACCCGAACATCAAGATCCTGTTCTCGTTCGGCGGCTGGACCTGGTCCGGCGGCTTCGGCCAGGCCGCGGCCAACCCGACCGCCTTCGCCAACTCCTGCTACAACCTGGTGGAGGACCCGCGCTGGGCGGACGTGTTCGACGGCATCGACATCGACTGGGAGTACCCGAACGCCTGCGGCCTGTCCTGTGACACCAGCGGCTTCGCGTCCTTCCGCAACGTGATGCAGGCGCTGCGCAACCGGTTCGGCTCCGGCAACCTGGTCACCGCCGCGATCACCGCCGACGGCACCAACGGCGGCAAGATCGACGCGGCCGACTACGGCGGCGCCGCCCAGTACCTCGACTGGTACAACGTCATGACCTACGACTACTTCGGCGCCTTCGCCCCGCAGGGCCCGACCGCTCCACACTCGCCGCTGACGTCCTACACCGGCATCCCGACGGCGGGCTTCTACTCCGACGCGGCCATCCAGAAACTGAAGAGCAAGGGCGTTCCGTCCAGCAAGCTGCTGCTCGGCATCGGTTTCTACGGCCGCGGCTGGACCGGCGTCACCCAGGCCACTCCGGGTGGTACGGCCACCGGCCCGGCGCCCGGCACGTACGAGGCGGGCAACGAGGACTACAAGGTCCTCAAGAACACCTGCCCGCCGACCGGGACGATCGCCGGCACGTCGTACGCGAAGTGCGGCAGCAACTGGTGGAGCTACGACACACCGGGCACCATCGGCGGCAAGATGACCTACTCCAAGGACCAGGGACTCGGCGGCGCGTTCTTCTGGGAACTCACCGGCGACACCACCAACGGCGAACTGATCACGGCCATGAAGAACGGCCTGGCCTGATCCCGACCCGGGCGAGCCTCTGATCTCGCCCCTACCTGGCCCGCCGGAGAACCCTCTCCGGCGGGCCTGTCTATTGGTCGTTGTCCACAGGGAGGCGGCGGGGGCGTGCGGGGTCGGGCAGAATAGCCGGGTGACGACTTCGATCAACCAGCGGATCGCCGAGGAGCTCGGTGTGCGGGAGCGGCAGGTGGCCGCGGCCGTGGAGCTGCTCGATGGCGGGGCGACCGTGCCGTTCATCGCGCGGTATCGCAAGGAAGCGACCGAGATGCTCGACGACGCGCAGCTGCGGTCGCTGGAGGAGCGGCTGCGCTATCTGCGGGAGCTGGAGGAGCGCCGGAGCGCGATCCTGGAGTCGATCCGGTCGCAGGGCAAGCTGGACGACGCGCTGGAAGCGCAGATCATGGCGGCCGACTCCAAGGCGCGGCTGGAGGACATCTACCTGCCCTACAAGCCGAAGCGGCGGACCAAGGCGCAGATCGCGCGGGAGGCCGGGCTCGAGCCGCTGGCCGACCAGCTGCTCGGGGATCCGGCCCTGGATCCGGCGGCCACCGCGGCCGCCTATGTCGGGGAGGCGGTGGCCGACGCGGCGGCCGCCCTCGAAGGGGCGCGGGCCATTCTCATCGAGCGGTTCGGCGAGGACGCGGACCTGATCGGCGAGCTGCGCGAGAGCATGTGGTCGCGCGGGCGGCTGCTGGCGCAGGTCAAGGAGGGCAAGGAGGAGGCCGGGGCCAAGTTCTCCGACTACTTCGCGTTCGGCGAGCCGTTCACCAAGCTGCCCTCGCATCGCATCCTGGCCATGTTCCGGGGCGAGAAGGAGGAGATCCTCTCGCTGACCCTGGAGCCGGAGGAGCCGCAGGAGGGGCCGAGCACGTTCGAGCGGCGGATCGCGCGGCGGTTCGGGATCGCGGACCAGGGCCGGGCGGCGGATCGCTGGCTGGTGGACACGGTGCGGTGGGCCTGGCGGACGCGGGTGCTCGTGCATCTGGGCATCGACCTGCGGACGCGGCTGTGGCAGGCGGCCGAGGAGGAGGCCGTGCGGGTGTTCGCGGCCAACCTGCGCGACCTGCTGCTGGCCGCTCCGGCGGGGACCCGGCCCACGATGGGGCTCGACCCCGGGTTGCGTACGGGGGTGAAGGTGGCCGTGGTCGACGCGACCGGCAAGGTGGTCGAGACCGCGACGATCTACCCGCACGAGCCGCGGCGGCAGTGGGACCAGTCGATCGCCGTGCTCGGGGCGCTCGCGCGCAAGCACGCGGTCGAGCTGATCGCGATCGGCAACGGGACCGCGTCACGGGAGACCGACAAGCTCGCGGGCGACTTGCTGAAGCTGATGCCCGGCCTGACGAAGATCGTGGTGTCGGAGGCGGGGGCTTCGGTCTATTCGGCTTCTGCGTACGCGTCGCAGGAGTTGCCCGAGCTGGACGTGTCGCTGCGGGGCGCGGTGTCGATCGCGCGGCGGCTGCAGGATCCGCTGGCCGAGCTGGTGAAGATCGATCCCAAGTCGATCGGCGTGGGGCAGTATCAGCACGATCTGTCCGAGTTGAAACTGTCGCGGTCGCTGGACGCGGTGGTGGAGGACTGCGTGAACGCGGTCGGCGTGGACGTGAACACGGCCTCAGCTCCCCTGCTGACGCGGGTGTCGGGGATCGGGTCCGGGCTGGCCGAGAACATCGTGCTGCATCGCGACGCCAACGGCCCGTTCCGGTCGCGGCGGGCGTTGAAGGACGTGGCCCGGCTGGGACCCAAGGCCTTCGAGCAGTGCGCGGGCTTCCTGCGCATCCCCGGCGGAGACGATCCGCTGGACGCCTCCAGCGTGCACCCGGAGGCGTATCCGGTGGTGCGCCGGATGCTGGCGGGCGGCGACCTCAAGTCCGTGATCGGTGACAGCGCCAAACTCAGGAAACTCAACCCCGCCGACTTCGTCGACGACACCTTCGGCCTCCCGACGGTGACCGACATCCTCAAGGAACTCGAAAAGCCCGGCCGCGACCCTCGCCCCGCCTTCAAGACGGCCACCTTCAAAGACGGCATCGACAAGATCAGCGACCTCAAGCCCGGCCTGATCCTGGAAGGCGTCGTCACCAACGTCGCCGCCTTCGGCGCGTTCGTCGACGTCGGCGTCCACCAGGACGGCTTGGTCCACGTCTCAGCCATGTCATCAAATTTCGTGAAGGATCCCCGCGACGTGGTGAAACCGGGCGACATCGTCCGCGTCAAGGTCCTCGACGTGGACATCCCCCGCAAACGCATCTCCCTGACCTTGCGCCTAGAAGACGACGCGGCAAAATCCGTGCCATCCCCGCGCGGCGAACCTCGCCAGGGCAAACCAGGCGGCAAACAACAGGGCGGCACCCAATCCCGCCAAAACCGCGGCGGCTCCAACCGCGACTCCAACTCCGGCGGCGGCTCCATGGCCGAGGCCCTCCGCCGCGCAGGCCTCAACGACCCAGGCCGACGAAACCGCTGAAACTCCGCGCTCCTAAGGACACCGGGGGTTTCAGCGGGAAAATGTCTCCCCGACGCTGACAGCTTGCCAACGGTCGAGGAACGACGGCCAACCCCGCCAGAACCGCAGCAGTTCTGGCGGCGGCTCCCTCTCCCTGGCCGAGTCCCTCCGCCGTGCAGGTCTCAACAACCCGCTGCTGCTCGTGGCGCCGGTGCGGCGAGAACCGCTACCGGCGTTAACGGCGCCGGATAACGGTGAGCAACCCGGTAAATCTGCTCATTGTGTTAGGTGCTCTTGGGGCACCCGGTTGGCGGCGCGGAATTCGCGGCTGGGTTAAGCGTGCGGGCGTGACCCTCGTTGAGGTAATTTCTCTGAGCGGTGGAGGCGAGTTCCGGCTCGGAACTGGGGTGGACTTCGCCATGGTGTCTTCCATGCGCGATGTCAGGGAGATACGTTCGCGGGGATGTTCATGTCGAGCACCTTGAACCCGGACGATGTCGCTGTGGCGAGGGCGTGGCAGGCGCAGATGATGTCTGCGTAAGGCACCTTGACCCGGGCCATATCGCCCGGTTTCGCCACGTCTTTCTATTTCATGCGCGATTCGGTTTGGAGCCTGGCTCCCTATGCTGATTGGACTTCACCCCAATGCCGTTGCGCTCCTATGGTGTACTCGCCGGTCGTCCGGTGGATCGGCGTCGTGAAGGGACCACCGACACTCCGCACTACCAGATCCATCTGCGGGATACCGCGGGCACTGACTACCGGGCCGCGGTCAATGTGCAGTCGCAGCAGGCGCCGTCCGAGTTGCTGTATCTCGCTGACGAGAACTTCACCCATCCCATGACCGGGCTGTTGCCCGCAGCCGGGAGTGGATGGACGGCGCTGGCGCCCAGCCCGGGGAAGGGAGCGCTGGACTATATCCGGGGCAACCTGTTCGATCCCGCGCTTATGCGTGCCCTGCCGCCCGAACTGCCCGGCAGCGACAACGACCTCGCGGACAAGCTCGACCACTACGTCCAGCGCGCGATCAATGACGCCGCGGCCGGGGTGTACGTGTTCGGTGAACGGTGGGGCCCGGAAGCGTCCACTCGCGACAAGGTATTCGGGTTCCTGCCGGGCAACGGGGTGCACGACGTGCACATGAACCAGGGCAACAGCGAGCGTTTCCGACGGGATGACGGTGTCTGGCAGGACGGGGGAATGCTCATCCATCTCCCTGGCGAGGGTCGGTGGATCGCGATCTTCCTGGCCTTCCAGTCCCAGGCCTGGCACACCGACGACACCACCGGTCACACCATCGGGGCCGCTCCGGCCCGGCCCACCCCGGGAGAACTGCCGTTGCGGATTGTCGCCGCGCTGGTCAACCCCGTCGGCCCTGCCCCGGAAGCGGAGACCGTCACCCTCCTCAACGCCTCGCCCGGACCGATCGGCCTCGACGGCTGGCACCTGGCCGACCAGGCCAAACGCACCCTTCCCCTGGCGGGCTCCCTCGGACCTGGCGAGACGCTCCGCCTCCCGGTGACAGCCGGTCTGCAACTGGGCAACAACGGCGGAGCCATCACCTTGCTCGACCCCGCCGGTCTCAAGGTTCACGGCGTCTCGTACACCAAGGAACAAGCCGGACGCGAAGGATGGACGCTCACCTTCTAGCAGCTTGAACGGCGTGTTGGCTGATGAGAGCGGGTCGCATTAGAAACCACGTGTTTCCGGGTGAGGGGACCGGAGTCGCTTTCCGGCTTATCAGGCATAACCCCCTTCACGGAGGCTGCGCCCGGTCTCGACTATCACGTCGTCGGTCGGGCGCGGCGTCCAGCCGAGCACTCTCACGGCCTTGGCGTTGGACAGGTGGCGAACCAGGCCGACGCTCCTGGCCAGTTCGGCCATCGACGCGTCAGTCCTGGCCGCCTTCTTGACGACCTCGTCGGGCACCACCTCGGTCGGCGTGTCGTAGCCCAGTCGCTCGCGCAGCACGGTCGCGATGTGTTCCATCGACACGGCGTCGCCGGAGGACCCCAGGAAGCGCTCCCCGGCCGCCTCCTTCGCCGTCATCGCCCGAAGGTGCAGGTCGGCGGCGTCCCGTACGTCGATCATCCCGAAGGACACCCGCGGGATGGCCGGCATCGAGCCGTTCATCAGCCCGGCCACCACATTGATCGAGCTGGCGTAGTCCGGGCCCAGCACCGGACCGAAGATGCCGACCGGGTTGACCACGGTCAGCTCCATCTCGCCGCGGTCGAACGCCCAGGCCGCCCGCTCGGCCAGCGCCTTGGACTTCACGTATGGCGCGACGTCGGCGTCGATCTCACTCCAGTCCTCCTCGGTGAAGGGCCGGTCGGTCTGCGGGTGACCGTAGCCGATGGCCGCGAACGACGAGGTGACGACTACACGCCGCACCCCCGCGTCACGGGCCGCCCGAAGCACCCGTACGGTGCCTTCCACGGCCGGGACGATCACTTCGTTCTCATCCTTCGGGGACGTGGCAGGCAGCGGTGAGGCCACGTGGAGCACGTAGTCGCAGCCCTTCACCGCCTCGTCCCAGCCGTCGTCGGACGTCAGATCGGCCACCGTCGAGGGCACGTCCCGCGGGGCCCTGCTCGCGTCGCGCACGGTGGTGCGCACGTCGTGGCCGGCCTCCAGGGCTCGCGTGATCACGCGGGTCGCCAGGAAGCCGGTTCCTCCAGTTACCAGCACGGTTTCCATGACGTCACCGTACAATAGAAAACGGGTTGTCGAAAACGCATTTTCGTTAAGGAGTGTCCATGCGCAGCCGCCTGACCGAGCAGCGTGAGCGGGAGTTGCTCGACGTCGCCCTCCGGCTCGTCCGCGAGAAGGGGTACGACAAGGTCACGATCGACGACATCGCGAACACCGCCAGGGCCAGTACGGCGACGCTCTACCGGCGGTGGGGCGGCAAGGCGCAGATGGTGATCACAGCGGTGAAGGTGAGCAAGCCCGCGCCGCCGGAGGAGATCGACACCGGCTCGTTGCGCGGCGACCTGCTAGCGATGACCAGGCGCGTGATGGTGCCCCGGCCGTTCACGGGCCTGGCCCAAGCCGTGCTGGTGGACGCCGAACTCCGGACGGCCTTTCACGGGCTCATGATCGAACCGGAGCTGGAGGTCGCGCGGCGGGCGTTGCGGCGGCATGTCGAGGCCGGGCTCATCGACCCGGGCAACCCCGTGCTCGACCTGGTCGACCGGGTGCTGATCGGGCCGCTGGTGGCCGAGGCGCTCTGGCTCGGCGAGACACCCGGCCTGGCCGAACGACTGGTCGACGACGTGCTGCTGCCGCTGCTCAAACCGGCGGCGCTTGATGGCGCTCAGCGATAAGTCAGGCGGCGTGTTGTTCCGCGCATGCCTGGGCGAGGACGTCCAGGGAGATGCCCAGGGCTTGGCCCAGGGCGGCGATGGTGAAGAAGGCCGGGGTCGGGACGCGGCCTGTTTCGATTTTGCGGAGGGTCTCCGGGGAGAGGCCCGCGGCGGCCGCGACCTCCGGCATGCTGCGCTCTCCCCTGGCTTCGCGCAGGAGGCGACCCAGGCGGTGGCCGCGTTCGTGGTCCAGTTCGGTGAGCGAAGGTCGCACCATGACAGCATCGTAGCAACCGTGATAACAATACCGGTATAACTATTGGAGTAACCGGCTGGAGGAATCATGGTCGAGCTCAAGACGAGCGGCGAGCTGGACGCCATGCGGGAGGCGGGGCGGGTCGTCGGGCGCGCGCTGGCCGCCATGAAGGCCGCGGTCGCCCCGGGCGTACGGCTGACGGAACTGAACGAGATCGCCGCCACGATCCTGGCGGAGAGTAAGGCCACGTCGGCGTTTCTGCACTACAAGCCGGACTTCGCGCCGACCCCTTTCCCGGCCGTGATCTGCGCGTCGGTGAACGACGTGATCGTGCACGGCATCCCGGACCGCTACCGGGTCCGCGAGGGCGATCTGCTGAGCATCGACTTCGGGGCGTACCTGGACGGCTGGGCGGGTGACGCCGCGTTCAGCACCGTGGTCGGCGAGGTGGCCTCCGGCCGGGACCAGCGCCTGATCGACGTGGCCTGGGAGGCGATGGAGGCGGCGTTGAAGATGGCCGTCCCCGGCAACCGGCTGGGTGACATCGAGCATGCCATCGGGCAGGTGGGCCGCGCCGCCGGATACGGCATCCCCGACGGCTTCGGCGGCCACGGCATCGGCCGCCACATGCACGAGACGCCCCCGTTCGTCCACAATGAGGGCCGCCCGGGCCGCGGCATGGTCCTGCGCCCGGGCCTCACCCTGGCCCTCGAGCCGATGTTCCTGTCCGGCGGCTCCGACCACTACTACACCGCCGGCGACGGCTGGGCCCTGCACAGCTCGGACGGCACCCGCGCCGTCCACGTCGAGCACTCGATCGCCATCACCGACGACGGCCCCCGGATCCTCACTCTTCCCTGACGGGAAGGTCACGCGGCCCTGCCCCGAACGCGTCCGCCGCAACCTGCGCGAACCACCCCACTCCGGGCAACAGCAGGAACCAGCCCGCGCATGCCCACCCCAGATGCACGTGCTGCACGGCGTTCGCGAAAGCGGCCACCCCGTCCGCGACCAGCCCGTCCCCCCGCTCGTACCGCATCCGCCGCAGCCGTCCCGGATGCCCTTCGGCGGCGGCCACCCGCAACGCCACCGGCTTCCGCCGGACCAGCCACCGCGCCAGCGCGCCGCACTCCCCGCAGGTCTCCGCCAGGTACACCACCGCCGAAGGCATTCCCGGGTACGGCCGGAGCCCGGGCACCCAAGCCCGCACCCCGTCATGCGATCGCCCGAACCGGGCTCGCAGCTGGTTGCCCTCGTGCCAGGCCGCGAGCCCCGCTCCGTACGCGAACGCGGTGGCCGCACCGGCCAGGAACCGCACGTCCACGACGGCGAGGATGAGGTAGCTCACCACGATGGACGCCTGCATCGGATTCCGGACATAAGCGTAAGGGCCGCTGGTGACCAGTCGTTCGGGGGGATCGAAGGGCAGGGGCGTACCGGATCCGGCGACGGCGAACTCGCGGACGGCCGCCACGCCGAGCAGGCAGGGCGGGGCGAGCACCTGAACGAGCAGGCTGATCGCCCACGCGGGCTGGGACCAGGCTCCGGTGATCGCGAGGGGAAGCCCGAGCATGACCGCGCCCGCCAGCAGGACCTGAGCCGCCACCCGGACCCGGAGCCGGGTCCCGGCCACCGTCCAGCGTGCGAGGAGCAGCCCCGGCACGAGGGCGACGAGAATGGCCACCGTCTCCCCGTAAAGCCAGGTGGCGTGCACGGTGACCACCGGACCGGCCTGCGGCATGAACGCGAGATCGATCCAGGCCAGGATTCCCACCACCAGCGGCAGCGGATGGCCCAAACCGATATGCGCGGGTATGGCGCCCCACAGCACCGCCCAGGCGATGAGCAGCTCGACCGGCAGTCCCCCTCCGGGGAACGACCACCAGCCGACCTCGACGGCGACGGCGTTCACCACGGTGAGCGCCACCAGGTTCCAGACGGTGGAGAGGATGATCGCGGCGATTTCCCGGCCCGCGGGCCTGACCACCAGCAGCGTGATCCAGAAGACGACGATCGGAGCGAACGTCAGCACGGCGATCATGACGCGAACGTTTTCGCCAGATACGTGGCGGCCTCGGCCACCGCGTAACGCTGCAGCGGCCCGAAATACCAGCTCGGATCGAAGGTCCGCCGATACCGGATGGTCACGTCCAGCCGCGACGGCGTCCACCGGAACTCGGCCTCGCGAAGATCGAGCCAGCGGGCGACCGTGGTGTCGGACACGGCCCCGAACACCACCATGCCGGGCCCCCGGCGAATCACCCGCAACTCCAGCGAACGCGGTTCGAGCGGCGCCCCGATCCCCAGCGACCGGCGCGGCGTGAACTCGACCAAACGGCTGTCGCCCACATCCAGCCCGCTCCCGGTCGCGCGCACCGGCTTCGGAAAGCCGAGCGCCAGGAATCGCGACTCGACCGGCCCGAACCGCGGCTCGCCCTCCAGCGCCGTCTCCACATCCCCCAGGGCCGGGACGCTGACGGTGACCTCGTTCGCCCGGGGCATCGACCCGGCCGCCGTGCCCTCCAGCGCGGCGACCAGGATCAGCGGCGCGACCAGCAGGTGCCTGCCGCGCCGGTCGGCGTGGTCCACCGCCAGGCCGATCACCAGCCCGACCAGGTAGAACAGCGGCGCCGCCATGAGCAGGCAGACGATCCCCTCGCGCAGCAGCGGCCCGGCCACGGCCAGCCCGATGGTGATGGTGACCATGATCAGGCCGGTGGCGGTGCGCGGGCGGGCGGCGAGCACGACCGTGATCGCGATGAGGCCGGGGATGCCGATGTAGAACAGCGCGGTCTGCTGCACGCCCCCGGCGTGCAACGTCACGTAGAGCAGGTACGCGGCGAACAGCCCGGCCAGCACGGCGGCCAGCGTCCGGCGCGCGGACACACGCCCCATTTATCCTCCAAGTGATTTAATCAAGTGATTAAACCGTATGATGAGAGGGAGGGAGTCTGTCAAGCGGAGGCAAAACGTTGGCAGGAAAACAGCAGGCGGGCGCCGAGACCCGGGATCGGCTGATCAAGGCGGCAGGCGAGTCGCTGCTGGCGGAGGGTTACGCGGGCACCAGCGCCCGGACCATCGCCCGCTTGGCGGGGGTGAACTCCGCCCTGGTCTTCTACCATTTCGGCGGAGTCGACCCGCTGCTGCTGGCCGCTCTGGACCGCGCGACCGACCAGCGCATGACCACCTACCGGGAGGCGGTAGCGTCGGCGCGGAACCTGGAGGAACTGGTGGAGGTGGCCACCCAGATCTATCGCACCGACCTCGCGGAGGGCCACATCACGGTCTTCTCCGAGCTGGTCGGCGCCAGCATCGCCCGTCCCGAGCTGCGCGAGGAGATCGTCAAACGCTCCGAGCCGTGGATCGACTTCGTCGAGGAGACCCTCGACCGGGTGATCGGGGGTTCCGCGCTCGCGAAACTGCTGCCGCCGCGCGACCTGGCGTACGCGGCGATCACCTTCTACCTGGGGGTCAACCTGTTCACCCACTTGGACGCCGACCGGTCCCGGACCGAGGCGCTGTTCAGCCTGGCCGCCCGGGTGGCGCCGCGGGCCCGGCTGCTGACCCTGCGGCTGCCGCGCCGGGGTGGTCGCGATGCGTGAGCCCGTCGTTCACGTCACCCCTGCCCGGGGCGCGGTCAAAGCGGTGGCGCTGGTGTTGCACGGCGGGCAGGAGGTCGGGCGCATGGCGACCAGCGCGCGGCAGCTCGCGGTGCTTCGGATGATCCCGTTCGCCTGGGCGCTGACCTGGGCGGGCGCCGATCACGGGCTGGCGGTCTGGCGGGCGCGCTACCGGGTGCGCGGCTGGAACGGCGACGACGCCTCACCGGTGGCCGACATCGTCGAGGTGCTGGACAGGCTGCGGCGGGCGCACGACGTGCCCGTCATCCTGGTCGGCCACTCCATGGGCGGCCGTACGGCGCTGCGCGTGGCCGGCGACCCGAACGTGGTCGGCGTGGCCGCGCTGGCTCCCTGGGTGCCGATCGGCGAACCCGTCGCCCAGCTGGCCGGACGCCGCGTGCTCCTCGTGCACGGATCGGCCGACCGGATCACGAAGCCCGGCGAGACCCACGCCTACGCCCGGCGCGCCCGCGAGGTCGCCACCGAGGTCCGGATGGTGGACATTCCCGGCGAAGGCCACGGGATGCTTCACCAGCCCAGGCTCTGGCACCGCCTGACCAGCGAATTCGCCCTGTCCCTGTTCTAGGCGGGTTCGGTGATCGGGGTGCGGGCCGAGGTACTCGCGAGCAGGCGTTCGTACTGGTCCGGGCTGGTCGTCTCGCAGCCGAGGCGGTGGCCGGTCAGGTCGCCGTGGTCGTCGCTGGCGCCGGTGACGATCAGGTCCAGGTCGGCGGCGAGGGCGCGGAGTTCGGCGCGGGCCTCGGGGGTGTGGTCGCGATGGTCGATCTCGATCCCGGCCAGACCGGCGTCGGCCAGCTCGGCGATCCAGTCGGCGGGCACGGTACGGCCGCGCTTGGCGGCGCGCGGGTGCGCGAGGACCGCCGCTCCCCCGGCGGCGAGCGTGAGCCGCACGGCGCGGACGGGATCGAGGGCGTAGCGGGAGACGTGGGCACGCCCGCCCGAGCCGATCCAGGCGGGGGTGAACGCCTCCGCGACGGTAGCGACGGCGCCGACCGCCAGCATGGCGCGGGCGATGTGCGGGCGGCCGATCACGCCGCCGGCGGCGATGGCCGCGACCATCTCGAGCGTGATCGGCACGCCGAGCTCGGCGATCCTGGCCACCATGGCGGCAGCCCGGTCGTCGCGGGCGGAGCGGATCAGCTCCAGTTCGGCCGCCAGCTCGGGATGGCCGGGGTCGAACAGGTAGGCCAGCATGTGGATGCTCATCCCGTCCCGGCGGCACGACAGCTCCATGCCGGGAACCAGAGTCAGCCCGTCGGGCAGGGCCTCGATCGCCTCCCGGTGACCGGCGACGCCGTCATGGTCGGTAAGGGCCAGGACATCCAGCCCAGCGGCGCGGGCACGGCGGACCACCTCGGCGGGACGCTCCGTCCCGTCCGAGGCGGTGCTGTGGGCGTGCAGATCGATCCGCACGTCAGTCGTCCTCGGGCTCCGGGTGAGCCGCGAGGAACTTGTCGATCACCTCTTCCGGGGGCGTGCCCCGGGTGGGCACGTCGATGCCCTGCTCGCGGGCCCACGCCCGGACATCGCTGTTGGTGTGCCCGCGCAACCGCGACGGCTCGACCGCCTTCCGCGCCCTGGTCGCCTGCTTGACCTCGCGGCCCCGCTCCAGTGCCAGCTCGATCAGGCTGACCGCCTCGGCCAGCCGCGCGCTGTTCGCCTCCGACAGATCGATCGCGAACGTGCGCTGCAGGAGCTGGAACTCCCGCCGGACCACATCCTCGCCTTCGGACTGATCGAGATCATCAATCAGGATGACCTTCTCCGCCACGCGCTCTCCCCCAACCAGACGTCATGTGCCCGGCAATCGTACTGGGGTTCTAGGAGATCGATTGCCACCAGCCGTCAACCAGCGGCGGCTGGTCGACCGCGACGCGCTCTCCGGGTTTGGGTACGGCCAGCCGTACGCCCCTGGCCTTGGCTTCGCGCCAGAGCCGGTCGACCGGCTCGCCCCAGGGGTGGAAGGCCAGGACGAACGTGCACCAGTGCACCGGGATCAGGAGTTTCGCCCGCAGGTCGAGATGGGCGGCGATGGCCTCTTCCGGAGTCATGTGAATGTCGGGCCAGCTCGGGCTGTACGCACCGATCTGGATGAGCGCGAGATCGAACGGGCCGTGCTTCTCGCCGATGTCGGCGTAGCCGGGGAAATAGCCGGAGTCCCCGGTGTAGAAGACGCGGCGGGTCGCGCCGGAGATCACCCAGGAGCCCCAGAGGGTGCCGTTGCGGCGGAGCCCGCGGCCGGAGAAGTGGCGGGCCTCGGTGACGGTGAGGCGCAGGCCCGCGATGGTGACCGACTCGTTCCAGTCGAGTTCGACGATCCGGAACGACGGCACGCCCCAGCGCTCCAGGTGGGCGCCGACGCCGAGGGGGACCAGGAAGGGGGCGGACTGCAGGCCGACCAGGGCGCGGATGGTGTGCATGTCGAGGTGGTCGTAGTGGTCGTGGGAGATCACGATCGCGTCGACCTGGGGGAGGGTGTCGAGGCGGGCCGGGGGCTCGTGCAGGCGGCGAGGCCCGAGATTCGTGGCCGGGGAGCAGCGGTCGCTCCACATCGGGTCGAACAGGACCCGGCGGCCCTCGATTTCGATCAGGGTGGACGCGTGGCCGTACCAGATGATGTCAAGGCTGCTCAAGGGCTTGACGGAGGGGGTCACCAGCGGGATCGGGCCGTGGGGTTTGCGCTGCTGGCGGCCTTCCATGAGGTCGCGCATGATGGGTTTGGTCTCGCCGGCGGGCGGCACTGTCGTGGGGTCCGAGTTGCGGAACGCCGTACCGTCGAATTGGGGCGAACGACGCACCCGTTCGGCTCGTTCCCCGGCGGGTTTCGCGCCCAGCGCGGCGGGAATGTCCCGCATCGCCCAAGCGGCCCCCGCCGCCACCAATCCCGCTGCCAACCACCCCGATTTGCGCATACCAAAGATGGTGTCACAAGGAGAGGGTCACGGTGATGGGGGCATGGTCGGAATCCGGCGTGTCGCGGCGCGCCGACGGGAGGTCGCCGACGGAGGGCAGGCCGTGGTCGATGATCGAGCGCACCGCCTGGACTTTGCCGAGCAGGGCGCGGCTGATCAGGATGTGGTCGATCAGTTCGCGGCGGCCGTGGTAGACCCGGGAGAAGCGTTCCGGCTCGGGGATGCGCGGCGCGAGATTCCACAGCCGCCAGGGGTCGCCGCGATCCGGCACTCGCTCGCCCGGCGTGCCGATCTCCGAACCCGGCGGGCCCAGCAGGATCTGTGTGGTGGCGGCTTCGGGCTCGTCGTTCAGGTCGCCCAGGACGATCAGTGGGCGGCTCGTGCCCTGGCCGTCCAGGATCTGGTCGGCCAGGCCGCGTAACGTGACGGCTTCCGCGGTGCGGCGCATCAGGGCGTACGCGCCGATGCGGGCGCGTTCGCCCTCGTCCCGGGGGCTGAACCGGCCGCCGGGGAAGGAGAGGAGTTTGGACTTGAGGTGGGCGGCGACCAGGGTCAGGTCGGCGCCGGCCTGGACGGCGAGGAAGCCGCGGCTGGTGTTGTTCACGGTGCCGCCGCCGTCGGTGCTCTGGACGGCTTGGAGTGGGCGCGGGAACGTGGTGACGTCGTGCAGGACGGTCAGGGGGAGCCTGCTGATGAAGCCGACCCGGATGCCGCGGGCGTCGGGGTGCTGGGAGAGTTCGACGTGCCACTCCCCTTCGAGCAGGCCGACCAGGTCCAGCAGCGCCTCCGGCTCGCCGACCTCCTGCACGCCCAGCACGTCAGGACCGATCTGCGTGATCGTCCCGGCGAGCGCTTTGAGTTTCGCCTCGTACGCGGCCTCGTCCCGGGGCCCGAACTCCCCGCCCGCCCGGTAGAGGTTCTCCAGATTCCACGTGCCGACCACGACCATGACCGCTCCCACCCCAGAGCAAATCCGGAAATATCCAGCTTTCGTGGTCCCACTATGACGGCCTTCGCGCGGCCTGGCGACAGCTACAGTGCGATGCGATGACGAATCACGAAATATCAGCCCAGTGGCTCCCTCACCCCGCCGCCCCCAACGGTGCTCTCAGCATCCCGGACACACCCGGCATCCCGGACGCCCCCAACGCCGCGGACACCTCCAAGGCCGCGGACATTCCCTACGAACCCGACGTGGCGGACGCCTCTGACGCCCCCGGCTCTTTCGACTTCCCCGCCCGCGCTTTCACCTGCGCCTGCGGCCTCGCGCTCCCCGACGAGACCTCCGCCGAACTCCACGCCATGGAGCTCAACCTCTGCACCGCCTGCTTCGGCACCACCCGCCAGGAACCGATCCCCGGCTACACCCGCCCCTGCACGGCCTGCGCCGCCACCGGCCGCCGCGGCCCCCAACTCGTCTGGGAACTCGCCCACGCCGAAGCCGAACGCGTCATCACGCTCCCCTTGATCCGCGCCCTCCTCCCCCACCGCCCCTTCCGCCTCTCCGAACTATCCGACCAGGTCCGCACCCACCTGGGCCTCCCCCCAGGCCGCCTCCCCGTCGGCCCCCGAGTCCGCGACCTCCTCCTCCACCTCCAATCCCAAGGCGAACTAGCCCTCCTCTCCGCCCCCGCCCGCCTCCTCCAAGGCACCGACGTAGTCCTCTACGACGACCCTCACTGGGTACGAACCGCCTGATCTCCGCTCAGAGCTGGGGCGCGACTTCCAGATCCGCCCAGAGCACCTCAATGGGGAAGGAAGCGGTGATGTTCACGGCGATGGGACCCATGTCACGGTGGGTCGTACCGATATGTGTGTACGGACTGTTCCGGCCCGCCAGCACATACCTATCGATCGAGACGGCCCCGATCTTGTCGAAGTCCACAATCCAGTAGTGCGCAATGCCGGCATCGGCGTAATCGCCCATCTTGTGCACACGATCACGGCGTGCCGACCAGGTTGAAAGCACCTCGACCACGATGACCACGTGTTCGGCTGCGAGTTGCTCGAACTCGGGCAGGCAACGATGAAGGATCGCATCAGGCTTGCGTGCGGTGGGAGGCACGTCCCAGAGCAAGACATCTACTTCGGTGCTGGTCTCGTAGCATTCGTCCCGGCCTGAGCGGCGCATCTCGAAAATCGCTGCCTTCTCCAATGCCGAAGACAGCCGTGTTGCCACCTTCTGATGCTCTCGACTCCGTTGCTCACGCGGAACGACGAAGCCGTCCACGATCTCAAGATCACGCTGAATGTCTGCATCGATATCAAGGAACATGTCCCATGTGATCGGCGCGTGCTGTGGTTCGTGCCACACCGTCCTACCTCCGTGGTCGACGTCCGCCGCCGCGCGATCCTATGCCAGCACCAGATACGGCTCCCGAGACAAGACCAAGCGGGGTGAGCTGGGGCGCGGAATTGTCGGTGGTGCTGGCTACGATCCCGGGCATGGTGACAGTTGATCTGATCAGGGCGGTTGCGTTGGCGCTTCCCCGGACTACGGAGCATCTGACCCGGGATCGGGTGAAGTTCCGGGTGGGGTCGATCGTCTATGTGTCTGTTTCGCCGGATGAGACGTCGATGGGATTCGGGTTTCCCAAGGAGGAACGGGCGGCCCTGATCAAGGCCGAGCCGGAGAAGTTCTTTATGCCTCGGCCCTCTGATGAGCGTTATCGGTGGGTTCAGGCCTGGTTGGCGGCGTTGGACGAGGAGGAGACCCGCGAGCTGGTGATCGAGGCATGGCGGATGTGCGTGCCCAAGAAGATCTCGGCGTTGGTGCCCTGACCGGCGGCTTGACCGGCTGACCGTTGGCAACCGTGCGTCGGTTCTCCTGGACGCGGGAGCG
Source organism: Acrocarpospora pleiomorpha (assembly GCF_009687885.1). GTDB lineage: Bacteria > Actinomycetota > Actinomycetes > Streptosporangiales > Streptosporangiaceae > Acrocarpospora > Acrocarpospora pleiomorpha. The sequence continues at coordinate 113,763 of NZ_BLAF01000019.1, forward strand.
GGCTCGCCCACGTCGGCACCAAGGAATGGGCGCCGTCGGTTCTGCCGGACGCGGGGCCGAGGGGGACTCGTCGAGTTGTTTTCCGGTGACGTCTTGTTTCCGGTGACTTCTGTTTTCCGGTGACATCGCGCACGGTGTGGGGTGAGGCGGAGTCCAGGTGGGTGAGGCTGGGTCGATGTGGGTTCTGAGGTTGTTGTGGTGGTTGGTGTGATTCGGGTGGGTAAGGTTTGATTGTGCGTGATCTAGGTGAGGATCCCCGGCCGGCTCGGGGGGCGGTTCGTGAGGTTCATCGGGTGGATCGGATGGCCTCGCTGGAGTATTCGCCGGATTTGGATGGGATGGCGGATCCGGGAGAGATCATTTGGGCGTGGGTGCCCTACGAGGAGGATCCGGGGCGGGGGAAGGATCGGCCGCTGCTGGTCGTGGGGCGGCATGGGCGGCGGTTGCTGGGGATGATGTTGTCCAGCAAGGGCGGCGGCGGGGACGAGTGGCTGGCCCTGGGCGCGGGGACGTGGGATCGCGATGCGCGGCCGTCGTTCTTGCGGCTGGATCGCATATTCGAGCTGGATGAGGCGGGTATCCGGCGCGAGGGCGCGATTCTCGATCGAGAGCGGTTCGTCAGGGTGGCCGCTGTTCTCATGCGTACTCATGGGTGGGCGGCGGACGGATAGGGCGTTCAGCGCATATCCGCATGTCGTTAGCCGTTTCGTGGAAGGCAAGGTCCGGCGCACGGCGCTACCACAAGTGCGGAGTGCGGTCTGCGCCTTCAACGAAGGGCCGGGCAGGGGTGAGTTGGCCAGCCAAGCGGCGGGCAGAAGTCGGGCCAGCTGGCCAGTGACCCGCAGAAGGCGAACCACCCGGTCAAATGACGCGCAGAAGATGACGTGGCCGTCAAGTGACGGGCATGGGCTCGCGCGCCTGGACCGCGAGCCCATGCATGCGGAGCCAGCCTTTAAGTGACGCGCAGAGGGGTAAACCGGCCGTCAAATGACGGGCAAAAGGTGTGGTGGCCGTCGAGTGGCGGGCAGAGAGTGAGCTGCCGGTCAGGTGTTGGTGGGGGTGGGGCGTTTGCGGCGGTGGCGGCCGGTTGAGGTGGCGAAGCGGCGGACGTGGAGGCCGGTGGCTACTACGGAGGCGGCGAGGGCCAGGGCTAAGACGGCGGTGGCGATTGTGGCGGTGGGATCGAGGCCGCGGGTGGGGTTGGCGACGGCGGTGACGGCTTCGGGGCGAAGGTCGACGGTGGTGGGGGATGTGGTGAGGGTTTCGCGGACTTTGCGGGGGAGGCCGTAGCCGACGACCTTGGATTCGTCGCGGACCTTGCGCTTCAGCCAGACACGGTCGACGTTTGCCTCAATTGTGTGGATTTTTCCGTTTTCGACCTTTTCGACTATTCCGACGTGGTCTATGCCTTTGATGTCGTCGCCGCCTGACCAGTCGAAGAAAACCAGGGCGCCGGGTTCGGGCTGGTCGGTCCAGGCCTGGTGTTGTTCGAACCAGCGGGCGTGGGAGGGGGTCCACGCGAACTCGCCGACGTAGTCGCTGACGCCGGCCTTGTCGGCCGCCCAGGCGATGAACATGTCGCACCAGGGGGCGTTCCGGTATTGCGGGTCTTTGGTGAGGTCCGCGTACCAGGCGCCGAACTTGGTGTGCTGGCCGGACTTCTCCCGGTAACCAAGTTCCCCGGTGACGACGGTTAACAAGTCCTGCGTGATGGTGTCGTCGTGGGAACGTTCCAGCAACACTGCCTCCATAACCGCCCGATAACAATGGACTGTAGTTCGGAAATGTCGGACTCGTGGTGGTTTTTCGAGAAAGGTAGGTAGTCAGACTGGTGAGAAAGTACGAAACGCCAGCGTGATGGCCTAATCGTGTGATCGTTTTCCCGTATGATCAGGGTCCCCGGTGTCGGTTCGTGTGGTGGGAGAGAGCTCGTGGATCATCGTTTCCTGCTGGCGGCGGCGGGGATCGTTGTCATCGGGGTGGTCGGCGGCGCCCTACTGGCCCAATCGGGGCCGCCGGCGGAACCGGCGGTGCTGGCGAAGGCCGCCATCCCCACCAGGCTCACACCGGCTATCACACCCACGACGAAGCCGAAGCCGACGGCGAAACCGGTGCCGAAACCGACAGCGAAACCGACGGCGAAAGCGGCGAAGCCCGAGAAGCTGGTCGTGAACGGGCGGGTGCAGCCGGCCTGGGTGAAGGTGCCGCAACGGGGCAAAGGCCGCTACTCGGTCGCGGCCGGGAGCGAGAAGGCGCGCAAGGGGCGCGGGAAAGAGATCCGCTACCTGGTCGAAGTGGAGAAAGGCCTGCCGTTCGAGGCCCGGGAGTTCGCCGACGAGGTGCATCGCATCCTGAACGATCACCGCGGGTGGGGGCGGTTCAAGCGGGTGGCGTCGGGTCCCGTCCAGGTCAGGGTGGCGCTGTCCAGCCCGCGTACGACCGACGCGCTGTGCCGGCCGTTGCGCACCTTCGGCGAGCTGTCCTGCTGGAACGGCAGCCGCGCGGTGATCAACGCGATTCGCTGGGCGGAGGGGACGCCGAACTACGGGCGCGATCTCGCCTCCTACCGGGAATACCTGATCAGCCACGAGGTCGGCCACGGCCTCGGACACGGGCACGTCGGCTGTCCCGGGCCGGGAAAGCCCGCGCCCGTCATGATGCAGCAGACGAAGTCACTCGCCTCATGCAAGCCCAACCCCTGGCCCTACCCCGGACGGCTAAGGTCTGAGATATGAACGTGGATCGACTACAGGTCCTCGCCTACCGCGTCGCTGCCCAGCAGCTCGACCGCCCCGATCTCCCGCCCGCCCGCCTGGCCGTACTCGACCTGGGGGTGCAGGACACGCCGTATGGTTCGGCGCGCCTGGCGGTGTCGGCGCGGACCACGGCGGATCCGGATGACGACGCGCTCACCCTGGTCTGGTCGACCCGCGGCGCGCCGCACCTGCACCGGACGGCCGACCTGCCCGCGCTGGCGGCCGCGCTCTGGCCGGTCAGCGACGCCGACGCGACGGCGCGGATCGCCACCACGCAGATCCGCGAGGGGGCCAAACTGGGGCTGACCGCGTTCCGCGCGGCGGCCAAGGCGATGCACGAGGTGGTCACCCGGCCGATGACGAAGGGCGAGGTCAGCACGGCGGTGAGCGCCCTGGTCCCGGAGGGCGTGACCTACTGGTGCCGCGGCTGCAACGCTCAGCACATCTCGGGCGCGCTGTTCCAGCAGGTGGGCCTGGCCGGTGGCGTACGGCTCGCGCCCAAAGGTTCGGCCACCACGCTGGAACCGATTCCCGGGCGGCGTGATGTGCCCGCGCACTCGGTGGCGGCCGATTCGGTCATCACCGCCTATCTGAAGCTTCTCGGCCCCGCCACGCCCGCCGAGGCCGCCAAGTTCATGGGCACCACGCCGACCGAGGTCAAACGGATGTGGCCGAAGGACTTAGCGGAGATCCGGGTGGACGGCCGCCGCGCGTGGCTTCCCGCCGACCAGGTCGATCTGCTGCTGGACGCGATCCGCCGCCCCCGGCTCCTGCGCCTTCTGCCCCCGTCCGACCCTTACCTCCAGGCCCGTGACCGCACACTCCTCGTGCCGGACAAATCCCGTCACGCGGAGATCTGGCGCATGCTCGGCAATCCCGGGGCCGTCCTGCTGGACGGCGAGATCGCCGGGGTGTGGCGGGCCAAGACGGCGGGCAAGAACACCCTCGACGTGACCGTCACCGCGTTCGAGCCACTCCCCCAGGAACCCCTCGAAGCCGAAGCGTCGAGAATCGCCACCCTCCGCGGCGCACACAACGTCCGCATCCTGGACGCCAAAACCTAACGAAACATCTCTCCTTGGTCGCTCGCCGTTCTTCGGCGCCGATCACGCCCGCTTTAGTCCTCACCGTCCCGGCGCCAAGAAGGCCAGCCAAGTGGAGCGATGGGCAAGCTAAGCATGCGGCCGGGCCTGCCCAGAATGAGCCAGCCAATGTGGAAGCAGACGCGGTAAGCGCAAGCGCATGGCCCATCTCGCTCGGAATGAGTCAGGCGATGGCGTGGGCATCGGAAAGCTGGTCGGGAACAGGCGACGACGCGGTAAGAGCGCGGCCCAGCGCGCCCGCAAAGAGCCAGCCGATGCGGGGACAAGCGACGACGCGGCAAGTGCGTGGAGGGTTGGCTTGGGAGGAGCTGGTCGGATTGAGGGGTGGGGTGGTCAGGCGGACTGGCGGATGACCAGGTCGGGTTCGAAGATCACTGAGGTTACGCGGCGGTCGGGGTCTTCGATGTGGGCTAGTAGGAGGCGGGACATTTCGGCGGACATGTCTTCGACCGGGTGGCGGACTGTGGTGAGGGGTGGGCGGCAGGCGAGGGCGGCGCTGCTGTCGTCGAAGCCGACGACGGCGAGGTCGTGGGGGACGCGGAGGCCGCGGGACTGGGCGACGAGGAGGGCGCCCTGGGCCATCAGGTCGTTGCCGGCGAAGAGGCCGTCGATGTCGGGGTGGTCGGCGAGGAGGCGTTCCATGGCCTGTTCGCCGGATTCCTGGGTGAAATTGCCTTCGACGCTGGGGATGTAGGCGTGGCCGTGGCGGGCCATGGCCTCGCGGAAGCCGGAGAGGCGTTCCAGGCTGGCGGGGACGTCGAGCGGGCCGGAGATGGTGGCGACGCGTTCGCAGCCGCGGGCGATCAGGTGGTCGGCGGCGAGGCGGGCGCCCGCGCTGTGGGCGACGTCGACGTAGCTGATCCTGAGAGGCTGGGCGGGGCGGGCGAACAGGACGACGGGCGGGCCTGACTCGACGAGCTGGGCGGGGAGCGGATCTTCGGCGTGGGTGGAGACGAGGATGGCGCCGTCGACGTGGCCCTGGCGGAGGTAGTCGATGACCTGGGCGCGGGCGTCGGCGGCTTCGGCGAGCATGAGGACCAGGTGCACGCCCAGCGGGCGGAGGTGGCCGGAGATGCCGCTGACGACGCGGCCGAAGAAGGGGTCGGTGAAGACGCGGGCGAAGAAGTGGCCGGCGCCGGAGACGACCAGGGCGATCGAGCCGGTCTTGCCGGTGACCAGGGAGCGGGCGGCACGGTTGGGCACGTAGCCGACGGCGGCGACGGCCTGACGGACCGTTTCCTGGATTTCCGGGTCCACGTTCCGGATGCCGTTGATCACGCGGGACACGGTTGCCCGCGAGACGCCCGCGGCCCTGGCGACGTCCTCAAGAGTGGGCGAAACCAGACGATCTTCCCTCATGTGATGAACTCTAGCGCACGGAGGGAGAGCGCTCTCCAATCCCAATCCCAGCGGGGTTCTCCCACCCCCGCATCACCTACGAGCTTGAACGAGCCGCTGCCCCGGAAAGATCTGGCCGAGCGTGGTCGTTCATGTCTTCGACGAGCACGATGATGGTCGTCTGGTCTTGCAACGAGGATCGACGAGCGTGCCCCTGGGGCATGAGCTGGGCTCGATCCAGGACGATCCGGCGCGACATCGGAGGAGGACCCTGGGCATGGCCTGGAGCACGCGACAGCTCGCCGACCTCGCCGGCACCACCATCAAGACGGTGCGGCACTATCACCGAATGGGCCTGCTCGAGCTGCCCGACCGAGCGCCCAACGGGTACAAGCAGTATCAGACGACGCACTTCGTCCGGCTGCTTCAGATCAAGCGGCTGACCGAACTCGGTTTGTCGCTCGCCCAGATCCGAGCGATGGGGAGTGCCGACGAGGAGCCCGAGGAAGCCATCCGCGTGCTCGACGCCGAGCTGGCAGGCACGATCGAGCGCCTGCAACGGATCCGCGCGGAGCTGGCGGTCATCCTCAAGCACCGGGCTCCCCTGGACACCCCGGTGCCGTTCGGCCCGGTCGCTGAAGGACTGTCGGAGCGGGACCGGGCCTTGCTGACCGTGTTCTCGGGGGTGCTTAAGGACGACGCGCTCGACGACCTCCGTCAGCTAATGGCAGAGGACACCGAGGGCGATGACGAGTTCTACTACCTCCCAGAGGACGCCGACGACGCGACGATCGGGGCCATCGCGCGCCAGCTGGCCGAGTCGATCCGGCGGAGCCAGGCCCGGTTCCCCTGGATGGCGGACCCCGGCTCCGCGGCGACGCACGGCCCGGGCCTCGCCGAGGCCGCGATCGGGTCCGCTTTCGCCGAGCTGTTCAACGCCGCCCAGCTGAAGGCACTCGCTCGCGCCCAAGCGCTGATCGAGGAGACGGAGCCGTCAGGGCGACGGGAACCGTGAACCCCTTCGAGCTCCTCCAGGCTCACGTGGACTGCCCGTCCTTCCTCGACCCCGTCCCCGACAAGATCGCGGGACTCATGTGTGAGATCTCGACCGTGGGGAAGCTCGTCGAATAGCTCAGTATCCGATGCCGTGGTACAGCAAGCCCACACTGTTGTAGACGACGTGGATGACCACGGCCGGCCAGATCGAGCCGGAGAATCGGAGCACCAGCCCGGTGCCGAGCCCGACGACGAACGCGACCGGCATGACGCTGTTGACGCCGTGCGCGACGGCGAAGACCGCCGCGCTCACGATCACGCCGATCCAGGTGCCCCAGCGGAGCAGGAAGCTCGCGAACACACCGCGGAACAGGACCTCCTCGCCGAAGGGCGTCAGCACGCCGCCGAGCACGATCGTCACCACGAGGGAGAGCACGCCCGCGCGCGCAGCGTCGCGATAGCCCTCCTGGACGCTCTCCGACCCGGGGAAGAACGGGTCGAAGATCGCCGAGACCGGCCAGCTGAGCGCGAAGCACGCGAGGCCGATGGCGATGGCCGCGAGCAGCCAACCGGGATGAACGCGCCGCATCCCGAACGGGCGGACGTCGCGGATGCGGATGAGCATGGCGACGGCGAACGCCCCGAGCGGCGCGAGGCCCGAGACGAGGAAGTTCGCCTGGCCAGGCGAGACCGGGGAGCCGGCCGGCAGCAGGTAGGCGATCGTCGCCCCGACCCCGTACAGGATCGCGGCCGCGAGCACGGCGACGCCGAGTTCGGGCCAGCCGGGCCGGACGGGCGTGCGGCGGCTCTGGTTCATGGGGACTTCATCCACAGTACTCATGGCAAACGAGTCTCATCCGTGCCCTAAGGGCATGGTCAAACTGACGGCCCCACCATGGAAGTGGGCTTACATCGACCGCATGGGCGTTGTTGTGCTTGGCGCCTGCTTGCGGCTGAACTCCGGCCCCAGTCTCGCGCCGGCTCCGCCCGACCCCGTCATCGCCGTGAACGCTCGAATGAAGCGGCTCACGCTGGCTCCGGCTTTAGGGCGCGCAGTGACCGTAGGGCCTGGTGGCGGCCCATGGCGGCGCGATCAGCTTTTCAAGAAGGCCGGGGTGAATGCCACGCTGACGATCGAACATCACCTGGGAAACACGGCTGACATTTGTTGCCGCGTCGAACTGGTCCACCTTCTCAGCCGAAAGTGCACCGCACTACTATTAAGGATCTCGGCTGTACAGATCCTTACTATCGGGGCAGGAAAGTTAGCCGGGCGGGATTTCTGTGATAAGCAATCGGACGGTGCGAATTAATTCTTACTGCATGGTGATGAGCAGAGATCCCCATAGTGAGCACGTCAACCGCATGGACGGGGCCGTGCATGGGCCTGCGGTCCAGGCACGGGACGTTAGCGGTGGTATTCACATTCATCAGGCGTCCGTTCCGTTGCCCACGCCACGTCAGTTACCGCCCGCCGGGCTTCTGATCGACCGGCGGGAGACGCTTGCCTTTCTGGATCGGGTGAATGGACGCCGGTCCGCGTCCGGGTCGCCCGTCGTGGTGGTGGTGAGCGGGCCGGCGGGGGTCGGGAAAACGGCGCTCAGCCTGAATTGGGCGCACCGGAATCGTGACCATTTCCCGGACGGGCAGCTGTACGCGGATTTGCGCGGGCACGCCACCGATCCGCCGGTCGAACCGGCTGAAGTCCTGGGTTTGTTCATTCGCGCGTTCGGTATCGCGCCGGACCGGATTCCGGGCGGGCTGGCCGAGCGGGCCGCGCTCTACCAGTCGCTGGTGAACGGGCGGCGGATCGTGGTGGTGCTGGATGACGCGATCTCGGCGGCGCAGGTGCGTCCGCTGCTGCCCGCGTCGGGGGACGGGATGGTCCTGGTGACCAGCAGGTGGCGGCTGGCCGGGCTGGTGGTGGGCGGGGCGCGGGGGCTCCAGGTGGAGCGCCTCGGCGTGGACGCGGCGCTCGATCTGCTCCGGCACAGGCTCGGGGACGAGCGGGTGGGCGATGAGCTGGCCGCGGCCACCGAGCTGGTGGATCTGTGCGCGGGGGTGCCGCTCGCCGTGTCGGTGGCCGCCGCCCGGCTGGCCACCCGGCCGCGCTGGCCGTTGACCGAGATGGTGGCCGCTCTCGCGCAGGAGAGCCGGCGGCTGAGCGCGCTTTCCGTGGAGGACGATATGACGATCCGGGCCGCGCTGACGTTGTCGTACCAGAATCTGGCGCCGGACGCGGCGCGGCTGTACCGGCTGCTCGGGTTGTTTCCCGGGGGGAGTTTCGGCGGCGCGGCGGCGGCCGCGGCCGCGGGGCTGCCGGCGGAGGAGAGCGGGCGGCTGCTGGGGGTGCTGGCCGACGCGAACCTGCTCGACGACCTGCCGGGCGGGGAGTACCGGTTTCACGATCTGGTCCGGTTGCACGCGCGGGAGACGGCCGAGTTGGAGGATTCCGCCGCAGAACGGGAGGAGAGCGTGCGGCGGGCGGTGGGGTGGTTTCTGGAGACCGCCCGGTCGGCGAGTAGGGCGGCGGCGCCGTACCGGCGGATTCCGGTGGCGGCGGGGGCGGTGGAGTTCGCCGACGCGGCGGGCGGGCTGGACTGGATGGATCGGGAGTTCCGCAACCTGCGTACGGCGGCGCAGGCCGCGTTCGAGCGGGGCTGGCACGAGACCGTCTGGCAGCTGGTGGACGCGTTGTGGCCGCTGTTCCTGCATCGCGGGTTCTACGCCGAGCGGCTGGAGGTGGATCGGCTCGGGCTGGCCGCCGCGCGGGCCGCCGGGGACCCGGTCGGTACGGCCAAGATGTTGAACCGGACCGGGTTGTCGCTGAAGGCGCTCGGGCGCTTGGACGAGGCCGCGGCGGATTTCGGGCGGGCGCTGGAGATCTGGCGAGGGCTGGACAACGTGGATCGGGTGGCGGAAGGGTATCAGCGGCTGGGCGGGCTGGAGCTGGATCGGGATCGGCCGGAGGCCGCGATCAGGCTGTTCGCGGAGGCGATCAAGGGTTACCAGGCGGCCGGTGGGGCCAGGCGGGTGGCGCTGGCTCGATGCGATCTGGGCCGGGCGCTGGTGGAGGGCGGCCGGGCCGAGGAGGCGATGCCGTACCTGGTGGCGGCGTATGAGGCGGCCGAGTCCGATCGGTACAACCGGACCCGGGCGCTCATCCTGCTGGGGCGCGCCCAGGGGAGCGAGCCGGACATCAACCTGGGACTCCAGGTGATGCGTGAGCTCGGCTCCGCCGCAGGCGAGGCGTTCGCGCTCCAGGCGCTGGGCGAGGTCGCCCTGCGCCACGGGCGGCCCGAGGACGCGCGCGAACTCCTTGGCCGGGCCCGCCAGGTGCTGAACGGAATGGGTTCCGCCACCACCCGGCTGGACCGGCTGCTCGACCAGCTGGAATGACGAGGCTCAGCGCGTCATCCTGCCGGGATTTCGGACGGGCGATCCCATGGTCTTGCCCATCATCTTTCCGATGGGAGTACGCGCTTTGCCCATGGTTCTGCCCATCATCGTCTTGCCCATGGATTTGCCCATGGGCGCACGCATTCGGCCCATCATCGTCTTGCCCGAGGGGCCGCGCATTCGGCCCATCATGGTCTTGTTCGTGGACTTGCCCATGATCCCGGTCATCATGCGCGACATCATGCCCCCGGCTTGGCGGCGCCGCGGGCGCATGGTCATGGCACCTCGGCGGCGCCCGCTGAACATGCGGCCGCGGGGCTGCGGTCTCCTGCGCTTGAACAGCGCCCGTACCAGCGCGCCCCCGAGCATGGCCAGGGTCGCGAAAACGGCGCCGGGATGCCGGCTGGCCTTGTCCACGACCTGGTGGGCCCCGGATTTGGCCGTCTGGGCCTTGGACATGACGCTGGTCTTGGCTCTGCCTTTGACGTCGGTCTTGGCGGCGAGGGCGGCGACCGTCCGGCCGAGTTCCTCCCGGGTGCGCTCGGCGTCTTCCGCGATGGCCGCGACGTCCTCGGACGCTGTCCGGTGCGGACGGGTCATCGATGCGCCCTCCCTTCGGTGACGCCGGTGCGGACCGCGTCGATGTCGCTCTTGACGCCGTTCACGGCCTGCGTCGGCTTGGGCGGCATGGCCCCCTTGACGCGGTTCTTGCCGATGGCGCCCATGATCCCCGCGAGGATCAGCAGGGCGGCGCCGACGACCAGGGCGGCCAGCCAGGCCGGCCACGGGATCGCCAGGGCGATGATCGCGCAGGCGACCAGCGCCGCCGCGCCGAGAAACGCCATGACGCCGGTGCCGCCGAACAGGGCGGCGCCCGTCCTCGCCTGCCGCCCCTTACCCACCACTTCGGCCCTGGCCAGGCGCATCTCATCCTTGATCAGGCGGGATACCTGGTCGGACGCCTGCTGCACGAGCTCGGCGGTGGACTGAGACTCTCTCTGGTGGACAGTCATTGGTCCCTCCTTCCCCCATCTACTTCGGGTACCCGATTTATCCCGTTAAAACCTCATTTGGGTGGTTATGTCACCACAACCCCACGGTGGTCGGGGGTGGCGGGATCGCGCGAAGCTCGGCCGGGGTGAGGGAGGCGCCCACGGGGGTGCGGTCACCGACCTTCCAGCCCGCGTTGAGTACCGCGCCTTGCAGAGCCCGTACGGGGTCCTCGGTGCTCACCCAGAGATGCAGGAACGTGGCGAACAGCCCGTCACCGGCGCCCGTGGTGTTGAGCACGCCGCGCGGCGCGACCGCCTGGACCGTGATCAGCCGCCCGTCCCGCAGGCCGAGCATGGCGCCGCGCGCCCCCAGCCCCACCCCGACGAGCGCGCAGCGCGGATACCGCCCGAAGATCTCGGCGATCCAGCGCTCAGGTGGCACCGGGAGGCGCTCGTGGCTGCAGAACAGCACGCGCGCGGCCCGCAGCCACGGCTCGTTGTACGGGTCCCCCGGGTCCGCGATCAGGTGGGCGTCCACCGCGATCGGGATGCCCAGACGGTCCGCGCGGGCCACCAGCGGGCGGACGAACTTCGCGTTCGTCAGCACCAGCAGGTCGGCGTCCCGGCACTGCCCGGCGAGCACGTCGAACGGATAGTCGACGTCGTTGACGGGAGCCAGGTACGGGTATCCCATGCGGCGGCCGTCGGGGCCGACCAGGACGACGCCCATCGAGGAGCCCTCGCCGGAGATCACCCCCGGGCCGAGCAGCCCGTGCGCGTCCAGGTCCGCGCGGATGCCGGCGCCCACCAGGTCGGTGCCGACGACCGTGCAGAGCCTGGCGTGGCTCCCCAGGGTGCGCAGGGTGCGGGCGATGTGGGCGGCCGCGCCGGAGACGCCGCCGGTCAGCCACCTGGGCGTGCAGGTCGGCAGGTAGTGGACCGGGAATTCGGCCACGCCCAGGGAGAGGTAGAAGCTGGTCGCGCCGGCGACCACGATGGTCGGGGTCATGCGGCCGCCTCGCTCACCGTGATGCGCACACGGCCGGCCACCTCGAAGTGGCGGCCGTCCCGGTAGTGGCCAGCGATCACGGTGGCCGTGGTCAGGCCGTACAGGGGGAGCCTGGCGGCCAGCCAGCAGTAGAGCAGCGAGCCGAAGGTGGCGGGCCACGGGTCGGCGCCGGCGAGGAGCCCGGCGATGCCGGTGATCTGGGCCAGCGGGCCGTGCCGCAGGCCGACCAGGCAGCCGCCCGGCTGCCTGGCCACGGCGACCGCGCAGCCGACGTGGCGGTCCAGCAGGCCGGCCACCTCGTGCCGGGTGATCAGCACGTCGGCCAGCTCCTGCCAGCGCCGGTCCCGGGCGTCGTCAGAGTCGACCACGATGTGGGCGTCCGCGACGACGCCGGCCATGTCGATGTGGTCGGCGGCCGACGGGCCGGTGAGCACCATCAGGTGGGGCTCGTGCATCGGGCCTTCCCGGGGGATGACCAGGACCGCGGGCACGGCCGCGCACGGGGCGAGCGGCGGCGTCCGGTTCAGGGACAGTGGCTGGCGCTGCCCGAAGAAGTGGGCGACGACGAGTTTGTCGAGCACGATCAGCCTCCGTGGTACGGGGTGAGGAACGGCATCGGGACCGGGGTGGCGACCGGGATGGACGCGGGCTGGCGCAGGTTCATCAGCCGGTACATCAGCCGCCGCATGTTGCGGTGGAACTGGCCGGGGGCCGAGGTGAGCCGCTCCTCGATCCGCTGATAGTCCTCCGGCTTGAGCGCGACCGCGGCCCGGGTGAGCTGGGTCGCCAGCGGCTGGTAGCGGTTGATCCGCGGCGCGATCGCGGCCAGGTCACCGCTCGGGGAGCTCGGGTCTACATCCTCGGAGGGGAAGCGGGCCAGCAGAATCGGCCTGCCTATGGCCGCGCCGTACAGGGTGGCGGAACCGTGGTCGCCGATCACCCAGTCGGCCGCGATGAGCACGCCGAGCCATTCGTCCTTGGGCTGCACGACCTGGAGCCCTCGGCGCTGACTGTCGGCCAGCCAGGCGCGCACCTGCCTCGCTCCGTGCGCCGACCAGATGTTGGGGTGCAACAGCGCGACCACCTTGTACGCGCTCGCGGGCAGCTCGCGGACCAGGCGGTTCAGCAGCTCGAACTTGCCGAACAGCGACTCGGTGCCCCAGGTGGAGCTGACCGCGACCAGCTTCTGGCGGGGCCGTACGTCCAGCGCCCGCCGGTACAGCGCGCGATCGTCGAGGCTGACGGCCAATCGGTCGTAGATCGGGTCGCCGATCACCTCCGCCGACGGCACCGCCTGCGGGCATTCTCTCGCCAGCCTGGCCAGGTCGGTCAGGTGCGGCAGCACGATCGCGTCCGGGATGACGGCGCCGTCCCGGAGCAAGCGCTGCGGGTCCAGCCCGTACGTGGCGCGCGCGCCGACCACGCGCCGGCCGGGCGTACGCGGAACGAGCTTGTTGAATCCGGCCCCGTGCTCCATCACGATCAGCGGCGCCCGGATCTCGTGGACCGACCCGAGACTGGCCGCTATGGCCAGGTCGAAGCGCTCGTTCACGGCCTGCTGCCAGGGCAGCACCATCCCGCCGCCGAGGCTCTCCACGAACTCTTCGACCCCGTTGTTGAACACATCCTTCGCGACCGTGAACAGCACCTGGACCCGCAGGTCCGACTGGACCAGCTGGACCGCCTCCAGCAGGCGCTGTCCCGACGTGACGGTGTGGACGATCACCAGAACGGTCTTGCAGTTCCCTCGTGTGACCCATCTGCGGGCCTCGGGCCCGACCGGGACCCGGCTCCATTCCAGACTTGGCATACTGCCTCTGCAGCCCCCTCGCTCCACGCTCCAGATGTGGGCAATCCCCCCGAATCACCCCTTGTCGTGAGCGTCCGCGCCGGACCTTGCAGAAACCCTTGCGGAAACCTTACTGACTCTGTCAGCAAGCCCAGGAGTCATCAAACACTGGGCAATTGCGACATGTCCAGCAAGTTTGTTTATTTTATTTAAAATGGCGTTTGCGCATTCGAATGAGAACTCGAATTTGACACCGGGAATGGGCGCGGACCATTATTGAGGCCGACCGGGGGCCCAAAGTCGTCTAAAGGTTCAGTCAAATACCATGCCCCGGTCTCTTTTCGCCGATCGTCGGGAGGGTTGACTAGTGCCGGTGGAGAAGTACCAGCTGAGACGGCTACCGCACGGAAACCATCGAAGGTCACTGAATTCGACGTTCGGCGAAACCATCGGCCGCTGAGAGCAGGACCCGGAGGCGATTCCTCCGGGAATGGATGTCACCGGCCCGGCGCCATGGGCCACTCCGCTTCGCGACCTGAGGAGTGAATTGTGACCGTTCAGAACGATCAGCTGAGCCTGGGCACCGCCGCCGCGCGGAAGCTGGCCACGACCACCAAGACCGTGCCGCAGATGCAGGGCATCACGTCGCGGTGGCTGCTGAAGGTCCTGCCGTGGGTGGAGGTGTCGGGCGGGGCGTATCGGGTCAACCGGCGGCTCACCTACACCGTCGGCGACGGCCGGGTCAGCTTCACCAACGTGGGGGCCTCGATCCGGGTCGTCCCGCAGGAGCTGTGCGAGCTGCCGCTGCTGCGCGGCTACGAGGACATGGACACGCTGGAGCGCCTGGCGGGCCGGTTCACCCAGCGTGACTTCGAGCCGGGTGACATCCTCGTGGCCTCGGGCGACCCCGCCGACGAGGTGCTGCTGGTGGCGCACGGGAAGCTTGACCGGCTTGGAGTCGGCCCCTACGGGGACGAGGCGGTGCTGGGGAACCTGGCGGACGGGGATCATCTCGGGGACAGGTCCCTGCTCGGGCCCGGCACCTGGGAGTTCACGGTCAAGGCGACCACGGCGGGAACCGTGCTGACCCTGGCCCGGCGGGCGTTCGAGGAGCTGGTGGCCCAGTCCGACACGCTGCGCGCCCAGGTGGACGGCTTCCGGTCGGCGGCCGACCGGCCGCAGGACGGCCACGGCCAGGCCGCCATCGCGCTCGCGGCCGGGCACCACGGCGAGGCCGTCCTGCCGGGCACGTTCGTCGACTACGAGGTCTCCCCCCGGGAGTATGAGCTGAGCGTCGCCCAGACCGTGCTCCGCGTGCACACCCGGGTCGCCGACCTCTACAACGACCCGATGAACCAGACGCAGCAGCAGCTGCGCCTCACCATCGAGGCGCTGCGCGAGCGGCAGGAGCACGAGCTGATCAACAACCGCGAGTTCGGGCTGCTGCACAACGCCGACCTGAAGCAGCGCATCCACACCAGGACCGGGCCGCCCACGCCCGACGACCTCGACGAGCTGCTCAGCCGCAGGCGCAAGACGCAGTTCTTCCTCGCGCACCCGCACGCCATCGCCGCCTTCGGCCGCGAATGCACCAAGCGCGGGGTGTATCCGCCGGTGGTGGACGTGAACGGGAGCCATGTCCCGGCCTGGCGCGGCGTGCCGATCCTGAACTGCAACAAGATCCCGATCAGCGACTCCCAGACCACGTCGATCCTGGCGATGCGGACCGGCGAGGAGGACCAGGGCGTGGTCGGGTTGCGCCAGACGGGCCTGCCGGACGAGGTCGAGCCGGGGCTCAACGTGCGGTTCATGGGGATCAACGAGCAGGCGGTGATCTCCTATCTGGTCAGCGCCTACTACTCGGCGGCCGTGCTGATCCCGGACGCGCTGGGCGTGCTGGAGAACGTGGAGCTCGGGCACTGATGACCGCGAAATCGATCGAGCGGCGCACGGCCGGTGCGGTGCTGGACTGGGGCCGGGCGCTGCTGCGCCCGGCCCTGGGCCCGGCGGTGGACCGGCTGCCGGGCCCGATGCGCCACATCACCGGGTATCACCTGGGCTGGTGGGACGCGGACGGCTCCCCGGCCGAGGCCGGCGGCGGCAAGGCGATGCGGCCCACGCTGGTGCTGCTGGCGGGCGAGGCGGCCGGCGGCGAGGCGGGCGAGGCGTTGCCCGCCGCGGTCGCGGTGGAGTTGGTGCACAACTTCTCCCTGCTCCACGACGACGTGATGGACGGGGACGCGACCCGGCGGCACCGGCCGACCGCCTGGAGCGCGTTCGGGGTGAGCCAGGCCATCCTGGCGGGCGACGCGGTGCTGACGCTGGCGTTCGACGTGCTGGCGTCCAGCGGTCACCCGCTCGCCCGGGAGGGCGTGTCGGCGCTCAGCGCGACAGTGCAGGAGCTGTTGAACGGGCAGAGTTCGGACGTCGAGTTCGAGGGCCGGGCGGAGGTGGAGCTGGCCGAGTGCCTGCGCATGGCGAGCGGCAAGACCGGCGCGCTGATCGCGTGCGCGTGCGCGCTGGGGGGCATTTTCGGCGGCGGTACGGGGGCGCAGGTCGAACATCTGCGGGCTTTCGGCGACCGCTTGGGGCTGGCGTTCCAGCTGGCCGACGATCTGCTCGGCATCTGGGGAGATCCGGTGGTCACCGGCAAACCGGTCTACTCGGATCTGGCGAACCGCAAGAAGTCGCTCCCCGTGGTGGCCGCGCTCACCTCCGGCACGGTCGCCGGGCGCGAGCTGGCCGCCCTCTACCGGCGTGACGCCCCGCTCTCCGACGACGACCTCACCCGCGCCGCGGGTCTCATCGAGGAGGCCGGGGGCAGGGCCTGGAGTCAGTCCACGGCCGACGGCTTGCTGGAGGAGGCTCTCATCCGCCTGAACGCGGCCGGTCTGGCTCCTCGCCCGGTGGCGGATCTCACCACGCTGGCCGGGTTGATGACCCGCCGCGTGGTCTAGCCCCGTTTTCCGCACTCGGCACTTCGTCCCAGGTCAGCTGGACCGGCAACCGGCGGTAATCAGAGCTGATCAGGCGTGGTGACATGCGGAAAGCTGGTCTAGCGTCACCGGCATTGGGCGAGCATGTGGGATTTGTCCAGGCGGGTGACCGGGAGATCGTATTTGAGGGCGACCTGGGCGAAGCGTACGACGTAGGCGCAGCGGATCCGGCGGGAGGGAGGGAGCCAGGCGGCGGGACCTGAGCCGCCTTTGGCTTCGTTGGCGGGGCCGTACACGGGGAGGAGGTTGAGGGGGTCGTTGGCGATGCGGAGGCGTTTGGCGCGGGACCAGCGGGACGCGCCCATGCGCCATTCGTAGGAGAGCGGGACGACGTGGTCGACCTGGATGCGGTCGGCGTCCGCTTTGCGCCAGCGGATCGTCCGTCCCGTGTACGGATCGTCCAGGGTCATCGCCACCACCACGCAGTTGGAGCCCTCGCGGAAACGAACCTCGTCGCCGTCCCGGGCGAGGAGATCGTTGCGGGTGTCGCAGCCGTTGCGCGCGTACGGCACGGCGGTCGCGGCGTCGGCCCAGTTCTCGCCGAACCGGTCGCGCCGGTAGCCGGTCTTGGGCCCCATCCCGGCCACCCGCAGCGAGCGGATCAGGTCGAGCGCGGCGGCGCGGTCCCTCGCCGAGGTGATCGGCACCAGGCCCGGCTTGGTACCGTCCGGGTTGTCCAGGGGATTCGCGCGCTCCCGGGCCCCCATCTGCCCGGCGAGCGACGCCACCACCACCCCGGCCGCGAGCACGACGACCATGTTCCGCGTCCCCATGTCCGGATGATGACCGACAAGTCATCTGTTGTCTCTGGCAGCGTTGCCCTTGATACCACCGCATGCGGCTGACCAGGACGCCACCAAGCAGCCATCGCCTGCAGCCGACCAGGGCACCTCAAGCAGCCGTCGCATGCGGCGACCAGGGCTATATCAAGCAGCCGACGCCCGCGGCCGACCAGAGCACCTCCAGCAGCCGACGCCCGCGGCCGACCAGGGCTATATCAAGCAGCCGACACATGCGGCCGACCAGAGCACCTCAACCGGCCGACGCCTGCGGCCGACCAGGGCTATATCAAGCGGGGTCGCGGAGGGTCCTGGCGTGATCCTGTTCAAGGGCGATGGCGGCGACGGTGTTTCTCAGGTCGCGGATGCCTGGTCTGCCACGTCTTGGGTGGATGTTGTTGGTGAGTAGTACGACTGTCAGGGCGTGGCTGGGGTCGATTACCAGGGATGTGCCCGTGAAACCGGAGTGGCCGTAGGCGTTGGAGAGTGGGCCTACTATCGCGGGGTCGCCGATGCGCACGCCGAGGCCCTGGCGGAAGCCCGCGCCTGTCACGTTCTGGTCGCGTGTCATCTCGGCGACCGTTTCCGGCGAGAGGACGCCCGCGCCTCCGGTGCGCAACATCTCGCCGAAGCGCAGCAGGTCTCCCGCCGTGGAGAACAGGCCCGCGTGCCCGGTGACGCCGCCGAGCGCGTGTGCGGTCTCGTCGTGCACCTGGCCCCGCACGCACCCGCCGCGCCAGGCCTTGTGCTCGGTCGCGGCGATTCTGGGCACGAGGCCGGGATCAGGGAGGTATGTCGTGTCGGCGAGCCCCAGTGGCCCAGTGACCCGGTCGCGGACGAGCACGTCCAGCGGCGCACCGCCCGCGATCTCGGCGACCCGTCCAAGCGTGATCATGCCGACGTCGGAGTAGGCGTATGCCCCGGGCGAGCTCGAGGGCGTGGAAAGCACCAGGTCCCATCGCGGGTCCCCGGGCGGCGCCGCGTCGACACGCTGTGTGGGCGGCAGGCCGGAGGTGTGCGTGAGCAGGTGTCTGACCGTGACCGCGGGACGGTCGCCGTAGTAGCCGGGCAGCCAGGTCGCGACCGGTTCGTCGAGCCCGAGGCGCCTGTCCTCGGCCAGGGACAGCACGACCACCGTGGTGAACAGTTTGGTGATCGACGCGATGTCGAAGATGGTGTCGATGCGTACGGCGGGGCGCTCCCCCGCGAGAGTGCCTGCCGCGTCCGCGTACCTGACGATCTCCCCCGCCACCGCAGCGGCCACGGGAACCCCGTCCACCCCGATAATGGACACCGCCGCCGAGGCCGCATCCGGCACCGCCGCCCTGAGCAGGTCGTCAAGCATTCGGCCCTCCGCGCTCACTTCAAGAAACACCCGTCACGCGTTCAGGGCGTTGTCCAGGCGTTCCCCTGAGGCGGCGAGGATGACGCGAGCATGATCGGCTGACACCTCGCGTTCGATCATGACGACGGCGGTCTTCAGCTCGAGGTCCGCGGCCTCCAGGATGGCTCGGGCGTCGTGGAGGCCAACGCCGGTGATGTCACTGACGATGCGAGCGGCGCGATCGGCCAGCTTCGTGTTGGTCGCGGCCATCTCGATCATGTGGTTCCCGTAAGTGCGCCCGCACCTGATCATCGTGATCGTAGAGATCATGTTGAGAACCAGCTTCTGAGCAGTGCCCGCCTTCAGTCGCGTGGACCCGGTCACCACCTCGGGCCCGACGACAACCTCGATGGCATGGTCCGCCGCAGCCGAGAGCGGCCCTCCGGTGTTGCAGGACAGACCCACAGTGAGCGCGCCAACGCGACGCGCCTCAGTCACCGCAGCGACGACAAAGGGGGCCCGGCCGCTGGCAGAGATACCCACCACGGAGTCGAGCGAGCCAGCACCTTCAGAACGAATGGCGGCCGCGCCCGCGCCCGCGTCGTCCTCGGCCCCCTCGACGGACCGGACGAGCGCCTCCGCGCCGCCGGCGATGATGCCGCACACCAGGTCAGGGTCGGTGCCGAAGGTCGGCGGGCACTCAGACGCGTCGAGCACGGCCAGCCGCCCCGACGTGCCCGCGCCGACGTACAGCAGCCGCCCGCCGCGCGCCATCCGCGCGGCGATCGCGTCGATGGCGGTGGAGATCGCCGGGATGGCGAGGGCCACCGCGCCGGGCACGGTGGCGTCGGCCGCGTTCATGCGGCGGGCGATCTCCTCGGTGGGCAGCCTGTCGATCCTGCGGTGCCGCGGATCGCTCTGTTCGGTGACCAGCGCGCCAAGCGACTGAGTCATGACACCTCCTTGAAGCGGCGGCGGTAGAGCCAGAAGACCCGCTCGACGCGCGCGCCGACCGCCTTGGCGTAGAAGTGGATGGGGCCGACCCAGCCGATCTGCGCGCTGCGCAGTCCGGCGGCGGCCTGGTCGGCGAGGCAGCGCCGCAGGAGGACCCGGCCGACGCCGAGCCCGCGCGCCGCCTCGGCCGTGCCCATGGGGCCGAACCACCGGGGCCGCGAGCCCCAGGAGGCGAAACCGAGGATCTCGCCCTCGCGGGTGGCGTAGTGGCAGCCGGCCGCCTGCTCGGCCTCCCACGCCCAGGAGTCGTGCCATTGTTTCCGCACGAACTCGACCACCTCGGCGCGCTCCCCCGCCGGGGCCGCCCGCACGGCGATCCCCTCGTTCGCGAGGCGGGCGAGGTCGGCGTCGCAGGAGAGGTCGCCGGTGAGATCGACCGTCATGTTCCAGGCGGCGTGGTACCGCTCGTAGCCGAGGCTCTCGGCGAGGCAGTGGGCGGGGGTGTAGCGCACGTCGATGCCGGGCCAGGCGTAGCAGGGCGGGTTGGCGGCGAAGCGCGCCTCCTCGGCCCCCCGCGCGCGCAGCCACTCCTCGGCGGCCCCGACCAGCGCGCGGCCCAGGCCGCGCCGCCGGGCGCCGGGATCGACGGCAAGCAAATCCACATGCCCGATATTTCCGGACATGGAGGCGAAGATCACGCCGTCGAGGTCCGGAGTGGCGAGCGCGGTCCACTGGCGTCCCGGAGGGGGCGCGGCCAGCCGGGCCACGAGTTCCGGAGCGTCGTCGTCCAGGGTGAGCGCGGCACGGGCCAGCTCGCCCGCGTCGAGAGGAGCAGAAAGGATGTCGATCATGCGCTGGCCTCCACGGGGATGACGGCGCGAGGCCGGGGGTGGAAACAGGCGTGCCCATGCCCCGTACCGTCCAGAGAAGGCCGTTCACTCTCGCAGCGCTCAGTCCTGAACGGGCACCTGCGCGCGAACAGGCAACCGGTGTCCGCGTGCCGCTCGTCGAGCGCCTCGGTGGGCACGACCCGCTCCGCCCCCGGCCGCTCGACCCCGCGCAGCACGGGAATCGCCGAGAGCAGCGCCTGCGTGTATGGATGCACAGGCCCGGAGATGACGGCCTCGGTGGGCCCGCGTTCCACGACCTGCCCGCGATAGATGACGTACAACTCGCCATCGTCACCGATATACCTGGCCGTGGCGATGTCGTGAGTGATGAACAGCACGCTGACGTTCAGCCGCTCGCGCAAGTCCTTGAGCAGGGCGAGGATGCCCAGCCGCAGCGACACATCGATCATCGACACGGACTCGTCCGCGACGAGCACCTCCGGATCGACGGTGAGCGCCCGCGCGATGACAACACGCTGCCGCATGCCACCGGACAGCTGGTGCGGATAACGCGGCAGCACATACCCGGGGTCGATGCCCACCAGGGTCAGCAACTCGCGCGCCCGCTCCTCCGCCCACGCTTTCGACCGGCCCATCTGCCGCGCCCGCAGGGCCAGCGGCGCGTGCAGAGTCTGATGGATCGTGCGAGTCGGGTTGAGCGCCGAGTACGGATCCTGATGAATGAGCTGAACCCTGCGGAAGTACGCCTGCCGCTGCCGATGCCGCAACCCGGACATCGGTGTCCCATCGATGACGATCTCACCGGAGTCATAGGTCTCCAGCCCCGCGACGATCCGCCCCAGCGTGGTCTTCCCGCAGCCGGACTCGCCGATGAACGTGACCGCCCCACCCTTCTCGATGGCGAAGTCCACCCCCCGCAGCGCCTGAACATCACGCCCGCCGAGCAGGTTCCCGCGCTGCTTGTACGTCTTGGTGATGCCAGTCCCCGTGATCACACGTACTCCTTCCGGACGGCGAAATTGACCGGCCGGCCGACCGCGTGGCAGGCGACCGTGCGCCCGCCATGGGCGGCGGGAGCCGGGTCCTCGGTGTCGCAGACGGCCATGCGCAGCGGGCAGCGCTCCCGGAACACGCAGCCCTCGGCCGGGATGGTCCCCAGCGTGGGCGGCCGCCCCGGCAGCGCCGTGGCCTCGCCGATGTCGCCGGACAGGCGCGGGATCGCGCGGATCAGCCCCCGCGTGTACGGATGCCTGGGCGAGCCGAGCACCTCCATGGTGGGCCCGTGCTCGACGACACGCCCGCCGTACATGACGGCGAGGCTGTCGGTGACCTCGGCCGCGACGCCGATGTCGTGCGTCACGATGAGCGTGGTGAGCCCGCGCTCGCGGTGCACCTCCCTGACGATCCGCAGGATGGTCGCCTGGGTGATCATGTCGAGGGCGGTGGTCGGCTCGTCGAGCACGACCAGGTGGGCGTTGAGCACGAGCGCGAGCATGATGCCGACCCGCTGCCGCATGCCGCCGGACAGCTCGTGCTGGTAGGAGTCGAGCACGCGCCCGCCGTCCAGCCCCATCCGGCCGAGCAGCGCCCTGGCCTCGCGCAACAGGGCCGGAAGGTCGGCCACGTCGTGCGAGCGGCCGAGATCCAGGAGCTGCTTGCCGACCGTCTTCAACGGGTTGAGGGAGTTCTGCGCGGCCTGGAAGACGTAGCCCACCTGGCGGCCACGCGCGCGCCGAAGATCGTCCCCGGTCAGCCGCACGACATCCCCGAGACCGTCGATCTCGACGCTCCCGCCGGAGATCCGTCCGGGCGGCTGGACCGCGTTGAGCAGGGACAGCGCGAGCGTGGACTTGCCCGAGCCGGATTCGCCGACGATCCCGGTGATGGTGCCGGGCGCGAGCGTGAGCCCGACACCCGCGAGGGCGGGCAGCTCGCCCATCGGCGTCCGGTAGACGACGGTAAGGTCCTGAACGCGCACCCCGGGCGCGAAAGATTCGGTCATCTGCCCCTACTCCTCACGCAGCCGTGGGTTGAAGATCTCGTCCATCGCGTCGACGACCAGCACGATGCCCAGCGTCAGCAGCAGGATCGCCAGCAGCGGCGCCAGCAGGTACGGCAACGCCGCCGCGCTCGTCAGCGCCCCGCCGCCGAAGACCGCGAGGTTCAGCATCACGCCCCAGTTGTTGGCGTCGAACGGCAGCACACCCAGGAAGAACAACCCCACCTGCGCATAAATCGCCCCGGTAACAGCAATGAGCATGTTCATCGCGATATACGGCGCCATGCTGGGCAGCAGCTCGCGCCCGACGATGTGCCGGGTGGACAGGCCGAGGCCCCTGGCCGCCTCGATGAACCCGCGCTCGCGCAGGGACAGCGTCTGGGACCGCACCGCGCGGGCGATGCCGCCCCAGCCGAGCACCCCGAGCACCACGCCCATCTCCAGCGGGCTGGTGAACTTCCACACGGTGGACAGCACCAGCAGCAGCGGCAGCCCGGGGATGGTGAGCTGCAGGTCGGTGAGGCGCATGAGCACGGTGTCCCAGCGCCCCCGGTGGAACCCGGCCAGCAGCCCGATCCCGGTGCCGAGCGCGACCGTGATGACGGCCGTGGCGAGTCCGGCGAGCAGGACGTACCGGGTGCCGGTGACGACCAGGGCGAGCACGTCGGTGCCCTCGAAGTCGGTGCCGAAGGGATGGGCCCAGCTCGGCGCGGCATACAGCGCGTTGTCGTCGCGGGGCAGCGGGCTCGGGTAGAGCAGCGGCCCGAACACGCCCATGAACGCGAACAGGGCGACGATGGCGACGCCCGCCATCCGGCTGGGTTTGCGCCGCATCACCCGCAGCACGCCGCGCCAGAAGTTGCGCCGCGGGGTGGCGGGAGCGGGCAGCAGTTGCGTGACGCTCATGCCGCGCCTCCCGTCCGGACCCGGGGGTCGATCACGGCGTACAGCAGGTCGGCCGCGATGTTGGCGACGACGATCGCCACGGTGATCACCAGGAAGGTCCCGCCCATCAGGGCGTAGTCGCGCGCGCCGATGCTGTTGACGAGCAGCAGGCCGAGCCCCGGATAGTTGAAGATCGTCTCGATGAAGATGGCGCCGCCGAAGAGCATGCCGAGCGACAGCGCCAGGATCGTGAACAGCGGCAGGATCGCGTTGCGGGCGATGTATCGGAACAGCACACCGCGTTTCAGGCCGCGCAGTTCGGCGGCGAGGATGAAGTCGTCGCCGAGCACGGTGGCCACGCTCGACTTCATCGCCAGGATCCAGCCGCCGTAGCTCGCCAGCGCGTACGTCAGGACCGGCAGCGTGGCGTGCTGGACCAGCGAGACGAGATAGCCCGCGTTGAAGCCGGGCTCGAAGGCGATGTCCACCGGACCGCCCGCGGGCAGGATCGGCCACAGGGTCGTGAAGATGGCCGTGACCAGCAGCCCGATGACGTACTGCGGCACGCCGTGCAGCAGCGAGCCGGAGATGGCGAGCGCGTCGCCGAGCTTGCCGGAGCGTTTGATCGCCGCGTAGACGCCCAGCGTCACCCCGAGCAGGAAGCTCAGCAGGGTGCCGCCGAGCACGGGCAGGACGGTCCACTTGGCCGCCGACCCGATGAGCGTGGCCACGCCGGTGCCCGGGGTGCTGAGCGACTGGCCCAGGTCGCCGTGGATCAGGCCGTTCAGGTAGCCGGTGTACTGATCCCACAGGCTGCCGGTCGGCAGGAAGCCGTACAGCGCGGCCGTGGCCCGTTCGGCCTGGTCGGGGCCCATGCCTTGTTCGATCAGTTTTTCGTACTGGCCCCTGACGGGGTCGCCGGGGATGTTGCGGATGATCACGAAGCTGATCGTGGTGACCACCCAGATCATGGCGAGCCCGCGGGCCAGGTGGCCCGTGAGACGCCGTATGACGGTGTTCATGAGCCTGCCTTCTCTTTGATCATGCCGAGCTGCATCCACACGCCCGCCGGGAGCCGCAGCACGTCGCTGTCGGCGGGCGGCCAGCCGGTGTAGCGGGAGGTGCTGACGAACTGGGTGTTGACGTAGTCGTAGAGCTGGATGACGGGAAGCTGCTGGTTGGTGAGCCTGGCCAGCGTGCCGACGATCCGCCGCTGCTCGTCCGGGCCCGCCGCGTTGAGCCGGCTGGTGAGCACGCCCGGGTTGACCCCGTCGATGGTCTCGGGCCCGCCCATCCAGTTGCCCTGCGTGCCCGGCGGCACGTGCGTGAGCTGCCCCGCGAGGAGCTGCCATCCGTTGGCCGACCCGTAGATCCGCTGGTAGATGTTGTACGGCGACGGGCCGAGCGCCATCAGCCAGAACCCGACGTCATACTTCCCGGCCGCCAGTTCGTCCAGGTACAGCGTGTAGTCCGCCGCCGTGAGCACGGTCGCGTCGATGCCGTGGTCGTTGAGCTGGCTGGTGATGGCCTTGGCGGCGGCGACCCAGTCGGAGAACGACGCCGGGACGTGGATCTCCACCTTCCACGGCGTGCCGTCCGGCATCGCCCACTTCCCGCCCTTCCTGGTCATCCCGGCGGCTTCCAGCTCCTTGGCCGCCTTGGCCGGATCGACCTGGTACTGGTCCAGCTCGCCGATCCCGTCCCCCAGCCAGGCCTGGGCCGACTTCGCGTGGATGCCGGTGGTCGTCTTCGCGGGGGTGCCCGCCTCCGGCGAGGCCACCTTGGTGACCTGGCCGCGGTCGATCAGATACGCCAGGGCTCTGCGCACGTGCACGTTGTCGTACGGCTTGCGCGTCTGCCCGAAGGCCATCGAGACCGCGACCGGCGAGAAGCCCTTGACCACCTCGTTGCCCTCGGTCTCGCGGATGCGCTTCAGCACCCCGGTCGGCACCGCCGTGAAGGGCGCGCTGTCGAGCGAGCCGGAGATCAGGTAGTTCCAGATCTGCTGGTTGCCCGTGTAGTTGAGCACCTTGACCCGGTCGGGGGCGATGTTGTGGTTCGCGTAGAAGTACTTGTTCCGCACCAGCAGCGCCTCGCCCGGGTTCACCCGCTCCAGCGTGAACGGGCCCGCCGAGACGTCCTTGGCCGGGGCGAAGGAGATGACCTTCTCCGCCAGCCCGGTGATCCGCGCCTTGGCCTGCTCGACGGCGGGCCCGGTCCCCCTGGCCGCCTTCAGCGTGGTCCAGAAGTCGGCGGGCAGCAGCCCGCCGAAGACGTGCGCGGGCACGACGACGGTCGACAGCACGTTGCGGAGGAACAGGTTGCTCTTGCTGGCCCCCTGCGTGACCTTGACGGTCCGCTCGTCCACCACCCGCACGTCGGCCGCCGAGCCGGCCGCCTTCGGGTCCACCGCGTACGCCGTGCCGCCCTGGGTGTAGGCGAGGCCGATGGAGGTGCGCACGTCCTCGCTGGTCACCGGCTTGCCGTCGGACCATCTGGCCTTCGGCTGCAGGTGGATGACCACCTCGCCCTGGTCGGGCGTGACGGTCCAGCTCGCGGCGATGCCCGGGTAGAACCGGTTGGGGTCGACCGGGTCGTTCTTGGGCCACGCCAGCGTCATCGCGTCGTAGCCCAGGAACGTGTTGCCCTGGGGATTGAAC
Source organism: Acrocarpospora pleiomorpha (assembly GCF_009687885.1). Lineage (GTDB taxonomy): Bacteria > Actinomycetota > Actinomycetes > Streptosporangiales > Streptosporangiaceae > Acrocarpospora > Acrocarpospora pleiomorpha. The sequence continues at coordinate 139,593 of NZ_BLAF01000019.1, forward strand.
GGATTGATCGGCGCGGTGGCGTCGATCTGCTTGGCGCCGTCGATCGTGGTGTAGACGCCCGAGTCGGCGGACCTCCCCACGCCGCCACACGCGGTGGCGGTGGCGATCAGCGCGGTGACCGTAATCGCCGCGAGTCGTCTCATGAACTGCTCCTGGATGCCGATTGCGTGGACCTTACGCGCGGGCTCCCAGGCCCGTCAATAATTTTCTTCCGCGACGGCAAACGTGGAGTTAATTTTTACCAATGCCCGTCTAGCTGCGGATACGCCTTCCACCGTACCTGTCGAGAGCACCCTTCGTGACCCTCAGGGCGGCGTCGGAGCGCTCGAAGGTGCGCTGCGCGACGCCCACGAAGACGCAGTCGACGATGAGCAGCTGGCTGATGCGGCTGGCGAGCGCGCCCGGCCGGAAGGCGGTCTCGCGGCCCGCCGATACCAGCACGTGGGAGGCCAGATCGGCGAGCGTGGAGCGCGGGTTGTTGGTGATGGCGACGGTCGTCGCCCCCGCCTCGCGCGCGGTCCTGACCGGCTCGACCACGTCGGCCGTCTCGCCCGTGCAGCTCACCGCCACCCAGACGTCCTCCGGCCCGGCCAGCGCCGCCGCCGTCAGCGCCAGGTGCACGTCCGCGAAGGGATGGCCGGCGACGCCGATGCGCATCAGCTTCTGCGCCATGTCCGCCGCCACCAGGCCGGACGCGCCCACGCCGACCACGCTGACCCGCCGGGCGCCGATCAGGGCGTCCACGACGGCGCCAAGGCGCTCGGGCGAGAGCTGGGCCGCCGTGTCCGCGAGCGCGTCGGACTCCGCCCGGGTCACCTTCGCGATCACCTCGGCGAGCGGGTCGCCGGGGGCCAGGTCGCCCGGCACCAGCCGGTCCCGCTCGCCCCGCGCCGCCGCTCCCGCCAGCGCCAGGCGCAGCTCGGAGTAGCCCGAGAAGCCCAGCGCGCGTGCGGTGCGCACGATCGTGGCCTGGCTCGTGCCCGAGGCCGCGCTCAGCTCGGTGATCGTGCTCCTGGCCACCATCGCGGGATCGTCGAGGATCAGCCGGGCGATGGACCGCGCCGACGGGGTGAGCGACGGCAGCACGGCGCGCACGCCGGCCACCAGGTTCGCGGGTCCGGTCATGGGGGTTCTCCTCATCGGGGGGGATCAAGGGGGGATCAGCGGGTGAGCCATCGCGCGGCGGCACGTGCCGACGCGCGGGAGTTTCCGTGGGTGGCGACGTACACGGCTCCCGCGGGCGGCCCCGGCAGGCCCGTCTCCACCACCACCGCGTCCGGCCTGATCCGGAGAGCCTCGCCGAGAAGCTCCTGGATCCAGTGGTGGCGGGCGGCGTCCCGCACGACGATCACGAGGGGCCGCTCGCGGTCACGCAGGTCGGGAAGCGGATCCCCGGCGTGCACGGCGATCCCCCGGGTTTCGGGCAGCAGTTCGGCGAGTGCTCCGGCGAGCCCGGGTGGCGTGTCGCCGTCCATCGCCTGGTGCTGCCCCGCCGACAGCTCGACGACCAGCGGAGCCCGCGCGAGCACGGGCCGCCGCGCCTGACCCGTCACCCGGAGCGCCGCGGTGGCGGCGGTCAGGCCCAAGTCGTCGTCGGGGTCGTTCGCCGCGGCGGCTCTGGCGGGCGCCTGCCCGGCGTGCCAGTCGACGAGGGCCCGCACCCGGGCCGCCGCCTCCGCCAGGCGTTCCTCGGGCAGGCGTCCCTGGCGTACGGCGGCCACGATGGCGTCGCGGAGGCCGTACACGCTGGACCCGTCGGGCGAGGAGATGCCGGCGCAGACGGCGTCGGCCCCGGCGGCCAGGGCGCGGACGGCGATCTCGCCGGGCTCGTGGTAGGCCGCGACGGCGCGCATCTCGATCGCGTCGGTCACCACCAGGCCCTGGAACCCCAGCTCTCGCCGGAGCAGCCCGGTCAGCACCGGGCGGCTCAGCGTGGCGGGGACGTCGTCGAGCGCGGGCACGAGCAGGTGCCCGCACATGATCGCCTGTACGCCCGCCTCGATGGCGGCGCGGAACGGCGGCAGATCCCGGGCCTCGACCGTCTCCCGCGACGCGGTCACGGTGGGCAGCTCCAGGTGGGAGTCGGTCACCGTGTCGCCGTGCCCGGGAAAGTGTTTGGCGCACGCCGCCACCCCCGCGCCCTGCAGCCCGCCGATCCAGGCCGCGGTGTGCCGGGCCACCAGGCCGGGCTCCGGCCCGAAGGACCTGACGCCGATGACGGGATTGGCCGGGTTGGCGTTGACGTCGGCCACCGGCGCGTAGTCCAGCGTTATGCCCGCGGCGGCGAGCAGGCGGCCGATCCGCCGGGCCACCCTCCCGGTCACAGCCAGGTCGCCGGCGACGCCGAGCGCCCGGTTTCCCGGCCACGAGCTGCCGGTGCTGGCCTCGAGCCGGGTGACGGACCCGCCCTCCTCGTCCACCGCGACGATGACGTCCGGGCTCTCCGCGCGGATCGCGGCCACCAGGTCCGCCGTCCGCCGCCCGTCGGCGAGGTTGCGCGCGAACAGGACGACCCCGCCG
>NZ_BLAF01000019.1:142190-147151 GCF_009687885.1 Acrocarpospora pleiomorpha
ACCCCGCCGAGCCCGTCCCCGAGCGCCCGCCGCAGCCAGTCGGGCGGCGCGGTCCCGTCGAATCCCGGCTGCAGGACGCTCATCGCCGTCCGCTCAAGATTCACGCGCACTCCCCGATGACTCGCCGGTGCAGGTCGGCCGCCGGGAAGGCGGCGCGGAGCGCGAGGGCGGCGGCCCCGGCCGCGCCGTCGCGAGCGGGGATGGGGCGGGCGGCGTCGCCGAGCTCGGCCCGGACCCGGCGCGCCAGCTCGGTGGGCTGGGTGAGCAGGGAGCCTGCGAGCACCAGCGGTCCCGCCGCGGGGCCGAGCGCGCGCGCCGTGGCGGCGAGGCGGCGGGCGGCCTCGTCGAGAATGGCGCAGGCGGCCGCGTCGCCGTCGCGGGCGGCCGCGTCGACGAGGGGGGCGAAGCTGGCGAGCCAGGCGGGACCTGAGTCGGCCACCTGGGCGTACACGGTGGAGACGATCTCGCCCGCGGACGTCCCGAGCGAGGCGAGCCGGTCGAGCAGCACGGTGGGTCCGGCGCGGCCGTCGAGCGACTTCAGCGCCGCCGTCACGGCCTGCCTGCCGATCCACACCCCGGACCCCTCGTCTCCGACCAGCCAGCCGTGGCCGTCGGCGACCGCCGCGACCTCCCAGCGCGCGATCCGGGCCGCCACCGCGCCCGTCCCGGCGATCAGGACCGTGCCGTCCGGCTCGGCGGTGGCACTCGCGAAGGCCACGAGCACGTCCGCCACGACGGCCGGGCAGCCGGGCAGCCCGGCCGAGCGCCACGCCTCCCCCGCCAGCCGCCTGGCCCGCTCGGCGCCCGACCCGGCCAGGCCGAAGACACCACCCGCGACGAGCGCGGGATCGAGCCCGTGCATCGCGGCGCGGAGCGCGGCGAGCAGGTTGGCGGCCGGATCGGCGACCGAGACCACGTTCGCGCCGCCCGCGCGCCCGCGCCCCGCCACCTCCCCCGTCTCACTGACCACCACGCACCGCGTGCTGGTCCCCCCGCCGTCCAACCCGATGATCAAAGCCGTCACAGCCACTCCCCCTGCAGATTGTCTCCAAGAATCTACAAGAGGGTGAAGATTTCCTCCAACGAGGTCACGTGCGCCGTCTGCGCCAGGACCTACCCCGCCCTCACCCCTTCGCAGTGGGCGGAATACTTCCCAGGCGTGGACCACCGACCACAGTGCGCCAAGGCTTAGATCGCCGACCGGCGATATCGGACAACTTGACGGCCAACACACACGGGTGTAAATAAAGATGAAACCAAATGAAAACGGCGGTGAATCAATATCGTGTACGCGGAGGAGCGCCAGCAGGAGATCCTGCGCCGGGCCCGGGAGGCCGGGCGGGTGGACGTGGTCACGCTGGCCGAGGAGCTGCTGGTCACCACCGAGACCATCCGGCGGGACCTGACCGCGCTGGAGCGGACCGGCCTGCTGCGGCGGGTCCACGGCGGCGCCATCCCGGTGGAGCGGCTGGGCTTCGAGCCCGCTCTGGCCGCCAGGAACGAAGTGCTGACCGCCGAGAAGGAGCGTATCGCCAAGGCCGCCCTGGCCGAGCTCCCCCAGGACGGCGCGATCATCATCGACGCGGGCTCCACCACCGGCCGCCTGGCCCAGGTGCTGCCCGCCGACCGGGAGCTCACGGTCATCGTCAACTCGCCGCCGCTGGCCACGGTGCTGGCCACCCGGGCCAACCTGTCGGTGATCATGCTGGGCGGCCGGGTGCGCGGGCGCACCATGGCCACCGTCGACGACTGGGCGCTGCGCCCGCTCGACAACCTGCACGTGGACGTGGCCTTCATGGCCACCAACGGCTGCACGGTGAGCCGGGGCCTGACCACGCCGGACCCGGCCGAGGCCGCCATCAAGCGGGCGATGATCGCCGCGGCCCACCGCACGGTCCTGCTGGCCGACCACACCAAGTTCACCAACAGCTACCTGGCCAGGTTCGCCACCTTGGCCGACGTCGACACGGTCGTCACCGACACCGGCCTGGACAGCGGCCTGGCCGCCGACCTGGCCGCCGCCGGGCCCGAGGTGATCCGCGCATGAACGCCGCACCCAAGGCAGCTCAGAGGAACCAGAGAACGACGAGACCGTGAAATCGGAGGCCTGATCAGATGGCGAGCATCGAGAGCAAGGACATCCACAAGATCATCGTCGCCTGCGACGCCGGCATGGGCAGCAGCGTGATGCTGGCCGGGCAGCTGCGCAAGGCGCTGAAGGGCCAGGACATCGAGGTGACGCACATCCCCGTCAACGCGATTCCGGCCGACGCCGACGTGGTGCTCTGCCACGCCGGCCTGGCGGCCCGGGCCCGGGCGTCGGCGCCGGACACGGTGCTGATCCCGTTCCAGATCTTCATCGGCGACCCGGCGGTGACCGGGCTGATCTCCACGATCAAGAATGGCGGCACTATTCATGGCTGAGGGCGTGCTGGACCGGCGGGCCGTGCATCTCAAAGCGGTGGCGGTCAACCGGGAGGACGCGATCCGGCAGTGCGGGCAGGCGCTGCTGGCGGTGGGGGCGGTGCGGGAGCCGTACCTGGTGACGATGCTGGAGCGGGAGCAGTCGATCTCCACCTACGTCGGGGAGGGGGTGGCGATCCCGCACGGCACGCTGGCCGGGAAGGACGCGGTGCTGCGGGACGCGCTGTCGTTCCTGCGCTTCCCCGACGGGGTCGACTGGGGCGGCGAGCGGGTGACGATCTGCATCGGCATCGCCGCCACCGGCGACGGCCATGTCGCCGTGCTGGCCGAACTGGCGGAGATCCTGCTTGATCCGGAGCGGGCCCGGGTGCTGCGGGAGACCGCCGAGGTGGACGACGTCATCGCGATCCTGGGCGGTGCCGCGTGAAGGTCGCGCGTTTCCACGCCCCCGGCGACCTGCGCGTCGAGGAGGCGCCCGAGCCGGTCACCGGCCCGGGCGAGGTCAAGATCCGGGTGCGCAACTGCTCCACCTGCGGCACCGACGTCAAGATCTACAAGCACGGCCACCACCACATCGACCCGCCCCGGGTGATGGGCCACGAGATCGCCGGGGAGATCGTCGAGTCGGCGGCCCCCGGCTGGGCGCCGGGAGACCGGGTGCAGGTGATCGCCGCGATCCCCTGCGGCCGCTGCGCGGAGTGCGCGCGCGGCCGGATGACGGTCTGCCCGAACCAGGAGTCGATGGGCTACCACTACGACGGCGGCTTCGCCGAATTCCTGACCGTCCCGGCGAAGGTGCTCGCCGTGGCCGGGCTCAACCGGATCCCGGACGGGGTCGGCTTCGCCGAGGCCTCGGTGGCCGAGCCGCTGGCCTGCGTGCTCAACGGCCAGGAGCTGGCCAGGGTGGGCCCCGGCGACGATGTGGTGATCATGGGCTCCGGCCCGATCGGCTGCCTGCACGTGCGGCTCGCGCGGGCCAGGGGCGCCGCCCGGGTCTTCCTCGCCGACATCAACCCGGACCGCCTCGCCATGGCCGCGACGCTGGTACGGCCCGACGCGGCGATCCACACCGACATCGAGGAGCAGGTCGCCAAGCTGACCGACGGCCGCGGGGCCGACGTGATCATCACGGCCGCCGCAGCGGGTTCCGCGCAGGAGCAGGCGATCCGGATGGCCGCCCGGCAGGGCCGGATCAGCTTCTTCGGCGGCCTGCCCAAGGACAACCCGATCATCGCCTGCGACTCCAACCTGGTGCACTACCGGGAGCTGACGATCGTCGGCGCCAACGGCTCCAGCCCGGCCCACAACGCCCGCGCGCTGGACCTGATCGCCACCGGCGCGGTCCCGGTCGCCGACCTGATCACCGAACGGCTGCCGCTGACCGACATCCTGGCCGCGATCGACACGGTGGCGCGCGGCGCGGCCATCAAAGTGACCATCGAACCCTGAGAACGGGAGAGACGCTCGCGTCGGCGACCGGCTTGCACTCCCGGCCCGCGGCCGCGGTGCCAGCGCCTAAGGCCGTGCGTGACAACGTGTCCGCGGTGTTCGCGAAGCTTCAGGTGGCCGATCGGGCGCAGGCGATCATTCAGGCGCGGGAGGCGGGGTTGGCGCGCTAGGCGTACGCGGTGATGCCGAGTTTGATCGCGACGAGCAGGCCGCAGGTGGCGGCGAGGATGCGCAGGCTCTGGCCGGGGAGGCGGCGGACGAGGCCGGGGCCGAGGCGGCCGCCGAGCAGCAGGCCGGCGGCGAGCGGGATCGCGGCCAGCCAGTCGACCGGGCCGAACAGGGCGAAGCCGAGCGCGGCCACCGCGTTGGCGAACACGCCCAGCACGTTCTTGACGGCGTTGATCCTGGCCGGGAACTCGGGCAGCGCCGCCATCAGCACGGCTAACATGAGCACGCCTCCAGCCGCGCCGAAATAGCCGAGGTAGATCGCCACCGCGAACACCGTCAGCCGAACCGGCAGGCGCTCGTGGGGGCGTGGGCGCGGCGGCCGGAGCAGCAGCAGCGAAGCGGTGGCGACCAGCAGCGGAGCCGCGAACTCGAACGCGCTCGGCGGCGTGACCAGCAGCAATGCCGCGCCCGCCGCACCCCCGAGTGCGGCGGCCACGCCTAGGCGGCGCAGCAGCGGACCCTGCCCCGACAGCTCGGGCCGGGAGCCCGCCGCCGCGCCGAGTCCGGTGAACACGAGCGCGACCGTGTTGGTGACGTTGGCGGCCAGCGGCGACAGGCCGAACGCCAGCAGCGCCGGGTAGGAGACGATCGACGCCAGGCTGACGACCGTGCTCAGCAACCCCGCCAGCACACCGGCGGCGAACAGACCAAGAATCTCCCCCGCGACCACCCGGAAACCCAACCACATCGGCGGGATCGGGTTTCACCGGCCCCCAGGAAGCCGTCGCCTTCGGGTCGCTTCGTCCGGGCGACCACAGGGCCCGGGTCGCTTCGTCCGGGCAACCACGAGGTTCGGGTCGCTTCGTCCGGGCGACCAGGAGGCCCGGCGGGGCGGGCGGAGCCTGGGGGAAATCAAAGGG
>NZ_BLAF01000019.1:147445-176793 GCF_009687885.1 Acrocarpospora pleiomorpha
GGAGAACCCCGGTTCGCTGCCTAGTAGCCGCCCGTATCCGAGCCCGTATCCACCACCGGGTCGGCAGCCGGCGCGGGGCTCTTCACCCGGTGGTCGCTGAGGTGCAGGTCGCCGCCGAGCCTGACTCTGAGGGCGTCCAGGACCGGGCGTTCGCCCAGCACCGTCCAGAGGTTCCCGACCAGGTGCGGGTTGTATTCGGGGGCCTGGTCCATCCATTCGTCCTTGCCCTGCTGGGTGGCGAAGGTGTTCACGAAGAACTGGCCGTCTTTGGTCTCGCAGGCGCCGGTGCGGAGCTCCGCGGCGTCCACCTGGATATCCGGCGTGCAGCCGACCTTGGCGGCGAGCTGCTCGACGGTGGGGGGAGGGCCGAGGACGGCCTCCGTGTTGGCCGTCTCACCGCCGGGCTCGCTGCTCCCTGAGCAGGCCACGGTGGACAGCAGTGCGAATGCCGAGACGGCGAGCGCGATCTGGCGCGAACTTGTCAACACAATCGAGATACGCGGCGACGCCGTATCAGGTTCACCCCATTATTATTCCCATTCGTAATGTTATGGGTATAAACCGGGCACATCGGGAATGTTACTAACCGCCGGGTGATTGAATGCAGATGGCGCCAACAGCGCCCGGCGGCCCGGAAGACCGGCCCGAGCGAGCGGGGGACTCCGCTCGGGCGGTGGCTGCTCTCCGTTGACCACCGGGGGAAACCTTGCCTTCATCGCTGTCCGACCTGGCCTTGCCGACCCGGCAAACGACGCAACCCGCGGCGCTCTTTCTCGCCGGTGCGGCTGCCCCGTCGCCGCGTACGCTGCTCGACGTCTTCGACTCGACCGTACGGCGGCACCCCCGGGCAGCGGCTCTCGACGACGGCGCCGTCAGCCTCACCTACGCCGAGCTCGCCTTCGAGGTGACCCGGCTCGCGGCCGAACTCGTCCTGGCGGGAGTGGGCCGGGGCGACCGGGTGGGCGTGCGGGTCCCGTCGGGGACAGCCGATCTGTACGTCGCGATCCTGGCCGTCCTCCGGGCGGGCGCGGCCTACGTCCCGGTGGACGCCGACGATCCGGACGAGCGGGCCGAGCTGGTCTTCGCCGAGGCGGAGGTGTGCGCGGTCGTCGGCGAGAGCCGTACGCTCACGATCCGGCACGAGCCCACCGGCGAGCGCGGGCGGCCGGGACCTGGCGACGACGCGTGGATCATCTTCACCTCCGGCTCCACCGGGAAGCCCAAGGGCGTCGCCGTGTCGCACCGCAGCGCCGCCGCGTTCGTGGACGCCGAGGCGCGGCTGTTCCTGACGGCCGAGCCGATCGCCCCCGGCGACCGGGTGCTGGCGGGGCTCTCCGTGGCGTTCGACGCCTCCTGCGAGGAGATGTGGCTGGCCTGGCGGCACGGCGCCTGCCTGGTTCCGGCGCCGCGGGCGCTGGTGCGCACCGGCATGGATCTGGGGCCCTGGCTGATCGACAAGGGCATCACCGTGGTGTCCACCGTGCCGACGCTGGCCGCGCTGTGGCCGGTGGAGACGCTGGACGAGGTCCGGCTGCTGATCTTCGGCGGCGAGGCCTGCCCGCCCGAGCTGGCCGACCGGCTGGCGGTGCCCGGGCGTGAGGTGTGGAACACCTACGGGCCGACCGAGGCCACCGTGGTGGCGTGCGCGGCGCCGCTCGGGCAGGAGCCGGTCCGGATCGGGCTGCCGCTGGACGGCTGGGATCTCGCCGTGGTCGATCGGACCGGCACGCCGGTCGCGATGGGCGAGACCGGCGAGCTGGTGATCGGCGGCGTCGGCCTGGCCCGCTACCTGGACCCGGTCAAGGACGCCGAGAAGTACGCGCCGCTGCCCACGCTCGGCTGGGAGCGCGCCTACCGCAGCGGCGACCTGGTCAAGGCGGAGCCGGAAGGGCTGCTGTTCGTCGGCCGCGCGGACGAGCAGATCAAGATCGGTGGCCGCCGGATCGAGCTGGGCGAGATCGACGCCGCGCTGCGGGCGCTGCCCGGCGTGGCCGGCGCCGCCGCGGCCGTGCGGACCACCGGCGCGGGCCACCAGCTTCTGGTCGGCTACGTGGTGGCCGCCGACGACTTCGATCCCGGTTCCGCCAGGGATCGGCTGCGCGAGGCGCTCCCGGCCGCGCTGGTCCCCCGGCTCGCCGTGGTGGAGGAGCTGCCGACCCGCACCTCCGGCAAGATCGACAGGGACGCGCTGCCGTGGCCGCTGGCCGCGACCGAGGACACCGGCGGCCTGTCCGGCGTGGAGAAGTGGCTGGCCGAGCGGTGGCAGGAGATCCTCGGCGTCACCTCGGGCGACCCGGCCGCGGACTTCTTCACCCTCGGCGGGACCAGCCTGGCCGCGGCGCGGCTGGTGTCGGTGCTGCGCGACCAGTACCCGAGCGTCGGTGTCGCCGACCTGTACGAACATCCGACCCTGCGCGGGCTCGGGGCGTTCCTGAAGGCGATGGACGCCCAGGACCTGGCCGCCAACGACCGCACGGTGACGCCGCTCCCCCGCAAGGCCGCGCTGATCCAAGCCGTGCTCATGATTCCGCTGCTCACGGTGGGCGCGCTGCGCTGGATCGTGGGCCTGGCCGCGCTGAACAACATCGTCGGCCTGCCCTGGATGCCGGTCGTGTCGTGGTGGTATGTGGCGCTGGGCTGGCTGCTGGTCGTCTCCCCGCTGGGGCGGATGGGCCTGGCGGCGGGCGTGGCCCGGGGGCTGCTGCGCGGGCTGAAGCCGGGGGCGTACCCGCGCGGCGGCGCCACGCACCTGAAATTGTGGTTCGCCGAGCAGTTCGCGGCCAGGATCGGCGTGGCCGAGCTGTCCGGCGCGCCGTGGATCACGCACTACGCGCGGGCGCTGGGTGCGCAGATCGGGCAGGACGCGGATCTGCACACGCTGCCGCCGATCACCGGCATGCTGCGGCTCGGCAAGCACGCGGCCGTCGAACCCGAGGTCGATCTGACCGGATACTGGCTGGACGGCGACCTGCTGCGGGTGGGCGAGATCAGGATCGGCGCGGGCGCCACCCTCGGGGCCCGGTCGACGATCTTCCCTGGCGCCAGGATCGGGAAGAACGCGCAGGTCGTCGCCGGATCCGCGGTGCGCAAGGCGGTTCCGGCCGGGGAACGCTGGGCGGGTGCTCCCGCCGCGCGCACCGGGAAGGCCCGCCATCCCGCCAAACGCCCGCCGCGCTCGCGCCGCTGGGTCGCCCAGTACGCCGTGTCCGCCCTGCTGCTCAGCCTGCTCCCCGCCGTCGCGGCGCTGCCCGGCCTGCTGGTGCTGCATGCGTTTTTGGGGTCCTCGCCCGGGTCGGCCCTCACCGGGGCGCTGCTGGGCGTGCCGCTCGCGACCGTGCTCTCGATGGCGACGTTCGCGCTGCTCATCGTGGTCTCGGTCCGGATGCTGGCCATTTGCCTGCACGCGGGCAGCCATCCCGTGCACAGCCGTACCGCGTGGCAGGCCTGGATGACCGCGCGGCTGATGTCGACGGCCCGGGTGTGGCTGTTCCCGCTGTACGCGAGCGCGTTCACGCCCGTCTGGCTGCGCGCCCTGGGGATGAAGGTCGGGCGGGACGTCGAGCTGTCGACCGTGCTCGCGCTGCCGTCCATGACCACCGTCGGGGACGGCGCCTTCCTGGCCGACGACACGATGGTCGCGCCGTACGAGCTGGACGGCGGCATGATGCGCATCGACCACGTCCGGATCGGCAAGCGCGCCTTCCTCGGCAACTCCGGCATGACCGCGCCCGGCCGCAAGGTCCCGAAGGACGGCCTGGTGGGCGTGCTCTCCGCCGCGCCGAAGAAGGCCAAGGCGGGCTCGTCGTACCTGGGCATGCCGCCCGTGGAGCTGCGCCGCACCGCCGAGGACGCCGACCGCAGCCGCACCTACGACCCGCCGCTCCGCCTCAAGCTGGCCCGCGCCGCCGTCGAATCGTGCAGGATCATCCCCGCGATGGCCACCGTCGCCGTCGCCGTCCTGGTCCTGGCCGCCCTCGAAACCCTCACCATCCGGTACGGCTTCGCGATCGCCGCCCTGCTCGGCGGGTTCGTGCTGGCCGCCGCCGGACTCCTCGCGGCGCTGGTCGCCGTGGCCGCCAAATGGGCGCTGGTGGGGCGGATCCGGCCAGGCAACCGGCCGCTGTGGAGTTCGTTCGTGTGGCGCAGCGAGCTGGCCGACAACTTCGTCGAGGTGCTCGCCGCTCCCTGGTTCGCGCAGCCGTTCCTGGGCACCGCCCCGCTGAACCTGTGGCTGCGCGCGCTGGGCGCCAGAATCGGGCGCGGGGTGTGGTGCGAGACCTACTGGCTGCCCGAGATCGACCTGGTCACGCTGGGGAACGGCGTCTCGGTGAACCGGGGATGCGTGCTGCAGACCCACCTGTTCCACGATCGGGTGATGAGCATCGATACTGTCGTCCTGCGGGACGGATCGACGCTCGGCCCGCACGGGGTCGTCCTGCCCGCCGCGATGGTCGGGGAGAACACCACGGTCGGACCGGCGTCCCTGGTGATGCGCGGGGAATCCCTGCCCGCCCAGACCCGCTGGTTCGGAAACCCGATCGCGGCGTGGTTCTGAGGAGAGGCGTGGTTCTGATGGAGAGCGGTGTCCTATTTTCCTAAGCGTGGTAACGAGGGCTACCGCGTCCTGCACTACGATCTCACGCTGGATTACCGGGTCGTCACCAACCGGCTGACCGGGACCGCCGTGCTGGCCGCGGTCGCGACCGCGCCGCTGGACCGGTTCGAGCTGGATCTGGGGGTGTTCCGGGTCGGGCAGGTGCTGGTCAACGGGGCGCGGGCGCGGTTCTCGCATCGGGAGGGCAAGCTCAGGGTCACGCCGGGGAGCTGGCTGGCGGAGGGGCGGCCGTTCTCGGTGGAGGTGCGGTATGCGGGGAATCCGCGGCCGGTGTCCAGTCCGTGGGGGGAGCTGGGGTGGGATCAGCTGGCGGACGGGGTGATCGTGGCCAGCCAGCCGATCGGGGCTTCGTCGTGGTTTCCGTGTAACGATCGGCCGGCGGAGAAGGCGACGTATCGGATCGCGGTGACGGCGGCTTCGCCGTACCAGGTGGTGGCGAACGGGGTGCGCATCTCTTCGACCCGGGGGGCGTCGACCACGACCTGGGTGTACGAGCAGGGGGAGCCGATGGCGGCGTATCTGGCGAGCGTGCAGATCGGGCGGTATGCCTCGGTGGATCTGGATGGGGTCGTGCCGCAGCGGGTGTACTACCCGGCCCGGCTGGCCACCCGGATCCTGCACGATTTCGGGCGGCAGGATCGCATGATGGCGACGTTCGCCGATCGGTTCGGGCCGTATCCGTTCGGGGGGTACACGGTGGTGGTCACCGATGACGAGCTGGAGATCCCGGTCGAGGCGCAGGGGATGTCGGTGTTCGGGGCCAATCATGTGGACGGTCGGCGTGGGAGCGAGCGGCTGGTCGCGCATGAGCTGGCGCATCAGTGGTTCGGGAACAGCCTGACATTGGGGCATTGGCGGGATATTTGGCTGCATGAGGGGTTCGCGGCATACGCGGAGTGGGTGTGGTCGGAGGCCTCCGGCGGAGATCCGGCCGCCGTACACGCCCGGCGGTGGCATCGCCGCCTGACCACCTTGCCCCAAGATTTCATCCTCGCCGACCCCGGCGCACGCCGCCTCTTCGACGACCGCGTCTACAAACGCGGCGCCCTCACCCTGCACGCCCTCCGCCACACCCTCGGCGACGTCCCCTTCTTCTCCATGCTCCGCGAATGGACCACCGCCCACAGACACGGCACCATCAACACCGGCATGTTCACCGATTTAGCCCGCCATTTCACACCAGAACCCCTAGACCCCCTTTTCGCCTCCTGGCTCTACACAACAAAACTCCCCACCCTTCCCTGACCCATCCCCGCCCGGACCGTGGCACAGCCCAGGATTCTGCCTTTACCCGCCCGCTGCCCCACAGCTCGGCCGGGTAGCCGATCGGCACAGTGAATCCCGTGGTGCGGACCTTCTGCACGACCGCCGGGTTGTCGTTGCAGGAGGGGTAGCCCACGGCACCATCGAGGAGGGTCCCGACCGCGCCGATCTCGTAGTGCCAGTGGCGTAGGGGTGGCGTGACGGAGAACACGGCGCCGACCGGAGTCGACTCGTCATCGGGGCTGAGCCAGGGAGCGCACATCCGCAGGTAGGCGGGTACCGACCGACGCTCAACGCAACATCGACTCCTTGCTTGAGGCAGCGAAGGCCGCAGCCTTTCATCACGCGGGCCGCCTGCGGCCGGGCAGTCGACAAGCACGGTGATTCCCCGACCTTTCCTGACCCGGACCGCCTGTAGCCGGGCAGCCGAAAACACGGCGAATCCCCGGCCTTTCCTAACCCGGGGCGCCTGTGGCTGGGTGGTCAATCATCGCTGTGATAGCGGCTGTCTCGCCCCTGGGCGTTCCCTCGAAAGGCTCGCCGGAGCCGGATTCTGTCCGCCGATCGACCCACTTGAATCTCTTTCGGTTTTGTGGGCCGAGCGTGTGAACCTATGTGACTGATGGGGCGTCATGATTGTCAGGGAGGCCCGAATGGACGTCCTGGACAGCCTTGTCGACACCGAGCTCCATCTGGAACTCGTCCTCGTCGAGGCCCTGCACTGGGAAGCAGAACGGCTGGCCGCCCCAGCCGATCGCTGAACCCCGGCGCCCGTCCTCCACCGTGGAGGGCGGGCGCCCGATTCTCTTCCGCTCAGCTGGCCAGATTGCAGCTGGCCGAAGCCACCTTCCTGGAATCGGAATGACCAGAGCGTTGTTCTCGCCCACATACCCTATGGGGGTATGGCCTGCCGGAGCAGGCGGGTCACGTACCGGATTCTGGGAGCAGAAATGGACCACCGTAACGGGGCGAGCTGGTCAACCGCCGTATCCGCGACACTGCACTGCCTCATAGGCTGCGCCACCGGCGAGATCCTGGGCATGGTCATCGGCACCGCCCTGGGCTGGCCCAATCTCCCGACCCTGATCCTGGCCATCGTGCTGGCCTTCTTCTTTGGGTACGCGCTGACGCTGCGCGGCCTCCGCCGGGCAGGCCTGAGCTGGCGCCGGACGATCCGGCTGGCCCTGGCGGCCGACACGCTGTCGATCCTGGTGATGGAGATCGTGGACAATACCGTCATGCTGGCGGTTCCAGGCGCGATGGACGCGGGATTGACGACCGCGCTGTTCTGGGGCGCCCTGATCGGCTCCCTGGCGATAGCCTTCGCCGTCACCACGCCCATCAACAAGTGGATCATCGGCCGCGGCCGGGGACACGCCGTCCTGCACAGTTACCACCACTGACTGACGGGCATGATCCCCACATAAGGGGCAGGCTCGTCGAGGGGACACCATGGCAGACAGAGCAGATGTCATAGTCGTCGGCGGCGGCGTCATCGGCCTGACCACGGCCGTATGCCTCGCGGAAAGCGGCCTGCGGGTCAAGGTCTGGAGTTCGCTGCTCCGGGAGCGCACCACATCCGCCGTGGCCGGAGCCATGATCGGCGGCCCGGTCTTCAGCGAACCGCTGTCGTCGACCGTCCGCTGGCAGCGCGCCTCCATGGACGAGTTCACCGAACTCGCCAAGGACCCACGCACCGGTTCAAGAGTCGCCCGCGGCCGCCTGGTCAGCCGCCTCGGCAACAGCATCCCACCCTGGGCCACCGAGCTCCCCGGCTTCCAGCCGTGCACACCCGCCGAGAGCGCCGGCTTCCCCGTCGCCTTCTGGATCACCTCACCCCTCGTCGACATGCCCGTCTACCTGAACTACCTCATCGACCGCCTGATCGAGGCAGGCGGCGACATCGAAGTCCGCACCGTGAACTCCCTGGAAGAACCGGCCACCGCCGCCCCCGTCGTCGTCAACTGCACCGGCGTCGGAGCCGCCGCCCTGGCCAACGACGACCAGGTCCACCCCATCCGGGGCCAGCACGTCGTCGTCGAGAACCCCGGCCTGGACGACTTCTTCTACGAAGGCGGCGTCGAAACCGACTGGACCTGCTACATGCCCCACTCCAGCCGCGTCGTCCTCGGCGGCAACGCCGCCCCCGACAACTGGAGCCTCACCCCCGACGACACCCAAACCCAAGCCATCCTCGCCCGCTGCATCGCCATCGAACCCCGCCTCGCCACAGCCAAAATCCTCGCCGTAGAGGTAGGCCTCCGCCCCGGCCGCCCCACCATCCGCCTAGAACCCGACCCCACCAACCCCCACCTAATCCACTGCTACGGCCACGCCGGCACCGGCGTAAGCATGTCCTGGGGCTGCGCCCGCGAAATAACCACCCTGCTCACCAACCCCTAACCCCACCCAACCCCAACAAAGAAGGGCAGCCCGGACCCATACCAGGGGACAGCGGGCACAGCGGGCACAGCGCCCCCGCCCTCATACCGCGCTCGTGGGGTGAGGCTGCCCGGCGCCTGCCCGTAGGCGCGCGTCGTCCGCCCGCTCCGGTACCGGATGCGGAGTCGGCTACGCGGCCGGAGTCGCGTACGACCTCCCGAGCGAGACTGGGGCTGAGCGCGGCGCTGGTGGGGGCGATGCCGGGGTTGGCTGCGACGCCCCGACCGGGGTCGGGTGCGATGTCCCGGGCAAGGGGTGGGTTGAGTGCGGCGCCGATGCGGGCGATGCCGGGGTCAGATGCGGTGGCGTCGGCCATGACGGGGTCGGGTGTGACACCCCGGGAGGTGCCGGGGTGGGGTGCGGCGCTGGTGCGGGTGATACCGGTGTCGGATGCGACGGCGGCGGGGGCGAGACGGGGGTTGGGTGTGATGCCCCGGGCGATGCTGGCGTCGGGTCCGATGGCGGCGGGGTCGGGGGCGGGTGTGACACCCCGGGCGATGCCGAGGTTGGGTGCGACGCCGGTGCGGGCGATGCCGGGGCCGGAGTCGGATACGACCCCCTGGGCGGGGCCGGGGTCGGCTGCGATGGCGGTGGGGGCCATGCCGGAGTCGGATACGACCCCCTGGGCGGGGCCGGGGTTGGGTGCGATGGCGGTGGGGGTGAGGGGCCCCAGCGATTCCGGACAGCGTCTGGTGGTCTGACTTACGCTACAGACTGCCCGGCCAGGTACCGGTCCTCGACTTCCTGCGGAGTCTGATAACCCAGCCCTGAATGCAGACGCCTGCGATTATAGAATCCTTCGATGTATCGGACAACCTGACGGCGTGCCTTGTCCCGGGTTGCGAATGTGAACCTGTTGAGCCACTCGTTCTTCAGCATCGAGAAGAACGACTCAGCCATCGCATTATCCCAGCACACCCCAGTGCGGCCAACCGACTGCCGGACACCCATACTGTCCAGTTTCCGACCGAATGCCTCCGACGTGTAGTTCGACCCGCGATCCGAATGGAAAACCGCCCCCTCGACGAATGAGACATTAACCGCGGCCATATCCATGGCCACCTCGATCAGCGGCGTCTTGAAATGGTCGGCCATCGCCCAGCCAACGACTTTCTTGCTGTAGCAGTCGATGACCGTCGCCACATACAAAAACCCCTCCCAGGTCGGAACATAGGTGATGTCGCCCACGAACTTCACCCCCGGCGCCGGCGCGGTGAAGTCCCGCCCCAACAGGTCCGGGATGCGATGCCCGTCGCCGGCTTCGGTGGTGACCGGCCGCCACGGCGCCGGCTGGCAGACCACCAGGCCCAACTCGCGCATCAGCGCCCGCACCGTCTCCGGGCTGACCCGCTCGCCTTGGCGGCATAATCCCGCGTGCACACGCCGATACCCATAGGTCTCGTAATGCTCGGCGAAAACCCGCGTAATCGCCACCTTCAGCCGCTCCCGCCGCTCGGCGGTCGCCGAAGCGGGACGTTCCCGCCATTCATAGAAACCAGATCGGGAAACGGCCAGCCACCGGCACATGTCCACGATCGCATAGTTCGCCTTCTCCGCGTCGATCAGCTCGTACTTGGCGGTCACCGATTCTCGGCCGCGAAGAAGGCCGCAGCTTTTTTCAGGAAGCTGTTCTCTTCCCGGAGTTTACGGATCTCCCGCTCCAGTTCCAGTTCCCGCTCGCTCTTCCCCGCATTATCTGAAGAGCCGGGTTCGACACCGCCGTGTTCTCGCCGCCATGCTCGCACCCAGTCATGCAAGGTGGTGTCGTTGATACCGAGTTCCCTGGCCACATGCGCCACCGGACGGTCCCCGTCCAGCACCATACGGACGGCCTCGTCCTTGAACTCCCGCGAGTACGGGCCCTTATGCCGCGCCAACTCCTACATCCTTCCGGTCGCCCCAACCCTAGTCGGGGACCTGTCCGGAATCTCTAAGGCACCTCACCCCAATCGGCCTCCCCGACACCCCGACCGGCACTCTGATCAGGTCCCCACCCACGACCGGCACTCTGATCCGCCTCCCAAGCAGCGTGACCACCCTCCCCGACATCCCAACCGGCCTGCCGGGCAGCGTGACCAGTCTGCCGGGCATCGTCACCGGCCAGTTCGGTATGCCGACCGGTTTCCCGGGCACGTTCATCTGTCTCCCGGACACTGTCACCGGCCTGTTGAGCACACTGGCCAGTCACATGTCCGCTGTCGAAGGACTCGTGCCCGGATCCAGGCGAGGGCCAATGGCCGCCGGAGGCTCGGATACCAGAGGGCCGGACACCGGGCTGCTGGGCCGGGCCGATCTGGGTCGGGCCGATCTGGGCAGAGCCGATCTGGGCAGAGCCGATCTGGGCAGTGTCGAACCGGGTGTGGGCGGGTTCGGCGGTGGCCTGGGCGGTGCTGGAGCGCGCCGTTGCGGGGTGTGCTGTGCCGGAACGCGAGGTGCCGGAGTCGCTGCTGGAATCGGCTGCCGTGACTCGAGTTCGGGAGGGATCGAACAGCAGGACCGCGCCACGGGAATCGCCGGGAATACGGCCGATTTCATGCGCCCCGGCACGTCGCCGGGGTGGACGCGGTTGTGGGTCGAGAACTGGGTGGAGGACTGGCGCACCACCTGATCGGACATTGATGGAGAGCTCGACGGGGTTGCGACCGTCAAGGTCGGTTGGGATGCGGGACTGCAGAGGCGGAAAGGATGTGGCGGGGTCGGCGGGACAGGGGGTGGCGGCACGGTGGTCGGGTAGCAGCAGCACCGCACCCGACGTCATCATCGCGGAACACCTCCTGTCGCGGATCGACCGATCGACTTACCACCAGGATATCGCTCACACGTTCGATTATCAACTCTGAGTAGTCACTCATGTGCGAATTGTCGGCAATGTGTAAGCTCGTCTTCTCGGCGCGTCGATGCTGTTCGCTGTTGCGGCAGTGGAGATCCACATGGTGGTCCACGCGGGGTACCGCGGTATGAGGGAGGTCCACGTCGAGTGTTGCTCGGTGCATATCGCGGTCGACGTCGCCTCGCCGGAGTCGCAGAGCGTCGCACGCACGCGTTCTTGGAGAAACTCATTGAACAAGCCGAATGGTGAAGTCGTCATCGTCACCGGTGGCGCCAAGGGCATCGGCCGCACCTACTCGCACGCGCTCGCCGCCGCCGGTTACCGGGTGGCCATCGCCGACATCACCGACCCCGCCGGCACCGTCACCGAGATCGTGGACAACGGTGGCGAGGCCCTCGGGCAGGAGTGCGGCCGTTCCGGGAGACGGCAAAGCGCAGCGCCCTGGACGGGTGGGTGCCTCACACAGGCGATCTTGCCCCTGCGGGGCCTGGATGGCTTCCCGATCTGGACCTGTGCGGTACGGCCCCGGCCACGAGCAGACATTGCCCGCGCCCGAGAGATACGCCATCCTCGCCCCACTGGATGCGTTCGCCGCCAAGGAGGCTGGTCACTCTCGCCGACCTCGGCTACGAGGACGCTACCCAGCGGATTTCCGCCGACCGTACGACAAGCCCGGGAACGGCACGCTCGCCGAGGAGTAGATCCCACATACCATGTCCCCCGCGTGGTCTATGTCCTCGCCGAGCGCGCGAACGCGCAGCTCAAGATGCGTTTCAAGGCGTTACGGACATTAGGGAGCGCCTGTGGAAGATCGGTGAGACTGGCGGGTCTCCGGCCAGCCCGACCCGCTCCACATCTGGGCAACCTGCGGCGCGAAGCTGGGCGGTGAGCCGGCCGCCGGACGGATCGAGTTCGGGGCCAGGTCAAATTCACCGCAGCCCGGCCTAAGGTGATCGACCTGCCCATCGGGGCTGGGCATCCATGGACGTGTGGAATGGGTGATGAGCGTCTTGCTGGAATGGGTCTGCTTCCCGCGTTTGCTTGACCCAGCTGAAACAGTGGTGATGTGAGGGGAAGACGAATGCCCAGGTACCGGACGATCGTGGACGCCATGTTGATCCTGGTTCGGGATGGCCATGTCTTGCTGGCCCAGCGGCAAGGCACTGGGTACGCCGACGGCTGGTGGAATGTCCCCAGCGGGCACCTGGAGGAAGGCGAAACCATCGACCAGGCCGTTATCCGCGAGGCACGTGAGGAGGTTGGGGTCGGTCTGCGGCTGGCGGATCTACGCTTCGTCCATCTGTGCCATTTCCGCAACCCCGAAGGAGAAGGCCGTATTGGAGCCTTCTTCGAGGCCACCATGTGGACCGGCGAGCCGATCAACGCCGAACCACACAAGTGCGCCCAGATCGCCTGGTTTCCCTTCGACCAGCTCCCGGACTGCACCTACCCCTACACGGCTGAAGGCATCACCCACTACGTCAGCGGCCAGGCTTTCGCCGCTGTCGGGTGGCACGAGCATGCTGGGTCCGCCGATTGAGGGATCGGGCGTCCTCATCGGCCTCCGTTTTGGCCGGTGCTGCGAGCTGAAAGCTTCAGGCCCGCGAGGACAAATCAGCAGATGTCCTGATCATCGCACTTCTGAGTAAAGCCGTAAGGGAAGGTGATTGTTAATCTGCTGGTGTTCCAGCTGAGTTCTGGAGGTGCGTCGTGGTGGGGACGATCACGCTAGGGCAATGGCAGACATGCCGGGATGCGCTGCGGCGGACAGGTGACCGGTTTCTCGCGCTGGTCGGAGTCGTGCCCGATCCGGAGGCGATGGCCACCGCGGAGTGGACGGTGGCCGACAGTGTCGCCCACGTGCGCAGCATCGCTTCCCTCTACACCTCGATCCTGCAACCGGACAAGGTGGCGCACCCGTTCCCCGATGTCGAACACAAGATCATGACCACTACGGTGGACACCGTCGCCGAGATCAACGACGTCGTCCTGCGCCAGTTCACCGAACGGGATCTCCGCGTTCTCCACGACCTGCTCGCCGGTGACATCGACGACATTCTGCACGCCACCGAGAACGCCGATCCCACCGCTCCGGTCCCATGGCTGGGCGGTTCCCGCGTCCCGATCGCCGGTGTTCTCGCCCACCTGGTCAACGAGCTCCTGATCCACGGCTGGGATATCGCTCAGGCTGCCAAAACCCGCTGGGAGCTGCCGCCCCAGGACGCCGCCCTGTTCTTCGAACTGTTCCTCGTCGGAATGTTGCGCAACCACGCGGGCGGACTGCTCGGACCCCCGGTCCCCGGCCGCCGGATCGCGGTCGAATTCCATTCCGCCCACACAACCCCCGTCACCCTCGTGCTCCGAGACCGCCAGGTAACCCTCGAAGAGACCGGCCAAGGCGCCGACGTCCGCCTGTCATTCGACCCCCCGACCCTCAACCTGATGCTGTTTGGCCGCATGAGCAAAGCCCGCGCCGCCCTCACCGGCAAGATAATGGCCCGCGGCCCCCGCCTCTGGCGCCTCCCGGAGTTCCTCCGGATCGTCCACCTCCCCTCGAACTCCTATCCGAAGACCGGAAATCCCCGTTGACGTGATTGGCCCTTCCTTCTGTGTGTCGTCAAACTCATCGGTCCAGAGGAAGCCGAATGGGTGAAGCAGCCGTAGGCCAACGCAGAATGGCCGGAACCGATCACGGTTCCGGCCATTCTGCCAGCGACAGGAAGCCAATATGGCTACGCGTCGTTGGTGTGACATATGCAGGCGGCCGACCTGGCGGATCCTTGATCGTTAAGGGGTCTGTTACTCCTCTGTTTCTTCGTCCGCCTCTTCGGCGCGGAACGCCTCGTCGATCGCCTTCCGGGTCCGGCCTTCGCTGCCGGGCAGCAGGTGCGTGTGCGTCCGGAGTGTGAACCGGGCTGCCTCATCGGCGCGGTAGATGCGCGCGCCTACGAAGCAGGATCTTCCCGATCGGTTGACGGCGGGGCGACGATGCGAGAGGTCCAGCTGGACCTGGGCCATGCCGACGTTTCCACGACGGAGATCTACCTGCACAGCCGCGACCGGCTTGAGCGGGACTCGTCGCAGTTGGTGGCGTCGATGCTGGAGTAGGGAGTCATGGTGCTTGCCAGCTACATTCCGCGATGGCTCAGGTAGTGCTAGTTTTCTCTCCCGGTTGCGCCTCGCGTTGGACCGCCCGTCGGATGGCTCGGCGAACTAGCGCGCCGGCGATCGGGGCCGACTTGTTGATGGCGTGCACCCGCTCGGTCAGCTGCAGGAGCTCAGCCCGAATTTCATCGATGGGCAGCCGCGGTAGATCGAAAAGCCGGACGTGCCGGATCACATCGCGTACCTCGATGTACGCATTGCCCGCCGTCGCGCTCGCCGCCCCCTTCTTCTCAGCGCCCACCGCCGTCGAGAGGGCGGCCAGGGCGGCGGCGGCAAGCGCAAGAATGCCAGCCAGAAGGGTGCCCGTTACCTCGGTCAGTGTGCTCACACCGGCCAGGCCGGCGAGCAAGGCAGTCAAGACGTTCAGCAGTGTGCCGAAACCATCCCATTGCCTGGCTCGCAAAAACTGGACCCGCGCGGAAGCATCGACATTGCGCTGGAGGCGCGCTAATTCCTCGGCGAATGAACCGCGTAGGCCATCCACATCGCTGTTTGCCACCCCGGCACCGTATCGGCATGCCCCGCCAGAGAACATAACGACAGAACGCCAGAGCCGGTGAATGGACACAGAGTCACCGGTTCTTCGCATGCACCCACCGAAGGGAGACCGCCCGTGGCACTGCGCCCTCCCTTCCAGTACTACGGCGCCAAGGGTCGGCTCGCCCCATTCCTCGCCTCCTCCTGCCCAAGCACGAGGTGTACTGCGAGCCGTTCGCCGGGTCGCCGCCGTGTTCTTCGCCAAGAATCCCGCGAAGATCGAGACGATCAACGACATCAACGGCGACCTGGTCGCCTACATGCGCGCCCTGCGCGACAGGCCCCACGATCTCCAGTGCGCGATCCAACTCACCCCGTACGCCCGCGCCGAGTACGCTGCGGCGAACCTCGGCGACACGACCACGTCCGACCTGGAGCGGGCACGCCACTGGTGGATCCAGTGCACCCAGTCCCGATCCGGTAGGGCCGGGGCCTCCGCTGTCGCAGGTGTCCGGCGTGGAACTGGTGGTGGTTCGGCTGGTAGTCGTCGGTCGGCGCGGTCCTGGTGGTGCTGGAGCGGCGTACTCGGCGCGGGCGTGCTCGGCATCGTGCTGGCGGTCTTCGCGGTCTGGATGCTGGCGGTGGTTACGTGGGGCGCGCTCGGCGGGACGGTGCTGGTGGTCTCGGGTCTGGTCGTCCTGGGCGGCGGATGCACCGAGGCAAATGTCAAATAAGTGATTTGCGAACTCGTCACTACCATCACAGAGGTGAACCGGGCCACGCGCGGACGCGTCGTTCAGAACGGGAAAAGAATCGTGCCGGTGTTGCTCCTCGCGGCCGGGTGCGGAGTCGTTCGGCCGTGGGCGGCGGAGCCCGCCTACGCCTGCGGCAACAACCCGGTCCCGCTGGAGGTGCTGAGCGACGGCCGTCCGGCCACCCAGCTCGGGCCCGACGGGCGGGCCGCGCTCAAGGGTCACGAGGTGCGTCCGGTCGAGGACCTGCACAAGTGGCGCATCGTCGAGGAGAGCGACGAACGAGTCGCGATCATCCGGGAGCTCGACGAGCCGCGGGACCCGGACACTATGAAGACCACCCATGGTTACCTGCTGGTCGAACGCTTCGGCCCGCCGGACGCCGACGGCCGCCCGAGCTGGCATTTGCGCAGCTCGCGCCGCTGTGACCTGCGGCGGGTCATGGACGGCCTGGGCGTCGCCGACGTCGCCCTCGACCCGGCCCGCCCGGCCACCGGCACCGGTGTCCACCTGCTGGTTACCGAGCGAGCGTGCGCGAGCGGTCAGCCCGCCACCGGGCGCGTCCGCGTGGTCAGCCTGGAGGAGACGGACCGGGAAGTGGGCTTGGTCATTGGCGTCGAAAGATTTGACGGCGGCGGAGCTGTGACGTGCCAGGGCAATCCGCCCACGCCGTTCACCGTCGAGCTGGGCCAACCGCTGGGTGACCGTGTCCTGCGCGACGCCGGGGTCCATCCCACCCGCGAGATTGTCGAGTTTCGCCGTTCCGCCCGATGAAGCGCATGACGCACGAATGCGCGTCAAGTGCGTCGCAATGGCAAGCGACGCCAAACGTTGCGGAAGGCCGGACCGTGAAGGGGGCATCAGTGGCAGACAGGCTCTGAGCCCGGAGGGCCTTGCGGAGCGCTTGGGGGTGCCCATCATGACCGTCTACGCCTGGAACTCGCGCGGATCGGCCCCCGCTTCATGAAGTTCGGCAAGCACGTCCGGTACAAGATCGCCGACGTGGAATTGTGGCAGGAGGCGCACTATGCGGAGCAGGCGGCGAGCTGCTGTCACCAGCCCCACCAGCGCAGAACGGCCTGGCATCGATCTTGATGCCAGGCCGTTCTGTTACCTCTCTGTTCCTTCTGGCGTTGCTCAGCAACTACAACAACGACAACCAACGACAGGTTTCCCAGGTCAGCGCTCATTTCCGGGAAGATCGCCGAGGCCGGAAACCCCGCCGTCACACGTCGTAGTAGAGCTCGAACTCGTGCGGGTGCGGGCGCAGCCGGATCGGGTCGATTTCCTGGGTGCGCTTGTATTCGATCCACGTCTCGATCAGGTCGGGCGTGAAGACGCCGCCTTCGAGGAGGTAGTCGTGGTCGGCCTCAAGGGCGTCCAGGACCGCGGACAGCGAGCCGGGCACCTGCGGGACCTGGCGGGCCTCCTCAGGAGGAAGCTCGTAGAGGTCCTTGTCGACCGGCTCCGGCGGCTCGATCTTGTTGCGGATGCCGTCGATGCCGGCCATGAGCTGCGCGGCGAACGCGAAGTACGGGTTGCACGACGGGTCCGGAACCCGGAACTCCAGGCGCTTGGCCTTCGGGTTGGAGCCGGTGATCGGGATGCGTACGCAGGCCGAGCGGTTGCGCTGGGAGTAGACCAGGTTGACCGGGGCCTCGTAGCCGGGCACCAGGCGGTGGTAGGAGTTCACCGTCGGGTTGGTGAAGGCCAGCAGCGAGGGCGCGTGCTTGAGCAGGCCGCCGATGTAGTAGCGGGCGATGTCGGACAGGCCCGCGTAGCCGACCTCGTCGTAGAAGAGCGGCTCGCCGTCCTTCCAGAGCGACTGGTGGCAGTGCATGCCCGAGCCGTTGTCACCGAAGATCGGCTTCGGCATGAAGGTGACCGTGTGGCCGAACTCCAGGGCCGTGCTCTTGATGATGTACTTGTAGAGCATCAGCTTGTCGGCGGTCTGCAGCAGCGTGCCGAACTTGAAGTCGATCTCGGCCTGGCCGGCGGTGCCGACCTCGTGGTGCTGCATCTCGGTCTCGATGCCGGCGTCGATGAGACGGCGGACCATCTCCGACCGGAGGTCGGTGAAGTGGTCCATCGGCGGGACCGGGAAGTAGCCGCCCTTGTAGCGGGGCTTGTAGCCGAGGTTGCCGCCCTGCGTGGCGGTGCCGGTGTTCCAGGCGCCTTCGATCGAGTCGATGTAGTAGAAACTCGAGTGCTGGTTGGTCTGGAAGCGCACGTCGTCGAAGATGTAGAACTCGGCCTCGGGGCCGAAATACACCGTGTCGGCGATGCCTGTTCCCTTGAGGAACTCCTCGGCCTTGCGGGCGACGTTGCGCGGGTCGCGACTGTACGCCTCGCCGGTGAGCGGGTCGTGCACGAAGAAGTTGATGTTCAACGTCTTGTGCTTGCGGAACGGGTCGATCACGGCCGTCGTCGGGTCGGGCAGCAGCAGCATGTCCGACTCGTGAATGGCCTGGAATCCACGGATGGACGAACCGTCGAACATCAGGCCGTCGGTGAAGACGTTGGGGCCAAAGTTCTCGACGGGGAAGGTGAAGTGGTGCGTCGTGCCCGGCAGGTCGGTGAACCTGACGTCGACGAACTGCACCCCTTCGTCCCGGATGAAATTCAGGACGTCGTCGGCGGAGTTAAACACTCTCTCGAACCTCCCAGGGGCATGGGCTTAGCAGACTGAAAGTAGGCCCGGGGCGTTTCCACCCCATGTCTCGTTTGTTTCGCACGTGTTAATGGAACCGCGATCCAACGCTAACCGTGACGGGGAAGTGACACGTCACCTCCGGCGCCGCCTTGACCCAGTCTTTCCCAGACTGGTACGTCGAAGGAGGAGCCACCACATCCGGCCGATACCGTTGAGCATATGAAACAACGGCAGCCCTCGAACCGGCAGCCCACCAACCGCCAGGCCCGTGACCAGCGACAGCGCGGCGATGGTCAAGGGCGGCAACCCGGCAACAAGCAGCCTCGGCCCACCCAGAGCGGACAAACAGGCCAGCCACCGCCACGGGAACCCCGCTGGACGCAGACCTGGCTAGGCGGAACCCGATCCGCGGGCGTCGACCTCGGCTACCCCGGACAGCGACTCGGCCTCCCCCAGGACGGCCCCGGCGCCGTCGCCGGTTTCGGCCGCCGCATCGGCGCCATCCTGGTCGACTGGATGCTCTGCACCTGGGCGATCGCTCGCGGCCTGTTCCAGGCCAGCCCACAGGACGCCTCCTGGATCGGCATGGCGGTGTTCGCCGCCGCCTACATCCTGCTCGTGGGCACACTCGGCATGACCCTCGGCATGCGCCTGTTCAAGATCCGGATCGCCGCCCTGGACGGCTCCCAGCCGACACTGCTGGCCGTGCTGATCCGGACGTTCCTGCTCTGCCTGGCCGTACCCGCCCTGATCTGGGACCGGGATCAGCGGGGCCTGCACGACCGCGCGGCCGGGACGATCGCCGTCAGGCTGTGACGCAGCTGAAGATGGCGGTGCCCGGGATGTGACGCCCCCGGAGCGGGCTCCAGCCGCCCCAATCGCGATCGTGGCCCTCAGGCCATTCCGGTTCGGTGAGCGCCACCAGCGTGAACCCGGCCCCGGAGATCAGACCGACCCAGTCGCCCAGCGTACGGTGATGCTCCACGTAGGAGACCTGGCCGTCCTCAACCTCCACGTACGGCACCCGATCGAAATACGACCGATCAGCCGTCAGCCCGCGCGGCCCGGGATCGTCCGGAAACGCCCACCGAATCGGATGGCTGACGGCGAAGACGAACCGCCCGCCGGAACGCAGCACCCTGCGCGTCTCGGCCAGGACGGCCCCCGCGTCCGCCACGAACGGCAGCGCGCCGAAGGCCGAGCAGGCCAGATCGAACGAGGCGCCCGCGAACGGCAGGAATTCCGCGTCGGCCTGCACGAGCGGCAGCTGCGCCGGCGAGTCCTGGTCGATGCGGCGCGCATGCTGAAGTTGCCGATACGACAGATCCAGAGAGACGACCTCGGCTCCCTGCCGAGCCAGCCAGCGGCCGCACTGTCCGGCGCCACCGCCGACTTCGAGGATCCGCAGCCCACGCACCTCGCCCAGCAGCCCGGCATCGGCCTCATCCAGACCTTCCGGACACCAGATGAAACCGTCATCGCGCAGGAACGCCCCATGCTCGGCCTGATACCAGTCCGAGGCGCCGTCCCACCAACTCCTGTTGGCCCGCGAGGTCTCGGCCCTGGAGACCCGCTTCCTGAACATGCGGTTCAGCGAGCCTTCGGCGCCTTGGGCGTCTTCGGCATCCGCGCGCCCTTCGGCATCGGGCCCTTCGGCAGCGGAATCGACGGGGTCAGCGCGCGCATGCGGTTGTTGACCTCGGAGACAGCCGGCTTCTTGAGGTTGCGGGGCAGTTTCATCAGGTGCCGCTGCAGCTTGGCGATCGGCACCTGCCCTTCGGCGTCACCGCACTGCACGTCGTAGACGGGAACGTCGATCGCCACCCGCTGGACCCGCTTCTTCTCGGCCAGCAGCATGCGCTGCACCCGGTTGCCGGGCCCTTCCGAGACGAGGATCACGCCCGGGTAGCCGACCACCCGGAACACCAGGTCCTGCTCGCGGTTGACCGCGACCGGCTTCTCCTCGACATACCAGTTCCCCCGCATGCCCTGGAGGATCGCGTACGCCGCGCCGGGCTGGCCGTGCAGCATCGAATACTGCGCCCGCTGGGCCAGCTGGCCGAAAATGATCATTCCGACCAGCAGCGACACCGGGATGCCGAGGATCAGCGCGTAGATCACGCTGTTGGTCAGCACCCCGACCACGACGGCGAGCGCGAGCACGCCGACGACGGACGCGTAGACGATCGGCATCCCCTTGGGGTTGGCCTTCTTGATGATCTGCGCGACCATCCGGAGTTGCTTGATGCGGCCTGGGCTCGCCGGGTCTTTCGCCATGACGTGAAGGATACAAATCCCGCGGGCGATTCGTGAAAACGAATCAGCTTCGAACGGCGGACCTGTGCTCGATCGCCTGCTGGTACAGCCGCCCGGCCCGGTACGAGGAGCGCACCAGCGGCCCGGACAGCACCCCGGCGAAACCGATCGCCTCGGCCTCCTGCTGCAGCTCCACGAACTCCTCGGGCTTCACCCAGCGCTCGACCGGGTGATGGCGCGGCGTCGGTCGCAGGTACTGCGTGATCGTCAGCAGGTCGCAGCCCGCCTCGTGCAGATCGCGCATAGCCTGCACGATCTCCGCGCGCTCCTCGCCCATGCCCAGGATCAGGTTGGACTTGGTGACCAGACCGGCCTCGCGGGCGGTGGTCAGCACGCCCAGCGACCGGTCGTAGCGGAACGCGGGCCGGATCCGCTTGAAGATCCGCGGCACGGTCTCGACGTTGTGCGCGAACACCTCGGGCCGGGCCGAGAAGACCTCCTCCAGCTGGGCGCGGTCGCCGTTGAAGTCGGGAACCAGGAGTTCCACCCCGCAGCCGGGCAGCAGCGCGTGGATCTGGCGGGCGGTCTCCGCATACAGCCAGGCGCCGCCGTCGGGCAGGTCGTCGCGGGCGACGCCGGTGACGGTCGCGTAGCGCAGGCCCATCTGCTGGACCGACTCGGCGACCCGGCGCGGCTCGTCGGTGTCATAGGCCGCGGGCTTGCCGGTGTCGATCTGGCAGAAGTCGCAGCGGCGGGTGCACTGGTCGCCGCCGATGAGGAAGGTCGCCTCGCGGTCCTCCCAGCATTCGTAGATGTTGGGACACCCGGCCTCCTCGCAGACCGTGTGCAGGCCCTCCCGCCGGACCAGCGATTTGAGCTCGGTGTATTCGGGCCCCGTTTTGAGCTTGGTCTTGATCCACGGGGGTTTGCGCTCGATGGGGCTCTGGCTGTTGCGAACTTCCAGGCGGAGGAGTTTACGGCCTTCAGGTGCGACGCTCACCCTGCCAGCTTATGCCAGTCCTCAGCTGAGCAGGCCGAGGCCCCTGAGCATGCGGGCATACCGCGATTTCAGCTCCTCGTCGACCCGCTCGGACTCGCCCGCCTCGATCGTGGCGGCCACCGGCCCGGGGCCGTCCAGGTCCCGCAGCGCGGCCCGGTCGAGGGCGCCGCGCCGGATCACCGACACGTCCTCGCCGCGCAGCGCCGCGGCCTGCAAGGGCGCCAGGTAGCGCCGGGAGGCGGCAAGCTCGGACAGTTCGGCCAGCGCGTCCGGCCCGGCGACCTGCTCCGCGATTTCCCGCGCCCGCGCGCGTTCCTGGGCTAGCCAGCCCCGGGTGAGCCGATCGAGCAGGAAGCCGGCCACGATCGCGGGCCACCCGACCACCCAGCCCACCAGCCGCCCGAAGGTCCCCGCCGCGTCGTAGGTGGTTTCCGGCGCCCACGCGCCCAGCGTCAGCGCCATGTCCTCGTGCGCCCGCCGCCGGCTCGAATTCTCCCCGCCGCCGAACAGCGCCGCCCGCGCCTCGGTCAGCGTCGTCCGCGCGCCGCCGATGATCACCCCTTCCTCCGCCCGCGCGTTCGCGCAGGCCACCGCCAGCAGCGCCACCCGCTGCGCGGGCGCGAGCGCCAGCCAGATCGGCAGCCCCACGGTCAGCACCGGCCGCCGCCGCAGCCCGATCCGCGCCAGCTCCGCCCCCAGCCCCTGATCGTGTACGGCTACCGCCTGCGGTTTCGGCGCCCCGGTCGCGGCGGCCACCCGTTCGGCGAGGGCGTACAGGGCCGGGGCGGTTTCCCGGGGGAGGAGTTCGGCGGCGGGGGAGAGGCGGGCGGCGCGCGGCCTGAGCATGAAGCCAAGCCCCAAAAAGACCCCGCCGAGCAGCCAGTTCGCCAGGAAGGCGGGGTTTCGCAGGATCGTCCACAGGCCGAGCGCGGCGAAGGCGAGAGTGAACGCGTGCACCGCGATCGCGACGACATAGGCCGCGAACTTGGTCAACATATGGCCATTCTGGCTGGATTAGGCGTGCAGGTCTTCCTCGTACATGTCATAGATCTCCGCTTTGAGCGCCTCGCCCAGGCGTTTCTCCGCGTACGGGATGACCTCGTCCACCGTGATCCGGCGACCGGTCTCGGCCGACAGCGACGTCACCCCCGCGTCCCGGATGCCGCATGGGACGATCCGGTTGTACCAGCTCAGATCATTCGCGCAGTTCAGCGCGAACCCATGCATCGTGACGCCCTTGGCGACCCGGATCCCGATCGCGCCCAGCCGGCGGTCCGGCACCCCGTGGGACGCCTCCCCGCGCACCCACACCCCGGCCCGGCCGTCAACCCGCCCGGCCACCACCCCCAGATCCGCGCAGACCTGGATCAACACCTCTTCGAGCAGCCGCACGTACGGAATCACGTCGTCGATCCGCACGATCGGATACCCGACCAGCTGCCCGGGGCCATGCCAGGTGACCCGGCCGCCCCGGTCCACGTCGATGACCGGCGTGCCGTCGCTCGGCCGGTCCTCAGGACCCGTGCGTTTGCCCGCCGTGTAGACGGGCGCGTGTTCCAGCAGCAGGCACAGATCATCCAGCTCGCCGCTCACCCGCCGGGCGTGCGCCAGCCGCTGCAGTGCCCACACCTGCTCGTACGGAACATCGACGCCAAGTCGGACGATAGCCAGCCCACTCACATGTCCAGGGTAGACGCGAGTTGCCGGGGTTCGATACGGAACTCCTTCACCCCACCCGCACCATCTCTCTCAATCCGGTACGCGTAGCCGTCCGGCTCGATGCTGACCGCCTGGATGAACTCGGTGCCCACGTAGTGCAGGGCCACGCCCTCGTCCGCCGCGTACCCGTCCGGCAGCTCCCCGGAGGCCACCGACTGGTGCAACAGCGGCCGCCGCTGCTCGTCGGAGTCGTAGTGCACCCCGCACGAGTACGGCAACAGTCCCATCCCCTCCGCCCACGGCCGCAACTCCGGCCCGAACGAGTCGGTGTTCCCGCCCACATGCCAGCACAGCGCCCCCGCGCTCTGACCTGCCAGCACCACACCCGCCCGCCAGGCCTCCTCCAGCGCCTCGTCCAGACCGTGCAGCCGCCACAGCGCCATCAGGTTGGCCACGCTGCCGCCGCTCACGTAGATCGCGTCCTGCTCCAGGATCCAGGCGCGCGGGTCCGGGATGTTGGGCATCGGGAAGACGCTCAGGTGGCTGAGCTCCACGTCCCAGTCGCGGAACGCGCCGTACATCTTGAGCAGCCAGTCGTCGGCGTCGCCGGACGCGGTCGCGAGCATGCCCACTTTGGGCCGGTCCTGCCCGGTCAGGTCCAGGACGTAGCGGAGCAGGGGAGTCGCCTCCAAGAAGTCGAACCGGCCGGTTAGGCGGAACGAACCGCCCCCGATTGCCACGATGTGCGACTGCCCAACCCGTCCCATTGTTCACTCCCTTGTCAGAAAGAAAGAGGAGTGCCCAAGCCTACGACCCGGCCGTGCGCGCTCGCGCTGGTATCCCGGAAGAGGGGTAGTTCACCCGTTTCGCGAGGATAACCGACGTGTCGTCGCGGGGGGTGGCAGACGTCCGGAGGGCCGGTGACCTCACTCTTTGACCGGTTCAGAGGGTTATTACTGCTATACGCCGGAATAGTATCCGGATTTATCGTGAAATCCTGCTACGGCCGCTTTCTTAGGCCGCCTCTCCGGTTACGCCAGGGTTGATGCGGTGCCGAGCGTCGAGCCGCGCAGGCGGGCGGCGTCCTGGCTGGGAGGCGCGCCGAACTGGCGGCGGTACTCGCGGCTGAACTGTGACGGGCTGTCGTAGCCGACGCGCATGCCGACGCCGGTGACGTCGTTGGGATGCGTGGCGAGCAGGAGCCGGGCCTCCTGCAGCCGGATCTGTTTCTGGAACTGGATCGGGCTCATCGCGGTGACCGCCTGGAAGTTGCGGTAGAAGGCGGACACGCTCATGCCGGACATCTGCGCCACGTCCTCCACCCGGAAGGACCGCGTGTAGTGATCGCGGATCCACCGGACCGCCCGGGCGATGTGGGTCAAGCTGCTGTCGGCGAGGCCGAGCTGGCGGACGACGGCGCCCTGCTCGCCGGTGATGATCCGCCAGAGGATCTCCCGTTTGATCAGCGGCGCGAGCACCGCCAGGTCGCGTGGCTGGTCGAGCAGGCGTAGCAGCCTGATCACCGCGTCGATGAGCTGGCCGGACGCGTCGCTGACGGCCAGGCCGGACGGCGCGCCGCCGCCGGCGGGCGGGAGGTCTCCGGGGGGCGCCTGCAGCAGCAGTTCGGCGACGGTGGCCGGGTGCAGGGTCAGTCCGAAACCCAGCGCCGGCCGTTCGGGGCTGGCCTCGGTGAAGTGGCCGGTGATCGGCAGGTCGACCGAGGCGATGAGGTACTGCCCGGCGCGGTACTCGTACACGCGGTCGCCCAGCGCGATGCGTTTCGCGCCCTGCGCGATGAGCGCCAGCACCGTGCCCGTCATCGACGGCGACGGCGGAGCCGACTGCTCGACCTTCGAGATCAGGACGCTGTCGATGGCGGTGGTCGTGTCGGGTCGGGCGTGGCGGGCGAGCAACGCGCGCAGCTCATCAAGGGCCATGACCCGATTGAAGCACCAACTGATACTCGCCGCAACGATAGAATCAGGCATGAGGTCAAGAGCATCGTTCTAACGTTTCCGCTGGTGGCGATGCTTACATGGGGTTGTCGATATCCCAGGAGCGCAAGACCGCTCCACGAATGAGGAGATAGCCCCATGGCCGTCAGCCACGGTTTCCACGCCACAATGACCGCTCAGCCCGGCAAGGCTGACGAGCTGGTCGAGCTCCTGCTCAACGCGCCGTCCCTGCCGAACGAGGACTGCGTCGTCTTCCTGGTCAGCCGCTCGGCCAGCAACCCGGACATCGTCTACGTCACCGAAGGCTGGACCAGCCAGGAGGCCCACGGCCGGTTCTTCGCGACCGAGCCGGCGCAGGCACTGGTCGCGAAGCTGCAGCCGCTGCTGGCCGGCGACTCCCAGTACGTCGACGAGGTGCCCGTCGGCGGCAAGGCCACCTTCTAGAACCCCAGCGAAAGGAACCCCCATGGCATCCGTACGACCCGACCTCGACCCTGAACTGCACGCGCTGCTCGCCGACATGCCGCTCATGTCCGAACTCACCCCCGAGGTGCTCGCCCAGCTGCGCCAGCTCCCGTCGACACCGATCGACGCTCTCCTCGACGGCCGCGCCGTCGACCGCCGGGAGCTCACCATCCCCACCCCCGACGGCGCGCGGATCCCGCTGTCGATCTTCAGCCCCGCCGATCGCGCCGAGGCCGCGCCATGCGTCTACTGGATCCACGGCGGCGGCATGGTCATGGGAGATCGCTTCGCGCAGATCGACATCCCACTTGAGTGGCTCGACCTGTTCGGCGCCGTCGTCGTCTCCGTGGACTACCGGCTGGCGCCGGAGGCCACCGGCACGACCCTGGTCGAGGACTGCTACCACGGCCTGCTCTGGACCGCCGAGCACGCCGGCGAACTCGGCATCGACCCCACCCGCATCGTCGTCGCGGGCACCAGCGCCGGCGGCGGCCTCGCCGCCGGAACCACCCTGATGGCACGCGACCGCGGCACGCCCGCGATCGCCGCCCAGATGCTGATCTACCCCATGCTCGACCACCGCGACAACACCACCTCCACCCGGCAGTACGGCGGCGAGCCCGGCGTCTGGACCCGCGAGATGAACCAGTTCGGCTGGGCCTCAGTCCTCGGCGGCCTCGCCGACGGCGACGTGCCGAGCTACGTCTCACCCGCGGTGGCCGACGACCTCTCCGGCCTGCCTGCCACCTACATCGACGCCGGCACGGCCGAGGTCTTCCGCGACGAGGACGTCGCCTACGCCAGCAGGATCTGGGCGGCCGGCGGCCAGGCGGAACTGCACATCTGGGCGGGCGGCTTCCACGGATTCGACGCCCTGTACCCCCAGGCGCGGGTCTCGGCCGCGGCGCGCCGCACCCGCCACGACTGGCTCGCCCGGGTCCTGCACGCACCGGCACCGGCCCTGTCCTCAGCCGTGCCGGACTAGTCCCTCCAGTCGCCACTACGAGCGACCGAAATTCTCGATGTGACGAGGATTGTGCAAGGACGAGAGAGCATCTTCATATCGTATGTGCACGTTGAGATGTTCTGATGGAAATACCTAAATCCCATGGAGCGTTGATCGGCTCCACGAACGAACAGGCGGTCAACCCATGCAGGTCGCCATTGTCACCGGTGCCAGCTCCGGTATCGGGCAGAGTGCCGCCATCCAGATCGCCAAGCGCGGAACGGGAGTGATTCTCACCTACCAGAACAACGAGTCCGGAGCCCTGGACACGGTGGCGATGATCGAGAAAGACGGCGGCACGGCCGTCGCGCTGCCGCTGGCCGTCGGCGATTCGGAGACGTTTCCGGCCTTCCGCGAATCCGTCGTCACGGCCTTGCGCGACACCTGGCAGCGGGACACATTCGATTTCCTCGTCAACAACGCCGGATTCGGCCAGATGGCGATGTTCGAGGACACGAGCGAGGAGATGTTCGACACGCTCATGCGGGTGCTGCTCAAAGGCCCGTACTTCCTGACCCAGACCCTGCTGCCATTGCTGGCCGACGGCGGCGCGATCGTCAACACCACGAGCAGTGCGGCCCTGCGCTCCGGCATGGAACCCGGCTACTCCGCCTACGGCACCATGAAGGGCGGCCTGGTCGTCCTGACCCGCTACCTGGCCAAGGAACTCAGCCCACGCGGCATCCGCGTCAACTCCATCTCTCCCGGCTCCACCCGCACCCGCATCGCCGACAACGCGTTCGAACGCTACCCCGAAGTGATCCCCGCGATCGCCGCCAAGACCGCCCTCGGACGACTCGGCGAACCCGACGACATCGGCATGGTGATCGCGACACTGCTGGCCGAGGAATGCCGCTGGATAACCGCCCAAGACATCGAAGTCTCCGGCGGCTTGAACCTATAACCAGGCAATCCCGCCTCCGGTGGTATCCTGGAAGACAAGCAGTTCACCCGTTTCGCGAGGATAATCGACGACCTGCTGGCGATGGCCGAGCGGGCGGTCAGTCGTTGAGCGCGGCCTTCAGGGCGGTGGGCAGGTCAGGCTCGGAGAAGCGGTAACCCGCGTCCAGGAGGACGCGGGGGAGCACGCGCTGGCCGATCAGTACGCCTTCGTCGGCGAACTCGCCCAGAGCCAGGCGCAGGGCGAAGGCGGGGGTGGGGATGGGCAGGGTCGGGCGGTTCATGGCGTGGCCGACGGCCTTGGTGTAGGCGGCGTTGGTGACCGGTTCGGGGGAGGTCACGTTGACGGGTCCCGAGATTCCCTCGTTTTGCAGGAGAAAGCGGACGGCGTTCACCCAGTCGGTGCGGGAGATCCAGGAGAAGTACTGGCGGCCGGTGCCGAGGGGGGCGCCCAGGCCCATTCTGAAGATGGGCAGCACCTTGGCGAGCGCGCCGCCGGACCTGCTGAGGACGACGCCGGTGCGCATGCGGACCACGCGGATGCCCGCCTCGGCCGCCCGGGCCGTCGCGCCCTCCCACTGGGTGACCACGTCGGCCAGGAAACCCTCGCCCTGCCGGTCGTTCTCGTCGACCGCGCGGTCCTTGGTGTCGCCGTAGAAACCCACCGCGGACCCGGACAGCAGCACCCCCGGCGGGGCGCCCATCCCGGCCAGCGCCGCGGCCAGCATGCTCGTGCCGCGCGTGCGGCTCTCCAGAACCTTCCGCTTGTACGCCGGCGTCCAGCGCCTGTCGCCGATCCCCGCCCCGGCCAGATGCACGACCGCGTCCGCGCCATCGAGCACCGACGGGTCCAGGACGCCCTCCTCGGGGTTCCAGAAGGCCTCGTCAGGGGCGGCGGGCTCGTGCCGTACCAACCGGCGGACCTGGCGGCCGTCGGCGGCCAGCGCCCGGATCAGAGCCGAGCCCAGCAGCCCGGAGGAACCCGTCACCACGATCGTCATGTCACCCACCGTAGTTCCTTCGACAGCGGAACCACGTTCGGATGCACTCGAAAACAACGAGCCCTTCGCCGGGTGTCGGCGAAGGGCTCGTCAACGGCCGATTGTGCGGCTCAGGCCAGGCCGAGTTGGCCCTCGAAGCGGCCCTCCTCCAGGCGGCGCTTGATCGTCGTGAGGAAGCGGGCGGCGTCGGCGCCGTCCACCAGGCGGTGGTCGTAGGTGAGCGCCAGGAACACCGTCGAGCGGACCGCGATGACCTCGCCCTCGGGCGTGTCGACGACCACGGGACGCTTCACGACCGCGCCGGTGCCCAGCATGCCGACCTGCGGCTTGTTGAGGATCGGCGTGTCGAACAGGGCGCCGCGGCTGCCGGTGTTGGTCAGCGTGAACGTGCCCCCGGCCAGGTCGTCGGGGCTGATCTTGTTGGTCCTTGTGCGCTCGGCCACGTCGGCGATCTTGCGGGCCAGGCCGGCGATGTTGAGGTCGCCCGCGCCCTTGACCACGGGGACGATGAGGCCCTTCTCAGTGTCCACCGCGATGCCGAGGTTCTCGACGTCGTGGTAGGTGACCTCGTTGGTCTCGTCGTTGATCACCGCGTTCAGCTTCGGATGCACCTTCAGCGCCTCGACCGCCGCCAGCGCGAAGAACGGCATGAACGACAGCTTCACGCCCTCCCGCGCCTCGAACGCGCTCTTGGCCTGCTGGCGCAGCTTGGCGATCCGGGTCACGTCCACCTCGACCACGGTGGTGAGCTGCGCGGTGGTGTGCAGCGAGTCCATCATGCGCTCGGCGATGACCTTGCGCAGCCGCGACATCTTCTCGGTCGTGCCCCGCAGCGTGGTGTCCACCTGGACCGGCTCGGGCGCGGCCGAGGGAGCGGCCTGGACCGGCGCGGCCGGAGCGGCGGGCGCC
>NZ_BLAF01000020.1:0-58496 GCF_009687885.1 Acrocarpospora pleiomorpha
CACCCACCGCAACGACGACGGCACCTGGACCCTGCTCTACCTCGGCAAAAGAGGCCGCTACGCCGGACGATTCCGGCGCTGAACCCGGTCGGCACGAGTGCGCCATCCGTTGGCCGCTGCCATAGGTTCCACCGTGGCGGTGTCCAGCTCCACTTCGAGACGGCTCTCCGCTGTCGCGGAGACGATCAATGAGGCGAGGACGGACATCGCCCCGGGCACCATGGCTGGTGAGGGACGCGTCAGTTCGGTGACGATCCCGATCACCGGGTCGAGCGCGTTGAGCAGCCGTACGAACCGGTGCCGCGCGTATCGGGCGACGGACCGGCTGGTGCGGTCTTCGGAAGCCATGCCGATGGGGGAGCTCGTGCACAGGCGCGACCTGGGCGTCCAAGTCGAATAGGTCGGCGATTGCGGCGGCGGGGGTTTCGATGGTCGAGGCTTGGTGGTGGACGTCGATCGTCAGCCTGCGGTCAAGTCCATGCGGAGGAACTCGGTGATGCGGAGCAGCCTTGGTGGGCGTGCCACCTTGTCGGGGAGGGCCTGGAACGCCTCGTCTTTCCCGACGAGGCGTGGGGTGGCGAGTTCCACCTCCGTCCCGTTGACGCGGAGTCGCGCATGGTTGGCTGCCAGGACATTCTGGACCCAGTCCGAGCGTGATCCGTACACCAGGACGAACAGGTAGCCGCCGTCGACAGGATGGGCATCGAGTGGTGTGCGGTACGTCGTGCCAGAAATGCGACCGACGTGAATCAGCACCGGCCATGTCCCGCCTGCGATCGCGCGAGGGTTGAACACCCTCTTGTTCACGTGCCCCCACCACTTCGGCATCGGCATCGGGATCTCCTTTTCTCGCCCCGGCGGGGCGCGTCGTAGGTCAGACGTTCGCCAACCCGGGGGGACTTACATCTGTAAGGTGTCTTACGTGTGTAAGGTTGGCTTACGCTTGTAAGGTTGTCAATCCGCCCAGAGCCCGGAGCCGTCGTGTCACCACCGCCGCAACCGCTCAGCAGAGGTCTCGTGCTGGAAGCCGCGATCCGGGTCGCGGATCGCGGCGGCGTGGAGGCGATCACGATGCGGCGGGTGGCGCAGGAACTGGGCGTGGAGGCGATGTCGCTCTATCACCACGTACCGAACAAGGACGCGATCCTCGACGGTGTGGTCGACATGGTGTTCGCGGCGATCAAGCTACCCGGTGTCGAGTGTGACGATTGGCGCGACGCGATCCGTGGGCGCGCTTCCTCCGCGCGTGCGGTCCTGTCGCAGCACAGTTGGGCTCTCGGCCTCATGGACTCGCGTCGAAACCCAGGGCCAGCGACGCTACGCCACCATGACGCCATCCTCGGGGTTCTCCGGGAGGCGGGGTTCACGCTGCCGATGGCCGCGCACGCTGTCTCGCTCATCGACAGCTACGTCGGCGGGTTCGCCCTCCAGGAGGCGAACCTGCCGGTGACGACGCCGGACGATGTCGAGGAAGTGGCCGGTGGCATCCTCGAGCACCTGCCGGACGATTTGCCGTACCTCAGAGAGATGATCGTCGACCACGCCCTGCGGCCGGGCTACGACCACACGAGCGAGTTCGGCTACGGCCTGGACCTGATTCTGGATGCGCTCGAAGCTCGCCGGAGATAGAGCCTCTGGGTTGCTCAGCCGTGTCCAAGTGCCAGATCCGTCCGGTGCTGTGCGGCCAAGGCCCTGCCGAGAGCACGGATCCGCCGATTATCGTGAGCGTATGCGGGAGAGTTCGGGGGGAACCGGGCGGGTGATCGTGCTCGTGCTGCCAGCGGTCAACCTGCTTGATCTGGCCGGTCCGGTGCAGGTGTTCGACACGGCGGGGCGATACCGGATCGAGTACGTGGGTGACGACGAGAGCACGGCTTCGGCGCAGGGGCTACGCCTGGCGGGCCTTGGCGGGCTGCCGGAGGTCGCGGCGGGGGATCTCGTGCTGGTGCCGGGGCCGAGGTTGCTTCCGCCGGGGCCGGGTGCGGCGCTCGTATCGGACACGGTGATCGAGTGGCTTCGTGCGGCCCACGAGCAGGGGGCGCGGCTGGCGACCGTCTGTTCGGGGGCGGTCGCCTTGGGGGAGGCCGGGCTGCTGGACGGGCGGCGGTGCACCACGCACTGGGGGCTGATCGAGCCGATGCGGCGACGGTATCCGGCCGCCAAGGTCCAGGACGCGGTGCTGTTCGTGCATGACGGAACCGTGAGCACGAGCGCGGGCATCTCGGCCGGCGTGGATCTGGCGTTGTCACTGGTCGAGCGTGATCACGGACCGGAACTGGCGGCGGCCGTAGCCCGGCAGCTCGTGGTGTATCTGCGCAGGGACGGATCGAGCCAGCAGATCAGCCCGTTTCTCCGGCATCGATCCCATCTGAACTCGGCCGTTCATCGCGTTCAAGATCATCTAGCGGGTAATCTCGACGCCCAGCACACGCTGGCCGACCTGGCCGCCCGGGTCAACCTGTCGCCGCGCGGGCTCAGCCGGGCGTTCACCGCGACGACCGGGCTCACCCCCCTGGAGTACCAGCAGGGGCTGCGGCTGGAACGCGCGGCGACCCTCCTCGCCGAGACAGACCTGCCGGTCGAATCCGTCGCCGCCCGCTGCGGCTTCCGCGACGGCCGCCACTTCCGCCGCCTCTTCAAAGCCAAGTACGGCATCCCCCCGTCAGCGTCCCGCTGAATGCCCTTGACGTGTCAGGAGTTCTTTTCATGCTGCCGAAAATCGCCCGGATCCTGCTTGGGGTCGTGCTCGCCGTGGCAACGGTGACCGGGGTCTGCCTGCTCGGGGTGGCGACGACGATGGGGGCGAGTTACGCGAACCCGGCGTATGCCGTACCGGATGGGGGTTGGCCGGAGCCCGCGCGGGTGCCGTCCGGGCGGGTCGTGGTGGCCGTCGTCGCCGGAGCGAGCGGGTCTGTCGTCACCGACGTGCTGGCTCCCTACGAGGTGTTCGCTCGGTCTGGGCGGTTCTTCGTTTACACGGTTTCGGCGCGGCGGGAGCCGGTGGTGCTCTCCGGTGGGCTTCGCATGCTGCCCGATCATGGGCTGGCCGATGCTCCGCCGCCGGATGTGGTGGTGGTGCCCGCCGTGGTGGATCCGGTCGGGGAGCGTGAGGCCGGGCTGCGCGCGTGGATCGGGACGCAGGCTCGGCGGGGAGCCCGGGTGCTGGGCGTGTGCGTGGGGTCGGAGCTGGCGGCGGCCAGTGGCGTGCTGGACGGGCGGCGGGCGACCTCGCATTGGGCGGTGCTCGGGTCGCTGCGGTCGGGGTACCCCGGCACACGCTGGGTGGAGGGGGAGCGTTATGTCGAGGATGGGCCGGTCATCACCACGGCGGGCGTGACTTCGGGAGTCGCGGGCGCGCTGCGGATGGTGGAGCTCCTGGCGGGAGGCGCGGAGGCCGAGCGGGTCGGGCGGGAGGTCGGCTATCCCGGCTGGCGGCTGGGCGGGCCGACCGCGATTCCGAAGCAGTCGCTGGGCTTGGCCGACCTCCCCTACGCGCTCAACGCGGCCTTTCCGTGGTTCAGCCCGGCCATCGGCATCGGGCTCACGCCGGGCGTCGGGGAGATCGACGCGGCGACCGCGTTCGAGGTGTACGCGGGGTCGTCGTTCGCGGCGCGTACCGTTGCCTTCGGGATGAAGCCGGTGGTCACGACGCGGCACGGCGTCACCTTGCTGACCGAGCCCGTGGCACCGGTCAGCCGCCTGATCGTCCCGGGCGTACGGCATGCGGATCTGGACTCCGGCTTCGCCGCCGCGGAGACGCCGCAGGACACCGGGAAGCGCGAGTTCGGCGCCGACCCCCTGCTCCGGGATCTCGCCAGGAACGCGGACCAGGCCACCGCGCGAGCCACGGCGAAATTCGCCGAGTATCCCGCAGGCCATCTCACGTTGACCGGCCCCGCGTGGCCGTGGCGTCCGACAGGGCTGCTAGCGCTGACCCTCGTCCTGGCCACGGCCGTCGCATTCGTCCCGCTGATCATCACACGCGCCTGGCGATCCAGACTCAGGACTCCGGCCGGGTGACCCAGGGGGATCTCGCCCCTGGGCTCCCCATGCCTCCAGTTACTCCGCTCGTCTCATCCAGTCGGTTTGAGCGGCCCCAGACGTCACGGGCGTCATCCTCAACCAGCCCGTTTCGGCTTGAGCTTGGCACAGGGAGCGTCATGTGCAGTCGGCGGCCAGCCGGAACACCCAGTCGTAGAACCGGCGCCGTACCCACCATCGAGTTTCCTTCCGGGGCAGGGTGGACGTGGGATGGAATTCCAGAAGCCAGTCCGCGGTCGAGGGCCGCCCGAGTCTCTCCCAGTCGCCGAAGGCCCTCTCAAGATCTTTCGCCAGATGTTTGCCCCCGGTCCAGCGCAGCATTCCCTGCCCGGCTGCGGCCCAGGCCCTGCCCTCCACCAGTCCACTGCCGAACGGAGTCCAGAGGGCGCGCTCGTCGATGAGCGACAGGTAGCAGTAGAAGTCCACCTCGTCTGCGTGTACGCCCATGGTGCGCATCCACGCGCCCTGGCCCAATCCAGCCCGCAGGCTCTTTTCGTGCATCTCCGACGGCGGCACCATGGCAAGTCCGCGCAGCGGATGTCCGGTGGAAAGCGTGCCCGCACCTGACACGAACCCAGTCCAGCCGACTATCTTGCCCCTGATCTGGCCGCTCTCCTCGCCCACGGTGACGAGAGCATGCGAGCCGCCACGTTCGAGCGGCACCAGGATGGTGCCGCCCGGGGCAAGGCATGCCACCCATGCCGGGGAGAGGTCCGCGGCCCCGACGGTGACGATGACTTTGTCGAACGCCTCCCCCTTCGGCAGGCGCTCCCGCTCGCCACCGTCGCCCGTCAGCACGCTGACGTTCGAGTAAGCGGTGAGGGCCATCCTGGCCTGCTCGGCGGTGGGCGGGTCTATCTCGACCGAGACCACCCTCCCCGCGGGGCCCGCGATGCCGGCGATGAGCGCGGCATTGAACCCCGTGGCCGTGCCGATCTCCAGGATGTTCGAGCCAGGCTTGATGAGAAGCAGTTCCAGCATCTCGGCCATCAGGCTGGGGCTGGACGAACTACTCATCGGCATGCCGTCAGCCAGTCGAGTGACCAATGGTGAATCCGAATAGATTAAGGAGAGATGTGCTACGTCAGGGGCAGAAGGGTTCCAGGGTGCCTTTCGGAACCCTCGATCATTTGGCCCGGCAGGCGGTAGATAGATCTGCGAGATGAAATGGTGCCTAGGCACCGCACGGAAAGCACGCTCCACTTCCTGGGAGCGAATAGCGCCCGCCACTACAAGCGCATCGACATATGGATCGATAAATTTGTCTGCTTGTTCCATAATCGGCTCCGGTGAGGACATCTACGGGGTGAGCTGGAACACCATGCCCAGTAGCCGAGAGAAGCGCCGCCAGTCGCGCGGCCCCTCGCCGCCGCTGATGACTTGGTAACGGGGCCCTGAGTGCCAGGGGGAGATCCCGGATCATTCATCGTTCGAGCGTGACATATCAGGCGATCGCGGTGAAGCTGCGGCGAACGAGAAATGGGCTCGATCGGAAATTCGCCTTCGGCATCCTCACCGACGTATGTAACGCCCACATCCCGGTCGTCGACGCATCGCCCAGGCCGGCGTGGCTCGCATCGGGTTGCACGGCACCAGACGGGTCGGTGGTCCAGGGGTGTCCTGAGGATGCGGTGGTGGGATCCCGTTCTCCGACTACGGCGAGCGGGTCGTCAAGGGCTGGGACCAGATCTTCCTGACCGACCCGGCCGGCAACGTGGTCGAGATCCAGCAGGTCATCTCCCGCTGACCGGTGCCGCAGGCGTTCACCGGACGATGGCCGGCACACGGACGGTCGGGTGATCTTGGTTGCGCTGGCGCCGGCTGCTGGTCGAGGAGCTGACCACGCGCGGCGTACTCCACCTGCGGGCGCACATCCACCCAGACCACCACGCGTCGATGGCGGTCGCCTCCCACGTCGGTTTGGCACCGACCGACCACTTCCACGACGGGGAACGCCTGTGGGAACGAATCGACGGCGGCCTCAGGTGAACGCCCGCCTAGGCGGTAGGTGCCCAGCGAGACCCGATCCCGGTCAATATAGGTCAGCCAGTCAACGTCCCGGTCACATGAGGCTCGTGCCAGTACGGCCTGTGATCGCGGCTTGCGTACGAGAGAGCCGGTCATTCCGTATGGCGGGCATCCCGGCTTTCGGTGCCGTCCCACCGGTTGTTCTTCGCGGCCAGGCGTGCGCGGTCGGCCAGGGTGCCGGTGAGACCGGAGCGCTCGACGCACCACTCGACCCAGTCCGGCAGCAGGTCCAAGGCGGCCTCGGCGTATTGGGTGTGGTAGCCGTCCGCGATGAGGATCACGGCGTGTTCGACCCGGTGGGGGGAACACGCGTAGTAGGCCGGGACGGCGGTTGTCGACCAGCTGTCGGCGAGGATTCCGATGTCTTCTCGCGCCGGCTGGACACCGCCTCGGTCGGCCAGCCATGCGGCGAAGTCGTCGATCAGCGGGTCGAGGTCGGGAAGCCCGTGACGCCTGCCTGCTCCCACGGACGAAGATTCCAGCAGGGCGAAGGCACGCTGGCGCATGCGGAATTGCTCGGAGACGAACTCGCGGGTCGTGACATCGATGAACAATCCCGTGAAGGCGTCGACCAGCGTCAATGACCGCAGCAGGTCTTGGGCGACGGCCGCGTCGCAGGCCAGGGGCTCGGCGTCGGCCGCGGACGGGCCGACCGCCGACCGCC
The DNA here is from genome assembly GCF_009687885.1 of Acrocarpospora pleiomorpha. Taxonomy (GTDB): domain Bacteria; phylum Actinomycetota; class Actinomycetes; order Streptosporangiales; family Streptosporangiaceae; genus Acrocarpospora; species Acrocarpospora pleiomorpha. Next base: position 6,734 of record NZ_BLAF01000020.1, read on the forward strand.
ACTCGGCGAGCGCCGCCTCTGGCGAGGTGTGGATCCCCGCGGCGACAACCATTTCCGGGCCGCACCAGTCGACATCCCAGCAGTACCAGTGCCGGTCGGTCTCCCCCCAGGCGAACGGCGCGAGCACGGCGAACCGGGACCCGTACCCGTCGGTCGCCACCAGTGGATCACCGGCTGGTTCCGCCTGAGCTATCTCGGTCGGCCAGGAGGCTGCCACTCCCGCTTTTGCCAGCGCGGTCGCGGCGGACGTGATCGCCTGCCGGACCGGCGTGTCAGGGGTCATCGCCGCGATCCCGTGGAGTAACTGCCAGAGCCCCTGCCAGGCGTCCCCTGTCTGGAGCGCGACCCGCAGCCGGTCGGCGGCCAAGGCGGCGAGTGCGGCGAGCCACTTCTCACTGTGGAATCCGCTGTCCTCCGTCTGATAACGAGACCAGTACTCGGCGCCGATGATCGCGGCGGTGCTGTTCTCCAGCTCCAAAGGGGAGTCGGCAGCCAGGGCGACGGCCTGCTCGATGACCGCGTTCTGCGAGTCCGGCCACCACGAGGCGGCGGCCCCTCCGGCCAGAGTACGGAGGAAGGCTGTCTCCGCGCTCGCACGAGGTTGCCTAGCCGCGACCTGTTCCGCCCGCCGCGCTGGATTCCCGCTCAACCGGTGCGCACCTTTTCGCTTCTTCGCCACGCGGCGAGATCTTACGGGTGCTCGGCCACCAATAGATGCGAAATGACGCTTCAGGAACAGGGGTCGACGGTCGAGACAGGGCCAGGGACGTCTGGGCGCTTCAGCGTGGGACTGACCAGGAGAAGCGCCTGGCCAGGGGCCGACATGACGCCGTCGTGGACGTACCAGGAGCCTGGTGTCGGCTTCTGGGTGCGGTCAGGACGGGCGAACTTCACGGTGTTCACGCCACGGGCCGCCAACAGCGCACGCACGTCGTCGACGGTCTTCCCCACGAAAGGTACGCAGTGCAAGGGCTGGCCTGGGGCGTGGATCGGTGCGATCACCTGGTAGCTCTCGCCCGGAAGGGCCTTGCGCGCCAGCACGATCGTGACCACGTCCCGGTATCCGACCGGCACCTTCAGCCCGATCGTGCAGCTACCCCGGCCCAGGCAGTCGCCCGGCCCTTCGATGGTCTTGATCCCGCCGGTGGCGTTGGCGTCGTACATCGGCAGCATGGTCCCCTCCTGCTGCGGGGTCGCGGGCTTGAGCTCCAGCCGGATGTTGAGCCCGAGGCCGCGCAACTGCTCCTGGTAGCGCTCGGGATCGGCGAAGAGGTCTTTGACCGTGATGACGTGGTAGCCCCCGTCGCGTACCACATCCAGCGCCGCGGCCGTGCCGGGCCCGAGACCGCCGTCGGCGGGCAGCACCCAGCTCACCCCCAGCGCCGCCGCCGCCACCCCCGCGGCGAGCGGCAGTACGAGCTTCGGCCTGATCCGCCGCCGCTCCGGCACCGGAACCGCCGTGATCTCCGCGAATAGATCCAGCGCACCCTGGGTCATCCCCAGCTCTTGATCAGTCGGCCCGGCGATCCCCGTGACCAGCCGATCGATGTCCCTTGTCATGATTCTCCTTTCGCGAGGGACACGGCCCGTGAGCCGTAAACAGAGAGATCAAGTTCTGCCGAGTTGAGTTCCTTGGCGAGGCGCTTCCGCGCCCGATGCAGCCGCAGCCGCACCACACTCGGCGGTCGCCCCACCACCTTGGCGATCTCGCTCGCGCCCAGCCCTTCCCAGCCCACCAGGCTCAGCAACTCCCGGTCCGCCGGGCTCAGCCGCCCGAACGCCGTTCGCACCGCACTCGGATCCTGTTCGACGGCCGCCTCCGACCAGGAGGCCAGCTCGGCCCGAAGCTTCAGCGCCAGCGCGCCCCTGCGCCCGGTGTCCCGGTGATGATTGGCCAGCACCCGCCGCGCGACGCCGTACAACCAGAGCCGCGTCTCCTCATCCGGCGGTACGTCTTCCAGCCGTCGCCAAGCTGTCATGAACGCCTCAGCCAGCACATCGGCCGCATCGTCCGCCGAGTCCGTACGCCGCCGGACATACCCCAGCAGAGCCGGATAGTGAGCCCGATAGATCTCCTCAAACCGCTGCTTCCGCTCGGATTGCCCCACTCCACGTCCTTCCGAAGGGGTCTCTTGCCTCACCACATGTCAGCACCCACCGTGACGTTTCATCCCAACCCAAAAAACTTCGCCACCGCCAGGCGGGAGCTTGGGGGCAACCAGGGCTCAGCGGGCAGCTCCAACTGCCGACCGCATGGGGGATCGTCAGCTGCTGTTCGTGCCGGGCACCGACGCGCACAAGCACGTCGGCCGTTCGCGGCGGAGTCCGGGGCCGGAGATCCGCGGCACCTCTTCGATGTCATTGACAACTTTGGGGCGACACGTTAATTTCAGGTTACTGAATAAATCTCCAGGCATGAATGAAAATCCACCACGGTTCTCCGGGTTCTGTTAGCCGTCCAGATCGGCGGCCACCGGAGAACGTTGCCGACTGCCCGCAGCCTGCCTCTGTCCACGAATTACAACCAACTCATTCTCCGTAGCAGCACGCCCCGCGAAAGAAAGACGCACAAATGAAGAAAGCCGCATCATCGCTGCGCGCCCCCCTGAAGCGGGCGGCGATCCCGGCCCTGGCCGCCGCCGTTCTGTGCAGCCTGACGCCCGCCGCTCCCGCCTCGGCGGACGGTTCCAGATGGCCGGTCGACGACAAGCCACGCGTCATCCTTATGCACGACCCGGAACTGGACGACCAGAACACGCTTATCCGCTACCTGCTCTACAGCAACGAGTTCAACACCGAAGCGCTCGTGTATTCCAGCAGTGGCGTGCACTGGACCGGCGACGGTAAGGGCACGAAATGGTTCGTGGCGGGGCGGGAGTACACCAGGTTCGGTTTGAACCTCTGCCCGTGCACTTCGTGGCGCTGGAATCCCGGCGAACGCTTCATTCACGACGCGGTCGACATCTACCAGCAGGTGTACCCGAATCTGCGGAAGCACGCCGACGGATATCCCGACCCACGAGAATTGAAGTCGAGAATCCTCGACGGCAACATCCAGTTCGACGGCGACATCTCCGCGGACTCCCCCGGATCCGACCTGGTCAGGCGAGCGCTGCTGGACCACCGGCCCGGACCCGTCTACCTGCTCACCGGCGCCGGCCAGAGCACGATCGCCCGGGCGCTGAAGTCCATCAAGGACCAGTACGAGAACACGCCCCAGTGGCCCGCCATTTACCAGAAGGTGTCGCAGAAGGCGATCATCCAGTCGTTCGGCGACCAGGACAACACCTACGCCAACTACATCAAGCCCAACTGGCCGGACATCGAGTTCCGCCAGATGTCCACCAGGATCTGGGGCTACGGCGCGCGCAATGCCGTCCGGCCCGAGGACGGCAAATATCTGTCCACGGCGTGGACGAAAGCCAACGTGTCGGATGTGGGACCGTTCGGCGCGTTCTACCGCGTCTGGGGCGACGGAAAGCAGATGGTCCCCAACGACATCTTCGACCACTTCGGCTTCTCCGGCCTGACGACCGAGCAACTCCGGGCGATGGGATACGTCGTGTGGACTCCGCCACAGGAGAAGGGATCGTGGATCTCCGAAGGAGACACATCGATCTTCATGAACCTGCTCGACAACGGACTGCGCGGCTACATCGACGCGAGCTACGGCGGCTGGGGCGGCCGGAGCGGGCCCGACGTCGATCCCAGCGGAACCTCTTCAACTGACTACGCCTCGACCCGTTGGTTCGGCGCGGCTCAGGAGGATTTCGCCGCCCGGATGAAGTGGACCGTCACCCCGAGATATTCCGCCGCGAACCACCGGCCCAGCGTCAAGGTGAGCGGGCAGCTGGACCGCGACGTCCGCCGGGGCCAGGTGGTCACACTCGTCGGCCACGCCACGGATCCCGATCGAGACGACGTCACCACCAAGTGGTGGCAGTACACCGACGCGGACACCTACCCCGGCACCGTCTCGCTCACCCAGAGCTCGCCCGGCCGGGACCTCGCCAAGGTACGGTTCCGCGTCCCCGACGACGCAACGCCTGGCCAGAGCATCCACCTGGTCCTGCAGAGCACGGACGACGGTTCTCCCGCCCTCACCTCCTACCAGCGTGTCGTACTGACCGTGAAGGGCTGAACACCCGACGCCCTGGGGCGGCGGATCTCACGATCTCCGCCGCCCGCCGGGCGTTGTACCATCAGTTGCTCTACTTCGACCCCGGAAATCTGCCGGTACACCATTCGGAGAAATTCTGATGGATAGGGCGGATGCGTGGCGGTGACGATCGATCGGGTGATCTTGGTCCCGCTGGCGGTCGCGGACGCCGATGACATGGTGGAAGTCCTGGCCGGGCAGGATCTGTACGCCTTCATCGGCGGCACGCCGCCAACCCTGACCGAACTGCGGAACCGGTACGCCAAGCTGGTGGCCGGTCGTTCCCCCGACGGGCGGCAGGAGTGGCTCAACTGGATCATCCGCCGTCGAAGCGACAACCAGGCGATCGGCACCGTGCAGGCGACCGTCGCCGACGGGGAAGCCGAGATCGCCTGGGTGGTCGGTCTGCCCTGGCAAGGCCACGGGTACGCCCGCGAGGCCGCCCGGCTGCTGGTCGAGGAGCTGACCACACGCGGCGTACGCCACCTGCGGGCGCACATCCACCCAGACCACCACGCGTCGATGGCGGTCGCCTCCCACGTCGGTTTGGCACCGACCGACCACTTCCACGACGGGGAACGCCTGTGGGAACGCGTCGACGGCGGTCTCGTGTAATGGCCGCGTCGCAGGCCAGGGGCTGATCCGCTCATGGATTCGATCCAACGGCTGGTCCATCTGGCCGAGCGGGGCCGCCGCGCCGCTCTCGACGACCTGGCCGGCGCGCTGTGTAGCGCCGTCGCCGACGATCAGCTCGCCAGGCAGGCTCTCGATGTCGTGACCGCGGCGGGGCCCAAGCTCTGGATCGAGCTCGACGGGGCGTTACGTCCCTGGTTGTACGGCTACCGCGACCCGCGCATCACGATGGCCCCGGTCGCACAGCGGATGGGCAACCCGCTCGCGGTAGCGCTGGCCGCCTGCGGTCGCGACGGTCGCGAACGGGAGAAAGCGGTTGGGCACCCGCTGATGGCCACGGACGTGCGGTTGCTGCCGGTGCTGGTGATCCGGGCCGTGGACTGGGTGCCTGCGGTACAGAATGAGGCGTTGCGGGTCCTGACCGGCGCGCTTACCCCGCCGGACGCGGCTGCTCTTCGGGCAGTTGTCCCGATGGCGGTGCGGCTCGCTGAACGGCAACGTGGCCGTGCCGTTGCTGAACTGGCCCGTCAGGCGTTGCTGCGCGCCGACGACGACACGCTGGACGCCGTACGGCGATGCGAGGACCTGCGCGGGCGGCGATTCGCCTTCGAGGTGTCGTTGCAGGCCGGGCGTATGGACCGGCGGCAGCTTGCTGCGGCGGCGCTGCGCGAGTCCGACATCATCTCTCGCGCGCGGTGCGCTCAGGTCCTGGCCGCCCAGGCGATCGACGGCGACCGGCCCGAGCTTGTGGAGGAACTCCTGGAGAGTAAGTCGGCGCGGGTACGCGTCGAGGCGCTGACCGCTCTGGTACGGCTCGGCCGGACCGACTACGGGCTGCGGTTCCTGGATGACAACGCCTCCATGGTGCGGTTGACGGCGCAGTGGGCGGTCCGCCGGGAGGGCGAGGATCCAGCAGATTTCTACCGTCAGCGTCTGGTCGCCGCGGGGAACGCGGGTGGGCTCCTGGCCGGGCTCGGTGACTGCGGTACCGCCGCCGACGCTGACCTGGTGCTTCCCCACCTGGAGGATCCCAGGCCGCGTGTCCGCGCGGAAGCGGTGCGGACGCTGCGCCGCCTGGGGGCGAAGGCAGAGCTGGGCGGGATGCTGGAGGATCCGGCGCCCGTGGTGGTCCGTCAGGTGGTCGCCACTCTGCGCGCCCTGGGGGTGGGCGTGCCGGTCGAGCGGCTGTGGGCGCTGCTGGGTCCCGGCCATCCCCGTCATGTCCGGCACGCCGCCCATCGGCTGCTCGTCGATCGTGACCCGTGGACACGAATTCGGGCGGATCTCCTGCTGGCCGATGACCCTGACGAGGTGTTGAGCCTGCGCGCCCGTACTGATCTGGCGATGTGGTGTTCGCGTGACGCGGCCAGCGCCTACGCGAACTGCCCGGACGAGCTTCGCGCTGAGGTGGCCAACCTGCTGTCCAGGGTGGAGGCGGCCGTGGGTGCGGACACCGCCCGCGTTCTGCGCTGGCTGATCAGGACCGGCAGCTGACCGGGTTCGCGGGTGCCGCGGAGCTGCGGGTCCACCCCGACACGGTGTCCAAGGGGGCGCTCCCGGTTCCTGCGGGGACGGGCTAATCGATGAACCGCGGCCGGGTCGGCCGCTCTCGATCAGCCTGGATCAGGTCGAGCAGGTCGTGGCGACCTTGGAAAACGCCCAGGGGCCCACCCATTGGTCACGCGCTCGATGGCCCGGCGCAGTGGCCCGACAATCCCCGGCCGTCTGTGTGGAAGAAGACCGCTGAGGAGATCCTCGAATCCCTCGCACGATATTGTCGACGAATTTCAGGCGCAGGACATTGGTAACGCCTCAGGACCAGGGACCGAGATCACCGGCGAGTAGATCGGCCGAGGTGAGCTTCACATGCATCCGATTATGAGCACGCAAAGTGTCAAGGTAGTCGTCGACGGTCTCCGGGGCGGAGATGCCACGGGCGAGTAACTCGCCGAGAACACCGACTGTGGACGCGGCACGCACGCTGTAACGGCGGTCGCGGGCAATCGCTCGGGCACCGTGGTCGTCGCTGATAAGGCGGCCGGTGCCGGCTTTCGTCAGCAGGTGGATGCTGGCGGCCTCCCCGAGGTGGTCGAGGCTGTCGTCATCGCAGCCGACAGCGATCGCGGTGCGAATGCCCTCGATCGCGACTTGGCCGGCTTCATCAGTGATCTCGATAGGGCGATCCAGCCAGCTTATCGCCCAGTTGCAGGCTCGCCCTGCCTGCGGATGGGGAGGCTTCCGCGTGCGCTGCCGGGTTAGTTCCATCTGTACCGCGCGCGTCCACCCGGCGCGACCGGCATACCGATTCTTGAAAGCGCGGCGACCGGCGAGTGGTATGACAGATTGATGATCGAGCAGGTGTCGAACAGGAAGGCCGCTGAAGTCTCGGTCATAGATCAGTCAGGTCGTCATGAACGGCGGGGGGGCTGTATACCGGCGTCGGCGAGGCGCGCGAACAGGATGTCCGGGTCCTCGTCGAGCAATGAGCTGAGCACCCCGAGCCCTACACGGCCGTTTTGGTAGCCCTGCTGAGCGGCCATCCACAGGCGCGGCGGAAGGCGTCGGGTCTCGTCGGGGGTGGTCAGATCGTGTGGGGTGAGGTCGCCTGCGGCGCGAAGCACACTTGTCGGGGTCTGCGCCAGCCAGGTGTCGCGCTGGGCGTCGCTGAGCAGGCGAACTGAGCGGTCGGCGAGCCGGTAGACCAGCGCACGGTAGCTGACATCGAACTCCCGCATGAGCTCGCCGAGAACACCCTTGTCGAGTGGACGCCCGGCAATCACCTCGTGGAGCCCGTCGACGGGCATGAGCAGGGCAGCAGCGAAAGCGTTCGCGCGCTGTTCAGCGGGTGTTCTCACCATGAATACGTCAGTTTCGACGATTACCTCGCGAGGGTCGCGGAGGATGTGGTGAGCGAGCTCATGCGCGCCGGTGAAACGCTGATGCCCCCGCGGGTACGAAGAACTCACGAGCATGAGTGCGACATCCACGCCGTGGGCGCAGAGGCCACTGACCGCCTTGCCTATCGGCCAAACCACTGCATTCAGCCCGAAATGCCGCTCGCAGAGGGCGAGCAGGTCCGCGATCGGCGCGCGGCCCAATCCGAGCTCTTCACGAGCGATCCCCGCTAAGCGTGTCCCCGCACGCACCGGGGACCCCTCGGTTAGAAGCTCGACTTCGGCCCGGCGCATAACGGTGGCGCCGGCTGTCGACAGCGTTGACGGCCGCAGCCCGACGGCGTCGCTCAGGGCCGCTTCGGACTCCAGGAGCTGCCTGACGCGGCGCCGGGCCGGGCGGGTCTCGTCCTGGCCCGGCCCGCTCATCACGCGTGCGGCCAGCGCCAGGGTGCCCTTACGACTCACGCCGAGCACCTCCGCCAGTGTGACCCCGAGAACCTCGGCGACCAATGCGACCTCACTGACATCGAGCTTCCGAGTGCCATTCTCGATCTTCGAGACCTGGGACTTCGTCAGACCGAGTGCCTGGCCCAGCTCCGCTCCGGTGACACCTCGCACCGCCCGCAGTGCAGCGATTCGCGCACCTACCGACTGCTCCTTCATGTCACCAACTTTGCCAGGAGGTTTCCATTTTGGCAACTATGATCATGATATGTTGCCGTCTCGCAGCTCCTGCGGGCCCAGGCTGATGAACGGCCGGGAGGTCGCGCAGCCCATCGACATTGCCGTAGCGCCCGAGGCTTAGCGGTTCCTCATCGCGTCGCGCAGGTCGAGGGAAAGCCGGGGCCTCGATCTGTGTGGCGCCTTCAGGCACAGGTCAACGCATGTTTGGCGTCGTCTTGCGGAAACTGTCGAATGGTATGATGATTAGCTCTTAAGGATGGCGGTGGAGGAAGGGACAGCGGATGCTCAGACAGGAGCTCAACGAGCTACTGACGCAGACGGGGCCGGGCACGTCCATGGGCGCCCTGTTCCGGCAGTACTGGATGCCCGCTCTGCTCGCGGAGGAACTGCCGGAGAACGACTGCCCGCCCGTGCGTGTGAAGATCCTGTCCGAGCGCCTCATCGCCTTTCGCGACAGCGACGGCCGGTACGGGCTGATCGACGAGTTCTGCGCCCATCGGGGAGCGTCGCTGTGGTTCGGCCGCAATGAGCAGGGCGGCCTGCGCTGCAGCTATCACGGCTGGAAGTACGACGTGACCGGCCAGTGCGTCGAGGTCCCCTCCGAGCCGGAGAACAGCAACTTCTGCAGCAACGTCAAGCTCACCGGATATCCGCTGGTCAAGGTGGGGGACATCCTGTGGACGTACATGGGCGACCCGGCGAAGCGTCCTGGCCTGCCGGAGTTCGAGTTCGTCCAGGTGCCGCCGGAGCAGACCTTCACCTCCAAGCGCTGGCAGGAGTGCAACTGGCTGCAGGCGCTGGAGGGCGGCATCGACTCCAGCCACGTCTCCTGGCTGCACTCCGGCGCGTTGAAGACCGACCCGCTGTTCAAGGGCGCCCGGGGCAACCAGTACAACATGAAGGACCTGAAGCCGTACTTCGAGGTCGCGGAGGCGGACGGGGGGCTGTTCGTCGGCGCCCGGCGCAACGCGGAGGAGGGCACGTACTACTGGCGCATCACGCCGTGGATCATGCCGAGCTTCACGATGGTCCCGCCGCGCGGCGACCATCCGGTGCACGGGCACTTCTGGGTCCCGATCGACGACGAGAACTGCTGGGTCTACACCTTCGACTACCATCCGGTCCGCCCTCTGACCGATGCGGAACGGCAGGCCATGATGGACGGCTTCGGCGTGCACAGCGAGAACATCCCGGGCACGTACCGGCCGGTGCGCAACAAGGACAACGACTACCTGATGGACCGCGAGGCGCAGCGGCGCGGCGAGGACTACTCCGGGATCAGGGGCATCGCGATCCAGGACTCCTCGCTGCAGGAGAGCATGGGCCCGATCGTCGATCGCTCCAAGGAGCGGCTGGTCCCCGCCGACAGCGGGATCATCAAGGCGCGGCAGAAGCTGCGCAAGGCGGCGATCGCGCTCCGGGATGAGGGGGTCACCCCGCCCGGGGTCGACCCGGCGCACCACCGGGTACGGTCGGCCGCCGTCGTCCTGCCGCGCGAGGAGTCCTTCCTGGAAGCGTGCCGCGACGCCGTGACGGTCACCCCGGGCGTCCCGCAGGCCTCGGTGTGAGGATGGCCGGCCAGCCGATCCTGCTCAACAGCTGCGCCTTCGCCGCCACCGCGGCCGAGGCCCGCTTCAGGATCAACGTACCGATCGCCCCCGCCCGGGCGACCCGCGTCGTGGCGCTCGACGAGGCGGCGGCCGCGGTCGTCCGCCGTGCCGCCGAGGGGCGCTGGAGCAACGCCCGCTTCTTCACGCAGGCCACGGCCGCGCCCGCCGCCGACGGCGACGTGGCGGACGTCGTCCTGCGGTCCGTCGACGGAACCGAGTCGTGGCTGAGTGACGAGCTGGCCGGCGTCGACGCGGCCGTCATGGTCGCCACGGCCAACGACGGCGCCGCGGTCGCCTCCGCGATCGGCGACGCCTGCACGCTGGGCGGGATCATGACCGCCGGTCTGGTGCTGGCCGGCGGGCGGGACACCCGGCTGGCGGTCGCCGCGCTGCGCCCGCACGCCCGGGTCCTGCTGGTGAGCGAGGACGAGAACGACGTGACCGAGGTGCTCACGGCGCTGCGGGCCTAGAGAAAGGTCGACAATGAGCAGCCAGGTTACGGTCCCCGCGGTGCAGGCGATGAAGCGGGCCGGGAGGAAGATCGTCGGTGTGGTGGTGTGGGACTACCAGATGGCCCGCATCGTCGACCGGGCCGGCGTGGACATCGTCTCGGTCGGCGACACCGTGGGCGTCAACCTCTGGGGCCAGCCGAACCCCTTCGAGGTGACGATGGACCAGATGATCGTCGTCGCCCAGGCGGTACGGCGGGGGGTTACCCGGGCGCTCGTCAGTTGCGACTTCCCGTTCGGGCCACTGCAGGAAGGACCGGCCAGTGCGGTACGAGCCGCGATCAGGCTGGTCAAGGAGGCCGGCGTCGACATGGTGAAACTGGACGGCGCCGCCGACCACCTGGACGCGGTGACGGCCGTCGACCGCGCCGGCATCCCCGTTTTCGCCCAGTTCGGGATCACTCCCCAGACGGCGCTGCGGTACGGCTTGCCGTATTCGGCCAACCCGGGCTCCGGCGCGCAGGTTCCGGCGGAGATGACCGAGGCTCTCGTCGAGGAGGCCAAGCGGCTGGAGGCCGCGGGGGCGGCGCTGCTGAACTTCACCAACTCCGGGCCCGTAGCCGGCGCCGCCGTCGCGGGTGCTGTGTCGATTCCGGTGGTCGGGGGTCATGGCGGCGGACCGTGGCTGGACGGGCGGATGCGCATGGCCACCGCGGCTATCGGCTATGCGGAATCGGCACTGGACGACCCACCCGAGACCTACGCGAACGTCGCCCGGATCAGCTATGACGCCATCACCGCCTACGCCGAGGACGTACGCGCTGGACAGCAGATCAAAGGCGGCCTGCGCGCCTGATGGCGGCCCGGCGTCCATCTCACCGGTCGCCCGCGCGCCGCACCAGGGCCAGGGCAATCCATCTCACCGGACGTCCGGGCCGCCTGACGACGGACCGGGCGTCCACCTCACTGGAACGGAGTTTGCCGTGCCCACCGCGCTCATCGACGGCATCGTCACCGACTACGAAACCCTCGGCGACGGGCCGCCACTGCTCATGTTCTCGCCCGGCGGCTTCAACGCCGTCCGGGACAACTGGCGGTCGCAGGGCGTCTACCGGCGGCTGAACCTGCTCGACCAGCTGGCTGCCAGGTACACCTGCATCACCTTCGACAAGCGCGAGTCCGGGCGGTCCGGTGGCCGGGTCCAGCGCATCGGCTGGCTCGACTACGCGGTGCAGGGCAAGGGACTGCTCGACCATCTCGGTATCGCGCGGGCGCATCTGATGGGCGGCTGCGTCGGCTGCTCCATCGTCACCACGTTCGCGGTCGCCCATCCGGAGGCGGTGGCGAGCATGGTGCTCTACTCCCCGGCCGGTGGCCCCCGGTACCGGCTCACCCAGCACGAGCGGCTCGGCCGCCATCTGGCGTACGTCGCCGAGCACGGCCTGGCGCAGGTCGTCGCGCTCGCCGGTACTACCGACGCCCCCTTCACTCAGGATCCGCGGCTCGGCCCGTGGGTGACCGTGCTGCGCCGGGATGCGGACTTCGCCGAGGCGTACGCGCGGCTGGACACCGGCCGCTACACCGCGCTGGTGGCGGGTATGGCCCGGGTGCTGTTCGACCGGGACACCGCACCGGGTCCCGAGCCGGAGGATCTCCTGCAACTGGACGTTCCGGCGCTGGTGGTCCCCGGCGAGGACGCCTCGCACGCGCCGTCGGCCGCCCGCTACCTGCAGGAGTGCCTGCCGCGGGCGGAGTACTGGGACGCCCCGGTGAGCGAGCAGACGGAGCAGAGCGCACCGGCCCGGCTGCTGGAGTTCCTGGACGCGAACAAAATCTAGGCGAGCGGCTCGCCGCGTTCCAGCGCCGCGATCTGGTCGAGCCGCCGCTGGTGCGCGCCGCCCTTGAACGGCGTGGTGAGCCACACCTCGGTGATCCGCACGGCCTCCTCCTCGTCGATCACCTTGGCGCCGAGGACGAGGACGTTGCTGCGGTTGTGGGCGCTGGAGATCTCGGCGAGGAACTCCGAGTGGCACAGCCCGGCGCGGATGCCCCGGATCTTGTTGCAGGCGATCGCCTCGCCGCCACCGGTGCCGCCGATCACGATCCCGCGTTCGGCGCGCCCGCCGGCGACCTGTTCCCCGACGGACGCGCACAGCGCCGGGTAGTCGACGACGTCGCCGCCGTGGGTGCCCCGGTCGTCGACCTCGTGGCCCCGATCCGCGAGCCAGGCGGCGAGCCGCTTCTTCATGGCCACGCCGTTGTGGTCCGCGGCGATGACGATCCGCATGCCCTACCTCCTCAGGCGATCAACTGGTGGGTGCTCTCCGGGAAGAGCTCCGCCACGGTGGGCGGGCGTTCGATGATCCGTTGCCGTACGGCGTGGCGGATCAGCTCGTCGATCATCGGCCGGTTCGGGGCGATGCCGTAGGGCAGCGGATCGGCGCTGGTGATGTCCATGACCCGCCGGTGCATGCGGTCGATCCGGGTGGGCGCCCCGATCGCGTCGCGGCGGAGGCGGTCGACGTAGCGCCGTTTGGCTTCGGCGAACGCCTCGAAGAGGGCGGGCGCGAGCCCGGGGTGCTCCGCGAGCAGCGCGTCCCTGACGACCACGAGGTGGTTGATGGGGTAGAGACCGCGGCGGCGCAGCGCGTCGAAGGCGGCCTCCTCGGCGTCGGGGATGAGGGTCGGGAACGCGTCCGACTCCACCCCGATCGCCGCGGCGAGGTCGCCGGAGGCCAGCATCGTCTCCAGGTCCGACCCGGCCGGAACGTCCGCCACGTTGCCGGGCGGACGATACTCGGCCACGTGCTCGTCGCCGGAGCGCACCCAGGTCACCTGGCCGAGGTCGACGCCGTACTCGTCGGCGAGGATGCCGCGGGCCCAGACGCCGGTGGTGACGGTGTAGCCGCGGCTGACGCCGACCCGCCGGCCGTGCAGCGCGGCCGGCGTGCGGACATCCGCGCCGCGCCGGATCGCGCCGTGGTGCAGCCCGCGCACCAGGAAGACGGGCAGGGCCGTGAACGGCTTGCCGTGTGCCTTCGCGCACAGGTAGGTGGTGAACGCCATCTCGCACACGTCGAACTCCAGCGTGCGCACCATCCGGCGGAACGCCTGGACCAGGACTGGCTCCTCGTGGAAGTCGAGGGTGAAGCCGTCGGGCGTGACGGCGCCGTCCTTGAGGGCTTCGTTGTTGCCCTGGGTGCGGGTCACGGCGGTGAGCGGTACGAGCGCCATGGTTGGAGACCGTAGCACGTCTTATGGTATTACCATAAGACCTTCGGCTAGAGTGACCGCACCGTTGAGATGTGGAGGGTTCATGGCAGAGCAGGTGGTGGCGGCCGTGCGCACGGCCGCCGGCACGACCGAGTTTCGTGAGTACCCGATGCCGGACATCCCCGACGACGGCGCGTTGCTCAAGGTCGAGGTGGCCGGCATCTGCGGCACCGACGTCAAGATGTACGGCAAGCCGGTGATCAAGGACCCGGTCATCATGGGCCACGAGAACGTCGGCGTGATCGCCCGCGCCGGCCGTACCTTCCGGGAACGGCAGGGCGTGACCGAGGGCGACCGGGTCTTCGTCGAACACTACGTGCCGTGCCGCCGGTGCGAATGGTGCCACCTCGGCGAGTACCGCCACTGCGAGGCGACCGACTGGCGGACGAACCCGGACGCGCGCCGCTACGGCTACACCTCGGCGGAGAATCCGTACCACCTCTGGGGTGGTTTCGCCCAGTACATGTACCTGCCGTGGAACGCCGTCCTGCACCGGGTGCCGGACGGAGTCTCGGCGGAGCGCGCCGGGATCGCCACGCCGATGTCGAACGGCATCGAGTGGGCGCTGTTCGACGCGGGCGTGGGCTACGACTCGGCGGTGCTCATCCAGGGGCCGGGCCAGCAGGGCCTGGCCCAGACCGTCGCGTGCAAGCAGGCGGGCGCCTCGCGCATCATCGTGACCGGCACGACGCGGGACGCCGCCCGGCTGGAGCTCGCCAGGACCCTGGGGGCGGATCATGTCATCGACGTCCAGGCGCACGACCCGCTGGAGCAGATCATGGACATCACCGGGGGGAAGGGCGTCGACGTGGTGCTCGACTGCACGGCGGGAGCCGGTGTCACCCCCGTCCTGCTGGGCATCGACGCGCTCAAGCGGCGGGCCGGGACGCTGCTGATCCAGGGGGAGATGGCCGCCTTCCCCGACTTCCCGGTGAAGAAGGTGACCGAGAAGGCCATCACCATCAAGAGCGCCCGCGGGCACAGCTTCCGGTCCTGCGAGCTGGCCCTGGCGCAGCTGGCGTCGGACCGGTTCCCGCTGGATCTGCTCACCACGCACACGTTCGGCCTGCACGACGTCGACAGCGCGGTCCGCACGGTGGCCGGGCAGGGCGATCCGGACGCCATCCACGTGTCCGTGCTGCCGAACGGAGTGGGATGAGCATCGTCGTCCGTAACATCCACCGCCCCGACGAGCCGACCGTGGCGGGATTCGCGGCGCTGGGTGTCGCGACGATCCACGAGGCGCAGGGGCGTACCGGCCTGCTGGACGCGCGCCTGCGGCCGATCTACCCGGGAGCGCGCGCCTGCGGCCCCGCGGTGACGGTCAGCGTGCCGCCTGGGGACAACTGGATGATCCACGTCGCGGTGGAGCAGTGCCGCGACGTGGATTTCCTGGTGGTGGCCCCCACCTCGCCCTCCGAAGCCGGATATTTCGGTGAACTGCTCGCCACCGCGCTCCAGGCGCGCGGGGTACGCGGACTGGTGATCGACGCCGGGTGCCGGGACGTGGCCGAGCTGACCCGGATGGGCTTTCCGGTCTGGTCGAAATGCGTCTCCGCGACGGGGACCGTCAAGGAGACCCTCGGGGACGTCAACACCCCGCTGGTCATCGCCGGTGCGCTGGTCCATCCCGGTGACGTGATCGTCGCCGACGACGACGGGGTCGTCGTCGTGTCGCGCCGCCGGGCCGACGCGGTCCTGGCCGCCGCGCGGGCGCGCGAGGAGAAGGAAGCGGCCTCCCGCGCGCGCTACCGGGCGGGGGAACTCAGCCTCGACGTCGGCGGGATGCGGGAGCGGCTCGCGCGCAAGGGACTCACCTACGTCGACCAGGAGCCGGACGAATGATCATCGACTGCCACGGCCACTACACCACCGCGCCGGCCGCGCTCGGGGCCTTCCGCGACGACCAGCTCGCCCGCCTGGCCGACCAGGGCCGCCCGGCGCCTCGGCTCGCCGCCATCAGCGACGACGCGATCCGCGAGAGCATCGAGGGCACCCAGCTCAGGCTGCTGCGCGAGCGGGGCGGCGACCTGATGATCTTCTCACCCCGGGCCTCGGCCATGGCCCACCACGTCACCGACCCGGCCACCGCCCGAACCTGGGCCAAGGTCTGCAACGATCTGGTGCACCGCGTGGCCGAGCTGTTCCCGCGGCACTTCGCCGGGGTCTGCCAGCTGCCGCAGACGCCGGGCGGATCCCTGGACGACTCGATCGCGGAGCTGCGCCGATGCGTGGCAGGCCTGGGCTTCGTCGGCTGCAATCTCAACCCGGATCCGTCCGGCGGCCACTGGACCGCCAAGCCGCTGACCGACGAGTACTGGTTCCCGCTGTACGAGGCGATGGTCGAGCTGGACGTGCCCGCGATGATTCACGTCTCGGAATCCTGCAACCTCAACTTCCACGCGCTCGGCGCGCACTACCTCAACGCGGACACCACCGCGTTCATGCAGCTGCTCGAGGGTGACCTGTTCGGCCGGTTCCCGAGCCTGCGGTTCGTGATCCCGCACGGGGGCGGCGCGGTGCCGTACCACTGGGGACGCTACCGGGGGCTGGCCGACCGGCTCGGCCGGCCGCCGCTGGCGGAGCACGTCATGCGCAACGTCTTCTTCGACACCTGCGTCTACCACCAGGCCGGGATCGACCTGCTGCACCGGGTCATCGACGCCGACAACATCCTGTTCGCCTCAGAGATGTTCGGCGCCGTGCGCGGCGTCGATCCCGAGACCGGGCACCACTGGGATGACACGAAGCGCTACATCGACGCCCTCGACCTGCCGGACGAGGCGCGGGCGAAGGTGCTGGAGGGCAACGCGCGGCGGGTGTACCCCCGCCTCGACGCCCGGCTCAGGGCGGCCGGGCTCTAGGGGGCGGGGGTCGCGACGAGCAGGTCCTTGAGCGGCAGGTCGGCGCGTGCGGCCAGGTCCGCCGGGAGCGGGGTGCGGTTGGCCAGCGCCTTGCGTACGACCAGGTAGTCGGCGGTGCGGTTGACCGCGTTGACGGCCAGGAGCTCGCCGCGGCGGTAGTACAGCGCCGCGAACGCCTCGCCGTCCGGGTCGCCGCGCACGACGACCTGGTCGTAGCCGTCCGCGACACCGGCGATCTGCAGCTTGAGGTCGTACTGGTCGGACCAGAACCACGGCACGTCCGCGTACGGCCGCGGCTTGCCGGCCAGCGTCGCGGCGGCGACCCGGGCCTGCGCGATCGCGTTCGGCATCGACTCCAGGCGCACCCGGCCCTCGCCGGTCAGCGGATTCGGCAGCACCGTGCAGTCACCGGCGGCGACGACGGACGGGTCGCTGGTCCGGGCGAACTCGTCGACGACGATCCCGCCGTCGCAGGCGAGGCCCAGCTGCTCGGCGAGCTCGGTGCGCGGCACCACGCCGACGCCCGCGACGACCAGGTCGGCGGGCAGCCGGGTGCCGTCGGCGAGGCGGACCCCGGTGACCCGGCCGTGCTCGCCCTCGATCCGGGTGAGCTGCGCCCCGAGCAGCACCTCGGCGCCGCGCCTGGCATGGGCGCGCCGGTAGAACTCCGAGACCACGGGGGCCACCGCCCTGGTCATCAGCCGCGGGGCCGCTTCGACCACGGTGACGTCCCGGCCCTCGGACCGGGCGACCGCCGCGACCTCCAGCCCGATGAAACCGCCGCCGACGACCACGACGTGGCGGGCCGGGGTGAGGTGATGGCGAAGCAGGGCGGCGTCGGCGAGATCACGCAGATAGCAGACGCCGGTGAGGTCGGAGCCGGGGACGGTGAGCGGCCTCGCCCGCGCCCCGACGGTCAGAGCGAGGCGGTCGAAGTCGAGCGCGTGCCCCTGGTCGGTGAGCGCGGTACCGCGGCCGATGCGGGTGACGCGTTCCGCGAGCCGGAGGTCGATCCGCTTGTTCGCGTAGAACGCCTGGTCGCGCAGTTCGAGGGAGGCCGGTTCCGCGGATCCGCCCAGGTAGGTCTTGGACAGCGGGGGACGCTGGTACGGCGGTCGCGCCTCGGCGCCGACCAGGGTGATAGGCCCGTCGTAGCCGTGCTCGCGCAGCGAGACCGCCAGCTGCACGCCGGCCTGGCTGGCGCCGACGACCAGGACACCGGCGGTCACGGCTGCTCCTTCGGCGTCTCGACGACGAGGCCGTCGAGCGCCTCGGTCACGCTGATCTGGCACGACAACCGGCTCGTCGGCCGCCGGTCGGAGACGGCGAGGTCGAGCATGTCGTCCTCGAGGTCCCCGGGCGGGCCGACCAGCGGCATGAAGTCCTCGCCCACGTAGACATGGCAGGTGGCGCACGAGGTGTTGCCGCCGCACTCCCCGATGATGCCGGGAACGCCGTTGCGGACGGCCGCCGCCATGACCGACTCCCTGACCCGGGCGTTCGCCGTGTGCCGGGATCCGTCAATGGAAACGAAGGTGACCGTAGGCACTGTCACAGTCCTCTCGCGCTCCGAAACCATATGGCTAATGGACTAACCATATTACCCTAACGGACTCCCAGGCGATAGCGCCTTGCGACGTCTGGTAGAACGGTTATACCATTCGTCCAGTTCGATCGAGCTCGCCGCCGGTCGATGAGGAATGGAGCGGGCATTGGGCAAGAGTGGACGTGTCTTCGTACGCGGACTGACATCGCAGACCTACGGCCTCGGCGAGTTCCGCAGCCGCCAGCTCGCGGTGCACCGGGTCCGCGACGACAGCGTCGTCGTGGACGACGCGAAGGTGGGTCACTCCGGTGACAGCGAGAAGAGCCGCACCTGGTGGCGCATCGGCCCAGGCGACGAGGAGTTCCTCACCCAGACGATCCAGGTGCACTTCGTGGAGCTGCCGCCGGAATCGTCCAACCACGGCCACGGCCACCAGAACGAGGCCGCCTTCTACATCCTCGAAGGGCGCGGCTACGAGATCCACGACGACCAGCGCTACGACTGGGCGAAGGACGACCTCGTCTACGTGCACACCGACTCGGTGCACCGGCACTTCAACCCCTACCCGGAGCGGGCCGTCGCGCTGGTCGTGAAGGCCAAGTGCACCTGGATGTTCATGGGCTTGATCCAGCAGGGACGCTCCGGGCCGATCGACCGCCCGGCGGAGTTCGGCCCGCGCGAGGACTGGTCGCGGATCTGGACGCCGGGCGTGCTGGACCGCAAGAAGGTGATCTCACCCGCCGACACGGTGTGGGAGGACACCCCGCTGGGCCGGGTCCGCGTCATGGCCTCGCCGGACCGCACCGACGGGCGCATCTTCAGCACCGACGCCTTCGAGCTGGACATCCCCGCCGGCGGCCGCAGCGGCAAGTACTGGAAGATGGCCGACGAGGTGTACTACGTCCTGGACGGCTCCGGCTACGCCCTGCAGTGGGAGGTCGAGGCCGAGATCGCGGAGAAGTACTACGCCCGCGTCGCGCTGGAGCCCAAGCGGTACGAGATCATCCGCGGCGACACGCTGTACGTCCCGCAGAACCACGTCTGCCAGCTGTTCGCCGCCGACGGCACCCCCCTGCGGCTGTTCAACGCGCAGAACCGCGTGTTCAAGCACCTCGGCTACGACACCGTCCACTACTTCGAGCCGGCCTCGTGAAGGCCAGGACCACCACCGGAGTCAGCCACTACGAGGTGCAGAAGACGCGCCGGGCGAAGTTCATCGAGGACTGGCGGGACAACCGCCGCGACGTGGTGTCCCTCGCCGACGTCACCCTGCACGACAGTGCGCGCGGCAGCCGAATCGGCGTGTACGTCGGAGTCGACGGCGACCGTCCCACCCGGACCATGGACGCCCTCGCCCACGAGTTCGCGGAAGGCACCGTCACCACCATTCACCGGCACTCGTGGGACGCAATGGTCCTCGTCGTCGCCGGCTGGGGATGGACGGAGATCGACGGGCAGCGCGTCGAGTGGGGGCCCGGCGACTCGCTGCACATCCCCGCCTGGGCCTGGCACCGCACCGGCAACGACGGCTCCGCGACCGCGCGTTACCTCACCTTCTCCAGCGAGCCGCTGCTCGCCACCATGGGCATGTCGATCGTGGAGGACGCCGGGCACACCCCGTACCGGGACCTGGTGCCGAGGCCCGAGTTCACCGCGCACCTGGACGGGGATGACCCGTACGCACGGCGGGTGCGACGCCTCGGCCGCGAGCAGGCCACCCGCCGCGCCGGGCGGCTGCACACCAGCTGGGACGATCTCGAACTCGTCAACACCCCGCGCGGCACGCGCACCACCTTCCTGCTCGACCGCGCCATCGGCTACCAGGCGTCCGGCATCACCATGGCCATGTTCGAGATCGCCCCGCGGCGCGGCCAGTCCATGCACCGCCACCCCGGCGAGGCCTGGCTGTACGTCCTGGACGGTCACGGCCACACCTACCTGGGCACCGAGCCGGAAGGCGGCACGGTGCACCCGTGGCGGAAGGGGGACCTGATCGTCGTCGACCACTTCCTGTGGCACCAGCACTTCAACGACGACCCGGAACGCACCGCGAAGGTGGTGCGGATCCACATGTTCGACAGCCTGCTGGAAACGATGCGGGCGCTGTGCGACCCGCTCGTGCTCTTCGAGGAGCCGCCGACGCACATCCGCGACCGGCAGGCAGGCGACCCGGGCACCGTGGACTGGCCGACGCCGCACCGCCCCAGCTGGCCGTGACCGTGGCCGACCTCCTGCCGCCGGGCATCAGCGGCATCCACGTCCTGCCCGCCGACCACCACGACGGCCCCTGGGACTCGATGATCGTCCCACCGGGGACGAAGGAGCGCTTGCTCGGCACGGCTGTCCTCGTGCTGCGCCACGGGCGGGCGCTGCGCTCGCTGTCCGGGCCGCCGCACGGCCTGGTGGTCCTGTCGGGGCCGCCCGGCACCGGCAAGACCACCCTGTGCCAGGGCCTGGCCCAGGCGGCGGCGGCCGCGGTCGCCGCGCGTGGCACCACCACGTTCGTGGAGCTCGACCCGCACGCTTTCCCCGGCGAGATGCTCGGCGAGAGCCAGCGCGCCGTCCGGCGGCTGTTCACCGAGACCCTGCCAGAACTCGCCGCCCGCCGCCCGCACACCGTGGTGCTCGTCGACGAGGTCGAAGCCCTCGCGGTACGCCGGAGCGCCGCCTCCTTCGAGACCAACCCGGTCGACGTGCACCGCGCCACCGACGCCGTCCTGGCCGGCCTCGACCTGCTCCGCGACGCGTGCCCGCACCTGCTACTGCTCGCCACCACCAACCTCACCGGGGCCGTCGACGAGGCGTTCCTGTCCCGCGCCGACCTGGTACTGGAGCTGGACCTGCCTGACACCGACGTCCTCGCCCGCATCGTCGCCTCGTCGCTGGCCGAACTCGCCACTCTCTGGCCGGGGTTGCGGCCGCTGGCCGAGGACACGCCATTGCACGCCAAACTCGCCACCGCCTGCGCGGGCTTCGACGGCCGCCGGATGCGCAAGACCGTCCTCGCCGCCGTGGCACAACGGCCCGAACTGGCCGCCGACCCCGAACGCCTGACGGCCGATGACCTCCTGGCCGCCGTCGATGCCGCCGTCGATGTCGCCGTCGATGTCGCCGCCATCCCGGCGGTGACAGCATGAATCCCGACGTGGAACGGCCGGAGGGACTGTCGCCGACGCGGGGGCTTCCCGCGTGGGGCAGTGACCTCGTCGTCGACCTGCTGCACACCCTGGATGTGCCGTACCTGCCGATGAATCCCGGTTCGTCGTTCCGGGGCCTGCACGACTCGGTGGTCAACCACGGCGGCAACCGGAGCCCGCAGCTGCTGCTGTGCCTGCACGAGGAGATCGCGGTCTCGCTCGCCCACGGCTGGTCCAAGGCCACCGGACGGCTCGGCGTGGCTGCCGTGCACGACCTCGTCGGATTGATGCACGCCTCGATGGCCGTCTACAACGCCTGGTGTGACCGCACGCCGCTGCTGCTGCTCGGCGGCAGCGGCCCGGCCGACCCGGCGCTGCGCCGCGCCATCGACTGGAGCCACTCGGCCACCACCCAGGCGCAGCTGGTCCGCGACTTCGTGGTCTGGGACGCCGAACCCGCCACTGCCGGCGCGTTCGCCGCCGACCTGCTGCGGGCCCGGCAACGGGCGCTGTCGGCGCCGCGCGGACCGGCGTACGTCTCGCTCGACGCCGGTGGACAGGAGGAACGACTCGATGTGGTTCCACCCCTTCCCGACCCCCGCGCTTTCGTTCCCGCGCCTGCCTTCGGACCGGATCCGGCCATCCTGGAGGAGGCGGTGAACGCCCTGGCCGCCGCCGAGCGCCCGGTCGTGATCGCTGGGCGCGTCGCGCTGGACCCGGCTGCGACCCCGCTGCTGGCCGCGCTTGTGGAGTTGCTCGGCGCGGCCTATCACGATGACCGCAACGTGGCCGCGCTCCCCACCGCCCACCCGCAGAACTGCACGGGTGATCGGGGCGTCATCGGCGAGGCCGACGTCGTCCTCGCCGTCGATGTCGTCGACCCGGCCGCGATACTGAACCCGCGCCCGCGCGGCCCGCGCCGCGACTGTCCCGAACACTCGGCGGACGCCCGGGTGGTCATCGACCTGTCCCACGGTGACCTCGGCCTGCGTTCCTGGAGCAACGCCGGGGCAGCGCAGTACCCGCGCGACATCGCGCTGCTCAGCGATCCGCTGCTCGGCCTGCGGATGCTGCTGGACGCGCTCGCCGACCGGGTGAAACCGGTCGCCGCCACGGCCCGCCGCGAGGTCGTGCGCGAGCGCGCGGCCCGGCTTCGACGGCGGCAGCGCGAGGCCGTCGAGGCTCGCTGGGCGGACCGGCGCATCTCTCCGGCCCGGCTCGTCGGCGAGGTCTGGCAGGCGGTCCGCGACGCCGATCACCTGCTGTGCCTGCGCAACACCCGGACCTGGCCGGAAGGGCTCTGGCAGCTGCCGGGCGCCGGTTCCTACCTCGGCCACTCGGGGGGCGGCGGCGTCGGTTACGGGCCGGGGGCGCTGATCGGGGGAGCGCTCGCTGCCCGCGACCGGGGCCAGCTCGCCGTCGGCATCATCGGCGACGGCGACCTGCTGATGGCCGCCGGTGCGCTGTGGACCGCCGTCCACTACCGGATACCGGCCCTCATCGTGGTCAACGACAACAGCTCCTTCTACAACGACGAGCCGCACCAGGCGGAGGTGGCGAACGAGCGTGGCCGCCCGGCTGAGAACAGCTGGATCGGCATGCGCATCGCGGACCCGGCCGTCGACATCGCCGCGCTTGCCCGCTCGTACGGCTGCTGGGCGGCAGGCCCCGTCGAGGATCCCGACCAGCTGAGCTCGGCGCTGCGGAACGCCCTCGCGGCGGTCCGCGACGGCGCGACCGCAGTGGTCCACGCCCGGGTGGCTCCCCGATGAGCCCGGCCGAGCCTGGCCCGGCGTCGGGAGGTCCCGCATTGGGAGGTTCCGTGATGAACGATGTGCCGCACCGCCTGATGTTCGTCGGCGGCGCCTGGGTCGATGCCGCGGCCGGTGGCCGGATCGAGGCCGTGGACCCGACCAGCGAGGAGCTCATCGCGACCGTTCCCGCCTCCGGCGCGGCGGACGCCGAGGCGGCCGTGGACGCCGCCCGCGCGGTCGCTCCCGGCTGGCGCGACCTCGGCTGGGCGCGCCGCAGTGCCCTGCTGCGGGAACTGGCCCGTCGCATCGACGCCGACGCGGAGTGGCTGGCACGCGTCGACGTCCGCGACGCCGGGCTGCCGCTGTCCGGCGCGCGCGGCGACGTGACCGGCGCGGTCGCCACGATCGGCTACTACGCCGGGCTGGCGCCCGAAGCCCGGGGCAGCACCGCTCCGCCCGCACCGGACACGCTGTCCTACACGGTGCGCGAGCCGTACGGGGTGGTGGCCAGGATCGTGCCGTTCAACCATCCGTTCAAGTTCGCCGCGGGCAAGATCGCCGCACCGCTCGCCACCGGTAACACGGTCGTGCTCAAGCCGGGGGAGCAGTCGTCGCTGTCCGCGCTGGAACTCGCCCGGATCGCCGCCGACGTGCTTCCCCCGGGCGTGCTCAATGTGATCACCGGCACCGGCACGGCGGCGGGCGCGGCTCTGGTCGCCCACCCTGACGTGCACCGGATCGCCTTCACCGGCTCGGTCCCCTCCGGTCGCGCGGTGCTCCGCGGCGCGGCGGAGGGGATCAAGCACGTCACCGTCGAACTCGGCGGCAAGAACCCGATCATCGTCTTCCCCGACGTCGACGTCGACCGGGCCGCCGCGGCCGCGATCGCCGGGATGAACATCGCCCGGTGCACCGGGCAGTCCTGCGGCTCCACCTCCCGCCTGTACGTGCACGCCGACATCGCCGGGCGGTTCCAGGACGCGCTCGTCGAAGGACTGGCCCGACTGCGTATCGGCGACCCGATGGAGGAGGACACCCAGGTCGGGCCGCTCGCCTTCCGCGCCCACCACGACCGGGTCATGGGCTACCTCGACACGGCACGCCGGGAGGGCGCGACCGTCGCGTACGGCGGCGGTCGCCCGGCCGGTCGCCCGCGCGGCTTCTTCGTCGAACCCACCCTGCTCACCGACCTCGACGACACCATGACCGTCGTCCGGGAGGAGATCTTCGGGCCGGTCATGTCGCTGCTCACCTGGCGCGACGTCGACGACGTGATACGCCGCGCGAACGACACGCCGCTCGGCCTGACCGCCAACGTCTGGACCCGGGACGTGTCGGCCGCGCACCGCACCGCGGCCGCCCTGGAGGCGGGCTACGTCTACGTCAACGGCACCGGCAGGCGCCCGACCGGCACCCCGTTCGGCGGCTGGAAGAGCAGCGGCCTGGGCAAGGAGAACAGCTTGGAGGAACTCGTGTCCTACACCCGCGAGAAGACCGTGACGGTGACCCTGTGGTGAACTTCGCCCCCTACTCCGAGCCGGTCTGGGGCTCGGACGTCATGGTGGACGTCCTGCGCGGGCTCGGGCTCAAGTACGTCGCCCTCAACCCCGGCTCGTCGTTCCGCGGCCTGCACGACTCGCTCGTCAACTACGGCGGCGACGAGATCGCCATGATCGAGTGCCCGCACGAGAAGATCGCGATGGGCGTGGCGCACGGGTACGCGAAAGTGACCGGCGAGCCGATGGCGGTCATCCTGCACGACCTCGTCGGGCTGCTGCACGGCACCATGGGTGTCTATTACGCCTATATCGACCGCACCCCGGTCCTCGTCCTCGGCGGCTCGGGCCCCGCCGACCACGTCCGCCGCCGCCCCAACATCGACTGGATCCACTCCGCCAACGTGCAGGGCGAGGCCGTACGCGCCTACACCAAGTGGGACCACGAGCCGCGCTCGCTCGCCTCGGTGCCGGCCATCCTCGCCCGCGCCCACCGGATCGCCCGCGAGCAACCGGCCGGTCCGGTCTACGTCGCGCTCGACGCCGGGCTGCAGGAGGACCAGGTGCGCGACCCGGTCCCGCTTCACGACCTGGATCGCCTCGCCGCGCTGCCCTCGCCGCTGGCCCCCGAGCCGGCGGCGCTGCGCGACCTCGCGGAGCGGCTGTGCGCCGCCGACCGTCCCGTGATGGTCCTCGGCTATCCGGGCAGGCACCCGGAATCCTTCGACACCCTCACCCGCCTCGCGGAGGAGGTGGGGATCGGCGCGGTCGAGACCCACTGGCGGCTGAACTTCCCCAACCGGCACGAACTCAACGTGACCGGTTCCGCGGCGCTGGAGCGCGCCGACTGCGTGCTGTTCGTCGACGTGAAGGACATGGGCAAGGCGACCCAGCGGCTGGAGTCCGCCACCCGGCGGATCACCTCCCGCCTCGCCGCCGGCACCGCCATCCTCGACCTGGGCTTCAACGACGTGGGCATCTCCTCGTGGAGCGAGGACTACGCCGAGCTGGTCCCGACCGACCTGCGGGTCACCGCGGACACCGCGGTGGCGCTGCCGCTGCTGCTGGCGGAGTGCCGCCGCATCCTGGGACAGGAGCCGGAAGCGCGGCGGGAAGCGTGGCGCGACGAACTGCGCCGGCTGCACCGGGACACCTGGGCCGGATGGCGGGCCGCCGCGGACAAGCAGGCCGGGGACTCGCCGGTGTCGACCGCCCGGCTGGCCGCCGAAGTCTGGGAGGTGATCCGCGAGCACGACTGGGTGCTCACCGCCGGAACCGCCGCCGAGTGGGCCCTGCGCACCTGGGACTTCGACCGCCCCCACCGGCACCCGGGCCGCCAGCTCGGGACGGCCACCCAGATCGGCATCTCGCTCGGCGTGGCCCTCGCCCACAAGGGCACCGGGCGGCTGGTGGTCGACCTGCAGCCCGACGGCGACCTCATGTTCGACGTGGGCGCGCTGTGGGTGGCCGCCAGGTACGAGCTGCCGATGCTGGTCGTGATGTTCAACAACCGGGCCTACTACAACGACTGGGAGCACCAGGAGCGGCTGGCCCGCCAGCGCGGCACCCCCCTGGACCGGGCCGCCATCGGCATGGCGATCGACACCCCGGCGCCCGACTTCGCCGCCATCGCCCGCGGCTTCGGCTGGCAGGCAGAGGGGCCGGTGACCGACCCGGACGCGGTGCGGGCCGCGGTAAGCCGGGCCGCCGACCACGTCCTGGCCACCGGCCGTCCGGCGCTCGTCGACGTGGTGTGCCAGCCCAAGTAGCGGGCGTTCACACGCCGGTGTAGGAGCGCACCACGGGTTCCCGCGTCCAGAACGCCGCCGCCACCAGGATCGGGCCGAAGGCCCCGACGGTGAGCGCGGCGACCGGGCCGACCAGGCCGGCGAACGCGCCGACGACGACGTCCCCGATGGCCGGGCCGCCCCGGGAGGACATCTGGTAGAAGGCGGTGACCCGGCCGCGGATCTCGTCGGGCGTGTCGATCTGCACGGCGGCGTGCCGGATGGTGGTGGCCATCGCGTCGCAGGCGCCGAGCAGCCCGGCCGCCACGACCGCCGTCCAGTACAGCGGCGCGTGCGCCAGCAGCAGCGCCGAGACGCCATAGAGCGCGGTCGCGGCGAGCAGCACCCGGCCCTGCCTGCTACTGCGCTGCACGGTCCGGTAGACGGAGTACGTGGCGAGCAGCGCCCCGGCCGAGGGGGCGGCCGACAGCACGCCGTACCCGGTGGAGCCGACATGCAGGACGTCGACGGCGAGGGCCGGGAGCAGGACCCGATAGGCGCTGAACACGGTGGCGGACAGGTCCAGCGCCATGAGCTTGTAGATAAGCGGGCGGTGCCGGATGTAGCGCGCGCCCTCCGCGATGGAACCCAGCACCGAGCGCCGCTCCCCGCCGGGCGCCGGCGCGGCGATCCGCATGACGCCGAGCACCGCGACGAGCAGGCCGTAGGTGGCCGCGTCGACGGCGTACATGAGCCCGGGACCGGCGACGGTGATCAGCGTCCCGGCCAGCAGCGGCCCGACCAGGATCGCCAGCTCCCGCGACGGGTTCAGCAGCGCGATCGCCTGGCCGATCTGGGCCCGGGGCACCAGGGCCGGGATGAGCGCCTGCCTGGCCGGCTGGTCGAACGTCGCGGCGGCGGTGGTGAGCACCACGGAGGCGACCACCTGCCAGGCCCGGACCTGGCCGGTCAGGGTCAGCCAGGCCAGCGCGGCGGCCACCACGAGCGCCACCCCCTGCGCCGCCTGCAGCAGTCGGCGCCGGTCGAGCCGGTCGGCGAGCGCGCCGCCGAGCGGGCTGAGCACCAGCAGCGCGACCGCCTGCGCCGCGCCGACCAGACCGGTGTACGCGATGGAGCCGGTGAGCTGGTACACGTGGTAGAAGTTGGCGGCCACGGTGCCGCGGGTGCCGATCTGGGAGGCGACGACCCCGGCCCAGTAAAGGGTGAAGTCGCGGTTGCGGAGGACGGCGCGTTCAGTCAACCGGCACCAGCGACAGCTGGTCGGGGTCCAGCCGGACGAAGACATCCGTGCCCGGCCGGATGGACACCGACGGGTTCCCGCGCGCCCGGATCTCGCGCTCGCCCACGCGCACCACGTGGTCGACGGCCTCGCCGAGGAAGGCGCGGGTCAGCACGGTGCCCTTCCACTCGTTGAGGGTCTCCCCGCCGCGCGGGACGGTGCCCACCTCGACCGCCTCCGGCCGGATGGAGACGACGACGTCGGCGCCGACGGCGATGTCCGCGGTCGAGTTCAGCTCCAGCGGGCCGTCCAGGGCGGTCACCGTGTACCGCTCGCCGTCCCGGGCCTCCACCTTGGCCGGGATGAAGTTCGAGGTGCCGATGAACTCGGCGACGAACCTGCTGTTCGGCTTCTGGTAGATCTCCCGCGGCTTGCCCAGCTGGATGATGTTGCCGTCCCGCATCACCGCGACCGCGCTGCTCAGCACCAGCGCCTCGGTCTGGTCGTGGGTCACGTAGACGGAGGTGATGCCGAGCTCGCGTTGCAGCCGCTTGAGCTCGTAGCGCAGCGACTCCCGCAGCTTGGCGTCCAGGTTGGACAGCGGCTCGTCGAGCAGCAGCAGCGGCGGCTCGATGACCAGCGCCCGGGCCAGGGCGAGACGCTGCTGCTGGCCGCCGGAGAGCTTGGTCGCCTGCCGACCCGCGAGCGCGTCCAGCTCCATCGTGGCGAGCACCCGGCCGACGCGTTCGCCGATCTCCCGCTTGCTGGGGCGCTGCCCGCGCCGGCGCACCTGCAGGGGGAAGGCGACGTTGTCGAAGACCGACATGTGCGGCCAGATCGCGTACGACTGGAAGACCATGCCGAGCCCGCGTTCGTTCGCGGCGACGCTGACCACCCGCTGGCCCTCCAAGGCTCGGAACAGCGCCCGGCCGCCGACCTCGATGGTCCCGGAATCCGGCCGTTCCAGCCCGGCGATCGACCGCAGGGTGGTCGTCTTGCCGCAGCCGGACGGCCCGAGCAGCGTGAACATGTCGCCCTCGGACACGGTGAAGCTGACGTCGTTGACGGCGAAGACGCGGTCGGTCGCGCCGGTGGCCGCCGCGCGGCGGCGGCGCCGCTCGCCGTCGAAGGATTTGACGAGATTCTCGACGCGAAGCATCGTGTCCTCCTGATCGTGGCCCGCCGGGCCTAGTTCTCCCGCAAGCCGACCTTGGCGCCGAGCTTGTATGCCACCGTGACCAGCACGACCAGCGTCAGGACCATCACCACGCCGAGCGCGGCGAGCACGGTGAACTGGCCGTTCTCGTACTGTTCGAAGATGAGGATGGACAGGACCTCGTTGCCGGGGCTGTAGAGCAGGATCGAGCTGGACAGCTCGCGGAAGGAGACCACGAGGATGTAGATCCAGCCGGCCAGCAGTCCCGGCGCGAGCAGCGGGAGCAGCACCCGCCGGAAGGTCTGCCACCAGCTGGCCCCGCTGACCTGCGCCGACTCTTCGAGTTCGGTGGCGATCTGTTGCATCGAGGTGACCGAGTAACGCATGCCGTACGGCATGTACCGGGTGACGTACGCGATGAGCAGGATGAAGATCGTGCCGTAGATCGGAATCGGGCTGCGCAGGTACACGAAGGACAGCGCGAGACCGAGCACCAGGCCGGGGATGACCAGGGGCACGAACGCGAACTGGTCGATCAGCTGGCGCCCGGGGATGCGGGAGCGCACCGTGATCCAGGCGGCGATCGCCATCACGGCCATCACCAGCGTCGCCGTCGCGATCCCGAGGAACAGCGAGTTCCGCAGCGCGGTGGCCGCCTGCGACAGGCCCAGCAGTTCGACGTAGTTGTCCAGCGACATCGACCGCAGCGCCGCCATCGACGGCGCCTGGTAGAACTTGAGCAGCGAGGTGTACAGGAGCACGACCAGCGGCGCCACGACCGTCAGCAGGAAGTAGCAGACGATCGCCGCGCCCATCACCGGCCGCCACCTGCCGAGCTCCATCGGGCGCGGCCGGAAGCCCTTGCCGGTCACGGTCTGGAAGCTCTTCCCGGCCCGTCCGACCAGGTTGGAGATGGCCACGCCGAGCACGGCCAGCACCAGCAGGCCGAGCGCCAGCGCGCCGGCGGCGGCCAGGTCCGGCGGGTAGCTGCGGAGCACGAAGTAGATCCGGCTGGTGAAGACGTAGATGCCGTTCTGCAGGCCGAGCAGCGCCGGCACCTCGAAGCTCTCCAGGCTGCGCACCGCCATGACGAGCACGGCCGCGACGATGGCCGGGCGGGTCAGCGGCACGGTGATCTTCCGGAACACCTGCAGGCGGGTCGCGCCGCACATCAGCGCCGACTCCTCCAGCGACGGGTCCATGGACCGGAACGCGGCGACCATCAGCAGGAAGACGATGGGGGACAGGTGCAGCCCCTCGACCCAGATCATGCCCCAGATGGTGAAGATGTCGACGGCGGCGGCGCCGAAGACCGGTTCGAGGGCCTTGTTGATGAGGCCGATGTCGGGGCTCGCGAGGAAGATCCACGAGATGGTGTACAGGATCCCCGGAATGATCAGCGGGATGATCGACGCGGCGAAGAACAGCGCCTTGAACGGTACGTCGGTCCGGACGTTGAGGTAGGCCAGGCTGGTGCCGACCACGAGGGAGAGCACCGCGGAGCCGGCCGCGAACCAGAGCGAGTTGCCGATCAGGCTGCCGATCCGGGAGTCGCCGTACGCGGTGGCGAACCCGCCGAGGGTGAAGCCCGAGGCGTCGAAGAAGGTGCCCCAGAGCAGGTAGTAGAGGGGCACGAGGGCGAGGTAGCCGATGGCGCCCGCGACTGCGATGATGATGATCAGTTTCGGGGTCGGCCACCACCGGCGTCGCGGAGTGCGCGGCGCCGACCGCTCGGCGGTCACGGCGGGGGATGCGGTCGTCATTCGGACAGCACCTCGCCGCCGGCGACGACCTTCTCGTACCGCCGGCTCCACTCCGGGCCCTTCTCGACGAGCGTCTTGACGTCGATCGGGATGATCTTCAGCTGCTTGAGCGGGTCGTCGCCCTCGACGATGGCCGGGGTGAGCCCCTCGTCCACGAGCAGCTTCTGGCCCTCCTGCAGCATCCAGTCCGCGAACAGCATCGCCGCCGCCGGATGCCTGGCGCTCTTCATCAGGCCGAAGCCGTTGGGGCGGGCCACGATCGGCTCGACGAACGGCAGGTAGTCGACCGGAGCGCCCTTGGCCTTGGCGCGCTGCACGATATAGGAGTAGTTGGAGGCGACTACGGAGAACTGACCGGCCGACAGCAGCTCGCCCTGCACCGTGTGCCCCTTGACGATCTTCGCACCGGCCGCCATGTCGGCGAAGATCTTGTCGATGTCCGCCGCGGACTTCCCCTGCTGCTGCCAGTAGGTGTAGAGCGTCAGGTACCAGTCGTAGTCGGCGAGCTCCATCGAGAGCTTGCCGTCCCACTTCGGGTCGGCCAGATCCTCCCAGGTCCTGGGCTGCTGTCCGGCGGGCACCAGGGTGGTGTTCCAGCTCGGCGCGAACAGGTTGAAGCGGGTCGCGGTCCAGCCGTCGAACCGGCCCGCCTCCGGCACCAGGTCCCGGCGCTCGCCCGCGTACGTGCCGAGCAGCCCCTCCTTGTTGAGCGCGAAGAGCTCGTTCGCGTTCGTCTCCACCATGTCGTTGCCCTGGTAACCGGCGCCGCGCTCCTGCAGGATCCGCTGCAGGACGGTCTCCGAACCGGCCCGGTACAGGTTGATCTCGACGTCGAAGGTGTCGCCGAACGCCTCGGTGACCACGGTGGCGACGTCGCTCGTCATCGACGTGTACAGGTCGAGGGCGCCCTCCTGCTCGGCCAGCTCGACGAGCTTGTCGCGCCGGGCCTGACCGGAGAGCGCGCCCAGTTCCGCGTACAGCTTCTCGGCGGCGGTGGGTCCGCTGGCACCGCCGGTGCCACCGCCGGCGGTTGAGGTCGGGGACGCGCCGCAGCCGGTTACCGCCACCGCAAGGACGAGGCCGGCTAGGGCGACCCGGGTCCCGTTCATTGGACTTCCTGTCCCGCGCTGACGATCTGGGCGTAGAGGTCGTCCCACTTCTTCGGGTCCGCGAGCAGTTCCTGCTCGGGCACGGGGACCACGGTCAGATCGGCGAACGGATCCGTGGCACCGGGGATCGAGCCCACCCGGAAGGCCTCGGCGAGGATCTTCTGGCCCTCGGTGAGTTCCCAGTCGACGAAGAGCATCGCCGCCGCCGGGTTGGTCGCGGTCTTCATCAGCGCCACGCCGTTGGGCCGGACGATGATCGGCTGGACCGGCCCGCCGGACGCCGGATGCCAGCTGACGGGGGCGCCCTTGTCGGCGGCCTTGTCGACGGTGTGGCTGTAGGAGGACACCGTGATCCCGAACTGCCCGGCCGACAACAGCTCGCCCTGCGTGGTGTGCCCCTTGGCGATCTTCGAGTTGGCGGCGATCCGGGTGAACAGATCGCGCACCTCGGCCTCGGACTTACCCTGCTGCAGGAAGTAGGTGTAGAGACCGGCGAACCAGTCCACGTCCCCGACCTCCATGGACACCTGGCCCTTCCACTTCGGATCGGCCAGGTCCTCGATGGTCTTGGGCTCCTCGCCCGGCTTGACCTTGGTGGTGTTCCAGCCGACGACGAAGGCGTTGAACCGCGACGCCGTCCAGCCCTCGGCCTTGCCCTCCTTGCGCACCGCCTCGCGAAGCTCGCCCTGGTACGGGGAGAAGAAGCCTTCCTTGTTCATGATGTTGAGTTCACCGGCGTTGGTGTCGATGAAGTCGTTGCCGAAGTAGTTCGCCTGCTGCTCCTGCAGGACGCGCTGCAGCACCGACTCCGAGTTGCCGCGGTACACGCTGACTTCGATGTCGTAGGTGTTCTCGAATCCCTCGACCAGGCTGTCCATGTCGGTGTTGGAGGTGTAGATGGAGAGCTTGCCCTCCTTCTCGGCGAGCTCGACCAGCGTCTTGTGGCGCTCCTCGCCGGTGAGACCGTTGATGCGGTCGTAGACCGCCTGCGCCTTGGCGGCGGCCGCGTCTTTCGCGTTGGTGTCAGTCGTGCCGGTCGCGGTCGGCGACGCACCGCAGGCCGTGAGGGCGAGCGCGGTCGCCAGCGCGGCGACCGCGGGGAGGATCGAGGGGTGTCGCATATGCAGCTCCTGCAGTGCTCACCGGGCCGGTGTCCGCCGGCGCGGTGATGGCGTGGTTCATGTGCCCCCGAGAGATGTGCGGTGGATCAGCTGTCGTGCGGCTCGACGATGGAGCCGTCCTCGCGACCGTGGTGCCCGCCGTGAACGGTCCCGCTGTCGATCGCGGCCCGCAGGAGTTCGAACCCCTGCTCCTTGGTGAGCTGGACCGAGTGGCGCTCGATGTTGTGCAGCCGCATGGTGCGCAACAGGCCGGTGTCCTGGATCGCGAGGTACCGTGAGGTGTCGTTCTCGTCCAGGTTGAAGTGCTGGTGCCAAGCCCACCGCGGCGGCGCGAAGAGGGTTCCCTCCGACCACTCGACCACCTCGACCGGATCGTCGTCATAGTTCACAAGCGAGTAGCCGCTGCCTTTGACGATGTAGAGGTAGGCCTCCGTGGTGTGCCGGTGGCGCACCGAGGCGCTGCCCGGCTTGAGCTCCGCGAGGTGCGCGTTGAGCACCTCGTAGTCGGCCAAATCGAACCACTGGCCGCGGTTGTTGCGCCACGGCCGTTCCGGCAGATCCATCTTCCGGAGGTCGTGCGGGACGACGAGGCCCTTGATCGGGGGGTGCCGCTTGTTGAACTCGTCCCGCGCCGCGATCTCCGACGCGTCGCGGTTCTTCTTCTCGCTCGACAGGACGCCTTTCAGGTATTCGTCACGCACTTTTGCCTCCAGAACGCCGTATTGACGATGAGTGAACCCCTGCGGGGGCTAAAGGTCTAACCTTCAGTCCATACTGTTACGCTAATGTTACGCGCGTTAGGACTGGTAGAGCGGCCCGTTACCCAGCAGCCGCGCGACATCCTCCACGCCTATTCCGGTCATCACCCGCCGCGCCGTCTCGGCGACCGGAATCTCGAGGCCGACCTCGGCGGCGAGCGTGGCCGTGTTGGCGAGATCCTTGGCGTGCCAGGTCAGGCGCATCTGCTCCAGCTCCCGCAGGGTCCGCGAGTCGGTCGGCCCGTCCATCAGCGCCCGCCGCAGCGCGCGGACGTCGACACCGGCGCGGCGGGCCAGCTCCAGCGCCTCGGTGACCGCGCAGATCTGCGCCCAGTGCACCAGGTTGTTCGCGGTCTTGCCGACCTGCCCGGAGCCGAGCGGGCCCAGATGGTGGACCGCGGCGGTCCACGGGGCGAGCAGCGGGCGCACGCGCTCCAGGGCGGCGGGGTCGCCGCCGACGAGCAGGTTGATCTCGCCCGCCTCCGCGCCGCGCACCCCGCCGGTGAGCGCCGCGTCGAGCACGTCCACGCCCGCGGGCGCGTCCGCCGCGACCTGGCGGCACGTCTCGGGCCGTACGGACGAGCAGAGCAGGACGGCGGTGCCCGCGCCGGCGCCGGCCAGTACGCCCGAGGAGCCGAGGCAGACCGCCAGGACATCCGCGTCGGTCGGCACGAAGACGGCCACCGCGTCGGCGTTCTCAGCGGCCTCGGCGTCGCTGGCGGCAGAGTGGGCGCCGTGCGCCACCGCGGCCCGGACCGCCGCCGGGTCGAGATCGCGCACCGTCACCCGCACGCCGGCGGCGAGCAGGTGGCGCGCGACGGGCAGTCCCATCGCCCCGAGGCCGATCACCGCGACCGTTGCTCCCATGACTTCTCCTCCTGATCGTGTGTGGTAGAAATGTAATACCATTTGCCCAATATGGGAGGGTTGCTCGTTGCGTCGACTGAGCGCCGGTCTCGCCGTGCGCGCGCGTGCCGCCGGGCAACGGGTGTTCCGGTCCCTCGCCATCCGGAACTACCGCCTCTACTTCGCCGGGCACGCGATCAGCGTCGCGGGCACCTGGATGCAGCGCGTCGCCCAGGACTGGCTCGTGCTCGACCTCTCCGACTCGGCGGTGGCCCTGGGCATCTCGACCTCGCTGCAGTTCCTGCCGACGCTCCTGTTCGGGTTGTGGGGCGGCGTCCTCGTCGACCGGTTCGACCGGCGCCGCATGATCATGCTGACCCAGACGGCGAGCGCCCTGCTCGCCGCCGCCCTCGCCGCGATCGTCCTGACCGGCAGCGTGCGGCTCTGGATGGTGTACGCCCTGGCGCTCGGCCTGGGGCTGGTCACCGTGCTCGACACCCCGGCCAGGCACGCGTTCGTCACCGACCTGGTCGGCCCGGAGGACTACATCAACGCCCAGTCGCTGAACTCCACCGTGCACAACGTCGGCCGCCTCGTCGGCCCGGCGATCGCCGGTCTGCTCATCGCCGCCGTCGACGTCGGCGTGGCCTTCGCGGTCAACGCGCTGTCCTTCGCCGGAGTGCTGCTCGGGCTGGCCCGGATGGACACCGCGGCGTTACGCCGGCTCCCGCCGGTGGCCAGGGCCCGGGGCCAGGCCAGGGAAGGGCTCCGGTACGTCTGGCACCGTCCCGAGCTGTGCGCCTGCCTGGTCCTGGTGGCGGTGGTCGCCCTGCTCGGCCAGAACTTCCGCGTGGTCTTCCCGCTGCTCGCCCGCGACACCTTCGGCGGCGGCGCCGAGGTGTACGGCTGGCTCACCTCCGCGCTCGGCGTGGGCGCGGTGATCGGCGCGCTGGGCAGCGCCGCCCGCCAGTCCGTCATGGCCTGGTCCCTGCTGCGCTGGACGTGGGTGTTCGCGGGGGTGTGCGCGGTCGCCGCCTTCACCCCGTGGCTGGCCGCCGCGCTGGCGGTGATCGTCGGCCTGGGCGTCGCGAACATCGTGTTCAACACGCTCGCCCGTACCCTCCTGCAGATCGGCGTCGAGCCCGCGATGCAGGGGCGCGTCATCGCGCTGCACAGCCTCATCTCCCTGGGCAGCACGCCGATCGGCGGCCCGATCACCGGGCTGGTGTGCCAGCGGTGGGGCCCGGGCGCCGGGCTGCTGCTCGCCGCCGTCTCGGTCGGCGCCGCCGCGGCGGCCGTGACACCGATGCTGCGCCGGGCCCGGGCGGCCTCGGCCTAGCCCTCGGCCTCCGGCAGGTCGAGCCCCGCGAGTCGCAGCCGGGCGAGTTGGTGACGCCAGATCTGCAGGTCGTTGAAGGCGGAGCCCAGATCGGGCAGCTCCGCCACATCCTCGGGCGGCAGGTCGGCGACCGGGCGTCCCAGCCGGGCCAGCTCGAGGGCGAGCCCGGCGAGCACCTCCAGGTTCAGCGCCCGGACGACGGCCTGCTCGACGGCGTGCTCACCCGAGCCGACCGTGACGATGCCGTGGCCTCTGAGCACGCACACCGGCGCCGAGCCCATCGCCGCGACCACCTCGCGGCCGAGTTCGGGACGGCGGACCAGCACGGAGCGCGGGTAGACCGGCACCCCGTCGAGGGAGAGCCTGGCCGCCGGGATGTTGTACGCCCCGAAGACGGGGCGCAGCGGGAGGTCGGCGAGACCGGCGAGGAGGACGCCGGGCGGATGGGCGTGCACGACCGCGTCGACCTCGGGGCGCGCCCGCAGCACCTCGGTGTGGATCGGCAGCTCCGCGGGGGCCGACCAGCCGTCGAGCGGCCGGTTCTCGCCGTCGAGGCCGACCAGGTGGACGTCCTGCTCGGTGGTGAAGAGCAGCCCCTCCTCGCGCGGGCCGCGACACCGGACGAGCAGCGTGCCGGCGCCGGCGCGCACGCTCACGTGGCCGAGGATGTCCGAGGCGAGTCCGGCGTTGGCGAGGATCCGGCACGCGAGCGCGACGGTTCGGCGCAACCGCCCGAGTTCCGCTGGTGCTGACGTCACCCTCGCCCTCCTCCTGACCAACCGGAGGAATAGTCTATTGGTATGACCACACTCCATTCGCACCGTACAATATCGACGGCGGCGAGTAGTGGCGATCGATGCGAGAGGACGACCTGATGGCCGGCGACGAGGAATCCCCATTGGGGTCGGGGGCCGACCTGTTCAGCCCGGTGAGCCTCTCCCGGGTCTCCCAGGTCATCGTCGATCAGATCCGCCTGCTCATGCGCCAGGGCAAGCTCAAGCCCGGCGACCGCCTGCCCAGCGAGCGCGAGCTGTGCGTGAAGTTCGGGGTGAGCCGGGTCACCGTGCGCGAGGCGCTGCGGGTGCTGGAGGCAGGCGGCCTGGTCGACATCCGGGTGGGGGCGCACGGCGGCGCGTTCGTGACCACGCCGACCAACGCCAGGCTCGGCGAGGGCCTCGCCGACCTGCTCAATCTCAGCCCGCTCACCGCGGCCGAGGTGACCGAGGCGCGCATGGTCTTCGAACTCGGCATCGTCCCGCTCGTGGTGGAGCGCGCCACCACCGAGGACATCGCCGCGCTGAAGGAGATCTGCGCCCGCCAGCGGGCGGCGCTGAAGGACGACTCGTACTCGATGACGCTGTCCGCCGAGTTCCACGTCCGGGTCGCCGCGTGCACCCACAACGTGGCCATCGAGATGCTGGTGCAGAGCTTCCACGGCCCCCTGCTGGCGTCACTCCGAGAGGCTCAGACGCTGGCTCCGCTGATGGGCCGCCGCGGCAACACCGAGCACCAGGCCTTCGTGGACGCGATCGAGGCGGGCGACACCGAGGCCGCCACCAAGATCATGCGCGAGCACCTCCAGCGCACGGCCGACCGGGTCGCCAAGAGCACGTCGGAAACCTGACCGATCCGGACCTGGCTCTCCCCGTGGCAACGTGACGGCAACAGGGCCCGGTTATCCATGTCTCAGTTCGTGCGGCCGTCCGCCGCCACCTGACCGTGGAACGGAAGGGGTCCCCCATGCACTCCCCGTCGGCCGGCCGGTACGACGCGCTGGTGGTCGGCGCCCGCTGCGCGGGCGCCGCCACGGCGATGCTGCTCGCCCGGGCGGGACTGCGCGTCCTGGTCGTCGACCGCGCCGAATCCGGGACCGACACCCTGTCCACGCACGCGCTCATGCGCGCGGGCGTGCTGCAGCTGGCCAAGTGGGGGCTGCTCGAAGGCGTCATCGCGGCCGGGACGCCGGCGATCACACACACCCACTTCGACTACGGGACCCACGCCACCACCCTCGCCATTCGCGCCACGGCGGGGGTGCCGGCCCTGTACGCGCCGCGGCGGACCGTGCTGGACGCCCTGCTCCTCGGCAAGGCCGCCGCGGCCGGCGCAGACATCGCGCTGGGTGTCAATGTGGCGGGGGTCCATCGTGATCGGCATGGCCGGGTGTGCGGCGTCACCGGCCGGGACCGGCAGGGCGCGTTCCACGCGTACGCGCCGATGGTCGTCGGCGCCGACGGCCTGCGGTCGACCATCGCCGAGGCCGTGGGCGCGCCGGTGACCAGGCGCGGCCGGAACGCGGGAGCGGTGTGGTACGCGTACGTGACCGGGCTGGCGAACGAGGGCTACCGCTGGTTCTACCGGCCGGGGGCGGCGGCCGGCTTCATCCCCACCAACGGGGGAGCCACCTGCGTGTTCGCCGGCATGCCCGCCGGCCTGTTCGGCGCGTCCCGCCGAAAGGACCACCGGCAGGCGCTCGCCGACGCCTTCTCCCGGGCGGCGCCCAACGCCGTCGGCGAACTCCGCGCGGCCGTCCCCGCCGGGCCGGTACGCGGCTGGCCGGGCGCCCCGAGCCTCATCCGGGCGGCGCACGGCCCGGGGTGGGCGCTCGTCGGCGACGCCGGCTATTTCAAGGACCCTCTCGGCACGCACGGGATCACGCAGGCCCTGCGGGACGCGCAGCTGCTCGCCGAATCGATCGTCGCCGGTCATGGCGGATCGGAACCGATCGAGACGGCCCTCGCCCGCTACGAGCACATTCGCGATGATCTGTCCGCCGACCTCTTCACCGCCACCGATGACCTCGCCTCCTACGACTGGAACCTGGGCGAGGCCCACCGGCTGCTGCGCCGCCTCTCCGGCGCGATGAGCCAGGAGCTGGAGCTCCTGACCTCAGGATGCGCGGCGACTTTGAGGATGGCCTGAAGCCGGCGCCAGGCGAAGCAGCGGCCGCGGATCCGCGACTCCCCGCAGGACGCCGGCCACGACGTGCCGCAACCCTTCCCCGGGCTCGACGCCGAGCTCGTCGATGAGCGTGCGGCGGGCCCGCCGATACGTCCGGTGCGCGTCCCCGGACCGGCCGTTCACCTGCAGCGCGACGATCAGCAGCTCCCAGAGCCGCTCCCGCAGCGGATGCTCGGCGACCAGGCGTTCGACCTCGCCGACCGTCGTGTCCCGCAGGCCCGCGGCCAGCCTGGCGGCGAACAGGCCCTCGTACGCCTGGAGCCGCAGCCCTTCCAGGTAGTCCGCCTCCGCGACCGCCCAGCCGTGCACCGGGCAGCCCGACAACGCCGGCCCCCGCCACAGCGCCAGGCCGCGGGCGAAGCTCCGCGCCGCTTCGGCGTATCGCCCCGCCGCGCTGTGGCGCAAGCCGCCGGTGGCCAGCTCCTCGAACCAGTCCCGATCGACCCGTACGGCATCCGCGGCCAGCGCGTACCCCGGATCGAGTCGCCGGATCGCCCGCTCGCCCCCGACCTCGCCCAGGGCGGCGCCCAGCTTGGCGATGTGCGCGTGCAGCGTGCGCAGGGCCGTGGGCGGCGCGTCCTCGCCCCACAGCCCGTCCACCAGCTGGTCGGCCGTGACCATGCTGCCCGCCCTGAGCGCCAGCAGCGCCAGCAGGCCCCTGCGGCGTGGGGGCAGCGCGACGAGGCGGCCCCCGCAGCGCGCCTCGAGCGGTCCGAGCACGTTGATCGCCCAGGTCCCGGTCCGGATCTCGATTCCGCGACCTGCCACGTGGAGGGTTGTCATCTCAGTTTCCTCATATCCGGCGGGAGCTACCCGCACGATCGCCCCGTATCTGAAAGGTCTGCCCGGCGGCCTACCTCGATCTGCAGTTCGTAGATCTCCGTCGTGGGATGCCCGGCCTTGTCGTGGACCCGGAGCACCGCTTCCTTCGACGGACCGGACGAAAGGCAGAAGACCTTGCCCGCCTCCGGGTCGAGCCACATCCGTTCGAACCGCACGCCCTCGCTCGCTTCGGCCGCCAGAGCGCGCTCGTGCACCTCGCGCAGCTGGTCTTCCGTGCCATCGACGAATCCGGTGTGCACGTCCATGAACTTCGCCATAGGTTCAAGCCTCCATGCGGATAGCGTGCGAATCATCGGTCAGGTGACCTATTGCGCCGCTGTCGGATACTGACGTGGAGGGGGTGCGCGATGCCGGTTCATGGTGTGGTCCAGTCGCCCGTCCTCGTCGGCAGGGACGAGTTCGTGGCGCTGGCGGATCGCCGGCTCGCCGAGGCGGCGGCCGGGGCCGGTCAGCTGCTGTTCGTCGCCGGCGAGGCGGGCATCGGCAAGACGCGCCTGCTCGGCGCGATCGCCCAGCGTGCCCGGGCGAGGGGTTTCACGGTGGTGCGCGCGGCGGCCTTCCCCGGTGACGCGCAGTCGTTCGCGGGCCTGCTCCTCGATCTGGCCGGGGATCTGACCTCTGCCCGCGAGCCTGCTCTGAGCGACCTCGGCCGCAGCCTGTCGTCCCGGCTGCGCGCGATCTCCACGGCCGACGGCGACGCGCACCGCCAGCGCCGCCTGCTGGTGCAGAACGTGGTCGACCTGCTCGTCATGGCCGAACCCGGCGGCCCGATGCTGGTGATCCTGGAGGACCTGCACTGGGCCGACGAGCTGAGCCTCGACGTGCTCGGCCACCTGCCCGGCCGGCTCGCGTCGAGGCCGATGCTGATCGCGGGCGCGTACCGCAGCGACGAGCTGTACCCGAAGCTGCCCATGCGCGACCTGCGGGCCCGCCTGCTGCCGCAGCGGCTCGCCGAGGAGATCCGGCTGCCGCGCCTGAACCCGGACCAGATCGCCACCATGACCGGCGCGGTGCTGGGCCGGCCGGCTCCGGCCCAGGTGGTGGCGGCGATCCACGACCGGAGCAACGGCATCCCGCTGCACGTGGAGGAGCTTTTCGCCGCCATCGACCAGGACGCGCTGACGCCGCAGTCCGGCGCGGTGGTGCTGGCCGCGGCGGTGCCCGACACGCTGGCCGACGCCGTGCTGAGCCGCGCCGGGCACCTGGCGGCGCGGACCCGCGAGGTGGCGTCGGCGGCGGCCGTCATCGGCCGCTCCTTCGACTTCGACCTGCTGACCGCGGTCACCGAAGCCGCCCCGGCCGAGGTCGCCGACGCCCTGCGCGAGCTGCGGGAGGCGTACCTGGTCATGCCGGGAACCGACGCCGTCACCTTCGACTTCCGCCACGCGCTGATCCGCGACACCCTCTACGCCGACACCGACCTGCCCGTGCGACGCCGCCTGCACGAGAGCGTGGCGCGGACGGCGTCGGAACGCGGCTACCGCGCTGCGTTCATCTCCACCCATTTCGAACAGGCCCAGCTCGCCGAACGCGCGTACCACCACGCGGTCATCGCCGCACGTGAGGCGGCGTCGATATCGGCGCACGGCGAGGCGCTCGAACTGTTCCGCCGGGCGCTGCGCAACCTGCCCGCCGGGCTCTCAGCGGTGGATCGGGCAAGTCTGTTCGCCGCGCTCGGCGATGAAGCGGCCGCCATCGACGACAACACGGCCGCCGCCGAGGCGTACAGGACGGCTCATGACCTGGCCACCGGCGTCGGCGAGGTGCGCGCGGCGGCGGCCCTGGTGCCGCGCATGGTCGCGGTCGCGCACCTGCTCGGCACCGTTCTCGAGGCCAGGGTACGGACCCTGCGCGGCGCGCTCGACAGCCTGGAGGGCGTGACCGGCGCGGATCGCGAGCGGGCCAGGCTGCGCTCGGCGATGGCCGCCACCTACCTGATGGACGACGGCCTGGACGAGGCCATCGTCCACGGTGAGCGCGGTCGCGCGGAAAGCCGGCGCATCGGCGACGACGAGGCCGTCCTCAACGCCGAGGCGACGCTCGGCTCCGTGCTGGTGTTCGTGGGCCGGATGGAGCAGGGCTGGGAGCTGCTGGAAGGCGCGATCGCCCGCGCCCGCGACACCGACCAGGAGGCGGAGGCGGCCCGCGGCTACCGGATGATCGGCTCGTGCGCGTCCGTGCTGGTGGAGTACGACCGCGCGGAGCACTGGCTCGCGGAAGGCGTGCGCTACGGGGAGAAGGTCGAGCTCTGGAATCACCGGCACTACATGGCGTCGCATCTCGCGCACGTCCAGTGGGCCACCGGCCAGTGGGACACGGCCACGCTGACCGCGCAGCAGGCGCTCGCCGACGGGCGTGGCGGCATCACGACCAGGATCACCTCGCTGTACGTGCTGGGCTACCTCGCGATGGGGCGCGGTGACTGGGACGCCGCCGCCGAGCTGCTGGGGGAGGCGTCCGCCGAGGGGGAGCGGATGGCCGAACTGCAGCGACTGTCGCCGCCGCTGTGGGGGCTGGCCGAGGCCGCGCGGTGCCGGGGCGACCACGACACGGCGCTCATGCTCTGCGAACGTGGCCACGAGGTGTCGGCGAACGTCACCGACGCCGCGTATCTGTTCCCGTACCTGCTCACCGGGGTACGGGCGCATCTGGCGCGAGACGACATCGATGCCGCGCGGGCCTGGTCGGACCGGGTCGGCGCGGCGCTCGCGGCCCGTGGCATCCCCGGCACGCTGCCCGCCGTCGAGCACGCGCGCGGACTCCTCCTCCTCGCCCGCGGGGACGTGGCCGCGGCGCAGCGGACGCTGGCGGCGGCGAGTGAATCGTGGCAGGCCAGGC
The DNA here is from genome assembly GCF_009687885.1 of Acrocarpospora pleiomorpha. Taxonomy (GTDB): domain Bacteria; phylum Actinomycetota; class Actinomycetes; order Streptosporangiales; family Streptosporangiaceae; genus Acrocarpospora; species Acrocarpospora pleiomorpha. The sequence continues at coordinate 48,934 of NZ_BLAF01000020.1, forward strand.
GGCGGTTCTGGGAGGGCGCCTGGGCGCTGCTCGACCTGGCGGCCGTGGCCGCCAAGGCCAGGCGCCACGCCGAGGCGGCCCGGCTCGTGGCCCAGGTGCGCGCCGGCGCGGCATCGGCCGGGGCCACCACGCTCGTCGACGCGGCCGACCGGTTAGCCGCCCCGCCCGGCGGCGGCCGGCCCGTGGATCCGTGGCATCCGCTCAGCGGGCGCGAGTTCGAGGTGTCGCAACTCGTCGCGGCAGGCCTCACCAACCGGCAGATCGCCGAACGGCTGGTGCTCTCGCCCAAGACGGTGTCCGCGCATGTGGAGCACATCCTCACCAAGCTGGGCGCGGCACGCCGTACCGAGATCGCGGCTTGGTGCGCGACCGTCCGGCGCGACTCGCCGGAACAGTAAGCGACCGCGCGCATATTTCCCCTTGGTTACGGGTTGACCGAGATTCGCCCTGGACATTAGCGTGTGCATCCTGAAGAAAACCGGTTTTCTGAAGTGATCACCGGGTAATGCACAGGGAGGTAACGTGGCGATACAACGGTCCACGCCGTGGACGACTCCACGTAACCGGCACATCGCGAGGCTGGCGCTCGCGATGAGTGCGGCGATGTTCATTGGCGCCTGCGGCGGCGGAAGCGGCGCGTCGGCCGACAAGGTGCGTCTCACGATGTGGACGTGGAGCAACGAGGCCACGACCGCCTTCAAGAAGGCCGGCATCATCGACGCCTTCGAAAAGGCCAACCCGGGTATCGACCTCGAGGTCGTGGCCCAGCTCGACAAGAACTACGAGACGCTGCTCACCACCGGGCTGGCCGGATCCCAGAGCCCGGACATCGTGGCCCTGCGCTCCTACGGCGTGCTGTCCAGCTTCGCCGACAGCGGCGACATCGTGCCGCTCGACGACGTCGTGAAGGACTGGAGCGGGTTCAGCAAGCCGGCTCTGGCCGGCGCAAAGGGCAAGACGAGCGGGAAGTACTTCGCGGTGCCGCAGGGCATCCAGACCGCCCAGGTCTACTACAACAAGAAGATCTTCGCCGACCTCGGTCTCGGCGTTCCGGCCAGCTGGGACGAGTTCCTCAAGGCCGCCCAGAAGATCAAGGAATCCGGCGTCGCCCCCGTCGTCATCCCGGGCGCCGTGGCGGCGCAGATCTCGCTGGCCGCCGAGATCCTCGGCAACGCGCGGCGCGGCGCCGGCGACTTCGAGCAGGCCTTCCTCGAAGGCGGCAAGAACCTCACCGACCCGGACAACGTGGCCGCCATCGGCTTGCTCGAGCAGATCCAGCCGTACCTGGTCGACAACGTCACCTCGGTCACCCTCGACGAGGCCGTCACCCTGTTCGCGACCGGCCGGGCGGCCATGTTCCCGTCGGGCGCCTGGCAGGTCACCACGTTCGCCAACCTCGGCGCGGAGATCGACTACGGCACGTTCGACGTCCCGGTCAACCCGGACTGGCCCTCGAAGGCGGTCACCGTCAGCTACGCCGACGGCGGCTGGGCCCTGGCCAAGCGCAGCGCGCACCCCGCCGAGGCGGGCGTCCTGCTCAACTGGCTGGCCGGCGCCGAGTTCGCCAACCTGTACGCCAACGCCATGGGCACCATTCCCGCCCGGGACGGCGTGACGCTCAAGAATCCCCGGCTGGCCGAGATGTACCAGCGTTACCAGTCCGCGCCGTCCACCTACCTGGGCGCGGCCTACCTGCGCTACGGGTCGCCGTCGGGCACGGATCTCCTGGGCGAGCAGGTCCAGAAGATGTGGCTCGGCGAGACCGACCCCGCCGGCGCGGCCAAGAGCGTCCAGACCGGCATCGAGGCCTGGTTCCGCCCGGCGGACTTCCAGTAATACTCATGGCAAAGACCACCAAGAACGCCGCCAACGTGCAGCGCGCGCCGGCGATCGTCGTCGCCCTGTTCATCCTTCCGGCGTTCGTCCTGTTCGCGGCCGTCCTGCTCTACCCGATGGCGAGCGCCCTTGGCTACTCGCTGTTCGAGTGGCGGGGCGGCACGAACCTCGTACGCTTCAACTGGTTCGACAACTTCGTGACCCTGTTCACCGAGCAGCCGTACATCGAGCAGATGCCCCGCGCCTTCCTGCACAACGTCGCGATCTTCGCGGGGACGCTCGTGCTGCAGAATTCCGTCGGGTTGTTCCTGGCGGTGCAGCTGCACCGGCTCGGGCCCGTACGGCGGCTGTTCCAGGTGCTCTACACCACTCCCTACCTGGTCAGCCCCCTCGTCGTGGGTTACCTGTGGACGTTGCTGCTCTCGCCCACCTTCGGCCCGGTCAACGCCGCGCTCGAGGCGGTCGGGCTCGACTGGCTCGCGGTGTCCTGGCTCGGCGAGCCGGCCACGGCCCTGCCGGTGCTCATCCTGGTGAGCGTGTGGCAGTGGATCGGGTTCCCGGTCCTGCTGTACGGCGCGGCGCTCGGGGCCATCCCGCCCGAGTTGAGCGACGCGGCGAGCGTGGACGGGGCCAGCGGCTGGCGGCGGTTCCGCCACGTCACGCTGCCGCTGCTCACCCCGGTGATCGGGACCGTGTCGATCCTGACCTTCATCGGCTCGATGGAGACCTTCACCCTCCCGTACGCCTTCGGCGGCGCGACGGGCTCGCCGGCCGGGGCCACCGACGTGCTGAGCGTGCTCTTCTTCCGAGTCTCGTTCCAGTCCGGCGCGAGCAACGCGCTCGGCGTCTCCTCGGCGCTCGCGACACTGCTCTTCCTGTTCATCCTGGGCGGCGCGCTGCTCGGCCGGCGCGCAATCCGCGCACAGGAGGAGAAGCTCTCATGAGGCGCCGGTGGAACGCGCAGGCCGTCGTCATCACCACCGTGTTGTGGCTGTACGCCGCGGTCTGCGTGCTGCCCCTGCTCACGATGGTCCTCAACTCGTTCCGTACCCACCTGCAGATCGCGACCGACCCGTGGCCCATCACCACCGACCCGACCCTGGCGAACTACGTGAGCGCGTGGGGGGACGCGTCCTTCAGCCGGTACGCGCTGAACTCGATCCTGATCACGGTCTCCTCGGTGGCGATCTCCACCGCCGTGTCGCTGCCCGCGGCGTACGCCATCGCCCGCTGGCGCTTCCGCGGCCGCGCCGCCCTGGAGGGGCTGTTCATGTCCGGGCTGCTCATCCCGTTCATGCTGGCCATCCTGCCGATGTTCTACCTGATGGACTGGCTGCGGCTGATCGACTCGCCGCTCAGCCTCATCCTCATCTACTCGGCCAACGGCATCCCGTTCACCGTCTTCGTCCTGGTCGCGTTCTTCCGGCAGCTGCCCGGCGAACTGGAGGAGGCGGCCTTCCTGGACGGCGGCAGCCACTTCACGGTCTTCCTCCGGGTCATGGTGCCGCTCGTCCGGCCGGCCGTCGCCACGGTGGTGGCCTTCCGGTTCGTGCCGATCTGGAATGACTTCCTGATGCCGCTGGTCATGCTCCGCTCCCGCGACAACTACACCCTCGGCGTCGGGCTCACGACCTTCTTCGGCGAGTACCAGAACGACTGGGCGTCGCTGTTCGCGGGGCTCGTCATCACCACGCTGCCCCTGCTCGTCCTGTTCGTCCTCGCCACCCGGCAGATCATCCAGGGGCTCACCGCCGGGATCGGCAAGTAAGGGGATACTCCATGACCACACCAGCCGCCCAGATCGAGAGCCAGGACGTCGCGTCGCTCGTGCGCGCGCAGCTGCCACCGCCGGCCGGGGTCTCCCGCGCGGGCCGGGCCGAGATCTCCCAGGCCACGGCGGAGATCACCTCCTCCCGGCTCGGCATCGGCTTCGAGACCCTCGACCGGAGCATGTTCACCGCCGAGCGGGTCTATCCGCACCTGTCCAGGCTCGGGGCGAAATGGGCACGCGTGCAGACCGGGTGGAGCCGCTGCGAGACCGAGCCGGGCCGGTACGACTTCGCCTGGCTCGACGAGATCGTCGACAGCCTCGCGGCGGCCGGCGTCGAGACCATGTTCAGCGTCACCTTCGGCAACGAGCTGTACATGCCGGGCGTCCCGCACGAGTCCGCGGTCGGCTACGTGCCGATCTACTACGACGGCGCGGCGCCCGCCTGGACGGCGTTCGTCCGGGCTCTCGCGGAACGTTATCGCGGCAGGGTGACGCACTGGGAGGTGTGGAACGAGCCGAACATCCCCCAGTTCTGGCAGCCGCGGGAGGTCAGCGGGCGCGACTACGCCGATCTCGTGCGGGTCACCGCGCAGGCCGTGCGGGCTGAGATTCCGGACGCCACGATCATCGGGGGCGCCACGTCCCTCGTCGACCCCGCCTTCCTGGTGGCCGCGCTGCGGGGCGGGCTCGCCCAGTGGATCGACGCCTTCTCCTTCCACCCGTACCAGATGGTGCCGGAGCACAACCTGCGCAACTCCCATGACCTGCTGCGCCGCCTCCTCGACGAGCACTCGCCGGACCGGCGCATCGCCCTCTACCAGGGCGAGAACGGCTGCCCCTCGCAGCTCGCCGGCCACCACGACGACTGGCTCGGCATGTACGCGATGGACCAGGTCGTGCAGGCCAAGTGGATCGCCCGCAGGTTCCTGGCCGACCTCGGGGTGGGCTTCGACAAGATCTTCTACTTTCACGCGGTGGATCTCATGGAGCGCCCGTACCGGCAGGCCGGCGAGAAGGTCAACGCGCCGGTGATGATGGGGCTGATCCACGGGGGGAGCTATGCGCCCAAGTACTCCTTCGAGGTCGCGCGCCGGGTCTGCCACCTGTTCGACGACCGGACGCGGCGTACCGAGCTCATGTGCCTGTTCACCGAGCGGGACCCCGCCGCGCCGCAGCGGTCGACGCTCATGGCCGCGCCGCACGTCGCCACCTTCGAGCGCGACGGCGCGCCGCTGTTCGCCTACTGGCTGGCCGAGGACCCGCAGCAGCGCGCGGAGCAGGCGAGCATCGAGGTGGAGCTGTGGTGGGACGATCGGCTCAGCATGGACCATCCCGTGCTGTTCGACCTGCTCACCGGCGAGGTCTACGCGGTCGAGCAGCCGGCGGAGCTCCGCGTGCGCGACTGGCGCTCGCGAGGCATCAGGTACCGGCTGCCGCTGACGGACTATCCGCTCGTCCTCACCGACGCGTCGGTGCTGGACGGGTTCGACGCGCGGTGGCGGGACCGATGAGGCTGCGGTCGCTGACCACCTACATCTGCGACGCGTACCGCACCAACTGGGTCTTCGTGAAGCTCGAGACCGATGAGGGGATCGACGGCTGGGGCGAGGCGACCCTGGAGTATCGCGAGCACACGGTCGAGGCGGCGCTGCTGGCGCTGGAGAACGGGCTGGCCGGGCGGGAGCTCGGCGACATCCAGGGCTGGTGGCAGGACGCCTACCGCGACGCGTACTGGCGCGGTGGCCCCGTGCTGACGAGCGCGCTCTCGGCCATCGAGATGGCGCTGTGGGACATCAAGGGCAAAGCGCTCGGGGTGCCCGTCTACGAGCTGCTCGGCGGCAGGCTGCGATCGTCCGTCGAGTGCTACGCGAACGGCTGGTTCGCCGGGGCCAGGCGTCCGGAGGAGTTCGCCGAGAAGGCGCGTGAGGCGGTCGAATGGGGCTACCGGGCGCTCAAGTGGGATCCGTTCGGATCGGCTTTCCGTACCTTGTCGCGCTCGGAGTCCCGCGCGGCGCTGGCGGCCGTGGCCGCCGTGGCCGAGGCCGTCGACGGCGCAGCCGACATCATCGTCGAAGCGCACGGCCGCTTCGAACTGCCGGCGGCGGTCCAGGTCGCCCGAGCCCTCGAGCAGTACGGCGTGCTGTGGCTGGAGGAGCCGCTCATCCCGGGAAACCTGGCGAACTACAGCGCGTTGAAGGCGCGCACCGCCACGCCGATCTCGCTGGGCGAGCGGCTCTACACGCGCTGGGACTTCCGGGAGGTCTTCGACCGCGGCTGCGCCGACGTCGTGCAGCCGGACGTCTCCCACGCCGGCGGCATCTGGGAGGCGCGCACGATCGCCTCGCTGGCCGAGCTGTGGCAGGTCTCCTTCGCCCCGCACAACCCGTCGGGTCCGGTCGCGAACGCGGCGACCCTGCAACTCGCCGCGTGCACGCCCAACTTCACCTACCTGGAGACCATGGCGACCGACGTGCCGTGGCGTGCCGAGATCGCGTCCGAGGGCGCGGTCGTGACCGGCGGTCTGGCCCAGATTCCTGACGAGCCGGGCCTGGGCGTACGGGTCGACCCGGACGCAGTCGCCAGATACCCCTATGTCCGGCACGACCTGCGGCACTACACGGGCGCCCTCACTGAGATCCGGCCCGACGCCGAGATGACGCTACATGTGAAGGAGAGCAGATGAGCAAGCCCAGGATCGCCCTCGTCACCGGGGCGAGTCACAACCTGGGCCTGGCCATCGCCAGGCAGCTCGCCCGCGACGGGGCGGTCGTCGTCGTGCACGGGATCGACGAGGCGGTCGCGGCCTCGGTCGCGGCCCGGATCGGCGCCGAGGTTCCGGGCGCCGAGCTCCATTCGATCGGCTTCGACCTGGCCGATCCCGAGGCGATCGAGGCGGGCTTCGCCGCGCTCGTCGCGCGCGGTCTCGCACCGGGAATCCTGGTGAACAACGCCGCCCATCTGGGTCTCGGCGATGACGACGTGCTGTCGGAGAAGCCGCGCTTCCTCCGCGAGGTGTTCGAGGTCAACGTCTTCGCCACGCACCTGTGCTCCGTGCTCGCCGCCCGGCAGATGGCGCCCGCCGGACGGGGTGTGATCGTGAACATCTCCTCGCTCGCCGGGGAACGGGCCATTCACGGCCGGATCGCGTACAACGCCAGCAAGGCGGCCGTGGACGGCCTCACCCGCAGCATGGCGATCGACCTGGCGCCGCTGGGCATCCGCGTGAACGCCATCGCTCCCGGCTACGTCTGGAGCAACCGCTGGGACCTGCTCAGCGACGAGGAGGCGGCCAACCGCCGGGCGCGCATCCCGGCGCGTGAGCCGACGGCGCAGGAGGAGATCGCGCTGCTGGTCGGCTTCCTCGCCGCCGATCACGCGCCCACGCTCACCGGCGCGCGAATCGTCATCGACGGCGGCATCGACGCCCAGCAGACTCCGCTCTAAGCTAGCCTTCAGGTGACCAGTGCGGGTCTGCGCGGAGGATGTGGCGGTGAAAGGGGCTCAGCCCGACCGGGTGCGTCTCATCGACGTCGCTACCGTCGCGGAGGTGACCAAGAGCATCGTCTCGCGGGTGCTGAACGCGGACCCGACCGTGGCCGTGCGTCCCGAGACGCGCCAGCGCATCCTTCAGGTGGCGCACGACCTCGGCTACCAGCCGCACGCCGGGGCCAGGGCGCTGGCGAAGTCGCGGACCATGGCGCTGGCCCTGGTCGCGCCCTCCATCGACAACCCGCCGTACATCACGATCGCGCGTGGCGCCTACCGCCGGGCCGCAGAGCACGGTTACCTGTCGCTGCTCGCCGAGGACTTCGACGAGCAGCCGGCCGGGCGCTCGCTCATCGACGGCGGGCGGGTCGACGGGCTGCTCATGGGCTCCTTCGTGCCCGATCATCCGCTGGTGGCGCACCTGCGCGAATCCTCTTTCCCGCATGTGTTCGTCAACCGCGCGGTGGCCGGCTCCGGGCGCAATGTCACCATGAACGTCGCCCGGGCCAGCGAGCTCGCCGTCGAGCACCTCACCGGCCTCGGGCACCGGCGGGTCGCCCACCTGGCCGGGCCCGCGGAGGTCGAGAGCGGCGCGGACCGGCTGGCCGCGTTCGAGAGCGCGATCGGTGCGCGGGGGCTCCCGCTGCTCCCCCCGATGTTCGGCGACTTCACCGAGGCCACGGGCTTCGCCTCGGCCGGCGCCCTGCTCGAAACGGGACCGACCGCGATCTTCACCAGCTCGCCCGGCCAGGCCATCGGCGTCATGCGGTTCCTGGTCGACGCCGGGCTCCGCGTCCCCGAGGATCTCTCGGTGATCGCCTACGGCGACTTCCCCGCGGCGGGCTTCACCGTGCCCGCCGTCACCACGATCGCCCTGCCCCTCCTGGAACTGGGCGCCGCCGCCGTCGACGAAATCGTCGCCCAGCTCGATGGAGCGCCGCCGCGCGACCTGGTGATCCCCCAGGAGCCACGCCTGCTGGTCCGCGAGTCGACCGGACCGGCACCTAGGTAGTCGGTGCGACCCGGTGGAAGTCCATCGGGATCCGGTTCGGGTCGAGTTTGACGTCGACCAGGAGCGGCCAGGTTTCGCTCGCGATCGCGTCTTTGACGTGCTGGAAGTCGGCGAGCCGGCGGATCTCCACGCCGCGTCCGCCGAGGCTCCGGGCGACCGGGGCGAGGTCCGGCCAGTCGAAGTAGGTCGTGGCGGGGTCGTGGCCGCGCTTGACGAAGTGGTTGTGCTCAGCTCCGTAGCAGCCGTCGTTCAGTACGACGACGAGCAGCTTGAGCCTCCCGCGCACGGCCGTCGTGAACTCGGACAGGCCGCCGAGCATGAAGCCGCCATCACCGCTGACCAGGACGGAGAGCCGGTCCGGGTCGGCGAGGGAGGCTCCCATCGCCAGGCTGAGACCGAGCCCGATCGATCCCATGCTCATCGTGTGCACGTAGTCGCGCGGCGACGAGACCGAGACGCGCCGCACCGATTCGAAGAAGATCCGGCCGCCGTCGACGGTGAGCAGGCGATCTTTGGGGAGCAGCGAATCCAGGAGTTCGAGGCTTTCGATGTATTCGACCGTGCCGGGACGTCGGTCGCCGGGCATCTCGGCGGAGGGCGGCGCTTTGGGGCTGACGATGTCCCAGAGCGGCCGGTCGGAATCGAGGCCTAGCGCCGCCAGTTCCGCCGTGCCGGGACGCCGGTCGCCGGGCGTTTCGGGGGAGGGCGGCGCTTTGAGGCTGACGATGTCCCAGAGCGGCCGGTCGGAATCGAGGCCTAGCGCCGCCAGTTCCGCCGTGCCGGGACGCCGGTCGCCGGGCGTTTCGGGGGAGGGCAGCGCTTTGAGGCTGACGATGTCCCAGAGCGGCCGGTCGGAATCGAGGCCTTGTGCCGCCAGTTCCGCCAGCAGTGCCAGCGCCGTCGCCGCCGCGCTGCCGTGAATGGCGGGCGCCTTCGCCGTGTCGACGTCGACGCGGATGACGTGCTTGCCGTGGGTCGCGGCTCCCTGGGAGGTGGTGTAGGAGTTCAAGCTTGCCCCGATGGCTACGATCACGTCGGCTGCGTCGAAGTACTCGGCGGAGCGGTCGGCCTTGAGGCCCCCGAAGATCCCTAGGTCGGCGGGCTCGCCGCGGAACAGCTCCTTCGCCCGAAGGGTCGTCGCCACCCGGGCGCCCAGGCGGCGGGCAAGGGCGAGCATCGCGGCGCGGTCCGCTTCGGCGATCGCCCCGCGCCCCGCCAGGATGAGCGGGCGGCGCGCCCGCAGGAGCACGTCCGCCGCCGACCGGATCGCGTCCCGGGCGGGCGGGACCTCCGCCCCGGACCGGTCCGCCCACGCGATCTCGGACGGGAACGGGGACGGGGACGTGGACGTGGACGTGGACGGGGACGTGGACGTGGACGTGGACGTGGACGTGGACGTGGACGGGGACGTGGACGTGGACGTGGACGTGGACGTGGACGGGGACGTGGACGTGGACG
>NZ_BLAF01000020.1:58877-165091 GCF_009687885.1 Acrocarpospora pleiomorpha
GACGTGGACGTGGACGGGGACGTGGACGTGGACGTGGACGTGGACGTGGACGGGGACGTGGACGTGGACGTGGACGTGGACGTGGACGTGGACTGAGACGCGGACAGAGACGTGGACAGGGAGCAGGGCTCGTGCGCGTAGTCGGTGGGGATGCCCACGACGACGGGCTGCGCGGCGCGGCGGGTGCGGCGGAACGCGAGGGAGAGGACGTCGTCCGCGTCGGCCAGGTGGTCGAGCCGCAGGTACTCGGCTCCAGACGAGCGCACGATCGCGTCCGTGGGGACGCGCTGCACGTTGTCGTGGTCCCAGGACGGCGTCTCCCCGGCGAACAGCACCAGCGGCAGGTGCGATCGGGTCGCGTCGGCGAGCGCTGTGACGGTGTTGGTGACAGCTCCCTGCGTGATGGTGGCGAGGCCCACCCGGCCCGAGACGCTCGCGTACCCCGCCGCCATCAGCACCGCGGCACCCTCGTGGGTCGCGGCGACGTAGTGTCCCCCGCGCTGAACGAACGAGTCGACGAAGAACAGGTTACTGTCGCCCGTCACGCCGAAGAGCGGCGTCTCCAGCTCGGCGCATACCCGAGCGAGCTCCGCGTGGAACGAATTCACGGTTGTCGACCTTTCTCCAGCGAACTGCATCGAACGGGGCAGCGGGAGCCCATACGTGGGTGCCTTCCGCCGCGCGATCAACCTGACCGGAGCGCCGCCCTGGTACGGACGCCGCACGCGGAGCGGACCGGCTCAGCCTGCGCCCTGCTTTTCCGCGAGGGAGAAGGGCCCGGCGAAGCCGAACTCCTCGATGGCGGCGCGTAGCAGGGCGAGGGTCGCCCCCCGGTCCGTGGGGAGGCGGAGTCCCGGCTGGGCGTGGCGTACGAGAACGGATATGTCGTATTCGTCGGCGAAGCCGGACGCGCCGTGCAGCTGCTGTGCCACGCGCAACGCGAGCTTGACGACCCGCTGCGCCTCCAGGCGCACGCTCAGGGCGTCGACCAGCGAGGGGGAGGAGTCGGTGAACGTGCTCCACAGGCTGAAGCGGCACAGCAGGTCCAAGCCCTCCAGCCCGACTGACTGGTCGGCCAGGCTGTGCCGGATGGTCTGGAAGTCGCTGAGGTGCTGACCGAACTGCTTGCGGACCTTGGTGTGGGCGATCGCGAGCTTGAGCGCTCGTTGCCCGATCCCGAGCAGGTGATAGGCCCCGAGCACCAGGCTGAGCCGCCGGTCGAGCACGGGTGCCGTGCCGCCCGTGGGCCGCAGCCGGACGGTCATCGCGAACGGCGCGACCTTCGAGTCGACGGCGGCGACGGGTTCGGCGTCGAACAGGTCTCCGGTGAGGGTCGCGGCCGTCCAGGTTCCGGCGGTCAGGGCGTGGTCGATGACGGGATGGTGGGCGTCGACGAGCGCGAAAGGCGTTCCGGGGGAGGTGCGGAGCAGGACCGCGGCCAGGGGGAACGGCACGGCGTGGCTGCCGCCCACCCGGCACAGCTCGGCCGCGGCGACGGCGTCGTCGAGGCCGTCGCGCGGGTCGATGTCGTACAGGCCGATGCTCGCCAGGCACTCCTCCGCTTTGGCGGCGGCACTCGGGTCGGACTCCGCGTCACGCGCCAGATCCACGCCTCCCGCGCCGCGCAGGGCGGTGTCGGCGACTCGTCCGAAGTCGAGTGCCGTCTCCGGCAGTTCGATCCGCATCAGGCCACCGCCTGGCGGCCGAGCAGCTCGCGGGACACGATCTCGCGCTGGATCTCGATCGTTCCGGATGCGACCGTCGCGGCCTGGGCGTATCGCCAGTGGTCTTCGAACGCTCCGTGAGAGGGGGCGTTGGCCGCCGGGCCGAGGAGGGAACGCGGGCCGAGGAGCTGGGACACCACTTCGGCGACCTGTTGGTCGCAGGTGGTGGCCGCGATTCGCGCCTGGCTGGCTTCCAGGTCGACCATTCTGTTTCCTTCCTGGCGTTCGACGGCGCGATAGGCCAGCAGGCGCGCCACCCGTACCTGGACCAGAGCGCTGGCCCAGTCGTTTCTGAGCCCTTCGTCGTGATCGGACCATTCGTGGCGGAGCATGTCTCGCAGCAGCCACAGCAGGCGCTCGCAGCGCGCGTACCTGGCGATGCCGACGCGCTCGTGGGCGAGAGCCGCCCGCATGACGCCCCAGCCCGAGTCGACTTCGCCGAGCATCTCGCCGTCGGTCGCGACGACGGAGTCGAAGAAGCATTCGTTGAGGTGATGCGGGCCGAGCATGCTGTGGACGGGCCGGACCGTGATGCCCTCGCGGTCCATCGGAATCAGGAAGAGCGAGATGCCCCGCCGGCCGCTGTCCTTGGCGCCCGTTCTGGCGGCGAGCACGCACCAGCCGGCCATGCCGGCGTAGGAGGTCCAGATCTTCTGGCCGGTGATCTCCCAATGGTCGCCGACCCGCGTCGCGCGCGTCTGGAGGGAGGCGAGGTCGGAGCCGCTTCCCGGCTCGCTGAACCCCTGGCACCAGATCGCCTCGCCCGTGGCGATGGGGGGCAGGTGCCGGGCCTTCTGCTCCGCCGTCCCGTACGCCATGATCGCGGGGCCGACCCAGTTCAGGCCCATGTACTGGGCTCCTCGTGGCTCGTGGTGTGCCCACATCTCCTCGCGGACCACCGTCTGTTCCCAGACCGAGCCGTCGGAGCCGCCGAACTCGCGGGGCCAGGCCACCGTCAGCAGTCCTTCGTCGGCGAGCAGGCGCGAGAAGCGCTGCGTCATCGCCAGGTCGGCCGGGTCGTCGGTGAAGGCGCCCAGGAAGTCCGGTGGGAAGAAGTCGGCCACCATTCGCCGCAATCTGCCACGCAGTTCGGCGGCGGACTCTCCCATGGTGAAGTCGAGCACGGCAATCATCTCCTCTCACCGGGCGATGGGATGTCCTGGAGCAGGCCTTCGGCTACGGAGCGCCGCAGCGAGCGGGTGCTGCCGCCGAGGGCCTGGTTGAGCTTGGCTCGTCGTACGAGCAGGTGGCAGGGGTGCTCCCAGGTGTAGCCGATGCCTCCGTGGATCTGCAGGGCCAGCCGCGTGACCTCGGCCGCCGCGTCACAGCTGGCCGCCTTGGCCATGGCGATCGACGTGTCGCTGGACTGCGCCACCGCCGCCTCCACCAGGACATCGGCCGACTCGACCAGGACGAACATGTTCACGCAGTGGTGTTTGACCGCCTGGAAGGAACCGATCGGCGCCCCGAACTGCTCTCTGATCTTCGCGTACGCCACGGAGAGCGCGAGCGCGCTCTTGGCGATTCCAAGGCTGTCGAGCGCGAGGCCCACGGAGATTCGCCGCTCGACCGCGAGCTTCAGAGCGGTCGCCTGATCACCTCGGGCGAGGATGGTGTCGAGCGGAGCGTCGTCCATGACGAGGCGCCAGAATCTGCGCGTCGGGTCGGAGGCGCTCATCTCCTCCAGCCGTTGTCCATGCGACCTGACCAGGACCGCGACGGGCTCGCCGTCGTCCTCCGCGAAGACCAGCACCCGCTCTACGTCGCCCAGGCACCAGGAGATCTCACCCGAGACGCGCACATCCGCCAGCTTCGGTGGCGCGTCCCGTCGCGGATCGGAGCCCCACGAGCACGCGACCCCGCCGGGATCCGCCGGGATCACCGGATTGACGCACAGGCCCGCCAGCAGCTCGCCGGGGCCGAGGGCGCCGCCCAGTTCCTGGATGGCGATCGACGCGAACGCGAACCCGTCGTCCTCGTCCTCGAGGTCCCACCAGCCCAGACCGTGGGACACCTGGCGCAGGCGCACCGCGTCGGGGGGAAGCGCGCCGCTGGAGGCGTACTCGGCGAGCGGGGGCCAGGAGTCGGCCAGCACGCGCTGCACGACCTGCCGGAAGCTCGCACGTTCGGCGGTCATCGGGAGCCTCCTCTGGGCAGGCCCAGGATGCGCTCGCCGACGACGTTGCGGAGCACGTCGTTGGAGCCGCCGCCGATGGTCCACTCCCACGAGCTCAGGTAGTCGTCGAACCAGTGACCGGTCTGCCACGCTCCCGACCGGCCGTGCTCGCCTTCGTGCCCGGCCAGCCCCGCCAGGGCCAACCCATCCTTGCTCATGTCCTGCAGCAGCTCGCTGTAGACGAGCTTGAGGATGGAGGCCGCGGCGGTGTCCGTCCCGTCGATCGACGCGTCCAGGACGCGGGCGACCAGGAGCCGGAACGACTCCACCCGCTCGGCGTAACACCCCAGAGTCTCAAGGGCGGCGGTCCGCTCGCCGGGCGGCAGCGCGGCCACCTCCAGCGTCAGGTACCGCAGGCCGGCGACCATCTCCTCGGATCGCTCGAGCATGGTGAGCCCGCGTTCCTCGCCGAGGGTGGCGTTCGCGGTCCGCCAGCCCTCGTTCTCCGCGCCGACCAGGGCCGTCACCGGAATCACGACGTCGGTGAGGAAGATGTCGGCGAACTCCTCGTGCCCGCTCGCGTTCCGGATCGGCCGGACCGACACGCCAGGGGCCGAGAGGTCGAGCAGGAAGTAGGAGATGCCCGCTCGCCCCGGACCCCCCGTGCGGGCCAGCAGCAGGCACATCTCCGCCTGCGTGGCGCCGCTGGACCACGTCTTGTGGCCGTTGAGCACGTAGTGGTCGCCGCGCCGCTCGGCGCGGGTGCGCAGACTCGCCAGGTCGGAGCCCGCGCCCGGCTCCGAGAACCCCTGGCACCACCGCTGCCCGGCGCGGATCGCGGGCAGGTATTCCGTCCGCTGCTCGTCCGATCCGGCGGTGATGAGCGTGGCCGCGGCGTGGTAGAGCGCGACGAAGTGCAGATCGAGGCGTGGCGCGCCGGCCCGGATGAGCTCCCGAGCGATGGTCAGCTGATCGGCTCGCGAGCGCCCGCCACCCCAGGCGGCGGGCCAGTGCGGGAAGGCGTAGCCCTGCCCGGCCAGCCGGAGAAACCACTCCCGCTGCAGCTCGGCCCGCTCCGCCGGGTTCGAAGCGCTCATGCGCTCACGCCAGCCGGCGGCGTCCTCGGACCGGCACCAGGTTCGCACCTCCTCGGCGAGATCGGCCGGGCCGTGCCCCGGCCGCCCCGGCCCTTGGCCGTTCCGTTCAGGGAGTGACACGGATCGTTCCCCCGTCCACCTGGAGCGACGCGCCCGCGATCCACGACGCCCGTTCCGAGCACAGGAAGGCGATGGCGTCCGCGATCTCGCGGGCCTCGCCGACCCGTCCCGCCGCGATGGGCTGCAGTTCGAGCATGCGGCGCTCGACCTCCTCGGGGGTCGATCCGAGGCGTTCCGCCTGCGCCTGGTAGCCCGCCACGATTCCCTCAGTCCGGGTGAGGCCAGGATGAACACAATTGGTCAGGACCCCGTCCTTCGCGTAGGCGAGGGCCAGCGACTTCGCCGCGTGGAGGAGCGCGGCCTTCGACGATCCGTACGCCGCCCAGCGCGGGTCTGCCTCCCGCGCGGCCGTCGAACCCACGAAGACGACGCGCCCCCATTTGCGCTCGCGCATGGCGGGCACGCACTTCATCGCCAGGGCCACGGCGCTGAGCACGTTGAGCTCGTACAGCCGGATCCAGTCCCGCCAGTCGAAGGTGCGCAGCGGGCCGTGCCCGCCGCCGGCCACGCACACCGCCATGTCCACCTGCCCGTACGCGGCGACCGCGGCCTCGTACATGCCGTCGGCGGCACCGGGCTCGGCGGCGTCGGCGACGTGCGCGACGGCGTCGACTCCCGCCTCGTGCAGCCGGGCCACCGCAGCCGTCAGTTCAGGTTCCCCCCGAGCCGACAGGAGCAGCCTGACGCCGGCCCGGCCAAGCTCCTCGGCGGCGGCCAGGCCGATGCCCTTGCTGCCGCCGGTGACGATCGCCACCCTGCCCTTGATGTCCAAGTCCACTTAGTTCACTCACCTGTCGGTTGAATCGTTGCTTGTCAGGCGGTCCACCACGTCGGCGGTCAGACCTTCCGCCCGCAGGCGCGCCTTCTCCACCTTGTGGGTCGGCGTCCGGGGCAGCGTCGGGAGCACGCGCCAGTAGCGGGGGAGCGCGTACCGGGGCATGTCCTCGGCGGCGCGGGCGATCACCTCGTCCAGGTCGGCTCCCGGTGCCAGGACCAGGGCCACCATTACCTCGTCCTCGTCGGAGGTGTCCGGGCGGGTGGCGTACACGGTGCAGTCGAGGACCTCGGCCTGCGCGAGCAGGACGGTTTCGACCTCCCAGGCCGAGATGTTCTCCCCCTTGCGCCGGATCGCGTCCTTGATGCGATCGCTGAAGAACAGGTCCCCGTCCGGGTTGAGCCAGCCCGAATCGCCCGTCCAGAACCACAGGTCCCGGGTGGCCTTCACGGTGTCCTGCGCTCTGCCCAGGTATCCCCGCATGAAGATGTCCGGCCGCTTCGGACGCAGACAGATCTCTCCGACCTCGCCCGGGTCCGCCTCCTGGCCGTCGGGCCGCATCACCCGCACCGCGAAGAGATCGCCCTCACGGCCGACGGATCCGACGGGGGAAGGGTCGGAGGACCGGTTGATCGTCGCCATCGGCGCTTCGCTCAGCCCGTACACCTCGGTGATGGCCACGCGGAAGCGGTCCTCGAACTGGGCCCAGACCTCGCGTTGCGCCCCGGCACCCCAGGCGAGCCTGACCGCGTGATCACGTGCTTCCGCGGCGCTGAGCTCCTGCGACGCCTTGAGGATCATCCCCAGCACCGAGCCCAGGTAGTTGAACGCGGTGATCCCGCCCGCGCGGCAGATCTCCCAGAAGCGCGAGCTGCTGAACGCGCGGTCGAGCTGGAAGCCGCACCCGGCGACGAGCGCGGCGGTGACTCCCGTGTACCGGGCGTTCTGGTGGTAGAGCGGGAAGAAGTTGAGCAGGGCGTCGCCGGGACCGTAGCCGTTGAGCCGCGCGACGGCGCGGGCCAGCTCCACGCACGACTCCTGCGAGTGATGCACGCCCTTGGACGGCCCGGTGGTGCCGGAGGTGTAGAGGACCACGCCTGACGACGTGGCCGAGACCAGTTTCCCGTAGTCCGCCGCGCCCGACGCGGGAGCCAGCGGATGGACCGTCGTTCTCCCCAGGACCTCCTCCGCCGCGCCGGACACCAGGACATGGCGGACGTCGGTGCCCTCGACGCACGCCAGCACGGTGGCCAGGTGCTGGGCGTCGCAGCAGACGACCTGCGCGCCGGAATCGCGCAGCAGGAAGGTGAGCAGCTCGCCGCGGTAGTTCGTGTTGAGCGGCACCTCCAGGCAGCCGAGCAGCGCCGACGCGAACCAGACGGCGATCGCCTCCTCGCTGTTGTCCATGTAGGTCGCCACCCGGGACGAGCTGCCGACCCCGAGCGAGCGCAACTGCTCGCCGACGGCGCTCACCCGCCCCATCAACGACGCTTTCCGCACGTCGGCGCCATCCACCCGGAGGCCGGCGTCGCCGCCCAGCCAGGTGTCCAGAAGCCGCGGAAGGGGATTCACTCGCTTTCCACCTGTTCTTTCGAGCCGCGCCCGATATAGGCCGCGACGACCTCCGGCGAGTTCAGCACCGTCTCCGGCGGCCCGGCGGCGAGCACGGCCCCCGCCGCCAGGACCACGACCTCCGAGCAGAGCTGGTTGATCACACGCATGTCGTGCTCCACCACGACCAGCGTCGGCCCGCCCGCCACCCGCAGACCCGCGAGGACCTCCACCACCTCCTCCTTCTCCGCGCGCGAGAGCCCGGCCGCCGGTTCGTCCAGGAAGATGCAGCGCGGGTCGCTGACCAGTGCCCTGGCCAGGTCGACCCGCTTCTGGATGCCGTAAGGAAGCTCCTTGACGGGCCGGAAGGCATACTGCGCCAGGCCGACCCGTTCGAGCGCGTGCAGCGCTCGCTCCCGCGCGGCGCGCTCGGCTCTGCGGGCCCTGGGCAGGCCGAGCGCCGCCGAGACCAGGCCGGTACGCAGGCCCACATGGTCGCCCACCATCACGTTGTCCACCGCCGGGAGCTCGCCGACCAGCTGGGCGCCCTGGTAGGACCGGCTGATCCGCCGGAGCGCGAGCTGGTGGGGTTTGATGCCGGTCGTCCGGTCGCCGTACAGGTAGACCTCGCCCGAGCTCGCGGGGACGAGCCCGCTGACGCAGTTGAGCAGCGTGCTCTTGCCCGCGCCGTTGGGGCCGACCAGGCCCGAGGTCCGCCCCGCCGCGAACGCCACGGTGACGCCGCACACGGCGTGCGTGCCGCCCAGCCAGACGTCGAGTCCCTCGGTACGCACCGCGTCGTTCTTCGCTTCAGCCGACATCGTCACATCTCCAGGCCGAGGTAGGTCTGCCGGACCCGCTCGCTGCCGAGCACGTCGCCCGCCGGGCCGCTCAGCACCACGGAACCGGTCTCCAGCACGTACGCGTTGTCCGAGATGCTCTGCGCGGCGCGGACGTTCTGCTCGACCACCAGCAAGGTCGTGCCCCAGGACGCCACCACCGAGCGCAGCATGTCGAAGACCAGCTCGACCGCGATCGGCGACAGGCCCAGCGAAGCCTCGTCCACCATCAGCAGCCGCGGCTTCAGCAGCAGCGAGCGCGCGATGCCCAGCAGCTGCCGCTCCCCGCCGCTGAGCTGACCGGCGGGCAGGTTCAGCCGCTCGGCGATGAACGGGAACATCGCGGTGACCTCGTCGACCAGCGCCCGCCGCACCGCCCTGCTCCCGGACATGGGGACGGCCCGGAGATTCTCGTCCACGGTGAGGCTCGCGAAGACCTTGGCCTCCTCCGGCACGAGCGCCAGCCCGCGCCTGGCCATGGCGCGCGGCGACAGGCCCGTGACGTCGGCGCCGGCGAACGTCACCCGCCCGCCGCGCACCCGTCCCGGCTCGCTCGACGCGAACCCGCCGATCCCGCGCAGCAGGGACGTCTTGCCCGCCCCGTTGGCGCCCAGCACGAGGCAGACCTCGCCCTCGCGTACGACCAGGTCGACGCCGTCCACCGCGACGCTGTCACCGCCGTACGAGACGGTCAGGGACCGGACCTCCAGCAGCGGGCCGTTCATCGCGCGCCCTTCCTGGACGGCATCCGCAGGGCCGCCACCCGCTGGCCGAGACCTGCCAGGCCGTCCGGCCGCCAGACCAGGAACACCACGACCAGGGTGCCGTAGATGATCAGCTGGAAGTCGCCCAGGTTCTGCTGGAGGAAGCCCGCCACCACGGCGTCGGAGGGCAGCAGCGCGATCGCCCGGGACAACATGGGCGGCAGCAGGACGACGAAGCACGCGCCGGCGATGGCGCCGCCGCTCGAGCCCATGCCGCCGATGATGACCATCGCGATGTACTGGATGGCCAGCTCCAGCGTGAAGTTCTCGATGTAGACCGCCTGCTGGTAGTAGGCGAGGAACGTTCCCGACATCGAGATGATCGCGGAGGAGACCACGAAGGCCGCCAGCTTGTAGGCCGGCAGCGAGATGCCCTGGCTCGCCGCCGCCAGCGGCGTGTCCCTGATCAGCATCCACGCGCGGCCGAACTTGCTCTTCTTGAGGTTCTCCACCAAACGCCAGGTGGCGAGCACCACCACGACGAGCACCGCGTACCACTTGATGGCGTTGTCGATGAGCAGGCCGCCGATCGAGGCCGTCGGGAGGAAGAACCCCGCCGACCCCACCGCGCGGGTCTGGTACTCGTTGAACACGAAGATGAGGATGAAGTGCAGGGCGAGGGTGGCGATGGCCAGGTAGATGCCCGACACCCGGAGCGCAGGCAGGCCCGCGAGCAGCCCGACCACCGCTCCGACGAGCACCGAGCCGACGAGCACCACCAGGAAGGGCAGCTCCAGCTGGACGGCTCCGATGGCCGCGCCGTACGCGCCCAGCGCCAGCAGCGCGCTGTTTCCCGCCGTCACCAGGCCGACGAACCCGGTGACCAGCGTCAGGGCGAGCGCGCCCAGCGCCGCGATCAGGGCGGTGGTCACCAGGGAGAGCTGGTAGTCCCGCAGCGCGAGCGGCAGGACGCAGACCAGGGCCAGGATCGCGACACGCCGCAGCGCCGGGCCCCGGCTCGTGGTCGCGGCGGTGTCGAAGAAGGTCCGTACCGTCGTCATACCCGCTGCACCTGCTTGTCTCCGAACAGTCCCTGGGGCCGGATCAGCAGCACCACGAGGATGACGATCCAGGCGGCCACGTCCTGGAACGAGCCGCCGAAGACCTTGGTGCCGAACGTCTCGGCCAGGCCCACGATCAGGGCGCCGGGAATCACGCCCCGGACGCTGGTGAGGCCGCCGATCAGGGCCGGCGCGAGACCGCGCATGCCGAGCGCCTCCACGCCGTGGAAACTCAGCGCGGTCTGGTACGCGTACATGATCCCCGCGATGGCCGCCACGGTGAGCGCTATCGCCCACCCCAGCACGTAGACCCAGTCGACGGCGATGCCGCCCTGCGCGGACAGCACCGGGTTCTCCGCCGCCGCCCGCATCCGGATCCCGACGATCGAGAACTTGAAGAACGTGTGCGCCGCGGCGAACACCAGGACGGCGGCCCCGAGCCCGCACAGGCCGTACAGGGTGGTCGTCATCTGATCGCCGAAGGTGATCACCTGGGTCGGCACCGGTTCCCGCATGACGCGCGCCTCGGTGCCCCAAATGAGGGAACTGACCCCCTTGAGCGCGCTCGCCAGACCGAGCGTGGCCACCACCAGCGCGAACTCGGGCTGCCCCGACAGCTTCTTGAACACCACCCAGTGCGTCACGGCGCCGAGCGCGGCCACGGTGGCCAGGGTGCCGAGCACCACCACCGGCCACGGCAGCTGCCAGCTGGTCGCGAACTGGTTGAAGATGAACGCCCCGATCGCCAGCTGGGCGCCGGTGGCCAGGTTCAGGATGCCGTTCGTCCGCCGCAGCAGCACCCAGGCGAAGCCCACCAGGGCGTAGATGGCCGACAGCGTCAGCGCGCCGAGCAGGAGGGTCAGCATCGGCGGACCCTCCGCCGCGAGACAAAGACGATCATGAGACGGCCTTGACCCAGTCCGTCAGCGGCTTGGCCTGGTCGGCGCTCTGGTCCCAGGTGAAGAAGCGCACGGTCTTCACCAGTTCGTGGCTGTCGGCGCTCACCTGCAGCGGCCCGGAAAGGCCGTTCGTGTCGATGTCGCCGAGCTTCTCCATGGCGTTCCGGAAGCTCTCCCCGGTCGAACACTGCGCGCCGCAGGCCTGGAGCGTCTTCTCCAGCAGGGAGCCGGCCACCCAGCCCTGCGTGAAGTACGGATTGGTCATGTTGTTCGCCTCGCCCGCCTTGGTCGCCGCCGCCTTCATCGCGTCGACGGCGGAATTGCCCGTCTCGGTCGGGCTCGCGTAGGTGCGGAACGCCGCGTACTTGTCGCCGAGCTGCTTCAGGGTGGCGTCGGACGAGCCCGCCCACTGGTTCACCACGAGCACGTCCACGCCCTGCGCGCGCAGCCCGCGCACCGCGACGAGCGATCCGGCGTCGTTGTGGCTCATCAGGACGTAGTCGGGGTTGCTCGCCTTGATCTCGGACGCCTGCGCGGTCACGTCCGTCGGCGCGACGGGCATGTACTGGACCGTCGCGGCCGTCCAGCCCCGAGCGGCGATGTCCTGGGTCGCGAGCTTGACCATGTCGCGGTTGGAGGGCGTGTCGACGGAGAAGACGGCGATGCGCGGCTTCTCGATCCCGTCCTCCTGCGCGCGCGTGGCGAGGTAGTTCAGGATGGCCGACTCCAGGCGTTCCGCCCGGAGCTCGTAGGAGAAGTAGTACGACTGGACCGGGTCGAAGAGGCTGGCGGGACCGCCGAGACCGACGATCGGCATCTTGCTCTGGGCGGCCACGGGCAGCGTGGCCAGGCTGAGGTTGGAGAGGATGAAGCCGAACGTGGCCAGCCGCTTCTCGGACACGAACTGCTGGACGTTGGCCCGGCCCTTGGCGACGTCGGAGCCGTCGTCGAGGACCTTGAGGTCGATCTTCTTGCCGTGCACCCCGCCTCGGCTGTTGAGGTCGGCGACGTAGGCCTTGAATCCCGCCGCCGCCGGCTTGCCGTTGAAGGAGATCGCGCCGGACAGGTCCATGGACATCCCGATGGGGTAGTCACCCTCGGACGAGGATTCGGACGCGCCGCCGCAGCCCGCCAGAACCATCGTCGCCGCGAGGCCGCATGCCGCGGCAGCGGTCCTCGTCTTCTTGTGAATCACTGGTCGTTCCCTTCATCACCTGGTGGAACTTGTGGGACATCCGGCTTCACTCTCGCCCCGAACCTGTGGAGATGAAGTCGTGCTTCCTCGCTCAGGAGCGAGTCGTAGGCATCGCTCATGGACGGCAGCGGCATCGCCTCGTTGAAGATCGACTTCAGCTTCGCGATGGCCGCCTGCGAGGATTGTTTGAGCTGGTCGAGCAGGGTGCGAACCCGTGCGTCCAGGTCGCCGGCGTCCTCGGCGACCTCGGACAGCAGCCCGGCCCGCATGGCCTCCTCGGCCGTGAACGGCGAACCCGTGTACATCCAGCGACGCAGCACGGCGTCCGGAACCCGCCCCCGCAGCAGGCGCGGGAGGTGCCCGTCCACGATCCCCACCCGGGCCTCCGGGATGGCGAAGGTGGACGTCGCCGTGGCCAGGCGCAGGTCGCACATCATGGCCAGGGTGAGACCGCCGCCCATGCACAGGCCGTCGATGACCGCGACGGTCGGCTTCGGAACCTGCCGCAGCGCCTCGAACGGCAGGTCGTCCTCGTACGACAGGATCGCCGCGGGGTCCGCGGACGAGAGCAGCGCCAGCATCTCCTTGAGGTCGCCGCCCACGGCGAAGGACCCGGACGAGCCCTGGACGACGAGGGCGTCGATGGAGGTGTCGGTGCGCACGGCGCGGGCCACATCGCGCACCGCCGCGTACATCTCGCGGTTGAGGGCGTTCTTCGCCCGCGGGCGGTCGAGCGTCAGCCACGCGACACGATCCGCCACCTCGACGCGGACGAAGGTCGACGACGGCCTGGATATCACGATGCGGCTCTCCTGACTTGTGAGGTTGGTGACGGCTATCTAAGCTATCTTTTAGAAGATAGTCAACGGCTGGAGATGAAGCAGCCGGGTCCGCAGGCCGGGTGCGCCGCGGCGAGCAGGCCTCGCTCGACCTTGCCGGTCACGCCTCTCGGGAACTCCTCCGCCGCCAGGACGTGCACCGCCTGAGGGCGCTCGAAGCGGGCGAGCGCCGCCGTCGCGGACTCCAGCACCTCGCGCGCGTCGGCCTGGTGGGCCAGCGCCACATAGGCCGCCGGCACCTGCCCGAACCGCGGGTGGGCCGCCGGGACGACCGTCGCCTCGGCGACCGCCTCATGGCTCAGCAGGGCCCGCTCGATGGTGGCGGGATACACGTTCTCGCCGCCGCACTTGAACATGCGCCCGCGCCGTTCCACGAAGGAGAGGGCGCCGTCGGCCCCGGCGCGGACGAGGTCTCCGGTCCTGAACCAGCCGTTCGCGAACTCCGCCCTCGACACGCCGCCGTCCGACCAGTAGCCGCTGAACAGCGTCGGGCCGCGCAGCCAGAGCTCACCGGCCGAGCCCGGCTCGACGTCCGCGCCGTCGGCGTCCACGACGCGGTGCTGGCAGAACAGGGTGGGGCGTTTGTCGAGAATCGGCTGGTCGCCGTCCCAGGTGAGCCTCGACGCGCCGGGGACCAGGCCCGCTTCCGTGCTCCCGAACGTGTTCAGGTAGGGCGCCCCCAACCGGCGCTCCGCTTCGCGGAGCTGCTCGGCGGGGACCAGGTCCGCCATCGCCCCGGCGCATCTGAGCGAGCGGGGGCGTCGGCCGTCCAGCGCGCGGAGTACGTCGTCGATCACGCCGGGGATCAGGAACAGCCAGCCCACCTCGCGGGTGACCAGCTCAGTCGCGATGATGTCGGCGTCGAAGCGTTCGAGGAGCACGAAAGTGCCGCCCAGGGCGAGCGTGGCGTACAGGTAGTCGGCCGAGGAGATGTGGAAGAGCGGCGCCCAGCCGATGAAGGCGTCGGACGGCTCGACGCCCAGCTCGGCGTGGAGCACCAGCGCGCGGGCCACCATCGCGGCCTGGGAGATCGCCACGCCCTTGGGCCGCCCCGTCGATCCGCTGGTCGACATGATGGTGATCAGGTCGGAGCCGCGGACCGCGTGCGGGTCGATCCCGTTCGCCCCGGACGCGCCGAGCCCCAGCCACCGGGGATCGCCTTCGTCGAGGTCCACCACCGCGACGTCCGTGGCGGCCCGCGCCACCTCGGCGAACGTGCTCGTCGCGAAGACCGCCTTCGGCGCCAGATCCGCCACGACCGCCGTGGCCGCCTCGGCCGAGAGCCGCCAGTTCACCGGCGCGACGACGGCGCCGGCCGTGGCCGCGGCCACCATGAGCAGCGCCACCTCGAGCCGGTTCGGGGCGAGCACCGCCACCCGGTCACCGCGCCCGACCCCGAGCTCGCGAAGCGCCCGGCCCACCGCTCCCGCCCGGCGATAGAGCTCCCGGTAGGAGAGCTGCGCCTCCGCCGTGGCGAGCGCCGTACGGTGAGGGTGCTCGCGACACCGTTGCCAGAACGCGTGCGCGAAGGTCATCTGAGCGCAACCTTCAGTCGTCATCATCGTCTCCTGACTGGTCCACCACAACACGCTAACTGTGTTATCTTTGTACAGTAAGTTCCCGTGACGGTGGAAGACCGAGGAAAGCAGAAGGAGGCTGCGTGAGCAGCGACTCCGACCTAGTCCGGCAGCCTGTCGGAACCCTCCCGCAGATGGCGCAGCCCGCCATCGCGGACATGGTGGCGGATCTGATCCGAAACAAGATCATCAGCGGGGAACTGCCGGAGGGCTCGCTCCTGCCGAGGCAGGAGGAGATGATGCGCGAGCTCAACGTGAGCCGGCCGTCGTATCGGGAGGCGCTGCGCATCCTGGAGGCGGAAGGACTCGTGTCGGTGCGGCGCGGGAACCAGGGCGGGGCGGTGGTCCACGCGCCGTCCCAGATCAGCACCACCTACAGCTTAGGACTCCTGCTCCGCTTCCATGAGGTCACCGTCGGCGACCTGGCGGACGCCATCAGCGAGATCGAACCGCTCTGCGCCGGGGTCGCGGCGTCCCGTCCCGACCGGCAGCGCGAAGTCGTCCCGCAGCTCAACGAGCTGGTGGACAAGCAGGAGGGCGCGCTCGGTGTCGCGCACCAGTTCACCCTCATCGGCCGGGAGTTCCACGAGACGCTCGTCCGGCTGTGCGGGAACGCGACGCTCACGCTGACGGCCGGAGCGCTCGCGGGCCTCTGGTCGACCCAGGAGCTCGAGTGGGCCGACGTCGTCGCCATCACGGCCAGCTACCCCGCGCTGGAGCAGCAGCGCCGCGTCCTGCAGACCCACCGCATGATCATCGCGGCCATCGCGGCGGGTGACAGGCACCAGGCGACGACGCTGATGCGCGCGCACTCCCTGGCGTCGCACCACCACGTCCTGGCGGAGCGGGAGCACCTTCCGGTCACGCCGCTGACGCATTCCAGGGCGACCGGGCGTTAGGCGTACCAACCAGAACCACCGAGGAGTTCCCATGCCTGTGCCGTTCGGCGCCCTGCCCGAGGATGCCGACGCCGATCTGCTGTTCGACGTCGCCGACGGCATCGCGCGGATCACCCTGAACCGTCCCGCCCGTGGCAACTCGCTCACCGTGGCGATGTTCCCGCAGTTCCGGGCCGTCTGGGAGGAGGTGCGGATGAACGCCGAGATCCGTTGCGTGATCATCACGGGCGCGGGCGGCAGGCACTTCTGCACCGGCGTCGACGTCGACTCCGTGGCGGAGACCGGGCGGGTCGCCATGGGCAGTGGCAACATCTCCGACGAGCTGCACTTCACCTCCCGGCAGAACCGCGTGTGGAAGCCGGTCATCTGCGCGGTCAACGGGCTGGTGGCCGGCGGCGGCCTGCACTTCGTCGTCGACAGCGACATCGTGGTCGCCGTCGAACACGCGGAGTTCCTCGACACCCATGTGAACGTGGGGCAGGTGGGCGGCATCGAGAACACCGGCCTGGCCAGGCGGCTCCCGCTCGGCACGGCGCTCCGCATGACGCTCCAGGGGCGCAACTTCCGCCTCCCCGCGGCACGGGCCTACCAGCTCGGCCTGGTCGACGAGCTGACCGCGCCCGATCAGCTCATGGAGACGGCGCTGCAGATCGCCCGGGACATCGCCGCCAACTCGCCGCAGGCCGTCTCCCTCTCCCAGCAGGCCGTGTGGGCGTCGACGGAGATGCCCTATTCCCAGGCCGCCGAGTACGGCTGGTCGCTCGTGCGATCCCACTGGTCGCATCCGGATTTCGTGGAGGGCCCGCGCGCGTTCGCCGAACGCCGTCAACCCCGGTGGACAGCCGGATGAGCTCCGGACCCGCCGGCGAATCGAATGAGCGCCGGACTTCTGGCGGCCGGACGAGTTCCGGACCCTCTGGCGGGTTGGATGAGCGCCGGACTTCTGGCGGTCGGATGGGTTCCGGACCTCTGGCGGGAGTCGTCGTCGTCAGCCTGGCCGAGCAGTATCCCGGGCCCTTCGCCGCCATGGTGCTGGCCGATCTCGGCGCGCGGGTGACCATGGTCGAGCGGCCTTCTGGTGACCCCACTCGGCGGCACACGGCGCTCTTCCGGGCGTTGAACCGCAACAAGCGGTCCATCGCGCTCGATCTCAAGACCCCTCGGGGGCAGGCGGCCCTGCGGTCGTTGCTGGCGGACGCCGATGTGCTGATCGAGGGCTTCCGGCCCGGAGTGATGAAACGACTGGGCATCCCGCCGGAAGAGCTTCGGCGTGATTTCCCGGATCTGGTGATCGCATCGGTGTCGAGTTATGGTCAGACCGGGCCGGATCGTGAACTCGGCAGCCACGACCTCACCGTGCAGGGACGGGCCGGGTTGCTTGATGGGGCTCCCGACGGTGTCGGCGTGGTCCCGACGGCTGATCTTGTGGCGGGAGTTTTCGCTGTCATCGGGGTGCTGAGCGGTCTGGTCGCACGTCACGCTCGCGGCGGGTCGCATGTCGACGTCTCGATGCTCGACTGCCTGGTGGCCTGGCAGGCGGTGCGGATGGCCGGACATCTGACGGATGACGAGACCACGGGCTATCCGCCTCGGGAACCGGCGTATGGGGTGTTCCGGTGCGGGGACGGCGGTGAGGTGACGCTCGCGATCGCCGGTGAGGATCCGCAGTGGGCCGCGCTCTGCGACGTGCTGGAGCTGGGCGATCTCGGCGATCTTCGCACTGGCGAACGGGAGAGTCGCGCCGACGAGTTGCGTACGCTCCTGAGCCGTGCGCTAGCCACGCGAGAATCTGGTGACGTCATTCGCCGACTCGAACAACGGGGTGTCAGCTGCGGCCACGTGCGCCGTCCCTCGGACGTGTTCGACGACCCGCAGGTCAAGGCACGGCGGCTCCTGCTCGACCTCTCGTCAGGTCACCGGTCCGTCCGGCAACCGCTGCTCTTCGACGGCCAGGCCATCACGGCGTGTCCCGATGTCCCGGCGCTGGGCGAGCACAACGAGCTCTACGGCCTCGATCCGGTTCAGGCCGACCGATGAAGGCTCCGGGGGGAACCGCGCCGCGCAGGGCCTGCGCGGTGGGGATCGCGATCCAGCCGGACCTGCTCACCGCCACCGATCTCGCACGGTTCGCCCAGGCCGTCCGCGACGCCGGCCTCGACCATGTGTCGGTGGGTGACCACGTCAGCTATCGGGGCGGCCAGGGTATCGACGGTCTCGTCGCGGCGGCGGCGCTCCTGGCGGCCGGGCCCGGGCTCCGCGTGATCGTCGGCGCCTTCCAGCTGGCACTGCGGCACCCCCTCGTCGCCGCTCGGCAGCTCGCCACCGTGACCTCGTTCGCGCCTGGACGTCTCGTCCTCGCCGTCGGGGCGGGCGGCGACGACCCCAGGGAGGTCTCCAACTGCGGCGTCGATCCCCGCCGCCGCGGCGAGCGCCTCAACGAGAGCCTCGACGTGCTGACCCGGCTCATGCGCGGCGAGGTGATCGACCACCATGGCGCGCACTTCGACCTGGAGCAGGCGTCGATCTCGCCGACGGGTCCCACCCCGCCCCTGGTGATCGCCGGATCCGGCAAGGCGGCTATCGAGCGCGCTGCCACCTACGGATCCGGCTGGCTGGGGTTGTTGTGCACGCCGCGCCGGTACCGCGAGACACGCCGGGAGATCGTCCAGCGTGCGGCGGCGTTGGGCCGTCCCGCTCCGGACTGGTTCGGTCTCAATGTCTGGTGCGCGTCCTCCAAGGAACAGCTCGAATCGAGCCTCGGTCGCTGGTTCGGCCCTGCCGCCTCTCGCCTACTCCACCTGTGTGGCGCGGGGGAGGATGCCCAGATCGCCGCGTGGCTGGCGGAGTACGTCGCGGCCGGCGCGACCCGGCTGAGCATTTCGGTTCCGGCGGCCGAGGCGGTCGAGGCCGTCGAACGGGTGGCAAGGCTCGCCGAATTACTGACCGAGCAGATCGAGGACGCTGTCGCGCAGCCGAACTCGAATGAGTGAGCAGGGCGTTGGCGTCACCCTGCCGATGCCGATGCCGATGCCGATGCCGATGCCGGGGCTCGGGCCGCACCAGCACAGGGAGATCGTCGAGGCGCTGCCCTCGCTCGGATACAGCGATGTATGGACCGGCGAGGGCGGCGGCTACACCGCGTCTCAGCGCGCCCACCGCGTGAGGATCTCCTCCGCGCTCAGCGTCAGGCTGTCGACCGGCGCCGGTGGCGCGTTGGGAGTTCTGGAGAACCTAGGTGCGGGCGGCTACACCGCGTCTCAGCGCGCCCATCGCGTGAGGATCTCCTCCGCGCTCAGCGTCAGGCTGTCGACCGGCGTCGGCGGTGCGTTGGGAGTTCTGGAGAACCTCGGTGCGGGCGCTGACTGAACCACGCCGTCCACCTCGACGTACGTGCCGCGTGCCGCCAGCTGGGGATGCCCGGCCGCCTCGGCGAAGGTGAGCACAGGGGTGACGCACGCGTCGGTGCCCGCGAAACGCGCGGCCCACTCCTCGCGGGTGCGGGTCGCGAACGTGGTCGTGAAGCGCCTTCTCATCTCCGGCCAGCACGCCCGGTCGTGCTGCTCCCCGAACTCGGTCGCGTCGATGCCTAGCCCGTCCAGCAGCGCCGAGAAGAACTGGGGTTCCAGCGCGCCCACCGCCACGTACCGCTGGTCGGCGCACGCGTAGGTGTCGTAGAACGGGGCGCCGCCGTCAAGCAGATTGCCCTGCCGCTGGTCACGCCACTCGCCCATGCCGCGAAGGGCCAGGGTCATCTGGCTCAGCAGAGCGGTCCCGTCGACCATCGCGGCATCGACCACCTGCCCCCTTCCCGACAGGGAGCGTTCCCAGAGCGCGGCCAGCACGCCGACCAGCAGCAGCATGGAGCCGCCGCCGAAGTCGCCGACGAGGTTGAGCGGGGGAGCGGGCGTGTGACCGGCTCGGCCCATGGCGTGCAGCGCGCCGGTCAGCCCGATGTAGTTGATGTCGTGACCGACGTCCTGGGCCCATGGCCCGTCCTGACCCCATCCCGTGATCCGCCCGAAGACCAGCCGGGGGTTGCGCTCCAGGCACTCCTTCGGCCCGACTCCGAGCCGCTCCACGACGCCGGGGCGCAAGCCCTCAATCATGACGTCGGAGCGCTCCGCGAGAGCCAGGACGAGCGCGCGCCCCTCCGGCTCCTTCAGGTCGACGGTGATAGAGCGTCGGCCGCGCAGCACGACATCGGTTTCGCCGGGGTTCCCCAGCTGCAGCCCCCGTCCCTTCGGCCGGTCCACCCGGACCACGTCGGCGCCGAGATCCGCCAGCACCATGGCCGCGTGCGGGGCTGGTCCCAGCCCGGCGAGTTCCAGGACGCGCAAGCCCGCCAGCGGGCCGGTATCGGCATTCACGGTGTCGTCCGCTCTTCCGGACCGGCCAGGCTGGTCACGCTCCTTCATCGGCCCCCCTCGCGGTAGGTGATTCGGTCGTCCGCTCTTCCGGATCGGCCAGGCTGGTCATGCTCCTTCATCGGCCCCCCTCACGCGTCCGTTCTTTCGGATCGGTCAGGCTGGTCATGACCAGGTCGGCGAGCTGGCGGTAGGCTTCGGCGGCGTCCAGCCCGGTGGTGGCCTGGATCGTCCCGCGCTGGATCGCGCCCATGACCTCGGCCGCGGCGGCCCCCACGAATGACGCGTGCACGGGGCGCAGGGCTCCGGCGCGCACTCCCTCGGTCACGAGAGCCTGGACCCGGCGGGCCGCGTATTGTGTGTTCTCCTGGTAGACGTCGTTGGCCGGGCCGAAGTCGGCCACGTCGGCGAAGAACATGGCCGAGGCCGGTTGAAGTTCCGCGGCGACGGCTTCCAGGTAGATCGCCAGCCGCCTGGCCGGGTCCGCGGAGGCCGCGACCCGGGCCTCGATGCGTTCCGCCGCGGTCTTGAAGAACGAGCGCACGACTGCGACAACGATCTGCTCCTTGCTCGGGGCCACGGCATACAGAGTGGTTCTCGAACAGCGCAGCCGTTCCGCCAGGTCCCCGATGTTGAACGAAGAGAATCCCTCGGTCAGGAACAGCTCGCGGAGCTGAACCAGCATCTCCTCGCGGCGCGCGCGAGCTTTCCCTGGAAGTGGCATGACGCCGACCTTATGGCAGAGTACCAGAACTGATACTGTAGTACTGAGTTTGGTTCTCGGAGGATTGTCCATGCCCGCGTCACGTGTCATGCCCACCAGTGAGAGCGCCGACCTGATCGGCCTCGTCCGGGAACTCGCCGGCAAGGAGCTCGCGCCCCGGGCGGCCAGGGCCGAGGCCGACGAGGAGTTCCCGCGCGAGGTCTTCAGGATCCTCGGCGCGGCCGGCGTCCTCGGCCTGCCGTATCCGGAGGAGTACGGTGGCGGGGGCCAGCCGTACGAGGTGTATCTGCAGGTGCTCGAGGAGATCGCGGCAATCTGGTCGAGCGTCGGGGTCGGCGTCAGCGTGCATGCGCTGTCCTGCTTCGGGCTGGTCGAATTCGGCACCGAGGAGCAGCGGCGGGAGTGGCTGCCCGGCATGCTCGGCGGCGACCTGCTCGGGGCGTACTGCCTGAGCGAGTCGCACGCGGGCTCGGATCCCGCCGCGATGCGGTCCCGCGCGGTCCGGGACGGGGACGATTACGTGCTCGACGGCGCGAAGGCGTGGACGACGCACGGCGGGCACGCCGACTTCTACCAGGTCATGGCGCGAACCTCGGACGGTCGTAAGGGCATCTCCTGCTTCCTGATCCCGGCCGGCGCCGAAGGCCTGAGCGCTGACCCGCCCGAGCGCAAGATGGGCCTGACCGGATCGGCGACCGCCACCATGCGCCTGGACCACGTCCGCGTGCCCGCCCGCCGCAGGATCGGCGCGGAGGGCGACGGCCTCAAGATCGCGCTGACCGGCCTCGACTCCGGCCGGCTGGGAATCGCGGCGGTCGCCACCGGCCTGGCCCAGGGGGCGCTCGACCAGGCGGTGGAGTATGCGAAGGAGCGGCAGACCTTCGGAAAGCCGATCATCGAGCACCAGGGCCTCGCGTTCCTGCTCGCCGACATGGAGGCGGCCGTCCAGAGCGCCCGCGCGACGACGCTGCACGCCGCCCGCCTGAAGGACCAGGGCCGCCCGTTCAGCCGGGAGGCCGCCATCGCCAAGATGGTCGCCACCGACAACGCCATGAAGGTCACGACCGACGCCGTGCAGGTCCTCGGCGGCTACGGCTACACCCGCGACTTCCCGGTCGAGCGCTACATGCGCGAGGCGAAGGTCATGCAGATCTTCGAGGGCACCAACCAGATCCAGCGCCTGGTCATCAGCCGCGCGCTCGCCGGGAACACCGGCGGAACGATCACCACATGATCGGCCCCCAGCCGAAGGAGCAGCCATGAACAGAGACGCGGTCATCGTCGAAGCGGTCCGCACCCCGATCGGGAAGCGCGGCGGAAGCCTGTCCTCCGTCCACCCCGCCGATCTCTCCGCGGCGGTGCTGACGGGGCTGAGCGAGCGCGCCGGGATCGATCCCGCGATCATCGATGACGTGATCTGGGGCTGCGTGGGCCAGGTCGGCGAGCAGTCCTTCGACATCGCCCGCACCGCCGTGCTGTCGGCGGGGTGGCCGGAGCACGTCCCCGGCGTGACCGTCGACCGGCAGTGCGGGTCATCCCAGCAGGCCGTCTCCTTCGCGGCGGCCGGAGTCATCGCCGGTCACTACGACGTGGCCGTGGCCGGGGGAGTGGAGGTCATGTCCCGCGTCCCCCTGGGCTCCTCCCAGGCCGGCGGCTTCCCGCTGGGTGACCGCTACATCGAGCGGTACGGCCCGGAGTTCCCCAACCAGGGCATCGGCGCGGAGATGATCGCCCAGGAGTGGGGCATCACCCGCACCCAGCTGGACGAGTTCAGCCTCGAGTCACATGCCAAGGCCGCGGCCGCCGCCGACGAAGGCCGGTTCGCGGCCCAGATCCTCCCGGTGGAACTCGCCGACGGCACCGTGATCAGCGAGGATGAGGGTGTCCGGCGCGGCGGCACGATCGAGCAGCTGGCCAAGCTGCGCCCCGCCTTCCGGGAGGACGGCCTGGTGACCGCGGGCAACGCCTCACAGATCAGCGACGGCGCCGCCGCTCTGCTGATCACCACCTCGGCGAAGGCGGCCGAACTGGGCCTGCGTCCGATCGCGCGCGTGCACACCTCCGTCGTGGTCGGAGCCGCGCCGATGCCGATGCTGACGGCTCCCATCCCGGCGACCAGGAAACTCCTGAAGCGCTCCGGGCTGTCACTGGACGACATCGGCGCCGTGGAGATCAACGAGGCGTTCGCGTCCGTGGTCCTCGCCTGGATGATCGAGCTCGGAGCCCCGCCCCACCGGGTGAACCCGCTCGGGGGAGCGATCGCCCTCGGCCACCCTCTCGGCGGCAGCGGCGCCCGCCTGATGACAACGCTCCTCCATCACATGCGAGACAACGACATCTCCTACGGCCTCCAGACGATGTGCGAAGGCGGCGGCCAGGCGAACGCGACCCTGCTCGAACTCCTGCCACGCCGTTGACCCATCAGGACGATCCGCCACGCCCTCGACGCTTCTTACAGCCGGAGGCGGCCGACGGCGCGCAGTACGGCGAGGGCGTCCGCGGTGACCCACGGGTTGGCGCGGCGGGTACTCGTGCCGCCCCAGTCAACGGAGTCGTGATGCAGCGCGATGTTCGCGGACACCCGGTAGTAACGGGCGTGGGCAGGCCAGCCGTCGGCCACCCGCAGTGACTCGAGGAGGTCCAGTGCGTCAGCGCAGCGCAGCGTCCTCGCTCCGCGCGAGCGCTCGTGCCGAATGGCGATCTCCGGCGGATTCGGTTACGTGTTCGTGGTGACTGTGGCGCGGTCGACGAGGTTGAAGACCGTGTGCGGGTCACGTCCGCCGAACAGCAACGAGATCACGATCGCGGCCATCGCTTCGAGGTGGTGGGCTTGCTGGAGGTCGCCGATCGGCAGCGGTTCACCGCCGATGTCGGCGATCAGGTGCCGCGTCATCTCTTGTGCGCCGGGGTGGCTACCGCAGTAGGGCACGACCAGACGGCGGCCGTCGAACGTTGGTGGTTTCAGCTGCCAGACGCGTGCATGGCAGAGGTTGAACGCCTTGACGACGTGTCCGCCGGTCGCCTGTTCGATGTCCTGCGCCATCGACCGGCGGGGTTCTGTGACCAGTGTGAAGTTCTCGATCTCGACCGGGTTGTTGCAGTCGACGATCGGCTTGCCGTGCAGCGCGTCGCCTATCTCGGCCAGCGTGGTCGCCATCCCTTGGTAGAGCACGGCGATCAGGGCGATGTCTCCGAACTCGGCCACTTCCTTGAAGCTGCCGGCACGTCCGCCCCACTTACGGGCCAATGCTTGGGCTTTGCCCGCCGTCCGCCCGGCGACCATCAAATCGTGGCCGGCGGCGGCCCACCGCGTGCCGAGCGCGTCGGCCATTACCCCGGCACCAAGAACACCGATTTTCATGACGGCAACGCTAGGTGGACGTGGGGAACCATCCGGTTCCCCTGCCGGGTCAGGCGCTGTCGTCGCCGGCGAGTTCCTCGGCGTGCTCCTCGGCCCACCGGGCGAGGGCCGACACCGGCCCGAGCAGGCTCTGCCCGAGTTCGGTCAGCCGATACTCCACCCCCGCGGGCGCGGTGGCTAAGACCCGCCTTTCCACGAGGTCGTTGCGCTCCAGCTTGCGCAGCGTCTGGGTGAGCATCTTCTTGCTGATCCCGCCGATTCGGTCGCGCAGGTCGCTGTAGCGTTGCGGACCGCCTCCCAGCCCGAACACCACGACGACCGACCAGGTGCCGGCCACCAGATCCAGTGTGGTGCGGGCGGGACAGTCTTCGAGGAACACGTCGTAGTCACTCATATGACGACGATCTCCACGTCTTGCACGACGCTTTAACGTTCGGGGGCGGTTGGCTCACGCCAACTAGGATCCACCCTGTCGCCAGGTGCCGGGCGGCCCGCCACGCTTGGGCCTGCCGCTGACGGTAGCTTGACCTTCCCGTCGCTGGAAGGTCTTGGCTGGACTCATGACATCAGATGTCTCGATCGGAGAGTTCTCGCGGCTGTGTCACCTGGGTGCCAAGACGCTGCGGTACTACCACGACATCGAGCTGCTGGTTCCCGACGCCGTCGACGCCGGTACCGGGTACCGGCGGTACTCGGTTGGGCAAGTCGCCGACGCGCATCTCATCCGTCGGCTGCGTGACCTTGACATGCCGCTGGCCGAGATCCGCCAAGTGCTGGGGGAGCCTGACCAGGCTGCGCGTGAGCGCGCGCTGGCCCGGCACCTGGATCGGATGGAGGCGGAGCTCACCCGGACGCGGGACGTGGTGGTCTCGCTGCGGCGACTGCTCGGCGCTCCACCACAGGTGCCGGTCGGCCACCGCCAGTCGCCGGTGTCGACCGTGCTGCGGATGAGCGCCCGGCTTGCCCGGACCCAGGTGTCCGAGTGGTTCGGGCAGGCCTACCCGCGGCTGTACGGAACCCTGGCCGGCCACGGCTTGGATCCGGCTGGGGCCGCGGGTGCGACGTACTCGGCCGAGTTCTTCGAGCAGGACGAGGGTGAGGTGGTCGCGTTCGTGCCGGTGCTGCCCGAGTCGGCGCCCCCTGGCGACGACCGGTTCACCGTGCTGCCGCGGCAGCGTTTCGCGGTCGCCCTGCACACCGGCCCGTTCAGCGACTGCGACCTCACCTACGGGTGGCTCGGCGCGCACGTCGCCGCGCATGACATCGCCCTGGCCGACCCCATCGTCGAGGTCTACCTCGTCGGGCCCGACCACACCAACGACCCCAACCAGTTCCAGACCGAGATCTGCTGGCCCATCCACTAAGGAGAGCACATGACTGAGCTTGCCATCGGCCACGTCACCACCGACTGCGCCCACGCGGCCGACCTCGCCGGGTTCTACGCGGCGTTGCTGGACCGCAGCGTCGACCCTGGAGCGACGGAGTTCTTCGCCACCGTCGGACGCGAGAGCGGCGCCCACCCGGTGCTGATGTTCATCCAAGTGCCGGACCGCACTGCGGGAAAGAACAGCATTCATCTGGATCTGCACGCACCGGACGTGGCGGCCGAGGTCGCCCGGGCGATCGGCTTGGGGGCCAAGCACGTCGCCGACTTCGCCGAGTACGGCGCGGTCTGGACCACCCTGGCCGACCCGGAGGGGAACCTCTTCGACATCGGCACAGGGCAGGCCTGATCCTGTCACGCGCGGCCGCGGTCGTACGGTTTCAGAGTGATGGCGCTCGCCGTCCTTCTGACGCTCCTGATCATGAGGCCCTTCCAGGGGATGTAGGGCAGCAGCCGGTAGTTCTGGTTGAGGAACCAGGCCATGAACCTGCTCTCGGGGATCGTCCACTTGGCCACTCCCTGGCCTGCCTTCTGGCAGCCCGCGACGTACTGGCGCATCGCCTCCTGGTAGGCGGCGAAGCCGGCGCGGTGGTCTCCGCCGGCCGCGGCCAGCTCGCCGGCCAGGACGTACGCGCCGACCACGGCCAGGCCGGTGCCCATGCCCGACAGCGGCGAGGGACAGTAGGCGGCGTCGCCGAGCAGCGCGACCCGGCCGCGCGACCAGGTGTCCAGATGGACCTGGCTGATCGAGTCGAAGTAGAAGTCGGGCGCGTCGCCCATGGCCGCGAGCAGCCGGGGAGTCTCCCAGCCGACGCCGTCGAACGCCTCGGCGACGATCTTCTTCTGCTGTTCGACGTCGCGGCGATCGTAGGAAAGCGGGGGTGAGCCGAAGTAGAGCAGGGCCTTGGCCTCGGTGTTGTGCCGGGCGCTGTAGACGCCGATCATCTTGCCGGGGACGCCGTACATCTGCCCGGTGTGGTCAAGACCCAGATGGTTGTCCAGGGTGAAGATCGCGAGGTAGACGCCCAGGTCCTCGATGAAATCCCGCTCGGGGCCGAAGGCCAGCGCGCGTACGTTGGAGTGCAGCCCGTCGGCGCCCACGACCAGGTCGAACCGCCGGGGCGTGGCCCGCTCGAAGGTGACCTCCACACCGTCGGCGTCTTCGGCGATGGCGGTGATGGAGTCGTCGAAGAGGTATTCGGTGTGGTCCTTGGTGGCGTCGTACAGGATGCGGGCCAGGTCGCCGCGCAGGATTTCGAGGTCGCCGCTGAACATGCCGGAGGGAATGGTGGCGACCTTCTTCCCTGCGGCGTTGACGTGCGACATGTCGCCCATGTGCGTCCGCAGGCGCTCGACGTCGGCCATTATGCCCATCCGCCGGAGCACGGTGAAGTGGACGTCGCCACGGAAGTCGACCGCGTAGCCGCCGTCGCGCAGGGCGGGGGCCCGTTCGACCACCGTGGCAGTGAACCCGTGCCGGCGCAGCCAGTAGGCGAGCGCCGGCCCGGCGATGCTCGCCCCCGAGATCAGAATGTGTTTGCTTGTCATGCCACGAGCGTGTCCGGCAGCGCTCACCGGCCGCTCACCGCTGGCTCACCGCCCTGCTCACGGCCAGGATTTCGATGGCGGACTCCGGCACCCCCGCCAGGCGAAAAGCGTCGGCCAGGGACATCCGCGCCCCCTCCTGGAAGGCGGCCTCGTACGGCGAGTCGCCCAGCGCGGCCCGCGCGGCGGCGACGACCTTCGCGGCATCGGGATCGGGCCCGGCGGCGCTTCCCCGCAGGACGGTGGCCGCACCGAGCAGCCGCGCCGCGTCGTCCCCGGCGAGCGCGATCCCGGCGAGGGCCTCGACCGCGCGGGCGCCTTCGGGGAGCGGGCCGGCCAGCGCCGTCTCGACGGCGCGCACGTACCAGACCCGGGCCTCGCCGGGCGCACCGGACGCTTCGGCGACCTTGCCGAGCCCCAGGAACGTGTTGAGACGGCTCCTGCCGCTCTTGAGCCAGTGGGTCTCGAATCGCTCCAGCGCCTGCTCGTACAGCCGGCGCGCCCCGGCCAGGTCGCCGCCCAGCCGGGCGATGTCGCCGAAGCCGGTCATCGCGGCGGCGAGGTAGGTGGGACTGCCCGCGCGGCGTGCGATCTCGGCGGCCCGCGCATAGTCCGAGCGCGCCGCGGCGAGGTCGCCCGCCGACGCGCGATGGACGCGATAGTCGCCTCGGTTGCACAGCAGGTCGGCGACGTCCTCCATGGCGCCGAGCCGCTCGGTGCGGGCGATGGCCTCGCCGGTCAGGACTATCGCCTTGTCGGGGTCGTCGCGCAGATATGCCAGACCGGCCAGCGAGTCCAGCGCCAGCGCCGCCCCCCATCGGTCGCCGAGCACCCGGAAGGTCTCGGCCGCCGTGGCGAACGCCTCCTCGGCCGCCGCGAACCCGCCCATCATGAGCTGCGAGTAGCCCCACACCACGTTGCTGATCGCCGCCCGCCACCGATCCGGTGCCGCACGCCCACGTGCGATCACCGATATCACCACCCTGGGATCGCCCATCGGGGTATTGATCACGGGCCAGAGGAACGAGATGGCCGGATGGCCCAGCGGCCGATCGATGATCGACTCGACCGCCGGTCGGCACCGCTCCCACACGCCCGGTCCGCCACCGGCGGCCGCGATCAGCGCGCCGAGCACGTAGTCGGTTTCCAGCCCCGCGGGTGGCGTGGCGTCCAGCAGCGCGGTCGCCCACGGCGTCACCGCGGCGCGGGTGCCGCTCAGCCAGGTGTACCAGGCCATCGACGCGAGCAGTGCGAGCCCCATCCCGGTCTCGCCCGACTCGGCCGTCCACCGCAGCGCCGCGTGCAGGTTCCCCTCCTCCGCCTTGAGCGTGGCCAGCCACCCGAGCTGCTCGGGGCCCCGCAGGTGCGGGTCGGCGGTCCTGGCCAGCCGCAGGAAGTGGTCGGCGTGCGCGTGCCGTACGGCGTCGGCCTCGCCCGCCTCCTCCAGCTGCTCGGCACAGTAGGCGCGGATCGTCTCCAGCATGCGGTAGCGCCCGCCGGCGACCTCGATCAGGGACTTGCCGGCCAGGGAGTCCAGCACGTCCTCGGCGCCGGGCAGCGCGCAGACCCGCCGCGCCGCTTCGGCGGTGGCGCCGCCGTGGAAGACGGTCAGGCGCCTGGCCATCTCCCGCTCGTTCTCGGGCAGCAGATCCCAGCTCCACGCCACGACCGCGCGGAGCGTCTGGTGCCTGGCCTCGGCGGTGCGGCTGCCCCGCGACAGCAGCCGGAACCGGTCGTCAAGACCGGCGGCGAGCTCCGCCACCTCGTGCGTGCGCAGCCGGGCCGCCGCCAGCTCGATCGCCAGCGGCAGGCCGTCGAGGGCCTGGCAGATCCGCCGTACGGTCCCGGCGTTGGCGTCGTCCACGACGAAGCCCGGCCGCACGGCGGCGGCCCTGTCGGCGAACAGCCGCTCGGCCGGGACCGGCGGGAGCGGCCGGACCGGCCACAGGTTCTCGCCGGTGATGCCCAGCGGCTCTCGGCTCGTCGCCAGGACCCGCAGCGCGGGGCAGCGTTTCAGCAGCCGCTCGGTCAGCGCCGCCACGGCGTCGACCAGATGCTCGCAGTTGTCGAGAAGCAGCAGCACCGCCCGGTCCTCCAGCGCCGCGACCAGCCGCGACTCCGGCCGCACCCCGGGCTGCCCGGCATGGAAGCCGCTCTCCCGCAGGCCGAGCGCCCCGAGCACGGCCGCGGGCACCTCCGCCCCGTCCCGCACCCGCGCCAGCTCCACCAGGCACACCTCGAGCTCCGCGCTCGCGGCCTCGATGGCCAGGCGGGTCTTACCCACGCCGCCGGCGCCGAGCAGCGTGACCAGGCGGGCTCGCGCCAGCAGGCCGGTGACACCGGCCAGGTCGTCCGCGCGGCCCACGAAGGTGGTGAGCTGGGCGGGGAGCGCGGGCGCGACCGGGTCGCCGCGTAACAGGGAACGGTGGATCGCGGCCAGCCCGGGTGAGGGGTCGGCGCCGAGCTCGTCGGCCAGGAGCGTCCGGATCTCCTCGAACGCGGCCAGCGCCTCGGCCTGCCTGCCGTCGGCTCGCAGCGCGCGCAGGAGCAGGCCCCACAGCCGTTCCCTGAGCGGGTGCCGGGCGGCCAGTTCCCGCAGCTCCGGGACGGCCGCTCGATGCCCGCCCCGCTGGAGTTCGGCCTCGATCCGGTCCTCCAGGGCGCCGAGCCTGCGCTCGTCGAGCCGCGCCGCCTCGGCCCGTACCGAGCCGGCGTCGGCGGCGTCGGCGAGCGCGGGACCGCGCCACAGGTCGAGCGCCGCGCGCAGGAGCTCCGCGGCCCGTACGGGGTCGCCCCGCCCGAGGACCTGCCGCCCCTCGTCCGCCAGCCGCTCGAAACGGCGGGTGTCGACGTCTT
Organism: Acrocarpospora pleiomorpha; assembly: GCF_009687885.1. Taxonomy (GTDB): domain Bacteria; phylum Actinomycetota; class Actinomycetes; order Streptosporangiales; family Streptosporangiaceae; genus Acrocarpospora; species Acrocarpospora pleiomorpha. The sequence goes on from NZ_BLAF01000020.1 coordinate 88,508, forward strand.
CGGGATCGGCCAGCAGGCGGTAACCGGCGGGGACGAACTCGATCGCGGCATCGGGGCGCAGCGCCTGGCGGAGCCGCGACACCTGTGACTGCACGGCGTGCGCCGCCCCGTCGGGGGCCTGCCCGCCGTACAGATCGTCGATCAGCCGGTCGAGCGGCACCGCCTCGCCGGCGCGGACCGACAGCAGAGCCAGGAGCGCCCGCCGCACCGGCCCGCCCAGCGCCACCTCACTCCCGTCATCACGCCATACCCGCGTGACCCCCAGGATCCCGATCCGCATACGTCCCATCATCTCCCGCTTCGGGAGACGACCGCGGACGCCGCTAGGACGGATCGCCGGGGACGGCGTGCCGGGCGGTCAGCGCGCCGAGGCCGGCGCCGATCACCCCGAGCGTGAGGCCGAGCACGGGGAAGATGCCGACGCAGAAGACCAAGGCGTCGGCCAGGTTCACGCCGACGGCGGCCACCGGCTCGCCGTCGATCGCTCTGCCGTCGATCGCGTGGCGACGCAGCCCTTCGGGCAGCCAGACGGCGTACGTGAGCGGCATGACGGCGATCACGGTCCAGACGGCGGCCCGCAGGCCCGAACGGAACGACCGGCCGGCTCGCCCCGCCGCGAACGCCGGGACGAGGAAGACGGCGAGCGGGGTGAGCGGGAGCACGACGGCGAGCACGAGCACGAGCGGGAGCGGGGGCTCCGTCGCCTCGGTGCGGATTATCAACAGGAACCATGCCGCGAACACGACAGCGGCGGCGGCGCCGAGGTGGGGTGCGAGCCGGTTGGCGCCCAGCCATCGCGGCCCGGCCAGGGCGATCCACAGGCAGCCGGCCAGGACCGCGGCGAGATAGATCGCCGCCGCCGGTGGCAGGTACTGCGCCGCGCCCGGCTCCTGGCGCAGGAAGATCACGGTTACCGCGATGGAGGCGGCCACGGCACCGGTCACCAGGACGGTCGGAGCCGGCACGGGCAGCCGCGGCCGGCGCCAGCGGGCGACGGCCAGCACCACCATGGCACCGGCCAGGGCGGTGAAGGTCACCGCGAACACCCTCAGCCCGGGCACCGCCGCGCCGGCCGCCGACCCGGCCGCCGCCACCGAGGCCACGACCACCCCGGCCACGAGCGCCAGCACCGGCCAGCCGCCCGCCGGCGGCAGCAACAGCAGGCCCCCGACACTGCTGAGCGCGAACCGCCACCTGGCCGACCGCCCCTGGACCTCGGCCAGTTCGGCGGTCATCGCCCTGCCCCACTCACGCCGGCGTTCGGGCAGCGCCGCCACCGCGACCGCGAGCAACCGCCCCGGCGGGTCGATCGCGGACACGCGGGAGCCCGCCCACCAGTGGTGTAGCACGAGCCGGGCGGCGATCACCCACAGCAGCGGCGGCATGATCAGCCACGCGATGGCGGTCTCCAGCGGGGGTAACGGGTCGGCGGTCGCGACAGCGACGGCGTAGAACACCAGCCACGCCACCACGACCACCCAGGTCGTGATGGTCTGGAACCTGCGTCGGGTCCACCTCATGCGCCCTGCCACCCCTCTTTCGGACCGGACCGCCGGATCGCCGTCGCGCCGGTGGAGGCGGCAGCGGCCGCGGCGGCGGCGGCGAGTTCGGTGGCCAGCGCCCGGCCGGAGCCGGTCAGCCGGTACAGGTGGCGCGGTGGCCGGCCGGCGGGGACGTCGGTGTCCCAGGTGGTCTCCAGCAGACCCCGGTCGGCCAGCCGCACCAGGATCGGGTACAGCGAGCCGGGCTTGAGGCCCAGCTGCTGACACAGCTCGTAGCCGTACCGCCAGGCGGTCGGCTCCTCGGCCAGGGCCAGGACCACCGCCGTGGTCTGGGCGGAGGGGCGTCGGATGCGGGTCATGCGTTAACTCTACATATTCAGATTTATGGGGTCAACGGCGCCTACGCCCGCCCGCTAGTTCACAACTGGCAGCTTTGCGCGGCCCAGGCCAGGTAGTCGGGGGTCTGGTCGGTGACGATCTGGTGCACGCCGTACTCGCCCAGGCGTTCCCACGCGCGGGGGCTGTTGGGGGTCCACGCGTAGATGGTCGCGCCAGCCGCGCGGTACGCGCGGACTCGCGTACGGCTCAGATTGTCGTAACGGACCGCGACGAAGGAGAACTCCTTGGCCGTGGTGACCGGCGGTGCGGATACCGACAGCAGGCCCTTGCGGGCCGGGATGGAGTCCACCGCGCGCAGGGCCGAGGGGAGGAACGAGGTCAGGCTCGCCCATGCCGAGGCCGAGAACCGCTGGTAGAGCTCCCGCAAGGAGCGCAGGTCGGCGGCGTCCGGAACCTCCTTCAGCTCCACTAGGGTCTCCTTGGTCCTGCCCCGCAGCAGTTGCAGGGCCTGGCCGAGGGTCGGCGGGTGCTGGCCGTCAGAGGTGCGCAGCGTGCGGAACCGCGCCAGCGTCATGTCGGAGACCCGTCCGCCGGTCGTGGTGGTGCGGTCGACCGTGGCGTCGTGCATCAGCACCGGATGGTGATCCTTGGTGAACCGCACATCCAGTTCGACCCGGTCGGAACCCGCATCCAGAGCCCGCCGGAACGCGGTCAGCGTGTTCTCCGTTCCCCAGCCCCGGTGCGAGATCAGGCCGGGCACCTCGCACGCCGACTGAGGCGATCGGGTGAGGTCGCGGGCCGCGGCGCTCGGGCTGAACAGCAGGGGCGCCAGCGAGGAGATCGCCAGCACCGGCCGAACGGTCCGCGGCACACCTCCGGCGAGCAGCGGCAGGAGCATGATGTCTTCCCTTCCGTCTACGCTGAACTGCAGCGTTTACGGAGGGTAGATATCCCATTACTCTAAGCTCACACCTGCGGGCCGTCAGGAGTCGACGCGGCTGTCCGTCCAGGGGATCCCGTCGGGCCGGGTCAGCAGGCAGGTGGCGCGGTGCGGTAGCGCGGGATCCCATTTGTAGATATTGGGATAGAAGGTGAAGTAGACCATGCCTTGCCGGGATTCTGTGGGCGGAGCCGCGAACGCCTCGCCGCAGGCCTGCTGGGACGCGTCGCTGACGGTCTGTTCCGTTACCACAGGAGGGTTGATGATGACCGGCGTGGCGAATACCTGACCCCAGTGCGGGTCGTCGCAGTCGCCGACCACGACCGCGGCCATCATGTCGCGGCCGGGGTGGTAGAAGACGCAGTCGCCGAGGGCGAGGTTGGCGGTGCTCTTGGGGCCCGCGGGGAGGTCGAACTCGAAGAATTCGTAGACGCCGCTTATGACGGCCGAGCCCAAGCCGTAGGCGAAGAGGAGGCCGATGCCGACGAAGAACGCCGTTTTCAGGCCGTCGGTGGCATATCGCATTTCCCTCGCGATCCACGGCACGTCGTCGAAGCGGCGGCGGAGCGAGGGGGCGACGCGCAGGACGAAGGACGTCACCAGGAGCAGCAGGCCGAAAACCACTCTGGCCAGCCATTTCACGGCGATTCCCGCAGGGCTCCGGGCGATGCGGGCGGCTCCGCTGGGACGCGGCGCGGGAACCGGTGGCGGCGGGGTGGGTGGGGGAGGCGGCGTCGGGGGGATCTCGTTGTAGGCCGTGGCTTCGTCCAGCCAGTCCAGGGCGTGCCTGTCGGGGGTTCCGTCGCCTCGGAAGAAGGCCGAGTCGAGGGCGAGCACCCAGTCGTCCGGGCTGGCGCGGTTCTCGGTCGCGAGCGGGTTCCCCAGGGTGGCCGGCAGCAGCGCGCGCAGGCCGGCCGGGGTGCCTTCGGGGATGGCGGTCGGCTCCGGCCAGGTTCCGTCCGTACGGCGGTCCAGGTTGCCGGGGATCAGGAACAGGCCGCGGTAGATCGCCAGGGCCAGCGCGTAGCGGTCGCTGAAGTGGTCGTGGGCCGGGATCTGCCCCTCCACCAGCCGCGGGTCCATCCAGCCGGGGGTGGCGACGCCGGTGGCGGGGGCTCGCGGGCTCATGCCGTCCACGTCGATGACGCAGACGGCGGGCTCGGGGTCGGAGGTCCAGACGACGTTCTTGGGGGCGAGGTCGCCGTGCACCAGGCGGAGTTCGTCCAGCCAGGCGAAGATTTCGGCGAGGCGGCGGAGAATCCGTACCCGGATCTCGGCGGGTGGCGGCGTGGCCCGGCGCATCAGCAGGAAGTCCAGGCCGCGCGGGGTTCCGTTGGGGCGGAGGAAGCCGTCGGGCAGGGCGGGGAGGATCACCGCGGTGACCTCGCCGTCCGGGCCGTCGATCACGTCGATCGGCCAGCACAGCGAGGTCGCCGCCGTGGTGCCGACCGGTACGCCGCCACGGAGGGTGTTGCGGCCGAGCGCGCACAGTTCCTCGCTCATCCGGATCCGTGCCTGATCCACGATCGGCTGGTCGTAACACTTGCCGACCAGGGTCCCGCCCTCGGCGAGGTGAAGCGCGGCGGTGCCGCCGCGGGCGAAGGGCGCGTCCTCGCATTCGTACGCCCCGAACCGGCCAACCAGCCGCATGGTCTCCCCTACCCGAACGGCGGAAACCAGACCACGAGCGCGGTCCGGTCGTCCTGTGAGCCCTGGCGGCGATAGCGCAGGGAGTTGAGCATCCACATCGTGTGGCAGGGCTGATCCCAGCGGGCCGCCAGCCAGCCGCGGATCGCGGGCGAGCCGCGCAGGTCCTCCGCCAGCCCGTCGGTGGCCAGCACGAGCGCGCGGCACTCCCCAGCGGGAACGGTACGGAGTTCCAGCCCGGCCAGCGGATCGTCGGCGGGCAGATACGCCCCGGGCTCGTTCAGCGCGCCATCCTTCTCACCAAATATCGGGAAAAATCCGGTTAGGCCGAGGCCGAACGCCGAACAATCCCCGACCCGGGCGACGACCAGCGGCCCGCCGGATTCCGGTAACCAGGCGGTGGCGAAAACGGACGCCAGATCCCCGGGCTCCCGGAGATCGGCGGCAGCGCGGAGGCGCTCGTTGGCGACGGCGACCGCCGCCGCGACCGCCGGGTAGGGGTCGCCGCCGAACGCGGCGCCGGGCGTCGCGGCCAGCGACTGGGACAGCGTGCGCGCGAGGGTGTCCGCGCCGAGCTGGGCCGTGCGCGGACGGGAGCCGAGCCCGTCGCAGACCGTGACGGCCACGGCCTGGGTCGAGGCGTCGGCGTGAAAGGAGTAGCGGTCCTGGCCGGTCGTGCCGGTGTGCAGATGGGACAGGCCGGTGAGCGCGGCGGCGGCCACCCAGTACGGCCCGAGCTGACCCGCGTCCGCGACCACGCTCGGCACCCGCAACGGGTTGGCGGGGTCCAGCGACGCGCGGAAGCCGGGCGCGGCGCGGCCGACAGTCGGGGCGGTGGTGTCCTCGTCACGGACCAGTCTGGGCGGGACCGGCTCGGCGCGGGTCATCTGACCTCAAGGATCGGGAGCGGGGTGTACTTGGACGGCTCCACGTCCACGACGAGTTCGCCCTGCCCGCCGGAGCCCATCGACCCCGAGGTCCGCTGGATGCTCCGCACCAGAGTGGACATGATCTCCCGCACCTGGGCGGTCGTGTCCTCGCCATTGGCCTTGAAGGCGTACCGGCTGGCGATGGTGCCCAGCGCCTCAGCGTCGGCATCCCCAAAACCAAACGACACTATTTCAGGAAAGAACGGCCAATTACGGTCAATGAGTGCACGTAGTGGGTCTCGCCAGTCCTCGACTGCGTTGTGCATGCCGTCGCTCATGAAGAAGACGACCGGCCGGTAGAAACGTGTCCCGGTGCCGAGCGCGCGGATGCCCGCCTCGATTTCGGTACGGGCGAGGGCGAACGCGGCGGCGAAATTGGTGTTGCCGCGGGACTCCAGCAGGGGGAGCTCGGCGTACTGGAGATCGGCCAGGGGCAACTCGACCCGGGCGTCCTCGGCGAAGGAGAGAATGCACACCCGCGCCAGCTCACCGACCATCGGGTCCTCGTCGATGACATGCTTGAGCTCGGGGAGGGAGGCGTTGACGGCCGCGATGGGCGCTCCCGCCATCGAATACGAGACGTCTGTCAGCAGATAGACGGGGAAAACCGGATGGCTCTCCGTATCGGCGAACTGCGCCATGCTCGATCCTCCAGCGGGAATCCACACTCCTCATCCCTATTCTGATCGTAAAGATGATATTTCGCTACATGCTCATGTTGTTTAAGATTTCCCGTACGGGAGTGGACGGGAGTTGAGAGAACCGGGTGGATCAGTACATTTCGCCCGAACGCACATGGGCCATCGTGGTCGCCGTTGAACAGTACGATGCGGGGAAAAGCTGGGATTTACCGGGCCCTGGCAATGATGCCGCCCGCTTTGTCTCCTGGCTGCGCCGCTGCGGCGTGCCCAACCAGCAGATCCTGTGCTACGCCTCGCTGCTGGACGAATCCACCGCCGCCCGCTCGGCTCTCGGCCTGATCGACGGGCCGCCCACGCACTACATCATCGACCGCCTGCTGACCCAGCGCGCCCGCGACCTGGAGGGCGACCTGCTCTGGTTCTACTGGGCCGGGCACGGCGCGGAGGGCACCGACGAGAACCAGCGGCTGTTCCTGGCCGACAAAGACCGCGACAACGGCCGCAACCTGAACCTGGGGGCGCTGCTGCGCAGTTACCGCACCGATTTCGTCCGGATCCCGCGCCAGATCTTCCTGGTCGACGCCTGCCGTACGATGCCGGGCAGCGCGCGGGCGGCCGAGTGGTCCTCGATCGCCCCGCCGGCCGGTCCCGGCCGTCCGGCGCGCGAGCAGACCGTGATCGTCGCGGCCAGGGCCGGGGGGCAAGCCTATTCGGAGAACGGTTCCGGCCGGTTCTCCACCGCGCTGATGGACGTGCTGGACACCGCCGGGCCGGCCGACATGCGGGAGGTGTTCCAGCAGGTCCACACCCGGATGGCGGATGGCTCCCAGCAGCCGTGGTGGCTGCACTACCGGGACGCGGCCGGTGAGGAGCATCACGCGAACCCGGCGCAGTCGGCCGCGCCCGCGCCCGCGCCGCGCCGGAGCCCTCCGGGTAGCGGTCCCACCGCCGCGGAGTGGGCGGAATACCGGGAGGTCGCGGAATTCGCGTTCAACACCAGGACCGCCTCGTACGGATCGGTCATGGACGGCCGGGCCGACCTCGAAGCCGAACTCCGGGAACCCGACGACCAGGCCCGGCTCGGCCAGTCCCTGAACCGTGGCCGGCCGCATCGCCGCCAGGTGCTGACGCTACGGCCGGCCCTGGCCGCGACCGGGCGGCGGACCTCCGCCGAGGAGCGGCGCAGGGTCGTGTTGCTGACCGGCGGCCCCGGTTCCGGCAAGAGCACGGCCCTGCTCGACCTGGTTCGCGACGCCTTCGCGGCTCCCCAGGCCGAGACGCCGATGGTTCCGGTCTACGTGGATCTGCGGGGGTTCCGCCCGTCTGGGCCTGTCACCGCGGACGCCGTACGGGCGGAGGTGCTGGCCGCGATGAAGGCGGGCGGCTCCGGCGCGGTGGCCGACTTCGTGGACACCTGGTTCGACCACGGCCTGAAGCTGGGCTGGTGGCAGTTCCTGTTCGACTCCTTCGACGAGATCCCCGCTCTGCTCAGCGCGCACGACCCGGCCGCCGCGGCGGAACACCACGCGGCGGCCATCCTGGCCTTTCTCTACGATCTCACCCCGTGCGGCGCGGTCGTCGCGACCAGGGACATCGCCGGATACACCGCGTTCCAGGCGGTGCCGAGGCTGCGGATCCTGCCGATGAGCGAGCGGGTGCGCGGCCAGCTGCTGGAAAGGTTCGGGTCGAGCCCCGCCACCCGCAGGCGGCTGGAGAGCCGGCTGGCCACGGCGCCGATCCCGATTCAGGAGATGGCCGACAATCCGCTGCTGCTCAGCCTGCTCTACCGGGTGGTGACCGCCGATCCCGGCGGATGGTTTCCCACCGACCGGCACGACGTGCTCGATCACTATGTCCGCGAGCAGCTGGGCGACGCGCCCTCGGTCATGGCGGCGGCCGCCGAGATCGCGCTGGCCATGTCCCACCATCCGAGCCTGAGCCTGAACCCGTCGATCCGGGAGCTGTGCGCCGCGCTCACCCCGGAGGGCGGCGCCGGTCCGGCGCCCGACATGATCCAGATGCTGCTCGAATCGCTGCAGAGCGCCAAACTCGGCGCGTACACCGCGCTCGCGGCCGATCGAGGGGAGCGGCGGTTCAGCTTCGTGCACCGCGCGGTCCAGGAGTATTTCGTCACGGTCGCGCTGCTCGCGCGCCCCCATCGGGTGCCGGCCGCAGAACTGCTCACCGAGAGCCGCTGGCATCCGGCCGCCGTGTCGTTGCTGCGCCGCCGGTCGAGCGAGGTGGTGGGCGAGCTCACCGGCATCGCCGGCACCCTGCTGGCCCGCGAGGACCTCCCTGACGATGACGACACGCCGTGGCGGGAGACCACGGTCAACCTGCTCGCCACGCTTGCCGACGGTTTCGCGCCGCCCTCGCCGCACCAACTCCCGGACGCGCTGCGCGTACAGGTTGGGCATCGGCTCCTGGACGTCTGGCCGAAGGCCGGCACGGCCGAACGCGTCGATGTCGTGCGCTTCGCCTCGGCCGCCGATCCGGACACCGAGAACGAGCTGCTGGGCCGGGCCTTCCACGCCCACGGCACATTGTTGCGCGACACCGCCTTCCGCCAGGCGGTCTCCCGTCCGGTCGTCCCTGCGGCGGTGCTCCCGCAGCTGCGGCGCACCCTGCTCACCCTGGAGGTGGAACGCCGCCTGCGGGCCAGGCGGCGGACGATCCGGGCCCAGCTGCGCGGCTCGGGCCGGGAACCGACACTGCTGAACACCGTCCGGCTGCTCCGCGTGGGCCAGGCGATCGACCTGCTGGTGTGTCTCGCTCTCGGGCCCACGCTCTATCTCATCGCCGACATAGATGAGCCCGCGGCGCCGATCGGTTTCAGTGTCGTGATGATGGTCCTGCATCTGGGCTACCGGGCCGGGCTTCGCCGCGGCGCCTGGCCGGGAGCGGCGGGAACGCGCCGCCTCTGGTGGGAGCGCAGATTCGCGGCCTTCGAGTTCGGGCCCGACTTCTTCCCCGACTACGCCCTGTCGATCAGGCACATGATCGGCGCGGCCGCGATCCTGACCGGAACACCGGGCCTGCTGTACGCGTATCTGGCGGGCACCCCGATCACCCATGTCTTCGGCTGGCTGGGGGCGTATGTGGTAACCGTGCTCGTCGGGATCTGGCCGTCGGCCGTACGAGAAGGGGCATTGCACGGGCACGTCGGCCCGCGCCCGGCCGACTGGCTCCGCTTCGTGGGGTATCCGGTGGGAGCACGGGCGCGCCGCAGCGCCAAACGGCTGGTCACCCCACGCCAGTGGTGGCCGGAATGGCTCCGCCCATCCGTGCTCGGTCCCGCGCTCGCCCGGATCTACGGCGGCCGCTACCGATGGCTGAAGATCACTGGTGGAGTGGCCGCGGCGGCGTTCTTCGCCGCCAGGCCGTGGATCTCCGCTGAGATGGACCGCAACCCCGTTTTCGCGCGGCTGGTGGTGGGCGGCATCGTGCTCTTCTTCCTCATCGTGGTGCCGATCGGCACCGCCAGGTACGTACGCCCCTGGCGGCAGGCCCGCCGGGATCGGCTGATGGTCGAAGCCCTCTGCGCGGACCTGCAACGCGCCGACCCCGGCATCCTCACCGTGAACCGCCTGGTCGACGTCCTGGCCGAGCTGCGCACGGCCGAGGGTTTCCGGCTCCTCGTGGACACGATGTCGACCCAGCCGCCCGGCATGACCGGCGAACCGGTGATCCCCATCGACCGAGACGCGCTCGCGCTGCTCGGCTTCATCGCCCATGTCCGCGAGGTCCTGGAGGCGTTCGAGCCGGCCTCCGAGGACGACGTCCTCGTCATCAGTCGGGAGCTGGAGCCGGAATGGGCGCCGCTCTTCACCGAGAGCGGTTCGATGCCCGTCGTGGACCTCGCGCAGCAGGACGTCCTGGACGCCATCGCCGCCCTGCGCGACTCCAGAAGGAGAGACTGATGCTCTACGCGGTGCTGGTCGGCATTGACCGTTATCGGGATCGGAGGATCCGCAACCTGCGCTTCGCCCGCTCCGACGCCGAGGCCCTCGCCCGGCTGCTGACCCGGATCGATCCCGCGGAACGGGACATCCGGCTCTTGCTCGACGAAGAGGCGACCAAACACGCCATCATGACCGAGATCGGGGTGCGGCTCCGCGGGCAGGCCGGTCCTGATGATGTGGTTCTGATCTACTTCGCCGGGCATGGCAGCCCGGAACAGGGTCCACTTGCTGATGATGTGGCTAGATATCTGGTGACGCACGACACCGAAAAGGACAACATCTACGCGACGGCCATCGACTTCGACAATGAGATCAATCGCTGGTTCGAGCGTATCGACCGGCCCAAACTGGTGCTTCTGCTGATCGACTCGTGCTTCAGCGGGGGTGCCGGCGGTCGTACTTTCGTGGGGCCGGAATTGAAGCGCAGCCGTGCCGGGAGCCGCGCGCCGATCTCCTTGTCGTTGAAGGATCTGGATCTCGGGGAGGGGAAGCTGATCATTACGGCCTGCGGGGAGGACGAGATGGCCGAGGAGTCGGCGGCTGTCGGTGGTGGCGTGTTCACGCACTTTCTGGTCAAGGGTCCGGCCGCGTCGGGGGAGGATACGGTGGGGTTGCATTCGCTTTATGAGCATGTGGCCCGCTCGGTCCGGGACTGGTCGCGCAAGAACCAGAACCCGATCATCTACGGCCGTTCGAGCTACGCCCGCTTCCCCAATGTCTGGTCTGCCCCTTAGAGGACGGTTTCACAGCGATCCGTGGAAGGTGCGGTCGACCACGTCCTGCTGCTGCTCGCGGGTGAGGCGGACGAAGTTCACCGCGTACCCGGAGACGCGGATGGTCAGCTGCGGGTAGTTCTCCGGGTGCTCCATCGCGTCCAGCAGGATGGCGCGGGTCAGCACGTTGACGTTCATGTGGAAGCCACCGGCGTCCACGTACGCGTCCAGCACGCCGACCAGGTTCCGCACCCGTTCCGCCTCGGTACGCCCGAGCCCTTCGGGCGTCACCGTGTTGGTCAGCGAGATCCCGTCGCGGGCGTCCGCGTAGGGGAGCTTGGCCACCGACAGGGCCGAGGCGATCATCCCGTGCCGGTCGCGGCCGTTCATCGGGTTGGCGCCCGGGGCGAACGGCTGGCCGGCGCGGCGGCCGTCGGGGGTGTTGCCGGTGTGCTTGCCGTACACCACGTTGGAGGTGATGGTCAGCACCGACTGGGTGTGCTCGGCGCCCCGGTAGGCGGGATGCCGCCGCACCTTGGCCATGAACGAGCGGACCAGGTCGACGGCGATGGAGTCCACCCGGTCGTCGTTGTTGCCGAAGGCGGGGTAGTCGCCCTCGACCACGTAGTCGACCGCCATGCCGGAGGCGTCGCGGAGCACGCGCACGCGGGCGTGGCGGATCGCCGACAGGCTGTCGGCGGCGACGGACAGGCCGGCGATGCCGCAGGCCAGGGTGCGCTTGACCGGGTAGTCGTGCAGGGCCATCTCGACGCGCTCGTAGGCGTACTTGTCGTGCATGTAGTGGATGACGTTGAGCGCGTTGACATACGTGCGGGCCAGCCAGTCCATCATCCGGTCGAAGGCGGGGGCGACCTCCTCATACGACAGGTACTCGCCTGTCAACGCCGGGACGGCGGGGCCGACCTGGTCGCCGGTCATCTCGTCGCGGCCGCCGTTGATGGCGTACAGCAGGGTCTTGGCGAGGTTGACCCGGGCGCCGAAGAACTGCATCTGCTTCCCGACGGGCGCGGCCGACACGCAGCAGGCGATCGCGGTGTCGTCGCCGAAGCACGGGCGCATCAGGTCGTCGCTCTCGTACTGGATGGAGCTGGTCTCGATCGACAGCCGGGCGCAGAAGCGTTTGAACGGCTCGGGCAGCCGGGGGGACCAGAACACCGTCAGGTTCGGCTCGGGGGCGGGGCCGAGGTTGCGCAGGGTCTGCAGGTAGCGGAAGCTCGTGCGGGTGACCAGGGTCCGGCCGTCCTCGCCCATGCCGCCGATCGACTCGGTCACCCAGGTCGGGTCGCCGGAGAAGAGCTGGTCGTATTCGGGGGTGCGCAGGAAGCGCACGATCCGCAGCTTGATGACGAAGTCGTCGATCAGTTCCTGGGCGCGCTCCTCGGTGATGAGGCCGTCGGCGAGGTCGCGTTCCAGGTAGACGTCCAGGAAGGTGGCGGTGCGGCCCAGCGACATGGCCGCGCCGTTCTGCTCCTTGATCGCGGCCAGGTAGGCCAGGTAGAGCCACTGGATCGCCTCGCGCGCGGTGGCGGCGGGACGGGAGACGTCGCAGCCGTAGGAGGCGGCCATCTCGCGCAGGTCGGCCAGGGCGCGGATCTGCTCGGCCAGCTCCTCCCGGTCGCGGATCACGGGGTCGCTGGAGAAGGCCCGGTCGAGGCTGTGCAGCTCGTCCTTCTTGGCCTCGATGAGGCGGTTCACGCCGTACAGGGGGACGCGGCGGTAGTCGCCGATGATGCGGCCCCGGCCGTACGCGTCGGGCAGGCCGGTGATGATCCCCGAGCGGCGCGCGGCGCGGATCTCGGCGGTGTAGGCGTCGAAGACGCCGTCGTTGTGGGTTTTGCGATATTTGGTGAAGATCTCCTTCACCATGGGGTCGAGCGGGTAGCCGTAGGCGGCCAGGCCGTTCTCGACCATCCGCAGGCCGCCCTGCGGCATGATCGCCCGCTTGAGCGGCGCGTCGGTCTGCAGGCCCACGATCAGTTCCCGTTCCCGGTCGATGTAGCCGGGCCGGTGGGCGGTGATCGAGGACGGCGTCGAGGCGTCCACGGTGAGGACGCCGCGCCGCCGCTCCTCGGGCAGCAGGCCGGCGATCTTGCCCCAGACGGCGCGGGTCCGGTCGGTCGCCGGGGTCAGGAAGGTCTCGTCGCCCTCGTACGGCGTGTAGTTGGCCTGGATGAACGCGCGCACGTCGATGGCCGCACGCCAGGCCGTCCCCTGGAACCCGTGCCAGGCGATGACCGGGGCCATCGGCTCCCGGTCCATGGTGACCGTCATCGGAACCTCACAGGGCCTGGATGCGGCGGCCGGTGATCCGCTGCGGGATGATGCGGACGTAGTGGTCACGGGTGCCGCCCGCCCAGGCCTGGACCCCCGGATCGGCCACCCCGCGCACTTCGTCGTCCGCGACGTGGTGGACGGGACCCTGCACCAGCACGCTCCACCCCTCGTGCCGGATGACGTCGATCTCGTCCACCTCGAAAGCGATCTTGATCTCCAGGTCCTCGATGCCCGTGCGCAGATCCTCGTCCATCGCGCCGCCCGCGCGGGTCCGGAACACGATCGCGCCGTCGATGACGCGGTAGTTCACCGGCAGGATGGTCGGCCCGTCCGAGCCGTTGAAGGCCACCCGGCCGACGCCCCCGGGAGAGATCAGGCTCAGGCACTCCGCCGCGCCGAGCTCGTGGAGTTCGGCCGCGTTCGTCGTCTCCGCCATCGGATCGTCCTTCCTCGTCGTCCTGGTTCCGAGTCTTCCCGGCGGCGGCCCGGGACGACATGGCCGATGGGCCTGGTCCGGTGGGACCTTCGGCTCTGGGCCGCCAGGCCGCCGGGCGATGCGATGGAGGGGACGAAGGAGGAGTCATGAAGGATGTCATCGTCGTCGGCGTGGACGGCTCGCCCGCCTCGCTCGCGGCCGTGGAATGGGCCACCGACGACGCGGTCCGCACCCGCGCGGCGCTGCGCATTGTGTTCGTCCTGGACCGCTACCCGTACGAGATCACCAGGTTCCCCGACCACAACCTGGGCGACCAGCTGGCCCGCGGCGCCGCCCGCATCCTGGACAAGGCCGAGCAAACCGCCCTCGCCCGCAGCCCGGGCATCGCCTTCACCAGGGAGATCATCGAGGGCAGACCCGCCGAGGTGCTGCGCGAGCTGGCGGCCGGCGCCGCCGAGCTGGTGGTCGGCACCCGCGGCATGGGCGGCTTCGCCCGGGCCATCCTCGGCTCCGTCAGCTCGCACGTGGCCGGCCACGCGCCAGGACCGGTGGTCGTGGTGAACCGGCTGCCCGAGACGACCCGCGGCGAGGTCGTCGTCGGGGTCGACGACTCCCCGGCCTGCCGGCCCGCCCTGGCCTACGCCTTCGAGCAGGCCCGGCTGCGCGGCAGCGCGGTGCGCGCCCTGCACGCCTGGCAGGTCCCGGTGCACGCCTTCGCGCCCGAGATCAGCTACGACATGGACGAGATCAGGACCGCCCAGCACGCGGTCGTGACCGGCCTGCTCGACCGGTATCGGGAGGAATACCCGGACGTGAAGGTCATCGAGGACGTGCACTCCGCGCATCCGGTGGAGGCGCTCGTGGACGCCTCCGGCGGCGCGGACCTGCTCGTGGTCGGATCCCACGGCCGCGGCGCCCTCGGCGCCGTCGTGCTCGGTTCGGTCAGCCGGGGCGTGCTGCACCACGCCCGGTGCCCGGTCGCCGTCGTACGCCCCAGGGCCTGACTATCCGGACCGCCACTCCTCGTAGGCGGCGACGGCGGTGGGCAAAGTGGGGAACAGGCGCTCTTCGCCGATCGCGGCGGTCAGGCCGAACGCGTCCAGGGACTCGCGGAGGTCCTGCTTGACCCTGGCCATGCCGAAGACGATGCCCCGGGCGGTCAGCTCCGACCGCAGCGAGTCGAGGGCGTCCAGCGCGGTGATGTCGACCTCGACGTTGGCCTCCGCGTTGAGGACGAACCACCGGATCGCGCGGTCCTGGCTGTCCACGGCGGCCAGCGCGCGCCGGCGGAAGTTCTGGGCGTTGGCGAAGAACAGAGGGGAGTCGTAGCGGTAGATCAGCAGCCCGGGGATGGTCCGCGCCTGCGGGTAGTCGTCGATGTCGTGCATGCCGGCCAGGCCGGGGACGATGCCGAGGATCGCGTCGTGGGGGCGGGCCACCCGGGCGAGCATCTCGGCGACGGAGAGGGCCACGGCGAGGAGCACGCCGTACAGGATGTCGAGGACCAGGACGCTGACGCAGGTGGCCACGGCGAGGAGCAGCTCGCTGCGCCGGAAGGCGAACAGGCGGCGGAACTGGGCCACGTCGATCAGCTGGAGGGCGGCGTAGACGACGATGCCGCCGAGGGCCGCGAGCGGGAACCCGGCCAGCAGCGGCCCTCCCACCAGCAGCACCAGGACCACCACGAGCAGTGTGACCAGGGAATACAGCTGGGTACGGCTGCCCGCCGCGTCGGCCAGCGCGGTACGGCTCCCGCTGCTGCTGACGGGAAATCCCTGGAACACCCCCGCCCCCACGTTCGCGGCGCCCAAGGCGAGGAGCTCCTGGTTGGCGTCGATCTGCTGGTTGTGGCGCGCGGCGAAGGACCGGCCGGTGAGCATGTTGTCGCTGTAACCCACCAGCAGGACGCCCAGGGCGGGCAGCACGAGCTCGCCCAGGCCGCTTATCGTCAGGCCCGGCGCCGGGAGCCCGCCGGGAATCGGGCCGACGACCTCGATCCCGAAGCGTTCCAGGCCGAAGGCCGCGACGGCGGCGGTGGCCAGCAGGACCACCAGCAGCGGGCCCGGCAGCGCGGGAAACAGCCGCCGCACCAGGAAGAGGAAGGCCAGCACGGCCACCGCGAACAGCAGCGTCCACCCGTGGATCCCCGGCAGCCCGCGAGCGAACGAGGCCAGCTCCGCGAAGAACTCGTTCCCCGACACCGGCACCCCGGTGACCCGGCCCAGCTGCCCGACGATCATGGTGAGGGCGAGCCCCGCGAGATACCCGACCAGGACGGGCCGGGACAGCAGGTCGGCGACGAAACCCAGCCGGAGCGCCCAGCAGGCGGTCGCGAACACCCCCACCAGGACGGCCAGCGTGGCCGCGAGCGCCGCGTACCGCGCGGGATCGCCCGCGGCCAGCGGCCCGATCGTGACCGCCGTCATCAGCGCGGTGGAGGACTCGGGCCCGATGGACAGCTGGCGGGAGGACCCGAGCACCGCGTAGAGGGCCAGCGGCGCCAGGATCGCCCAGAGCCCGGCCACCGGCGGCAGCCCGGCCACCGTCGCGTACGCCATGACCTGGGGCACCAGATATCCCGCCACGGTGAGCCCGGCGAGCAGATCGCCGCGCAGCCACGTACGCCGGTAGCGCCGCAGATCCGCGAAGAGCGCGGGTAGCTGGATCATGACCGCCAGTGTGGCAGTTCATGGCTCAGACGCTGACCACGCCGTGGGCTCGGAACTGGGCGTGGACGCGGTCGAGCAGCGCCTGATCCGGCGGCTGGACGTGGGCGAGCGGGAAGGCCAGGCCGAGCCGCTCGTACTTCTCGATGGCCATGCGATGGAAGGGCAGCACGTCGACATGGTCCACATTGCCCAGATCCGCGATGAAGGCGGCGAGGGCGTCCACGTGCGCGGGATCATCGGTGAGGCCGGGCACGAGCACGAAACGGATCCACGTCGGCCGGCCCAGCTCCGCCAGGCGGCGGGCGAACCGCAGGGTCGGTTCCAGCTCGACACCGGTGAGATCGCGGTACGCCTTCGGATCCGCGGACTTGATGTCGAGCAGCACCAGATCGGTGTCGGCCAGCAGGGAGTCGGTGGCGCGATCGCCGAGAAAGCCCGAGGTGTCCAGCGCCGTGTGCAGGCCGATCTCGTGGCAGCGCCGGAGCAGGTCCGCGGTGAAGCGATGCTGGAGCAGGGGCTCGCCGCCGCTGACGGTGACCCCGCCGCCCGCCACGGCGATGAACCGCCGGTATTTGCCGACTTCTGCCATGACCTCGTCGGTCGTGACCCGGCGGCCGTCGCGCATCCGCCATGTCTCCGGGTTCTGGCAGTAGAGGCAGCGCAGCGCGCACCCTGCGGTGAAGACCACGAACCGTGTCCCGGGCCCGTCGACGCCGATCGACAGATCCCAGGAACTGATGACGCCGGTGCCCGGCGCCGGAGCCGGCAGGCGCAGTTCACCCGCCGCCTCGGCCAGCACGCTCTTTCGCCCGTTCACACATCCCACTGTCGCGGCAGAGCGGTGCTCCGCTCAGCGTCCGGAAGTCCCCGACCGCCGGGACCAAAGCCCTCCTATGAGAACCCTTCGGCGGTGATTTCGGGACTTTCGCCAGGTGCCGCATCGCCGCCGGAGATCAGAACCTGGACGTGGGCGCCCCGACTTTCTTGGCTCGATCAAAGGACGTGTATGAGCACCCTTGTCGAAGGCCTGACATCGGCCGAGGCCGAGCATCGCCGCGCTACCTGTGGCCCCAACTTTGTGCCGATACGACGCGGCCGGCATCTTTGGGACCGCCTGTTCACCCAGCTGCGTGACCCGATGATCGTCCTGCTCCTGGCCGCGGGCGCGATCGCGCTGGCCATGCGGGACCTCGTGGACGCCCTGGTCATCGGCCTGGTGATCGCGGTCAACACCACGATCGGAGTGCTCCAGGAACTGCGCGCCGCCCGCGCGGTCGACGCCCTGGCCGACCTCGCCGCGCCCACGGCCCGGGTCCGGCGGGACGGCGCCGACCGGGTGATACCGGCCGCCGAGGTGGTGCCGGGGGATCTGATGATCCTCACGGCCGGTGACGTGGTGGCCGCCGACGCCGAGCTGGCCGAAGCGGTGCAGTTGCAGCTCGACGAGGCGGCGCTCACCGGCGAGTCGGTGCCCGTGGACAAGGCCGTGACCCTGGGCCCGGACGAGCGGCGGGTCTGGGCGGGCACGGTGGTCACGCACGGGCGCGGCGCCGCGACGGTGACCGGCACCGGGGCGGACAGCTCGCTGGGCCGGATCGCGGCGTCGCTGGCCGGTCAGCGCCCCCGCCCGACGCCGCTCCAGACGCGGCTGGCCCGCCTGGGCCGCCTGCTGGCGCTGAGCGTCCTGGCGGCCAGCGCGCTGGTGTTCGTCCTGGGCGTGCTCCGGGGCGAGCCGGTCCTGGAAATGCTGCTGGTCGGGGTCAGCCTGGCCGTGGCGGTCGTGCCGGAGTCGCTGCCCGCGGTGGTGACGCTGGCGCTGGCCCTGGGAGCGCGCCGGATGGCGCAGCGGTCGGCCGTGGTGCGCCGCCTGCCCGCCGTCGAGACGCTGGGCTCGGTGTCCGTACTCGCCGTGGACAAGACGGGCACCCTCACCGAGGGCCGGATGGTGGCCACGCGCGTCTGGACCGCCTCGGGAGCCGAATACGAGGTCACCGGCAGCGGGTACGCCCCGGTCGGCGAGATCAGGCCGGACCCCGATGACCTGTCCCCCCTGCTGCGGGCCGCGGTCCTGTGCAATGACGCCCATCTGGTGCCGCCCGGCCGGGACGGCGAGTGGAGCGCCGCCGGTGATCCGCTGGAGGCCGCCCTGCTGGCCCTGGCCGGAAAGGCCGGGATGGACCCGGCGGTGTGCCGGGGCGAGTACCCGCGAGTGTCGGAAGTGCCGTTCGACAGCTCCCGCAAGCGCATGACCACCGTTCACCGCACCCCCGCCGGCGGCTGGCTCGTAGCCTGCAAGGGCGCTCCCGATGTGATCGGGGACTCGGCGGCCGCCCTGGCCAAGGCGGCGGAACTGGCCGCGTCGGGGTACCGGGTGATCGCCGTGGCCGAAAACATGTCCGACACGCCGCCCACCACGGAGGGCGAGCTGCGGCTGCTGGGACTGGTGGCGATCACCGATCCGCCCCGGGCCGACGCCGCCGGGGCGGTCGCCGCCTGCATGCGGGCGGGCATCCAGCTCCGGCTCATCACGGGCGACCACCCGGCCGCCGCCAGGGCCGTCGCCGAGCGGGTCGGCATTCCGGCCGCGGGCGACCAGGTGGTCACCGGACCCGAACTCGCCGAGGGCGTGCCGGCGGATCGGCTCGCCGGGGCCCGCGTCTTCGCCCGTACGCTGCCGGAGCAGAAGCTGGACATCGTCCAGGCCCTGCAGCGGGACGGTCACGTGGTGGCGATGACCGGCGACGGCGTGAACGACGGGCCGGCGCTGCGCCGCGCGGACATCGGGGTGGCCATGGGCCGCGGCGGCACCGAGGTGGCCCGGCAGGCCGCCGACCTGGTGCTCACCGACGACAACCTGCGGACCGTGGTGTCGGCGGTCGAGGAGGGCCGCCGCATCTACGCCAACATCCGCCGCTTCCTGCGGTACGGGCTCAGCGGCGGCCTCGCCGAGCTGCTCGTCATGCTCGCCATGCCGTTCTTCGGCCCGGCCGTGGCGCTGCAGCCCGCGCAGATCCTCTGGATCAACATGCTCACCCACGGCCTGCCCGGTGTCGCCATGGGAGCGGAACCGGCCGATCCGGAGGCCATGGGCCGCCCGCCCCGCCCGCTGCGGCAGTCCATCCTCGGCGGCCTGCTCGCGCCGATCGCGGGGACCGGCGCCGCCATCGCGGCCATCGCGGTCGGGCTCGGCGCGTGGGCGTGGGCGACCGGCCGCCCCTGGCAGACCATGATCTTCATCACGCTCGGGCTCGCGCAGCTCGGCGTCGCCCTGGCCGTGCGCGCTCCGGTGCCCGCCGACCACCGGCGGCGCAACCGTTTCCTCGACCTGGCCGTCGTGACGGCGCTGATCTTCCAGGTCGCCCCTATGTACCTGGAGCCGATGCGGCAGCTCCTGCGCATCGAGCCGCTCGGCGCGGGTGAACTGCTGCTCGCCTGCGGTCTGGCGGTGATCCCGGGCCTGGTGCTGGCGGCGACCCGCCGCCGGTGATGTGTGTCCTTTGACCAACAGCGGAACTCCCCGCTCAAGCCGGGGCGTACCGGGTGGGTGAAAAGACCGAACCCACTATCACGATCAAGGACATGAGATGCGTACCACCCTGAAGAAGAACCTGGCCCGGACGTCGCTGCTGGCCTTCGCGTCCGCCACGCTGGCCGCCTCCCTTGCCGCCCCCAGCCATGCCGCCTCCACCGGCACGGTCGGCCTCAGCAACGGGAAGATCACCTACACCGCGGGTGTCGGCGGGATCAACAGCGCGTCCATCACCGTCTTCAACGGCAAGATCACCGTTTTCGACACCGAGCCGCTCACCGCGCTCCCCGGGTGCGAGAAGCTCACCCCGCGTGCGGCGACCTGCGGGACGTCGGCCGGCGAATTCGCCGCCAACCTCGGTGACATGAACGACTCCTTCAGCGTCGGAGTGTCGTTCAAGGGCACCGTCAACGGGGGAGACGGCAACGACAACCTCATCGCCGGCAGCACCTCGCCGACCGGCCGGGCGATCACCTGGATCGGCGGCACCGGCACCGACACCGTCTCCTACCGGAGTAGCGACCTGTCGGTGCGGGTGAGCCTGGACAACAGGGCCAACGACGGCCGCAACATCGACTCCGACAACGTCCGCGACGACGTGGAGAACATCGTCGGCTCCGCCCTCGGCGGCGACTTCCTGATCGGCAGCGACGGCAACAACCGGATCGAGGACGCCGGCGGCTCCGGCGACAAGCTGTTCGGCCTCGGCGGCAAGGACCAGCTCTTCGCCAAGGACCAGGCCAAGGACAGCGACCTGGACTGCGGCCCGGGCGTCGACGAGATCGTCATCGACAAGGCCGGCCTCGACCCCGAGCCTGTCTCCTGCGAGACCATCGAGAGGTTCTAACCACCCACGGCGCCTCACCCCTCCGGGTGGGGCGCCGTGAGGCGGCGGGAATTCGCCCGAGACCGCCGCCGTTGTCACCTATGCGGACCCACGACCAGGGCCCGCCCGGACGAGACGCGCCGTACCCGGCCTGCCAAAGACGACGCTCCTGAGGAAGGAGCCGTCATGGCTTGGCTCATGGTCATCGCCGCAGGTCTGTTCGAGGTCGTCATGGCCTACTCACTCAAACTCAGCGACGGATTCTCCGCACCGCTCCCGACCATCGCCTTCATCGCCTCCGCCGCCATCAGCTTCAGCCTCCTCGCCCTCGCCCTCAAGACCCTCGACGTCGGTACGGGCTACGCCGTCTGGACGGGAATCGGCGCCATCGGCACCGCCACCCTGGGCATGATCTTCCTGGGCGAGAACGCTTCCGCCATCAAGATCGCCTCGATCCTCCTCATCCTCTGCGGCGTCATCGGCCTCAACCTGGCGGGCGGCGGCCACTGATCAGCCGGGATACTTGTGCACCGGGTCCGAGAAGCCGCTGATCGAGGTCCAGGTGAGTGTGCTGCGCCCGGCTCGGAAGGTGGCTTTTCTGCCTCTGTCGGTGATTGTGGCGCGTTTCCAGCCGTCGAAGTTTTTGGTGAGGTGGTGATCCCATTTGCGTAGGTCGCCTACGGCCACCGCCGCGATGGACTCCGTTGGGGGTTCGCCGTCCGAGCAGTAGACGCCGAAGTCCGCGATCGCGGTGACCGTGTCGCCGCTGGACTGGAGCGTGATTCCCTGGCAGGCGTCGGTCTTGGTGCGGTAGATCAGGTGGGGTGTGGTCCATCCGCCGACTTGCGTGTGCTGTTCGTAGAGTCCTTTGCCGCGCCGGTAGTGCATCGCCACCTGGCGGCCGTCCGCGAGTGTTAGTTTCGCCTCGTACCAGCTGGAATCCGGCCCCTGATAATCGCTTCCACGGGGTTCGGTGTTCTTGGGGGTTTCTTGCGGGGCGGGTGACGAGGGAGTGACGGTCGCCTGGGTGGCCGGCTGTTCCTGGGCGCATGCCGCCACGGTTGAGAGCATGGTCATCCAGGTCAGCAGCCGTATTCCCGCTGTGCGCACGCATCTCCCAGTGATCTTTTTTAAGGTGTTTCTAGGTTAACAATGCGATGGGGGCTGTCGTGGACGGGTGTTCACGGTAGCCCCCACGGCGGTCGTCAGGAGGCGGGTAGTGTCGTCGGGCCGTATCGGGCGACTGATGCGCCGGTGACGCAGGCCCAGTAGCGGTCGCCGTAGGACCAGTGCCACCACTCGGTGGGGTAGTTGACCAGGCCGACCGCGGACAGGGCGTCGCTGAGGACGCGGCGGTGTCGCCTGGCCTCGGCGGGGATCGCGACGCTGTCGGTGTGGCAGGCCTCGGTGTCGGTGTCGTTGACCTCCGTGCCCAGCCAGAGCTCGTTGCCGTCCGTGTCGCACAAGGTCAGATCGACGGCGGCGCCGGCCACGTGCGGGGCGACCTCGGGTGGGGAGATGTAGCGGCTGGCCCGCTGGCGATACCACGCGTCGTCCTGGCCCGGGTGGACGATCCGGAGCCGGGCGACGTGCTCGTCGAAATACCGGGCTTGCAGTTCCACTGGCCGGAAACCTTCGATGATCAGGAAATACAGTCCAGGTGGCAGCAGGGTCTGCGCGGTGACCAGGCGGTCCACGACGCTGACGCGGAGATGGGCGTAGGAGGCCCCCGTGTCGGCCATGCGCGGATCGAGGCGCAGGGCCTGGACGGTGTGGAGATCGATCAGTACCTCGCCAGACTCCTCTATCGGCATTCGGCTGATCACGGGATCGGAGAGCACGATCATTTCTTGTCCTTCGAATTGAGTCTGGATAGCGCTGTAGGCCGCCCGGTCGGAGACCGGACGGCCATTCGGAGTCACCCGGGGGAGTGTCTTCCTGCTGACACCAGAAGGTTCGAATGAGGCGCTGAAACTTCGCTGAAATTCGTGGTGGGCGGGCTTTCAGAACGTGGCCGCGCCACCGGTGAGCTCGCCGTACTCGCGGGCGCCTTGGTCGCGGAAGACCTTGAGCGCCCGGTTCAGGATCTCCGCCGCCCGCCCGGATTCGCCGCGGGCCTCGTGCAGCAGCGCGAGGTCGCGTTCGGTGCGGGCGCGCCAGAGCGGGGCGTCCATGTCCTGCCACACCTCCATCGCCGCGGTCAGGCAGGCGGCCGCGTCCCGCAGGTGGCCGTCGGCCAGGTGGAGCTCGCCCAGGGTGCGCAGGGTCACCCCCAGACCCCAGCGGTCACCCATCGCCTGGCAGGTGGACAGCACCCCTTCCAGCGGGGCCAGGGCCTGTTCGGTCCGGCCCAGGCGCAGCTGTGCCTTGGCCCACGCGCGGACCGAATACGCCTCCATCAGCTTGTCGCCGAGCCGGGCGAAGATGGCCCTCGCGGCTTCGGCGGTCTCGATCGCCGGGGCGTACTGGCCGGTCGCCCGGTGAAACAGGCTCATGGTGCGCAAGGTCACGCCCTCGCCGCGGCGGCTGCCGGCGCGGCGGTAGGCGGCCAGGGATTCCTCCAGGCCGGACCAGGCGGCGGGATAGTCACCGCGCTCCAGCCGGACCGAAGCCGCCAAGCGCCGCGAGTAGGCGATCCCGGCGTCATCGCCGAGCTCATCGAGCAGCGCGCCGGCCTCATCCAGGAAGTGCAGCGCCTCTACCAGGCGGCCCGCCTCCCGGCAGATTACGCCGAGCCCGGACAGCGCCACGGCCTGGCCTCGCGCGTCGCCGAGTTCGCGGAAGGCGCCGAGCGCCTCGTCGAGGACCCGGCGCGCCTCCGGGAAATGATCCTGGTCGTAGCGCAGGTGTCCCAGCTCGGCCAGCATGGTCGCCTCGCCGTACCGGTCGCCGGCGCGGCGGGCCGCGGCCAGCGCGGCCTGGTTGATCCGCTCCCGGGACTCGAACCTGTTGACGCCCAGGAACGACGGTCCCAGCCGGGCCGAGGTGAACTGGCAGACCAGGTCGTGCAGGCCCAGCGCGGCGGCCCGCTCCAGGCCGACGACCAGCGCGGGCTGTTCGATGTCGAACCAGTCATGCGGGGCCGCCAGCACCCGCGCGGCCAGCTCGGCGGAGACCGGGGAGGCCGCCGGGGCGGGGCGCGGCCGGGCGATCTCGTAGGACGGAGCGTCTCCGGCCATCTGGTCGGCCAGGGTCAGCCAGCCGCCGAGCACCCGGCCCACGGCCGCCGCCAGCGCCTGCGCCGGTTCCTCCGCCTCGGCCCGCTCCCGCCCGTAGATCCGCACCAGGTCGTGCACGCGGAACCGGGGCGTGCCCAGGTCGTCGACCCGGCTGAAGTCCACCAGCTGCGCGTCGACCAGCCGCTCCACCAGGTCCTCCGCCACCTTCTCGGGGGTGCCGGTCAGCCAGGCGAGGACCCACGAGGCGAATTCCGGCACTCCCAGATGGCCCAGCCGCCGCAGCGCCTGGCGCGCGTCGGCGTCCAGCCCCCGGTAGCTGAGTTCGAAACCGGCCCGCACCTCCAGGTCGGCGATCGCCAGCTCGTCCAAACGGCGCCGCTCGTCGGTCAGCCGGTCGGCCAGCAGCCGCAGCGGCCAGCGCTGGCGGGTGGCCAGCCGGGCCCCGGCGATCCTGATCGCCAGCGGCAGCCGCCCGCACAGTTCGGCGATCTCGCGGGCCACCGGTTCCTCCGCGCCCACCCGGTCGGCCCCGACGATCCGTACCAGCAGCTCGACCGCCTCATCGGGGTCGAGCACATCCAGGTCGGTACGGCGCACGCCCGCAAGACCGCCCAGCCGGTTGCGCGAGGTGACCAGCACGGCGCAGCCGCCGCCGCCCAGCAGCAGCGGCCGCACCTGCCGCTCGTCGGCGGCGTCGTCCAGCAGCACCAGCACCCGGCGCCCCGCCAGCAGGCGGCGATAGAGCTCGGCCCGCTCCGCGGTGGCGGCCGGGACGGCGGCCGGCTCCACGCCGAGCGCCTTGAGGAACAGCCCCAGCACCTCGCCCGCCTCGGCGGGGGTCTCGCTCAGCCCGCGCAGCTCGGCGTAGAGCTGCCCGTCGGGAAACGCCGTCGCCACCTGGTGGGCGACATGCGCGGCCAGGGCTGACTTGCCGCTGCCGCCGCGCCCCGCGATGACCTGGACGACGGAGGGTCCCGTCGTCAGCGCCGCGACCAGGGCGGAGGTCTGGAGCACGCGGCCGGTGAAGTCCGCGGGCGCCAGCGGCAGCTGGGCCGGCACGACGCGGGCCGCCTCGCCGGACGGCGACGCCAGCAGGACGGGGTCACCGCGCAGGATCGCGTGGTAGAGGGAGGCCAGCTCCGGTCCCGGGTCCACGCCGAGCTCCTCGACCAGCACCTGGCGGCCTTCCCGGAAGCTGGCCAGGGCGTCGGACTGGCGGCCGAGCCGGTACAGCGCGGTCATGTACTGCCCGCGTAACCGTTCGTCGGCGGGATGGCGGCCGACCAGCGCGGCCAGCTCGGCCACCAGCTGGCCGTGCCGGCCCAGCGCCAGCTCGGCGGCCATGCGCTCCTGCGTGGCGGTCAGTCGCAGCTGCTCCAGCCGGGTCACCTCTCCGGCCAGCAGCGAGGTGTGCGATCCCGCCAGGGCGGGCCCGCGCCACAGGGCCAGCGCGGCGCCGAGCAGGTCGGCGGTCTCCTGCGGCGTGGACGCCTCCCGGGCCTGGGCGAGCAGCTGGTCGAAGCGGTCCACGTCCAGCGATCCGGCGGGGATCTGGGCCAGGTAGCCGGGCGCGCGGGTGACGATCACATCCGCGACGCCGTGCCGGGCCAGCGCCTGCCGCAGCGTCTTGACGTAGGTCTGGATCGCCGCCTTGGCGGTCTCCGGCGGATCGTCCGGCCAGATGATGTCGATCAGCCGGGCGGTCGGCACGATGTGCCCGTGCTCCAGCAGCAGCGCCGCCAGCAGCGTCTGGGGTTTGGCTCCGCCGAGCGGAACCGCCACCCCGGCGGCGCTCACCTCTATCGGCCCGAGCAGCCGGAACTCCACTCCCGATCACCTCAGCTCCTGGTCTAAAGCCGGGAAGGGTCGGGCTGATCATCCCGCAGGAGGGTATAGGCGAGGTATACGTCCTGGAAAATAGGCGTTTTACTCCTGGAGCCACCGGACGATCTCGGTGTGGTCGGCGGCGGGCGGCAGGTGCTCGGCCGCGTCCGACCACAGGTCGGCGCAGGCGCGGCCGAGGCGCGGCGCGACGCCGGTGGCCTCGGCGAGTTCCACCGCGATGCGCATGTCCTTGAGCATCAGCCGCAGCCCGAAGCCCGAGTCGAAGGTGCCGGGCAGGACGAAGTTCGGCCATTTGTTCTCGGTCGAGCCGCTGCGCCCGCTGGAGCCGTTCACGGCCGCCAGCATGGTCTCCGGGTCGAGGCCGAAACGCTGCCCGGCCAGCAGCGCCTCGGCGGTGATGAGCAGGTGGGTGGCGGACATCAGGTTGTTCAGCGCCTTCAGCGCGTGCCCGGCCCCCACCGGGCCGAGCCGGAGCACCCGGCCGCCCAGCGTCTCCAGGAGGGGGCGCACCCGGTCCAGGTCGTCCTGGTCGCCGCCGGTCATGATGGTGAGGGTGCCGTCGACCGCGCCTTTGACGCCGCCGGACACGGGCGCGTCGACCAGGCGCACCGCCCGCTCGGCGGCTCGGGCCGCCAGCGCGCGGGTGCGCAGCGGCTGCGAGGAGCCCATGTCGATCAGCACGGTGCCGGGCGCGAGGGCGGCGAGCAGGCCCGCTCCGTCCAGCACCGCCTCCACCGCGTCGGAGTCGGGCAACATCAGCACCACCGCTTCGGCGCCCTCGGCCACCGCCGTGACGTCCTCCGTCACGTCGATGCCCTCGGGGATGGTTTGGCGGCTTATGTCGTACGCCCTGACGCGATACCCGGCCGCGACCAGCCTGGCCGCCATCGGCAAGCCCATCTTGCCCAGCCCCACGAAACCGACCACGGTCACGAGATCGTCACCCCCTGCTCGCGCAGCTCCGCGAGCGTCCGCTCCGCGATCCGGAACGACTCCAGCGCCGCGGGCACGCCCGCGTAGACGGCGGCCTGCAGCAGGACCTCCTGAATCTCCGACTCGGTGACGCCGTTGGCGACCGCGCCGCGCACGTGCACGGCGAACTCGTGCCCCCGGTTGAGCGTGGTCAGCATGGCGAGGTTCAGCAGGCTGCGGGTGCGCCGGTCGAGGCCCTCCCGAGTCCAGATCTCTCCCCAGCAGTATTCGGTGACCAGCTCCTGCACCGGGCGGCTGAAGTCGCTCACCGCCGCCAGCGAGCGCTCGACGTGCTCGGCGCCCAGCACCTTCTTGCGCATCTCCAGACCGGCTTCGAAACGTTCGGTGCTCATCGGGACTCCTCCGGGTATTCCTCGTCACGGACCTGCTCGTACCAGCGGGTGGGGCCGATGGAGATGGCGGTGTGGGTCATCAGGGTGGTCTTGGTCGCGCCGTGCCAGTGGCGCTCGCCCGGCGGGACCCAGACGGTGTCGCCGGGCAGCAGCGCGCGGGGCCGCTCCCCTTCGGCGCACACCCAACCCTGCCCGGCGAGGACCTGCAGGATCTGCCCGTCGGTGTGCTCGTGCCAGTTGGTACGGGCCCCCGGGGTGAACGTCACGACGTTGATGGTGGTGCCGTCCGTCGTCGGCAGGACCGAGTCGGCCCAGACCGTGCCCACGAAGGTGTCGGACTTGAGGACGGACGCCGTGCCCTCGGCGTGGCCGCGCACGATTCTCATGATTGATCCCCTTCGTGCAGGCGTACCCCGCCCGCGATGTCGCCGATCGCGTCCACCACGCGGTTGCTGATCTGGTCGGCGTACCCCAGGTTGGCCGCGAGGCCGAAGCTCGCCAGCGGTCCCGCGGCGTTCAGCGACGGCACGCCGAGGCCGCGCAGGTGGTCGACGTAGAGGACCAGGTCCTTGGTCATCAGGGTGGTGGTGAGCCCGCCCTCCAGGTAGTCGCCCTCGACGATGTGCGGGAAGCGGTTGGCGACGGCCCAGTTCGCGCCGCTGGAGGAGTTCAGCACCTCCAGCAGCGTGCGCAGGTCAAGACCGGCCTTGCGGCCCGCCACCATGACCTCGCTGGTGGCGGCCAGGCTGACGGCGTTCAGGAAGTTGTTCAGCAGCTTGGCCGAGTGGCCCGCGCCGGAAGGACCCAGATGGAAGACCTTCGCGGCGAACGGCGCCAGCGTGGGACGCACCCGGTCCAGGGCCTGTTCCTCGCCGCCGACCATGAGGGTCAGGGTGCCCTTCTCCGCCGCGGCCGCGCCGCCGGAGACACCGGCGTCGAGGTAGGCGGCGTCGCGGGCGGCCAGCGCGGCGGCGACGCGCCGGGTCGAGTCGGGGGCCGCGGTGCTGAGGTCCACGACGATCTGGCCGGGCCTGGCGTGGGCGAGCACGCCGTCCTCGCCGAGCATGACAGCTTCCACTACCCGGCTGTCGGGCAGGGAGAGCAGCACCTGGTCGCTTTCCCGCGTCACCTCGGCGACGTCGGCGGCGGGGGTCGTGCCCGCCGCGCCCGCCACCGGGTCGTACCCCAGCACAGGATGGCCCGCATCGACCAGCCGCCGGGCGATCCGGCCGCCCATGTTCCCGAGCCCGATGAAGCCGATCATCGGGCCCGCCCCGCGATCACACGGGCGGCCGCGTCGACCGGCTCCGGATCCCAGGCGCCCGCCCCGCCGCCGGGGCGCACGGTGTTCACCCAGGCGGAGCCGCCGTCCACCGACAGCACCTCGCCGTTCACGTAGGAGGCGTCGTCGCTGAGCAGGTACGCGACGGCGGCGGCGACCTCTTCCGGAGTGCCGGTACGCCGCTGCGGCACGGTCGCGCCCCGCCGCAGCAGGTCGTCTCCCGCACCCGCGGCCCCGCCGGAGCCCGCGAACAGTCCGGTCGGCACCAGGCCGGGCGCGACGGCGTTCACCCGCACGCCCTGCGGCCCGCCGTACATGGCGGCGCCGCGCATCACGCCGAGCACCCCGTGCTTGGACGACTCGTACGGCAGCAGGTCATGACTGCCGCGCAGGCTCGCGATGGACGCCGTGATGACGATTGCGCCGCCGCTGCCCTGCGCCGCGTACTGCCGGAACGCGCCCCGCACGCCAAGGAAGACGCCGCGCAGATTGACCGCCACGACCCGGTCGAAGTCCTCGATCGCGATGTCGGGCAGCCGGTCGAAGGTGCCGACGACGCCCGCGTTCAGATGGTGCAGGTCCACGCGGCCGAACCGGTCCACGGCCGCGGCCAGGTAAGCCCCCGTGTCGTCCTCGCGCGACACATCGGCCCGCACCGCCAGCGCGGGACCGGGCAACTCCTCCGCGACCTGGCGGGCGGCCGGCTCGGCGATGTCGACGACGACCACCGACGCCCCCTCCGCCGACAGCCGCCGCGCCGTGGCCGCGCCGATGCCAGAACCGGCGCCGGTCACCACGGCGACAGCACCCTTGAATCTCACGCCTTGCTCCTTGCTGGTAGGGGGATCATGCGTCAGCCCACCCGGACCGCGAAGCCGGGATCGGCCCGATCCCAGGGGGTGAACCGGGTCAGCACCGCGGGGTCGTGGCCCGCGACCACGGCGCCGCCGAGCTCGCGGACGGTGTCGAAGCCCCGGTACATCCCCGTCAGGTTCGCGAAGACGGCGAACGGCCGGTCCAGGTCGAGCTCCTCGTAGTAGTGCACGGCGTCGGAGGCGAGCAGCACCTGCCCGTCCTCGCCGTCCACCAGCGCGATCAGCTGGCCGGGGGTGTGCCCGCCGACCTCGATCAGGTCGACGCCGGGGGCGGCCTGGTGCCGGTCGCGGATCCTGGTCACCCGCCCGGCGGCGTCGAGCCGGGTCAGCGTGTCGATGTCGGCGGCTTCGACGGCGTGCGCGAACTGCGTTCGGCGCGCGTATGGGCCGGTCCAGAACGCCAGCTCCCGGTCGCTGATCACGATCTCGGCACGCGGGAACAGGCCGACGTGACCGGTGTGGTCGTAGTGGCCGTGCGTGACGATCACGGTGCCGACGTCGGCGGGTTCCACGCTCAGCCGGGCGAGCGCCTCGGGCAGGGCGCACAGCGTGGTCCGGCCGCGCGCGTCGCCGACCTCGGGCGTGAAGCCGGTGTCCACCAGGATGGTCCGGCCGTTGCCGCGCAGCAGCCAGAAGTAATAGTCCATCCTGACGTCCCGGTCGGGTTCGCCGTAGGTCGTGTGGTTCGCGTACAGGTCGCTGGCCCGCGTTTCCCGGGTCGCGTAGCGGATTGCGAGCACCTCGTAGCTCATGGCATCACCGGTAGATGAGCGCGGACCGCGGCCGGGTCCGGCACAGCAGGTAGTAGACGAAGTGGGTGCGGGGCCACTGGGTGACGTTCGCGCCCGACGGCGAGTGGTAGTAGTTGTGGCAGCCGGCGTCCATCGCCGAGGCGTGCTTGGCCAGCTGCCGGTCCACCCAGCGCACATGCTGTTCCAGGGCGCTCGGACGGGTGTCGACACGTTGCACGCGTTTGCGCAGCACGGTGCGGATCGCGCGCACCGCCACCTCGGCCTGCCGTTCCAACTGGGCGATGATGGAGAAGCCGCCGTTGGTGTTCGGGCCGTACAGGATGAAGAAGTTGGGGAAGCCCGGCACGGTGACACCGAGGAACGCGCGCGGGCGGTCGCCCCAGAAATCCTGGATGTCCGTACCCTCGCGGCCGGTCACCGTGAACTGGGACAGGAAGCGGGTCGGCTGGAAGCCGGTGCTCAGGATGAGCACGTCGGCCTCATGCTCGACGCCGAGCTCGTCGACGACGCCCTTGGGGGTGACCTCCTTGATCGCCTGGGGGACCAGTTCGACGTTCGGGCGGTTGAGGGCGGGATAGAAGCCACTGGCGAAGATCGGGCGCTTGCAGCCCCACGGGTAGGAGGGCGTCACCGCCGCGCGCACGGCCGGGTCGTCGATGGCGGTGGCGATGTAGTCCAGGCACAGGTCCCGCATCCGGCGCTGCTCGCGCCCGCCCAGGTCGTACGCCTTGAAGCGGCGCCCCGACTGCAGGAAGAGCTTCAACCGGTAGAGCCTGCGCAGCGCGGGGAACCGCCGGAAACGGGCACGTTCGGCGGGCGTGAAGGCCCGCTCGCCCTTGGGCTCCACCCAGCCGGGTTCGCGCTGGAACACCTGTAACCGCTCGACCTGCGGCGCGATGGCCGGCACGATCTGCACCGCGGTCGAGCCGGTGCCGACGACGGCCACCCGCTTGCCGGTGAGATCCACCTCCTCGTCCCACCGGGAGGTGTGAAAGCTGACCCCCTCGAAGGTGTCCATGCCCGGCCACGCCGGATAACGCGGGACGTTCAGCAGGCCGACCGCGCTGATGACGAAACGGTAGGCCTCCTCCGCGCCGTCGCTGGTGCGCACCCGGTAACAGCCGCCCGTCTCCTCCCAGGTCACCGACTCGACCCGGACGCCGAAACGGAAACGCGGGCGCAGCCCGAACTGTTCCACCACCGACTCGGCGTAGTCACGCAGCTCCGGCTGGGTGGCGTGGGTGCGCGGCCAGTCGCGCGGGGCGAAGGAGAAGGAGTAGGCGTGGGAGGGGATGTCCACCTCGCAGCCGGGGTAACGGTTGTCCCACCAGGTGCCGCCGGGGGCCGGCGACTGCTCGAAGACGATGAAGTCGTCGATTCCGGCCTTGCGCAGTTTGACCGCCGCGGCGATGCCCCCGAAGCCGCCGCCGATGATCGCGATCGTGTTACCGGGCATGAGGCGGTTCGACGCCGAAGACGGCGAGCTGCGTGGCCGTGAGCTGGTACCAGCCGACGAGCACGGTGATCTCGAAGAGGCCCTGGGCCCCGAGCACGGCGACCGCCTGCTCGTAGGCGTCGTCGCCGAGGTCGCCGGAGTCGATCAGGGCCCGGGTGACCGTGTACGCGACCTGCTCCCGCTCGTCCGTCAGGCCGGGGTCACGGCCCGCGCACAGGTCCTCGAGCTCGGTCTCGGACAGGCCAGCGCCGGGCGCGGTGAGGCGGTGGGCGTATAGCTCGTACGGGCTGTCGCGGTGCTGGGCGACCTGCAGTGTGACGATCTCCCGGATCCGGTGGCTGACCGAAAGGTCGAACCGGATGGCCCCGCCAAGCAGCTCGAACGCCTCCCCGATGGCCGGGCTGAGCAGCCACGCGTTGGTGGGCCCCAGCAGTCGGCCCTCATCGTCGACGATCGGATAGGGCGTCCTGCCGACACGCCGCCCGGTGGTCAGGCGTTCGTGGATCGCCCACTGCCGGGCGTTCAGCTCGCCGGTCTCGAAGAGCCTGAGCCTGCTCATCAGACCTCACCCGGCATCGGATAGTCGGCCGCGTTCAGCACCCAGCCGTCCATCTTCGAGAAGTCCATCCTGGGCGGGGAGAAGATGTCGATCAGATGATTGACGTCCTCGCCGACCGCCTGGCTGGTGTGCAGCGCCGGCGGCGGGATGATCGTGAGCGACGGGCTGCCGCACGGCTCGTGCTGGTCCTCGCGCCACTCGCTCAGGTCCGTGGTCCACGGCCAGCGCAGGTGGTGAATGTACTCTCCCTCCAGGAGCAGCGAGCACTGCTCGAAGTCGTCGTGCAGGTGCGGCGACATCCGCGTGGTGTCGCGCGGACCGACGCGCGGGTGGATGTAGTTCACCATGAACGTCGAGCACCGGAAGAGCCGGAACGGCGGCTCGGCCAGGCCGGGCACGTCCAGGTCGTAGGTGCGCAGGCGCGGGCCCCCGACCGGGTCCGGCCAGGCGACCAGGGGCCCGACGGTCGGATGCGGCTCGAGGTACGACTCGGCGTTGGCCGCCCTGGCCCACGCGGGCGCGGTACGCGCCGTGAAGATCGTGACCACCCGGCCCTCCCCGCTGAGCCGCACGGTGCCCGCCTGCGGGGGGACGAAGGTGAGCGTCCCGCCGGCGACCTTGGTGGCCTCCCCGTCGAGGGTGATCAGCGCCGTGGTGGAGGTGTCCGGCATCAGCACCGCGCACTCGTCGGCGCCTCCGGGCAGCGCGAACTCGACCTCGCCGGCCAGGTCGGTGTAGCCGATGACGAGGTGCTGGCTGCGGCCGTACCAGGTGTGGGACTCGCCCTCGGTGACGGCGGGGGGCAGCTCGTAGAACTTGACGTGGTCGGCGTCGGCGGCGGGACCGGCCGGCGTCGCGGTGGCGGTCGTTCCCGGCAGCGCGGAACGCGCGTCGCTCGGGTCGTAGGGCATGGGAACGTTCTCCTCTGATTGGGCGGGGGAGTCAGTGCAGGGGGAGCGGGCCGGTGGCGGCGCGGAGCTCGGCCGCCGCCCGGCCGAAGATGCTCGCGTCGTTGCTGATCATGACGAACGAGAAGCCGTCACGAGCCGCCTCCTGGGCGGCCGCCGCGTCGCGGGCCGCGACGCCGCACGGCAGGCCGCGGGCCTTCGCGCCCGCGAGCAGGCGGTCAACGTGGCGCCGCAGGCCGGGGTCGTCGGCCTTCAGGCCGGTGGAGAGCGTCAGGTCGCCCATGCCGAGGAAGACGCCGTTCAGGCCGGGGGTGTCGAGAATCTCCTCGACCTCCTCCAGCGCGCTCAGGTCTTCCAGCTGGGGGATGCGCAGGGTCTCCTCGTTACCGCGCCGGACGTACTCGGCGTTGCCGTCGAGCCCCCAGGCGCCCGCGCGGGAGGTGCTGCCGGAACCCCGGGTGCCGTGTGGCGGGAAGATCATGCCGCTCATCGCGCGCTCGGCGTCGGCCCTGCCGGTGACGTGCGGCACCAGGATGCCGTCGGCGCCGATGTCGAGCACGCGCTGCAGATGGCTGCCGCCCGCGTCGGGCACCCGGACCAGGGCGTGCACGCCGAGGCCCTGCGCCACGACGACGGCCCGGTAGGCCGACTCCAGGCTGATCGGGCTGTGCTCCATGTCGACCACGACGAAGTCGAAGCCCGCGCGGGCCAGCAGTTCGACGGTCTCCAGTGCCGGGATCTTGACCCAGGTGCCGACCAGGCACCGGTCGGCGCCGCGGAGCCGTTCGAGCATGCGCATGGAGGTCTCCTCGTCCGTGAGTTGGCTCCGCTATCCGGGATTTCCATCCTGCATAGCGGGATCTGGTTGACCGTAGGCATTTCGGGCGAACTGCGTCAAGAGGCCCTTTCATCACGGAAGTTGTTATGGATGAAATGTGCTGGAAACCTTGACGGACCCCGAAGACTGTGGCCTACAGTCCGGCGTATCGGATGAGTGGACGGCTGACCCCGTACTCCGGGACAGCACACGAGAGGACCCGCGCGGTGGCATCCCAAGAAGGGCTGGACATTCCCAGTGGCGACATCCAGGTGGTCGCGCGGGTGGTGCAGCTGCTGCGGCTGCTCGGCGAGGCCGGGAGCATCGACCTGGTCTCGGCGGCCCAGGAGCTGAGCGTCGGCAAGTCGACGGCCCACCGCTACCTGGCCTCCATGGAGAACCACGGCCTGCTGCAGCGCAGGAGCCGCAACCGCTACGAGTTTGGCACCCTGCTCGCCGAGCTCGGCACGATGGCGCTGTCCCGGCTCGGCGTGGTCAACCTGGCCCGGCCGGTGATGGAGCAGGTCAGCATCCGGGTCCGGCACACCGTCGTGCTCAGCATCTGGAACGGCCGCTGCCCGGTGGTGGCCCAGGTGCACGAGGACAGCAGCCGCACCGCGCACGTCGTCATCCGGGTCGGCAGCACGCTGCGGCCCGGGACCGCCCAGGACTGCGTGTTCCGTGCGTTCCAGGACGAGTCCTTCCACCGCCGCTACCGCGAAGGGCCGGTGGATCTCGCCCAGGATTCGGTCGGCGGTCTTGAGGAGGTGCGCAGGACCGGCGTGGCGATCCGGTCCAGCGGTTCGGAAGGCGTGCGCGCGGTCGCCGTGCCCGTCCGGGACGCCGACGGGATGGTCGTCGCCACCATGGCCGTGGTCGGCGTGACCTCACTGGTGCCGGAGGAGGACGACAGCGATGTCGTCATGGTCCTGCGTGACGGCTCGCGGGCGATCACCCAGGCGTTGCGGGCTTCGCTCGAAGTCGCGGGCGACTAATTCAGGTAAGCGGGTGGCGGGGGTGAACCCGGGATCCGGCGCGTCCTCGGAGCGCGGTGATCCATCACTCAGAAAGGCACATATATGAGGCACACACACCTACGCTCCCTGCTGATCACCGGTACGCTCCTCGCCGCCACGGCGGCCTGCGGGAGCGGCGGCACGTCCACGGCCGAGGAGAAGACCCTGACCTGGGCGAGCACCGGCGGGCAGTTCCAGGAGGACGAGAAGAAAGCCCTGCAGCAGCCGTTCACCGCCAAGACGGGCACCACGTTCGTCAACGTCAGCCCCGCCGACCCAGCCCAGGTCAAGGCCATGGTCGCGTCGGGCAAGACGCAGTGGGACCTGGCCAACATGAGCTGGATCTACGCGGGCGCGTACTGCGGCGAGCTGTACGAGAAACTCGACGACCCCGGCCTGGATCGCAGCAAGTTCCCCCCGGGCACCACCCACGACTGCTTCGTGCCCACCTACCGGTACGCGAACGTCTTCAGCTACAACGCCGACGACTACAAGGACGATCCCCCCACCAAGATCGATGACTTCTTCGACGTGAAGCGCTTCCCCGGCAAGCGCATCGTCCAGGACTACCCCAAGAACGGCCTGCTGGAAGCCGCCCTCGTCGCCGACGGGGTGCCGCCGGACAAGATCTACCCGCTGGACGTCGACCGGGCGTTCCGCAAGCTCGACACCATCAAGTCGTCACTGGTCTTCGCGCCCAGCTACGGCGCGGTCCAGCAGATGCTGGTGGACCGCCAGGGCTCCATGGTGATCACCGTGACCGCCCGCTCCATCGTCACCGCCCAGAGCGGCGCGAACCTGAAGGCGGTCTGGGACTTCACCACCACCGACATCGGCGCCCTGGTCATCCCCAAGGGCGCGCCGCACAAGGCCCTCGCCCAGCAGGGCCTCATCTTCGTCACCGAACCGGCCCAGGCCAAGGCGTACGCCGAGCTGACCGGCACCGCCCCCGCGCGCTCGGACGTGGACATCTCCACCATCGCCTACAGCGACATCCAGAAGGCCTTCAACGCCTTCCTGCCCGACCGCGGCCGGCTCCTGGAGCAGGACAAGCCGTGGTGGATCGAGAACACCGACGCCCTGGTGAAGCGCTGGACGAGCTGGAAGGTCAGCTAGCCGATGGCCGCCGACACCGCCGCGCCCCCAAAGCGCACGCTGTCACCCACCGGGCGGCGGCGGGTCGGGGGCCTGCTGCTCCTGCTGCCCGCCCTGGTCGCGCTGACGCTGTTCTTCGTGCTGCCGCTGCTCAGCATCGTCGTGGACAGCGTCACCGACCCCGAGCCCGGCCTGGGCAACTACGCCTCGCTCTTCACCGACGGCTACACCCTCCGGGTGCTGGGGCGCACGCTGCTGGTCGCGCTGGTGGTCACGGTGGCCGGGGTCCTGCTGGCCTATCCCTACGCGTACATGATGACCCTGGCCGGGCCTTCGGTGCGGGCCGTGATGGTCACGGTCGTGCTGGTGCCCTTCTGGACCAGCATGCTGGCGCGCAACTTCGCGTGGATGGTTCTGATGCAGGACGGCGGCGTGGTGCAGGGCGTCTTCGGCCTGGTCGGGCTGGGGGACATCACGCTGCTGGGCACCACCACGGCGGTGACCATCTCGATGACCCAGGTGCTGCTGCCCTTCATGGTGCTGCCGATGTTCAGCGTCATGCAGCAGATCGACCGGCGGCTGACGCTGGCCGGGCAGAGCCTGGGGGCGAGCCGCTTCTCCGCGTTCCGTAAGGTGTACTTCCCGCTCTCGCTGCCGGGGGTCGCCGCGGGGGCCTCACTGGTCTTCGTGCTGGCCCTCGGCTTCTACGTCACCCCCGCGCTGCTCGGCTCGCCGCAGAGTTCCATGATCGCGCAAGTGATCAGCGTACGCACCCGGGACCTGCTCGACTTCGGGGGCGGCGGCGCGATGGGCGTCTTCATGCTGGTCGTCACGCTCGCCGTCCTGGCCGCCAGCCGCCGGCTGTCCGGGCCAGGCGGCGCGGCCGGCGCGGCCCACGCGATCGTCGGGGGGAACGAACGATGACCGCCCGGCCCTGGTTGAAGATCGTCGCGGTGCTGGTCGGGCTCTTCCTGACCGTGCCCACGCTGGTCGTCATCCCGATGAGCTTCTCGTCGGCCAAGACCTTCAGGTTCCCGCCCGACGGCTGGTCCTTCGAGTGGTACGAGCGCCTGTTCACCTCGCCGGAATGGACCACCGCGATCGTGAACTCCCTCCAGGTGGGGGTGATCACGGCGGTGCTCGCCACCGTGCTCGGCACCGCCGCCGCGATCGGCGTGACCACGCTGGGCGAGCGCGCCAGGGGGCTCGCCACCGGCTTCCTGCTGTCGCCGATCATCATCCCCAACATCCTGATCGCCCTGGTGATCTTCACGACCTTTCTGCGGATCGGCCTGACCGGCAGCCTGTTCGGCATCGCGCTGGCGCACACCGCCCTGGCGCTGCCGTTCGTGGTGATCGCGGTGACGGCCCGGCTGCAGGGGATGGACCCGGCCCTGCGCAAGGCGGGCGGCAGCCTCGGCGCGCCCCCGTTCACGGTCTTCCGCAAGATCACCCTCCCGCTGGCCATGCCGGGCGTGCTCTCCGGCGCGGTGCTGGCCTTCATCAGCTCCTTCGACGAGGTCGTGATCTCGCTGTTCCTGCAGTCGCCCACGGCCATCACCCTCCCCGTCCAGATGTTCAACAGCGTGACCGTGCAGATCGACCCGACCATCTCGGCGGCGTCCAGCCTCATGGTCCTGGTGGTCAGCGTGCCCATCCTGCTCGCCCAGGTGATCGGCGCGCGCCGAGGAAGCAGAGGAAAATGACCACTCCCGCCCCCGGCCGGATCGAACTGACCGGCCTGTCCAAGCGGTACGGCTCAGGCCCGCTCGTCGTGGACGACGTGACCATGGACATCGCCTCCGGCGAGTTCGTCACCCTGCTGGGCCCCAGCGGTTCAGGCAAGACCACCACGCTCAACATGATCGCCGGGTTCACCGAGGTCAGCTCGGGCCGCATCCGGCTCGGCGGGCGCGACATCGCGCCGCTCCCGCCGCACAAGCGGGACTTCGGCATGGTCTTCCAGAACTACGCCCTGTTCCCGCACATGACGGTGACGCAGAACATCGCCTTCCCGCTGCGCGAGCGCAAGGTGCCCAAAGCCGAGATCGCGCGGCGGGTCGAGCAGGTGCTCGAGCTGGTGGACCTCAGCGGCATGGGCGGCCGCCGCCCCGACGAGCTGTCCGGCGGGCAGCAGCAGCGCGTCGCGCTGGCCAGGGCGGTCGTCTTCTCGCCCAGCGTGCTCCTGCTCGACGAGCCGCTCAGCGCGCTGGACCGCAAGCTCAGGCAGAGCCTCCAGCAGGAGATCAAGCGGCTGCACGAGGAGCTCAAGCTCACCTTCGTCTTCGTCACCCACGACCAGGACGAGGCCATGTCGCTCTCCGACCGCATCGCGGTCTTCAACAACGGCCGGGTCGAGCGGATCGGCACCCCCGCCGACCTCTACCGCAACCCCGGCACCCGGTTCGTGGCCCGCTTCCTGGGCGAGTCCAACCTCTTCGAGGGGCGGTCGCTGCCGGGCGGCGTCTACGAGTGGGGTGGCCACAAGTGGGCCGCCGACGGCACCGCGGGGGAGTACGACCTGGTCGTACGCCCCGAGCGGCTGCGCATCGCCACCACGCCGGGCGAGGTCCCCGCCGACGCCAACCAGGTGCCCGCCACCGTGGCCGGGCTCTACTTCCAGGGCACCCACCAGCGGGTGGAACTCGACTACGGCGAAGGCCCCGCGGGCTGCGCCGTGCTCCCGCCCGACGCCGTCGGCGCCGACCTGCGCCCCGGCAGCGGGGTGACCGCCTACTGGGACCCCGCCCACCAGGTCCTGGTGACCAGACCGAACGAGGAGAACGCATGACCCTGCTCGACCCCCAGCTGGACGGCGACAGGAACGACGCCGACCCGGAGGCCGACGCCCTGCTCGTGGGGGCCGTGGACCTGCACCAGCACCCCGGCCCCAGCCCTTTCCCGAGACGCATGACCATCCTCGACGCGGCACGCGACGCTGCCGCGGCAGGGTTCAAGGCCATCGTCGCCAAGTCACACCACCACAGCATGGTCACCGACATCCTGGCCCTCGGTCCGGCCGGGCTGGACGAGCTGCCCGTCGTCGTGCGCGGCGGCGTCGCGCTGAACAACTCCGTCGGCGGTCTCAATCCGTACGCGGTCGAGCTGGCCCTGCGCATGGGCGGCCGGGTGGTCTGGTTTCCCACCCTGTCGTCGGCCGCGCACATCGAGCACCACGCCGGGCACGACACCGGCTTCCCCACCCCGACCATGGCGCTTCGCCCCGACAAGGTGATCTCCATCCTCGGCGAGGACGGCGCGGTGCTGCCCGAGGTGCGCGACATCCTGTCGGTGATCGCGAGCGAGCGGGCCGTGCTGACCTGCGGCCACCTGGGCGTCGAGGAGACCAGCAAGCTGATCACGGCGGCCAAGCAGGAAGGGGTGGACCGCATCCTGGTGAACCACCCCTGTTTCGTGGTCGGCGCGTCCACCGAGCAGGCCGGGGAGTGGGCCCGCCAGGGCGCGCACATCGAGCACTGCCTGGTGATGTACTTCGGCCGCTCCGAGCGGCGCAGGGACCTCGCCGAACTGCTGGCGTTCATCAAGGCCGCGGGTCCCGAGCGGACCGTGCTGTCCTCCGACTCCGGCCAGAAGCACAACCCGCTCCCGGTCACGCTCTTCCGGCGGGGGGCCCGCGGCCTGCTCGACGCCGGCCTGCCCACCGGCGACATCCGCCGCATGCTCGGCGCGAACGCCGCGGGACTGCTCTTCCCATGACCGCCGCCTACGAGGTGCTCGCCATCCGGTACGCCACCCGTACCACCTCGCGCGCCGCCATGTTCCTCAACCACCACGTGTACGGCGAACCGGACACCCCCATCGACATGGACTTCTACTTCTGGGTGGCCAGAAACGAGGACCACACCGTCGTGATCGACACCGGCTACGGCGCGGCGGGCCGTACCGGACGGAAACGGCGCGCCGAACTCGCCGAGCCGATGGCCGCGCTGGCCGACCTGGGCGTGCTCCCCGAGAGCGCGCCGCAGGTCATCGCCACCCACGCGCACTACGACCACATCGGCAACCTCTCCGGCTTCCCCCACTCGGAGATCGTGATCGGCCGCGCCGAGTTCGACTTCTGGACCGGGCCGTACGCGCGGCGGCAGCAGTTCGCGTACACGACGGAGCCCACCGACCTGACCCACCTGCGCGAGATACGCGACCAGGGACGCGCCACGTTCGTGGACCGGCAAACGACCGTCGCCCCCGGCATCGAGGTGATCCCCGTCGGCGGGCACACCCCCGGCCAGCTCATCGTGCTCATCGCCACCGAAACCGGCCAGGCCGTCCTCACCTCCGACGCCGCCCACTACTACGAGGAGATCGAGCTGGACCGCCCGTTCACCTGGCTGACCGACCTGGAGGGCACCTACCGCGCCTACGAGCTGCTGCGCGAGCTGGCCGCCGAGCCAGGCCGCGTGCTCGTCGCGGGCCACGACCCGGACGTGATGCGCCGCTTCCCTTCGGACGGCCAGATCGCCCGCATCGCCTGAGAAGGAGCACGCCATGGGAAACCTCGCCGGAAAGGTCGCCGTCGTCACCGGCGGCGGCAGCGGGATAGGCGCCGCGAGCGCGCGGCGGCTCGCCCTGGAGGGGGCGCGCGTCGTCGTGGCCGACATCGACGGCGAGTCGGCGGCCAGGGTGGCGGCCGAGCTGCCGGGGGAGGCGGAACCGGTGGCCGCCGACGTCTCCACCGAGGAAGGCGTGGAGTCCTACATCCGCGCGGCCGTGGACCGCTTCGGCCGGATCGACCTGCACCACCTGAACGCCGGGGTGCTCGGCACGATGGCGCCCCTGCCCGACGTCGACCCCGCCGACTTCGACCACGTGATCGCGGTGAACCTGCGCGGCCCCTTCCTCGGCCTGCGCGCCGCCTTCCGCCGCTACCGCGAGCAGGACAGCGGCGGCGCCGTCGTCCTCACCGCGTCGATCTCCTCGCTGCGCGGCGCCGACGACCAGCTGCCGTACCAGACCTCCAAGC
Source organism: Acrocarpospora pleiomorpha (assembly GCF_009687885.1). Classification (GTDB taxonomy): domain Bacteria; phylum Actinomycetota; class Actinomycetes; order Streptosporangiales; family Streptosporangiaceae; genus Acrocarpospora; species Acrocarpospora pleiomorpha. Next base: position 129,026 of record NZ_BLAF01000020.1, read on the forward strand.
ACGGCGTCCTCGGCCTGGTGCACGGCGCCGCCATGTACGGCGCTCCCCGGGGAATCCGGGTGAACGCCGTGGCCCCCGGACTGATCCCCACCGCCATCTTCGCCGGCAGGACCGACACCCTGGGGCGGCGCGGCGGCACCATCCCGATGCGGCGCCTCGGCACCGCCGACGAGATCGCCGGCGTCGTCGCCTTCCTGCTCGGCGACGACTCCTCGTACGTCACGGGAGAGGTCGTGTCCGCCGACGGCGGCGCGTTCATCGTCAACACGGTGGTCCGCTCCGGCGGCTCCGGCGCCTGGACACCACAGGACTGACAGAAAGAGGCACACGATGGCGCTCACGCCACGCCAGCAGGAGATCAAGGACGAGTTCACGCGGGTTCGGGGCACATGGGGGGACGCGTGGGAGAGCATCCTGCGGCTCGACCCCGGCTTCCTGGAGTCCTACCTACGCCTGTCGTCCGTGCCATGGCGCAGGGACATCCTGCCCCCCGTGGTCAAGGAGTTCATCTACATCGCCGCCGACGCCGCCGCCACCCACCTCTACACCCCCGGCATTCGCCAGCACATCCGCGCCGCCCTCTCCCACGGCGCCACCGCCGAGGAGATCATGGAAGTCCTGGAGCTGACCAGCACCCTAGGCATCCACGCCGCCAACATCGGCGTCCCCCTACTGCTGGAAGTCCTCGAGGAAGAAGGCCTGCGCACCGCCCCCACCCCCCTCGACGACCGCAGACAATCACTGAAGGCGTCCTTCACCGACCGCCGCGGCTACTGGCACACCTTCTGGGACGGCCTCCTGGAACTCGACCCCGACCTCTTCGAGGCCTACCTCGACTTCTCCAGCGTCCCCTGGACCACCGGCACCCTCCCCCCAAAGATCAAAGAATTCGTCTACATCGCCTTCGACGCCTCCGCCACCCACCTGTACGCCCCCGGCCTCAAACTCCACATCCGCAACGCCCTAGGCCACGGCGCCACCCCCGAAGAAATCATGGAAGTCCTGGCCATCGTCAGCGTCATCGGCATCCACGCCGCCACCGTCGCCGCCCCCATCCTCACCGAGGAACTCACCGCGTTCTTTGGGAGTTGACGGTGATCATCGCGCGTCCCGTGTCACCTGCGGCGGGGTGGCGAGCTGGTCGGCGACGTCCGCCCAGGTGTCGCGGAACATCCCGTACGCGGTCTTGATCTCCACGCCTACCGGGAGCTCCGGGCACTCGTTCTCGCCGTTGGTCCCCCAGTTGACCCAGCCGGACTGGCGGCGCTGCACGATCTGGAAGGCGCCCGACGGTGCCGAGGTCCACCAGACCATCGCCCGGCCCGTCCCGGTGTGGAACTCCGCCGTCTTCGACGCCGGCCCCGGGAAGATGGTCTCGTCCGGGACGGCGGACACCTCGACCGGCTCGCCGGCCAGCGTCCAGACGCGGTCCGGCAGGTCGGCGCGCACATGGGCGGCGGCACGTACGCGGGCGAGACGCTCCCGGATCTCCTCGTCGTCCAGCGCCCCCTCCCAGGCGCAGAACAGGCGCCAGTAGAGATCCCAGTGCGCGGACCGCATGTCGCCGGTCAGCAGCCGCCGGAACTCCTCGAACTTCGGCGCGGCGCCGCGCCTGGGGGCTGCCATGGTCTCCGCGACCATGGTGACCAGTTCCTCGGCGTACGGGTCGCCCGCCCGGTAGCGGGTGCCGCCATAGGCCGCGAACCGGTCGAAGAGCAGCTCGCCCTTGCCGCCCTCGAACTCGTCGCCGACCGTGATCTTGTTGGTGATCGACCTGCCGTTGACTACGGTCTGGAAGTCGTCCACGTGGTAGACCCGGGTGAAGTACGGGGTGCCGTACGTGAAGATCCAGTCGATGGCGAACCGCTTGCCCTTCAGCTCGTCGAGCAGGCCGTCGGGCACGGTCCCGTGCATCCGGTAGTGGTGCATGACCGGACCCCGCTCCACCACCTCGACGTCCACGGTGGTGTGCTCGGGCGGGTTGATCAGCCCGTTCTCCGGGGTGAAGAACGGCCCGTAGAACCCGCCTATCGCGTTGTCGCCGGACGGGAGCAGGTCCACGCCCTCCGCGACGGCGCCGAAGTGGCGCAGCCCCCACTTGGAGGAGCCGGTGCCGCCGGCCGTGCCGGTGCACATCTCCAGGTCGAAGTAGCCCGTGTCCAGCCGGACGAACGCGTCCGGTTCGCGCGTCCGGCCTTCGCGGATGCCGTAGCGCTGCCCCCCGCGCGGTTCCCCCGCCGGGCCTGTCAGGGTCAGGTCCACCCGCTTCTCGAAGGTGACGACGGCGGCGAAGGCGGTCCGTCCGGGCGTGGACCGGGAGGCGAGCCGCTGGCAGGTCACCTCGTCCCCGGCGTCGGTTCTGGCGAGCCACAGGTCGCCGCCGAGATCTCCCTCGACGGTGAAGATCACCGGTTCGCACACGCGGCGACCTGGTACGACGTCGCTGACGACGACAGTAGGCGGAGCCAAGGTCCGTCCTTTCGTTTCTGGTGAGTGGTGACGTGGTGAGTGGCGGGTCATCGGGACAGGCGCGGCGGGCGCCGTTTCAGGCTGTCGATCCCGATGGCGAGGATGATGACGACGCCCTTGACGAGCAGCTGGGTGAAGAAGGGGACGTTCATCAGGATCAGCCCGGTGCTGAGCACGCCGAGGATGATCGAGCCGACCAGCGTGCCGGGGATCCGGCCGCGCCCGCCCATGAGGCTCGTGCCCCCGAGGACGACCGCGGCGATGGCGTCCAGCTCGTATCCGGTGCCCGCCGTGGGTTGCGCCGACACCACGCGCGCGGCGAAGATGACGCCGGCCAGGCCCGCGCAGGCGCCGGCCAGTACGTACACCGAGGTCGTGACGAGCCGGACGTTCACCCCCGCGAGCCGGGCGGCCTCGGCGTTCCCGCCGACCGCGTACACGTGCCGGCCGTACCTGGTGCGCTCCAGCAGGAACCAGGCGACAAGATAGACGACGGCCATGACCACCACCGGCACCGGGACGCCGAGCATGTAGCCGTTGCCGATGTCGCGGAAGTTCAGCGTGTTGGACACAATCGGCTGCCCGTCCGTCATCGTGTACGCCAGCCCGCGCAGGCAGGTCATCGTGCCCAGGGTGACGATGAACGCGGCGAGCGCCAGGTACGACGTGAGCAGCCCGTTCAGCAGCCCCGCCACCGCCCCGGCCAGGACCCCGGCCACGATGGCGAGCGGCGCCGGGACGTCCGCCACGGCGGACAGGACCGCCACGACCCCCGACACGGCCACGATCGAGCCCACCGACAGGTCGATGCCGGCGGTGAGGATGACGAAGGTCATGCCCGCGGCCAGGATCGCGTTGATGGAGATCGACCGCGCGATGTTGAGCAGGTTGTCGACGGTGGCGAAATTGGGGGCGATCACGGCCATCAGCGCCACCAGCACGATCAGGACGGCGACGATGCCCAGCCGGTCCCACCAGTACGCGAATCCCGGCCCGCGCTCCGGCCCGCCGTCACGCCACGCGCTCTCGTGGCGCTCGCCGGCGATCGTGTGATCAGTCATTCGGTCCTCCAGCCGTCCGCGCCAGGGTTCCCGTGGCGTGGAGCATCACGTCCTGTTCGGTCGCGGTGCGCGAGTCCAGCTCGCGCACGACGCGGCCCTCGCGCATGACGAGGATCCGGTCGCTGATGCCGATGGCCTCCGGCAGGTCGGACGAGACGACCAGCACGGCCTTGCCGGCCGCCGCCAGCTCGGCGACGATCTCGTAGATCTCGCTCTTGGCGCCGATGTCGACGCCCCGGGTCGGCTCGTCCAGGATCAGCACGTCCGCGTCCCGCAGGAGCCAGCGCGCGAGCACCGCCTTCTGCTGGTTGCCGCCGGACAGCTCCCCGGCCGGCCGGCCCAGGGCGGACAGGCGCAGCCGGAGCCGGCGCATCTGGTCCCTGACCGCGCCCCGGATGCGGCCGCGCCTGAGCACGCCGGCACCGCCGAAGCGCTCCAGCGAGCCGAGTGCGATGTTGTCCTCCACCGAGTGGTCGAGGAACAGCGCCTGCTCCTTGCGGCTCTCGGGGACCATGGCGATTCCCGCCGCGATCGCCCGCCTGGGGCCGGTCGCGGTGACGGGGGCGCCGTTGACGGCCACCGTGCCGCCGAGGGCCCGGTCCGCGCCGAAGATCATCCGGGCTACCTCGGTGCGGCCGGCGCCCACCAGCCCGGCCAGGCAGACCACCTCGCCGGCCCGCACCTGGAGGCTGACGGGCCCGACCCGGCCGCCGTCGGTCAGGTCGCGTACGTCGAGCACGACCTCGCCCGGCGTACGCGGCCCTCGGTGGTAGAGGTCGTCGAGGTCGCGGCCCACCATCATGGACACGACGTCGGAAGGGGCGATCTCGGCCCGGTCCCGGGTCGCGACGTACCTGCCGTCACGGAAGACGGTCACCCGGTCCGCGAGCCGCCAGACCTCCTCCATCCGGTGGGAGATGTAGACCAGGGCGGCGCCCGCCGCGCGCATCTCCTCGATGACGTCATACAGGTGCAGGGCCTCGCCCCGGGAGAGCGCCGCGGTGGGCTCGTCGAGCACCAGGATCCGCGCGTCCTCGCTGACCGCGCGGGCGATCTCCACCAGCTGCTGCATGCCGACGCTCAGCTCGCCCAGCTTGCGGCGCGGGTCGATCCCCGCCCCGATCCGCGCGAGCTTCTCGTGGGCGGAATCGAGCATCGCCCGCCGGTCGAGGGCGCCGTACCGGTTGCGCGGTTCCCGGCCGAGCGCCAGGTTCTCCGCGACCGTCATCGCCGGTACCGTGTTCAGCTCCTGGTGGATGATCGCGATGCCGTGCGCCTTCGCCTCGGCGGGGGCGCGGATCTCGACCTCCGCGCCGTCCAGCAGGATCCGGCCCGAGTCGCGCTGGATGTTCCCCGCGAGGATCTTCATCAGCGTGGACTTCCCGGCGCCGTTCTCGCCCATCAGGGCGTGGATCTCGCCGGCGCGCAGGTCGAAGTCCACGCCGTCGAGCGCGAGCGTGGAGCCGAAGCGCTTGGTCACGCCCTCCAGCCGCAGCAGCGGCCGTACGCCGGGTACGCTCATCGCGCCACTACCAGCCCTGGTACTCATTGACGTTGTCGCGGGTGACGAGCTCGCTCGGGATGAGAATGGTCTGCTGCGCCGGCGGCTTCTTGGCGATGATGTCCTGCGCCACCTGCACGGCACGGCGTACCATCTCGGCCGGGTTCTGGGTGGCGGTGCCGATGAAGGGCGAGCCCGAGCGGCCCAGCTCGGCCACGGCCTCCGGGCTGCCGTCCACGCCGGTGACCTTCACCTGCGTGGACTTGCCCGCCTGCTCCACCGCCAGGACGGCGCCCAGCGCGGAGGGGTCGTTCATGCCGAAGATGCCCTGGACGTCCGGGGAGGCGGTCAGCATGTCCGTGGTGACGGCCAGCCCTGAGGCGCGGTCGTTCTTGGACGCCTGCTGGCCCACGACCTTGATGCCCGGATAGTTCTTCAGCACGTTCTTGCACCCGGCGATGCGGTCGCGGATCGTCTGGATCGGCGTGCCGTCCACGAGCAGGACGTTGCCCTGGCCGGCCATCTCCTTGAACAGGTAGTCGCACGACTTCTCGCCTGCCTGCACGGCGTCGGTCATGATGACGGCGTCCGCGCCCTTGGCCGGGGTGTCGACGGCGATGACGATGACGCCGGCCTGCTTGGCGCGGGCGATCGCGGGCTCGATGCCGTTCTCGTCCACGGCGCTGATCACGATCAGGTCGACGCCCTGCTGGATGAACGCGTCGATCTGGTTGTTCTGGTTGGCCAGGTCGAGCTGCGCGTCCTGGGTGTTCTCGGTGGCCCCGATCTTCGCGGCGGCCTCTTTGGCGCCCTTGTCCATGGCGGAGAAGAACGGGTTTGACATGTCCTGGACCATCAGGCCGATCTGCTCGATCTTCTGCGGGGTCTCGCCGGCCTCGGTGTCGCCGGACGTACAGGCGGTGAGGCCCAGCATCGCGACGGCGGCGGTGGTAGCGGCGAGCGTGTGGCGGCATCGGGGGGTGAACTGCATTTCGAATCTCTCCTCTTGCATGACAAAGGCGCGCGGGACCGGTAGCGGGATGATCACCATCGGTCATGGTGAGAGGGCAGGTGGCATCGTGAGCCGCCCCCGCGGTGGGGGAGCGGACTGTCAGGGGGTGATCGCGTACGGTCCGGGGGTGCGGGTCAGCAGCCGCACGATCTCCTGACGACGAGATCGGAGCTGAGCTGGCGGCGGTCTTCTGGCCGGTAGACCGGGGCGGAAGGGTCACCCCGCAGCTCGGCCTTGATCTGGTCGTCGACGATCCGCGTGAGCGTCTGCGCCGCGATGACGCCGATGGTCTCGCTGTCCTCGTTCAGCACGGTCAGCGGGGGATCCAGCAGCTCGGCCCAGGCGAACTCGTCGAAGGCGACGACCGCGACCTCGTCCGGTATCCGCACACCTCTGGCGCGCAGCACGCGCAGGGCTCCGTGCAGCATCGGGTTGTTGCCCGCGACGATGGCCCGGGGCAGGGCGCGGCCAGGGGCGTCCAGGTAGGCCGTCAGCGTGGCGTAGGCGGACTCAACATCGTTTTCACTTTCTAACACCTCGATATCGGCGCCGTACTTCAGCGCCGCCGCGCGGATGCCGCGCTCGCGCTCCGCGCGGGTGGACCAGCGCGCCGGGTAGACCAGGAACAGCCAGTCGCTGTAGTGGTGCTCACCCAGGTGGGCGCCGACCTTCATGCTCGCGGAGAAGTTGTCGGTCGTGATGCTCGGGACCCGGGTCGCCGACTCGTGCGGGATCGAGTCCACGAAGACGACGGGGATGTCCCAGTCTTCGAGCAGTTTCATGTTGTGCGGAGCGAGCGTGAGGGTGGCGATCACTCCGGCGGTGCGTGACTGGATCAGGTCCTGGATGGTCGCGTCCTCCAGCTCGGGCGTGTAGACGCCCTCGGCCGCGATGTCGGCCACGATCGCGGTCCGGTCGGACTGGCGCAACGTGCGCTGGATGCCCTTCATCAGGTCGATGTAGTAGTAGTTGGAGGTGCTGGCGGTGACCACCGCGACCGAGCTGCGCGTGTTCTTGCGCAGCTCCTGCGCCGCCCGGTTGGGCACATAGCCAAGCTCGCGCGCGACCTTCAGCACCAGCTCCCGGCTCGCCGCGGACACGTCGTCGCCGTTGCTGAGGGCGCGGGACACCGTGTAGACCGACAGTCCCGCCGCCCGGCTCACGTCACGAAGAGTTGGCTTCCGTGCCACCAAGGACCTCCTAAACGATTAGGTTCGCGGGACCGCTCTCGCTCAGGCCCTGCTTTCCTAAACGATTAGGGTGATGCTAGGTGCCGGTGACCTGCGCGTCAATAGGGCGTGTCCACAACCTCACAATCCGCCCAGCCACAAGGAGAGGTCACTCCTCGTGTGCGGTGCCGGTCAGGAGCGAGGGTGGCCAGCATGGTGCGCAGGACTCGGGTCGGTGTGGCGATGTCGAAGCTGCCCTGCGGACTTGACCCTGACGCTGCGTCAACCCTCCATGCTGGCGGTCATGAGCATCCCTCCAACAACCAATCAGGTCCAAGGGCCTGCGATCCACGTGCGGGGCCTGGAGAAGTCGTACAAGGAGCTGCGGGTGCTGCGCGGCGTGGACTTCGAGGTGGCGCGGGGCAGCATCTTCGCCCTGCTCGGCTCCAACGGGGCGGGCAAGACCACGGCCGTGAAAATCCTGTCCACGCTGCTCAAAGCCGACGCGGGGACTGCCCGAGTCAACGGCTTCGATGTCGCCACGCAGGCCGCCGACGTACGCGAGTCCATCAGTCTCACCGGGCAGTTCGCGGCCGTCGACGAGATCCTCAGCGGGCGGGAGAACCTCGTCCTGATCGCCAGGCTGAGGCACCTCAAGGCCCCGGGCGCGATCGCGGATGACCTACTGAGGCGCTTCTCGCTGACCGACGCGGGCACCCGGAGGGTAGCGACGTACTCCGGTGGCATGCGCCGCCGCCTGGACATCGCGATGAGTCTCATCGGGAATCCGCCGGTCATCTTCCTCGACGAGCCGACGGCCGGGCTGGACCCGGAGGCGCGCATCGAGGTGTGGCAGGCCGTCAAGGAGCTCGCCGAGGGCGGCACGACCGCGCTGCTCACGACGCAGTATCTGGACGAGGCCGAACAGCTCGCCGACCGGATCGCGATCCTCCACCAGGGTCGGATCATCGTCAACGGCACCCTGGCCGAGCTCAAACAGCTGCTGCCGCCCGCCAAGGTCGAATACGTCGAGAAGCAGCCCTCTCTCGAAGACGTCTTCTTCGCGGTCGTCGGCGACGCCGATAAGGGCAGCCAAGACCGCACGACCAGGTCGAACAAGAAGTAAGGAACAACAATGGCCACGCATCTCTTAGGTGACACCGCCGTCCTCACAGGACGGACCATGCGTCACGTCACACGCAGCCTGGACACGATCATCACGACCGCGATCACGCCGATCGCCATGATGCTGATGTTCGTCTACGTGTTCGGCGGTGCGATCAACACAGGGTCGGATTCATATGTGAACTACATGCTGCCCGGCATCCTGCTCATCACGATCGCCTCGGGCATCTCCTACACCGCATTCCGGCTCTTCGCGGACATGCAGGGCGGGATCTTCGAGCGATTCCAGTCCATGCCGATCGCACGCTCGTCCGTGCTGTGGGCGCACGTGCTGACCTCGCTAATCGCCAATCTGATCTCGCTCGTGGTCGTCGTGCTCGTCGCCCTGCTCATGGGCTTCCGCTCGGCGGCGGGAGTGCCGGCGTGGCTCGCGGTCGCCGGCATCCTGATCCTGTTCACCCTGGCGTTGACGTGGATCGCCGTCATCCCCGGCCTCACCGCGAAATCCGTGGACGGCGCGAGCGCGTTCTCCTACCCGCTCATCTTCCTGCCGTTCCTCAGCTCGGCCTTCGTGCCCACCGACACCATGCCCGGCCCCGTGCGCGCCTTCGCCGAACATCAGCCGGTGACCTCCATCGTCAACGCCCTCCGCGACCTGTTCACCCAGCAGCCGGTCGGCACCGACATCTGGATCGCCCTCGCCTGGTGCGTCGGCATCCTCATCGTCGCCTACATCTTCGCCAACATCTCCTACCGTCGCAGGATCTCCTGAGCCGGGTGGGACAGGGTCTGGGCAAGTTGAGGGCAGGATCAGAGCATGCTGACGATCGGTCAACTGGCGGCGTATGCCGGCGTCACGGTACGGGCGGTCCGGCACTATCACCAGATCGGACTCCTGCCCGAGCCGGAGCGGGATGCTGCGGGGTACCGGCGGTATGGCGCGACGGCAGTCGTGTCCCTCATCAAGATCCGCACCCTCGCCAACGCCGGCGTGCCGCTGTCTCAGATCGGTCAGATGCTCGGAGCCGACGCATCGACCTTCGCCGAAGCGGTCCAAAGGATCGACAGCCACCTGGGCGAGGAGATCGAACGGCTTGAGGCCAGCCGCAAGCAGATCGCGCAGCTCGCTGCCGGAGACAGTCTGGCGCTCCCGCCGGAGGTGGTCGCCTATCTCGATCGGCTTCGGGAGATCGGGGTGTCAGAGCGAGTGGTGGAGGGCGAGCGGGACGGGTGGATCCTGGTTGCGGCTCGCTGGCCCGATTCCATCCGCGAGGTCATGCCCGGGAAATTCGCGCAGCTCGATGACCCGCGAGTCGTCTGGCTCTATCGGGTCCTGTCGGAGATGTCGGAAAGCGACGCAGGCGACGACCCGCGTCTGGAGGAAGTCGCCGACCTCATGGCCGCCGGCCTGGCCGAGCAGGCAGCCACCTCCGGCGAGACCGACCTCGGCGAGATGACGCACGACCATCTACCGTTTGACCTTCTGGACGCACTTGCCGTCGAGTCCGACCCGCGGGTGGAGCGCCTGCTGGACCTGATGCGCGAGCGCGGCTGGGCCAGTTGGATCTGGCGGCCGGAGCGGCAGGCAGAACCGCCCGGCTAACCTTCGGCGTCGGCGTACACAGCCGCGTACAGCCAAGCGTGCAAGCCTCGCGGACCCCGCCCCGGCAGCAACGGCTTTGGCCCGTCAGGGGCGCTTCTGGGGACGGTGTGGCTGGTCGCGCTGCTGCTCCGGTAGCGCTCGTTGCGCGCAGGGGGCGCAGACGCCGTACACCGCCTCGACCTCGAAGCCGTCTGTGCGGGGCTCGGCCGTCTGTTCCAGGACCAGGCCACAGGATCGGCAGATCAGATGGTGGTGGCGGGCGGTGCCGCAGACACGGTAGGTCGCCTCGCCGGCCTGGGTGAAGGCGTGTACGAGGCCGGCGTCGACGAGGGAGGACACGGCGCGGTACACGGTGGTCAGGCCGATCGGCTCGCCTTGGTTGAGCAGTTCGGCGTGTATCTGCCGGGCGGTGATCGGGCGGGGTTCGGCGATGAGCACCTCCAGTACCAGCACGCGTTTCCTAGTTGCTCGCACGCCGGCCCCGCTGAGCTGGGCGTGCCATCGCAATATTTCGGGCATGTCGGTCACCATCACAGCTTGACAATGGTTTTCGTTTTCTACATGGTTGTCCACGAAAGCACCAGGTTGGAATGAAAACCGTTACTGATCTAGGAAGGTCCGGCATGCATCCCCTGCGCTCTGCCGCCCTCTGTACCCTTGCTCTGCTGCTCGCCGCATGCGGCGGCACCACCACTCCGGCGGCCACGACCGGAACCTCCGCCGCGCCCTCCGCCGCGTCTGCCGAGCCCATCACCGTCGTCGCCTCCACCAACGTGTACGGCGACATCGTCCAGCAGGTGGGCGGGGATAGGGTCCAGGTGACCTCGATCATCTCCGACCCCGGTCAGGACCCGCATTCCTACGAGGCCAACACCCAGAACCAGCTCGCCCTCTCCAAGGCGAAGGTGGTGGTGGAGAACGGCGGCGGCTACGACGACTTCGTCGACACCATGCTCAAGGCCAGCGGCAACACCGCCGTCGAGGTCGTCAACGCCGTCACCGTCTCGGGCCGGACGGCCCCCGCCGGCGGGGAGCTCAACGAGCACGTCTGGTACGACCTGCCGTCCGTGGCCAAGATCGCCGATCAGATCTCTGCCGCCCTGGCCAAGGCCGACCCCGCCTCCGCCGCCGCCTTCACCGCAAACGCCGAGGCGTTCAAGCAGAAGCTCAAGCCCCTGGAGGACCGCACGGCCACGATCGCAACCCAGGCGGGCGGCACCGCCGTGGCGATCACCGAGCCGGTCCCGGTCTACCTGCTGGAGGCCGCCGGGCTCAAGAACCTCACCCCCGAGGAGTTCAGCGAGGCCATCGAGGAAGGCGACGACGTCTCCCCGCAGGTCCTGGCCGAGACGATCGCCCTGTTCACCGGCAAGAAGGTGGAGGCCCTGGTCTACAACGAGCAGACCAGCGGCCCGCAGACCGAGCAGCTGAAGAAGGCGGCGACCGACAACGGCGTCGCGGTGGTCCCGGTCACCGAGACCCTGCCGGAAGGCAAGGACTACATCGCCTGGATGACGGCCACCCTCGACGCCCTTCAGGCCGCCCTCATCCCATGACGGCCACCGCACTCGGCACTGACACGGTGATCAGCCTCAGCGGCGCGGAGCTCGCCTTCGGCGACCGGATCCTGTGGCAGGGCCTGGACCTGGAGCTGGGCCGGGGCGAGTTCATCGCCGTCCTCGGCCCGAACGGCTCGGGCAAGACCAGCTTCCTGCGCGTGCTCCTCGGGCAGCAGAGCCTGACCGCGGGCACCCTGCTGATCGAGGGGCGGCCGCCCCGCCGGGGCAGTCCGCTGCTCGGCTACATTCCGCAACATCGGGCGGTAGCTCCGCAAACTCCCTTGCGTGGCCGCGACCTGATCCGGCTGGGCCTGGACGGCCACCGCTGGGGCCTGCCCATCGGAAACGTCCGCCGCCAGGTGGACGAACTGCTGGAAGCGGTAGGCGCCACGGCGTTCGCGGATCGCCCGCTCGCCCTGCTCTCGGGCGGCGAGCTGCAGCGGCTCCGCGTCGCGCAGGCCCTGGCCACCGACCCCGCCCTCCTGCTCTGCGACGAGCCCTTGCTGTCGCTGGACCTGCACCATCAGAAGGTGGTCGCCGGCCTGGTCAACGACCGGCGGCTCACCCACGGCACCACCGTGGTGTTCGTCACCCACGAGATCAACCCCATCCTGGAGATGGCGGACCGCGTGCTCTACCTCGCCGAGGGCCGGTTCCGTTTCGGCACCCCGGCGGAGGTCATGACCTCCGCGAGCCTGTCCGGCCTGTACGGAAGCCCCGTCGACGTGCTCCACGTCAACGGCAGACTCGTGGTCGTCGGCGCCCCTGGTTCCCACGACCACGGCGGAGAACCCTCGGCATGACCGGCGACATCTGGCAACAGCTCTTCAACTTCGACAACTACGGCGAACTCCTGGTCCTGGTCCGCAACTCGCTGATCGCCGGAGCCGTCCTGGGGCTGGTCGGCGGCGTCATCGGCACCTTCGTCATGATGCGCGACCTCGCCTTCGCCGTACACGGCATCGCCGAACTGTCCTTCGCGGGCGCCTCGGCGGCACTCCTGATCGGCGTGAACGTCGCCGCGGGTTCCCTCGCCGGATCGATCGTCGCGGCGCTGATCATCGGCGCGTTAGGCGTACGAGCGAGGGATCGCAATTCGGTCATCGGAGTGCTCATGCCCTTCGGCCTCGGTCTCGGCGTGCTGTTCCTGGCCCTCTACAAAGGCCGAGCCGCGAACAAGTTCGGCCTGCTCACCGGCCAGATCGTGGCCGTGGACACCGTCCAGATGAGCTGGCTGGTCGGCACCTCCGCCGTAGTCCTGCTCGGCCTCGCCGTGGTGTGGCGCCCTCTGGTCTTCGCCAGCCTCGACCCCGAGGTCGCCGCCGCCAGAGGCGTTCCCGTCCGCATCCTGTCACCCATCTTCATGCTGCTCCTCGGCCTCTCGGTAGCCGTCTCCATCCAGGTCGTCGGCGCCCTACTGGTCCTGGCCCTGCTGGTCACCCCCGCCGCAGCGGCCATGCGGGTCACCGCCGCGCCGGTCCTGGTCACGCTGCTCAGCGTCCTGTTCGCCGTCACCTCGGTGGTCGGCGGCATCCTGCTCGCCCTGGGCAGCAGCATCCCGATCAGCCCGTACGTCACGACCATCTCCTTCGCCCTCTACTTGGGCTGCCGGGTCATTCGTAGGGTTCGACCGGTTGCGGGATCTCGGTGACCGAGATGCCATCCAGTTCGGGGGCGACGGTCCCGGCCGAGAGCCTGCCGGATTTGGGCACCCGCCAGGTGCCCGTCACCTCGACCCAGGTGTTCTCCGGCGGCATGGCGGCGTCCAGAATGGCCGCCGATGGTCATGTCGTTGACCTTCCCGGCGGGAAGCGCTTTAAAGACGTCGAGTTCGGCGACCGGCGGCTGGGCTGGAGCCTCCTCCGACTTGGCGGAGAACGCGCCGAGCGCGCCCGCCGCGATCAGGAACGGCCGGAACCCCGGCTTCACGTAGTTCAGGTACGTGGTGGACAGCGTCGTGATCCGCAACACCGCCCCGCCCAGCAACACCAGGATCATGCTCTGCGCCAGCCGGTTCACAGCAGGACCACCATCAGCCCGACGACCAAGGCGAATATCCACGGCCCCACCGCCGTTCGCCGCCCCCACTCCGAAGGCGGAATCTCCTGGGAGGCACCAACCGCCACCCGCTCAGACATGTGCCGATACTCCCAGAATTCCGCGGAGCGGCCGTAACCGCTACGGCAAGTTGAGTTTCATGCGGTGGCCTCCTTGAGGTCGAGTACGAAGGCGAATGGATCCTGTATCCGACCCAGACATCAGAGCCAGCGAGTTGTCTGCGATCGTCGCGGCAGTGGCCGTGTCCGCGGTCTTCCGTTACGTGCCAAGCCTGCTGTCCACCTCGTTCTTGAACTCAGCCAAAGCCCATCCTTCTCCTTCTGCCAGCGCGTCGAAATGATCCCGGTTTTGAATCATAGCCGGATAGGCCCATAGTGCGAAGACTTGCTGGTATTGACCCTGGTCCTCAAGGCTCAGAAACTCCCAATGGGGTGGAATCTTTCCGTCGATCACATCGAATAGTTCGATTGCTTTCCAGCGCGGAAGCCCGTTGTCCTCCATCACGAGGAAATTCAACCCAGTATTGGATAGCAGCATCGCATAGACGATATATTCCCGCCCGATGGTCAGGTGAAAATTAATGCGAGGGGTGACCCCTAGCCGAGTGAGGGTATTCGCGGAGAGATCACTGCCACGCGCGCATTTGGCGACAGCTTTCACATTCGTCCCTAATCTTTGAACTTGAAGTCATCCACCTGCCCGGTTACCTGATTATATACATAGTGGATGACGACGCCGTTGATGATAATTTCCATTTTAACCCATCCCGAACTGCCCGGCCATCGCTGATCTTTCATGCCACCGGCCACGGGAATCACAGATCCTTGGCGAGGATCGTCCATCGCCTCGTCCATGGCGACTTGTTCCATAACAGAGCGTGGTGTGAAGCGTCCTGTGTGACCGCGGCCGAGCGGCGCGGGAGCACAGTAATCATCCTCATCGTCTCTGTTGTGAACAAGTACCGGAAGCCCAGACGTCACAACGTAGTAGGTGTGGAATTCTGCGATCGTGAGATTGTGTGTCTGCTGCCTCTTGTGGAGGCTTCCCAGCGCCGTTATCCGCGCCAAGCCGCCATCGTTCGTCAGCAGGGCCATGCCTGCGCGCAGATCTCGGCCGTTAAACCATCGGCTTTCCTGTGCCGCCCAGAACGGATGATTCGCTGTGGAGATGAGAACTCCGGGCTTGCCATTCCCAGAACGGCTCGTATCGAGGGTGATGGTAACCAGCTCTTCCTCGCTGTAATCGCTGGTCACGTCAATCACTACCTGGTCGCGTGTTTCGCCGGACACCGGATCCGACGCCAGAACACGATCTCCGATCTCGACGGCCTCAACGGCCTTGTGGCTCCCGTCCGCCATCAGAACTAAAGTTCCGGGGACGAAGCTGTCGCAGCCGCCGAAGAAGCGTCTCGCCGCCCTGGCCAGACCTTTTATTCCCTTTGCTCCTCCCCACGCGCTGAGGGCGTCCTCAAGGACGGATCCGATCCGGTTGCTCTCCCAGGGAAGCTCGACCCTTCCGTTCTCGCAGATCAAGTACTTACAGTAATCGTTAAGAATTGCGGCTGCGGATGTGAAACTCCCCCCGCTCAGCAGTACAGCCCATGCGGCTTCGCATGATTTCGTTTTCAGCCCGATGCAGTCATGGTCCTCCGCCCATTTCATGAGCTTCTTCTTCTGACTTTCCGAGAGTTCCGGGCTGGCACATTTATCCAATTCGACGCAGATTGCGCGATCCAGGTCCGCCCATGTCTCTCGCTCCACGCATTCCTTTGTCTGTCGCAGTCCTCTTTTCTTGTCATCTTCACAGGAATGCACTGGTGCCAGGCCCGTCGGGTCGGACAGGCCGATGGGGTTGTTGCCTGCGTAGCTATAGGGATGAGCCCATTGAGGATTGCGTAAGTCGACGAGAGGGTCGGTGGAGATGAACCGGCCGATGCCGGAATCGTAGTAGCGGGCCGACAGATAGGTCAGGCCAGTGGAGTCGTCTTCGGTTCTGCCGAGGAAGCCGTGGTCGGTGAATGGCAGGTCATCGGCGCCCCGGCGTTGGCCAAAGGGCAGATAGCGCTCTCTGCTGACCTGCCCCGTGGAGTCGTCGACGGCTATTTGCGTGGTGCCATGCAGGCCTGACGTCAGCCATTTGATACCGCCGGTCTGGCCGTCGCTGGTGGAACGCATGGCGACGGCGGCACCGTCAGGGCCGGTGTAATAGCGGGTGGCGGTGATCTCTTCACCCTTGACCTGGACTTCCATCGAGCCCAGGTAGAGGGTGGCGGTTCCATCCGGGTCGCGGCGGATCAGGCGCTCACCGTCGGCGTTGTAGATCATCGTGGTGTCGTCGCCGTCGATGGTGGCCTTCTCCAGCTGGCCGAGTGCGTTCCAGGCGAAGTCGCCATCCTTGCCGTCGACGATGCGGGTGGCGAGTTGGCCAGCGTTGTTGTAGGTGTAGGTGTCGACGCCGTCACCGGGCGGGGTGGGGGACGGACTCGGCGACGGTGAAGGTGACGGGGATGGGCTCGGGCTGGGCGAAGGAGACGGCGAGGGCGAGGGCGATGGGCTGGGCGAGGGAGATGGGGAGGGCGTCGCGCCGATGGGGGTGTTCATGTCGGCGAGGATCTGCTCGGCGGTGAGGGCGCCGTTGTAGATGCGGATGTCGTCGAGGACGCCGTCGAAGGGTTCGTCCCAGATGCCGCTGTGGCCGATGCGGAGGGGGCCGGTGCCGGTGTCGATGGTCAGGTCGGTGGGTTCGGAGTGGGCCAGGACGCCGTTGTAGTAGAAGTCGAGGCTGTCGCCGTCGAAGGTGGCGGCCAGGTGCACCCACTGGCCGATGGGCAGGTTGGTGGTGGCGGCGGAGCCGGTAGAGTCGCCGCTGGGGTCGACGATCCAGGCGCTGGGCGGGTCGCTGAAGGTGCTGGTGAAGGCGCCGTAGGAGAGGTCGTCGCCGTTTTCTTTCTGGATCAGGGTGCGGTAGCCGAGGTTGTCGTCGGATTTGACCCACGCTTCGAGGGTCATGCCGGTGGTCAGATCGAGGGAGGCGGCGTCGGCGACGGTGACCCAGCTGGTGTCGCCGTTGAAGTTGAGGCCCTGGCCGTATTTGCCGGTGGTCCAGGTGGTGTCGAGGGTGGTGCCGTGGTTGGCCTGGCCGGAGCTGTCGGTGACGGTGGTGCCAGTGCCTTCGTTCATGCCGTAGGCGGCCACCAGTTGCGGCCCGTCCTGGACGGAGGATGTCAGCGGCGCGGCGGGTGGTCGCGCGGGAGCCGGTAGGGTGGCCGGCTGTTCCGTGGTACCGGTTTTGGCGGTTGCGGTGCCGGTTTTGGCGGCGTGGTGAGGGCCTCGCTCGGCTGCGCGCTGTTGGCCTGATCCTTGCTGGACCTGTCCCTGCTGTCCTTGCTGGGTGAGGTTGCCGCTGCCGGGGGTGGTGCGGGTGATGGAGGTGACCGCGTTCGGGCGGACGGCGGTCGGGCCGGAGGCGGGGTAAGCGTAGGTGGCGGTCTGGTCGCCGCTGGTCTGGGTGGTGATGTTGCCGACCGCGTCGTAGGCGAACGTCTGCCGGTAGGGGTCGATGCCCAGATTGTCCGGACCCGCCGCGCAGTTGACGCCGGTGGTGGTGAAGGCGGCCGACAGGCGGTGCAGCCCGTCATAGCTAAAACACTCGGACTGGCCGGGGCTGCCGCCGATCGCGGTGGCGGCGTCCAGAATGCGCTGGATTTCGCCGGAGGCGTCATAGGTGAAGCGGTCGTCTTGGACGGTTGCGGGGGTAGAGGTATCGGCGGCGGTCTGGACGGTGGAGCGGTCGAGCCAGCCGGTGGAGGGGTTCCAGTCCAGGGTGCGTTTGATCTTGCCACCCGCGCTGTAGCCGCGCTGGGAGAGGCGCCCGGTGGAGGTGTAGACGGTGGCGTCGACGTAGGTGGCCAGCGGGGAGGTCAACTGGTCGGGCAGCCCGAGCGAGGTGTAGCTGGAGGTGACCGTCTCGGCCACTAGGCCACCTACGGCGGGCATGCCGTAGTGGGTCACCTGACCTGCGGCGTTGTAGCCGGTGGTGAAGGTGTAGGACCCGCCCAGCAGGCCATCACTGGAGGGGACGGTCAGGGTGGAACCAGTCGGGCGGCCCATCACGTCATAACCGGTCATCGCATCGACGTAGGCCTGGCCGTCGGTGAAACGGGTCGCCGAGGTGAGCTTGCCCTTGGACAGGGTGTCATAGACCCATTCGGCGAGTTTGGTGCCAGTCTCGACCTCACCCGCCCACAGCGCGGTCCTGCGATCCAGGTCGTCGTAGACGAAGGAGGTCTTCTCGCCGTTGCCGTTGATGGCCCACAGCAGCCGCCCGGCCGCGTCGTAGGCCTGGCTGGAGTCGCCCGCGTCCGGGTCGTGGGCAGCGGTGCGGCGGCCGAGCAGGTCGTAGGTGAAGGTGCGGACGTTGCCGTTGGCGTCGGTCTGTTTCGTCAACGCGCCGTTGAGGTCGTAGTCGTACAGGGTGTCGTAGTGGGTGGTGGCGTCCTTCCACTCTTCCACCTTGGTCACCCGTGCCTCGGGGTCTGTGTAGGAAACCGTCTTGCCGCCGGTCGGCGGGGTCGTCTCGGTGCGCTCCCCGAAGTGGGCGGTGCTGGTGCGGCGCAGTTCGGTGCTCGCGCTCATCTCGACCGTGGCGGTGACCCGGCCCAAGCCGTCGGTCACGTTCTTGGTCCACTGCGGGAAGCTGGTGGGGGCGGCATTGAGCAGGCCGCTGCCCGGTGCCGCAGTGTTGTGGGCCGGGCCGCCGGTGGCAGCGGTCAGGCCGCGCGGATCGTAGGTGACGGCCTTTACGATCCTGCCCCCCGCCGGGGAGGCGACCTGGGTTTCACGCGGCCGGCCCAGGCCGTCGTCGTAAAAGTGGGTCGTCACGTACGCGGAGCCGGATTGCAGCGTGGAGACGGCGGTCCTTACGGGACCGGTGACCACGTCACTGCCGTTGACCGGGATGGTGTAGGAGATCGTCGTGGCTGCGACCCCTCCCGTTTTGGGCTGGGCCGGGGTCCACAGCGCGATCGCACGGCCGAGCGCGTCATAGTCGATGTTGACGTCCCGGTTGTCGGCATCGCGGGTACCCACGACGCCGCCCCAGGGCGCGTTCCAGGTGGTGACCACATGACCTAAGGGGTTGGTGACGGCCATGCCACCCACGGGCAGGCCGGTGGCGGGGGTGTAGGCGGTGGTGGTCGTCTTGCCCAGCGGATCGGTGGAGGAGACCGAGCGCCCGTACCCGTCGTAGCCGATCACGACCGTGGTGTAGTCGCTGCCGCTGGTGTAGGTGCGAGTCTGGGTGGCGTTCCCGAGCGTAGGCGCGTTCGCCGCCTCGCTGGTGGCTCCGTCGTAGAGGGTGACGGTGCGGCCCAGGAGGGTGCCCGAGGTGCACGTGTCACCCGCCCGGCGTTCCTCGCTGGCCGGATAGGAGATCATCCACGCCCCGCTCGCGGTGTTGTGTGCGTAGGCGGTGGCGGTGCAGGTGTTGTCGGCGGCCAGGCCTCGCTGCCCGTAGTCGTTGACCTTGATCGGCAGGCCGTCGGAGTTGTAGGTGGTGACGGCCTCGGTGTAGCGCCAGCCGGAGGTCACCTTGTTCCGGCTGACCTGCCGGGTCTGGTTGATGAAGTGGGGGTCGGCGATGCCGGGGCCGTTGCCGGTAGTCACGTTGGCGTACTCGTGACGGGTGCCCGCTTGTTCGTCGAAGATCATGGTGGCCGGGATGGTCGGGCAAGGGCCGCGGTCGTCCCAGTAGGTGGAGGAGTTGGAGGGCGTCTGGCCGGTGTTGTTGTTGCGGATGGAGATCCAGTGGTGGTTGTTACGGGAGACCTGGTCGCCGAAGGAGTAGGTGATCGAGGCCGACCACGGGCTGTACTGGCACTGCTGAGTCGGAGTGGTCCAACCGGTTACCGCATAGGTCTGCTCCTGCAGGATGCGGCCGGACAGCACGCGCAGGTCGTTGACGGTGTTGTTCTCGAAGTCGGTGACCGTGGTGTTCTTCTGGGTGCCGTTGGCCAGTTTGTCCTCATACAGGCCGCGGAAGAACGTCGCGGTGGAGACGCTGTACTGGGAGGCGTCGGTGCCACTGCCCTTCAGCGTGCGGACGTTGGCGTAGCCGCGGAACTCACTCCAGTCGCCGAACCAGTTCACGCACGGCGGCTGCGGCGGCCGGACCGGAGGGTCGAAGCAGGACGGGCCGGGGATGCCGTAGACGCCGGACCGGGCCCAGGCGGGGGTGCCTAGATACTGGTAGGCGGTGACCATGTCAGGCGATCCGCCCACCAGGTCACGTTCGACGATCCGGGTGACCATGAACTTGTTCCAGACCGAGCCGACCAGGTGGAAGACGCCGTTGACGTCGGTGTAGTTGTCGGCGTACAGCCAGTAGCAGTCGCTGCCCTCGTTGTCCCGGTCGACCGCCCGCGTTTCCGCGGTGATGTCACAGCCAGACGGCTGGCCGTAGGTGACCTCGGTGCGGCCGCCTATCTCGTTGGTTATCGCCGAGATGCGCGGGAAGAGCGCCTCCGGCCGGTCGCTGCCGTTGGAGTCGTTGCGGTTGTCCAGCAGGATCGCGTCGAACCCAACTGGCGGCAGTGCGATGTCGGGGCCGTTGCCGGCCAGGCCGACGCGGCGGATGGAATCCAGCCACAACAACATGCCCTGGGTCTCGCCGCCGGAGAACTGGCCGCCCAGCCAGTCCTGCCCCAACTCCAGCCGCACCACATCGTCCCAGCCAGAGGTGGCCGGGTTGAAGGTCTGGGTGGTGACCGAGGCCAGCCGCTTGGAGATGAAGAACGCCGGCCCGTTCAGCAGACACTGGCTGCTGGGCACCTCGCAGCGCAGGTCCAGCGGCACATCACTGAGACCGTTCAGCGTGCGGTCGACTATGGCGAACAGCACCCGCGCGGTGGCCTCCGATCCGGCCACGTTCAGGTTGGAGCCGTAGGAGACCTGGGTGAGGTAGGCGCCGCGGTCGTAGGTCTGCCAGCAGGTGCCGAAGGTCATCCGGATCGAGCAGTAGCCGTTGGTGTCGCGCTGGTAGGTGTAGTCGATCACGTTGCCCTTGGGGTCGACCTCCTGGTCCAGCAGCCACCGGTAGGGCGCCTTGCACATCGAGGTCGCCCCGCCGGTCGCCACCGGCACCCACAGGTTGTGGCACGGCTCCCCGGTGTCGTCGCCCTGGAAGGGGATCTGCAGGCTGGCGTCGCGCTGGTAGCCCAGCCGGTAGCGGGTGCCGTCCTGGGTGATGATCGTCCAGTACGGCTGGCCCGAAGACGGACTGGAACTCACGAAGTCGATCTTCCAGCCGAAGTCCTCCACCGTCTTCCAGTCCCCGCTGGTGGCGTCCTTGACAATGTGGGAGGAACGCCCGCCCACCGACAGCGTCAGGTCACGGAAGGTCGGGTCGCTGCTGGAGGCCCAGCACCGGTCGGTCCCGTCATCACACGGGACGAAAGCCTGCTCGATGAAGCCCTGGTTGAGTTCCCAGCCCGTGCCGATCACCGAGGCCTGGTTGTTGGTGGCGTCCATCAGGCTGTCCACCGAGGTGGAGGAATAGTCGAAAGACAACACCGGGCCGGCACCGGATGGGGCGGGCGGTACGGGGATGGGATAGGAATAGGAGAACCCGCCGCCGGACAGGCCGACCTGCCAGGTCCCCGACGGCTTCAGGTCGGTGACCTCGAAAGACCCGGTGGAGTCGCCGGCGGTCGCGCTGGCCGAACTGGCCACCACGTACGCCACCGCCGCACCGGCCGCTGACCCTGTCGTGCTTTCGCGAGTGCCGAGTTTCCGCATGCCCGCCGCAGCGGGGCCGGCGGCGCCCGCCGGTGCCGGGTTGACCGCGGCGACCGCCGTCAACGTGCCCGCGGCGGTGTCGTTGACTACCGGGACCTGACGCCGCGTCCGCGTCGCCAAGGCCAGGCATGCCTGCGAGGGATCGGCCTCAAGCACACATGCGGGCTGCTCCACCAGCGTCAACCGGGATGCGAACCCGCCGCTGTAAGCGTCACGGAACCCCGAATAATCCACCGTGATCGTCGCCTGACCAGCGGCCGTGCCGCCGTCGGCGCGGGTCACCAGCACCGCTAACCCCAGCCCACCGGCCCGGCGGGCGACCGCATCGTCGAAGGCGTCGACCGTGACCTCCGCAGGAGCCGTAGCCGGGATATCCTGCGGTCGGCCGCTGAAAGCTGATCTTGTCCCCTCGGGAACCGGGGAGGTCACCACGCTTCGCACCGGCCCGGGCTGCCCGACCTTGACCGGCAGCGTCCCAGCCGCGACGCGCTGGGCATTTCGCGGGAGGCTCACCTGGGCCGACCCGGCTTTCGGCCACACCACCGGACGGCGAACGAGTGGTTTCTGCACGTCCTCCGCCCCGTGCTCGACCGCTACAGGCGAAACCGGACGCCCGGTGATCGAGGGCTCCTTGGCCGGTTCGATCGCGGCACCGGCAGCCTCGGGCACCAGCCCAGCCGGAACTCCGACGCCAGAGATCAACAGGGTCGCCACCAACCCGGTGACGGCAGCACACAACAAGATCCGCGTACGCCGAACGGCCACGCCGCACACTCCAGAAAGACAACCAGGGCAAGCTGAAGCGCAGCGGCCCGCCGACAGGGGGTTATAAGGCCAACATAAGAACGATCAACACATGTCTAACAGATATGACAAATGTTCGTAAAGTGCATACATCGGCCAAATTGCTCCCGCCCGCCTGGCCAAAGCCCTGCTGGCTTGGGCAGGCTGACCAGACCACTTTGAGCGCTCTAGCCAGGGGAACGATCCTGCACATCAGCGCAGAGGTGCTACCAGTGCTCTTCAGCGAGCTACCAGCCCTGCATAGCGATGGCCAGCGGGAAACGCGGCAATGGAATGCCGGGCGGTGATGCCGCCAAATGACCGTCCCACCGAGATGAGGCGTCGCGGGCCCTGGCCCGCGAATTGCGCCGAGACGCCACCCGCGAGGCGAAGCCGCCACCACGCCATCCCGCAACCGTGTGACCGTTGGCCCTTCGCCGTCAATATCGTCAATACATCGAACGCTGGCAGCAGCGGAAGAAGTCGCGCGCCTGACGCCATGCGCGGGGACGAAGTCCAGGATCACGTCGATGGGCAACGTCCCCGCCAGGACCTGCTCGGACGCCGCTGACGTCAGGCCAGGTACCGCAACCACAGGTAGGGCGTTACCAGCAGCACGGTGACGAAAGTGACGATCAGGCCGTACTTGGTGAATTCCCAGAAGCTGATCGGGTGGCGGTTGCGGGCGGCGATGCCGAGGACGACGACGTTGGCGGCGGCGCCGACGGCGGTGGCGTTGCCGCCCAGGTCGGCGCCGAAGGCGAGGGCCCACCACAGGACCTGGGCGTGTTCGTTGCCGCCGTTGGCCTGGACCAGGTCGGCGACGATCGGGCTCATAGTGGCCACGTAGGGGATGTTGTCCACGATCGCCGACAGCCCGGCCGACGCCCACAGCAGGACCATCGCGGACAGGCCGAGCCGGCCTTCGGTGGCGTTCACGGCCAGCTGCGAGACCTGGCCGATGACGCCGGTCTCCACCAGCGCGCCGACCATCACGAACAGGCCGGCGAAGAACACCAGCGTCGGCCATTCGACCTCGGCGAGGGCCTGCTCGGTGGTGACCGGCGTGGCCGCCACCAGGATCCCGGCGCCCAGGATGGCCACCACCGACGGCTCGTAGTGCAGCACCGGGTGCAGCACGAACGCGGCCGTCACCAGGCCGAGCACGGCCAGGCTCTGCCGCAGCAGCCGCGGGTCGGCGATCGCCTCGCGCTCGTCCAGGCGCATGATCTCGGCGGCCCGTACCGGATCGTAGGTGAAGGACTTGCGGAACATGATCCGGCACATCCCGAGGAACACGATCAGCAAGAGGATGATCATCGGCGCCATGTGGATCAGGAAGTCGTTGAACGACAGCCCGCCGCGGCTGGCGATGATGATGTTGGGCGGGTCGCCGACCAGGGTGGCGGCGCCGCCGATGTTCGAGGACATCGCCTCCGCGATCAGGTACGGCACGACCGGCAACGCCAGCCGCTCGCACACCAGGAACGTGACCGGCGCGATCAGCAGCACGGTGGTGACGTTGTCCAGCAGCGCCGAGGCGACGGCGGTGAGGACGACCAGCAGCACCATCAGCCGGTACGGCCGTCCGCGCGCCCGCTTGGCGGCCCAGATGGCCAGGTACTCGAAGACGCCGGTCTGCTTGAGCACCCCAACGATGATCATCATCCCGAGCAGCAGGAAGATGACGTTCCAGTCGATCCCGGTCTCTTCCGCGAAGAACGCCGCCCCCGCGTCGGTGGCGTGGATCAGCAGCATGATCCCCGCTCCGCCGAGCGCGGCGGCGACCCGGTGGATCCGTTCGGTCGCGATCAGCGCGTACGCGCCGAGGAAGACCGCCAGGGACAGCCAGGCGAGTGCGGTCACTGCGGGAGCGCCCGGTTCAGGAGCGTCTTCAGCGTGACGGCGCCCAGCAGGCGCCCGTCGCCGACGACGGCGACCAGCGGGCTGTGGGTGCGCGCCATCAGCGCCGCGATCTCCAGCACGGTGGCGTCCGGGTCGGTGACGGGCAGTTCCCGCGGCCGCGCCGGCAGCGCGTCCCGGACGGGCTGGCCGGCCAGCGTGCGCAGGAACGCGTCGGCGTGCTCCTCGTCGATGACGCCGGCCAGCGCCGGGTCGTCCAGGCAGTAGCTGGGCACCGCCATGCGCAGCACCTGGGTGCCGGGCAGGATGCTGACCGGCAGACCGTGCTCGTCGACGACGATCAGGCCGGGCAGATCGTGCGTGGCGAGGAGCCGCGCCGCCTCGACGACGGGGGTGTCAGGGGTGACCCTCGGGAAATCGGTGATCAGATCGCGCGCTCGCATGACCGCCAGCCTTCATGATCGACAACAGAACCTGCCGACCAGACTTCCCGGCGCACCTGAGGACAACCTATCAAGCGCGGGCACCGTATGGATCGCGTCAATATTCCCTCCCAAACCGTAGGTAAGCCGTCAAGGCGGACAAAAAGCCCCGGATATCGCGCTTTGCTACTGATCGGGCCGCCCGTCTGGGTGGCCCGAGGCATGTTTCCGAAGAGGAGTAGGGATGGCTGACGTCATCTTCGTCGTCCTGACGGTCGCGGTGTTCGTGATCCTCGGGCTCGCCGTCAAGGCGGTGGAACGGCTGTGAGTGCCGTCAACGCCGTCGGTCTGGTCCTGGCCGCCGGCCTGGTGATCTTCGTGATCGTGGCCCTGCTCTTCCCGGAGCGTTTCTGATGTCCTCCACCCTGGCGGGGATCCTGTTCATCGGTTCCCTCCTGCTCGTTTTGGCGGCGGCGTACAAGCCGCTGGGCGACTACATGTACCGCGTCTACAGCGGCACCCGGCACTCGCGCGTCGAGCGGGGGATCTACCGTCTGGTCGGCGTCCGGCCCGACGCCGAGCAGACCTGGGGCGTCTACGCCCGCGGCGTGCTGGCCTTCTCCCTCGTCTCGATCCTCTTCCTGTACGGCCTGCAGCGCCTCCAGAACCACCTGCTCCTCAGCCTGGGCATGGACTCCGTCTCCCCGGCGCTGGCCTGGAACACCGCCGTCAGCTTCGTCACCAACACCAACTGGCAGGCCTACTCGGGCGAGGCCACGATGGGCCACCTGGTGCAGACCGCCGGCCTGGCCGTGCAGAACTTCGTCTCGGCCGCGGTCGGCATGTCCGTGGCCATCGCCCTGGTCCGCGGCTTCGCCCGGAAGAAGACCGACCAACTCGGCAACTTCTGGGTGGACCTGGTCCGCGGCACCCTCCGGATCCTGCTGCCGATCGCGTTCGTGGCCGCGCTGCTGCTGGTCGCCGGTGGCGCGATCCAGACTCTCGGCGACCACCACGTGTGGACCACCCTGACCGGCGGCGAGCAGACCTTCACCCCCGGCGCGGTCGCCTCCCAGGAGGCCATCAAGGATCTGGGCACCAACGGCGGCGGCATCTTCAACGTCAACTCGGCGCACCCGTTCGAGAACCCGGCCGCCTGGACCAACTGGCTGACGATCATGCTCCTGCTGGTGATCTCGTTCTGCCTGCCGCGCACGTTCGGCCGGATGGTCGGCGACAACCGGCAGGGCTACGCGATCGTCGCGGTGATGGCGACCATCTTCACCCTCAGCGTCGCACTGACCAACTGGGCCGAGCTGTCCTCGGCCGGGACCGTGCCGCAGGCCATCGGCCAGGCGATGGAAGGCCGCGAGGCCCGCTTCGGCGTCTCCAACTCGGCCATGTTCGCCTCCTCCACCACGCTCACCTCCACCGGCTCGGTGGACTCCTTCCACGACTCCTACACCGCGCTCGGCGGCGGCATGCTGATCTTCAACATGCTGCTCGGCGAGGTCGCCCCCGGCGGCACCGGCGCCGGCCTGTACGGCATGCTCATCCTGGCCGTGATCACGGTCTTCGTGGCGGGCCTGATGGTCGGCCGCACCCCCGAGTTCCTGGGCAAGAAGATCGGCGCCAGGGAGATGAAGCTGGCCTCGATGTACTTCCTGGTCACGCCGATCCTGGTGCTGGTCGGCACCGCGGTCGCGATGGCCACCGAGACCGGCAGGTCGGCCATGCTGAACAGCGGGCCGCACGGGTTCTCCGAGATCCTCTACGCCTATACCAGCGCCTCCAACAACAACGGTTCCGCGTTCGCCGGGGTCAGCGTGAACACCGACTTCCACAACACCACGCTCGGCCTGTGCATGGCGCTGGGCCGCTTCCTGCCGATCGTCCTGGCGCTGGCGCTGGCCGGCTCCCTGGCCAGGCAGTCGCCGGTCCCGGCCTCGGTCGGCACGCTGCCCACGCACCGGCCGCAATTCGTCGGCATGGTGGTCGGGGTGACGGTCATCCTGGTCGCCCTGACGTTCCTCCCCGCTCTCGCGCTCGGCCCGATCGCAGAAGGACTGTTCTGACATGTCAACCCCAGTGCTCCAAGCGCCGGGCCGGGCTCCCCAGAAGGTCGGCGCCGGCCTCCTCGACCCGCAGCAGATGATCAGATCGCTGCCCGACGCGATCAAGAAGCTCAACCCCGCCACGCTCTGGCGCAATCCGGTCATGTTCATCGTCGAGATCGGCGCGCTGTTCACCACCGTGCTCGCCATCACCGAGCCGTCGTTCTTCGCCTGGGCCATCGTGGTGTGGCTGTGGCTGACGGTGGTGTTCGCCAACCTGGCGGAGGCCGTGGCCGAGGGCCGGGGCAAGGCGCAGGCCGCCACGCTGCGCGCCGCCAAGCGCGACACCACCGCGCGCCGCCTGCGGAGCCGCACCTCGCTGGACTGGGACGTCGTCGGCGCTCCCGAGCTCAGGCAGGGCGACTTCGTGGTGGTCGAGGCCGGGGAGATCATCCCCGGTGACGGCGACGTGGTCGAGGGCATCGCCAGCGTCGACGAGTCGGCCATCACCGGCGAGTCCGCCCCCGTGATCCGCGAGTCCGGCGGCGACCGCTCGGCCGTGACCGGCGGCACCAGGGTGCTGTCCGACCAGATCGTCGTCCAGATCACCCAGAAGCCGGGGGAGAGCTTCATCGACCGGATGATCGCCCTGGTCGAGGGCGCGAACCGGCAGAAGACGCCCAACGAGATCGCCCTCAACATCCTGCTGGCCGCGCTGACGATCATCTTCCTGGTGGCGACGGCGACCATGCAGCCGATGGCGATCTTCGCCAAGGAGGTCAACTCCGGGATTCCCAACTCCATCGCGCTCACCGGCGACGGCGTCACCGGAATCGTGCTCGTCTCGCTCATCGTCTGCCTGATCCCGACCACGATCGGCGCGCTGCTGTCGGCCATCGGCATCGCCGGGATGGACCGGCTGGTGCAGCGTAACGTGCTGGCCATGAGCGGGCGGGCGGTCGAGGCGGCGGGCGACGTCGGCACCTTGCTGCTGGACAAGACCGGCACGATCACGCTCGGCAACCGGCAGGCCTCGGAGTTCGTCCCCGCCGCCGGTGTCTCCCCGGACGAGCTGGCCGAGGCCGCCCAGCTGGCCAGCCTCGCCGACGAGACACCCGAGGGCCGCTCCATCGTCGTGTACGCCAAGCAGGCCTACGGCCTGCGCGAGCGCCAGCCCGGCGAGCTCGCCCACGCCGCGTGGGTCCAGTTCACCGCCCAGACCCGGATGTCCGGCGTGGACATGGACGGCCGCCAGGTGCGCAAGGGCGCCGCGACGGCGGTCATGAAGTGGGTCCGCGAGAACGGCGGCCAGGCCACGGAGGGCGTCGGCCATCTGGTGGACGGCATCTCCGCCTCGGGCGGCACCCCGCTGGTGGTCGGCGAGGTCACCGGCGGCAAGGCCCGCGTGCTGGGCGTCATCCACCTGAAGGACGTCGTCAAGCAAGGCATGCGCGAACGATTCGACGAGATGCGCCGGATGGGCATCAGAACGGTGATGATCACCGGGGACAACCCGCTGACCGCCAAGGCCATCGCCGACGAGGCCGGGGTGGACGACTTCCTGGCCGAGGCCACGCCGGAGGACAAGCTTGCCCTGATCCGGACCGAGCAGGAGGGCGGGCGGCTGGTTGCCATGACCGGCGACGGCACCAACGACGCCCCCGCGCTCGCGCAGGCCGACGTGGGCGTGGCCATGAACACCGGCACGTCGGCGGCGAAGGAGGCGGGGAACATGGTCGACCTCGACTCCAACCCCACCAAGCTCATCGAGATCGTCGAGATCGGCAAGCAGCTGCTCATCACCAGGGGCGCGCTGACCACGTTCTCCATCGCCAACGACATCGCCAAGTATTTCGCGATCATCCCGGCCATGTTCGCCGCGGTCTACCCGGGCCTGGACACGCTCAACGTCATGCGCCTGGCCAGCCCGCAGTCGGCCATCCTGTCCGCGGTCGTGTTCAACGCGATCATCATCGTCGCGCTCATCCCGCTGGCCCTGCGGGGCGTGCGGTACACGCCGGGTGGCGCGTCCAAGCTGCTCAGCCGCAACCTCTACATCTACGGTCTGGGCGGCATCGTCGTGCCCTTCCTCGGCATCAAGCTGATCGACCTTCTCATCCAGTTCCTTCCAGGGATGTCGTAATGGAACGTCTGCCAGGCTGGCTCCGCCAGCATCTCGCCGCCGTACGGGCGCTGCTCGTGCTCACCGTGGTGACCGGTGTCATCTATCCTCTGGCCGCCACCGGCGTGGCCCAGGCCGTGTTCAACTCCAAAGCCAATGGCTCGCTGGTGGAGAAGGACGGCAAGACCGTGGGCAGCGCGCTCATCGGCCAGAACTTCACCGACGCCGACGGAAACCCGGTCAAGCAGTACTTCCAGAGCCGGCCGTCCGCGGCGGGCGACGGGTATGACCTGCTGTCCACCGCGGCGAGCAACCTCGGTCCCGAGGACGTCGTGGACACCCTCGCGGTTCCGGGGGCCACCGACGAGGATGGCAACCCTGACGAGGGCAGCCAGAGCCTGCTGACCACCGTCTGCGCGCGGTCCAAGGCAGTCGGCGAGCTGGAGGGCGTCTCCGGGGCCCGCCCGTTCTGCACCGGGGACGGGGTCGGCGCCGTGCTGAAGGTGTTCCCCGCCGTCGGCGCTCCCGCCCGGGTGGTCAGCGTCAACCAGGCCTGCCCCGCCGCTCCCTTCGTCGCCGCGTACGAGGGCGTCGCGGTGGAGTGCGGGAAGCCGGGGGAGGACTACTCGGCGGGCCGTACCGTGCCGGTCCGGGGTGAGGTCACCGATGTCCAGGTGCCCGCCGACGCGGTCACCGCCAGTGCCTCCGGCCTGGACCCGCACATCTCGGTCGCGTACGCCGACCTCCAGGCGGCCCGCGTGGCCAAGGAACGGGGAGTCGACGTGGCCAAGGTGCGAGCGCTCATCGAGGAGTACACCACCGGACGCGCGGTCGGCTTCATGGGCGAACCCGCCGTGAACGTGCTCCAGCTCAACCTGGCGCTGGACCGGGGGTAGGAACCGTGCCACGCGGGCGGCTGAGGGTCTACCTGGGGGCGGCGCCGGGGGTCGGCAAGACCTTCGCGATGCTCAACGAGGGCCTGCGCGGCCTGGAGCGTGGCAGGGACGTGGTCGTGGGTCTCGTCGAGACGCACGGCCGCCCCCGCACCGCCGAGCTGCTGGACGGCATGGAAGTGGTCCCCCGCCGGACGATGGTCCACCGGGGGACCACCTTCACCGAACTCGACGTCGAGGCCGTCATCGCCCGCCGCCCCCGGGTGGCGCTCATCGACGAGCTGGCCCACAGCAACGTGCCCGGCTCGCGCAACGCCAAGCGCTGGCAGGACGTCGAGGAGATCCTCGCCGCTGGGATCGACGTCGTCTCCACGGTGAACGTCCAGCACCTGGAGTCGGTCAACGACGTGGTCCAGCAGATCACCGGCATCCCGCAGCGGGAGACCGTGCCGGACGAGGTGGTACGGCGGGCCGACCAGGTCGAGCTGGTCGACATGTCGCCCGAGGCGCTCCGCCGCAGGCTGGCCCACGGCAACGTCTACGCGCCGGAGAAGGTGGACGCCGCCTTGTCGAACTACTTCCGGGTCGGAAACCTGACCGCCCTGCGCGAGCTGGCCCTGCTGTGGGTTGCCGGCAAGGTCGACGACCAGCTCGACCGTTACCGCGCCGAGCACGGCATCGCCACGACCTGGGAGGCGCGCGAGCGCGTCGTGGTCGCCCTGACCGGCGGCCCCGAAGGCGACACCCTGGTACGGCGGGCGGTCAGGATCGCCGCCAGGACCAAGGGCGCCGACCTGCTCGCCGTCCACGTCACCAGGGCCGACGGGCTGGCCGGCGGCGACCCGGCGAGCCTGGCCAGGCAGCGCACGCTGGTGGAGAGCATGGGCGGCACCTACCACCAGGTGATCGGCGAGGACATCCCGCGGGCGCTGCTCGACTTCGCCCGCGGCGTCAACGCCACCCAGCTGGTCCTGGGCGCCTCCCGGCGCGGGAAGTTCGCCCAGATCCTGTCCCGCGGCGTCGGCGTGGAGACCACCGCGATGTCCGGGACCATCGACGTCCACATGATCACCCATGACGAGGCCAAGCGGGGACGGCGGCGGCCCTCGCGGTCCCGGGCGGCGCTGACCCGCACGCGCAGGCGGGCCGGCTGGGCGGTGGCCGTCGCCGGAATGCCCGCGCTGACCGCCGCGCTCATCCCGTCCCGCGACGCGCTGGCGCTGCCCAGCGAGACCCTGCTGTTCCTGCTGATGGTCATCGGCGTCGCCCTGATCGGCGGCATGTGGCCGGCCATCGCCGCCGCCGTCGGCGGGTCGCTGCTGCTGAACTACTACTTCGCTCCGCCCATCCACGAATGGACGATCTCCGATCCCGAGAACATTCTCGCCCTGGTCGTGTTCGTGCTGGTCGCGGTCATGGTGAGCATGATCGTGGATGTGGCGGCGCGCCGTACCAGGCAGGCCGCGCGGGCCGGAGCGGAGGCCGAGCTGCTGTCCACGCTGGCCGGCCACGTGTTGCGCGGGGAGGCGGCGGTGCCCTCCCTGCTGGCCCGGATGCGCGAGAGCTTCGGCTTCCGCTCGGTCACCGTCCTGGAGCGGCGGCCCGAGGCCGGGCAGATGCCCGACGACCAGTCCGACCCGCGGGCGTGGCGCATCCTCGCCACCGCCGGGGGAGAGCCGTGCACCTGCCCCGCCGTCGCCGACACCGACGTGGTCATCGACGAGACGCTCGTCCTGGTCGCGCGGGGGAGGCTCCTGGACGCCTCCGACCGCCGGGTGCTGGAGGCCTTCGCGGCCGAGGTCGCCGTGGCTCTGCGCCAGGAGCGGCTGCGGGACGAAGCCGAGCAGGCCAAACCGCTGGCCGAGGCCGACCGCATGCGTACGGCGCTGCTGGCCGCGGTCAGCCACGACCTGCGCACCCCGCTGGCCTCGGCCAGGGCGGCCGTCGAAAGCCTGCGCAACACCCGCATCGTGTGGTCCGTCGACGACAGGGAAGAACTGCTCGCCACCGCCGCGGAGTCCCTGATCAAGCTGGGCCGCCTGGTCGAGAACCTGCTCGACATGAGCCGCCTGCAGTCGGGCGTGCTCGGCCCGGCTCCGCAACTTGTCGCTCTGGCCGACGTTCTGCCCCGGGCAATTGACGATCTTGGGCCGCTCCGGGACCGCGTCGAGGGCGAGATCTCCGCCGAGTTTCCCGACATCGTCGCCGACCCGGCCCTGCTCGAACGGATCCTGGCCAACCTGATGTCCAACGCCGTCCGCTACAGCCCGCCGGACCGGAAGGTCCTGATCACGGCGAGCTGGCACGTCGACCAGGCGGAGATCCGGATCATCGACCGGGGTCCCGGCATCCCGTCCGAGGCGCACGAGCGGGTCTTCATGCCGTTCCAGCGGCTCGGCGACAGAGACAACCACGCGGGGGTCGGCCTCGGCCTCGCGCTCTCCCGGGGACTCGCGGAGGCCATGGGCGGCACCCTGCTCCCCGAGGAGACACCGGGGGGCGGCCTCACCATGATCCTCACGCTGCCACTCTTCTCACGAGCGCACGCCGTCCCCGCCGAGGACATGGCATAACACGGACCCCGTGAGTAACTCGAGCCCGCGCGCTCCCACCCACCTGATCACGAGCCGCAGCGGGCCATCAGTTCAAACCCAGGGCCACCGGTAAACGCCCGTCAGGGGGCCACCAGTTCAAGCCATCGGTTTCACACCCGGCAGGGGGGCTACCGGTTCACGCCCGTCAGGAAGGCGTAAGGATTCTGGTTCCCGCCGTATGGGTGTCGTATGGGAGGGCCGTGACGGGGCCGACATGGGGTGACGATGGGGACATCTACCCCTATAGGAGGACTTAATGTCCGCGGTGCTCACCACCCCTGCGGCCAAGGAGCCCCCGGATACCCGGGACAGGCATCGGCTGAGCGTGCTCGGCGGTCTGGCCGCGCTGTCGCTGGACGCGATGGCGTCGGTCGCTTACGGTCCCGAGGCGATCGTGCTGGTGCTGGCCGTGGCGGGCGGGGCCGGTCTGGGGTTCGCCGTTCCGGTGACGCTCACCATCGCCGCCCTGCTGGCGGTGCTGACCTTCTCCTACCGGCAGGTCATCGCCGCCTTCCCCGAAGGGGGCGGCGCTTATGGCGTGGCCAAGACCCATCTCGGCCGGCGGGCCGGGCTGGTGGCCGGGGCCAGCTTGATCATCGACTATGTGCTGAATGTGGCGGTGTCGGTGGCCGCTGGGGTGGCGGCGCTCACGTCGGCGTTTCCGGAGCTGTTGCCGTACACGGTGTGGCTCTGTCTGGCGGTCCTGGCCCTGGTCACGGGCGTCAATCTGCGCGGGATCGCGGGCAGTGCCCGCGCTTTCATCGTGCCGACGGCGGTTTATGTCGGCGCGATCCTGCTGGTGATCGTCGCGGGTCTGGTTCGCACCGGGCCCGCCGTGGTGACCCAGGCGCAGGTGACGGGGTTGCAGACCGTCGGGGTTCTGCTGCTGCTCAAGGCTTTCGCCAATGGCTGCGCTTCGCTGACCGGCGTCGAGGCCATCGCCAACGCCGTGCCCTCCTTCCGGAAGCCGCGGGTGAAGCGGGCGCAGCGGGCCGAGGTCGCGCTCGGGGCGCTGCTGGCGGTGATGCTGGTCGGGATCGCCGCGCTGATCGAGAAGTTCGCGATCGCGCCGGTGGAAGGCGTCACGGTCCTGGCGCAGGTGACCCAGGCCTCCCTCGGCGACGGACCGCTGTTCTACCTGGTCCAGTTCTCCACCGTGATCCTGCTCGCGCTGGCGGCCAACACCTCCTTCGGCGGTTTGCCGGTGCTTGCCCAGCTCCTGGCCGCCGACAACAACCTGCCGCACTTCTTCGCGTTGCGCGCCGACCGGCACGTGCACCGGTACGGCATCGCCTTCCTCACCGTCACCTCGGCCGCGCTGCTGGTCCTCGCACAGGGCGACATGAACCTCCTCGTGCCGCTGTTCGCGATCGGCGTCTTCGTCGGCTTCACGCTCTCCCAGAGCGGAATGGTCAAACACTGGGTGACCGCGCGTCCGGCGGGCTGGAAGTGGCGTGCCGCGCTCAACGGCTTCGGCGCTCTGCTGACCTTTCTGGCCGCGATCGTCGTCACGATCTCCAAGTTCACCGAGGGCGGCTGGCTGATCGTGGTCACGCTGCCGCTGATGGTGCTGGTGATGGAGCGAGTGAACCGGTCCTACGCGCGCATCGGGCAGCGCCTGGAACTGGGCAGGACGCCGGTTCCGCCCCGGTCCCGGCGTTCCCTGGTGGTGGTTCCCGTGCACGCGGTCAACCGGCTGACGTGCGAGGCCCTGGCCGCCGCGCTGTCCCTCGGCGACCGGGTGGTGGCGGTCAACGTCACCCACCCCGAGGACGAGCAGGAGGCCCGCCGGTTCATCGAAGCCTGGGAGCGCTGGCAGCCTGACGTCGAACTGGTGCAGCTCTTCGACGCCCACCGGCGTTTGGACGAACCCCTCATCGACTACCTCAGCCGGGTTCCCGAGGCTCACGTTTTCGTGCTGATCCCCGAGGTCGAGCCGGAGCATGCCTGGCAGCGCGTGCTGCAGAACCAGCGCGGCGCGGTCCTGGCTCGCGCGCTGCGCCGCCGTACCGACGTGGTCGTGTGCCGGATGCGTTTCCGGGTGGCGGCACGTACGGCGGACCTGGCCCTGCCAAGGCGCTGACGGCCGCGTCATCTTCCCGATGATTCCCGTACTTGATGGCGGGCGATCCCCTGACGCGATGTCCTCCGGTTTGCGCGTCAATAATCCATCAAGGCCCGAGGTAAAACCGTAGCAAAGGCATATAGAAGTGCGATGCGTCGACTTCGGTGCGCTTTGATTGGCTACGGGCACGATTCACGTGAAGGAAAGGCGATGCTCCCTCGTAGGCCAGGTTCGCGGCTGCCGTTCGGATTCCTGATCACTATAGGTTTCGTGGTGGTGATTCTGGCATGCTCGACGGTTGCGCTGGGGATTCCGGCTACTGAGATCGGAACGCGTGTCGCGGTAATAGCGGCGGTCGTGGGGCTGTTCGGAGCTTGGGCACGGCACATGGGTGCGGCGTTGGTGACGGCCGTAATGGCCTGGTTCTTCGCCACCGGCTTCCTGGTCAACGCCGCTGGACTGCTGACCTTCGTGGGTCAGGACTTCATCAGGCTCACCGTACTTCTCGGGGCCTCGATCACGGGCGGCGCGTATGGGGTCCGGGCCCGCCGGCGCGCGGCCTTCGCTGCCATCGCCCTCGCTGTCACGGAAGAATAAAGATCATATCGGCGGTGATCTGTAGAGGCCGTCAAGAACGCGTACGGATCGGCGCTTAACGCGTAGGAGTCTCATATCGATTGCCCCGGCCGCTCCGATGATGTCCGAGAGTGGAACTCCCGACATAGGAGGAACCATGGTGGCGCTCGTATCCCAGTCCAACGAACCCCCGGATACCAGCGGCCGTCTGGGTCGTGGAATGGAGCAGTTCCATCATCCGCGGCCGGTGCGTGTCGGGGGCCGGGGCTACTTCCGCCCGACGGCTCAACGAGATCAACTGCTGGCCGGCCTCACGGGTTCGGTGCTGGAGATCGGTGCCGGCGACGGGGTCAAGGTCACCTGTTATCCCGCCGGTGTCGAAGAGATCACACTCGTTGAGCCGGATCCGTTCCTGCGAGCCGCGGCCGGCCTCGCCGCGCCCAATGTCGCGACCAGCGTGCGGATCCTCGACGGCGGCCCCACGCGGCTACCGGTGCCAGACGCGTCGTGCGACGCGGTCGTCTGCTCACTGATCTTGTGCTGCTCGCCGCGCCTGGAGACGACGCTGGCAGAGGTGAGGCGCGTCCTGCGTCCGAACGGTGAGCTGCGGTTCTACGAGCACCAGCCGTCGCCCAAGCCGGTCCTCGTCCTGGCCGAGCGGGTGATGACCCCGATCTGGTCGCGCGTCTGCGGCGGCTGCCGCCTCGCCCGTGACACCGTGGCCGCCATCCAGCGCGCGGGATTCACCATCGAGCGCCTCGATCGTTTCCCTCTCCACGGTGTCACCCATGCCCTTGGAAATGCCAGGCCCGAGTAATTCTCGGGCCTGCGGTGGAGCCTCCGCGGTGGTGAACCGAAGGCCGCCATCATGTGCCCCGATAACCAGGCGCGTCAACAATCAATAGAAATGCGCCGGCGCACGCGTTTCCTACGGCCGCGCTACAGACCTTGACGGATTATTGATGCTCGCGCGTCAGGGCGGCGTCAATTCCACTTGCCGTGCGGATCGTCAGCCGACATAGTGGATTCATCGACCGGGTAGGGCATCCGGAGAGGAGGAAGAATGACAATGCGAAGCTGCGATTCTTCTCTTCTCAGGCCCGCTCGATGTCGCCTCCCTTAAATTCGGGAAACTCATTCAGGCGACGAGCTGGTGCCGTTGTGACGGCAACTCGCGCCGCGCCGTGATCACGAATACGTGAACGGCGCCCAGGGCCCTCCCGGTGCGCGGTGGGTATGGCGAGAAAGGGACACAGCGGGCACGCGTACGCTCTCGCCATGTCGATGACCTCGTTTCTCCTTCTCGGGAGGCCCTGTCACGATCAATGGAGAAAGGGTCCATGA
>NZ_BLAF01000021.1 GCF_009687885.1 Acrocarpospora pleiomorpha
CCACCCCACCCCACCATCCCCGTGGACGCCCGAAACAAGGACAGACCTCTCGCAGGCTCCGCCCCACCCCATCATCCCCGTGGACGCCCGAAACAAGGACAGATCTCTCGCAGGCTCCGCCCGCCCCCGTTGTCGCCGTGGTTTCCACGTGCCACGGCAGTGGGCACAATGGGCCACTATGCGTGAGATTCCGATCGTGGTCGTCGGGTTGATGGGGGCCGGGAAGAGCACGGTTGGGCGGCTGGTTGCCGAGGCGCTTGGGCGGGTCGTTCGGGATAGTGATGCCGATTTGGAAGATCGGTATGGGATGACGGCGGCGGGGATGGCGGCCGCGGTTGGTGCCGAGGTGTTGCATGAGCGTGAGGCTGAGGTGTTGCGGGAGGCGTTGGAGCGGCGGCCGGCTGAGGTGATCGGGGCGGCGGCCAGCACGGTGGAGGACGTGGGGGCGCGCAGGGCGCTGGGGAGTGCGTTTGTGGTGTTTCTGGATGGGGCGCCCGCTCTGCTGGCTGAACGGATGAAGTCGTCGGCGCATCGGCCGCATTTCCTGCCTGATCTGGAGCGCATGCTGACCGAGCAGCGTGAGCGGCGGCTGCCGTTCTTTCAGGAGGTGGCCGATCTGACGGCGGACGCGACCAGGCCGCCTGAGGAGATCGCCGAAGAGGTGCTGGCGGCGTTTCGTATTAGTCAGAAACGCGGCCCGACCTCTTAGCAGCCGACGGCAGCGTGTGGGCGTGGGGTCATTAACAGCCGACGGCAGCGTGGGGTCATTAACAGCCGACGGCGGCGTGCGGGCGGGGGGCCATCGGGCGGGTGGCGAAGCCGGTGCCCAGGATGAACCATACGATTTTGCCGCCGCGTAGGGACTGGACCACGCCCCAGTCGTCGGAGAGAGAGCCGACGATCAGGAGGCCGCGGCCGTCGGTGGAGTCGGGGGTGGGGTCACGCTGGCAAGGAACGCCGTCGCCGGTGTCGAAGATCTCGCCGTACACCCAGATGCCGTTGCTGCACAGCCGGAGGGCGAACGCGGTGCCGGCGTGGCGGATGACGTTGGTGACCAGCTCGCTGACGATTACTGTGCAGTCGTCCACGAGGCCGTCGGTGCCCCAGCGCACGAGTTCGCGGCGGACCAGCGCGCGGGCGCCGCGCACGCTCGAACCGACGGCGGGGAGCAGGCACTCCGCCGTCCTGGTCGGGCCCGGGTCCAGCGCCACTGTGGCGAAGGGGAGAGTCACGTAAGCCTCCTTGGCATGGGAGCGCTCCCATCTCTAAAGTACGGCACCCTGATCGGGTATGTGAATTCCTCGCTACGCGATTGTTACCTGTCAATTGCCCCGACAATCTCCACCAGCCCTGTCAGACCCCCCAAAGCCCCAGGTCAGCCAAGACCACCCCGTCGGCGGCGCTAACGTGTGACACTCCCCCAGGTACATGAAAGTAGCTGAAACACTGCATTCCGCGATCGGAGCAGATTAGACGGCGACTACCCGCCATCCGGTTCCACAGAAAAATGTGATCTGGATCACAGATTCCCGGGATTCCCCTGACTTGCGGAAACGCCACCGGTAGGGTCCCTGACAATCCATTTACTGACGGATGGGGCGCATGTGACGTTCCACGCCAGAGCAAGGGGGATCCAGCCAGTGAACCGCACCCTCACCCTCGGTGCCGCCTCCGGCCTGCTGGCCGCCGCGCTGGTCGCCGTCCCCGCGTACGCGGACCCGACGTACATCGAGAAGGAAGTTCTGGCCGGTTCCAGCGAGGCGCAGGCCATCGCCTATTTCTGGGACAAGGCGCAGCTTCAGGACGCGACGCCGTACAACGTGGAGACCACGGTGGCGGCCAAGCATGTCTCGACGGGCGGCCCGGCTGCCTCCAGCAAGCCGGGAACCGTGCCCGCGATCGGCGACGAGAAGAAGTCCAGCAGCACGACCAAGAACGTGAACCTGCCCAGGACCACCGGCAAGGTGTTCTTCATGGGCGCCGACGGCAAGCCGCACTGGTGCTCGGGCACCTCGGTGCAGTCCAAGTACCGCAACGTGGTGGCCACCGCCGGGCGCTGTGTCTACGACACGGTCAGCAACAAGCTCACCCTCGACCACTGGGTCTTCGTGCCGGGTTACTACCAGGGCAAGACGCCGTGGGGCATCTACGTGGGCAAGACCGCTTACACCCACTACGACTTCGACGTGTACGAGGACGGCGACCGCGACTACGCCTTCGTCACGGTCTACAACGGCGTCCAGCTCACCGGCGACAAAGAGGTCGACAAGAAGGCGTACGACGCGTGGAAGGGCGCCAAGAAGATCCTCTCCGAGGAGGTCACCAAGGCCGAGTTCGAGGAGAAGTACACCGACGGCGGCCCGTACTGGAAGAAGACGCTGTCCCCGGTGACCTCTCCCGTGGACCCGCCGAAGGCCAGCTTCACCCAGGCCGAGGCGGAGAAGTACTACACCGAAGGCGTGGACGGGGTGAAGCTGACCACCGAGTCGGTCGCTCTGGCCGCCTACAACGCCGCCCCCGCCGGCACGAACGCGCTCAAGAACGGCGAGAAGTGCCCGAGCTGGTGCGGCCCGGACAGCGGCACCTGGTACCCGATCGACGAGAAGACCTACAACGAGCTCAAGGCCGACAACGCCTTCAAGGGCGAGCTCAAGAAGGTCGACCCGGGGCAGTACTTCAAGCGTGAGTGGTTCATCAAGAAGTGGGTGAAGACCTCCACCCCCGAGGTCTACTACAAGGACCACTACATCATCCGCGGCCTGGAGGACGTCGGCCGCCTGGGTGACCGCGTGGGCGGCCAGGGCCTGGCCTACAACCAGAAGATCGGCAAGGCGCACTTCATCTTCGGTTACCCGAGCGGCTCCCACCCGGACGGCAACCACGCCTTCTCCGGTAACACCCTCAAATGGTCGTACGGCAAGACCTTCGCGGCGGCCTCGGCGGAGATCAAGGCCGAGGAACTGGTCGGCATCAAGTCCTCCTTCACCGGGCAGGGCGCGCTCGGCTCCGCCTGGCTGGCGGGTTACAAGAACGCCCGCCGCCTCGGTTACCTGAACGGGGTCACCATCGCGGTGGCCGACCGGGACGGAAACAAGCGCATCGACACCTCGGTCTCGCCCTATTTCGACGGCGAGACATACGGCGTTTACAAATCGGCTGCCAACGTTTGGTCCGGCTCAATCGTCTAGCAGGTGGACTCAACGCCCGTGCTCTTCTGGGGCACGGGCGTTGTGCGTTGTGTTTTGCGGGTGCAGAGGGTTATCGGGACTTCGCATCTCAGGCTGGATCGTGAAGTATGGTCGCAAGCGCAGATGACATGCGATTGAAGGGGATTCTCCGGATGCCGCTTCACCTCGCCGGGCTGTTCAGCCCGCGCCGGGGTCGGCGCCGGGCGGCGGGGGCTCGCACGGCGCTGGCTCTCAGCGTGCTGCCCTACGTCATGATGCTGATCGTCACCGTGGTGGAGGCGGTCACCGGTCCGGAGAAGGGCTTCCTGCCCCTGCTCGCGGTGGGGCCCGCGTTCGCCAGCCTCACCGGCGGGGTCCGGCGCACGCTGATCGTGGGGTTAACGGCGCTGGTGCTGGCGGTGGCGCTCTCGGCGTACAACTCGCTGGAGGTGAGCCGCGCCTATGTCACGGCCGGATCCATCGCGGGGGTGACGGCGGCCAGCGCGCTGGCCACGGTCGGGCGGCGGCGTAGGGAGAAGGAGCTGGCCAGCGTGCGGTCGGTGGCCGAGGTCGCGCAGCGGGTGCTGCTGCGGCCGGTGCCGCGCCGGGCCGCGCACATGCGGATGGCGGTCTCCTACACCTCCGCGATGGCCGCGGCGCACATCGGCGGCGACCTGTACGAGGTGGTCACCGCGCCCGCCGGGGTGCGCGTGATCGTCGGCGACGTGCAGGGCAAGGGCCTGGAGGCGGTGGAGACCGCCGCGCTGGTGCTGGGCGCCTTCCGGGAGGCGGCGCACGACGAGACGGATCTCCAGGGCGTCAGCGCCCGGCTGGAGAAGGCGCTCAACCGGCGCCTGTCCGGCGAGGAGTTCGTCACCGCGGTACTGGCCGAGGCCAACCCTGAAGAGACCACCATGACCCTGCTCAACTACGGCCATCCGGCGCCGCTGGTGATCCGCGCCAGCGGGGAGATCGAGTGGGCCGAGCCGGGAGACCACGTGCCACCGCTCGGCCTGGCCGCTCTCGGTCCTGAAGGTCCGGTTCCGTACGGCGTGCGGTTCGAGCCCGGCGACCAGATCCTGCTCTACACCGACGGTGTGGTGGAGGCCCGGGATCAGTGGGGCGCCTTCTATCCGCTGGCCGACCGGGTCTCCCTGCTGAAGGACGAGGATCCGGAGGCGGCGCTGGAAGCGCTGCGGCGTGATCTGATCGCGCACATCGACGGGACCCCCAAGGACGACGCCGCGATGCTCTTGCTCCGCTGCCGCGAGCCCGTGTTACCAGATGGACTCGCGGCAGAGGGAACCTCTCAGGTATGAGTCGTGGTCCTGCCGAGGAGGACCCCCAACCGCGGCAGGACCACGACGATCAATCGGCTACAGCGCGTCCCTTAAAGGGGCGGGTACGCGTTCTGCAGCAGCTGGCGGAACTGGGCCGAGAACCAGTGCCCGGACAGCGGCGAGTTGGCCAGCGCACCGGTGGCGCTGTTGCCGTTGCGCTCGTTGCCGCCGTAGGTCGGGTCGCACATCCGGTCGAAGCCCTTGCCCTCGTCGTTCGGGATGGCGGAGCTGGAACCGTCCGACTCGCCCGGAGGCTTGATCCACACGTAGGCGTCGATACCGGTGGCGGGGTTCGCCCGCGGCCGCTCGCCCAGACCCGCGCCGCTCTGGTTGCACCAGTTACCGGCGTGGATGCGCCGGTCGATGCGGGACTGGTTGACGAAGGTGTTCAGGTCCGTCGAGGTGCTCGGACCGGTCGGCCGCGCCGAACCGCCCCAGCCGTTGCGGGAGGTGTCGATCAGCATGCCGATGTTGGACGAGAAGCCGTCCTGGATCAGCCGCTGCCGGAACGCCTGCGCGAAGCTGAGCTCGTCGATGTAGAAGTTCCAGTCCACCCAGCTCGACTGGCGGATCTGCTGGCCGTTCACCGAGCCGCCGACCGTGAAGTACGGCTCGGTCAGCGCGGAGTAGTTGGCGGTGTTGGTGATGAAGCCGTCAACCGTGGCCCGGCCGCCGGTGGCGCTGTTGGCGGTGGAGGAGAACAGCTGCGAGGACGGGCCGAAGTTGGTGTCCCAGCCCAGCCAGCCGTGGTGCCCGGCGTCGACGTAGTTGTAGACGTTCGGGATCGCGTGCAGCTTGCCGAGGGCGTAGGCCACACCCTGGACGTAGGCGCCGGTCTGCTGCGCCTCCTGGCACTTGGCCACGTTGGTGTTGGTGATCAGGTTGGGCAGCGAGTCGATCTCGATGATCGCCGCGATGCGGAGCGGAGCGTACTTCGGGTCCGCCATGATGGCGGCGATGACGTCGATGTACTCGGTCTTGTAGCGGTTGAGGCCGTTCTGCGCGATCAGCAGCTCACCGTTGGAGGCGAGCGCCGAGCAGTCGCGGTTGGGCAGGTTGTAGATGACGATCTGGATGATCGTCTTGGTGGCGCCGTTGGCCGCGTCCTGCTGCAGGGCCAGGTCCAGGTGGTCCCTGAGGCCCTTGCTGTTGCTGCCGGCCGAGCCGGAGGTGATCGCCGCGATCCGGTCCAGCCAGACGCCGGTGGACACGTTGGCGACCGCGGAGCCGCCGGGCTCGGAGGCGGCCTGGGCCGACCAGTCCGGGTTCACGTAGCCGGTGGCGCCGGCGAACGGGTTGTCCTGGTGCGGCTCGTACGTGCCGGGGGTCGTGTCGTTGTCGACCTCGGTCGCGGTGACCGAAACCGACGTGAGGCCGGACGAAGCCACGGTGATGGTCCGGGTGCCGTTGGTCTGGTCGGTGTCCTCGGCCGCCGCGATGGTCACGTTCTGCGGGGTGGCGAAGTTGGCGGGGGTGAACGTCAGCGAAGCGCCACCCGAGACGGTCAGGTTCGCGTCGCCACCGGACGCGGCGGTGTTGGTCACCGTCACGTTGGCCGAAGGCGCGATGGCCAGCCGCACCGAGTAGGTCGCCGTGCCGCCCTCAGGAACGCCCACGCTGGTCGGGGTGACCACGAGCGACTGCGTCCCGGTCGTGTCGTTGTCCGCCTCGGTCGCGGTGACCGGAACCGTGGTCAGCCCGGAGGAGGCCACGTTGATCGTCCGGGTGCCGTTCGTGGTGTCGGTGTCCTCGGCCGCCGCGATGGTCACGTTCTGCGGGGTGGCGAAGTTAGCGGGGGTGAACGTCAGCGAAGCGCCACCCGAGACGGTCAGGTTGGCGTCACCGCCGGACGCGGCGGTGTTGGTCACCGTCACGTTGGCCGAAGGCGCGATGGCCAGCCGCACCGAGTAGGTCGCCGTGCCGCCCTCGGGCACGCTCACGCTGGTCGGGGTGACCACGAGCGACTGCGTCTGGGCCGTGTCGTTGTCCGCCTCGGTCGCGGTGACCGAAACCGACGTCAGGCCGGCCGAAGCCACGGTGATGGTCCGGGTGCCGTTGGTCGTGTCGGCGTCCTCGGCCGCGGCCACGGTCACGTTCTGCGGCGTCGCCCAGTTGGCGCTGGTGAAGGTCAGCGAAGCGCCACCGGACACGGTCAGGTTCGTGTCACCGCCGGACGCGGCGGTGCTGGTCACCGTCACGTTGCTGGTCGGCTGGGCGTTCAGGCGCACCGAGTAGGTGGCGGT
This sequence comes from Acrocarpospora pleiomorpha, assembly GCF_009687885.1. GTDB lineage: Bacteria > Actinomycetota > Actinomycetes > Streptosporangiales > Streptosporangiaceae > Acrocarpospora > Acrocarpospora pleiomorpha. The sequence continues at coordinate 6,751 of NZ_BLAF01000021.1, forward strand.
GCCACCCTCGGGCACGCTCACGCTGGTCGGGGTGACCACCAGCGACTGGGTCGGCTGGGGGTTCGAGCCGGTGCACGGGGTGCCGTTCAGCGAGAACGCGGTCGGGTTGGTGCTGCTCGAGGTGAAGGTGAAGTTGGCGCCGGGCTGCACGACCGCGTTGGCGGCCAGGTTCGGGGCGTACGACGGGGCGTCGATGGTGATGTTCGAGCCGGACTGGGACCAGGTGCCTTCCCAGCCGTTCTGGAGCGACTGGCCGGCGGCGGCGGTGTAGGTGATCCGCCAGTTGGAGACCGGGTCGCCGAGGTTCTGGAGCCGGACCTGGGCGCCGAAGCCGTTGCCGCCTTCCCACGTCTTCGTGTAAGTGACCTGACAGGCCACCGCGGCGTTCGCGGCAGTCGGACTGGCGACGAGCCCGACTCCGGCGAGTAGCGTTACCGCTACAGCCGTGAGGGCTCTTCGCCAGGAACTCTTGTGGGGTCCCATGTGTGTTTCTCCTTGACGAAACTGATTACGAACCTTGGGAGCGCTCCCAACATCCGATCGTTTCGTCTGGATGTACAGCATGTTTCCTCACGGCGGCGAATCTCAAACGTCCCACCTGCGCCTGGGCTGCTTAAAGTGGTCATCTGTCCGATAAATCCGATGAAAAGTTCAGGGTTCGGAGAGTGACGGATGTTGCACGGAATGTCACGATCGCTTCGCGGGTATTGCGGTGAGGGCTCGCGGGCGCTTCAATGACGAGACCGAGAGAGCGCTCTCTCGGGGCTTCCTGAACCACTTCCAGACCCGCGCACGTGGAGCCGCCCAGTGTCTTCTCCTTTCTTATCTCGCCGCAACTTCGTCGCCGCCTCGGCCACCTCGGCGGTGGTGCCCTTCGTCCTGTCCGGTACGGCGTCCGCCTCCTCCGGCGACCTCGTCGATCATCGTCTGGGTGGGTCCGTCGATCGGGCCTTCGGGTATCTGAACGCCGTTCTCGACGGGTACCAGCAGGGATCCGGGCTGCGGCTGGCGCAGAGCTACAACAACGAGTCGGGGTTGATGACCACGGCGTTCGTGTACGACAACGCGCTGGCCGTCATCGCCTATCTGAGCCGGCCGAGCAGGGAGAACGTGCGGCGGGCGAAGATCATCGGGGATACGTTCCTGTGGATTCAGGACAACGACGAGACGTTCACCGACGGGCGGGTACGGCAGGCGTACGCGGCCGGGCCGATGTTGTTCTACGGGGGTGGGCCGGAGTTTCCCGGGGTTCAGCGGGCGGACGGGAAGGCGGCCTTCCTGTGGCCGTTCGGGTTCGGTGGGTCGGCGGTCGGGGACGTGGCCTGGACTGCGCTGGCGCTGGCGCGGCTGTATGAGCGGACTCGGGAGCGGAAGTACCTGGATGGGGCGGTGACGCTTGGGGAGTGGATTGTGGGCAACAGCGTCTCGCCGTACAGGTATGGGGGGTATCTGGGTGGGGTGCAGGGAGATGGGACGACCAAGCAGCGGTGGTGTTCCAGCGAGCACAACATCGATGTGTACGCGCTGTTCCGCGGGCTGGCCAAGTTCACCGGGGATCGGGTGTGGAAGGCCAGGGCGCGGGTGGCGGGGGACTTCCTGGACGCGATGTGGAATCCGCAGGGGCGGTTCTACTGGACGGGGACGAAGGGGGCTAATCCGGCGGACGATCCCAATGAGATCAATCCCAGTCCGGTTCCGGAGGACGTACAGACCTGGGCCTATCTGGCGCGGGGAGATCGGGGGCGGGCGGTGGACTGGACGGCGGACGCGCTGGCGACCACCGATCGTGGGGGTGTGTCGGAGAACTCGCAGCTGCCCGCGGGGTATTCGGTGTCCGGGGTGACGTTCAGCGATGTGTCGAAGACGCTGACCGGGCCGGTGCCGAACGGGACAGGGAACAACAATCGGGACGCCGTCTGGTTCGAGGGCACCGCGCATCTCGCGGCGGCGCTGGTGGCGCGGGGCGATCGGGGGAAGGCGCGGGGTTACCTCGGGCAGATCGCGTCCGGGCAGGCCGCTCTGGGCGCGGGGCAGACCGTCGGCCTGACCAGCGATCCGAACGGCGGACGCCTCTCCAATCCCGGCGAAGGCGGCACGTGGACCGGCACGACGTTGCCCGCACGCTCCGGCGTCGTCGCCGCGTCCAGCGCGTTCGACACCGGGTTCGGGTTCGGCTACTTCCAGAACCAGCATGTCGGGGCCACGAGTTGGTATCTCATGGCCGCACTCGGCTCCAACCCCTACCGGTTCTGACCAGCCGGGCCGGGGGCCCCGGCGCGGGCCCCCGGCCCACCCCGCGCTTATCTGTGCTCGTCATTCGCAATCCCGACAGGACCTCAGAGTTTCACCGGTCAAGCAGTGAGAATTATCACGATCTCACGGCGGAATATCCGCGGTTCTGCACAGCGGCTACGCGACAACGTGATGCGGCTGGGTTTTATCGCGCATCCATTCCGCGGATTACGGCGTGCTTAATACCCTCGCCGGTTTCGTATTCCGGCTCGACGAACAGTAGAGAGGGCACCCGGCCTCGTTGACGGATGCCCGTTGTGCTGTTCAGGCGCTCGGTGCGCGCCACATCGGGTACATGACCGGGCCGTCGGGCAGGCGGAGCAGTTCCGGCATGTCCACGTAACCATGCCGCAGATAGAGTCGGCGGCTGTTCTCGCTGCTGGCCTCCAGGTAGGCGGGCAGGCCTTCGGCGTCCAGTCGCTGGTGGTGCTCGCGCAGCAGCTGGCTGCCCAGACCGCGACCCATCCGCCCCTTCACCAGCGCGATGAAGGCCAGGTAATGGTGCGGCTCGTGGGGATGGAGCTTCTCCATCTGCTCTCCGAGGATGCCGAACCGCCCGGCGTGCTCCCCGGCGAACGAGGCCACCGCCTCATCATGTCCGGGAATTTCGGGATACGGCGCAGTGAACCACACCGCGACTCCGGCGAGTTCGCCCGACTCGTGGATGCCGTACACATCGCCGTGATCGAGGGCGTGCGCGGCGTACATGGTGAAGAAAGCCCGCTGGATCGGCGGGCGATCCGCCACCGGCGGGATGAGCCAGGTCGAGATCGCGTCCATGCGGAAGGTGTCGGCGATGACCCCGCCGACCACGGCCGCGTCGGTCATCCGGGTGATCTCGGCGGTCACTTCGAGGCTCCGGTGACGGCCCGGGCGCCAAGGCCGATGTTGGCGTACACGTCCGGCTTGGTGGCCTTGAGCACGCGCGCCCAGACGACCCCGAAGATGATCGCGACCACGAAGATGCCGGGCAGCACCCAGCGGATCGGCTCGTCGGGCGCGACACCGAGGACCGTGTCGAAGTTGACCAGGGTCAGCCCGATGATCGTGCACAGCGCCATCGCCGCCAGCGCCGGAGCGATCTTCGTCCGCCACGTCGTCTCCTCCGCGGGGCGCCGCGCGAAGAACGCGATCACCGCGATCGAGGTGACCGTGAGCAGCGTCAGCAGGCCGAGACCGCCGAACGCGCCGAAGGTGAAGAACAGCTTGGTGAGCGGGTCGAGACCGAGCACCGCGTAGATGGCGATCACGATGAGCCCGAGCGCCGTCTGCAGCAGCGACCCGGCCACCGGCGCGCTCGTCCGGGCCGAGGTGCGCCCGAAGACGGACGGCAGCACGTTCTCCCGGCCCAGCGCGAAGATGTAGCGGGCCGTGGTGTTGTGGAAGGCGATCATGCAGGCGATGCTGCTGGTCACGAACAGCACCGAGCCGAGGGTGGCGATGGGGGAACCCAGGTGAGTGGCGGCCTGGTTGAAGATCAGTTCAGTGCCCTGCTCGGTCGACGCCGCGACGATCCCGTCCACCCCGGTGGGCACGGTCAGCGCCCAGGCGGAGAACGCGTAGAGCACCGCGATGATCGCGATGCCCGCGTAGGTGGCGAGGGGCACCGTCCGGTTACGATCCTTGGACTCCTCGGCGAACACCACCGACGACTCGATCCCGGCGAACCCGGCGACCACGGTGGCCAGCGCGGCGCCGACCCCGGGAACGATCAGCGCGCCCGGGGAGAACCCCTCGAAGCTGACCCCGCCAGGCGCGGCGTTGAGCAGGTTGCCGATGTCGAACACGAGGACGACGGCGATCTCGCTGATCAGCAGCACCGAGAGGATCTTGCCGTTGACGTCCACCCGCAGCACCCCGAGCAGGCCGGTCAGCGCCCAGGTCACCAGCGCGATCACCCACCACGCCGGCGAACCGCCGAACCAGTCGACGAGCAGCGGCTCGGCGGCTAACCCGATGATCCCGTAGAGCCCCAATTGCAGGGCGTTGTAGGCGAGCAGGGCCACCCAGGCGGTCGCCACACCCGCCGTGCGGCCAAGCCCCTGTGCGGCGTACGCGTAGAAAGCCCCCGCGTTCACCACGTGCCTGGCCATCGTCACGTACCCGACCGCGAAGAGCGCGAAGATCCCGCCCAACAGCAGGAACGCCAGCGGCACGCCGATGACGCCCGTCACGGTGTACGCCGTCGGAACCGAACCGGCCACGACCATCAGCGGCGCCGCCGCCGAGACGACGAAGAACACGACCGACGGCACACCGAGCCGGTCCTCGGCCAGCGCGGCGGATACCGCACTCGGTCTTGGCTGTGTGAGGGACATCCATAACTCCAGGAATATGGGGGGAAGTGTTGATGTTTCTGGAGCGCCCGCGAATCGTCACGATCGGCGGTGGACGCGGGATCGCCGTCGCGCATGGCGAAGAACGGACCATCGGCCGACGGCCCGGCCAGGAAGATCAGCTTCAGCCACGAAGGGCGATGCTATAGGCGAAATGCTAAATTTGTCATTAGACGAAGCGAATTCTATTTCTCGCCTATGTAGCGCGGCTGTGTACCGGAATGTCACACAACTGAAACAGAGCGCCATCACTCCACGACGCAATGTCGTTTCATGGAGTGGCATCCTCAGGCAGGGAGAGTACGCGCTGGGTCAGCTGATGCAGGTGCGCGCGGAACCGGGCCAGTTCCTCCGCCGAATCGGGCCCGACCCGCTCCCCCTCACGATCCAGGACGCCACCCTGCACGAACCCGTGCACGCACCACACGAGCGTCCACACGCAGTACTCCATGTCGACGCCGGAGCCGACGTACCCGTCGGTCACCGCCTGTTCGAGGACCCGGGTGGCCATGGTGATCAGAGGCTGGGAGAACTGGCGCTCCAGACCGGTGAGGTCGGCCGCGTCGTAGAGCCAGCGGTGGATCCACAGGGCCGGGAATTCGGGGTGCTCGACACAGAAGTCCAGATACCTGTCCACTATGGTGTGGATCGCGTCCGCCGCCTGGGTCGCGTCGGCGACCACGACACCGGTGATGGCGGGACTCATGGCCTCGGTCTCGATCCGGTACGCGCGCTCGATGACCGCGAGATAGAGGTCGCGCTTGCTCCCCGTGAAACCGACCCTGACCGGGTCGATCCCGAGGGCGTCGGAGATCTGCCTGAGGGTAGTCGCGTCGTACCCGAGCGCGGCGAACAGTCTCGTCGCGCCCTGCAGGAGGGTCTCCATCTGCGGCTCCTGGTCGATCATTACGTCCAGTTCACCACCCAACGGGTCATGCCACGGCAAACCAGCCCCCATCGGGCTATCAACGCCTGGAGTCAGCTATATCGCCGGAACACCTGGCGGCGCCTTTACTCTTCCGGGCTGGGGGTTGACGTTCTTCCGGTGATTTAGGGGTTCGGCATCGGCCTTGGGATGTGAAGGGAGATCTTAAGGGCGTTTTGGGGTGTTTCATTTGCTCTGTCATGACTTGGTGGGTAGAGTCCAGTTCGTTACTGAGTGGTGACCTTCCTACGGGAGCCGCTTGGCGCCGAGTCCGGCGGAGCCGTACAGGCCCTGCCGGAGCCGGGGAACCTCATGCGAGGCCCGGTAGGCACGCCCGTGCCCCAGCCTGCTCTTGCCCCTCGCAGGCGCGATCGAACGGGACGCACGCGGCCGCCCCTGTCGTCTCATGAAAGACCCCATCTTCATGACCCGTATCTCGGATTTGCTCCAGCACCCTGCCCTGCGCCAGTTCGCGGCCAACGTCAAGAACACCGATCTGCGCGAGCTCGTGGCCAAGGTCAAGAACGCCGATCCGCGCGCGCTCGCCGATCGGCTCAAGACCGCTGACCCGCTCAACATCTCGGGCGTGCTGGAAAACGTCGCGCACCTCCGGGACACCCGCGCCACCGCGGCCATCGCCACCATCGCCGGCGCCGCCGTGATCACCGTCTCCGCCGTCGGCGCCGCCTCCGCCATGTCGACCTCCGACGCCGCCGCCGTCACGGCCTTCAAATCCACCAGCATGGCCCAGAACTTCGAAGCCACCGCGCAGACCGCCAAGGCCCTGCACATGGGCAAGACCACCGCGTCCTACTTCTGGGACGACGCCTCCGGCCGCGCCGGGGACACCGGCATGCCCGCCATCGGCAAGCCCATGCAGCGAGGCCTCGCCGCCAGCCCCAGCTGGCCCCTCGGCACCGAGGGATACGTCACCTACAACGGCAAAACCCTGAAATTCTTCATCGGCGACCGCGGCCCGGGCAAACCCTCCGAGCGCGGCGTCATGCTCGACCTGGACGCCAAGACCTTCGCCGAACTCACCGAGGGCGTCTTCGACCCGGTCACCCTGACCGTCAAGAACAACGGCGGCTCCGGCCACATCGACATCACGTACAAGATCACCAAGTGGGGCCCCGGCGTCGGCAAGAAGGGCGCCCCCGTCCCGTTCTCCACCGGCGCCTGGAACAGCTGACCCCCACCCCACCCAGCGTCCCTTTCGATGTGCGACCACCCACCTGGGACTGCTATCGTTACGGACGCAAGCGCCGCTAGCTCAGTTGGTTAGAGCAGCTGACTCTTAATCAGCGGGTCCGGGGTTCGAGTCCCTGGCGGCGCACCCCAGAAGAACCCCGGTTCACCTAGCGTGAGCCGGGGTTTCTCTATTCCGCCGTTCGGGGCATCCAGCCAAGCTGGCCGATATCACGTTTCTAATGGCGTCAAACGAACATCATCGCGTCGACGGCGAACAGGAGCGCAGCGTTCACCCGAAGGCTGGTTATCGCCGACAGGCTGCGGCCATCAGTTCCCGCTCCATGGAGAACAACGTGTCGCTTCGCACCTCCCGTACCCGCTACCTGCTCGCCGCCACGATGACGCTGGTGGCCCTGATCCCGGCCGTTGAGGCTGCAACCGCACAGACCATCCCCGCACAGACCATGTCCGCGCAGTCCGGTGGCCGGGCGACATCCGGCCAGCACTCCATCTGGCGCGGTGACTTCGACACCAACAGTGCCGCTTGGACGATCCAGACCGACGGCACGGCCGCCGAGTGGCGCGGTTGGAGGTTCACCGAGCGCGACGCGTGGTTCGCCGCTGCCAAGCCGACCGGCGTCGGCTGCGACCCGGAGCAGGACGCTCCGCTCGACCCGCGCTGTTTCCTCGACCAGCGTAACCAGTTCTCCCGGTCCCGCGGCGTGATAGCGGCCGTCGACAACGGCATCGCGGCCGCCAAGGGCGCGGCCGTCGACGCGGCCAACCCGGTCAGCACCACGCTGACCAGCCCCGGCGTGCCGGTTTCCGGACAGCGCGAGATCGAGTTGGTCTTCTCTTCGCACTACCGGCAGGCGCACAAGGCCGTCGGCCGGGTGACGGTGTCGTTCGACGGCGGGGCGGAGACCGAGATCCTGCGCTACTCGGCTGCCCGGATCAGCGCCAACGACGGCGGCGACGTGATCTCCGGCCAGGCGGTCGTCAAGGTCGAGGTGCCGAACCGGGCGAAGACCGCCGTCTTCCGCTTCGGCTACACCAGCAACCGGCCCCAGCTCTACTGGGCCGTCGACGACGTGGTGGTCCGCACCCCGCTCACCCCACTGTCGGGCAAGGCGAGGGCGACGACGCTCCAGGTGTTCAGCGACGTCCAGGGCGAGGGTCTGCCGTACCTGGACGGTGCCCTCGACCTGCTGCACCGCGAGGCCCCCAAAGCCGGGGCGATGCTGCTCGCCGGCGACGTGATCAGCGGCCCCAAGGAGAACAACCAGGAACAGCAGATCCAGGAGTACAACGAGGTCAGCTCGATCTTCGCCGCTCAGAAGCACCTGCCGCCCTTGCTACCCGCGATCGGCAACCACGACGTGCGTAGCACGGTGCTGACCCGCAAGCAGCAGGTCGACAACTTCGTCGCGTTCGCCAACAAGTGGGGCGCGAAGATCTCGAAGCCGTACTACGAGAAGGTCGTGGGCGGGGTGCCGATCATTGTCCTCGGCGCGGAGGGCACGGGTACCGACCCGCAGCAGCAGGACATCAGCGACGCGCAGGTGGCGTTCCTGGCCCAGCGGCTGGCGTACTGGTCGGCCCAGCGCAAGCAGGTCGTGGTGATGGGGCACTACCCGTTCGCCTGGTCGGTCTCCGGCACATACGGCGACTTCTACGGCAACGGCCCGCGGGACGAGCAGCTTGAACAGATCATCGGCCGCTATCCCAACGTCATCTATCTGGGCGGGCACAGCCACTGGTCGCCGTACCTCCGGGACTGGTCGGCGCGGGTGCGCACCACCGGTGGTGACCCGGACGGCTTCACCGCGATCAACACCGGGGCGCTGGCGATGGAGTTCGGCCCGAGCCCGGATAACCCGTGGGACGAGGACTCGGTGACCGACCGACCCGAGTCGCCGAGCGCACTGACCATGGCCGTCTACCCGGACCGGACAGTGGTGCGCGCGTTCGACGTACTCACCGGTGAGCAGATCAACGAGGTCGAGGTGGGCAATCCGCTCTACCGCGGCTGACGCAAAGGCACGAAGGGACGACGGAACCCGGCCCGGCAACGACCGGGCGGGGTTTCCGTCACAGCCGCGTCCGCAGCGGCGGGAGAGCGGCGATGGCCGGCGACGGAGGTGAACCGCTCATCCGCTTCCAAGATCCGCAGCCGAAGGACACCTCGCAAGTGCGATTGTTCATACCGCCGCCAGGACCCATGCGCGCTTCGCCCAGCTCCGTGATGGTCAGGGTGCATCCAGCCGCTGCGGTCCCGTTTGCCGGCGCGGACGAAAGCACCGTTGACCCGAGGGTCGAAACGGTGGCTAGGGAGGAAAGGCGTGTGCGCCATTTCCTGTGGGGTCGGTGAGGCGTGCGATCGCGTCCGCCAGCGCCGTCGCCAGTGGCGTCACCCCGTCTCGTTCGGCGCGGGTGAACACCGAGGCGAGCCGGTCGCCGATCCGCCGCACGTCGGACAGCGCCGCCTCGGGGGAGATCCCGTCCAGAGACACCTCGACGCCGTAGATGACACCGCCCGCGTTGACGATGAAGTCGGGTGCCCAGAGAACTCCCCGCTCGGCCAGGGTATCGGCCACCGCGTCGTCGGAGAGCTGGTTGTTGGCCGGCCCGACGATCGCCGCGCACCGCAACCGGGGCACGGTGTCCGGGGTGAGGATCCCGCCGAGGGCCGCGGGAACGAGGAGATCGGTCTCGGTGAACAGGGCTTGACCGGGCTCGGTCCAGTCGGCGCCGAGCTCGCCAGCGATCGCCTGCCTGGCCGGGTCGATGTCGGAGACGGTGAGCTTGGCCCCGGCGGCGGCGAGCCGCCGGGCCAGCCGCTGCCCCACCTGCCCGAGCCCGACCACGCAGGCGCGGCGGCCGTTGAGGTCGGCCGTCCCGAACACCTGGCGTGCGGTGGCTTCGATCGCGGCGTACACCCCGACCGAGGTCGGCTCCGCCGGTTCTCCTATCCCGCCGACGCTTGTCGGCAGGCAGTCCGCCCATGGCGTCTGTTCGCGGACGATGAGCATGTCCTCGGCGTGCATCCCGACGTCCTCACCGACGATGAACGCTCCGCCGAGGCTGTCGACGAGGTCACCGAGGTCCCGCAATACCGCTTCACGGCGCTCGGCCGACAGCACGGTGCCCGGGGGCAGCGCGATGACGGCCTTTCCGCCGCCGTGCGCCAGACCGGCGGCCGCGTTCTTCAGGGACATGGCCGCCGACAGCCGCAGGGCGTCGGTGAGACCGTCGCGCCAGTGGGGGTAGGTCCACAGGCGCGCGCCACCGACGGCGTTGCCAAGCGTTGTCGAGTGCACCGCCGCGATGACCGGAAGGCCGGAGCGTCTGCCGTGGTGCAGCACGACCCGCTCGTGGTCGAAAGCCGTGTCTACTGTGGAATCTTGCATGATGTCCCTTGGAGAACGCGGACGAAATTGGCGCCGAGGATCTTGCGGATCACCGGCTCGGAAAAGCCGTGGTGGAGCAGGGCGTCGGTGACCAGCGGCAGGCCGGCGGGCCCTTCGAGACCGGGTACCAGGATCTCTGTGTTGGTGCCTTCGAGAATCAGTGGCCGGTCGCACGTGGGAACCTTCTCCTCGAACACTTCGGCGATGAAGTCGCTGCCGAGCCCGACGTGGTCTTCCCCGGCGACGTCCACGATGTGCGCGATGTGCTCGACCAGGTGCTCGATCCTGGGTTTCTCGTGGGTGAGGAATCCGGCGAAGAAGTTCACCCCGATCACGCCGCCGGTGGCGGCGATCCCGCGCAGCTGGTCATCGGTGAGGTTGCGGTGGTGCCGGTACACGGCGTAGGCGCACGAGTGCGTCGCGACGACCGGCCTGGTCGCCAGCTCCAGGATGTGCTCGACGCTGGCGCGTCCCACGTGCGAGACGTCGATCAGCACACCCAGCTGATCGAGCAGGGCGACCGCGTCGACCCCGGCCTTGGTGAGCCGGCCGCCGGTGGCGTCCTCCGCGGATCCGTCCGCGAGCATGGTGCGGCCGTAATGGGTGAAGGACACGATCCGCACACCGAGGCGTGCCAAGGTCTGGAGCAGTTCGATGTCGTCGTCGATCTGCGGGCATCCTTCGAGGGCGAGCACCAGCGCGATGCGGCCCGAGGTCAGTGCGGCATCGATCTCCGCGCCGGTGCGGCACAAGGCGACGACGTCGGCGTTTCCCTCGGCGATCCGATGCGCCGCCTCGATCATCCGCAGCGATTCCCGCAGGGCGCCCTCCGGCCGGAATTCGTGGTCGATGTACACGGGAAGCACCTGCACGTCGACGCCACCCTCGCGCAGCTGCGGGTACCAGCGTTCGCGGAAGTACGACGCCCACACCGATCGCGGGCGCCGCACGACCAGCATCAGCAGATCGTTGTGGGCGTCGGCGACGACGGCCTCGTGGTGCAGCCGGATCATTCCGCCTCCGCTTCCCGGTGCAGCACCCGCAGGGCGGCATGCAACCGGCGAGGCGTCCGGCCGGCCATGTCGAAGAAGGAGAGCTCGGTCTGGATCTCGTCGAAATCGACCCAGAACGCGTCCCCCTCCTGGTGGCGCAGGGCTACTTCGGGCCCGCCCAGCGGATTCGAAGTGAACAGCGTGCCCTCCTCGACCCGGATATCGATTGCGAAGTTGGGCGAGATGTACCGCCCGGCGTACCGCTCGGGATCACTGGGGCCAGGCCCGGCAGGCGGCGCCGGCTCGGGCGTGCCGAGCATGGCGTGCACGACCGCGCGGCCGGCCCGTTCGCCCTGCGGGTAGTTGGTCACCACCGCGACGGCGCGGTCGTTGCCGGGCTCGGCGAACGCCAGCACGGATGTGCCGCCGATGTGCGCCACCGCTTGCCGCCCCATGCGCGGCAGCGACCAGCCCAGGCCCCAGCCGGACACGCGCAAAGACCGTCCGGGCAAGGTGATCTGGGAGGCACACATCTCGGCGGCGAGTTCGGCGGGAAGCAACTCCCGCCCGTCGGCGGTGCGGCCCGTAGCGCACGCGAACGCGAGCAGGGCGGCGTCGCGGGCGGTGCCGTGCAAAGTCGAGCCGGCGGCCTCGTACAGCTTCCCGACACGGGGCCACATCTCTCCCGGCCGCAGCCCGCCGTGGCCGTCGGAAATCAGCTCGGGGACGAACGACGGGGCAGGCTCGGTGGTCACTCCGGTCGCCCCGACCGGTCCGAGGATCCGGTCTGTCAACTGCTTTTCCCACGACGAACCGCTCACGCGCTCGATCAGCCGGCCGAGCACGACGTAACCGGAGTTCGCATAGGAATGTGTCTCGCCAGGCGCGCCGGTCACGCCCGCCTTCCCGACCGCCGCCAGCAGTTCGTCGAAGCCGCCGTAACGCTGCCACACATCCGCCAGGCCGCCGGAGTGGCACAGCAGCATCCGGATCGTGACCTCATTCGCGTGCGGGCCCAAGGCGGCGGCCTCGGGCACGTGCGCCACAACGGGATCGTCGAACGAGACCGATCCGGCCGCCACGAGTTGCGCGACCATCGTGGCGGTGAGCACCTTGGTCACCGAGCCGAAGGCGAACGTCGGGGTGGGGCCGGCGGGGCCGGCCACCGCCTCGGTCGCGTGACCGTCCTCGAGCACGCAGGCGGCGGCGACCGCCTGCTGGGGGCAGGCGTCCCGGAGAACCTCGTTCAGCATCGCGGGTTTCACAATCATCCTCCTCATCAGGCAAGGGCCATTTCATCCTGTGCCGTGGTCTCGATCCTGGCCGGTAGGGCAAAGCTCAACAGCACGGCCACGACGACCACGGCGGCACCGACCACGAAAGCGGTACGGAAGTCGCTCCATGCCGGCACGGCTGCCCCTCCCGCGGCGAGCATCCCGGCGCCGACCTGAGCGCCCAGCGCTCCACCGACGGCCTTGATCACGAAAGTCATGCCGCTGACGCTCGCGGTGCGCTCGCCCGGGACGGTGGTCAGGACGATGTTCATCGACTGGGTGAGCGCCAGGCCGATGCCCGCCCCGGCCAACGCCGTCGCGAGGAACAGTACCCACGCCTGGGAGGCGCCGAGCAGGGCGAGGTTCGCGGCGGTCAGCAGCGCCGCACCCAGCGCCATCACCGCGCGAGCGCCGATCGCGCGTTCCAGACGTCCGGTCAGCGGCGCGACCAGGGTGCCGACGAGCCCGAGCGGCACCAGGGACAGGCCGGTCAGCGTCGCCGACCCGCCCAGCCCGTACCCGGTGCTGACCGGCAACTGGACCAGCATAGGCACCAGCACGAAGATGGTGAAGCTGCCGAACCCGACCACGAACGAGACCACGCACACCAGCAACACCGACCGGGTCCCCAGCATGCGAAGATCCACCAGCGGCGTTTCGGTGCGTACTTCGACGACGGCGAACACGCCGAGCACCACAAGCGACGCGGCCACCAGACCGAGGAACCTCCCGGACGTCCAGCCCCACGACGAACTCTCGGTGATGGCCACCAGCAGGCCGGTGAGCCCCAGCCCGAGCAGCACCGCACCGGGCCAGTCGAGCCGGCCGGACTCCCGTGGCGGGCAGGAGGGCACGACGAACCACGCCGCGACGAACGCCAGGCCGATCAGCATCAGCGGGAACCAGAACAGCCAGGTGTACGGCATGCGCGCGACGATCGACCCGGCGATCAGCAGCCCGACCGCCGTCGCCAGCGCGGAGGCACCGATGAGCATGCCGCTGCCCGCCTTCATTCGGTTCGGCGATTGCGTGTCGCGGATGATCCCGACCGACAGGGGGATCAGTCCGAGCCCGGCGCCTTGCAGCAGTTGGCCGATGGCGAGCACCAGCACCGATTTCGCCAGTGCGGCCACGATCGTGCCCACGCCGACGATGGCGAGCACCCAGAGCAAAATACGGCGTTTGTCCCGGATGTCGGCCAGCCTGCCGACGACCGGGGTCGCCACCGCGCCCGCGAGAAGGACACCGGTGAAGACCCACGCGATCGCGGGAGTCGACGCGCCGACCGCTTTCTGGATCAACGGCACGGCCGGGGCGAGCACGGTTTCCAGACCGTTGTAAGCGAAAGCCGCGAGCACGAGCACCGCGAGGACGGCCCGGGAACGGTCCGGGAGGGGGGTGGGAGCGGTCATGGCGGAACCCTTCGGGGTTTCAGGAGGAACGGAGTGGAATGCCTTTCTGGGTGACCAGGTGGGCGACTATCCGGCCGGTGGCCGGTGCGAGGGTGACACCGAGGGGGCCGTGACCGGTGGCCGCGACGAGGTTGTCGCGCACCAGGCGGATGATCGGTAGCCCGCTGGGGGTCATCGGCCGGGCGCCGCGCCACGCTATGCCGGGGTCGGCGATCGTGCGCATCGCGGGGATCGCCGCTTCGGCGACGGCGCGCAGCGTGGCGATGGCCTCCGGGCGCGGCGCCTGCGACGCCCGCCCGCCGAACTCCATCCCGCCGGTCATGCGGATCCGGTCCGGGCCGGAGTTCACCACGACGTGCTCGTCGGCGAACTGCACCGCATGGCGCAGCAGGGAAGCGTGCGTCGGCAGGGTGAGGCTCCAGCCGTAGCCGGGCTCCACCGGCAGCCGGACGCCGAACAACCGGCCGACCGCGGCCGTGTCGGCACCGGTCGCAAGGACGAACGCCTTTCCGGCAACGGTCGGACCGGTGGTCTCCACCGCCTCGATCCGGCCGGCGACGGTCCGTACGCCGACCACTCGCTCGGCGTGGAACACCGCCCCGTGCCGTACGGCGGCCTCGGCGAAGGCCCGGGTCGTGCGCTCCGGATCGAGGGCGGTGTCGCCCGGGAATCGGATGGCGCCGACGAACCCGCTCGCCAGGCCGGGTTCGATCGCGGCGAGGGCGTCGGGGCCGAGTTCTTCGGAACGCACCCCGATCGCGGCGAGCCTGCGTGCCGTGCGCACCTCGGCCGCCCACGTCCGCCGGTCGCGGGCGAGGTGCAGGAAGCCGTCGCTCCACAGGGGAAAGTCCGCTTCGGACCGGAGCTGGTCGTAGCCGCGCCGGCTGAACTCGGCCAGCTCGTGCAGCACCCTCACGTCCCGCCACGCCCGGCCCGGCCGCGAAGCCAGCACGAACCGGGCAAGCCAGGCAAGGGTGCGCGCTGACACCGGACTGGCCAGCGTGGACGGGGCTCTTCCCAGCAATGAACGGAGTCCGGTGATCAGAGCGTCCGGATTGGACATGGGCAGGGTGTAGCTGGGCACGACCAGGCCGGCGTTGCCAGCGGAAGCGCCTTTTCCGGGCGCGGGGTCGAGCACCACTACGTCGATTCCCGACCGGGCAAGGAAGTAGGCCACGCAACTGCCCACCACGCCGCCGCCGATCACGACGACATCCGCCCGTTCCGGGGTCATCCGGCCTCCTTGATGGTTGAGTCCCTTAGGTGTAATACCTTATATATGAGGTGTCAATAGTGGAGGAGAGAATCGTGACCGCTGCCGATCAGGTGATGAGCGCGAGTGAGATCCGGGCGCGCGTGCTCATGCCCGATGCCATCGAGGCGATCCGCGCCATGCTGCGGGAAGTCGCGGCGGGGAATTTCACGATGCCGCCGCGCCTCCACCTCGGAGACGGGCGTGTCCTGGTGATGACCGCTTATCACCGTCCGACCGGTGCCGCGGCCGTCAAGACGCTCAGCGTCGAGTTCGACCGGACGCCGGCGATCACGGGCACGGTGCTGTGGACCGATCCGGCGCAGCGATGGGTAGCGGACGCGGAGGCCATCACGACGATCCGCACCGGTGCCATCGTCGGTGCGGCCACCGATGTTCTCGCCGGACCGCACGCGTCCGTGCTCGTCCTGCTCGGCACCGGCGGCCAGGCCGCCGACCAGGTGCGAGCCGTGCAGGCCGTCCGGCCTCTGACCGCACTGACGGTGTTCGACCTCGATCCCGCCCGGGCCGAGTCCTTCGCCGAGGCGATGGCGGCAGAACTGCCCGGCGTCCGGGTGCGGATCGCAGGGCGCGTCGCCGATGCCCTGGCGGATGCCGAGATCGTCTGCTGCGCGACACCGTCGAGTACTCCCCTGTTTCCCCTCCAGGCCCTGCCGCCGCAGGTGCATGTCAACGCCATCGGTTCGTTCCGGCCCACCATGCGGGAACTGCCCGACGAACTCATCGCCACGGCCGACCTGGTGGTCGTCGAGCACTTGCCGGCGGCGATGAGCGAGGCGGGCGAGATCATCCACGCGCTCAACCGTGGTTCCCGCCCACGCGGGGAGATCCAGGAGCTCGCGCCGCTGCTCGGCACCCGCCCGGAGACGACAGGACGTACGGTGTTCAAGACCGTCGGCATCGCCGCGCAGGACTGGGCCATCGCCCGGCTGCTCGCCCACCAGTCGGTCGCGGCATCGGCGTGAGACCTGCGATACCTCACACATGAGGTTCAACCGATCTATGCTTGACGGCGGCAAGCTTTCGACATCGAGGGGGTTCGCATGTCCGGTCCGGTCGCAGCGGACAAGCCGTCCACGGGGCTTCGACGCCACAGCCTGCGTGAGGACGCGGCCGATGCGATTCGGGCGCAGATCGTGTCCGGAGAACTCCGGCCCCAAACGCTCTACGCCATCGGCCGCGTCGCCGAGCAGCTGCAGGTTTCGATCACACCCGTCCGCGAAGCACTACTCGACCTGGCCAAGGAAGGGCTGATCGAGATGGTGCGCAATCGCGGCTTCCGCATTCGCGTGCTCACCGACGCCGAGCTGGACCAGACCCTGCAGATCCGGCTCATGCTGGAAGTCGGCGCTGTCCGTGAGATCACCGCACAGGGCCTGATCGATGACTTCGCCGCCCTACGCGACCTCTCCGACCGCGCTCAAAAGGCCGCCGAAGCCGGCGATTGGGTCGGCCTCGTCGGCATCGACCGGGAGCTGCACCTGATGCTGCTGGGGTACCTCGGCAACCCCCGGCTGGTGGACATCGTCGGCCAGCTCCGCGACCAGGCGCGGCTCTACGGCTTCGACGGCATAGCCGGCAGCCAAAGGCTCCTTGCCTCCACCCGGGAACACGACGAACTGCTCGACGCCATCGAAGCAGGCCGGACCGAAGACGCCGCCCAGCTGATGAGCCGGCACCTCAAGCATGCCCGCGGGATCTGGGCGGGTATGGCCGAGGGCCGGTCCGCCGACTGAACGAACCGGCCCTCGCGGCGAGGGGTGAACGGTGCCCGAGGCTCTCCGGCGCCGCCGTCACGCCTCGCCGACGGGTGCGGCTGCGACCCGTCGCAGCCCCTGGACGGCCAGCACGACAATCCCGACCAGCAGCCACCCGAGCCCGATCAGCTGGGCGTAACGGCTGGAAGAAGCCAGGATCGCGGCGGTGACCAGGCCACCCGCGAGCGGCACGAGGAGGTGCGGGACCAACCGGAATGTGCCTTCCCGCCGGAAGTAGGCGAAGACAGAGATGTGCAGCAGCACAAACGCCGACAGTGCTCCGATGTTGACAAGGCTGGCGAGCACGGAGAGCCCGTCGGCGAACAGGGAGGCAGGCAGCGCAATCGCTACGGTGATCGCCGCCGACAGCAGGGTCGCGTTGACCGGCGTGTGCGTCCTGGCCGATATCACCGCCAGCGCGCGGGGCAGCCGGCGATCGGCGGACATCCCGTAGATCAGACGGCTGCCGGCGGCCATGGCGACCATGGCGGCGAACGCGGCACCGACGGCCTTGACGACACCGAGCGCGGTGGCGACCCAGGACGAGATCGAGGCTTGGACCGCGCTGTAGTAGGTGGCGCCCTGCAGCGCGGCGTCGGCCGTCAACTGCCCGGGGGTGACCGGGTTGATGAGCGCGCCGAGATAGGTCTGCGCCACGAAGGCTACGCCGACGATGACAAGGCAGGTCAACGTCGCCTTGCTGACCACGCTGGGTGTGCCCGCGTTCTCCTCGGCGAACGCGGTGATGGCGTCGAACCCCAGGAAGGAGAGCACCGCGATGGACACACCGTGCAGGACACTCATGACGTCGAAGCCGCCGCCGACACCGGTCAGCGGGGAGAGGGTCTCGCGGGTGGCGCCCTCCGTGCCGAGGAAGTGGATGGCGCCGACTACGATCACCAGCAGGATCACGGCCTCGGCGACGATCACCGCCGCTCCGGCCTGTGAGGCGACCTTGGCGCCGACGAGATTGAGCCCCGTGGTGATGACCAGTGCCGCCACCGTGAACACCCACACCGGGATGGACGGAATGAAAGAGTTCATGGCGAGGCCGGTCACCACGTAGCAGAGCCCGGGAACCAGGATGTAGTCCAGCAGGACCATCCAGCCCGCGATGAACCCGGTGCGGGGACCGATGCCGGTGCTGGCGTAGGCGAACACCGAACCGGCTTTGGGTACCACGCGCGCCATCTGGGCGTACGACGCGGCGGTGAATCCCATGGCGATGCAGGCCACGATGTAAACCAGCGCGACAGCGCCGCCACTGACCGCGTCGATCGGACCGAAGACGCTCACCGGAGCCAGCGCACCGATCAGGAGCAACCCCAGCATGACCAAGTGCGAGAACCCGAGGTTGCGGCTCAATCCCCTGTTGCCACCGTATTGCGTGACAGTGCTCTGACTCACGGTCGGCCCTACCCTTCTTTGGATTGAGGTGTAAGGTATTACACCTCGTAGGGAACGGCAAGGGACCCCCGCAGCCGGACTGCGCAGGGGCTGAGTGACGCCTCGGTGCTCGCGGGGTACCGGAGTCATTCCCCGGCTGTGGCCAGCTTTCGGAGGACACCGATGAGCGCCGCCACCGTCGGGCGGCTCTGCGCCGTGGCGCGCACGATGACGACAATGTGCCGCTCGAACCGCTCGGTCAGGTCGACGACCCGGAACCGGGACGGCCGCAGCCGGAGCATGAGGTCCGTGACCGGGGTGATCCCAACGCCCGCCTCGACGAGCGCGAGGGAGGCGGCGGTGTCGGTGACCTGGTGGCGGACGTGGGGTTCGACCCCCGCGCGCCGGCAGACCGTAAGGATCGCCTGCCCGTAGTGGGTGTCGAGGTCCGGCAGGATCCAGCCGAGATCACGGGCGTCGGCCAGGCTGATCTCCCGTGCTCCGGACAGCACGCCTTCGGGCAGGGCGAGCGAGAACCGTTCTCGCAGCATACGGATCAACCGCAGCGCGGGGTCGCGCGGGATCGGCACGTCGGGATAGTCCAGTCCGAGGGCGAGGTCGACCGACCCGGCGGCGACGGCGTCGTAGACCTCGTCGACCACCATTTCCCGGCTGTGCACGGTCAGGCCGGGGTGCTCGTTCTGAGCGCGCGCGAGGGCGAGCGGCAGGATCTCCGCGGCGGCGGTGGCGAACAGGCCCACGTGCAGCACGCCCGAGACCGTGTGCGTGGTGCGTTCCAGGGCAGCGACGGCGTCCGCCGCGATGCCCAGCATCCGCTCGGCGTGGGCGGCGAGTGCGCGACCGGCGTCGGTAAGTTCGACCCGGCGTCCCACCCGGCGCAGCAGCGCCATCCCGGCGGCCCGCTCCAGCGCCCCCAGTTGCTGGGAGACCGCGCCTGGCGTGTAGCCGAGCGCCTCGGCTGCCGCGGTGACCGTGCCCCGCCGCGTCAGTTCGACCAGGGAGCGCAACTGCGCGCTCGTCCATTCCATTTAAGGATTCTAAATAATCCATGGAAAGAAGTGTCAATAGACGTCAACGATCTCGGGACTCACCATGGGGAGGTCGTCCAGGCACTCCAGGAAAGGGTCGCTTTCGATGTCGCGAACTCCACTGCCCGACAGCGCTTCCGTCGTCGTCATCGGCGGCGGGGTGATCGGCACCAGTATCGCGTTCCATCTCGCCGAAGCGGGCGTCACCGACGTGGTGCTGCTCGAGCGGGGAGAGCTGGGCTGTGGTTCGACCTGTCGCGCCGCGGGCGGGGTGCGCGCCCAGTTCTCTGACGAGCTCAACATCGCACTGGGGACGCGCAGCCTCGAAGCGTTCACCCGGTTCGGCGAGCGGCCTGGGCAGGAGATCGACCTGCACCAGGTCGGTTACCTGTTCCTGCTGTCCACTCAGGATGATGTCGCGGCATTCGAGCGCGATGTCAAGCTGCAGAACGAACTCGGCGTGACAAGCCGGATGATCGACGTGAACGAGGCGCGGCGGCTCTCGCCGATGATCGACACCGAGGGAGTGCTGGCGGCGGCGTTCTCGCCTGACGACGGGCACTGCACTCCGGAGTCGGTCGTGCTGGGGTACGGGAACGCCGCGCGGCGGAGGGGCGCGGTCCTGCGCACCGGCACGACCGTGCTCGGCCTAGAACGATCCGGCGATCGAGTGACCGCAGTGGTCTCCGACCAGGGAAAGATCGCAACGGACACCGTCATCTGTGCTGCGGGCGCCTGGTCGGCCGCGATCGGCGACATGGCCGGCGTCGAGTTGCCGGTCCAGCCGTTGCGACGGCAGGTGATGTTCACTGAGCCGATGCCCGACCTGCCGCCGGTGGTGCCCTTCACGATCGACTTCGCCACATCGTTCTACTTCCACCGGGAGGGCCGGGGCCTGCTGCTCGGCATGTCCGATCCGGACCAGAAACCAGGATTCCACCTGGATTACGCGGAGGACTGGTTGCCGCGCCTGGGCGAGGCGATCGAGACGCGCGCGCCGCGGTTGCTGGACGTCGGCCTGAAACCCGGTTGGGCCGGGCTGTACGAGGTCACCCCGGACCACAACGCTCTGCTCGGACGGGCCGAGGAGACGGTCAACTTCCTTTATGCCACGGGCTTTTCCGGCCACGGTTTCCTGCAGGCGCCGGCCGTCGGGGAGGTGATCCGGGACCTCTACCTGGAGCGCGAGCCATTCCTCGACGTGAGCCCACTGAGCACAGCGCGGTTCGCGCCGGGAGCGTTCACCCGGCCTGAAACGCACATCGTGTGATCCGCGAATCGAGAGGAAAGCAGTGACGACCATCAGACAGTGGCAGTTGCGCGCCGAGTTCGCGCGCCGACTGTCCGATATGTACGGCCGCGAAGTGCCCGCCTACACCACGCTGGTCGACGTCTCCCGCGAGGTCAACGCCGCGGTGCTGGAGCGATCGGGCGCCGACGCCGAGCGGCTCGGCTCGATAGCCCGGGTGACCGCTGAGCGGCATGGAGCGATCCGGGTCGGCACACCGAGGGAATTGCAGCAGGTTGCCCGGATCTTCGGCGCCCTGGGCATGCACCCGGTCGGTTTCTACGACCTGCGTGAGGCCGCCACCAGCGCGGTGCCGGTCATCTCGACGGCCTTCCGCCCGATCGAGGCGGACGAACTGGCCCGTAATCCGTTCCGCGTGTTCACCTCCCTGCTCACCCCCGGGGACCCGCGGTTCTTCGACGATGATCTGCGGGCCCGCCTGGCGAACTTCCTGGCCGGACGTGAGCTGTTCCCGCCGGAGCTGATCGATCTCGCGGACCGGGCCGAACGGGAGAAGGAGCTGCCGCAGGCCCAGGCCGAGCGCTTTCTGAACCTCGCGGTGGGGTCGTTCGCGCTGTCGGGTGAACCCGTCGACAAGGCGTGGTACGAGACGCTGGAACAGGTGTCGGCTGTCGCCGCCGACATCGGTGGGGTGCGCAGCACCCACATCAACCACCTCACCCCGCGCGTGCTCGACATCGACGAGTTGTACCGCACGATGACCGAACGCGGCATCGAGATGATCGACGCGATCCAGGGCCCGCCACGCTGGGAGGGACCGGATGTCCTGCTGCGCCAGACATCCTTCCGGGCCCTGGCCGAACCACGCCGGATGCGCCTGGCCGACGGCAGCGTCACCACCGGAGCACTGCGGGTCCGGTTCGGTGAGGTGGAGGCGCGGGGAATCGCGCTGACCCATAGGGGGCGCGCGCGCTATGACCTGCTTCTGGAGGAGACCGACCGGCGTGCCACCGAGTCCGGGTGGGACGAAGCCGCGCGAACCGTGTGGCGGGAGGGTTTCCCCGGCACCGAACGCAGCCTCATCGACGAAGGGCTGGCGTTCTTCACCTATCGCCTGCGTGATGACCGGCCTCGCCACGGACGGCCACCGACGGGCGTGACCGACCTGCTCGATCAGGGCTGGCTGCGGGCCGAGCCGATCGTCTACGAGGATTTCCTGCCCCGCTCGGCCGCCGGGATCTTCCAGTCGAACCTCAGTGGCGAAGGAACGCGGGACAACACCCGCGAAGGCGTCGGGTACGACCTGGACTGGTTGGCAGGGGAAATCGACCGGGACATCCACGACCCGTTCTCGCTCTACGAACAGCAGCAGAGCGCATCGATCGCCGAGGTCGCCAAGGCACTCGACCTCGCCGGCGAGCTCGGATGATTTCCCTTCGCGCCTTGGAAAGGACCACTGATGTCAGATAACACCCTGCTCAGCACCGACGCGATCCGGGAGCGGGCGCTGAGCGCCCTCCGGCGCGTCGGCATCACGGCCCCCGAGGGCACCGGCCTCACCGCACGCACTCCGATCACCGGCCGGCCGCTGTTCGAGCTCGCCGCTACCACCGCGGAACAGGCCGAACAGGCGGTCACCGCAGCGCAGACGGCATTCCGCACGTGGCGGACCACACCCGCCCCTGTCCGGGGAGAGTTGGTGCGGCGGCTCGGTGATCTGCTGCGCGAGCACAAGGACGATCTCGCCGACCTGATCACCGTGGAGGTTGGCAAGATCCGCTCCGAGGCGCTCGGTGAGATCCAGGAGATGATCGACATCTGCGACTTCGCGGTCGGTCTGTCACGGCAGCTCTACGGCCGCACGATCGCTTCCGAGCGTCCCGGTCACCGGCTTGCCGAGACCTGGCATCCGCTCGGCGTCGTGGGCGTCATCTCGGCGTTCAACTTCCCGGCGGCGGTCTGGTCCTGGAATACCGCCATCGCCCTGGTCTGTGGTGACACGGTGGTGTGGAAGCCATCGGAGCTGACCCCGTTGATCTCGCTGGCGTGCAGCCACCTGCTGGACCGTGCGGCCGTTGAGGCCGACGCGCCTCGCGAGGTGCACCGGCTGCTGCTGGGCAACCGCGGCATCGGAGAGAAGCTCGTCGACGACCCGAGGGTCGCCCTGATCAGCGCGACCGGCTCGACCCGGATGGGGCGCGAGATAGGGCCGAGGGTGGCTGCCCGGTTCGGACGCAGCCTGCTCGAACTGGGTGGCAACAACGCCTCGATCGTGGCCCCATCGGCCGATCTCGAACTGGCTCTGCACGGCATCGTGTTCGCCGCCGCCGGTACGGCCGGGCAGCGGTGCACGACCCTGCGCCGGCTGATCGTGCAGCGAGACCTCGCCGACGAAGTGGTCGACCGGCTCACCGCCGCCTACCGGAAGCTGCCCATCGGTGACCCGTTCGCCGACGGCACTCTCGTCGGACCGCTGATCACCGCCGCGGCCGCCGAGGGCATGCGCCACGCCCTCGCCCGGGCGGAGGCCGAGGGCGGCAAGGTCCTCGTCGGCGGCGGTCGCAGGCTGGCGGACGAGGCGCCGGACGCGGCCTACGTGGAGCCCGCCCTCGTCCGGATGCCGGAGCAGACCGCAGTGGTACGCGAGGAGACCTTCGCCCCCATCCTGTACGTGCTGACCTATGACGACTTCGACGAGGCGATCGCGCTGAACAACGCTGTGCCGCAGGGACTGTCGTCGTCGGTGTTCACCCGCGACCAGCAGGAGGCCGAGCGGTTCGTGGCGGCGGATGGATCCGACTGCGGTATCTCCAACGTCAACATCGGCACCTCGGGCGCGGAGATCGGTGGCGCGTTCGGCGGTGAGAAGGAGACCGGTGGCGGGCGAGAATCCGGTTCGGACGCCTGGCGGGCTTACATGCGCCGTGCCACCACCACAGTCAACTACTCCAGCCGGCTGACGCTGGCGCAGAACGTCAGCTTCCTCTGACGCGACAACGAGAAACCGCCACGGCCGGGTCAGCGGGCCGCGGCGGTTTCTCGTCCTGTGCCCAGCCACCGGCCGGACGACGTCGGAGTCCGCGCTCAGCCGGCCCCGAGCCAGCCCTTGCTCCGCATCGCGGCGCGCACACGGTCCTCGGCCAGCCGCCGCGCCGCCTGGTGTGGCGTGATGTTCGCGCCCGCCGCCTCCTCGAGGACCGTTCGAGAGTTACTCCGCAGCTTGTCCGAGATCGTCGCGAACACCTCCCTGGTACCGGGCCGGAATCCGGAGTAGCGGGAGTCCATGGCGAACGCCGCGGCGATCACACCACCGGCATTCGCGACGAAGTCGGGGACCACGGTGATGCCCCTCGCGGCGAGGACGGTCTGCGCGGCCGGGGAAGTGGGCAGGTTCGCGCCTTCGACGACGAGACCGGCCTTGACCGCGTGCGCGGTCTTTTCGTCGATGACGTCCTGCAATGCGGCCGGAACCAGGATGTCGCAGTCCACGAGGAGTTCCTGACCCGGCGGCAATGCGGTGCCGCCGAAGTGTGTGACGAAGGCGTCGCCGTACTCGTCACAGGCCTTGCCCAGCTCCGTGACGTCGAGGCCGGCCGGGTGGTGGATGGCCCCATGCGCGGTGGAGACCGCCACGATGGCGGCTCCGAGCTCGCCGAGACGTTCCGCCGCGGCCCGCCCCACGGCGCCATAGCCCTGGATCGCAACCCGGGAACCGGCCAGCGGGCGGCCGATCAGTTCAGCACTCGCGTCGGCCGCCTCGGCCACCCCGAAGCCGGTGACACCGAGCTGGTCGTAGGCGACACCGCCGAGGTGGGACGGTGTGCCGACAGCGGCTCCACGGTCGCCGAGCTCGTCCTGGATGATCGCGGCGTCGTCCTCGGTCAGCCCCATGTCGAGCCCGAACACGTAATCGCGGGGGACCTCGTTGTGCAATGCGCGGGCGAACGCGCGCAGGATCGCCTCCTTGTCGGGCGACGTCGGGTCGGCGACGATACCGGCCTTGGCCCCGCCATAGAACAGATCGACCACCGCCCACTTCCAGGTCATGTTACGGGCCAGCCGGGCCACCTCGGTGACGGTCACCGTCGGCGCCATGCGGGTGCCGCCCTTGCCGACGCCCCGGGCCGCGTTGTCGATGACCAGCACACCCCTCATCCCCGTGCGGCGGTGTGAGACGACGACGATCTTCTCGGGGCCCCACTCGTCGACGAGATCGAGCGCGTCGGTCATGTCAGTTCCCTCTCATGTGGACAGTCGGGTGGCGATGAGCTCGGCCACGTGCGTGGCCGTCCGGTCCGTGGCCTGGGCGATCTGAGTGCGGCAGCTGAATCCGTCGGCGAGCACCACGGTGTCGGGCGCGGCAGCTCGAACGGCGGGCAGCAGCACCTGCTCTCCAGCGGCGATCGACACGTCGTAGTGGCCGTCCTCGAAGCCGAAGTTGCCGGCCAGGCCACAGCATCCGGAGTCGAGAACCTGGTTGTCCACTCCGGCCGCGGCCAGCAGCGCGGCGTCGGCGCCGAATCCGGACGTGGCGTGCTGGTGGCAATGCGTCTGCGACAGGGAGGTCACCTCGATCCGCGGTGGCTTCCATCCGGGAGTGCGTTGGGTGAGCAGTTCCGCGAACGTGCTTATCGCGTCGGCAAGTCCGCGGGCGACCGGATCGTCGGCGAGGAGATCCGGCAGGTCGGTTTTCAGCGCCGCGGTGCAGCTGGGTTCGAGCCCGACGACCGGGATGCCGCGATCGACGACCTCTGTGAGTGCCCGGGTGGTGCGAGCGGCGACGCGGCGGGCGATTCCGAGTTGCCCGGTGGTGATCCACGTCAGGCCGCAGCACTGGGTGCCCCTGGGAACCTGGACACGGTAACCGGCGTGCTCCAGGACCACAACGCCGGCTTGAAGAACCTGAGGGCTGAAGTGGTTGTTGAAGGAGTCGACCCACAGCAGCACCGGTCCGCGATGGCCATCCCCGCGCGGGTCGCGTGCGCGGAACCAGTCGAGAAAGGTGCGCTCGGCGAACCGCGGGATCTCCCGCTGCGCCGCGATCCCGCCCGCCTTCTTGAGCAACGGGGCGAGCCGGGACGAGGTCACCGCGTTGACCAGGCGGGGCGTGCGTGCTGCGACGCGGGACAGCAACGGCAGCCAGCCCATCGAGTAGTGCGAGGCAGGCCGGATGCGTCCGGAGTAGTGCTGGTGCAGGAACTCGGACTTGTAGCTCGCGACGTCCACGCCGACGGGGCAGTCGACGCTGCATCCCTTGCAGGACAGGCACAGGTCGAGGGCATCACGGACCTCCTCGGACCGCCACCCGCTGGTGATCACCTCGCCCTGGGTCATCTCGTACAGCAGGCGGGCTCGGCCGCGGGTGGAGTCTCGTTCGTCTCTGGTCACCCGGTAGCTCGGGCACATCACCCCGCCGGCGGGCGCGTGCGACCGGCAGCGGCCCACACCCACACACCGGCGGGTGGCCTTGGCGAAGTCGCCGCCATCGGCGTGGAACGGCAATACCGTGGTCAGCGGGAGGCCGGCCCGGGTGGGGCTGATGCGCAGGTTCCCGTCGACCGGCAGTGGACGCACGATCATGCCGGGGTTGAGTCCGTTGTCGGGGTCCCAGGCTGCTTTGAACCGCTCGAACAGCGTGATGACCTCAGGAGGGTAGAGCAGCGGCAGAAGCTCCGAACGGGCTTGGCCGTCCCCGTGCTCTCCGGAGAGCGAGCCGCCGTGGGCGGCGACGAGCTTCGCCGCGTCGGTGACGAACGCGCGGAACGTGTCGACGCCGTGCTCGGTCGTGAAGTCGAAGTCGATCCGTACGTGCAGGCAGCCTTCGCCGAAGTGGCCGTAGACCGCGCCGCGGCGGCCGTGCCGCCCGAGTAGCGTCGAGAATCCGCGGAGGTACGGGCCGAGTTCGGCCGGGGGGACTGCCGCGTCCTCCCAGCCGGGCCATGCCTCGGAGCCGTCGGGCAGCCGGGTGGCCAGGCCGGCGCCGTCCTCGCGGATCCGCCAAAGACGTTTCGATCGGTCGGGGTCGGTCACGGTTTCCGCGCCGGTGAAACCCGCGGCCGGGACAGCGGCCGTGACCAGTGCGGCCGCTGCCTCCTCGAGCGCGCCCCGGTAGCCGCCGAGCTCGGCGAACAGCCAGGCGTTCCCGGAGGGCAGCGTCACGATGGTCGCGCGAGTCTCGGGCCGGGTGACCACGTCGGTGAGCGACCGGTCCAATCCTTCGAGCGCGAGCAGCCCGGTCTGTCCGAGCAACGCCGGGACCGCGTCCGCGGCCTGGAACGCGTTCTCGAAGCCGAGGACGACCAGCGCCCGCGCTGGGGGCTGTGGCACCAGGCGCAGCGTCGCCGAGAGGATGATCGCGCAGGTGCCCTCGGACCCGACCAGTGCGCGGGCCAGGTTGAACCGGTGCTCGGGCAGCAACTGCTCGAGCGCGTACCCGGAGACCTGGCGCGGGAACCGGCCCAGCCGGGTCCGCAGCACCTCCAGATCGCCCTGGACCAGTTCGTGTAGCCGGGCGATCAGCTCGCCGCGCTCCCCGCCTTCCTCGATCGCGGCGGTGATCTCATCGCGGGTCATCTCGCCCAGGGTCAGTACGGTCCCGCGGTAGGTCACGACCTCGAGCTCGATGACATTCTCCGACGTCCGTCCCCACGCGAGCGAGTGTGAGCCGCACGCGTTGTTGCCGATCATGCCGCCGATCGTGCAGCGGCTGTGTGTCGAGGGGTCGGGCCCGAACACCAGCCCGTGCGGGGCGACCGCGGCCTGCAGGTCGTCGAGCACGATGCCGGGGTGCACGACGGCGCGCCGGCCTTGCGGATCCAGCTCCAGCACCCGGTTGTAGAAGCGCGAGAAGTCCAGGACCACGCCCTCGCCGACGGCCTGGCCGGAGGTACTGGTGCCGGCGCCCCGGCAGGTGATCGGGACCCCCAGCTCACGGCACACCGCGACGGCGTTGATGACGTCCTGGCGGGTGCGGGGGAACACGACCGCGCGGGGCACCCGCCGGTAGTTCGACGCATCGGCGGCGTACTGCGCGCGCCGACCTCGGTCCGCGGCGACCTCGCCGCAGCCGCGTTCCCGCAGCGCCAGCTCCAGTCGGTCGGGCACCGGCGTTCAACTCCTTCCTCAGCGGGTCCTGCGGTCCACGATCGCGCGTGCGGGGAGCCGAAACCAAGAGCAAGGAGACCGACAGAATTTGCGATGAAGGGCAAAGGATGCTTATCCTCCCGGCTGAGGCGACGAAGGGCGCGGGATGTACCGACTGCATCATCTGGTCACGCTGCAGGCCGTGCACCGGACGGGTTCGTTCGCGACCGCCGCTCGCGAACTGGGCTACACCTCCTCGGCGGTGTCGCAGCAGATCGCCGCGCTGGAGAAGGACACCGGGCTCGTGTTGTTCGACCGCGAGGCCCGCGGCGTGCGCATGACGGCGGCCGCGCACCGGCTGGTCGAGCTGAGCCGGCGCGTGCTGGCCAGTGTGGACGAACTGGAACACCAGGTTCGTCAACTGGCGACCGGTGCGTCCGGCCGGATCCGGCTGGGTAGCTTTCCGACCGGCAATGTCGGCCTGGTCCCGCGGGTGCTGCCGGACTTCGCCGCCGATCGTCCGGGTATCGAGGTGACGCTGGAGGAAGGTGAGCCCGACACCCTCGTCGGTGCGCTGGTCGAGGGTGCTCTCGATGTCGCGTTCCTCTACGAGTATGGGTTCTGTCCGCGGCAGTGGCCGGAGGATGTCACCACCGAGCCGCTGTTTCGCGAGGACCTGCTGCTGCTCCGCCGTGCCGGTAGCGGTCCGCCCGCTGAACTGTCCCGGTTGGCCGATCAATCCTGGATCACCAGCGCGGAGGGAACAGCCGGCGCCACGTCACTGACGCGGCTTTGCGCGGCAGCGGGATTCGTTCCGCGGATCCGTTTCCGCAGCAACAATTACGACGTCGTCAGAGAGCTTGTCGTCGGCATGGGTGGTGTCGCCGTCGCACCCGCATTGGGGCACCGAGCGGACAACCGCATCGATGCCACCCGACTGCATCACGAGCGAGCAAACCGGACAGTCCTGGCGGCTTACCGATCGAGCAACAGCGACCCGATCCTGGCGGACTTTCTCCGGGCCACGCGGCGAGCGGTGCCCGAACGTGTGCCCTATTTGACCAGCATGGTGTGACGAGCCGCAATGACACCCAGCCCGAAACTTACATGGCTGAGGCCGTACCCGCCGATGCCGGCTGGAGCTGATCGACAGAGCTTCTGCTCGTGGTCAGCGCGCTCTGGCGGCGGCGAGAGGATCCGCTGACCCGGCCGATCGGGTGAGACCACCTTGACATGATTTGTTTGAAAGGCAAACTATGTGGACCGACAAAGGTCTTGCCGGGTGTGGATCGGGTGCCTCGGCGCGGGTGGGCGATGCAGGTCTACCCCACCGTGGCCGTCGGCGACCTGACCCGGTTCATCCGCACCGAGCACCTGGCCTACAGCAGCAGCCGGCACCACTACGGCAACTGGATGCTGATGCAGTACATCCGTCAGCGCCGCCGGGCAGAACGGTCTCGCGGTCGGGTTCGTGGCCGTACGCAACGGGACACCGCGCTACAGCCCGGTGACCGTGATGACCGACAGCACGCTTAGCTTCCAGACACAGGCCGGTGAGCGGGAGGTGTACCTCGTCGTGGCGGGCACGCCGGGGGTCGTCCACAAGTACGCGTTCCTGGACGGGTACCCACGCAACTACCGCAACCCCTACCAGTTCCGCATCGAGGGGGCCGTACGGGCACGAGGCCGGGCACACCCGGCCCACCCCCACGGGCGGCCGGTGGCACTCCAACGGCGGCGGTTGGGTCGACAGCCGTGCCAACGTGCCGGCCAGCGCGTACGTGGGGCCACGTGCGGCGGTCTACGGCAACAGCACGGTCAGCGGCAACGCCCGGATCGAGGGCATGGCCTGGGTCAACAGCGGTGCCACAGTCACCGGCAACGCGATCGTCCGCGACAGCGCCCTGGTGCAGGGTGGCGCGAACCTCAGCGGGAACGTGGTCGTCGGCGGCGACGCCGAGCCGGCCATCGACTGCGGTTCGGGCACCTACCTGATGTTCAACCCCGACCGGGGCTGCAACGGCGCGGGCGGCGAGGCCGACGTGAACCCGGCGCACGGGACGTTCACCGATGCCGATCTGACGCTGGGTTCCGGCCCTTCCCCAAGCCCCAGCCCGTCACCGCCACCGCCACCGTCACCGTCGCCGAGCCCTTCACCGGGTCCCTCGCCCTCACCGAGCCCTTCCGGGGGTGCACGCACCTGCTCGGCTACCTACGTGATCACAAATGCCTGGCAGGGCGGCTTCCAGGGCGACGTGACCGTCCGGGCCGGCAGCTCGGCGATCACCGGGTGGACCGTGACCTGGACCTATACCAACGGCCAGGCGATCACGCAGTCGTGGAACGCCATGGTCACCAGTAGCGGCGCCGGCGTCACCGCCGGCAACGTGAGCTGGAACGGCAGCCTCGGGGCCGGAGCGACCACCGCGTTCGGCTTCCTCGCCAACGCCGGCGCAACCAACTCCGTACCCGCCTTGACCTGCACAGCGAGGTGGCGGACCCCCCTGCCGCCCACCGGCGGCAGGGGTTTCAGCCCCCGACCGTGTGACTCGCGATAGTCTCCGTCTGCTGGTTAGGCGAGCAATGCTGGTCAATGTCTGTCGTCTTGCCACGAAGCGACCGGATCACCTTGTTATTGCCGATATCGGCCCCTGGTCCCCCTCTAGCACTGGCACGGAGGTAGCTCGGAGTGAGGCAGATCGGCTGCCGGTACGGCGAATCCGTCGCCTGCCGCTGATGTCGGCGCACGCCAACGGCAAGGCCTCGGAATCGGAAGGGCCGGGAACGGACGACGTGGCCGGTCCTGGCCTGACCTCCGCGCTTGAGGTGGTCCGGCTCACAGCTCGGGGCTCGCGTAAGGACTTCGCCCTCGATGCCAGGCCGATCGCCGGGGGCGGTCAGGCGACGGTCTTCGGCGCCGTCCACAAACCCACCGGTGCGCGTGTCGCGTTCAAGAGACTCGACTGGCGCTCCCCCGACGCTCTCGCGCGGATGCGGCGTGAGGTGGAGGCGGCTCGCCTGTTCGGGGGCAATCCCCATGTGCTTCCCGTCCTGGACTGGAGCCGGTCGTATGACTGGTTCGTCATGCCGCTGGCGGACGGCACGGCACGAGTCCTCGCCGAGGAACCTCCGGAATCGGCGGTGGTGCGCGCCTTGGTGACGGCCGTATGCGAGGCGTTGCGTGAACCGCACCGGAAGGGCTGGATTCACCGAGACCTCAAGCCGGACAACGTTCTGCGTTTCGCCGGCCGGTGGGTGGTCGCGGACTGGGGGCTGGGCAGGCGGCCCCGTGGACAGACCACGGACCCTCGCCGTACCCAGGTGGGTGTCCAGTTCGGGACCGAGGGATTCGCGGCGCCGGAGCTGGCGGTCGACGCGCACGTGGCCGGACCGCCGGCCGACATCTACAGCATCGGACAGATCGTCGGCTGGGCGCTCAAGGGCACATGGCCGCAGCCGAATGTCCCCCTGCTGCCTCCGTCCGGGCCGTGGCGCGCCATCGTCCGGGCCGCGACGATGCACGACCCCCATCGACGCATCGGAACGGTCGACGAGCTTCTTTCCATGGTCGCGGCGGAGTTCGACGCGCCGGCGGAGTTGGCGTCCCGTGGTGGGCGGCTTCTCCCCGCCGTACGCGCGGGAGACCGGGAAGCGCTCGTCGAACTGTTCCGGCTCGCGGCGCGGTCCGACCTTGATCACGACTTCTTCCGAGATGTTCTCGTCGCTCTCGACGGCGACCGGCTCCGGGCGGCGGTGTCGGCGGATCCGCAGGCCGTCGGGGAGGTGGTGCGCGCGATCCGTCTTCTGGACTCGGCGAACGGATCGGCCGGGCGGGAACCCGGCGACCACGGCCGTGCCATCACGTGGCTGTTGGCCATCGCCGGCCACGCGGAGAGTCTGGCCCAGTGGGATCTGCTCGACGAGGTCTCCGACGCCATCCTGCACCTGAACGCGAACGAACAGGTGAGTCCCGAGGTCCACGGCGAAGTCGTCGCGTGGCTGACCGCCGCGACGGGAACCGCCGCCTCCGTCATCGCCGCGGTGCTGCGTCGTTACACGCCCCGTCCGCACCTGGCCGGCCTGGCGGACGGCGGCGCGCTGGACCATCGGATCCGCCTGGCACTGCGCCCACGATTACAGGCCGAAAGCGCCGGTGGCGATCCTGCGGCCGCCGACGAGGACCACACCGGCAAACGCCGGCCAGTGACACGACGAGCGACACTGCTGTCCGCGATCGGCGTCCTCGCCGCCGTACTGATCGTGATCGGTACGCTCCTGAGCAACGTGTCCAACCCACCCGGAGACCCCAGCGAGAGCTCCGGCCCTTCCATCGCCCCCAGCGAGAACCCCCTCGCCGGCCTTCCCGGTGTCCCCAGCGAACTGGCCGACTCGTCGAGCATGCGGGCGTTCATCGAGGCGTGGGATCTTTATCCGAGCTGGAGTCGATGCCGGTCCGGCTCTGGAGACACCGCCCTCACCGGTAACTTCCCAGCCCGCAGGACCCAAGGCGGCGGGCTGCCGGTCCGGAGCAGCTACTGCACCAACGACGGCAACCTCACGGTGATGTTCGCCAACTACAGACCGGCTGCCTACAACGAGGTCGCGCCCGCCTACTTCGATGCCGCACCGCCCGTCCAGCCGGTGGGTGGCGAGAAGACACCCCCGCCGGGGCTTCACGTCTTCGCTTGGAGTCCCACGCAACGGGCGTTGGTGTGGACGGACACCGAGGCGCGTCTGATCGGGGTGGCCGTCACAGACAGCCCACGCACCGACCTCGTCGAACTATGGTCGAGGTATCGACCCCGGTAGTGCCTCCACCGCCGGCTCATCACCACAACGCTCGGACTTGATCCGCACGAGCCCACCCGCACACTTTGCGGGTGCCACTGACCGCGATACCGAGAATCCAGTCCCACTCGGGGGTCAGCGAAGGATCGGCGCTGTACTTGTCCACAAGAAACCTGTCATAGGTGGCGGCCGGCTCCACCAAGGGAGAACGAACGTCCGCCGAGGTGTACAACGAGACCTTGCCCGCCGGGTGCAACGCCACGGAAAAGTGCCGGGGATCACACGGGGCCATCGGTCCGTAGTAGGGGTGAATGCGCACGGGCCAGCCATGCCGCACCCCCACCACATGCGTGATCGGCACGGAGCCGCCGCTGGCGCAGCTGTCTTCGCTCACGGACATGAACTGCTTGACCATGAAGCCGTCCGGGACGGCCGTCACCGCCTCGATGGGCCGGCTGCACCGTGATGTCGTGGCGATCGGCAACCGCAGCTGTTGGACCTGGCCGTCGCCCCACAGCCAGACATACCATGCCTCCGACACCAACTGAGCGCCAGTCGCTCGCAGTCCCACCGCGGCGTCTTCATCGCCGTCCCCGTCGGCGTCGGCGTACCGGGGCGGCCCCGACACCTGCCAGCTCAATCCCCCGGACTCGTTATCGGCGTCACGCCTGGCGGCACCATCAACCAGCTTCACCGTCGAAGCCGTCACCGAATCGAACCACTCAAGGTTCGAGAAGTCGACCTCGCGTATCTCCTGGGACACCACCGGCGTCGTAGGCCGTGCGGGCGCGTCACCAGCACGATCACTACACCCGGTCAGCGCGACGACGGTGCAGAGTAGTGCGGGGATGGCAACGCAAAGACGGGCCCGGGCAGCATCGACGAATCGGTAGGGATCTTGGAACTTCATCCGCCAGAGGTGGACGGTGAGGGTCATGCCGACCATACGTGATCCTTATTCGAGGGCGTCGAGGTGTGCGAGCCGATCGCGAAGACCGTTCTGCTGGGCGTAGGTACGCAGGGAGGCGATTGTCGGGATCTCGATGTCGAGCTGCGCGGCAAGGTCCGTCAGTCGTTGTTCGAGATCCCAGCGCGTTCGCACCTCGCGTTGCCTGGCCATGCCGAGGGCGCGTTCGTGGGCGGCTCGGACACGCAGCCGTTCGTCCTGGCACCACAGCTGGAGGAAGTGGTTCTTGCGTAGTTGGAAGGATCCGACTCGGCTGAGCGGGATCTTGCCCCCGCTGCCGTAGATTCTCGCCGGGAGGACCACGCGCCAGCCACCGTGCGCGGCCCGGACAAGGGTGCCGTGGCCGTAGCCGCTGTCGGCAAGCCATTCCCGCCACAAGGAGCGTTCGTCCAGCCGGGATTCAGCTTCGACCCTGGCACGTGCTTCGGGCACTTGATTGAGCACCCCTTCCAGGAATGAGTCGCGTTCCCTGTTCGCGGCCGTGTATGCCAGCAACGTTCCCTTGATGGTCTCGATGAGATAGGTGGGCAAGTACGCTTCCTGGGGTCGTACATCCCTGACTTCGGTGAGTTGCACGGGCACGTTGTAAGCAGCGCGGTCGGGCCGCGCGGCGAGGTCGGTGATGAGTTTTCCGGTGAATGGGGTCAGTGCGAACATCGGCCGGAAACGCGTGCCATCAGCCAGCATCTCCTTGCTCACAGTGGGGATGTCCAGGATGCTGACCGACCCGTCGTAGTGGCTTCTGGGCAGGGGTTGCCCGGTGAACCGTTCGAAGAGCAGCTTTCTTCGGCTTTCCCTGCGCAGGGCGTAGCGCACTCCTTCGCGGTGCGAGCGTATTCCGAGGTCGGTGAGGCGGACGATGCCGTCACCGGTCGTCGAGACATGGCCCATGATCGCCAGGAAGTGCAGGCAACGCTCCACGAGGGAGCGGTCGAGGCCGAAGAAAGTGCTGAGCTCACCGGCGGTCGTGAGGCCGCCGTCGGCGATCGCTCTGATGAGATACCGGTCGATCACCTCGTAAGCCTGCTCTTCGTAGAGGTCGGCGGTGACTTCGACCTGCCAGAGCGGCCACAGGACGGGAAAGATACGCACGGGGTGCGCGCCCGACCGAGTGACCGCGTGTTCGACAGCTCGTATGGCGGGATAGATGATGGTATGTCCCATCTCACACCTCCGTGACTGCGTCGATCAGGGCGCTGACCTCGCGGGAAGGCCGGAGATCTCCGACCCGTGCGAGGTGGGCGATCATGGCTTTCATGAGCTGAGCGAAGTCATTGTTGCGGGCCTTGCCCAGCGTCGTGGTGTCGCCGACGACGATGAGTTGTGCGCGGGCTCTCGAGATGGCTACGTTGAGCCGGCGCAACTCCTTGAGGAAGCCGACCTCACCGCCGACGTTGCTGCGGGTGAAGCCGTACACGATGAGGTCACGCTCGCCCCCTTGAAAGGAGTCGACGGAGCCCACGTGCTCGGCCGCCTCGGCCGTGCCGAGGCCCGCACGGATCAGGTCGGCCTGGGCGTTGTACGGCACGATCACCGCCCAGTCCTTGTAGTGGGGTGCGTACGCGTTGATCAGCCGGACGATCAGATCGGCCTCTGCTTCGTTGCGGTAGCCGGTTGTATCGCCGGTCATCTCTGTCTCGTGCCGACGGGCTCGGGGCAGGTCGGAGGTGTCGATCATGGCGAACGGGCTTGTGAAGATCGGGTCCTTTCCCTGGCCCGGATGGTCGGTGCGCAGGATTCCGCCGTAGAAAGCGGCGGAGACGAAGTCGGCTATCTCACGCGGCATGCGACGCTGCGTACGGAGCATCACCTGGTGATCATCAGGAAGCGTGCCGTACAGCTGCTCAAAGGCGCTGCGACGCAGCATGTCCCCAATCGCTTCCGCGGCCTCCGGAGCGACTTCGTTGTCGGCTCGTAGACCGTCGGCCCAGGCACGGATCTCCTCGTCGAGATACGGGGGCAGTTGATGGTGGTCACCTACCAGCAGGGTGCGTTTGCCGCGTACCAGCGGGACCAGCAGGTTGGGTGTCGAGATCTGCCCGGCCTCGTCCACAATCACCAGGTCGAACTCGAGATCGGCCAGCAGCCCGGCAGTCGCGGTGCCGATGCAGGTAGCACCGACCACAGTGGCGTATCGCACCATCTCGCGTTGCAGTTCCTCACCGGCCGCCCCCAGGCCGGCACGCCATTGGGCCAATATCTCCGTTCTGGCCGCCAGTTTGGCCACAGCCTGCTCAAGCTGCGCGCATTCGGTGCGCCAGCGGGCGAGGTCGCCGCCACATCCCGCCGCGTTCAGCGGCAACCAGGCGGAGATCATGGGCCGGATCATGGATGCGGCTCGTTCGGCGTCGGCAAGTTCACGATCACGCTGTGCGTGCGTCCGATGAATCTCTCCGGCCAGCCGAGTGGCCTGTGGCTCGCTTGCGACCTGTTGCTCCAGATGCGCCTTGACGGTCTCGTGCGCGCCGTCGGCCCTCGCGAGTCTGTCCTGCGCCGCGGCGAGATCCTGGTGCGCTGCTTGGAGTCTGGGTAACCGGCGACCGGCCAGCCATCGGAAGAAGAAGGCGAACGGTCCCGATTCTGCTCTCGCGAGGCTGGTCTCATAGCGTTTACGTGCGGTACGGCACGCAACGTCGATTTCAGTGGCGAGCGCACGAGCGGTGGAAGCCTCATGCTCGGCCCTGCTCAGGCGATCGGCCAGCGGCGCGGTCACCCGCGCGACGACTGCTTCCCGCTCGGCCGCCAGCAGTCCTGCGGTGGAGTCGGCTGATGAGGCGCTGTCGAGGGCATTGTGCCAGGTAGGAGAGCCAGCGCTGAGCGGGAGCATTCGGGCCGGAGAAAGCGGCCAGTGCGGCCGCGGTGCCCTCCGTGCCGGCCAGGATACGGCTCTGTTCCTGCTGCACTCGGGTCTCGACTATGAGGCTTTTGGCGTGAGCGCTCATCTTGTCTTCGTTGCCGATCCGGACGGTGAAAACATCCTCCGGCAGCTTCTCCAAGACGTTGTCCACCGCTCGATTGGTGTGAGAGGTGATCAACACTCGCTGGCGGCCCGCGCACGCGGTGACGATCTGAGCGATAGTCCTGGTCTTGCCGGTGCCGGGCGGGCCGAGGACCAGCAGCATGTCGGGGGCCCCGAGGGCGCGCTGGAAGGCGGCGAGCTGGCCGCTTTCACGATCGAGCGGCTCACGTGGCTGTGCGTGCCCGTCTGGTTCGTACGGTGAGACCTGGCGATTGACGAGCTGGTGAAGCAGGCGAGGGTTGGCCGATCGGCCCTCCCGGAGGCGTGTTACCGCGTCCGCTTGCGCTTGGAAGATGCGGTCGCTGGGCATCGCCATCAGAGCGCCACTCGCGGGCACTTGGCCGTAGTCAATGGCGCGTTCAAAGCGGATCGTGAGTTCGGCGCCCTTGAGCCGTTTAACTCTGCCGCGCA
This sequence comes from Acrocarpospora pleiomorpha, assembly GCF_009687885.1. GTDB lineage: Bacteria > Actinomycetota > Actinomycetes > Streptosporangiales > Streptosporangiaceae > Acrocarpospora > Acrocarpospora pleiomorpha. Next base: position 43,565 of record NZ_BLAF01000021.1, read on the forward strand.
GTTCTGGCCGTTCCCGCACATAGAGCACCGCGCCTTCCGCCACGTCGGCGGATCGCAGGAGCTGAAAGGTGTAGACGTCTCGGGCGGAGTGGCGCTCTTCCCTGGCACTGGCCTTGTTGCGGTAGAGCAATGGCTCGGCACCGTGTTGCTTGGCGACCTCGATATCCCTGCCCGCCTCGATCACTCGGCTCATCAGATCGAGGTACCGCGCGTGCGAGGGCGGCAGCTGGGATCGGGCGGTCACGGGCGCCTCGGCCTGGGCCCAGGCTCGCATCAGGAGATCCCAATGGGCCGACATGCCCAGACGTACATCACGGACATGCTGAAACGCCTGCCAGCCGTACTGACACCGAATGAGCAAGGCAGCTGCGACCAGCCGCTCCTCGTCCCTGAACGTACGTGGGACGGCGCTGCCCAGGCTGTAGGCGTCACCCCGGTTGCTGGGATAGAGCCAGGCGACGTGCCTGCTGGTGTAGACGACCAGCCGGCCATCATCCAGCCGTGCCGGCAGCGTACCCAGGCGGGCGAGGCTGCTCATCTCCTCGATCAGCGCGAGTGGATGCAGGGCAGGGCCGAGCTTGGCGTAAATCTTCTGGGAGGGCACGACCGCCACGGCTGTGGACAGCAGCACCGGCACAGTGGTCATGACATCGCCCCGCGAGACAGAACCTCCCGCGCCCGGCGCAACTCAGCCGCGAGTACCCGGATATCGGCAGGGCGTCGAGTCGGATCGGCGTCAAGGGCTCGGGCCAACATGTCCTCCAAAACGTCGGGGAACTCGGGCACGACCGCGCGTAGCGGCAGCACGGCGCCTGGCATGCCGGAGATGGAATGGTGAACGAGCGCGGCGACCTGGTAGATGTCAGTGCTCGGCCCGGGCGGAACTGGAGCCAGGCCCGGTCGAAGCTGTTCCGGAGCCTGGTAGGGCGCGATTCCTTCACCGGGCGTCACCGGGATCGCGGCCAAGCCGAGATCGCGAAGAACCGCCGCGAGCCTGCCCTCACGCAGGATGAGGACATCTGGACTCAGGGCACGGTGCGCGTGACCTCGTCGATGCAATTCATGCAAGCTGTCACACACGGCGGCGGCAGCCGCGGTCACAGCCGCGGCTCCCAGCCGATCAAGCGCTGTGGCCGGACCCAGTGCTTCTCGCCACGACGAACCCGCTGAATATGTGGTGGCCAGCGTCACCACGGAGTCGCCTACGCGGATCAGCTCGGCCTTACGCGGCAGGCCGCGAACACCGGCCAGATCGTCCAGGAGAGCGGCCTGATCGACCAGTCCATCCTGTCTCGCACGACCGTGAGGCGAATCGCGGAACAACTGAACCTGCCGGAGTACGACACGCTGTCCCGGCGGGCTGATCCGATCGGCGGTCGCCTGTCGCCATACCCATGAACGGTCCGCGGCCGGCGTCTCGACCGCATCCTCGTGCAGGAGGTGGTGGCCGTTGATCCACCCCGGCCGCCACTGGCCGTCGTCTGCGGGTACGGCAAGCGTGATCGGCGCCGGATGGTCATCCACTGGTGAGCGATAAGGGTTGTAGTAGAGGTTCCGGATGTGGTCTGCCTCGGGCCGCGCCAGAAGATCACGCAGCTTGTTCTCATCCCAGAGGCCGATCTTGATGCCAGTGTCTTCTTGCTGCTCAACCCATTCTCCCCACCATCTGTCGGAGGCGGGCGGCATCGTACAGGGGATACACAGAATCCATCTGTCGATGACGTGATGATGCTTGGCTCTGGCATCGAGCGCGGATTTGAAGGAGCGTCTCACCTTTTCGTGATGCTTGCTGTTGAAGCCGTCGATGTAGTACTTCGCCTGCCAGATCGATACACGACCGTGGAGTTCGCCGATCAATACGTCGATGCCCCAATCGCCTTCGCTGCCGCTCGGCTCGGGGATCCGCGCTTGGATTCCTTCGATGGCCTGAACCAGCATCCCGAGCATCTGCTCGAACTCGATACGGCCGCCGGCCTCGTTCTGACGCATTGCATGCGCGAGGAAGTTGACCGAGGGCATTCCTGTCATGCCTCACACACCTGGTGCACTGGATCCGCCATGTCACTAGAAAGCCAACTACAGCGGGAGACTAACGGATATCGTTCCTGATCGTCAGAAATCAGGAAAACAGTACGAAATTCTGCTACCAGATCACCTTTGATCAAATCATGAGTGAACTGAGGTATGACACATGACCCGCTCCCGGTCCATTGGCATTGGCCTGGGCACAACCAACTCGCGCGCGGCCGCCCACGAGGACGACCAAGCAATGATCATTCACAACCGGCACGGCTCACGATCCACGCCCTCAATCATCACTATCGCGGCCACCGGCGATGTTCTCGTGGGCGAGGACGCGCTCCGCCACCCACCCGATGACATAAATCGGACTACGCGCTCTTTTATTAGAGAATTAGGAAACGGATGGAGTTTCGGCGTTAAAGGTGAGCAATTCACTGCCCAACAGCTGTGCGGGTTCCTGCTCCGGCGCCTGAAACTCGACGCCGAGGCATTCCTTGGAGCGCCGGTCACCAACGTCGTGCTCGCCATCCCGGCCGGCAGCCGGTCGAACCTGCGACGACCGCTGGAGGAGGCTTGCGCCCTGGCTGAGCTCAACCTCCTGCGCCTCGTCAACACACCGACAGCCGCCGTATTGGGGTACCGCCTTCCGGCGGCCAGCCACCGCACGGTCCTGGTCTTCGACCTGGGCGGCACATCTCTGGAAGTCTCGATCGTCCACCCGGCACCGCAAGCCGAGAATGGCTTCCTGGAAACGCGTGCGTGCCGACGCGATGACGCCTTCGGCGGCCACGCGTGGGACGAGCGCGTCGTGAACGACCTCATCGGCTGGCTCGGCCACCGATACGGCGTGGACCTCGTCGGGGACATGCCTGCCCTCCGGCGCTTACGCCTCGTCGCAGAACGGGCGAAGATCAGCCTCTCCAGCAGCACAGAAGTACCGCTCAATGAGCTCCACATCACAACAAAGCATGACAATCCACTACATCTTTGGGGCAGCTTGACACAGGAGAGGTTGCACCGCCTGAGCACAGATCTCCTCGACCGATGCGCTGCCTTGATCCATGCGGTCATCCGCGACGCCGGGATCACAAAACCCGACATCACCGACGTCGTGCTCGCGGGAGGCTCGGCTCGAATGCCCGCCATCCGCGGGCTCCTCTGGACACTGACCGGCAAACAACCACGCGGCGACGTCGACCCCGGCGAAGCCGTCGCCCTGGGGGCGGCCCTCCACGCCGCAACAATGTCCGGCGACGTCAAGGGCGCCGAACTGCTGGCCGTCATTCCCCTTTCCCTTGGTATCGAGACCAGAGGCGGAGTGTTCACCAGCCTGATCGATGCGAACACCATCATTCCCGTCAAGCGATCTGAGATATTCACGACTGCCGAGGACAACCAGCCATCTGTAAACATCCAGCTTTTCCAGGGCGAGCGGAAAATCGCGGCCGACAACAAGCTGCTGGCCACCGCCGAACTGACCGGAATCGAACCCGCTCCGCGCGGCGTGCCGCAAATCGAGGTCACTTTCTCCGTAGACGCCAATTACGAGCTGGAAGTGTCGGCCATAAACCTCGCGACCAGAAAGAAGCAGCAGGTCATGCTCGATCGATGCGTCGTTTCAGCCTCACCGGACGAGTGTTTCAAGGCAACCGAAGACGCGCGGATCTACGCCCAACGCGACCGACAACGACTCCATGCCGTCGAAGTACGGAACAACGCCGACAGCCTCGTGTATTCAACCGAGCGATTTCTCAGCCAACACGAGCACGACCGGGACGGCGAAGCGAGGATCCGCGCATCGGTAGCGCGCCTGAAGCAGGCCCTGCAAGGACACGACACCTCCGAGATCCATGCTGCAGCGACGGAACTTGCCAACCTCAGTCGCCAGCACCTCAAGCCGACAACCCATGAGTCCTGACCCGCAGACATGGCGTCCGAGCCGGGGAATTCCCTCGCGCCCTCACCGGCGACTTTCCGATGGTGCCGGGGAACGAGTTCGCCGGCACCATCGAGCAGGTCGGCGAGGACGTCACCGGTCTCACCGTGGGCGAGCCCGTCCTCGGTTTCAGCACCCTCGGCGCCTACGCCGAGCCCATCGTCGTCCCCGTCGATCAGGTCGTCCGCAAGCCCGCGACCATGCCGTGGGAGGTCGCCGGCGGGTTCTCCGGGCACGCGCAAGGGGCGAGGAACGCGCTCAACCAGATGAAGGTGACCAAGGGCGACACCGTGCTCATCAATGCGGCCGCCGGAGGATTGGGCGCCTTTGCCGTGCAGCTCGCTCGTCCTCGGGGTGTTTCCACTGTCATCGGCACCGCGAGCCCGGCCAACCACGAGTACCTGCGCGCGCGGCCCACTTCGAGCGCGGAGAACTCTCCGTCGCCTCCCGGGCCCGCTACCGTCTGGAGGACGTGGCGAACGCCCACCGCGATCTTGAGACCGGTCACGGCCGAGGCAAGGTCGTGATCGTAGTCGCCCCATAGCCGGAGCGCAGCCGGAGTTCAGGGCGGCTGGGATGTGAGGGTGGCTGCACCGATGCGAGTGCTGCCTGACGCCATTGCCGAGGAGAGCGGGCAGCGCGGTACGCCTGCCAGACTCGGCATATGCGGATGCGTGTGGTCAAAGGTGACATCACCAACGAGCACGCGGACACGGCCAACTCCTCGCTCCTGGGCGGCGGCGGGGTGGGCGGTGCCATCCACGGGCGCGGCGGCCCGGCAATCCTGGACGAATGCCGCAAACTACAGGCCCGCATAGGCCATGATCACTTTATGCATCTTACGCATGGCGACATGGGCGATGATCGTGTCGTGGACGCGCTGTTCGCTCGGGTGGCCACCAAAGCGGCCAGGGATCGGCCGCCGCGTGGCGTGACCGCTGCCGAGGTCGCCGAGGCGGAGCGTTCGCTGGGTTTCTCGCTTCCGCCGATGCTGGTGCGGCTTTACACGGACGTGGCAAACGGAGGTTTCGGGCCTGCCTACCACGTGCTGCCCCTGGTGGGAGACGGCCGGACGGCGGTGAGTTCGTACCACCACGAACGCCGGATCTCCTGGCCGGCGCAGGTTCTTCCCCTGCTGGACTGGGGCTGCGGCATGTACGCCGCCGCCGACTGCCGCGACCCCGACGTGCCCGTCCTGCTGTTCGAACCGAACGGCATCGAGGACGACTGGCACCACGCCTGGTACGTGGACGCCGACAGCCTGACCCACTGGCTGGAAACCTGGCTGGCCGAGACGGGGTGGTACGGGGAGGAGCCTTCCGACGACATCGAGATGGCGCAGTGGGAGGCGGCCCGGGAACGCCTGGCGGAATGACCGCCTTCCGGAACCTCAGTCGGCCACGCGCAGGTCGACGCCGTGCGCATGGCACCAGCGGGCGACATCGTCGGTCGCCCGCTCGGTGATGATCATGTCGATGGGGTCCAGGTCACAGACGGTCACGAAGTCGGCGGTGCCGAACTTGCTGCTGTCCATCGGGATGACGACGCGGCGCGCGCGGTCGATGACGGTCCGCTTGATCTGTGCTTCGGCGACGTCGGCGACGCTGATGCCCTCCTCGGTGAGCCCGCTGGTACCGATGAAGGCGATGTCGACGGTGAATCGGCTCAGGGTTTCTAGCGCGATGGGGCCGACGAGTGAGCCGCCGAGAAGGCGGATCGTTCCGCCGAGCAGGGTGTGCCGGACGCCGGGGCGGTCGGCGACGGCATTGGCGACGCCGAGGGCGTTGGTGAGGATGTTGATGTCGGGGCGGTCGAGCCCTTCGGCGATCCATTGCACGGTGGTGCCTGAGTCGAGGAAGACGGACTCGCCGCGGGCGATTTCGTCGCGGCAGGCCCGCGCGATCTTCTGCTTGGCTTCGCGGTGTTGTCCGCCGCGGTCGTGCAGGGTTCGTTCGAGGCGAGGCTCGACGGCGATCGCTCCGCCGTGGGTACGGCGGAGCAGGCGGCGGTTGTGCAGCTCGCTGAGGTCCTTGCGGATCGTCGGCTCGGTCACGCCCAGCAGGTCCACGAGGTCGGACAGGCGTACCCGGCCGTGTGCCCTGATGACCTCGACGATGCTCCGCGCCTACGTGCAGAATCTGCGAACCCATCTCGCCGAGGTCTCCCGCGTGGTCGCCCCCGGCGGGCTCGTCGTCTATTCCGTGGCCAACTCGGTACGCGCCGGACGGATCTTCGACCTCGCGGCCGGGCTCGCGCAGCTCCTAGACGAAGTGGGGTTCTCCGACGTGCACGCCGTACCGCGCGTCCAGGCCGGGAGGCGGATCCTCCCGCCGGGGCGGGATGCCCGGAGCGGGCGCTTCTCCAGCGACCCCCGCAAAGCGGGGGTGCGCGAATACGTCGTGTACGGGGCCGCGCGACTTTGACGGGCTCAGCGGTACAGGGTCGCGCAGCTCAACGGGCCTGCGACGGCGGGCGGCCGTAGCGCCGCCGGAAAGCCGCGGCGAATCTGCTCGCGCTGGAGAATCCCCACCGGGCGGCGACCTGGCTGACAGACAGCTCCGGATGCGCTTCAAGGTCGGCGTGGGCCCGCTGTAGTCGGACACCGACGAGATGCTGCATCGGCGTGCACCCGACCCATTCCCGGAAGCCTTCCTGCAACCTGCGGACGGTGGTGCCGGCGACAGTCGCCATCTCGGCGGCGGTCCAGGCCCTGGCAGGATCCGTGCGGACGGCGTCCACGACTCGGGAAATCGCGCGGGGACGGGGCACCGGACCATGGCCGAGGTCTGGGCAGCCGGCGAGGAGGAATCCGGCTGACACCGCTCCGGCCAACTGCTCCTGGACGATCGGCTGGTCGCTGAACAGGTGGCAATTCCGCATGTGGGACAAAAGGCCCGTGATCAGGTGCTGCCAGTCCCGGCCGGCTCCGTGGTCGAGGCGTAGCTGATCCGGCAGCACTCCGAAGACACGAACCGGCTCGGCGCCGAGAATCCGCTCGGCCTCGCGGTCCAGCCAGTCTCGGTTGAACTTGACACCGAGCACCGTGCACGTCGCATCCCAATGGCTGATCAGCGATGAGATGTCCGCTCGGAAGACCGTTGCCTGGCCGGGCACTGACGTCACGGTGCCGTGCCGGCCACGGCTTTCGAGGTGACCTGTCAACGGCAGGTTGACCTCGTAGGCACCCGGGTAGCCGCAGGCGACCGCGACGTCGGCGCCCCACCCGACGTACCCGATCAGCACCGGGCCAAGATCCAGCGTCCGCAGCGTCAGCCGTGGCTCGTGCCCACCGAGCAGGGTGAGCTGGTGCGGGAAGTAGGCGTCTGCCACCAACCTCGAGACTCGCTCCCAGTCCCGGGGCGTCGCACCACGGCGCGCGGACATGAACGCATGCTAACTGGTCAGGGACGATAGGTCGGATTCGTCGCGCAATCCGTACCGGGGCCGCGCTTATCGTGTCGTCGGCCGGATCCGTCGGACCTACCTTCTGTCCAACCCGGACGAAGTCCCGAAGGAGGCCGCGTCAATGACGGCGAGCGACACCACCACCCCGGATCTTTCCTGGCTGAACGACGTCACCATGGCTCAGCTTGAGCGGAATCCGTACGAAGCCTACGAGCGGCTGCGCGCCGAGGCCCCCCTCGCGTATGTGCCCGTGCTCGGGTCGTACGTTGCCGCCACTGCGGAGATCTGCCGTGAGATCGCCACGAGCCCGGACTTCGAGGCCGTCATCACGCCGGCCGGCGGTCGCACCTTCGGCCACCCGGCGATCATCGGCGTCAACGGCGACATCCACGCCGACCTGCGTTCGATGGTCGAACCCGCCCTGCAGCCGGTCGAGGTGGACCGCTGGATCGAGGAGCTGGTCCGGCCGATCGCCCGCGGTTACCTGGCGAAGTTCGAAGACGACGGCCGCGCCGAACTGGTCGCCCAGTATTGCGAGCCGGTCAGTGTCCGTTCCCTCGGTGATCTGCTCGGACTGCAGAGCATCGACTCGGACAAGCTGCGCGAATGGTTCGCCAAGCTCAGCCGTTCCTTCACCAACGCGGCGATGACCAAGGACGGTGAGTTCGCCAACCCGCAGGGCTTCGTCGAAGGTGACGAAGCGAAGGCCGAGATCCAGGCCGCGGTCGACCCGCTGATCGACAAGTGGATCGCCGAGCCCGCTGACACCGCGATCTCGCATTGGCTGCACGACGGGATGCCGCCGGGGAAGACGCGCGACCGCGAGTACATCTACCCGACGATCTACGTGTACCTCCTCGGCGCGATGCAGGAGCCGGGTCACGGCATGGCCTCCACCCTGGTCGGGCTGTTCAGCGAACCCGACCAGCTGGAGCAGGTCGTCGACGACCCGGCGCTGATCCCCCGGGCCATCTCCGAGGGCATGCGCTGGACCTCGCCGATCTGGTCGGCGACCGCCCGCATCTCGACGAAGCCGGTCACTTTGGCCGGGGTCGACCTGCCTGCCGGTACTCCGGTGATCCTTTCCTACGGCTCGGCGAACCACGACATCGGCGTCTACGAGGCGCCGACCCGGTACAACATGCACCGGCCCCCGCTGCCGCACCTGGCCTTCGGCGCCGGCAACCACGCCTGCGCCGGCATCTACTTCGCCAACCATGTCATGCGCATCGCTCTGGAAGAGCTGTTCGAGGCGATCCCGAACCTCGAGCGGGACACCGCTTCGGGCGTCGAGTTCTGGGGCTGGGGCTTCCGCGGCCCGACGACGCTGCACGTTACCTGGGAGGTCTGAGATGACCTTCACCGCGACCGTCGGCGACCGGGACGTGCCGTGCGGGGAGGGCCAGTCGATGCTCGACGCCTTCCTCCGCGCCGGCGTCTGGATGCCGAACTCCTGCAACCAGGGCACGTGCGGCACCTGCAAGCTGCGGGTGGTCAGCGGTGACGTCGATCATCGCGACTCGCCCGCGGACACCCTGACGGACGAGGAGCGGACGGCCGGCTTAGCGCTGGCCTGCCAGGCCCGGCTCCGCTCGAACGTCGTCGTCGAGAGCACCGGGGGCGCGGCCGGCCGAGCCACCCACCCACTCCGCGACCTCACCGCCACCGTCCGTGAGATCGAGGACATCGCCCGCGACACCCGCAGGCTGCGGCTCGGCCTGCCTGAACCGCTCGCCTTCAACGCCGGTCAGTACGTCGAACTCACTGTGCCCGGTACGGAGGTGCGGCGGCAGTACTCGTTGGTCAACACCTCGGCGGAGGACAAGGTGCTGGAGTTGCACGTGCGCCTGGTCCCGGGGGGAGCGGCGACCGAGCAGTGGATCTTCGACGGCCTTGCCGTCGCAGATCGGGTGCGAGTCACCGGGCCGCTCGGCGACTTCTGCCTTCCCTCGCCGGACGAGGACGACGGCGGCCCGATGGTGCTGATCGGCGGCGGGACCGGCCTCGCTCCACTGATCGGGCTCGCCCGCACCGCGCTGGCGCGCGACCCGAACCGGGAAGTCCTGCTGTACCACGGCGTCCGCGGCGCAGCCGACCTCTACGACCTCGACGTGATGGCCGAGCTCGTCGAGACCTACTCCGGCTTCAGGTTCGTGCCGGTGCTGTCCCACGAACCGGCAACCGAGGGCTCGTCGCACCGCACCGGCTTCCCGACGGACCTGTTCGTCGAGGATGTCGCCAGTGCCCGTGGCTGGTCGGGCTGGTTGTGCGGGCCGCCGCCGATGGTCGAGGCCGGGGTGAAGGCGTTCAAGCGTCGGCGGATGGCGCCCCGCATGATCCACCGGGAGAACTTCACTTCCCCACCTCCATCGATCTCTACCCGCATGGCCGGTTGCCGCTCGGCAAGTTCGTGACCGAGGAGATCGGCATCTCCCCGCTCGCCCCTCTCGGAGGTTCTGGTGAAGATCGTCGCAATCGAGGCGATCCCCTTCGTCATCCCGTACCGCAAGCCACTGCGCTTCGCGTCAGGCGAAGTTCGTACCGCCGACCACGTGCTGGTCAGGGTGCACACCGACGACGGAGTCATCGGTGTCGCGGAAGCCCCGCCCCGGCCGTACACCTATGGCGAGACACAGGACTCGATCGTCGCCGTGATCGCGAAGATTTTCGCGCCGGAGCTCGTCGGGCTTCCACTGCTCGGACGGGAGGTCAGGTACGCACGGCTGGAGCGCACCGTCGGCAACCCGACGGCCAAGGCCGCCATCGACATGGCCTGCTGGGACGCCATGGGCAAGACATTGGACCTCTCGGTCACCGAGATGCTCGGTGGGTACACCGACCGGCTGCGGGTCTCGCACATGGTCGGGTTCGCCTCTGACGAGGCGATGGTGGCCGACGCCGAACGGGTCCGCGACACCTACGGGATCACCACGTTCAAGGTGAAGGTCGGCCGCCGACCCGTCTCCCTCGACGTAGGTGCGTGCCGGGCGCTGCGCAACGCCCTGGGCCCCGACGTCGAGCTGTACGTCGACGGGAACCGGGGCTGGACGCCGGCCGAGGCGGCGCGAGCGCTGACCGCGATGGCCGATCTGGACCTGACCCTGTCCGAGGAGCTCTGCCCGGCCGACGACGTCCTCGGCCGACGCTGGCTCACGGCACGGACCACCATCCCGACCGTCGCGGACGAGAGTGCCGTGAACCCGGGCCAGGTCACCCGTGAACTGCTCGACGGCGCCGCCACAATGATCAGCATCAAAACCGCCCGGACCGGCTTCAGCACCTCACAGCGGATCCTGCACCAGTGTGAAGGCCTCGGCGCCGAGATCGTGATGGGCAACCAGATCGACGGTCAGGTCGGCACAGCCTGCAGCGTCGCCTTCGGCGCCGCGCATCGACACAGCTCTCGCCGCGCCGGGGAGCTGTCCAACTTCCTGGACATGGCCGACGACCTGCTCACCGAACCGCTGGAGATCAGCGACGGCGAGCTGACCGCGCGGTCCGGTCCGGGCATCGGAATCGCCATCGACCCCGACAAGCTCGCGCAGTACCGAACCGACAACGTCTGAGCGACCACACCGTCTGAGCGACCACACGCATCCCGAACCGCAGCGACGTCTCAGGAGAACACCATGACCGTCACCGAAGACAAAGCCACCGCCGCAGGCTCCGGCCGCAACGCCACGGCCTCGTTCGCCCGCAAGCAGCGGACGACCGAGCCGGCCGACCACGCCCGTGTGTCGGCCATCGCCACTGACGCCCTCGCCGCGCTGCACGAGGTCATCCGTCGTCACCAGGTCACCTATACCGAGTACGACGCGCTCAAGGCGTGGCTGATCGACGTCGGCGAGACCGGCGAATGGCCCTTGTTCCTCGACGTCTTCATCGAGCACGTTGTGGAAGAAGTGGCTAACGCCGACCGCCAGGGCGCCGTCGGCACCATCGAGGGCCCCTACTACATCCCCGACGCTCCAGAGTTCCCCAGCGAGGCCACCGTGCCGATGCGCGGGGATGAGAAAGGCACCCCGCTGCTCTTCCAGGGCACCGTGACCGACCTCGACGGCGCACCAATCGAGAACGCGCTCGTCGAGCTCTGGCATGCCGATGACGCCGGCTTCTACTCCCAGTTCGCCCCCGGCATCCCCGAGTGGAACCTGCGCGCCCAGATCCGCACCGGCACCGACGGCCGGTACACCTTCCACACCATCCAGCCCGCGCCCTACCAGATCCCGACGGACGGAGCCTGCGGGCGCCTGATCGCCGCCGCGGGCTGGCACCCGTGGAGGCCCGCCCACCTGCATCTCAAGGTCAGCGCCGCGGGCAAGGCGCCGATCACCACTCAGCTGTACTTCGCCGGCGGCGAGTACGTCGAAGACGACGTGGCGCAGGCTGTCAAGCCTGAGCTGATCCTGCACCCGACAGCTACCGCGTCGGGCAACGAAGTCACCTACGCCTTCCCGCTGGACCCCGCGTGACCGAGCTGTTCGCGGTCCGCATGGACGTCGCGCTGCCAGCGGAGATGGATCCCGCGGAGCGCGCCGATCTGCTGGCTCGGGAGAAGGCGTACTCGCAGCAGTGGCAACGATCGGGCCACTGGCGCAGCATCTGGCGCTGCGTCGGCGAGTACGCCAACCTCTCGGTCTTCGAGGTCGAGAGCAACGCACAGCTCCACGACATCCTCTGGGGCCTGCCCCTGTTTCCATACATGACCATGACGGTCACGCCACTGGCCGTCCATCCCTCCGACATCGCTGCCAGGTGAGCACCACGGCATCGAATCCTGCCGTTCACCCCGGCACGAGCGTGCCATGCTCTTCCTGCGCCCCGCAGACGTGTGCCGAGTCCCCGACGACAGCGATGAGGCCGTCATCCCGCTGCGAACGATCCCCCGGTGTTCGCCGGGGAAGCGTCAACGGACCGGGTGCGGATGCTCGCCCCTCCGTGTCGAGCCGTCGTCATCCTCGGTCTCGGCAATGTCGCTCAGCACCCCGGATGCGGCCAGCTCGTCCTGCGCGGCGAGCCTGTCGAAGCCGCTGACTGCCGGATAGGTATAGCGGCCCAGCGATCCGATGAGGATCGCGCCGACCACGAGTGTTCCCATGAGCACCGGGATGACCGGGTCGTACGAGCCCAGCAGATCGTATGCCAGTCCGAGAAGGAGCGGTCCGAACGCGGTGCCGAGAAGGAACGCGGCTTGCACCGCCCCGAGGATTCTCCCGAAGTAGCGGGTGCCCAAATAGCGGCTGATGAGGACGGCGAGCAGGTCGCCTTCGATACCGAAGGCCACGCCGATGGAAGCCACCGCTATGACGGCGGCGGGGAAGGGCGGGTGCAGGAAGAGCAGGCCGACGATGGGGGCGAGCATGCGGAGACGAGCGCCATCACTCCGTACGCGCCTCGCCATCCGACATTGTCGATGAGCGCGCCGGCCAGCAGCGGGGCCACGGCCGCGCCCAGGCTCAGAATGGCCGTCACCACCCCGACTGCGAGGGCCCGGTTGTGTCGAACCATGTCACCACCGCCCTGGCGACGGGAACGGCCGTCCCGGCCCCGAAGAAGCCGACGAAGAAGCAGGGAATGACGTGGAACTGAGCGATCGGTGGCATCAGCCCGATGAGCGCGAGCGAGACCGAGAACAGCAGGAACGCCGGCACGAGGATGTACCGCGCGGCGAAGCGATCGACGAGTTGCCCGACGATCACCAGCCCGATCGCCATCCCGACCGCGGCGACAGAGTAGGCCCCGGTGACGGTCGTGCGGCTGAATCCCGTCTCCTCCACGATCGGCAGCACGAACAGGCCCAGGGTGGCCAGGAACATGGTGTTGGGTCCGACGGCGTTGGCGACGCCACCGCCGAAGACCACCCACCACGGGCTCCGTGGCTTTCGGCGCTGCCGCAGGGAAGAATTCATGATTGCTCCTGCGCTCGTTCGTACGGGGGGAAACGCCGCGGCGGTGGTCAGGCGGTCGGGATCGCGGTCTTGGTGAGTTGCTCCGAGATCTGCCAGATGCGCGAGGCGTCCTCGGTGCTGCGCAGGGGGGAGTAGGTCCGGTGCTCGGCGGGCGGGCCACCGAGGTTGCCGGGACCGGTGGGCCCGTAGAGCGCGCTGCCTCTCGCGTCGGGCGCCGTCGCGGCCAGAAGTGCCGGCAGGGCTGCGGTCTCGACGGTGCCGAGGAGGATCCCGCGGGCCGAGAGCGCGCGGATCAGGCGAACCTGAGGCGTGTCCGTGCTGCGACCGAGCTCCGGGCGGGCGGCGAGGAGGCTGGTCGGGGCCACGCCGGGGTGGGAAAGGTTGCTCGTGATGCCCCAGCCATTGGTCCTGCTGCGGCGGTCCAGTTCCAGGCCGAACAGCCCGAACGCGATCTTGGACTGGCTGTAGGCCCGCCGGCCGTGATAGCCGCGTTCCCAGTTCAGGTCATCCCAGTTCACGGTGCCCTGCCTGGCTGCGATGCTGATCTGTGAGGTCACGCGGGCGTGTCCCGCGCTCAGGAGCGGAAGGAGGCAGCCGACGAGCGCGAAGTGCCCGAGGTGGTTGGTGCCGAACTGCAGCTCGAATCCATCGGCGGTCCGCTGCCGGTTCGGGGGGGTCATCACGCCGGCGTTGTTGATGAGGACGTGGATGGGCTGACCCTCCGCGCGGAGGGTCTCGCCAAGGGCGGCGACCGATTCCAAGGAGGAGAGGTCGAGGTTGCGCAGCGAGACCTTCGCGTTCGGCACTCTCGCCCGGATCTCCGCGATCGCGCTCTCGCCCTTGCCGAGGTTGCGGACAGGCATGATCACCTCCGCGCCGGCCGCGGCCAGTCGCGTGGCCATCACCAGGCCCATCCCGTCGCTCGCGCCTGTGACGATCGCACGCTTTCCGGACAGGTTCGGAACCGTGATGTCGATTGTTCTGCGTGGCACTGTTCTGCTCCTCTTTCGTCGGTGAATCCACGGTCTCCTGCGCCGCTGGGGTCATCCAGGGACTTCTGATCCACGGTTCGGGCGGCCCCCTTAAACCGGAGGGTGGGACCAGCGATCCGTGGTTGCCGTCGGGCACGGACGGTAGAAACGGAGCAGCATCGCGAGAAGAGGGAAGGCCATGATCGATCGCGCAGGGCTGGCGGAGTTCCTCCGAAGTCGTCGAGAAGCGCTGCAGCCTGAAGACGTGGGCCTCCCACGCGGTCCCCGTAGGAGGACCAACGGGCTACGTCGCGAGGAGGTCGCGGCACTGTGCCATATGTCGACTGACTATTACTCCCGCCTCGAGCGGGAACGCGGACCACAGCCGTCGAGCCAGATGCTCGCCTCGATGGCCCAGGGCCTGCACCTCTCGCTCGACGAACGAGACCATCTGTTCCGCCTCGCGGGACACAACCCGCCCGCCCGCGGCGGAGCCACCGAGCACATCAGCCCCGGCCTGCTGCGCATTCTCGACCGCCTGAACGACACTCCCGCGGAAATCGTCACCGAACTCGGCGAGACCCTGCGGCAGACCCCGATGGGCATCGCGCTCACCGGCGACACGACCAAGTACACCGGACCCGCCCGCAGCACGGGGTACCGGTGGTTCACCGATCCAGCCGCCCGGCAGCTCTACGCGCCGGAAGAACATCCGTTCCTCACCCGGATGTACGCCTCGGGGCTGCGCGAGATCGTCACCCTCCGCGGCCCCGAATCCCGAGCCGCGCATCTCGCGGACCTACTCCTCGCCCGTAGCGAGGAGTTCCGGCGAGTATGGGACGCCCACGAGATCGGGATACGCCCCCATGAGGTCAAGCACTTCGTCCACCCCGAAGTCGGAGCCCTGGAACTGACGTGCCAACGACTGGTCGACCCCGGCCAAGCCCACTCGCTACTCGTCTACACCGCCATTCCCGGCAGCGAGAGCCACGACAAGCTGGACCTCCTGTCCGTCATCGGAACACAGGCTCTTGGCTGAGGGACACACCCCCGCGGGTCGGCGACCCCCGGGAGGACCGCGTCAGGCTGTGATGCCGGCCAGACGGGGGATAACGCGGTCTCCGAGTCGCGCGGCGAACCCCACGGGGTCGGGGGTCTGCGGCGCGAGCTGGACGTGGTCAATGCCGATCGCGGCATAGCGTTCCATCTCGGCCAGGAACGCGTCAGTGTCGGCGAGGGGGTCGGGACCGCCGAGGATGGTCTTCTGGATGGTCGAGTAGTCGCGGCCCTCAATTTCGCAGTGCTGGGCGAGCACGTCGAGCTTGCTTTTCACGACCTCGGGTCCCATCGCGAAGATGTTGCACGCGTCGGCGTACTTCGCGACCAGCCGAAGGGTCTTCTTCTCGCCGGCCCCGCCGATGAGGATCGGAGGCCGGGGCCGCTGCAGCGGCTGAGGGACGTTGATGGTCTCAGCCAGTCGGTAGTGGGCACCGTCGTAAGGCCCGTCGTTCTCGCTCCACATCTGCCGCACGATCTGGATTGTCTCTTCCAGCCGTTCGAACCTCTCCGCCAGCGGCGGGTACGGCACGCCGAGACCTTCGTGCTCGCGGTCGTACCAGGCCGCTCCGATACCGAACATCGCGCGGCCGCCGGAGAGCACGTCGAGCGTGGTGACGATCTTGGCGAGCAGACCGGGGTGACGGTAGGTGACGCCGGAGACCAGCAGGCCGAGGCGGAGGTTGCGGGTCTGTCCCGCGACGAAGCCGAGGCAGGCGTAGCCCTCCAGCATCGGCGCGGCGGCACCGCGTGGTCTTCTTCTGGATACTCTCCGGGCTCGACGAAACGGGAGCCAGGGAGCGTGAGTCCATGGATAGGCCAGGCGAGCCTGGCAGGACCACGTGCCGCGACAACCAGGAGGCATAGATGCACCACCCGGATCCGCTGCACGCGGCACGCCTGCTCGCATACGGGTCTGTGTCCACGCGACTGGCCATGCTGAGTGATCGCAAGCTCGGTGATCTCGTGGCCGCGGCAACCTCTCCGGGGTCCGGCATCGGTGGCCGGTCAGCGGAACTGGACGTTCATGGGACCCGGGTATTCGTCAAGCGTGTTCCCCTGACGGACGTCGAGACGCGGCCGGGGAACACGCGATCGACAGCCAATGTCTTCGGTCTGCCGACTTTCTACCAGTACGGGGTCGGGTCGGCCGGGTTCGGGGCCTGGCGCGAGCTGGCTGTTCACGTCATGACCACCAACTGGGTTCTCGCGAACGAGTACGAAGGCTTTCCGCTGATGTACCACTGGCGGGTCATACCGGATTCCCCTCCCGAAGGATTCGCCGACGAGTTCGGCGGCATCGATGGAGCCGTCGCGTACTGGGAGGGCTCACCGGCCGTACGCGAACGGCTGGAGGCCATCGGCCGGTCCTCGCTCAGCCTCGTGCTGTTCCTGGAATATCTCCCGCAAACGTTGGCGGCATGGCTGGCCGACCGCCACGGCGCGGACGTCGCAGCACAGGTGTGGGCACACGAGGCCCTAGCGCGGGGAACCACCTTCATGAGCTCCCGCGGGCTGGTTCATTTCGACGCCCATTTCCAGAACGTGCTCACCGACGGGCGACTGCTCTACTTCGCGGACTTCGGACTCGCCCTGAGCTCCCAGTTCGACCTTTCCACGGACGAGACCGAATTCCTCAACTGCCATCTCACCTACGATCGCCACTACACGGCGAACCATCTGCTCCGCTTCCACCTCCCTGGCGGTGTGCGCGAAGAGACGCGCCACGAGGCGTTCCTTCGCGGGTGGATCGCGGACGACGCCAACCATGAGGGCGTCGCGCCGGCACTCGCCGCGATCATCAGTCGCCATGCCGGAAATGCCCTCGTCCTGAACGAGTTCCATCGTCGCCTGATCACCGAAACCAAGCGGACGCGTTATCCGGTCGACGCGCTTGTATGAGGCCGGATAGCGGGCTTCGCTCTGCCCGGAGATTCACTGCGGAGGTTCGGGCTCAAGGGTGAGCGTCCCGGTAGGCCGCCCAGATCGCCGGGCCGAGTCGTCCTTTGTCGGGCACCTCCAGGCCATGGGTGCGGGCCCAGACGCGGACATCGGCAGTGGACGGTTCCTGTGCCGGTGCCGCGGTTTCCGCAGCCGGAGGATGGTCGGTGGCCGCGTAGGCGGCGGCCAGGAACCGGTAGGTCCACTCCTCGGCCAGCTGCCGGGTTTCGCAGAACACGATTGGCACGCCAGGAAAGGCCACCTGCAGTTCGGCGATCCCGTCGGCGACCACCGATGGGCGGACGTGCTCCAGTTTGAACACCTGGCTGTAGCGGTCTTCGATCACCACCGCCGCGTGCGGGAGTGCGGCGAGCTCGGTCAGCTGGTACTTCAGGCGGGTGTTGAGCAGGGATGACACCAGGTCGTTCAGGCTCTTGCGCTCGACCGCCGCAGTCAGCCGTCCGCCAGCCTCGACGCCGTAGTCGCCGCAGGCCAGCCGCCGTTTGACCAGCTCGACCTGCTGGCGGGGGAACTTGTAGGCATAGCGTTCGCCGCTGTCCACGACGATGGGCAGCGCGGTGATGCCCGCGGCGCGGGCAGTCGGTGTCGAGACGTTGGGCCGGGCCTGTTTGCGGACCCGGGCGGTCTGCCAGAAGATCGCATCCCGGCCGCGTGCCTTGGTGAAGACGATCTGCGATCGGTTCTCCCTCGCCCGATCCAAGACCAGATCGATCGCCGCGCCCCGCCGTACACACGAGCGAACCGGCACCCGCTCGACCACCTCCGGCTCCTCCGGCCACTCCGTTGGCTCGACGGGGAAGCAGTAGATCGCCTTCTCCCGAGGCCATGTCCCACCCGCCCGCAGGAACAACCCGTCGCCCAGCGGCAACCGGATCAGGTACGGCAGGCGTGACTCAGGGTCCGGGTTGCGGACGATGACCAGCTCAGGCACCCCACCAGTGTGCTCGATACCGCGTCACCGGTCGCGGATCTCCCCGGGAATGTACGCCGGTGCGCGACCAAGATGCCCGTCTTCCGCGTGGCAGGGCTATCCGTGTCCGGTCTTGTCCTGAGCTTGTCCTGTGCTGTCCATAGTTGCCCGTTGGACCTGGACCTCCAGCTCACGGCCATCTCAGTGTGGGGCTCAAGTACGACGCCGGACCGTCCGCGGATGTGCGGCCCGGCGGGGCTGACGTGACCTCACCTGGGGAGTGGACCTGTGACGCATCCCTACCTGAGCAAGCTCAAGGGGCCTGGGTTCTACGGGCCCATGGCGCGGTTGCTCGACATGCTCAACGGACGCCGGGACGGAGAGCTCGAAACCCCGATGCTGCCCGACCCGCGGCATATTCGCGTGGGGCCGACCGCGTGGCCCGCTCCCGGTATCGAGCTCGGCGCTCCGGAGACGGCCGAAGTCGATCCGCCCTACGACAGGCAGCAACTCGGCACCGGCCTGAGCGCGGACGATCAGGCGGGGCAGCGTGAGGACACCGGCGGCGCGGGACCTGACAACACGAACACTGACCCTGCGGAATCTCATGACGTGGTCCACGAAGACACGGAGAACGACGCCGAACCGGAAAGCGGTGCTCGGGATGACGCCGAGCCGGAAAGCACGGCTCCGATCACCAGAATCGAAAGCCCGGCCGACCTGCACATCCTCGTGGACGCCGCCTCTGTGAATGGCTCCGACTGCGGGCCTGCCGGAGACTTCGACCTGCGCACATTCTGGATCGGCTATCTGCGTTCCCGTGCTGACGAGCGGGCCACCAACGAGTGGATCGCCTGCCAGATTCGCTGCGACAAGCTCCGGGAAGATCTCGCCGAAATCCAGGGGGAAATCGAAGAGGCCGTGGCGAAAGAGGCCTTCCTCGAGTCTCAGCTCAACTTCATCAGAAAGCGGATCGAGATCCTGACTGACGACATCGCGCTGGGCGTGTTTCCCCCGCGCCGAGTCGGCGAGAACAGGCTGCCCGATGAACTCATCGTCCGGCGTCGGCAGCGAGAGCTCGCGAACGAACTGAAGAAAGCTCAGGGGCCTTTCAACGAGGTGCGCCGGAGTCTGAATAAATCGCGCGGCAAAATTCGGCGGCTGGCGGAGCAGATCAGAACCTGCCAGGAGGCATATCAGCTGCGCCTCCTCCGTATTTACGCGCACGCGCGAACACGCGAGAACGTCTACTGGCTCTATCTGACCAGGTCTCATCCGTACGGCGCCGCGCTGAATTACTACCGTCCCCCACCGCCCGAAGTGCCCAGCTGGGTGCTGGAACCGCAGCGAGCGGTCGAGAAGAGGGTGATTTGATGGAAGTCTCACTGAGCCAAACAAAGCCGCGTCGGCGTGCGGCTTCCTGGTGGCGCAAGCCTGGATGGTTCAGCTGGGGCCGTCGCTCCAAGCCCGGTGCCGGCTCGCAGGAAGTGCCGCTGTTCCAGGCTCCCCCCATCGATGCGGCCAGCCTGCACACCTACCTCGCGAAACTCATCGAGAGCCTGGCCCCGGATGGGGTGGACGAGGGCATCGGCCCAATCTTCGACACCTTCATCGACGCGTTGACCGACCAGCTGATCACCGAACTCCAGGTCAGCTACCAGCTCTATCTCGGACAATCCGCAGCGCTCGACAAGGCAGGCGCCGCGGTGGCCGATCTCGCGTGGTGGAGCGCAATTCACGAACACAACGTGCGGAACCTCCAGCAGATAAACCAGGCGACCGAAATCGTCGTGCGCCGCCTGCTCGGCGACGGCGCTTCAGATCGCTGAAAGGAGATCGAGAATGACGACAGACCCGCCGAATCCAGGCGAGCCGGAGCGGGGAATGCTCCCCAGCAGATTTCCCGAACGCCCGCCCCGGCGGGGCACGGGCTACGAGGATCCCGCCCTGCTCGCGGGCCGTTCACAGGCGACTCTCCGCTACTTGATCGCCATCTTCCTTGCCGCGCTGGCCGATCTCGGGCAGTTCCTCCCTGTCGTGGAGCGCGCGCAGCCGGAGCTGACGGACTGGCAGGCGGGCATCCTCGTCACCGGGTTCATCGCGATGGCGCTGTTCGTCACCCACATGGCCGGGGTCCTGTTCCGCGAGGTCAAGGCGAGGAACCCGATAGCCAGGCGGATGGCCGCGTACTTCTGCCTGATGGCCTGGGCGGGGCTTGGCCTGACCGCGTTCCTCGTGCGGCTCTGGGTGCCGCAGACGGCCGGGAGCTCTCCCCTGTTGCTGGACACCGCGCCAACGACCGACTCAGATCACGACACCGCTGTCGCGAGCGCCGTGTTCTTCTTGGCGCTCTACCTGGTCACCGGAATCGTCGCGATCATTGGCGCCTACCTGACCCACAATCCTTACCGCGCGGACGCGCGCGAGACGCTGCGGGCCCGGCGCAGGCGTACGCGGGAGGCCGCGAGTTCAGCGGCCAGTCTCGCGCTGGCCAATGAGCGAATGCTGGCCATCGGCACGCAGCAGGCGGCCAGCCTGGCGATCTACGAGCAGGCCCTGGAGTCGCGCCGTGCCTACGGGCGGCAGCTCAAAGAGCTGGCCAAGCTGCTCGTGGCGATCCGCGCGCAAGATCCGGTGGTCACCGGATCTCTGTTCCAGAACCGTCCCCCCACCGGCCCGTGACAAGGGGAAAAGGGAAATGAAGACGCCTCAGCTGCTGGCAGTGGCCGCCATATCGATGGTGGCTACCAGTTGCACGCAAAGTGTGGCTTCCCCCAACCCGGAGGCCGCCGGCTATCAGTGCGCCTACAACAAAAACGCGCCGGTCGCCCTAGTTATCGGAGCTCGGGCCAACAGCCCCGCGCCACAGTTACCCGAGAAAGCGCAAGAACTCGTCTCCGCTGCCGCGGACAACGGTCAGCTCGTCACAATCGTACGGATCGATGGAAACCCGAGGGTCGTCTTCAAGAAACAGCTCAAACACATCGCCCAAAATGACGAGGGCCGCAAGGACGAGTCAAACCGTTTCCTAGGGGATATCCGCTCGGTGCTGCTGCCTGGTGGCACGCCCCCTTCCCCGTGGGAGCCGGTGGGCGCGGTGCAGCCCGAGGCCGACGTTTTATCGGCGTTCCGGCTGGGTGTGCGTGCGGTGCCCGCGAAAGGCACGGTCATCGTGGTCGATTCAGGTGTGCAAACCGTGGAGCCGCTCGATTTCCGGGGGGATGGCATGCTGACCATAGAGCCGGCTGATCTGGTGGATTACGTCAAGCAACTCAAATTGTTGCCTGACGCCAGGGGACGCCAGGTGCTGTTCTCCGGCTTGGGCGACACTGCCCTCCCGCAAGCCAAACTCGAGGCGTACCGATCCAACATCGTGGCTCTCTGGCGGGGGATCGCGAAAGCGGGAGGCGCTTGCGTAGACGTCGATTCCCAGGCCACGACGTTGGACGCGCGGGCTGGAGTCCCATCGGTCAGCGTGGTCAATCCGCCACCTCTGCCGCCTCCGCCGACCCAGCCGCCCACGTGTTCCACGGTCGATCTGGCGGACAGCAACAATGTCGGCTTCCTGCCGGACCAGGATGTGTTCCGGAATCCGAGGGGTGCCAGGGCCACCTTGAAGGAGCTGGCCGCGGCTCTTCTCAGCGACCCTCGGCAGCATCTTCGCCTCACGGGAACGTCGGCCAACTTCGGTACCGAAGCCGGCCGGATCCAGCTCTCATATGCTCGCGCGAAAGCGGTGGAGAACGCCCTCGTCGACATGGGCGTGCCCAGGGAGAGGATCTCCTCAACGGGTGTGGGCACCCATTTCCCCGACTTCCAGGAGGACCACGGGCCCAACGGCGAGATGCTGTCCGCCGCGGCCGAGCAGAACCGCAAGGTCATCGCCGAACTGGTCTGCGAGCCCTGATGATCCCGCGCCGGATGCCGACGATCGGCTATGGGCCGTTCGCCCGGATGTCTGATTGGTATCAGGGGTGGCGGGATGGCCGGGCGGGCATTCCCGCCCGCCCTCCGCAGGGCGCTCCCCTCCGCCCGGTCAGCACAGGACACATGGACATGCTGGTCCATCGCGCGCAGGACGCGTTCCACCACGAGCACCTCCACCTGCTCGCGGCGTGGGATGAGGACCCCGGCCAGGGCAACGGCCGGGGCCTCGGCGCCGCCCAGATGAGGGCTTTGCGGATCTACGAACACACGAGCATGCGCATAGCCGCCTACCGCCGTTCGCTGGTGCGCTGGCACCGGCACGGCGTGTGGGTCAACGACGCCATGACGAAGGACCGGCTGGACCGGCCCAGCTGGGCGTTTCCGCTCCCTCCCGCCCTCTATGACGACCCGTCCCACACAGCTGCGGGCCCGGCCGGACCTGGATCGGGAAAGGTCACGCTACGCGGGCGCGTGATCTCTCTCAGGCCGGTGACCGTGTTCGGGTCCGCAGCTCCCCCCGCCGACGAGGTCCTCCCCACCCCCGGGCTCGCGCTCCGTCACTTCCGGCTGGAGCGCGCGGCGGACGGGGTGCGCGTGCGTGGCCTCGGATATGGTCACGGGCCTTACATCGATGGGCGGATCGCGCGGAACGCACTTTTGCGGCCAGGCGGGCACTTCGATGTGGGTGCGTTCCGCTACTGGCTGCTGGACGGCGGGGACGCCTTGCGGGAGATCCCGCTGGGCGCGGTGCCCGCGCGGGACGCCGACGATGTCACGCTGACCGCGCGCCGCTGCGACCTGGTCGTGTCCGAGGTGGACGCCAAGTTCAAGGACAAGCCCCGGCTGACGAGAATGTCGTTCGTTCAGCACGCCGGGGACCTGCTGGCGATCGTGGGGCCGTCGGGAGCCGGGAAAACGTCGCTGTTCTGGGCTCTGCTGGGAGAGCTGCCCATCTCCTCAGGGGAGGTCTACTTCCGCGGCCTGGATCTTCGTAAGCACAGCGACCAGATCCGCGAGCAGCTCGGCTTCGTGCCACAGCATGACGACGTGCACATGACGTTGAGCACCCGCAGCCTGCTGCGCTACGCCTACCGGCTCCGCGCCGCCGGACGCGCGGGCCGGGACGCGCGCATCGCCGAGGTCTGCCGACAGCTTCGCATCGAGAAGGAGCTCGACAAGCCGCCCAGCCAGCTGTCGGGCGGACAGCGGAAACGTGTGTCCATCGCCCTGGAGCTGCTGGCGGAGCCTTCGCTGCTCATGCTGGACGAGCCGACCTCGGGACTGGACGTCGGTCTGGATCGCGAGGTCATGGCGGCGCTGCGGGACTACGCGGCGGCGGACCACGCGGTGATCATCATCACGCACTGGCCCAACCATTTGTCCATGGCCCAGCAGGTGCTGGCGGTGGCCGAGGAGGGACGCCCCGTCTATTCCGGGCCCCCGGACGGATTGTGCCCTGCGCTGGGTGGAGCCGATCATGCCGACGTCATGGACGGCATTCGGGCCGACCCTCGGCCCAAGGCGGACGCGTACGCGGCGAGTTCGGCGGCGACGGCCCGTGCCGCGGCCCGGCAGGCCCGAGCGGGCTCCGCTGCCGCCGCCTTGGTCCGCCGGAAGCGCGGTGCGCCGGCGGTGCTCGCCCATCAGCTGCCGGTGCTGATCGCCAGGCAGGCCGCGCTCGTGGCGGCCCGCGGCACCACCAGGAGCCGCGAGACGCCGACGATCTCCGACTGGGTCAGGAGCGTATGGAGCCGCGTCTGGCTGTGGGCGGTGCCGTTCGGCGGCGCGGTGCTCACCGCGCTGGCGGGCGACGCGGCGGGACTGGGCGCGGGCGCGACGGCCAGCGCCGGGTCGCTGAACCTGCTCGTCACGTTCAGCATGCTGACGGGACAGGCGTTGACCTACAGCGACCTGGTCACCGAGTTTCCGATCCTCCGCCGCGAGCATCGGACCGGCGTGCGGACCGCATCGGTCACGCTGTCCAAGTGGCTGGTCTACGCGGTGATCGCCATGGCGCAAGCACTGGTGATCGTGTGGGGGTTCACCCGGATACGGCCAGGTCCGGTCCACTCCGTGATGTTCAGTCCCGCGGTCGAACTGTGGTGCGATCTCGGGGCGATGACGATCACGGCCATGTCGCTCGGGCTGCTGATCTCCGCGGCGGTGAAAACGCTGAAGCAGGCCGTCAATGTGGTCACGTTCATCACCATCGCGCAGATCGTGTTCAACGGGGTCACGAAGAACCTCTCGGATGAGCCGGTAGCGAGCGTGTTCGCCGCGTTGCTCCCCGCTCGCTGGGGCTTGGCCGCGGCCGCCGCCTCAATCGACCTGCGCGGAATGGGGCCCTCCGCCCCCGACGCGCTGTGGCGGCACACCACCGGCCAGTGGCTTTTCGACCTGGCCATGCTGGGCGTCATGTCCGCGGTCTTCCTCGCGATCGCGACAGTGTTGCTGCGGCACCGCCTCACCACGCCGGACCGATGAGTTTCCTGGTTTCCGCACCAGATAGGCAACAAGGCAACCATCCGGACGGTCTCCCCGGGCACCAAGATGACGCCAGAAAGCGATCTGGCGTGACAGGGCTGATTGCGGGAGTCCTGAAGGACGGGGCGGGTGCGCATGCGAGCGAACGATGTTGATCTCGACACCCTGAACACGATCAAGACTAGGCCGGATTTCGGCGCCGCGCTACGTCGGCTGATTCCGGAGGGCATGACGCTGCGGGCAATCGCAGACGACCTCATGAAGCGGGACATCGTCAACGGCCGGACGAAAACAGCCATCGACAATTGGCTCAAGGGGATATCCGTCCCCAAATCCCAGGCACTCGACGTGATCCTGGACACATACCACGTCACCGATCCTGAGCTTCGGACCGCATGGAAGAACGCCCGGCAACGCGCCTCTCGATGGAATCCGGTGCCCTGCCCCTTTCCAGGGTTCACGAGCTTCGCAGAGGCGGACGCCGAGCTATTCATGGGCCGGGCGAAACTCACGCAAGAGCTGGTCACGCGAATCACCGGACTGCGGGCGGCGGGCGGCGGGCTGATTCCAGTGGTGGGGCCGTCCGGGTCGGGGAAATCCTCCCTGCTGCACGCGGGTCTGATTCCCGCGCTCGGGCCTTCATGGACCGTGACATCCCACACGCCGAGCGAACAGTTGGTCGCGGAGCTGGCCAGGCTGCCCCGTGCGGCGGGAGGCAAGGCGTACGAAAATCTGCTGCTGATCATCGATCAGTTCGAGGACGTCTACGCCACCGGAATCGCGGACCCCAATCGGGCAACCCTCATCAACCGGCTCAGCGATATGGCCAGGGACGGGGCCGTGATCGCGCTGGGGGTGCGGTCTGACTTCCTGCCCCACCTGTTCTGGCCGGACGCGATGCTGCCTCTGCTGAACGGCCCGCTGTTCGGCATGGTGCCGATGAACCGGGACGAACTCCGCGAGGCGATCGTAGAGCCCGCCCGGAAGGCGGGACGCAGGATCCAGCCCGAACTGATCACCATGCTTCTCGACGAACTCGCGCATCCAACCAACACCGAGGCGGGGCACGAGGACGGCACGCTGCCGCTGCTGTCGCACGCGCTCCGCATGGCGTGGAACCGCAACCCCTCACCAGGGGAAGTGACCGTGACCGATTACCTCGCCGCCGGAGGTCTCGCCGGGGCGGTCAAGGACGCGGCCGACCAAGCCTACGATCAGCTGAACGCCGACCAGCAGGCCGTGATCCGGGATCTTTTCCTCCGCATGGTTCATGTCACGAGCGAAGGCCCGGTAGTCCGGCGCAGGCTCCTACTCAACGAGGTTCCCAGCTATCCGGGAGTGACCCCGGACGAACTCAAGGACGCCCTGGAGGAGTTCGTCGATCAGCGTTTCGTCACGCGGGACGACAAGGGCATGCAGATCAGCCATGACGCGCTGATCAGGGAGTGGCCGCGACTGCGGGCGTGGATCGACAGCGACCGGATCGGCCTGATCATCGCCCAGGACCTCGGCGTGGCCACGCAGAAATGGGCACAGCACGATCATGCGTCGGACGCGCTGTATCAGGGCGTCGTCCTGCGCGGCGCCCTGGAATGGGCGGAGGCGCGCGGCCATGCGCTCACCCCGCTGGAGCGGGAGTTCCTGCGCGCGAGCTCCCGCAAGGAGCGGTCGCGGCGGCGCGTTCTGCGTTCGGCGGTGGGCCTGCTCACCACCCTCTCCATCGTCGCCACCAGCGCGGGATGGTTCGCCTTCCGCGAGCGGAATGAGGCGATCGCGCAAGGCGCGCAGGCCAGCCACAAAGGCGCGCTCGCGGAGTCACAGCTGATGGCGACACGCGCCGGGGCCCTGTACGGCACGGATCTCGCGCTGGCGGCGCAGTTCAGCCTCGTCTCCCGGCAAATCGCCGACACCGAGGCTGCCAGATCTCGCGTGCTGGACGCGTCCGCCGCCCCGGCGGTGACGCGGATGGTGGGCCCTGACGGGCTCACCCACGCGGTCGCGCTCGGGCGCGGCCTGGTCGCCGCCGGCGGGGAAGACGGCAAGATCTGGCTGTGGGACCTGGCCCAACCCGGACGTCCGGTCCTGATCGGCACGCCCATCGACAACGGCACACCCAACGTGACCACCCTCGCCTTCGACCCCGCCAAGCGCTATCTGGCCAGCGGCAGCGGAGACGGAACGGTCCGGCTATGGGACCTCCAGGATCCAGCGCATCCCGTCGCCGCGGGAACGGCTCAGACCGGGTCACCGGTCAACTCGGTCGCGTTCGGCCCGCGCCTGCTCGCGGCCGCCGGCTCCGACGGCCAGGTACGGCTCTGGCCGCGGGATCGACTCGACCGGCCCATGACGCTGCGCAGACCGGCGAGTGGCATGCCGGCGGACGCGACGCGCGTCGCGCTGAACTCCGTCCGGTTCAGCCCGGACGGCCACACAGTGGCGGCGGTTGGGGAAGACGGGCTGGTCTGGCGCTGGGATATCTCCGGCGACCAGCCCGCCCAGGTCGGATCCGCCCTGGGCGGACCGGGCACAGCGCTCTGGTCGGTCGCGTTCAGCAAGGACGGGCGGATGCTCGCCGTAGGAGGGACGGACGACAAGATCTGGCTGTGGGATCTCACCGGCCCCACGCCGGCGCCCAGGCGCGAGCCGTTGACCGGTCCGACGAGTTGGGTGTACTCCGTGTCCTTCACCCCGGACGGCCGCGGCCTGATCGCCGGATCCGCCGACACGCACGTCTACATGTGGGACCTCGCGACCCGGCGGATCGTCGCCGAACTGCCCCACCCCGACGTCGTCACCTCCGTCGCGCAAGAGGTGAACGGCCGGCTGGCCTCGGGCGGCGCGGACGGCGTGGTGCGGCTCTGGTCGCTGCCCGGTCCCGTGCTGACCGGGTCGAGCCCGATCTTCACGCTCGCCTTCAACCCCAGCGGTGACTCACTCGCGGCCGCGTCCGGCGACACGAACGTGCGCCTGTGGCGGACGGCGAAGCCGGGAGAGCCGATCCGGCTCTGGGATCCCGCGACTGCCGGAAGCCCGGCTCAAGGGCCTGCGGCGCAAGGCCCGCCGCTGTCTGATCCGCATCTGGTGGGCACACTCGCCTACAGCTCGACCGGGTGGCTCGCGGCCGGCCGCGATGACGGGACCGTCGCGTTGTGGAACGCGAATCACCCCGGCGATCCGGTGGTCCCGGCGAGCGATCTGACCGGCATCATCGACGCGGTGGCCTTCAACGCGGAGGGCACGGTCCTGGCCGCGGGCAGCCGGAAGGGCGGCGTGCAACTGTGGGACGCCCGTGATCCCGCGAACATCCGGCTTCTCGGCAAGCTGGAGGCTCCGGCTGGGGTGATGTCCCTCGCCTTCACCCCGGACGGCCGTACTCTGGCCGCGGCGTCCCATCAGAGCATTCTCGTGTGGGATGTGCGGGATCCCGCGAAACCCGGAGCCATCGCCGTCGTGCCGAGCAACTCGAAGTACACCTTCAACCACGTGGCCTTCAGCGACGACGGGCGGGTGATGGCGGCACCGCTCAACCACTGGGTGCGGCTGTGGGACGTCACGGATCCCGGCTCTCCGCGCCAGTTCGGCAAGGACCTCTCCATCGGGCCCAAGGGGCAGGTGCAAGCCGTGGCGTTCGGCCCGGATCGCCTGCTCGCCGGGGCCGCCTCCGACGGAACCGTGCCGGTCTGGCAGGTGCCCGCCGGCGGGGCTCCCAGCACGATCGCGGTGCTGTCCGGACCGAGCGGCACCGTCTTCTCCGTGGCCTTCGCCCCGCGGGGCAGAGCGCTGGCCGCTGCGGGGATGGACGGCACCGTGCGGTTGTACAACCTCGATTTCGACGCCGTCACCGCGTACATCTGCGCGATCAGCGGTGATCCGATCACCGTGCGCGAATGGCAGGAGTACGTGTCGGACCCGTCGTCCCCCGACGCCCCCGGTCTGGCGTACAACCCGCCGTGCGGCCTGGGAGGCTGACGTTCGCTCACTCCGAGGACCCGCCCAGCTTCCGCCACATCCAGGTGGGCAGGTGGACCAGAGCCGTGGAGATGCCCGCCCGCATGTAGAGGTCGGTGAAACGGCCGACGGCGTCAGCCGCTGCCCGCCGGCTCGCGGCGAACATCTCCGCCGCGGCTCGGGTGTCGCCCGTCAGCTTGAGGGCCACGCCGTACTCCTGGCGGGTCTCGGCCGTGTGCGGATGCCCGGGACCGAGCACGGACAGCTGTCCGTCCAGCGCCTGGGCGAAAAGGCCACGCGCCGATTCCCAGTCGCCGGTCTGCTCGAACGTCTGTCCCAGCAGGAACATGGCGCGCAGGAGCAGGGGATGCCGGTCGCCCGCGTGCCGCCGGAGCAGCGCGATCGTGCGGGTGAGTTCAGCGCGTCCCCGCTCTGGCTCGCCGCGCGAGACCAGCGCGTATCCCAGGCCCACGGCCGCGCCCAGGGTCACCAGGTGATATTCGCCGTGGCTGCCGCGATACTCGTCGCGAAGCCGGCGGAGCGACCGCTCCGCGCGTTCCCAGCCGCCGTGATCGGGACGCAGGTCGGTCAGGTGCGGGGTGAGCAGCGCCTCGGCCAGGACCTCCTGGGCCTCCGAGCACCGGATGTGGTGCGGCAGATCCAGGTCCCGGTAGTGCCCGATCACGGACTCCGCCAGCGCACGGGCGCCGGGCGAGTCGCCGAGCGGCAGCCGTATCCGAGCCAGTTCCAGCCGCGCCTGCTGGAGCCCGTCCGCCTCGACCGAATGCCGGGCCAGCAGGTTCCGGGCCTCGCGTTCGGCCTCGCGGAGCCGCCCGCGCAGCCGCAGACCGCGCAGATGGGCCAGTGCGGTCGCGGTCTCGGGCGGGGCGCTGAGCAGTTCAGCCCAGTACGGCTCGGCTTCGGCGAACCGGCCCAGGGCGTCCAGGGACGCGGCGTGGATGAGCAGGGCCCGACGCGCGAGGTGGCCCCGCACGCGCGTGGCGCGGGCGATCGCCGTGTCGTAGGCGCCCGCCTCGTAGTGCGCGCGAGCCGCGGCCAGGACGAGGTCCGGATCTTCCGGCCGGACCTCGACCAGCCGGTCACGGTACCGCGCGGAGGTCACCACCTCCCCACCCGACTCGTAGTGGCCGGTGAGCAGCCGCAGGAGCGCTTCCGTCAGTTCAGCGGGTAGTTCGGCGCGTGCGGCCAAGACGTCCGCGTGCGGCACCAACTCGCTCCGCTCCGCATGATCGGTCTCGGCCGCCAGCGTGGTCAGCGCGCCCGCCATCGCGGGCGCGAGCTCGGCTTGGGGCTGAAGCGGCTGGAGGTAGCGCCGCGCCGCGTCCAGCACCAGCGGATGGATCTGCCAGGAGGCGCCCGTGCGGGTGGCGAGCAAGCGCCGCCGCAGACCTTCCAACGCGGTGGCCACCGTCGCATCGGGGCGCAGCGCACGGGCCGCCAGGTCGATCAAGCGGGCCGGCAGCGGGGCCGGCGCGACCGTCAGCGCGACCTCGAGGATGAGCCGCTGCGTGTCGTCCAGGGCGAGCACGGCGTCATGGAACATGGCTGTCACCGGCTCCAGCACCGTATGGTCGGTCGTCAGCCGGTCGGCGTAGTCCTGATAGGAAATCAGCCCTTGCCGATCGCGGAGCTCCAGCCCGGCCAGCGCGGCGGCGTAGGCGTTGCCGCC
This sequence comes from Acrocarpospora pleiomorpha, assembly GCF_009687885.1. Taxonomy (GTDB): domain Bacteria; phylum Actinomycetota; class Actinomycetes; order Streptosporangiales; family Streptosporangiaceae; genus Acrocarpospora; species Acrocarpospora pleiomorpha. The sequence continues at coordinate 73,785 of NZ_BLAF01000021.1, forward strand.
CAGGCGTCCCACGATCCGGTCCAGGGCCTCGATCTCGCCGGAATCCGTGGCGGGGCGGTAGCCGCTCAGCAGCAGGCGCCCGTCGGCCAAGGTCAGCGGGCCGACTTCGATGCTTTTGACAGCTCTCCCGTACGGATTCTCGCGCGTGGTCAGCCCGTAGGCGAGGCTACGCGAGATGAGCACGGTACGGATCTGCCGCTCGGCCGGGATGAGCAGCTGGTCGGCCACGTCCGGATCCAGATCGGGCGGAACGTCGTCGATCACCCACAGGCTCGGCTCCGGCTGGGCGGCGAGATGCTCGGCGAAGATGTGCGGCAGCCGGCTCTCACCGGCTCCGGCGTAGTCGAGTCCCAGCATGCCGGCGATCATCCGCAGCTCATCGGCGTATCTGGCGAGCACGTCCCGCTCGGTGGCGCCCGCCAGGCGCAGCCAGTAGACACCGCCCCGGAAGGCGGCGCCGTACTGCCAGGCGTACGCGGCGACCAGCGCGGTCTTTCCCATGCCCGCGGCTCCGGCCACAGCCGCGACAGGACCGCAGGTGGGTTCGGTGATCGCGAGATCGCTGCCGTGCAGGGCGCTGTGCAGCAGCCATTGTTCCCGGTAACGGCCGTGAAAGCCGGCCTGGCCCGGGGGCCTGCCGTACCAGCGCGGGCGGTCGTGAAAGGGGACGTCGCCGATGCGCCCGGAGATCGTGGCGACCCAGGACCGGATGCGATCCGCGAGCCGGCTCACGTCTTCCGCCGTGGTCGGCGCGAGCGCGAACCGGGCGTCCGAGACTTCCACCGGCAGAAGGTGATCGGTCTCCTCCTCGGGATTGATCACGATGATCCGGCCGACGGGGTTTCCCTCCCGCTGACCCGCGAGGAACGCCGACGTGAGTTCCCATTGGCAGGCTGGTCTGACCGCGTAGGCCGCCGAGTAGTACGCCACCAAAACCGTGGACGAACGCAGCGCCTCCTCGAGTCCGGCCGAGATGCTGGCGAAATACCCCAAGCCGTCTTCGTCGATGAAGACGCTGAGATCCTTTTCCAGCTCGCGGCAGAGCGCTCGAACGGGCTCCCGATCACAACCCGCCAGAGACATGAAGACGTCGTACGGCGGCTTACTGCCTTTTGGGGTCATAATCTATTTTAAGAGGATTTTTCGGTCTGCACGGTGGCGGTGGAAGGCCCACTATGGGTGGTCATCCGGCATTCGGTAATGAGTTGCGGCGAGTGCGGGAGGCCGCGAGCTTGTCACTGGCCGAACTGGGGAAATTGATCCACTACAGCAAGGGATATCTGAGCAAGATTGAATCCGGCGCCAGGCCGGCCAATCTTAAGCTGGCCTGGGCCTGCGACAACGCGCTGGGCGCGAACGGCGCGCTGGCCGCGCTCGTCGATCTCCAACCGGCCAGGGAGAATCCTAAAGATCCAAAGCCTTTCTCCGGGCTACCTCCGGATTCCGTCCACTTCACCGGACGGGCCGACGAGCTTCGGCGGGTCATTTCGATCCTCCGCCATGAGCAGAAAGCGTTGATTATCCCAAACATGGTGGTTGTGTCCGGTATGGCGGGCGTCGGCAAAACCGCGTTCGTGACCCGTGTGGCGTATCAGATCGAGCGGAGCTTCCCCGGCGGATTCCTGTTCCTCGACCTGCACGGCTACAGCCCGACAATTCCTCCGGTGACCCCCGCGGACGCCCTCGACCGGCTGCTTCGCCGCCTGGGCGTACCCGGCGAGCAGATCCCCGATCACGTCGACGACCGCGCCGCGCAGTACCGCGACCGTCTCATCGGAAAAAATATGATCATCGTGCTCGACAACGCCGGGAGCGCGGACCAGGTACGCCCCTTGCTGCCGGCCACGCCGGACTGCCGCGTGCTGATCACCAGCCGGGACCGCCTCACCTCGCTGGACGACGCGTGCCATCTCACCCTTGACACGCTCCCCACGGCCGAGGCCACGGCTCTGTTCCGTTCGGTGGCCGGTCAGGATGCGCCGGACCGGGAGGAGATGATCGGGAAGATCGTCGAAGCCTGCGGGCGCCTGCCCCTCGCTGTCCGCATCATCGCGGCTCGATGCCGCGGTGGCGGCACGCGGAGGCTGGCGGACCTGAGCGCTCGCGTCGCCGACCGGCACAGCCGGCTCGACGAGCTCGATGACGGCGAGCGCAGTGTCACGTCCGCTTTCACGGTCTCCCATGAGGGCCTGCCCGCCCGGCCCCGGCGCGTCTTCGCGCTGCTCGGCCTGCATCCTGCCGCGGATTGGGACGCGTACGCCGTAGCGGCCCTCGCCGACCTGAGCGTGCACGAGGCGGAACGCGACCTTGACCGGCTGCTCCGGGCCAACCTGGTGATCGAGGACTCGGCCGGCCGCTACCACTTTCACGATCTCGTCGGCCTCCATGCCCGCAGGCTCGCCCGATCGGCGATCCCCGAGCAGGAGCAACGGGCGGCGGTCCAACGGCTGCTCGTCTTCTCCCTGGCGACATTGGTCCAGGCTGACCGGGTCATCACACCCCATCGCTACCTGCCGCCCTCGGCCATCGTCGACAAGCCACCGGTGACCCCGGCCCTGACCGGGTATCGGCAGGCCCTGGCGTGGGCCGAGACGGAACGGACGAACCTGGTCGCGCTCTGCCGCGCGGCGGTCGAGCTGAACCTCGACGCCTTCTGCTGGGAGATCGCATACCTGCTGCGTGGCTATTTCTTCCTCACCAAGCAGTGGGACGACTGGATCCAGACGCATACCCTCGCGATCGTCGCGGCGAGACACTCGGGAAACCGGCACGCCGAGGCCAGGACCCTCAACAATCTGGGTCTCGCGCTGCTGGAGCGGGGCTCATTCGACGCCGCGGAACAGCACTACCAGAGCGCGCTGGAGATCTTCCGCGAGCTCGGCGACGAGTTCGGGGAGAGCAACGCGCTGGCCAACCATGCCGCCGTGCTCTACTACCGCGGTGACCACGGCGCGGCGCTGCTGGAGAACAAGCACGCCCTGGCCTTCTACGAACGGATGAAAATGCTCAGGAACGTGGCGATCACCCTGCGCAGTATCGCCTTGGTCGAGGTGGAGCTGGCGCGTTTCGCTGAGGCGATCGAGCACCTTCATCGGGCCCTGCGCGTGTTCACCGAACTCGGTCTCCATCTGGACGCCGCCATGGCGGAGAACTGCCTGGGCGAGACCTACCACCGCCTGGGCGACCTGAAGAACGCCCGGCGCTGGCATCTCCAGGGTCTTGAGCACAGCCAGTCCTGTGGCAGTTCGTACGAGGAGGCGCGCGCGCACGGGCAACTCGGCAACCTCGCCGCGGAACAGGGGGATCGCGACACCGCGACACACCACTGGGAGCGGGCATTGCGCCACTACGCGGCTCTCCAGGCCCCGGAGGCCGAGAAGATCCGTCGCCGTCTCTCCGCCGGCAACCGTTCGCTGGAAGCGGGGCCCGTCAGTCTGACGGGCCCCGTTCCGGGTGATCAGTAGCCGTCTGCTACCCGGCGTAAGTCTCGAACTCGGCGACCCTCGGTGCGCCGGTCGAGCTGGTGATCTTGAAGGTGATCTTGCTCAGTGAGGTGGAGGCGAAGGTGATGGTGCCCGCCCCGCTGCCGGATTTCAGGACGGCGCCGGTGGTGCCGTTGGTGACCTGCCAGGATCCGATGCTGCCCGCGGAGCCTGACGCCTCACGGATGATGATCCTGGACACGGTCTTGGCGGAATCCCACTTGATCGAGATGTCACCGGTCGAGCCGGCCGGTGACCAGTAGGTGCTCATGTTGCCGTCCCGCACGTTGCCGTAGCTCGTCCCGTCGGCCTTGCTGGAGCCGTCGGAGCCGGCCCCGATGCTGAGGTTGGTTCCGCTGGGCGGCGGGCTGGTCGACGGTGAAGGGCTGGCTGACGGTGAGGGGCTGGTGGGCGGCGTGGGGCTCGGTGTCTGTGGTGAGCAGCTGCCGTTCGACACCTGCAGGCCCTTGTTGGCCCCGGCGGTCTGGCGGACGATGTTCGGCACGCAGCTGGCCCCGTCGAGGCTGTAGGAGTACGGGACGCTGACGGAGGTGTTGGACTGCGGGTTGGGGCCGGCGGGGTTGTTCTCGCTGCCGGGGCTGGACCAGGTCACGTTGTCGAAGATGTTGCCGCTGACCTGCCAGTAGCCGGCCTCGCTGGTGTAGAAGGTGCCCAGGACGTCCTTGGAGTCCTTGAAGTAGTTGTTCTCCACCTTGGCGCGAGCCCCGGCTCGGGAATTGATGCCGGACTCGTGGAGGCTTACGTACGAGTTGTTGTAGATGTGAGCGATTCCGCCGCGCAGCAGGGGCGTACGAGAGTCGATGTTCTCGTACAGGTTGTGGTGGTACGTGATGAAGCCGTTCGAGCGGTCGCTCTCGCTGGACCCGACGAGCCCGCCGCGGCCGGAGTTGCGCAGGATGCTGTAGGACAGGGTCACGTACTGGGTGTCGTCCTTCATGTCGAAGAGGCCGTCGAAGCCCTCCGACTCTCCACCCGAGGCCTCCAGGGTGACGTGATCGACCCAGACGTTGCGGACGCCGCTCTCCATGCCGATAGCGTCGCCGCCGTTGGACGTGGGCGAACCCGACTTCTTGACGTTCCGGATGGTCACGTTCTGGATGATGATGTTCCTGGCTTCGCGGATGTGGATGCCCAGCTGGTCGAAGACGGCCCCGTTGCCGACCCCGATGATCGTGACGTTGCTGATTTGCTTGAGCTCGATCAGGCCGGCGGCGGTGTTGCAGCTCGTGCCCGACACCTTGGTGGTGTTGCCGTGATTGATGGTCCCCTCGACCTCGATGGTGATCGGGGTGCTGCTGCTGGCCCGACTGCACAGGGCCGCATGGATCGCGGTCCCCGTGGTGGCCCGCACCGTCTGCCCGCCCGCGCCGCCGGTGGTCCCGCCGTTGGCGGTCGCGTAGCCGGTGGCGCTGCCGGCCGCTGCCGACGCCTGGAACGCCGGTAAGGCCACACCGGCCGCGGCCGCGATGGCCGCCGTGGCCAGCGCCGCCTGGAGTCGCAATGCGACTGCTCGTCTCATCCTCGTCTCACCTTCGTCTTCGAATGCCGGGTGCGTTCTTCGCTGTCCGGTCGGCGCTGCGGGCCTGCTGCCGGGTGGCTATGCCGTGGAAGTGCTGAACACCCAGGTGGGTCAGGGGCACCTGGGGGATGGTCTTGGCGTGGGGCGGCGCGGAGACCGGTGCAGTAGTACGGAAAGCGCTTTCCGTTTAGCCGGACCATAACGGCGGCTGTCAAAAGGCGTCAATGGAAAGTGCGAATCCTGCAACAAACCTGCAACAGGCATCGCCGACGACCGTCAGCACCCGTCGAGAATGGGCCCGTTACATTCGGCCGAGGCTCCAGGTTCGGAGAATTCCGTCCTCGCCGGCCGTCACGACGATGGGGCGACCGGCGAACTCGGTCAGTGCCAGCGTGCCGGTCGCGCCGTTGGAACCCAGCGTCCCGATGGTCTCGCCGTCGTCGAGGTTCCAGATCCGTACGGTGATGTCGTCGCCCGCCGGGTTGTGAGCGACGACCGCGATGGGCACGTCGCCGAATTGGCCGGCGGTGAGGGCTGCGGTCCCCCGGTCGTCGGGGCTCCGGTCGCTGAAGTTCCACTGCTTCCTGCGCTTGCCGGTGGCCAGGTCATAGACGCGCAGGGTGGCGTCCAGGTGGGTGGAGACGAGGACGGGTCTGCCGTTCATCTGGCCGCAGGCCAGCAGCTCGATGCCGCCGATCTCGCCGGTACGGAACGAGCGCGTCAGCCTTCCCGTCGACAGGTTCCACACCCGGATTCGTTCCCCGCCATCTCCCGTGATGAGCACGTCGTCCTGACCGAGCCTGCCGAAGGTCAGGCCCCTGATGCCCTGGAAGTGCTCTTTGATCGTGGCGCCGATCTGCTTGCCGGTGGCGATGTCCCAGAGCCGTACAACGCTGTAGAGGTCGGTCAGGCCGTCGTACTTTTGCGAGACCGCGACCGCCCGGTCGCCGATCGAGACGGCGATGATCGGGGCGCTGGCCCGGTGCGAGGCGTGTTCCTCACCCGTCAGGGTCCACAGCCGCATCCTGCCGTCGGCGTGGCCGGAGGCCGTCACCGGCGTCCCGCTGACGACGCCGGACGCCATCGAGGTCACCGAGGCTCCCCCGTCGCCGAGCTCGGTCACCGCCGTGGCCGTGTTCATGTCCCATAACAGTGCCGTTCCCTTGGCCGTACCGCAGACGACGGTGCCCCCGGCGGCGGCGAGCGCGGTCGGCGCGCCGCTGCCCGCGGTCAGGGAGACAGGGTCCTTGACCTGCGCGCCGAAGGGCTCGGGCGAGGCGGCCGGGGTCGGCGAGGAGCTAGGGGACGCGGACTGGGAGGGATTGCTGGCCTGCGTCGTGCTCCCTGGCGGGTCGACCTGTTCGCCGCCCGGCGAGAAGAGACCACTTCCTGGCCGGAGAACGGCGAAAGCGGAGACCGCCGCCGCGGCGACCGCGGCGCCGCCACCGATCAGGACCCGGCGACTGATCTGCCTGGGCGAGCGTGGCGGCACCTCCGCGTCCAGCGCGGGAGGACGGCCCGCATCAGGCTCCGGGAACGCCCCGGCTGTCGGCCCCGTGCGCCTGATCAGCTGCCGCATCAGATCAGCCGCGACCGGCCGGGCCGCCGGATCCTTGGCCAGGCACGCCTGGATCGAGGCCACCAGATGAGAAGGCACACCGGACAAATCGGGAGAACCGCTCAGGACGCCGTTCACGATGGCGGGAACCGTGTCCCCCGGGAAAGGCTGGCGGCCGGTGGCGGCGAACACCATCGTCCCCGCCCAGCTGAACATATCGGACGCGGGTCCGACGCGCTCGCCCCTGAACTGCTCGGGCGACATGTAGGTGGGCGTGCCGATCGGCCCCGATGCCTGCGTGGTGGAGTCGAACGCCTTGGCGATGCCGAAATCAATCACGATCGGACCTTCCGGTCCTATCAGGATGTTGCCCGGCTTGAAGTCGCGATGCACGATCCCGGCCTCATGGATGGCGACCAGCGCCGCCAGCGTGGAGATCGCGAGCCGGTCCAGCGCACCGCCCGTGCGCGGCCCCGAAGACTGCACGTGCGCCTGCAGCGTGTCCCCCGGCACATACTCGCTCACGATGTACGGACGCTCGTCCAACATCCCGACATCCAGCACGACGGCCGTACAGAACGCACCCACCCTGCGCGCCGCCTCCACCTCGCGCAGGAACCCCTTCCGCACATCGGCATCACGGCTCAGATGACTGTGGATCAGCTTGACGGCGACCTCACGCCCGGCCTCACCGACCCCGTGGTAAACCACTCCCTGCCCACCGGAACCGAGCACACCGACAAGCCGGTAGCCGCCGATCCGCTCGGGATCACCCGGCCGGAGCGGGCGAACATCCGGCATCCGGCTCCCTCCCTCACTGCGTCGGCGATCCACACGATACTTCCGCAGACCCTCAACCGCCGAACCACCATCGTCGGCGGCCTGCCCCAAAGTCGAGCGCCAGGCCGGGGCACGTGGTCTGCGGATCAGCTGCCGCGTAGGTAGGACACGATCATCTCGCCGAGCATTCGGCGCTGCTTGGCGCGATGCTGGGGTGCGGTCATCTCGCGGCCGAACAGGGCTCCGAAGGTGTGCTGGTTGGCGACGCGGAAGACGCAGAAAGCGCTGATCATCATGTGGACGTCGATGGCGTCGGCCTCGGTGTCGAATTCGCCGCTGACGCGGCCCGCTTCCAGGATGCGGGTGATGAGGTCCAGGACCGGGGTGCCGAGGTTGGCGAGGACCTCGGATTTACGGATGTGCTCGCCTCGGTGAATGTTCTCGATGGCGACCAGTTTGATGAACTCGCGGTGGGCGTCATGGTGGTCGAAGGTGAGTTCGGCGAGGGTGCGGATGGCCGCGGTGGGGGCCAGGTGGGCCACGTCCACGGTTCGTTCGACCGTGCGGACTTCGGTGTACACCTTTTCCAGGACCGCGATGTAGAGCTGCTCCTTGCTGCCGAAATAGTAGTAGATCATGCGTTTGGTGGTGCGGGTCAGATCGGCGATCTCGTCTACCCGGGCTCCGGCGTAGCCGTCGCGCGCGAAGACCCGCTGAGCGACCTCCAGGATTTCGGCGCGGGTCCGGTCGGCGTCGCGTTGACGGGCCGCGCTGGGGCGAGTGCCAGGCGGAGAGGTCATGGCGCCCATCCTACTGAGGTGTCATCGATCCCCTGGAGTGCTGGACGGCCAGGCGGACGGGGGCGTTGACGGCGCCGTAGCCCTGGTAGCCGCCGACGCGCTGGACGAGTTCGAAGAAGACCCGGCCGATGGTGATCGTGTAGAGGTGCAGGAATTCGCCGTGGTCGTCGCGGTCGTACATGATGCCGAGGGCGCGATGGTCGAACGGGAGGTCGTAGCGGGCGTCGAGGTCGTCGTGGTAGTTGGCGGGAATCTCCAGGAGCAGGTCGGGGGGCAGGGCGCGGGCGGTGGCGACGAGGTCGTCGCAGGCCAGGGCGATGTGCTGGGTGGGGATGCCCTGGACCTGGGTGATGTTGAGGACCATGCGCACCGGGCCGGCGTTCATGGCGCGGCTGCGGAGCAGGCCGTATGGGTCGGGGACTTCGAGGCTCGGTTGCGGGCACAGGGCGAGGACGCTGCGGTAGAAGAGGACGGCCTCGTCGAAGTGGTGCCAGGGCTGGGTGAGGGCGACATGATCGATATGGGTGATATGCCCGGAACGCGGAACGGTGGTCGGAGGGCAGAAGACGATCTGGGTTCCGTCGGGGGCGGCGATGGCGTGTTCGCCGGGGAGGACGGTGGCCCGCAGCGTTCGGGCGCGCGTCAGGGCGGCATCCGGGTCGGGGCTGCCCAGGCCGATCGCCGCGAGCTCGGGTTCTCCGGAGGCGTCTGTCGTGCGCAGGACGATACGAGCGGCGCCCTGTTCCCAGCACTGAGCGTCCGTGCGGACAAAACCGAGCGCGGCCAGCAACTCGCCCAGCCGGGCCGGATCCGCGGCGGCCAGCTCGGCGAAGGCGAACCCGGTCGGGCCGACCGGTTCGGGAAGCCCCAGAGCGATCAGTGATCGCATCCCGTCCAGGGCGGTACGCCCCGCGTCGGCGTGCCGGAACACGTCGTTGAAGACCTCCAGCGACAGCGGCCCCGAATACCCGGCGCGGAGCACGTGACCGACCAGGCCGCTCACGTCGAGCATGCCCTGACCAGGGAAGCAACGGTAGTGCCTGCTCCACTGCAGAACGTCCATGGCGAGCAATGGCGCGTCCGCGAGTTGCACGAAGAAGATCTTTTCGCCGGGGATGGCCTCGATGCCGATCGGGTCCGAGCCGCGGGACAAGATGTGGAAGCTGTCCAGGCAGGTGCCCAGGTTGGGGTGGTCGGCCAGGTGCACGATGCGCCAGGCGTGCAGGTAGTCGTCGACGTGACGCCCCCAGGCCAGGGCCTCGTACGCGATCCGGATGCCGTACTCGGCGGCCAGGGACGCCAGCGACCGCAACTGCTCGGCGGCCAGCTCGTCGGAACCGATCGCGGCGGGGGACACGTTCGAGCAGACCAGCAGCAGATCGGCCCCGAGCTGCCGCATGAGGCGGAACTTGTGGTCGGCCCGGCGGAGATTCGCGGCCAGGAGGTCGGCCGGCATGGCTTCGAAGTCGCGGAACGGCTGGTAGAGATCGATGCTCAAGCCGAGATCGGCGGCCCGCGCCCGGACCTCGGCGGGCGACATCGGCGACGCGAGCAGATCGTTCTCGAAGATCTCGACGCCGTCGAATCCGGCGGCGGCGATCGCGGTGAGCTTCTCCGCCAGTGTGCCGCCGACCGACACGGTCGCGATGGACGTCCGCATCTCAGGCCGTTACCAGGCTGGTGAGGTGGGCGAACATGCGCTCGGCGTCCGGTTCGCGGCCGGTGAACAGGCGGAAGGCCTGCGCGGCCTGGAAGACGACCATGCCGCCGCCGTTCAGCGTCCGGCAGCCGCGCACCTCGGCCTCGCGAAGCAGCTCGGTCCGCAGCGGGCGGTAGACGATGTCGGCCACCCACAGATCGGGATGCAGCAGCTCGGCGGGGAGTGGCAGGCCGGGATGGTGGGCCATACCGGTCGGAGTCGCGTGCACGAGCCCGTCCGCGTCCGGCATCAGCCGGGGCAGATCAGCGGGAAGGGCCGCTCCGACTCGGCCCTCACCGAACCTTGCCGCCAGCGCTCGCGCCCGCGCGGGTTCGGCGTCGACCAGGGTGATGTGATCAGCGCCAAGGGTGAGCAGCGCGTACGCGACCGCGGCCCCCGCGCCGCCGGCGCCGAGCTGGACGATCCGCCGGGTGCGCGCATCGGGCAGCCCCCGGGCGAATGCCTGCGCGAAGCCGGTCCAATCGGTGTTGTGCCCGATCCCCCGGTCTCCTTCGAAGATCACGGTGTTGACCGCGCCCAGCGTGGCCGCGTCCGGGGACAGCCCATCCAGGTGCTCGATCACGGCCTGTTTGCATGGATGCGTGACGTTGAGCCCGTCGAACCCGAACCTCCGCGCGGTACGCACCAGCTCCCCCACCGCATCCCCGCTCACCCCCAGCTCATCGATGTCGATCAGCCGATACAGGTAGCGCAGTCCGAGGAAGGCGGCCTCCCGCTCGTGCAGCGGCGGGCTCAGGGACGGTCCGATGCCCGAGCCGATCAGCCCGATCAGGTAGGAGGTCATCAGTCCAGCCTTCCAAATGTACGAACCAGTGAGTTAGTTATAACCCGCCGACCCCACCTCATCCAAGAGGTCGGCATATATCCAGTTCAACCACAAATTTCGCCTCTTGACACTAGAAGACGTCGCCTGCACCATGCAGGCATCGAACCCGTTAATGAACTATCCAGTTCGTAACAACGCCAGACCACACCCCCCAGGGAGCAGTCGTGACTGATCACTCACCCGGCGTCCGGCAAGGCACGCCGCGCAAGGCGGCCGTCGCCGCCTGGATCGGTAGCGCACTGGAGTACTACGACTTCTTCATCTACGGCAGCGCCGCCGCCCTGATCTTCTCGGACGTCTTCTTCGACACCTCCGACCCCGCGACCGCGACGCTGCAATCCCTGGCCACGTTCGGGGTGGCCTACGCCGCCAGGCCGGTGGGCGCGTTCATTCTCGGCCACGTGGGCGACCGCTTCGGCCGCAAGAAGATCATGGTCTTCACCCTCATCCTGATGGGCGTCTCGACCTTTCTCATCGGCTGCCTGCCCACCCGCGACCAGATCGGCGGCCTGGCCCCCGCCCTCCTGGTCGTCCTGCGCATCCTGCAAGGCCTGTCCGCGGCCGGAGAGCAGGCCAGCGCCAACTCGATGACGCTGGAACACGCCCCCGCGAACCGCCGCGGTTACTACACCAGCTTCACCCTCAACGGCACCCAGTTCGGCCAGATCCTGGCCACTCTGGTCTTCATCCCGGTGGCCGCCCTCCCCGAGGACCAGTTACTCAGCTGGGGCTGGCGCGTCCCGTTCTGGCTGAGCGTCGCGGTCGCCATCGCCGGGTACGTCATTCGCCGCCGCGTCGAGGAAACCCCCGCCTTCACCCAGTCGGTGGCCGAGGGAACCGTCGCGAGGATGCCGCTCTCCCTGCTCTTCCGCGACCACTGGACCAGCGTGCTCCGCGTCGTCTGCGCCGCCCTCATCGCCACCGTCAGCACGATCTTCACGGTCTGGGCGCTGAACTACGCCACCAGCGACGAGATCGGCCTGGACCGCGCGACCATGCTCTGGGTCAGCAGCGCCGCCAACGCGATCGCCCTGATCGCCATCCCGCTGTGGGCCAGGCTCTCCGACCGGATTGGCCGCAAGCCGGTCTTCCTGGTCGGTGCGATCGGCAGCCCCATCATGATCTTCGCCTACCTGGCCGCGATCAACTCGGGCAACTACCCGTTGATCTTCCTGGTCGGAATGATCACGCTCGGCGTTGTCTACAGCGCCTCCAACGGCATCTGGCCCTCCCTGTACGGCGAGATGTTCACCACCGGGGTCCGCCTCTCGGGCATGGCCATCGGCACCCAGATCGGTTTCGCGGTCGCCGGTTTCGCGGTCGCGTCGGCCGCGGGCATCGTCTCCCCGGAGGGCTGGCTGGGCCTGCAGGGGTGGGTGGGAGTCGGGATCTTCACCGCGGTCCTGTGCGCCATCAGCGCGATCGCGGTGGCCTCGGCCCGGGAGACGTACCAGATTCCGACCGAAGATCTGGGCCGCGCCCCTGTCACCGCCTCGGTCGCTTAGGACACGCGAACCAGGGCCGGTGTGGTGCCGGCCCTGTTCCTCTCAGGTGACCTTGCTGTTCCTGAAGACCCGGAGGGCCACACGTGGACGCAGTAGCGCCGGGGTCGGGTCGAGATAGCCGGTCACGCGCCAGAAGGCGTCGGCCACCGCGATGTCGGTGGCGCCGACGCGGTGCAGTCTGGCCACGTAGCGGTTGATCAGCCGGGTGGCGAGCGGGCGGGGGCCTTTGATCTCCGGGAGTGCGAGGTCGCCGGCGGCGGAGAGTTGCCAGGCGGGGTCGATGGCTTTGGCGGCGGCCTTGTAGAAGCGGCGGGCGAGGTTGTGCTCTCCGGCTTCCAGGCAGGTACGGAGGGCTTCCGCTTGCAGGGAGGCGACCGTCATCCCCTGGCCGTAGATCGGATTGAAGCTACACAGACCGTCCGCGAAGACGAGCAGGCCTTCCGGGTACGCGCGAAGCTTCTCGTAGCGGCGGCGCAGGCTCGCCGGGAAGGTGTGAACGACCGGGTCAGAGAGGCGTTCGGACTTGGCGATGACCTCGTGGAAGTCCGGCGGGGTCATCTTCTGGATGAAGGCGATGAGGGCGTCCACATCGGTGGGCGGCTGGGTGCCCGCCATCCCCGCGACGGTGAGCAGCCAGCGGTCGCCCTCGCAGGCCATGAACGCCATCCCGCTGGGACGTCCGGGGACGGGACCGACGAGAATGCCCTGTTCGGGAGCGAGCGCGTCGGGCGGAGTGCGCATGAAACAACTGACATAACGGATGCCGACCTGGATGCGCTCCTCGGGGGGACGGGCGTAGCCGAGTTGGGAGAGCCAGTCGAGGGAGCGGCCGGATCGGCCCAGCGCGTCGATGACCAGGTCGGCTCCGACGGTCTCCTCGGGGCCGCCGTCGGCGCGGCGGGCGAAGCGCGCTCCGGTGATCCGGCCCGCCGTGGCAGTCAAGCCGGTGACATCACATCCCTGGACGAACTCCACGCCCGGCAGGGCGGCGACCCGACGGCGTACGACATGCTCGAGGGTAGGCCGGGTCGGCTGGAGCATCACGGGCCCGGGATGGCCACGGGCGAGGCGGTGGCCGGAGACGACGAAACGGATCTGCCGCGCCAACTGGGTGCGCGGGACGCCGAGCGCGCCCAGCTCGTCGGCGAGGCCGGGGAAGAACGAGCCGAGGATCTGGGAGCCGCGCGGGAGCAGGACGTGCACGTGCCGCCCCTGCGGCACGCCGCGACGATCGCGGGGTTCCGCGGGGAGCTCGTCGCGTTCGAGCAGCGTCACCCGATCGAACGTCTCGCTGAGCGCTCGCGCGGCGAGCAGGCCGCCCATGCTCGCGCCGAGGACGACGGCGTGACCACGCCCCATGGTGCACCTCCTCCGGACAAATAACATGACAGTGTTATTGTGCGAAGGGCGTCAGAGGGCGTACATCCCGAAATGTGCTGTCTTAGAAGCGTGCGGCGGCGCCGTCGAGCACGAGGGCCAGCTTGCGCCGGAACCACACGTGCGGGTCGCCGTCGATGACCTGCCGCACCACGGCGGCGAAGGCGGCGGCGCCCGGATCGGCCTGCTCGGCGGCCCAGGACGCGCGGAGCCGGTCCCGCGCGGTCAGCGGATCCCCGTCGCGTACGCGGACGAGGCGCTCCCACCCGGCGTACACATCGGCGGCCAGGTCGGTGAGCGTGTCGACGATGAGCACCGCGTCGTCGTCCCCGAACCCGAACTCCGTGAGCGCCCGCGCGGTGCGGTAGAAGACCCGGGTGACGCTCGGCGGGGTCCGGGGCAGGTCCCGGATCAGCTCCGCCATTCCCGGATACGCGGCGAACACGCCCCAGACGACATCGGCCGTTTCCTCCAGGTAGGCCCGCCAATCCGTCCCCGGCCCCGGCCAGTCCGCCCGCTGGACGGCCAGATCCATCGCCGCGATCACCAGGTCGTCCCGGCTGGGCACCCGGCGGTAGAGCGAGGAGTGCCGGACCCCCAGCCGGTCGGCCACCGACGTCATGGTCAGGTCGCGGAACCCCACCGCCAGCGCGGCCTCGGAGATGTCGTCAAGGCTGAAGCTGGGACGTCGTCCCGGACGAGGGCTCGGACGCGGCGTGGTCATGCCGCCCATCTTCGCGCGAGATCAGCCGCCATCCGGCCGCGCGGGTGCGCTCCCGCCAGAACGCGGCATATCGGCCGCCCGCCGCCAGCAACCGATCATGATCGCCTGTTTCGGCCACCCGGCCGCCGTCCAGAACGACGATCTGGTCGGCGGCCCGGACCGTGGCGAGCCGATGCGCGATCACCAGCAGCGTCCTGTCCTCGGTCAGCGCGTGCAGCGCCTCGATGACGGCGGCCTCGTTGTCGGAGTCGAGCGCGGCCGTGGCCTCGTCGAGCAGCACGATGGGCGCGTCCTTGAGGATCGCCCGCGCGATGGAGACCCGCTGCCGCTCGCCGCCGGACAGCGCGGCGCCGCTCTCGCCGACCCTGGTCGCCCAGCCGTCGGGCAGCCGGTCCACGATCGTGTCCACCCTGGCCAGCGTGGCGGCCCGCCTGACCTCCTCGTCGGTGGCGCCGGGACGGCCGAGCCTGATGTTCTCCTCGATCGTGTCGTCGAAGAGGTAGACGTCCTGGAAGACCAGCGACAGCCGCGACATCAGGTCCTCGGTGCCGAGCTCGCGCACGTCGTGTCCGTCCACCCGGACGGCGCCCGACTGGACGTCGAAGAAGCGGGCGATCAGCCGGGTGACGGTGGTCTTGCCCGAACCGGACGGCCCGACCAGCGCGGTCATCGTGCGCGGCGGGACGGTCAGCGAGACGTCGTGCAGGACGAGGGTGTCGTCGTAGCCGAAATCGACGTGGTCCAGCTGGATGGCGGGGGCGTCGGAGGGCGGCTGCCGTACCGGCTCCGCGGGTTCCGGGAGGGTGGGGGTGGCGAGGATCTCGGCGAAGCGGGCCAGGTTGTTGCGGCCCATCCGGAGCGCGCCGCCCAGTTCGGCGGCCAGGAGCAGCGGCTCGGTGAAGCGGGTGGCCAGCGCGAGCAGCACGATCAGCCCGGCCGGATCCAGCGACCCGCCCAGCGTCAGGTAGGTGCCGAGCGCGATCAGCGCCGTGTAGAGGACCTGCACGGCCAGCGCGTTGAGGCCCAGCCCTGGAATCGCGCTCGTGACCGAACGCCGCCCAGCCCGATACTGCTGGACAAGTGCAGATTCCAGTTCGGTGTACGCCGGACCTGTCCTGCCGAAGCCCCGCAGTACGGCCTGAGCCTGGGCGAACTCCACCACCCTGCTGCCCGCCTCGGCACTGGCCGCGTCCACAGAATGGTCCATTCGCCCCATCAGGCCCGCCGTGTACCGATGCGTCCCGGCGAGCACCAGGCCACCCACCGCGAGCGCCAGCCCCAGCCGCCAATCGAGGAAGAGGCTCGCCACGACCACCGTCGCCGGAGTCAGGTACGCGGTGACCACCGGTTGCAGCAGATGGGCCGGCACGCCCATCACCGCGCGCACGCCCTGCACCACCAGACGCCCGATCCGTCCCACCCGGTCGGCCTGGAACCAGCCGAGTGGCAGCGCGGACAGGTGGTCGCCCAGCTGGTGGTAGAGGCTGCGCGACAGGTCGAGCCCGACCGAGAAGCCCAGCACGGCCTGCCGATACTGCAGGATCCCGCACCCCAGCACCGCGACGGCGAGCCCGCCCAGCCACGGCCACGCCGCCGCCGGATCACCCGCGAACAGGGCCCGCAGCACCGGCACGATCAGCACGAAGGCCAGACCCTGCACGATGGCGAAAGCCCCGAGCGTCAGCAGGTATCCCCGAATCCGGGCGGCCCCGGTCAGCATCATCAACTGCCTGATCATCGTGACCTCTCCCAGAGCGTGCGATAGATCCCGTCCTCGGCGAGCAGCTGCGGATGCGTGCCACGCTGCGCGATCCGGCCCCGATCCAGCACGACGATCTGATCGGCGCCGACGATCGTCGGCAGGCGATGCGCGATGACCAGGACCGTACGGCCCGCCGCCAAGGTCGACAGCGCGTCCTGGATGGCGGCCTCCGATTCCGGATCGGCGAACGCGGTGGCCTCGTCCAGCACGAGCACGGGCGTGTCGGCCAGCAGCGCCCGCGCGATGCTCACCCGCTGCGCCTCCCCGCCCGACAGGTCGGCCTCCGCGTCGTAGCCTCCGGGCAGGGCGAGGATGCGGTCGTGGATCTGGGCGGCTTTGGCGGCGGCGTAGATCTCGTCGTCTGTCGCGTGGGGGCGAGCGAGGGCGATGTTGTCGCGGACGCTCATCCTCAGCAGCCGGACGTCCTGGAAGACCGTCGCGACCAGCTCGCCCGGGGGGATGTCGCGAACGTCGGCGCCGCCGATGCGGACGACGCCGGACGTCGGATCCCAGTAGCGGGCGAGCAGGCGCGCCAGCGTCGACTTCCCCGAGCCCGAATGCCCGACCAGCGCGGTCACCGTGCCCGGCGCCAAGGTCAGGGTGATGTCGCTCAGCACCTCGTTGACCCCGTCGTAGGAGAAACCGACCTGGTCGAACTCGACGAGGTGCCCGTCCGGCACCGCTTTGACCTGCGACTGGGGTAGTTCGGGTGCGGCGAGCACGCCCGCCAACCGCCCGGCGGCCTCCCGCGCCTCCTGCAAGGCCCCCATCCCGAAACCCAGCGTGACCATCGGCTGCCCCAGCCCGAGCCCCAGCAGCGCGAACGGCAGAATGTCCACCGCGGCCAGCGAGCCCGCCGACACCAGCGCCGTACCCGTCACCAGGACCACGAGCAGCACGGTCACCGGCATGATCGCGCCCTGCGCCGCCGCCTCGATCCTCGTCATCGGCTCCACCCAGCTCCGGAACCGCGCCGAGAAATCATCCGCCGCCCGCGCGAACCGCTGATACGCCCGCCGGGCCTGGCCGAAGGTCTTCACCACGGCGATCCCGTGCACGAACTCCACCGCCGTGCTGTTGATCCGCGCGGTGGCCTCGGCGACCTCGCCGAGTTTGGCCTGGTAGCCGCGCATCATCACCGCGTACGCGAGCAGGTAGATGGGCAACGTGCCCACCGTCGCCAGCGCCATCCGCCAATCCACCCAGAGCAGATAGGCCAGCGACAGCACCGGGACCACCACCGCCGACACCAGATCGAGCACCGCGTGACCGACCAGGTGGTGCAAGCTGTTCACATCATCCTGAACCGCCGTCTTCACCGCGCCCGAACTCCGGGCGGTGAACCACCCCAGCGGCACCGTCCCCAGCTTCGCCACGATCCCCCGCCGCAACCGCAGCTGAAGCCCCGCATCGGCCAGGTGCGTCACCGTGACCGCCGCCCCCATGGTCACGATCCGCACCACCACCGCCACGACCGCCACCCCGACGATCGCCCAGGCCCGCCCCGCGTCGCCCGCTCCCAGCAGCTCGCGAGCCAGTTCCGCCACCATCACGTACGGCACCAGCCCCGCCACGGCCGCGACGACCTGTAACCCCGCCGCCGCCCAGAGCCGCCCCCGCACCGGCGCGAGCAGCTGCCCCAGCACTACAACCCCTTCTTCCCGGTCGCCCAGTACGGCTTGGTGACGACGTCCTTCCGCCGCATGCCCACCCGCTCCGCACAGAGCAGCCCGCGCACCTCCTGAACGCTCCGCGCGTGCCCCGCCACGTAGGCGGCGTCAGGCCGCTCGACCGCCATCTCCCGCAGCCGCGCCAGCATCGCCTCCCCCGGCTGTTCCCCCTCGGCCACGACTTCCAGCCTCGGCAGCAACGCCCCCGCCGCCTCCGCGTCCTCCGGCGCCACCTCTACCACGCCCGAAACCTTCGCTTCCGCCCCCAGCCCGGCGATCAGCGCCTCGAACAACCCCAGCGTGCTGGCGTCCCCCGCCATGAAGTGCGTCGCCCCATCCCGCACCCACGACTTGCCCCCCGGCCCCAGCACCAGCGTCTCGTCCCCCACCGTGAGGCCGCGCGCCCAGTGGCTTCCCGGGCCCGCGCCGTACAGCTGGAAGACCACGTCGATCCACCCGGCCACCCCGTCGAACGCGGCCGGCGTGTAGTGCCGCAACTCCCGCTCCCCCACCCGGAACTCGATCTCACACCCCGGCTGCCACCCCCTCCCCCGCAACGCCTCCCCAGCGAACCGAACCCGCACCAACCCCGCGGACAGCACCTCCACCCCCACCACCGCAGCCCGCCGCCCCATCCACCGCGTCATCGGCTCAGCAATCAACGCCGGCACCGTAGGCATACACCCTCCTCAATTGGATTAGGCCAATTAGGTAAGCCTTACCTATACGCGACAGGATGTTGCAATCACTGCCCACCCGTCAAGACCGGATGAGTCGCCACCCTGGTTGTGGGGAAGAGGGCATGTCGAAGACACCTGCGACCAGGCGTGAGAGGGTGTAGATCATGCTGACGATCGAGCGGGACATCCGGTTGGCCGGGGTCGGATACGAAGGCCTCGCACTCGACGAGTTCATCCGGCACCTTCAGCTCGCTGGCGTGACTTTGCTGGTGGACGTCCGGCTCAATCCGATCTCCCGCAAGCGTGGATTCAGCAAGACGGCCCTGGCCGGCGCGCTGGGAGACGCCGGGATCGCCTATGAACACCTGCGCGAACTCGGCAACCCCAAATGGAACCGAGCAGGGTTCGGCGGCAGCGCAGGTGAACTGGCCAATGCCCGGGAGACGTACGCTGAAGGACTCCGGAGCCCTTCAGCCAGCGAATGCCTCGACCGGATCGCTGCGGCCGCACAGCTGCGCAGTGTCGCATTGATGTGCTTCGAAGCCGACGAACAGCGATGCCACCGCGACGTCGTGCTGAACGCCGTGCGCGGCCGGCTCAGTTTCGCCATGTCGGCTTGACGCGTTCGGGGTAGACGACCCCCCACGCACGGCCGCAACCAGGTCGCACATTGAGCCCTCGATGTAGTCATCAAGGTACGCCATCCGCTTTGGCCAGCCATTGAGATGCGTCTCGACCACAACACTATCGATTCGAGGCCGCCAGCTTTCGGCCCGCGGGTCGTTGGGGTTGGGCCGAGCTTCGAGAGTGACGACGTCGTACTTACGAAACCGATTGGGACTGTCAAGCTCGCGAAAATTGATCGGATAGAGACGTACCCATCCGGGGTAGTCGAGATCGAGACGTAGGCCGGCAACACATACCGTTTCGCCGTAAGTCTCGGATGGGTTCGGAGCCGCCTTCGCAGTGATCAGAACACGCATACGCCGACTTTGGTTCCCGGGCGGCTTGGTCTGGATCGTTCCAAGATCAGGTCCAAACAAGGAAGACTGCTCGCCCATAAACCCTCCGCACTCCCTTACGGCCTAGATCGAGGTTATCTTTACTGATCTCTGACGGAAAGAGTTCGGAGAGAATCGCGCACTTCAGGTTGTCCCGGTGGTCGGTGCCCCCTGCTGGCGGAGGAGGAAGAAACCTCCCCTGGGAGGATGGCGAGGGCGAGAAGTTCGGCGAGTGTGGAGAGCATGGGTCGAATTCGGGGAATTCTGGTTCTGGTTGTGGTTGCCATGGTGGTTGTGGCATGCGGGGGGCAGGCTGCGGTCGTTTCCGGGCATGGGGGGCATGCGGGGACGTCGGTGGTGCAGCAGCCGTTGCGGGACGGGGAGAGGTTCGTCACGCTGAAGATGGCGGAGGCGTATACCCCGAAGGGGCCCAATGGGGGGACCGATGATTATCGGTGCTTTCTGATCGATCCGGCGCTCGGGGAGGGTTCGCGGTTCCTTACGGGGGCGCAGTTCATGCCGGAGAATTTGGCGATCGTGCATCATGCGATCTTCTTCAGGCTGAGTCCTGAACAGGCGGCGGAGGCCAAGGCGTTGGATGCGAGCACTCCCGGTCAGGGCTGGACGTGTTTCGCGGACGCGGGCGTACGGGAAGCCGGATGGGTTTCACACTGGGCGCCCGGGACCAACGAGACCCTGCTCGATCCCAAGTACGGGCATCCGATTCCCGGCGGAAGCCAACTGGTCATGCAGGTGCACTACAACACCCTCGGCGGGACCGGCTCCGACCAGTCCGGAATCCGATTGCGGGTCAGCGACAAGGCCCTCGAACCGCTCGGCACCGAGCTGTTCCCCGCCCAGGTCGAACTTCCCTGTACGGCCAAGGAATCAGGCCCACTCTGCGACCGCGCGGCAGCCGTCACCGACATCGGCCGCCGCTTCGGCCAAGACTCCATGGCCACCCCCGACCAGCTGAGCCAAAGGTGCGGCGCACCCGCCCCCGGCCCCACCCAGCACTGCGACATCCCCGTCGAACAACCCGGCCACCTGCACGCCCTGGCCGGCCACATGCACCTCCTGGGCCGCTCCATCAAAGTCGAACTCAACCCCGGCACCCCAACCGCCCAAACCCTCCTGGACGTCCCCAACTACGACTTCGACGACCAGGCCCTCCGCCCCCTGAAATCCCCCGTCGAAGTCAAACCCGGCGACACCATCCGCGTCACCTGCACCCACGACGCCTCCCTCCGCGCCCAGCTCCCCCAACTCCAGAACCAACCCCCGCGCTACGTCGTCTGGGGCGAAGGCACCAGCGACGAAATGTGCCTCGGCATCGCCATCATGTCCCGCTAAGGCCCATAAAGCCCTTAGTCCGTGATCACGAACTCGGCGTCGGCGGCCAGCGCCACCTCGGGGCCGAAGAGCCTGGCCGGGGTGAACGCGCCGGGGCGGCCCTCGCCCTTGGCCAGGCGCTGGGCCACCTCGGTGACGGCGCCGACCGTGAACGTCATGCCCTCGCCGGTGCGCAGCCAGCCCTCACGCACGCGACCGGACGGCCATTCGACTCGGGCGCGGCCCCAGGACGATCGGCGCGGGCGCTCCTTGGCCGTGGTCGTCGTGATGCGGGCGAGCCGCCGAGTGGCGAAGCCGGCCAGGCCGGGCAAACGCAGCACGCCACCGATCGCCGACAGAGCCGCTCGGACGGCCGGGTTGGCCGGGGCGAGAGCCGAGGCACCGATCACCGACGGGGCGCCGCTGGCCTGCCAGGCCGCGAAGAGTTCGCCGCTGCCCAGGGAAGCGGTGGTGACCACGTCGCCGTCGGGGGTGGTCAATCGCTCGGCGGCACCGCCGGCCCTGGCTCGTACCATCCGGCCCTGCCGCACCTCGCGGCCGCCGTCGAGCAACGCGTGCACGATGGTGGCGGCCAGGGCTTCGCCGAGGGCGCCGGGTTCGATCGCGACTGACGCGACGGCGTCGACGCGTACTCGCGAAGGCTTTTCCTCGGCCGCCAGCAGATGCAGCAGGATGCTCTCGGTCGCGAGCACGCCGAAGCCCGCCCCGGAGACCAGCGTGCGACCGGTCTCCACCGCCTCCCGGTCCATGCCGTGGAGCAGCTCGAACGCGCTCAGTTCGTTGGCGACATCGACGTAGTGGGTGCCTGGCGGGCAGGCCCGCGCGACCTGCGGCGCCGTGACCGCGAACGGGCCCACCGTGTTGATCACGACGGTCGGAGCCTCGGTGGCCAGCCGCGCGCAGACCTCGTCGAGCGAGCCGGTCACCGCCCGGGCGTCCGGACTCACCTGGGCCAGCCGCTCCCGATCGCGGCCGGCCACCACCACCTCGGCGCCCGCCTGCCGCAGACGCTCCACCGCCTCCCGGCCGACCCGTCCGGTCGCGCCGAGCACCCAGATCTCACCCGTCATGTTTGCCTCCAATAGTCATGGCACGTCGTGTCATCACTATCGCATGGCACGACACGACGTGTCATCAGTAGAATTCGCCACATGGGTCGATGGCAGCCGGGTGCGCGAGAACGGCTTGAGCAGGCCGCGCTCGATCTCTTCCTCGAGCAGGGCTTCACCGAGACCACCGTGCCGCAGATCACGGCGCGAGCCGGGCTCACGACCCGCACGTTCTTCCGGCACTTCGCCGACAAGCGTGAGGTGCTGTTCGCCGGCGAGGAGCTGGTGCCCGAGCAGGTGGCCCGCCTCATGGCCGAGGCCCCGCCGTCGCTCGGCCCGATGGAACTGATCACCGAGTGCCTGGCCCCCACCGCGGCCAAGATCTTCGAGGGCCGCAGCCTCGACTACCTGCTACGCCGACGGGCCGCGATCGACGCAGAACCCGCCCTGCATGAGCGCGAGCTGCGCAAGTTCTCGCTGATGTCGGAGGCCCTGGAGCGGGGCTTCCGCGACCGCGGCGTCGACAACCTGACCGCCCAACTGGCGGCCGAGATCGCCGTGACCACGTTCCGGATAGCGGCGACCCGCTGGCTCAACCAGCACGGCGACCCCGACCTCCCGGCCACCATCAACCAGACCCTGGCGGCGATGAGGCACCTGACGAATACGCCGTCGACTTAAGTCGCACGGCTCGATGGGGCGGCAAGCCTTGCCCGCCAGCTTTCCAAGGGAACGTTCGGCACCGTCCGCTACACGCTCGTGGTGGCCGTGGCCCTAGGACTACTCCTCTCGTACGCCGACACGTACTGGGGTCTCACGCCGGTATGGCTGGCCATCACGGTCACCGTCATCGTGACGCTGGCCCCCGCGCCGACACTCATCAGGCTCGTCTACGCAGTTCCGCGCATCTACGCGAAGGACGCCATGACCTCGCCGCAGGCCACGAGCCGCCCCATGCGCCTGGTTTCCATCGTCTTCATCGCCTGGGCCGTCCTCCAGCGCATCAAGTAGCCGTCCTCTGGCGCAAACCATGCCTTGACCAAGGGTTCATGAAATAGGGGCAGTAAGGTTTGGTGCCTATGAGACGTCCCGGCTGGTTGCTGCTGATTGCCGGGTTTGCGTTGGCTGCGTTGAATTTGCGGCCGGCGTTGGCGGGGTTGTCGCCGGTGCTTGGGGCGATCATGGACGATCTCGCGCTTGGGCCGGCGGCGGGTGGGGCGATCACCACGGTGATGGTGGTCTGTCTGGGGTTGCTTGGGCCGGCGGCGCCGCTTATTTCTACGCGGTTCGGGCTTGATCGGGCGCTCCTGGTGGGGTTGCTGGTGCTCGCCGTGGGTGCGGTGGTGCGTAGTTCGGATGGGTTGTTCGGGCTTTACGGCGGGGCCGTGCTGGTCGGGACGGCTATCGCGATCATGAATGTGGTGATGCCGGGGCTGGTCAAGCAGCACTTTCCCGAGAAGATCGGGCTGTTCACCGGGGTCTACGTTTCGTGTCTGGTCGCCGGTGCGGCGGGGGCCTCGGCGTTGGCGGTTCCGCTGGCTGACGCCTATGGGTGGCGGGTGGCAGCGGGGTCGGCCGCGCTGCTGGCCGTAGTCGCAGCGGTGGTCTGGATTCCGCAGGCGTGGCGGCCGGTTCCGGTGGCGAAGACCGGTCCGCGGCCGTTCCGGCGGTTGCTGCGCAGCCGGGTGACCTGGTTCGTGACCGCGTTCATGGGCCTGCAGTCCATGTCGTTCTACATCATGCTCGCCTGGCTGCCGACCATCTTCCAGGACGCCGGTCTCCCCGCCGACCAGGCCGGATACCTGCTCAGCCTGACCAACCTCATCCAGATCGCCGTCACCCTGTCGGTGCCGATCATCGCGGGGCGAGCCCGCTCCCAGGTCCCGCACGTGACCGGCGCGGCCGTCCTCACCTTCGCTGGATATCTCGCCGTATTGCTCGCCCCGGCCACGCTGCCCTGGCTCTGGATGATCATCCTCGGTGTCGGCCAGGGTGCCTCGATCGCGCTCGCCCTCCTGATCATCACGCTGCGCGCCCCCGACCCCACCTCGGTGACCGCCCTCTCGGCGATCGCCCAGTCCTTCGGCTACCTCCTGGCCGCCCTCGGTCCGTTCGTGATCGGCCTGCTCAACCAGCTCACCGGCGGCTGGACCTGGCCCCTGGTGGCCGGGCTGGCCGTCTGCGTGATCCAGCTGGTCTTCGGCCTGGTCGCCGCCCGCCCTGTCGTGATCACCAAGGAAGAGGCTACGATTAGGTAAGGCTAACCTAAAGGAGCGTCCCGTGCTGGCCGAGCTCAACGCGACCCTGGAGAAAGCCGCGGCCGAGCGGGACGGCATCCTCGGTGTGCTGCCGGGCCTGGTGGCGGAATCACCGGCGGGTGACGGCTGGATTCCGGCCCGGGAGCTGGTGCGGGAGCCGTACCAGGCGCTGGCCGGGTTCGTGGATGACACGGCCGAGCAGTGGAACGCGCCGCGGCACGTGGCGGCGGCCGTGTTCTGGAAGACCTACACGTATTGGCACACCTTTCCGATCGCGCTCGGGTGGGCGATCAACCGGCGTGTCCCGTTGATGCGGCTGGAGCACACGATGGTGCGCCCGTCCGACGCGGGAGTGACCATCGCGGCCACCGAGATCACGGTCGCCGTCGAACCCGGGGATCCCGTCGCGGGAACCCCGGGCACGGTGGTGAGCGACGACCTCGGCGCGACCATCAGGGAGGCGTTACTCGACGGGCAGCAGCCGCTGATCGAGGCGATCTCCAAGCTGACCCGGCTAGGGCGGCGCAACCTGTGGGGGTCGACCGCCGAGGCCTTCGCGGGCCCGCTCCTGGAAACCGGCCCCTACCAGCGGGCCGAAAAGCTACTGCGGGCGATCGGCCGCCCGGTGGACGGCCTGATCGAACCACATGAGGACGGCTACCGGCGGCGGACCTGCTGCCTGTGGGTCACCCTCCCCGACGAGGAAGCCTGCTCGACCTGCTGCATTCAGAGCGGGCGCAGCTCGTCGGCGTAGCTGACCGACTGGCGGCGCATCATGCCGTCGTCCCGGATCGAGTACTGCCCCAGACGCCATAACGGCGGCGAGTACGCGTGAATCGACACGCTGCCGTGCTCCGCGCCGGTTAGCCGGTGAATGTGGTCGGGGCCGAAGGTGAACGACTCGCCCGCGCTGACCATGGTCTCCAGGTGCTCGCCGCCGATCCGCGGGTTGCACTCGGTCAGCGCGCCGTTGACCACCCGGACCGCGCCCGAGGAGATGTCGTGGTCGTGCCAGCCGGTGTCGTCCTCGGGCCGCCAGCAGAGCAGCCAGACATCCACGTACGCGTCCCGGTAGAGGGAGGCGTAATGCCGCCCCCCGTCCTCCGCGCCGTCGAAGCCGAGGTGTTCCTGCCACAGCTCGGGCTGGGCGGCCAGCTCGTTGACGAGCGCGGAGAGTTCGCGCCGATCCAGCGCTCGCGCGGGCAGCTCGTCCAGGGGAGTCGTACATGTCTGACGAACCGGGATAGTGGGCGTGCTCATGAGGGCGACTCCTTTCGGGACAGCAGTCGGGCCGGATTGGCCACCTGGATGGCGTTGCGGGCGGCGTCGCCGAAGTCCAGCGACGCCGATTCGGCATAGGGCTGGTCGGATCCGTTCACGACCACGTCGATGCCGAGCTCACGGATGACGGCGTCGATGGCGCGCGGGCCGTAGGAGGACGTCTCGACGTAGAGGCCGGAGTCCACCTGGCCGCGACTGGTGCCGCCGCGATTGATCTGCCGCTCAGAGTGCAGCGGGGCGAGCCCGGCCAGCAGCGAGAAGCAGACTTTGAGGTCCGGGTGGCGGGGCCGCCCGAAAGCTTGGAACGCGTACCAGGACGCGTGCATTTGCTGGACATACGGGACCACGGCGGGCCACCAGGCGGGGTCTGGCCGCTCTGGAGCGGCGAGACCCGCCGTGCCATGGACACAGCTCGTCGCCGGGCCGGGGTGCACGAACAGGGGGAGGCCGCGGGCGACCAGCTCGTCCAGCAGGGGTGCCACGTTCGCGAGTCCCGCCTGGTCGGAGATCGCCGTCGCCGGGAGTTGGAGCCCGGCGAAGCCCGCGTCGAGGGCGTGCGCGAGCCGTACCGAATCGATATCGGTTACCGGAGCCGACGCCCAGGCCTGGAACGGCGCGGGGAGAGCGGAGGCGCCGGTGTGGAAGGCGTCGATGAGTGGCCAGGCCTCGGCGGGCGGGAGGTGTTCGATGCCAAGCGGGCTGGACAGGGAGACGAGCGCGAGGTCCAGCCCGGCGTTGCGTTTCACCCGCAGGTCGACGTCGTGGTCGTCGGGATTGACCTGGTAGGGGGGCTCGCCGTCGAGGATGAGGGTCCAGCCGTCCAGGTAGGGGGGCGCGGTGCGGGCGCGCAGCGCGGCGACGAAAGAGGACGGCCAGATGTGCTGGTGCACGTCCACGCCCATGGCCCCTCCTCGATAACCCCTATTCCCGACTGATATTACAGGGTATTCGTACCGCAACGGAACACTCGTGAGGTGAAACGGTTCACTGATACGCTTCAGTGAAGCGTTTCACCCCATTTGTGTCAAGGAGCGGGCGTAGGCTGATTCGATGCCTCAGCGCAAGAGGGCGACGATTCGCGAGGTGGCCAAGGCGACCGGCCTGTCACCTGCGGCGGTCAGTTACGCCCTGCGGGGCATGCAGGTCTCGGAGGAGACCCAGCGGCGGGTGCGCCGGGCGGCGGCCGAGCTCGGCTATGAGGCCGACCCGATCGCGCGGGCTCTGGCCAGCGGCAGGACCGGCATGATCGGCGTGCTCTGCTCCTCGCTCGAAGATCTGTGGCAGCAGTCGCTGGCCGTCGGCATCGGGCGCACATTGCGGGAGAAGGATCACTACGCGCTGATCCTGGACGCGGCGGGCGACCCCGACCGGGAGAGCACGCTCGCCCGCCAGCTGCGCGGCGTGGACGGCCTGATCGTCCAGCCGGTGGACCCGGCCGCGGCCTTCTGGCCCGCCCTGGCCGAATCCCTGCCCGTCGTGGTGATCGGCGACGCGCTCAAGGACGCGCGCACCGCCGCCGAGGTCGTCTTCGACAACCACAGCGGGGTGACCATGGCACTGGAGTACCTGCGCGCCATGGGGCACCACCGCGTCGCCGTGCTCACCCCCACCCAGGCCAGCACGCCCGACCGGCCGGCCGACCGGCTCGTCAACGACGAGGCGCAGCGGCTCGGCCTCAACATCGAGGTGCTCACCTGCCCGCAGGGCCTGGCCCCGGCCACCGAGGTGGCCCGCTCCCTGCTGTCGGCCGCCGCCCGGCCGAGCGCCGTCTTCTGCTTCTCCGACTCCATCGCGTACGGCGTGCTGATGGCCGCCAACTCGCTGGGCCTGAAGGTGCCCGGGGAGGTGTCGGTGATGGGATACGACGATCATCCGATGTCGGAGCTTCTGGGGCTGACCAGCGTCAACTGGAACCTGGACGGGATCGTGCAGGCCGCCGTACGGCTGGTGCTCGGTGCCGCGGACGGGACGATCCGGAGGCGGCGGATCACGCAGGAGCCGTTTCTGCGGGATCGCACCTCAGTCGGGGCTGTTTAGCCGTCTCCTGGCTGCCTCGATGTCGATCGGCCGGTCGGGTTCCGGGCCGTTCAGGGCGCGGTCGGCCGCGATCAGCTCGCAGGCCAGGACGATCTCGTACGGCTCACGCGTGGCCAGACAAGCCCGCGCCGCCTGAGTGGCGAAACCGGCGTGATCCTCGACACCTCGGGATATGACGGCGCCGCCCGTCGTGACGGGGGTCGCGAGCTGGCGGAGGGTGGCCAGGGCGTCCTGAGCGACGTACTCCAGGATGAGCAGTCCGGAGGCGCCCTCGGTGGCCGCCAGGAACGGGAGCCTGCCGGTGTAGGCGGGTTCCATCAAGGTGGCGAGGCGGGCGGTGGACAGGGACGCGGTCTGGGTGAGGGCGGCGCGCAGGGTGTCGAGGGTGAGGGCGATCGGGCCGGTGTGGAAGTTGCCGTTGTGAAGGGCTTCGGTGGTGATGAGGGGATTTTCCAGGGCGGAGTTGATCGCGGTGGTGACCGAAATTTCGGCGTTTTGCAGGGCGGTGAAGGCGGCTTGGTGGACTTGGGGGAAGGCGCGGTAGCCGTACGGGTCCTGGATTCTGGTGGGGTTCGTGGCGGGGAGGAGAGCGCGGAGCGCGGTGGCGACGTCGGTGCGCTGGACGGAGTCGGCGAGAGGCTGCATCGACGCCTGGACCGCCTGCCAGGTGCGTGCGGTGACTCTTATCGACGCTTCCAGGAGTTCGCGCAGGTCGTGGAGGGCGAGGGCGGCGTCGGCCAGGGTGAGGGCGCTGGAGCTGATGAACGGGAGGGCATCGGTGGGTTCTAGGGGAAATGTCGGGCCGTTCCACGGAATTTCGCCCACGAGGCAGAGGGCGGTGGTCGACAGGGCGGTCAGGTCGCCGGTGCCGATCGCGCCGTATTCGCGGATCGGCGGGATCGCGCGAGAATTGATCGCGTCCGCGAGGACCGGGAGCAGGGCCGGGTCGAGGCCGGAGCCGCCGCGGAGCAGCTGGTTGAGGCGGACCGCCAGCATCGCCGTGGCCCGCTCGGGACCGATCAGCGGCCCGGCCCCGGCCGCGTGACTGCGCAGCAGGTCCAGCCCCTGTTGTCCGGGCACGTCCTTGTTCGCGCCCACGCCGGTGGTCCGGCCGTACACCGGTCCGGCCAGGGCCGTGGCGGCGCGCCGGGAACGGTCGGCGGCGGCGGTCGAGCCGAGCGTGACCGTGGCGCGGCCGGAGCCGATCGCGCTGACCTGCGCGCAGGTCAGCGAGGTTCCGTCGAGAGGGACCTTTAGGGGGACGACGCGGTCAGTCGTTGACACCGAGGATCAGATCGAGCAGCCAGGACACGATGCCGATGATGATCGCGCCCCAGAACGCCGCCCAGAAGCCGTCCACGTGGAACGGCAGGTCGATCTTCCCGGCGATCCAGCTCGTCAGGTAGAGCAGGCCGGCGTTGACGACCAGCGCGAACAGGCCGAGCGTGAGCACGTAGAACGCGCAGCCGACGACCTTGATGATCGGCTTCAGGAGCGTGTTGATGATTCCGAAGATCAGCGCGACCGCGAGGAGCGTGCCGATCTGCTTGGTGGTGTCGCCGCTGGCGACGGTGATGCCGTCCACCACCTGGGTGGCGACCCAGAGGGAGGCGGCGACTACCAAGATCTTGAGGATGACCTTAATCACAGCTGTGATCCTTCCACGCCCGCACCCCGTTTGCGCAGTGCGAATGTGGATGCGTCATAGCGCGAACACATCGTCACACTATGTTTGCATAAGTGGTGATCCTGGGGGAAATGTCCAATTGGGGGTGGGTGAGAGATGGACGTCGACCAGTTGGCGCAGCTGTCCGCCAAAGAATTGCACGACCGCGCCGTACGCTACGCGGTCCGGCACGGCGACTTCGGATTCCTGTGGGAGCTGCTGAAGGTGATCCCTGCCGCCGAAGCCGCGAGCGGACACTCCGACGAGACCGCGAACGATCTCAGCCGGGTGTCCGCGCTGCTCAGCGACGCGCTCGGATCCGGGGAGGGCGAACTCGGCGACGCCCTCCGCCCGATCTACATCGACTACCTGGCGCGGCATCCGGACGCGCTCAGGAACTTCACCGAGGACGCGTAACTCACCCCGCCATGCTCTCGGGGGCATACGCGAGGAAGCCCGGCGTGGTTATGCCCTGGCCGTCGGAGGTGATGATCAGCACGTCGTACGGGGTGGCCTGGGTGTCCTTGGGGAGGGCCAGCAGGCGGGCGACGTGTTTGGCGCGGGCCAGGCCCATGCCGTACAGGGCGGCGGCGTACGCGCCCGCGTCAGCCAGATCCGGCCCGACCACGGTCACCCCGGCGATCCCGCTCGCGCGCGGGCGGCCGTCGTGCGTGGCGACGGCCAGATCGTGGGCGAACAGGACGGTACGCATCGCGTGGCTGCCCTGGTCGCGCAGGCCGCGCAGCCGCTCCCGCGCGCTTCGGACCGGATCGCGCACCCCGATCCGCCACGGCACGCCCGGCCGCGCCGACCCGCGCACCCGCACGTTCCCGCCCGCGCTCACGCAGTGATCGACCGCGCCCGCCGCCGCCAGCGCCCGCGAGACCCGCTCCACCGCCCATCCCTTCACGTATCCGGCCGGCGCCGGCTCCTTGCCGATGGAGGCGCGCAACTCGCCGCGGCGCTTCAGCACCTCGGCCAGCTCCGGCGCGCACTCCGCCAGCGAGAGCTCGTCCCGCGCGAACCGGCTCACCTGGCTGCCCGCGTCGCTCCCGTCGAAGGTCTCATCCACCCAGCGCAGCCAGGTGAACGCGTCATCCAGCAGCGGCCGCAGCTCCCGCTGGGGCAGCGCCGTCCGGATATCTATGCCGACCGGGGTGCCCATCACCATCTCGACACGATGTGCCCCGGGGAAGCGGGCACTGCGGTGGGCCTGGTCTTCGTTGATGTTCATCGGTCTCCTTCGCTCTGCACCCTGAGGTACGCGGGAGCTCCCGATCCTGTTCACAACTTCCGGGAAAGATCTCAGAATGATCTCGGAGTAGTGTGCTGCGTATGGCGCCAGTACACGTGGAACGCACTCCCGACGGCTTCGTCGCCAGCAACGAACGAGGCGCGCAACTCAAGATCGGCAGCGTCACCGACGAGGGCGTCTTCAGCCCCGTCGAACTCCTGCTCATCGCCGTCGGAGCCTGCAACATCGTCACCGTCGAACCCCTCACCGCCCAACGCGGCCACCGCCTCCCCCGGCTGGCCGTGTCCATCACCGCCACCAAAGCCGAGCCGACGCTGCTGGACACGGTGACGGTCACGTACGAGGTCGAGCTTCCCGAAAGCCTCACGCCGGAGAAGTTCGCCGAGATCGCGGAACGCGTGCACCAGCGGCATTGCACGGTCAGCAGATCCTTGGAGCGTGGAACAGAGGTCAAGCTCAACCTGCCTCAGGCCTGAGATCCAGACCAACTATCCACCCGTTCATGACGACTTCCATAAAGTCGGTTCTGTAGCGTGGAAGCAGGTCAAGGGGGCTGGAAAGCCACCACACAGGCTATATGTCACAAGGATGCGGGAGGGGAACCGTATCCCAAGCGGGGGAACCCGCCCAGAGCGCCTTTGGGGGAGGGCGCCTCGGCGGTACCGCTTAGTGAAAGTCGGGGCCGGACAGTTGGGGGACTGTCCGGCCCCGACTGTGTTTATGGCCGATCCTCCGGATCGGCGGTCATCATGGCTAGGCCGATGACCGCGAGGAGCCCGAGCGCCGCTGGGATGAGGAACACCATGGGTAGTCCGATGACGGCGGCTCCGACGCCTCCGGCGGCTCCGCCCAGGGCGGACGCCAGAGAGGTGGAGCTCAGGAAGATGGCGGAGGCGGTGGCGACAGCCGTCGGGAGAAGGCGCTGAGCGACGATGATCCCGAGTGCGGCGAAGACTCCCCACACGCCGCCCATGAGGATCTGTCCGGCGAACAGCCCGGCGGCCGTGCCCGTCGTGGCGAAGCAGATGTTGGCGGCGACCCCGAAAGCCGCGCCGACCACCATCAGCCGCATCATCCCGACCCTGCGTGCCACGAGCACAGCCAGGGGCATCAGAACGATCTCGACCAGCGGCTGAATTCCAATGATCGCGCCACTGAGCCCGGCGGGGAAATCGAGTTGCCCGTTCATGTAGATCGGCAGATACGCGTACTTGATCGGCTCCCCGGCGTAGACGAGCACGTAGAGCGTCGTGAACGCGAGCAACGGCAGCATCGCCCGCACGCCGGGACCGCGTGTGCCGGATCCCGAAGTCTGCCCCGTCGAGGCTGCGGCGGGCGGTGTCCTGAGCGCCCCGAGCGGGACGACTTGGGCAAGGGTGCAGATCGCAGTCGCGAGAAGCATGGTACGCAGCGAGGTGTGGGCGGCCAGAAAAGCCCCGGCGACCGGACCGACCACCCAGCCGCCGGTGAGGGCCATCCGCACGACGGCGACCACGCCGTCGTTGCTCGGGTTCGGGTGCGCCTTCAGCTCATCGTGGATGGCGGCGAAGAGCTGCGACGTAGCGGCGCCGGCGAAGCCGAGCACGACTGCGCTGATGAGGTAGGGCATCCACAGCTGTGTCGAAAAGGCGATGCCCACCCAGCCCACGAACCCCGCGACGGTGCAGGCGCGGAACAGGCCCAGGCGTGCGCCGGTGCGGTCCGATCGCGCACCGACCAGATAACCGGCCACTGGCGCGGTCAGGCTCGTCAGATAGAACAGGCCTGCCGCGGTGAGTGTGGCACCGAGGTCATTGACCAGGAACGATGCGATCTGGGGTGCGGCTGCCGAGAACCCGAGACCGGACAGGAACAAAGCGATGGTCGCGCCTCGGTAGAGCGGCGAGGCGAGCGTCAACCGGAGCGCCGACGTGCGCATCACAGGTTCGTCGACCTGCTCGTGTAGTGCCATCCCTGCTGCCTCTAGTTTCGGGTGCTGTCGCGGATGACGAGGTCGACCGGGAACCGCTGTCGGTGGCCAGGTTCCGGATCACCCTCCAGGAGCAGGCGGGCAGCGGCTGCGGCCATTTCCTCGACGGGCAGGCGCATCGTGGTCAGCGGCGGGTTGGTGCATACGGCGGCGATGCTGTCGTCGAAGCCGATGATGCTCACGTCGTCGGGCACGCGTCTGCCGCCGGCGGTGATGGCCTGGACGGCTCCGGCGGCCATCAGGTCGCAGGCTATGAACATCGCGTCGATGTCCGGGTGTTGTTCGAGCAGCTGTCGCGCGGCGCGGTAACCGCCATCCCGGTGGAAGTCGCCGTCGGCGCTCACGTCGGTCAGGCCAAGGCTTCGCACCGCTCGCCGGTATCCGGTACGCCGGTCGATGGCGCAGGGATTGAGGGCGGGTCCGTGAATGGCGGCGATCCGGCGGCGGCCCCGCTCGTGGAGTTGCTTGACCGCGGTGTACGCACCGCCGATGTTGTCGGCTTCCATGCGGGGAACGGATGAGGCGGTGGGCACCATCGAGACGGTACGGCGGCACCGACGGTAAAACCGGGCCGCCAATACCGGAGTGATGTCGGCGAGAACGGCACCGAGGGTGGCATTCGCGGCGATCTCGTCGATCGCTTCGGCGGCTGTCTCCTGGGCCACGGCGTGCAATCGCAGTTGCGCGTTGACGCCTTCGAGGACGGGCATCATGCCTGCCAGGGCGCGGCTGAAGTACGGATGCGTCCCGAGCCAGCCGATGCCGGAGCCATAGGTCACCGCGATGACGTCGACGGCGCGTTGGCGGCCGGAGACCAGTGCTCTGGCAGTCTCGTTGGGCTGGTAGCCCAGCTCGGCCACGGCCGCGTGGACCCGCGCGCGCAGCGGTTCGGACGCGCCGGGCGCGTTGTTGATCACGCGGGAGGCGGTCGCGCGGGACACGCCGGCCACGCGCGCGACATCCTCGATCGTAGGCTTGAGTCTCATCGGGGCCTGCACTCTCCATCACAGCGCTTTCGAGTCGCCGCAGCGTTCTGGACAGTAGACCCGAGAGCGCTCTCAGGTGAAGCGGCCGTAGCAGAGGCGGCTGCCGGTCAGAACGGGTAGCCGGCGATGTCGCCCTGCATGGTCAGCCACTGGGTGTGGGTGAAGGCGTCGGCGTTGGCGTGGGTGCCGCCGAAGCGGGAGCCGGTGCCGGAGGCGGCGACGCCGCCGAAGGGGGCAACGGCTTCGTCGTCGACGGTTTGGTCGTTGATGTGGACGATGCCGGAGGGGATGCGTTCGGCCAGGTCGACGGCCTTCATGACGTCGCGGCTGAGGATGCCTAGGGATAGGCCGTATTCGCTGTTGCCGGCCAGGGCGGCGGCTTCTTCGGGGGTGGTGAAGGGCATGACGGGGGCGACTGGGCCGAAGACCTCGTTGGCGTAGGCGGGGCTGTCGGTGGTGACTCCGGTGAGGACGGTGGGGCGGTAGAAGAGGCCTTGGTAGGTGCCGCCGGCGGCTAGGCGGGCACCGTTGTCGACGCTGGCGGTGACCAGGGCGTGGACCTTGTCGCGCTGGCCGGTGGAGATGAGCGGGCCGAGGGCGACGCGCTCGGTGGCCGGGTCGCCGACCGGGAGGTGGTCGGCCTTCTCCGCGAGGCGGGCCACGTATTCGTCGGCGATCGAGGCGTGTACGAGGTGGCGGCCGGTGGTCATGCAGATCTGGCCCTGGTGCAGGAAGGAACCCCAGGCTCCGGCGGAGGCGGCCAGGTCCAGGTCGGCGTCCTCCAGGACGATCAGTGCCGAGTTGCCGCCCAGTTCCAGGTGGGCGCGCTTGAGCAGGCGTCCGCAGGCTTCGCCGACCTTGCGGCCGGCGGTGGTGGAGCCGGTGAAGGAGATCACCGGCACGTCCGGGTGGGCGACCAGGGCTTCGCCTGCTTCGGGTCCGCCGGGCAGGACGTGCAGCAGGCCTGCCGGGAGTCCCGCTTCCTCGAAGATCCGGGCGATGGCGACGCCGCCGCAGACGGCGGTGCGCGGGTCGGGCTTGAGTACGACGGCGTTGCCGAGCGCGAGCGCGGGGGCGACCGAGCGGGTGCCGAGGATGAGCGGGAAGTTGAACGGGGCGATCACGCCGACCACGCCGACCGGGATGCGCCGGGCCAGGCTCATCCGGCGTTTGGCGGTCGGGATGATCTCGCCGATCGGGGCTGAGGCGAGCGCGGCGGCCTCGTAGCACTCCTGCGAGGCGACATGGGTTTCCACACCCGCTTTGGGCGGGATCGACCCGGCCTCGCGGATGATCCAGTGGTGGATGTCCTCGGCGTGCTGCTCGAACAGGAGACCCGCCCGACGGAGCACGGCGGCGCGCTCCTCGAAGTTGGTGGCCGCCCACTCCCGCTGCGCGGCCTTGGCCACGGCCACGGCCGCCGCGATGTCCTCGGCGTCGGCGATGCCGGTCCGGCCGATCTCGTGACCGGTGGCGGGCTCGACGACGGCCGAGTCACCGGCGCGCGATCTCGTCCATCCGCCGCTGAAAACTTGGCCGGTCCAGATCTTGGGGTCCATGAGCGACATGTGATCCTCCACAGGGTCAGGGGTGGAATTCGGTGTCGGAGCCACAGCCACATCGAGCAGCAGGGGTTCCACAGGTTCAGGGATGGAATTCAGTGTCGGGAATCACGGCTACGTCGAGCAGCAGGGGCTCCTCCCGAGAGTGCAGCGTGGGCACGATCTCGTCCAGGGTGGCGATCAGGTCGTCGTAGCCGCTCACCCGGTGCGCCGGGCAGCCGAAGGACCTGGCGAGAGCGGCCAGGCTGACCTCGTCGAATGCCGGCCAGGGCGCCTTGCCTCGGCCGCTGCGTTCGGCGAGCCGGTCCATCACGGCATACCTGCCGTTGGCGAGGACGACGAAGAGCGCGCCGACGCGATAGTGGGCGGCGCTCCACAGGGCCTGGATGCCGTAAATGGCGGAACCGTCGCCGACGACCGCGACGACCGGCCGGTCGGGGAGCGCCATCCGCAGGCCGACAGCCGCCGGCAGGGCGAAGCCAAGCCCGCCCATCGCGGCCGACAGAAAGCCGAGCGGACGGCGCGCGGGCAGCAGTCGATGCAGGTCGGGCCGCGACGAAGGCGTCTCTTCGACCACGATCGTCTCGGGCGCCAGCCGTTTCGCCAGCTCCCGAAGAACATGCGCGGCTCGCAACGGCACCTGCGGCAAACCACCCGAATCATCCACAGCGCCCGAGCCACCTGTACCCGACACGCCCGAATCAACCGCACCCAACACGTTTGGGTCCACCACACCCGACATGCCCGAATCGGCCGGGCCTGACACACTTGGGTCAGCTACGGCAATAAGCACACCCGAAGACATGCCCGAAATTTCGGTGGGTGGTAGCGCAGCTCGTACCAGATCGGTGAGTCGAGCGCAGGCCCGCGCCGGGTCGGCGAGGAGAGCGACGGCGGCGGGGCTTCGATGGGCCTCGGCGGGGTCGTCGGTGATGACGGCCACCGTTGTGCGAAGTTCGACAAGTGGGCCCGGTTCGTAGGGGTATTGCCGGAAGACGGGAGCCCCAACCGCGAGCACGACATCATGCGGGGAGAGCGCCGCCCGCAGACGCGTACGATCAGCGGGCAGGATCCCCGCGAACCGGGGATGATCCTGCGGAAACCCGGCCCGAGCCCCGAACGACTCCTGCCAGACCGGACACTCCAGCAGCTCGGCCAGCCCGACCAGAGCGTCCCACGCGGCGGGCGAATCGGCCCCGGCCCCGACCACCAGCACCGGCGACGCGGCCCTGGCCAGCAACGCCACGAGCGGAGCGAGGTCCTCGTCGTCCACCTTGCTCCCCCGCAGCAGCACATCAGGCGCGGCCGGAGCAAGCTCGTCAGCGAGCGCGTCCCAGTCGTCCATCGGCACTATGACCAGTGCGGGACCCCGCCCGGTCACGGCCTCGTGCCGGGCCCGCGCGATCGCCCCAGGAACGTCCTGCGCCCGCACCGGCTGATTCGTCCAGACCGGATAGTCCCCAGCCAGCCCCTCCAGCCGCCCGGTCAGGAACGGCTCCAACGCCAGATGCCGCCGATCCTGCTGCCCGACCACGACCACCAGTGGCGCCCGGTTCACCCGCGCGGTCGCCAGCGCCCCGACCGCGTTCCCCAGGCCGGCCGTCGTGTGCAGCAACACCATCGCCGGAGCCTCATGCGCGATCGCCCAGCCGGTGGCCATCCCGACCACCGACCCCTCGTGCAGCGCCAGCACGAACCGGAGATCATCCGGCCACCCGCCCAGCAGCGGCACCTCGGTCGACCCCGGATTGGCGAACACCGTGGTCAGCCCGGTCCGCCGCAGCACCTCGAACGTCGCCTCGCGAACCGTGGTCATCGCGCCCCCTTCGCCCGCTGGATCTGCGCGTACACATGCCCGCGCAGGTCCGCGAACCGGGGCAGCGCCCGGGTGCTCAGCTGATCCCGCTCGGCCGGTAGGTCGATCTTGAGATCCTCCAGCACCACGGTCGGCGACGCGGACAGCACCACCACCCGCTGCCCCAGATAGACGGCCTCATCGATGTCATGCGTGACGAACAAGGTGGTCGTGCCCAGCCGCTGCCACAGCGCCAGGATCAGATCCTCCAGCTCGGCCCTGGTCTGCGCGTCCACGGCCGCGAACGGCTCGTCCATGAGCAGCACCTGCGGCTCGTACGCGATGGCCCGCGCGATCGCCACCCGCTGCTGCATGCCGCCGGACAGCTGCCACGGATACGCCCCCGGCACATCGTCCAGGCTCACCGCCGCCAGCGCATCGAAGACGAGCCGCTCCCGCCGCTCCCGGGGAACCCGGCGCTCCTTCAGCGGCAACTCGACGTTCTGCCGCACGGTCATCCACGGAAACAGGCTCCGCCCGTACTCCTGGAAGACGACGGCCATGTTCGGCGGCGGTCCGGTGACGCGCTCGCCCGCCACGGACACCGTGCCCGCCGTGGCGGGAAGCAGCCCGGCGACGCAGCGCAGCAGCGTGGTCTTGCCGCAGCCGGACGGCCCGACCACGCAGACCAGCTCGCCCCGGTCCAGCGAGAACGTGAGCTCCCTGACCGCCTCCCGGCCGCCGTACTCCTTCTTCAGACCGCTGATCTCAAGCACGGTTGCTCCAATGCCAGAACAGGATCCGGCGTTCGAGCCACCGGAAGGCCGTGGACAGCGCGAAGCCCAGCAGGCCGAGCAGGAGGATGCCGCTCCACATCTCGGCGATCTGGAAGCCCCGCTGGAACAGCACGATCGTGAAACCCAGCCCGCTGCTGCTGGCGAACATCTCACTGATGACCATGAGGATGATGCCGACCGAGAGGGCCTGCCGGAGCCCGGCCATGATCTGCGGGCTGGCGCCCCGCAGGATCAGGTGGCGGCGGGAGATCCCATACATCCGGCACGTGTCGGCCAGCACCTCGTCCAGGGCGCGTACGCCCTCGACCGTGTTGAGCAGGATCGGCCACACGCACCCGGAGACGATGACCAGCACCTTCATGCTGTCGTCGATGCCGACCAGCAGCATGATCAGCGGGACCAGCACGGGCGGCGGGATCGCCCGGAAGAACTCCAGCACCGGCTCCGCCGTGGCCCGCAGCCGCGCGGACAGCCCGATCGGCACACCGAGCCCGACCCCGATGACGGTGGCCACCACGTATCCGGCCGCCAGCCGCCCGACGCTCGGCAGCGCGTCGTCGAGCAGGCGCTGCCCGAACCAGGTGTCGGCGAAGGCCCGGACGACCCGGAGCGGATCCGGCACGTAGAAGTTGTCCGCCACCGCGCTGTACGCCCACCAGGCGAGAACCAGCAGCACGGGCAGCCCAAGCACCCGCACGATCCCTCTCATGTTCCCCTCACCGACGGATGCCAGGCCAGAACCCGGCGCTCCAGCATCCGTACGCCGGCGTTCACCGCGATCCCGATCAGGCCGGTCAGCACCACCAGCGCGTACACGGTCGGCACCGCGCCGCCGCTCTGCGCGGTCTGGATCTCCAGCCCGAGCCCGGGACTGCCGATCACCAGCTCCGCGGTGATCGCCAGGATGAACGCCACCGCCGCCGCCAGCCGCAACCCCGTCATGATGTACGGCAACGCGGTCGGCCACACCAGATGCCGGATGGCGGACCACCGGCCCAGGCCGTACGCGCGAGCGGTGTCCCTGGCCACGGTGTCCACGTCGGCGACGCCGTACAGGACCTGGATGAGGACCTGCCAGAAGGCCGCGTAGACGACCAGCAGCAGGGTGGAGCCGAGGGACGCGCCGAACAGCAGGGTGGCCAGCGGGATCAGCGCCACCGAGGGGATCGGCCGCAGGAACTCGATGGTCGAGTTGGACGCGGCCCGCAACCCGGGGATCAGGTCGATGACCACGCCCGCCGCGACCGCGGCCACGAACGCGATGGCCAGGCCAAGCGCCCAGCCGCGCAGGGTCTCGCCCAGCGCGATCCAGAGTTCGGCCGTGCCCAGCAGCCCGCCGAGTTCGGCCAGGATCTCCGAGGCGGGCGGCAGGAACCGGGCGTCCACCAGGCCGAGCCGGGGCACGGCCTCCAGCACGGCCAGCAGCGCGGCCAGACCGGCCGCGCCATAAGCGATCGCTCGGGTCACGGCAGGAGCGCCGCGATGTCGGCCTTGTTCTTGAGCACGCCGTCGCCGAGGGCCGCGTCCGCGATGGCCTGGACGGAGTCGCGGTTGACCTGCGCGGGCCACTTGGGCAGCGTGATCTGGGCGATCACCTCGGGGGCGATCTTCGTGTAGCTCTTGAGGATCTCCCTGGCCTCCTCGGGGTGGGCCTGGGCGTAGTCCAGCGACTCGTTCATCGCGGCGGTGAAGCGTTTGACCAGGTCGGGGTCGGTGTCACCGCCGGTGAAGTACATGGCCACGGTCAGGTCGGGAGTGGCCTCGGCGTAGTTCCAGGCGACGGCGCGGGCGCCCTGCGAGATGGCCTGGCTGACGAACGGCTCGACCACCCAGATGGCGTCGACCCGCCCGTTCTGCAGCGCGGCGGGGGCGTCGGGGAAGGCCAACTCGACGAACTCGATCGTGGCGGGATCGGCGCCGGCCTTGCGGACAGTGGCCCGGATCGTGGTGTCGCCGATGTTCTTGAGCTGGTTCACCGAGACGGTCTTGCCCGGCAGGTCGGCGGCGGACTGGATCGGGCTGTCGCCCTTGACCAGGACGGCGCTGAAGTCCTTGCCCGTCTCGCCGGTGGAGTTCACTCCGTTGGCCACGACCTTGAGCGGCAGTCCCTGCTCGCGGGCGGTGAGCAGCGAGGTGGTGTTGGCGAACGCGAACTGGAACTGGCCGCTGACCACGCCGGAGATGCTGGCCGCGCCGCCCTGCACGGCGGTGATGGTCAGGTCGATGTTCTGCTTGTCGAAGAAGCCCTTGGCCTTGCCCAGGTGGATGGGCGCGGTGTCCACGATCGCGATCACACCAGCGTTGACCTTGTCTTTTCCACCTTCCTGAGCGGCGGGCGCGGGATCGGTGGATCCGCAGGCGCTGACGAGGAGCAGGGCGGCGAGAAGGAGAGCACGTCCCATGGGTTCACTCCATGTGTTCGTTATACGAACGAGAGTTCTCTCAGAGAACGTAGGCTCCAGGGCTGTCACCGTCAACGACAAGCGCCCTATTTGTACGCATCATGAACACATGTCCGCTAAGGGGCTGAGAGGGAGGCGCTAGAGTTGCGGCATCATGGCTGAGGAGTACGTCCAGTCGCTGGCACGCGGCCTGGCGGTGATCCGCGCGTTCGACGCGGTCACGCCCGAGCTGACGCTGAGCGACGTCGCCCGCAAGACCGACCTCACCCGCGCCGCGGCGCGCCGATTCCTGCACACCCTCGTCGACCTGGGCTATGTCCGGACCGACGGCCGGCTGTTCTCGCTCTCCCCGCGCGTGCTCGAACTCGGGTACGCGTACCTGTCCAGCCTGTCGCTGCCCGAGGTCGCGCTGCCGCACCTGGAACGCCTGGTCGCCGAGGTGCACGAGTCGGCCTCGGTGTCGGTGCTGGACGAGGCCGACGTGGTCTACGTGGCGCGGGTGCCGACCACCCGGATCATGCGGGTGACCATCGCGATCGGCACCCGGTTCCCGGCGCACTGCACGTCCATGGGCCGGGTGCTGCTGGCCGGGCTCTCCCCCGCCGAGCTGGACGCGTTCCTGGCGGACAACCCGCTGGAGCGGCTCACCCCGCGCACGGTCACCTCGCCGGTCGCGCTCCGGAGCGAGCTGGACCGGGTGCGCGCGCAGGGCTGGGCGATGGTCGACCAGGAGCTGGAGGAGGGCCTGCGCTCGATCGCCGCGCCGATCAGGAACCGGGCCGGGCGCGCGGTGGCCGCGGTCAACCTGTCCTCGCACGCCAGCCGGACCACGCTGGAGTCGGCCCGCCGTGACCTGCTGCCGCCGCTGCTGGCCACCGCGGCCAGGATCGAAGCCGACCTGCACGCGGCCGCGAGCCGGGAGG
Organism: Acrocarpospora pleiomorpha; assembly: GCF_009687885.1. Taxonomy (GTDB): domain Bacteria; phylum Actinomycetota; class Actinomycetes; order Streptosporangiales; family Streptosporangiaceae; genus Acrocarpospora; species Acrocarpospora pleiomorpha. The sequence continues at coordinate 114,543 of NZ_BLAF01000021.1, forward strand.
CTACGCCCTGACTGGTGACAACGTCGAGTGTATGACAACGTTGTCAGCTAGGATCGGGGCGTGGGACGTCCGACGATGAACGACGTGGCCGCGGAGGCGGGCGTCGCGCTCAAGACGGTCTCCCGCGTGGTCAACGACGAGCCGGGCGTCAACCCGGCCACCGCCGACCGGGTCAGAGCCGCCATCGAACGGCTCGGCTACCGCCGCAACGACAGCGCCGCGACCCTGCGCAGCGGCAGGACGGCCAGCATCGGCCTGATCATCGAGGACGCCGCCGACCCGTTCTACTCCGGGCTCAGCCGGGCCGTCGAGGATGTCGCGCTCCGGCACGGCTACCTGATGTTCACGGGTTCCTCCAGCGAGGATCCGGCCAGGGAACGCGAGCTGGTGCTGGCCTTCTGCGCCCGCCGGGTGGACGGCCTGGTGATCGTCCCGGCCGGAAACGACCACGAGTACCTCACCCCCGAACTGGACGCGGGCATCTCCGCCGTCTTCGCCGACCGCCCGTCCGGTTCCGGCCGCAACCTGGACACCGTGCTGTGCGACAACGCGGGCGGCGCCCGCTCCGGCGTGGCCCACCTGATCGCGCACGGCCACCGCCGGATCGGCTTCATCGCCGACGCGCCGTCCATCTTCACCGCCACCCAGCGCTGGTACGGCTACCGCCAGGCCCTCACCCAGGCGGAACTCCCCTACGACCCGGCCCTGATCGCGATGGGCCCACCGGAACCCGCCCGGGTCCTGGCCGACGTGGAACGCCTGCTCGCCCTGCCCGACCCGCCGACCGCCCTGTTCACCGGCAACGGCAGGACGACCGTGGCCACCCTGCGCGCCCTGGACCGGCCGATCGCGCTGGTCGGCTTCGACGACTTCGAACTGGCCGACCTGCTGGGCGTCACGGTGGTCGCGCAGAACCCGGCCGGGCTCGGCAAGGCCGCCGCCGACCTGCTGTTCAGCCGCCTGTCCGGCAACCGGGAGCCCGCCCAGCGGCTGGAACTGCCGACCCAGCTGATCGCGCGCGGCTCCGGGGAAGATGCCCTCCGGCTGTTCTAAAGGGCGCGTACAGCAGCATGGCCGCCGACGTAGAGGTGCTTGCGCAGGGCGATCGCGGAGAGCAGGACGGCCACCCCGGACAGGGCGATCGCGGGCGCGGGCCCGGTCAGCTCGGCCAGGCCTCCGGCGATCACGCCGCCCAGCGCCTGGCAGGTCATCATCCCCGATTGGGACAGGCCGAACGCCTGCCCGAGCGTCTCCCCCGGCACGGCCTCGACGAACCTGCGCTGCAACCCCAGGTTGTAGGAGAGCGCGCTCCCGGCCAGGAACGCGAGCCCGGCCGCCGCGAGCGGGCCCGGCTCGGCCAGGAACCCGAGCAGCGGCAGGCCGAGCAGCACGACCAGCGGCAACGTCAGCCGTTCGCGCAGCGCTGGCGGCGCGAACCGGCCGACCACGAACTCCCCGACGCCCATCCCGGCCGCGGTCACGGCCAGCACGATCCCGGCCGCCGACGCCGTCCCCCGCTCGGTGAAGTACGGGATGAACACCGCCTCCGCGCCCACCATGAACATGATCGGCACCCAGCCGGCCAGCATCAGGCCGCGCACCCGGCGATCGGCGAGCAGGGCCGCGTTCACCCGAAGGCTGGCGCGGACCACGCCGGCCTTGGCGGCCACCGCGCGGGCGGCGCGGTCTTTCAGCCCGAACCTGAGCACCAGCGCGCCGCAACCGGACAGGCTCGCGGTGAGCAGCAGCGCGTGATTCGGCCCGATCAGGGCGAGCACGCCACCGCCGACCGCCATCCCGGCGATCTGGGCGCCCGCCGCCGTCATCGTGAAGATCGCGCGGCCCAGCACGAAGCCGTCCCCCGCCAGCATGTCGGGCAGGATGGCGTTGCGGGCCGCCGCGAAGATCGACGCGGGCACGCTGGTCACCAGGACCACCGCCAACATCGCCCACACCGAAAGCCCGGCGAACGCCAGCACCAGGCACACGGCGACCCGCAAGATTTCCCCGGCCACGATCACCGGCCGCGGCCGCAGCCGGTCGGCCAGCGAGAGCAGGAAAACCCCGCCGACCGCGTGCGGCAAGAACCCGATCATGTACGCGGCTGCCGACAGCCCGGCGGACTCCGTCTGCGTGTAAACCAGGACGGACACGGCGAGCATCTTCACCGACTCGCCCAGGACCATCAGCAACTGCCCGGCGAACAACACCCGGAACTCGGCCACCGAGAACACTTCACGAAATGTCGCCGCACGTTCCGGGATCGACTCAGACCCGACGGGCGCACTCTCCGCAGAGCCGGAGCCCCGCGAAACCAATGTCGCCGCACGTTCCGGGGCGGGCTCTGGCCCGACCGGCCCGGCGGGCGCGTTCTCCACCGGTCCGGAGTCCCGGGAAGCCGACGAAGAACCGTCTTCCATGGCACCTCCGCATCAGATGCTCGGGAAGTCCCACTCTCTTTCGCTAATATTTCGGAAATATCCGAAAGGTGGGGGTGGATGATCCGGATCGAGGTGAGCCCGCAGGACATCGCCGCGAGCCGGTTCGCGATCTCGCCGGTCGTGGAGACGATGCACGCACTCTGGGTGGTGTCGGGACGGCAGCCCGCCGGGCCGCTGAGGTCGTGGGCGGAACAGGCGCGAGAGCCGTACCTGGCCTTGGTGGCGGCCAATCCCGAGCTGCGGGCTTTGCATGCGCTGATGCGGGCGGGGGGCTACAACGCGGACTTCGTCGCGCCGCCGCCTTCCGGCGTGAATGTGCGGTTCGAGGTGGAGATCGAGCGGATCAGGGCAACGCCGCTCAGCCAGGCGCGGGCGGAGATCGCTAGGAACCTGGACGGCGTGGCCCGCCCCCCGGACGCGGTGATGGCCATCCTGAACGGGCCCGGCGTGGTGGACGCGCTCGCCGACGCCCTGGAACTGGCCTGGCGGGCGGTCCTCTCTCCGGACTGGCCGCGCTTCCACGCCATTCTGGAGCGCGACGTGGTGCAGCGGGCCGGACGGCTGGCCACCTACGGCTGGGCGGCCGCACTCGACGACCTCAACCCCAGCATCGGCTGGCGCGACGATACCATCGAGATCCGCCACCGAGGCGAGCCCGAGCACTACCGCCTAGACGGCCGCGGCCTGCTCTTCATGCCAAGCGCGTTCTCCCCCAAAGTGATCCCCTACCTGGAGGATTCCTGGCCCTATGCGGTCGTCTATCCGGCCAGAGGCACCGCCGTCCCCACCCACACCGGCGGCACCACCGCCCTGACCCGCCTGATCGGCCGCTCGCGAGCCCGCATCCTGCTGGAACTGGCAACCCCGGCCACCACCTCCCAACTGGCCGCCCGGCTCACGCTGAGCCTGGGCGCCACCGGCGACCACATCTCGGCCCTGCGAACGGCCGGTCTGATCACCGGCTCCCGGACCGGCCGCACGGTCCGCTACCACCGCACGCCGCTCGGGGACGCGCTGGTCAGCCCTTAAGCGCCCCCGCCATCAGACCGCGCATGAAGAACCGGCCCAGCAGCACGTAGATGATCATGGTGGGGATGGAGGCGAGGATCGCGGCGGCCATCTGCTGGCTGTAGGGGACGGTCTGGGCGCCCGCGATGTTGTTGAGCATCACCGTGGTCGGCCAGGAACTCGGCCCGGTCAGGAAGACCGCGAACAGGAAGTCGTTCCACATCGAGGTGAACTGCCAGATGATCACGACCGCGAAGGCGGGACCCGAGACCGGCAGCACGATCGAGGCGAAGGTCCGCAGCATGCCCGCGCCGTCCACCCGGGACGCCTCGATCAGCTCGTCCGGGATGGTCACGTAATAGTTGCGGAAGATCAGCGTGCAGATCGGGATGCCGTACACGACATGGGCCAGGACCAGGCCGGGGATGCCGCCGTACACGCCGAGGTTCACCATGAGCTGGACCAGCGGGATCATCACCCCCTGGTACGGGACGAACATGCCGAACAGGAACAGCGTGAACACGAGTTCCGAACCGGGAAAGCGCCACTTCGACAGCACGTAGCCATTCATCGCGCCCAGCGCGGCCGAGATGAGCGAGCCGGGCACGGCCAGCAGGAAGCTGTTGACGATGCCGGGCCGCAGCTTCTCCCAGGCCACCCCCCACGCCTCGGTCGTCCAGACCCGCGGCAGGTTCCACGCCTGGCTCGGGTCGGCCTCCGACAGGGGCTTGAAGCTGGTCACCACCAGCACGTAGACGGGCAGCAGGAAGAGCAGCACGAAAAACAGGAGCAGTGCGAAACGCACATGCCTGGTGGTCACGTTCGATCTCCCCGGCGGGCGTTCCAGATCAGGTACGGCACGACGAACACGCACACCGACAGCACGATGTAGGCCGCGATGGTGGCCCCCTTGGCCGGATCGTGCGAGTCGAAGACGGCGGTCCACATGAAGATCGCGGGCACGTCCGTGATGATCTGCTTGCCGGACACGGCCACGATGAGGTCGAACACCTTCAAGCTGATATGCCCGAGAATGATCAGCGCCGCCAGCGTCACCGGCCGCAGGAACGGCAGCACGATGTGGCGGTAGACCTGCCACTCGTTGCACCCGTCCACCCGCGCCGACTCGCGCAGCTCCTCCGGCACCCCGCGGAACCCGGCCAGAAACAAAGCCATGACATATCCGGACATCTGCCAGACGGCGGGGAGGGCCATGGCGGCCATTCCCCAGTCCTGGTCGCGGAACCAGCCCCACTGCAGGAAATCCAGCCCCAGATAGCCCAACAGGCCGTTCAGGCCGACCGCGCGCTCGCCGGTGCCGCTGTTGAGCAGCCAGCGCCAGACCACGCCGGTGGCGATGAACGAGACGGCCATCGGGAACAGGTAGATCGCACGGAACCCGCCCTCACCCCTGATCCCCTTCTCCATCAGGAACGCCAGGAACCAGCCGAGCACCAGCGCCCCGGCCACGAAGACGACCGTGAAGAGGACGGCGTGCCGGACCGAGAGGCCCCAGCGGTCCTCGGCCCAGATGCCGGTGAAGTTCTCCAGGCCGACGAAACTCCCCGGGGAGACCTCGTCGTGCTGGTCGGTCAGGGCGACCTTGAAGTTCCAGCCCAGCATGCCGTACACGAAAACCGCGATGGCGATGATCGACGGTGACACCAGCAGCAAGCCGGGCAGCCACCTGCGGACCCTCGTCACATTCATCCTTTCCGTGGGGGCACGGCGGGTGCCGTACCCCCAGGTGTCAGATCACTGGCCGCTGTTCTTGGCGGCGTCGGCGAGGGACTGCTGGAACTTGGCGACGTCGCCCTCCTGCTGGAACAGGCCGACCGCGTCGTTGATCGCGGCGCGCCAGGCGTCGTTGGCGACCACGCCGTGCTGGATCGAACCGGCCAGCTTGTTGCTCGCCCACTGGGCCAGGTCCCACTCCAGGTAGTCCTTGTAGAGGGACTTGTCGGCGTCCTTGCGGGCGGGGATGGAGCCCTTCAGCGGGTTGAACGCGTCCTGGCCCTCCTTGCCGGCCGCCACCTTCAGCCACGCCACCGCGCCGTCGCGGTTCGGCGCGCCCTTGGGCAGGGTGAAGCTGTCCGACAGCCACATGAAGGTGCCGTCGGTGCCGGGCGCGGGGGCCCAGTCGAAGTCGGTCTTGGAGACCTTGCCGAGGCCGCCGTCCGGCGGGTTGTGGAAGTAGCCGTAGGCCCAGTCGCCCATGATGTTGAAGGCGGCCTGGCCGTCCGCGACCTGCTTGGCGGCGGGCTGCCAGTCCTCCACGGGGGTGCCCGCGTAGGACAGGATGGTCTTGAAGTCGGTCAGCGCCTTGGTCACGTTCGCGCTGGACCAGTCGGCCTGCGCGCTCCACAGCTGGTTGTAGGCGTCGGTCCCGAGCGAGCCGAGCAGCACGCTCTCCAGCAGGTGCACCACGGTCCACTGCGAGCCGATGGACAGCGGGATCTTCCCTGCCCCCTTGACCTTCTCCAGGTCGGCGATGAACGCGGGGATCGTGGCCGGCGGGCTGGTGATCCCGGCCTCCTGGAGCACCGACGGGTTGAACCAGAGCACGTTGGAGCGGTGGATGTTCACCGGCACCGAGTAGATCTGGCCCTGGACCGAGATCTGGTCGATCAGCTGCTGCGGGAAGACGTCCTTCAGCTTGAGCTCGTCGTAGAGGAAGTTCAGCGACTCCAGCTTGCCCGCCTTGATGTAGCCCTGCAGCTCGGCTCCGGCGTGGCCCTGGAAGGTGTCCGGGGGCTGGTTGGCTTGAAGCTTGCTGGCCAGCAGCGCGCGGGCCTGGTCGCCCGAGCCGCCCGCCACGGCCGCGTCCACGAACTGCTGGCCGGGGTTCTCCCGCTCGAAGATGGCCCGCATCGCCTTGAGGCCGTCCGCCTCACCGGGGCCAGTCCACCAGGAGAAAACCTCAACCTTGGCGTTCGGGGTCCCCCCACCGCCGGTCTCGGCGCTCTCCCCGCTCCCGCAGGCCGTCAGGGTCAGCAGTCCGGTCAAGGAAACCGCGACGGCCGCCATCCACCGTAGTCGCATCGCAACATCCTTTCGGGGTATTGAAACGGGTCATGTCATCCCCGACTGACAACGTTGTCAAGAGGCCAATCAACCCACCGTTCACCATCCCGCGTCAAGGTTTGTGCAGATAACGTCTCTATATAGAGCGCTCTCCGACCCGGCGCATCACGCGGCATTCGCGCTCGTCCAGCAGGGCGGTGACGGTCACCCCGAAGTCGTCCAAGGCGCCGGGCAGTTCCACCGAGGCCAGGCCCGGGCGGGCCACCACCAGCGCGCCCCGGCTGAAGGCGAGGCTGGCCAGTAGCGCGAGTTCGGCGTCGGGACCGGGCGGCCAGCTGACCAGCACGACGTCGGAGCCGACCAGGCCGACGCCGTCGTCCAGCCGGTCCATTCCGTCCAGGAACGCCTCGTGGGTGAGCCGGTCTTCCTCGGAGAGCAGGACCGCGCCCGCAGTGGGGCGGATCCGCGGCAGCGGGACCGGTTCGAGGGTCAGCAGTGTGCCGAACTCGATCGTGTCCACCGCCGGGCCGAAGGAGACCACCTGGCGCACCCGCGAATGATCGGCGGCCTCCACCGCGGCGGGCGCCAGCTTCTGAGTGGTGAACAGCAGCCGGGCGTCCCAGCGCAGCAGCGCAGCAGCGTCGGCCACGCGGAGCGGGAGCGCCACGCCGCCGGCCGCGATCACCGTGTGCAGCGCGGTCAGCTGGGTGGCCACCCCGTCCACCAGCACGCCCGCGACCTGGCCGGCCCTGGCGCCGCGCCGTACCAGCCCGGCCGCCGCCCCCACGACCGTGCTGGCGAGCGCGCGGTAGCTGAGCACCGCGCCGTCCCCCAGATCGACCAGCGCCGGACGGTCACCCCGCTCGTGCGCACCACCGAACACCACCTGGGTGACCAGCGGCTGAGCCGTCGACTCCATGCTCAGGACGGTAGGGCCCGATGGCCGCTTCGCGGATCCGCATATGTATGTAGTCGCATGTGTAGGCCGCCTCCCGGTTTCGGGCGGACCCGGGTCCTGCGCGACCCGGGCCCGCGGCCGCGTGCCCCTCGACCTGGGGTCTCCACCCCTCCGAGGCGACCTCGGCCGACTCGACGAGGCACGCGGCGTGTCCAGATGCCTCTGCCGGACCCGCTTTGGCGGAAGGCATCCGCCTGCATACCGGCCTGAAATCGCTTCCCCCCGGCCGGTCACACCGCCAAACTAGGCGGCGGGCCGGGCGGTCACATCCACACGAATGCCCACTCGACGGTGTATTCGCGCCAGCTGATCATGTGTAGGCGAACCCTTTAAGGGGTGCGTGTCTCGCGGCATCCATAGGGTTTGACCTGCACCGGTGTCCACGATGCCGCTTGCCAGGGCCTCATCAAGGCCGTCCGAAGCAACCTTCGGGTCGCGGGCGGGCGGCAGGCCATGACGCCGAACAATCTCGTGCTGGATCTTGCGGATGACGATGACGTCGATCTCTGGTCCTTCGTCCGGGTAGTCGGCAACCTGGATGGCGATCCCCGTGCCTTCTCCATGTGGGTCTCAAGGTCGGCGATGAGGCCGCCGAGTTCGGCTCGGGCCTGGTCGACTCAGGCCCGCAGCCATCCCTTCCCGCCGTTCGAACCCGCCATAATTGAGAGATCTGGCCGACACTCAAATATTTCAGCGTCTCGTCGATCGAGTTGTTTGCATGTTCACCGAAGAGACTTGACGCAAGTGATCACGCAGCATAGAAGGAAGCGAGGGTACTCGACAGAAAGGGCAGCATGAGAAGGTCGCGCGCGTTACGCCGATTCCTGGCGCCATTCATCGCAGTGCTGATGGCGATAACTACCATGACACCCGTCTCCCACGCCGACGCGGTCGCCGATGATCCCCCAAAGGATCGGCCCGTCGAAGAAAGGCCGTTCAGCTATCTTCCGCCGGGAACCCTGGAGAAGATGAAAAGTCAAGAAGCGTCCAAACGAGCCGCGACCAAAATCTTGGACGTCCTGGTAGAGCTAGTCGGGAACGTACGGAATCCGCGTGGCAGTGGGTTCGCCGGTCTCTGGATAGACGACCATGGCGTGCAGGTCCGCTGGAAGGGGACATTGCCTGGCGGCATCGAGGATGCCGTCACGCGGGCCCGCGCGGACACGCCTGTGAACGTTGCGCAGTCCGCCTATTCCCGCGCCGAGCTCACCGCTGAGGCGGACAAGCTCAGAACGCAGATGTTCCAGAATCCAGAGGGCCCCATCCACCGGCTGGAGATCAAGGGAGACGGGAGCGGGATAGTCGCTGTCACCGAGAAGCCAAGAGACAAAGCGGAGCTTCGAGCGGCATATTCCTCGCTGTCCGATATTCAGGTGCCTCTCACGATCGTCCAGAAGGCTCGCGCCACGACAGCCGGCAGACTCGACGACACGAATCCGTTCTACGCCGGGGCGCTGATGTGGAACGGAGGTTACGACAACCGGCAGATTTACTGCACTGCGGGTTGGCCGGTGCAGGGCCGGAGCAACGGCAACTGGTATCTCGTGACGGCCTCTCACTGCGCCTATTCCGGCCAGCACTGGTGGAACGGCAATGGAAGCGCATACATCGGCCAGGCCGGCCTTGAGTCGACCTTTCTGGACATCATTCTGGTCGGCATGGCGGGTCCGGAGAACTACAAGTACATCTGGGATGGCGGCGTTCCGGGAGGAGAGAACACGTCTCCGGAATACGTCAAGCCGGTTGCTGGCTGGGGGCACGTAATTCCCGGCGAATGGCTTTGCGCATCGGGCTCGTACAGTGGTGCCGTATGCCGGTGGGTGGTGAACAACGACTTCCCCTACAGCTACTGTGACCATGACAAATTCGGCACCTGGGAGTGCTACGGCGACATGTTCACCATGACTCAGATCGATGGCCTACGGGGATGCCGTGGCGGTGACAGCGGCGGGCCGGTGTTCGCGCTTAGCAATGATCTCTCGCAGGTCATCGCCCGAGGTGTCATGAGTGGCTGCAACATCAGCGGGGACGGCGACTGGATGATTTTCCAGGACTTCTACTCGATTTACACTTCTCTTCATGTGACTGTCTAGAAGGCACCTGGAAGCGCGGGCGTGTTGTTGTCGTTCACGACCGCGACATTTCCTAGTTCGTCGAGCAGCCCTCTTTCGCCCAGAGGGCTGCTCAGTTCATATGTGAACGCCTCGGCCCGGAGATCAGCGGTCATAGCGCAGCGTGAGAATTCGGCACGCGACCGAGGGGCGATTTTTCCTATCACGACAACGTTCTCACTCTCGGTGATCCGCACGTTGGGAGGTGCGGTCACGCGCTGCCCGCAACCGCGTCTGGGATCCATCCAGACCGTGATCTGAGGAAGCGTCCGACTCGCCGACGCCTGCACAACCGTGGAAGAAGGGGAAAGCGACCCGAGACGCCAGAAGAATCGAGAAGGCAGAGCCGGCCACACCAGCGCCCCGCCTCCCGCCAATTGGAATTTCCACGCCGGCAGTGACACGAAGCCGCGATCCGATTGAAATTCCTGAATCACACTCTCGGCGGCCACGACCGTGCCCATCCTCCCCGGCGCGGCCTTCCGGTCCAGGTGGAGTCTCAACTCGTCGAACGCGTTCCGCGCGGAAACGCGGGGAAGTGTCGTGACGCCGTCTGGCAACGTGACTTCCGAGGCTGCCGGGACAGTCTCGGACAACTTCCCGCCGAGCTGCACGCCGATGACGATTCCGCCTGACTTCTCCTGGGCGGGGAGCGCCGTTACCAGAAGGATGGGACGTGGATCCCGGCTCGCCTGGAATGAACTCCACTGGCTTATCACGGTGAGAGGGTCCGGATACCCGGGCCGACTGTCCCCGGTGACAGCGAAGGGTGCCGTGACCAGGAAAACAGCGAGAGACAACGCTCTTCTCATACGGACATCATCTGCCAGAAGTAGGCGACGGACTACCACCGATTAGACGATTGAACGCGGACGGGGGTTTACGGCTGGTGCGTGGGGATTGTGCGGATCAGTAGAGTGAAGAATTCCGCCCGAGGCCCGCGACCAGCGGGAAAGCATCATCTGTCGGCGGCGCTGCAAAACTGGATCTGGCCCACATCTCGAGATCTGAGCCAGATCCAGAAGTTCCGCAAGCTGATCTCCGGCATGCCCACCGGTCGGCTCCGGGCCCGCCTGACCTCCATGGCCGACAACACCGGCATCGCCATCATCGCCGCAGACCCGGCCTGCACCTCCAAGTGGGGCGCCCAGCACTGGCAGACCCCACTGACCAGCGACAACCGCAAGACCACCCGCCACGACGCGGCAGCCGTGGCGATCGGCAGACGCGCCCAGGGGCATCCGATCCGGCGACGGACGGCACCGCCCCACGACGACCGGAGTGATCGTCGTGGGCATCGGACCGTCCAGGCCCGACCGGCAGCCGCTCGGCGTGAGGAACCCGCCCCCGCACCACCGGACCACGCACAGGATGCGCTGGGCCCGGATGCGGAGCGAACGCGGGGAACCAGTGTGCCCAACACCGTTCGGGGCACGCGGCTGAGCATGGGTTCTGGCAACAGGATCCGCTCCCGCTCAGTCTCTAGGAACGGTCTACACATCCGGACGGGCGTGCTCGACGACCCACGTCGCCACCTGGGTGCGTGAGGTGAAGCCGAGCTTGGCCAGGATGTTGGCGACGTGGCGGGCGACGGTGGCCTGGCTGATCACCAGTTCGTCGGCGATGGCCCGGTTGCTGAGTCCGCGGGCGATCAGTTCGGCGATCTCCTGCTCGCGGGCGGTGAGCGTGCTCTGGGGGGTGAGCGCGGCGGGCTGGACCACCGGCCGGGTCACGGGCACGGCCTCTTCGAGCGCCAGCCTGACCGCCTGGTCGAGGGTGAGGCCGTGCCCTTCGGCCCAGAGGGCGGCCACCATGGCCTCGCCGAGCACGTCCCTGGCGGGCGCCAGCACGTTCTCCAGCCTGGATCCAGAGGAAGGGCGCTGGGCGGAGGACGCGGCGGCCAGCAGGACCGCGCGGCGCGGGTCGCCCTCGCGGGCCGACAGCAGGGCGAAGCCGGCCAGCCGCCTGGCGGTCTCCATCCGCAGCCCGGCGTCCCGGCCGAGCCGCAGCGCCTCGTCGAAGCGGCGGCGGGCCTCCGCCAGGTCGCCGCTCTCCAGCGCCACCGTGCCGAGCCCGGCCAGGCAGCTGATCAGAGACTGCCGGGCGTCGAACCCGCGCAGCAGCTCCATGGCGCGGGTGAAGTGCAGGCGGGCGGCGGCCAGGTCGCCGCGCTTGCGGGCGGCCTGGGCCAGGCCGGTCAGGCCGATCACCATGCCCAGGTGGTTGTCCAGCGCGGTGGTGAGCTCGACCACGCGCTCGCTGGCCCGCTGGGCCTCCCTGATCCTGCCCTGCCCCAGCGCCAGGAAGGCGCGGAAGCCGTGCGCCTCCGCCTCCAGCAGCCGCTCGCCGATCTCGACGCCGATGGTGACGGCCTGGTCGAGCCGCTTCTCCGGCGCGTCCGGGTCGTCCTGGTCGGTGACGGCCAGCATCATCAGGCCCAGCGCCTCCCCGCCCCGGTGGCCGCCGCTGCGGCACAGCTCGAGCCCGCACAGCGCCCGGCTCCTGGCCCCGGCCAGGTCGCCGGAGTTGACCGCCAGGTTGGCGGCCAGGAGCAGCGCCCGGCCGCGGGTGGCCGCGGGCAGCTCCGGGGAGGCCAGCGCGAGCAGCCGGTCCAGCCAGGAGATCAGCTGGGTCTGGTACCGGCCTGCGCCGATCAGCGCCCAGCGCATCTCGACCAGGGCCTGGAGCATGGGATCGGTGTCACCGGCCGCGACCGACCATTCGACCGCGCCGCGCAGATCCCCTTGGAGCCATTCCAGCCGGTCCACCCGGCGTTTCAGGTCGGGCCAGGGCACGCCGAGGGCGGCGGTCTCCCAGTCCCTGCCGAGGTGGCAGAAGTAGTCCCGGTGGCGGCGGCGCACTCCCTGCTCCTCGCCGGCCGCCTCCAGCTGCTCGGTCGCGTACTGCCGGATGGTGTCGAGCAGGCGGTAGCGGGCCTCTCCGGCGAGCTCGCCGTCCACCACGACCAGGGACTTGTCCACCAGGGCGGTCAGGTGGGTCAGCACGTCGTGCGGCCGCAGGCCGTCCCCCGAGCAGATCCGCTCGGCCATGTCGAGGGTCCAGCCCGCCCGGAACGTGGTGGTCCGGCGTAACAGCAGGCGTTCGGGGTCCGACAGCAGCCGGTAGCTCCAGTCCACGGTGGCCCGCAGGGTGCGCTGGCGCGGCGGCGCGGTCCTGTCCCCCGCCGCGAGCAGGTGGAACCTGTCCCCGAGCCGGGAGACGAGCTGCGGCATCGACAGCACCCTGGTCATTCCGGCGGCGAGTTCCAGGGCCAGCGGCAGGCCGTCCAGGTCGCGGCAGAGCCGGTCCACCACGGCGGCGTTGGCCTCGGTCAGCGCGAACCCGGGGGCCGCGGCGGCGGCCCTGGTGAGAAACAGCCGCCCGGCCTCCGAGTCGCGCACGTCGGCCGGCTCTCGCGACGCGGGCAACATCAGCGGCGGCACCCGCCAGACGGTCTCGCCGGGCACCCGCAGCGGCTCCCGGCTGGTGGCCAGCACCCGCACCTCGGGGCAGGCCTCGGTCAGCCGCCGGACCAGCCGGGCGCACTCCTCGACCACGGTCTCGCAGTTGTCCAGCAGGAGCAGCATCCTCCGCCCGGCCAGCACCTCGGCCACGGTGTCCCGCAGCGACCGGCGCGGCTCCCCCTCGACCCGCAGGATGGTGGCGGTCCTGCGGACCACCTCATCCGGCGGGGTGCCCTCGGGAAACTCCACCAGCCAGGCGCCGTCCGGCAGGTCGCCGACGATTTCGGCGGCGACCCGCAGGGCCAGCCTGCTCTTGCCGATCCCGCCCATGCCGCTCAGGGTCAGCACCCGGGTGGCCGTGATCAGCTGGACCAGCTCGGCCACGTCGGGCTCACGACCGACGAAGACGTTCGGCTCCAGCGGAAGATTTCCCACGTGCGCGCGTGAAGTCTGAGTCATCGGCCCTCGGGGTCGCCGGCTGCATCCGTCACAGAAAGTGTTACACCAACTACGGGAAGCTGCCCAGACGCAACCGAGTTTCATTCCTGGACCGCCAGCAGGATCGACCCGGAAAGCGATGGCGAATTGTCAGTGGCGGCAGCCACACTGGCGGCATGGCCACCGCCCCCCTCGAAGAGAACCGGGAACGGGACCCCGAATCCGATCGGGATTCGGGGCCGGACGAGGGCAGGATCGACGATCTGCCGGACTTCTCCGACCTGACCACCCACAACTGGCACGCCCACGACGACACCATGAGCGGCGTCGGATTCGTCACGATCGCCAGGCGGCTGCCCGCGCTGATCGGGCAGGCGGTCCGGATGGCGTGGCAGGCCAGCCCACGCGACACGGTCGCGACCGTGCTGCTCAACCTGCTCGCGGGCGTGTTCACCGCGTTCGGCCTGCTGGCCACCACCGGCGTGCTGGAGGCCTTGTTCACGGCGGGCCCCACCCCCGACCGGGTGCGCGCAGCCCTGCCCAGCCTGCTCCTGGTGGGCGTGGCGGCCGTGCTGCGCACGCTGCTCCAGGCGGGCGCGGGCTGGGCCCAGTCCCGCCTGGAACCCCAGGTCAACCGCATCGCCGAAGAACGGTTGTACGGGCTGACCAGCAAGGTCGAGCTGATCAGGTTCGACGACCCCGACTTCCACGACTCGCTGCAGCGGGCCAGATCCCGCGGGGTGAGCTCGGCCGATTCGGTGGTCGGCTCCGCCATCGACGTGCTGACCGCCGGGATCAGCCTGATCGCCGCAGGCGGCGTGCTCGGCGTGCTGCACCCGGTCCTGCTGCCGCTGCTGGTGATCGCGGTCCTGCCGGACGCGTGGGCCACCGTCCGCGCGGCCCGGATGCGCTACGCCACGATGTTGTCCCTGCTTCCCACCTACCGCCGCAAGTGGATCATCAGCGAGCTGCTGGCCGACCGGGACACCGCCGCCGAGGTGCGCTCCTTCACCATGCGGGGCTTCCTGCTGCGCGTCTACGACCTGGTCGCCAGGACCGAGCAGAACGTCCTGGTCCAGCTGGCCCGGCGGCAGACGATGGCCCGGCTGGTCGGCGAGGCGCTCGGCGGCGTGGGCGCGGGGCTGGTCTACCTCGCGCTCGGCCTGCTGCTGGCCACCGGCTCGGTCCCGCTCGCCATCGCGGGCACGGCGGTGCTTGCCGTGCGCTCCGGCCAGGGCTCGCTCACCAACCTGCTCTACGCGGTCAACCGGCTCTACGAGAACGGCCTCTACTTCACCGACTTCATCGACTTCTGCGAGGCCAACGAGTCGGCGCCGGAAGCGGAGCGGGGGCGGCCCCCGGCCGGGTTCGACCGGATCACGGTGGACGACGTCACCTTCACCTACCCGGGCAAGGACACCCCCGCGCTGGCCGGGGTGTCGATCCACATCGACCGGGGCGAGGTGGTCGCGCTGGTCGGCGAGAACGGCTCCGGCAAGACCACCCTGTCCAAGATCCTCGCGGGGTTGTACGCGCCGGCCACCGGCCGGGTGCTCTGGGACGGCACCGACCTGGCCGAGGTGGAACCGCACCTGCTCCGGGGCAACATCGCGGTGATCGCCCAGGATCACACCCGGTGGCCGCTGACCGCCCGGCACAACATCACCATGGGCCTGGAGAAGGGCGAGGACGCGGTGGTCCGGGCGGCCGGGGTGGCCGGGGCGGACGAGGTGATCGCCGAACTGCCGAGCGGCTATCAGACCCTGCTGGACCGCAGATTCAAGGACGGCCAGGAGCTGTCCGGCGGCCAGTGGCAGCGGATCGCGGTGGCGCGCGGCTTCTACCGGGACGCGCCGCTGCTGATCTGCGACGAGCCGACCGCCGCGCTGGACGCCCGCGCCGAGCACGCTCTGTTCGACCGCATCCGGCAACATTCGGACGGCCGGACCGTGCTGCTCATCACCCACCGGCTGGCCAGCGTCCGGCACGCGGACCGGATCTACGTGCTGGATCACGGTCTCGTGGTCGAGCAGGGCACCCATGACGAACTCGTCGGTGGGGACGGTATATATGCGGATCTGTACAACCTGCAGGCCCGCGCCTACAGCCGCTGACTATTGACCCCATAGACAGCCGCATGGGCGCGGCCCTGGGTCCGGCCGCCAGGAACCGGTTCGCGACCGGGGTCAAGAAAGGCGAGGCGGCCAGGCCGTGGGGCGCGGCCCGCCGCCGACCAGACACGCTGTACTACAGCAGGGCTTCGATGACCGCCTTGGCGATCGGGGCGGCCACCTCGCCGCCGAAGCCGCCGTGCTCGACCAGCACCCCGACCGCCACCCGGGGCCGCGCGGCGGGGGCGAAGGCGGTGAAGACCGCGTGGTCGGAGCCGTCGTTCTCGGCCGTGCCGGTCTTGGCGGCCACCTCGACGCCGGGGATGGCGGCGGCCGTGCCGGTCCCGCCGGGCTGGGTGACGCTGACCATCATCTCGGTGAGCTGCTCGGCCACCGCCCCCGGCATGGCCTCGCGGTACTCCTCCGGATCGGTCATGCTCACCATCGCGCCGTCCGTCAGCCGGATCTCGTCCACCAGATAGGGCCGCATCAGCACGCCGTCGTTGGCCACCGCCGCCGAGATGAGCGCGAGCTCCAGCGGCGTCACGCGGTCGTCGAACTGGCCGATGGCCGACATCGCGGTCTGCGCCCGGTCCATGCGCTCCGGATACCGGCTGGCCGCCACCGCGAGCGGCACGGTGAGGCTCTCGTCGCCGAACCCGAACGCGGTGGCCCGGCGGCGCAGCGCGTCCTGGCCGAGCGCCAGGCCGAGCGTGGCGAACGCCGTGTTGCACGACATCTGGAAGGCCTGGGCCAGTGGCGGCGAGCCGTTCCCGCAGTCCGCGCCGCCCGCGTTGCCGAGCATGACGCTGGTGCCGGGCAGCTTGAGCCGGGGCGGCGCGGTGATCGGGGTGCCCGGCGCGTACTTCCCGGAGTCCAGCGCCGCGGCGGCGGTGACCACCTTGAACGTGGAGCCCGGCGGGTAGAGCTGGCTGGTCGCCCGGTTGAGCAGGGGTTTGGCCGGGTCGGCCTGCAACTCCTTGTCGATCCTGGCCAGCTGCTCGGGGTCGAAGGTGGCGAAGTCATTCGGGTCGTACGCGGGAAAGGAGGTCATGGCCAGGATGGCGCCGGTGGCCGGGTCGACGGCCACGACCGCGCCGTGTTTGCCGGTGGCGCGCAGGCCCTCGTAGGCGGCGCGCTGGGCGCGGGCGTCGAGGGTGAGCGTCACCGACGCGCCCCTGGCGGTGTCCTTGAGCAGGGTGCGGACCATGACCCTGGGGTCGGTGCCGGACAGGGCCTGGTGCTCCGCCTGCTCGACGCCGGTGTCCCGGTAGAGCGAGGCGAAGCCGGTGACCGCCGAGTAGAGCGGGCCCTGCGGGTAGACGCGCTGGTAGCGGTACCGGCCGCGGACCTCCTTACTGGTGGCGAGCACGGTGCCGTCGCGGAGCAGCAGGTCGCCCCGGGAGGTGTTGAACTTGGCGAGCATCGGGCGCTGGTTGCGCTCGTCCGCCTCCAGCGCGGCGACCTGGAAGATCTGGATGTAGCTGGCGTTCGCGAGCAGGGCGAACAGCATCATCCCGGCCACGGCGGCGACCCGTCGCAGCGGGATGTTCATACGTCGGGCGCGAGGTCCTGCCACACGTTCTGGTGTAACAGGCGGCCGGGAAAGCGCGACCCCGCACGGGGCAAAGGGCGGTTAGACGCCTTGCGGGATGGCCATGACGTCCTTGTAATACTGGATCTTGTAGTGGATGTGGCCCTGCCGCCGGCGCAGGGTGGCGATCTGCCGCTCGACGCCCTCGTCGTGGGCTTCGAGAAGTTCGATCCGCTCGCGGACGGTGTGGTCGCCTTGCCGTACGAGTTCGGCGAAGCGGAGCATCTCGGCGATCGGCATGCCGGTGTCGCGCAGGCAGCGGAGCATGTTCAGCCAGCCGACGTCACCGTCGGTGAAGCGGCGCTGCCCGGCGGCGTTGCGCCCGACGTTGCCGAGCAGCCCGATGCGCTCGTAGTAGCGGAGGGTGTCCAGGCTGAAGCCGGTCTCCTCGGAAACCTGCCCAGGTGTGAATACGGCCATACCCCGATCCTGGCACCTGGAGTGCGCTCCAGGTCAAGGCGCGCACCTCGGCCGGGAATCCGGGGCTTGCCCTGGAGCGCGCTCCAGCTCGCACAGTGGGCCCATGACGAACTACCCCACTGTGCGTCCCGGCTGGTTCAGCACTCCCGCGCTGCTCCCGCTCTGGGTTCGGGACGAGTACAGCACGCAGCCGCGCCGCGCTACTCGGCGAGATGGTCGGACAGGTAGCGGCGAACCAGCCGCTTACACTCCGCGATCAGCTCGGGGTCGCCTTCGGGATGCACGCGAAAAGCCAGTTTGAGCACGGCGTCGGCGGCTTCCACGGCCACCACGAGGGCGCGGGCCAGCGCGTCGCTGCCGGGCGCGCCGAGAAGATCGATCACGAGGCCGCGCAGCCGGTCGGCCACGACGACGTTGTTCTCCAGAGCCGCGTCGAGCATACGCTGGGTGCCGGGCAGCGCCGGGCCGCCGGGAGCGGCCAGCACTTCGCCGAAGTCGACCACGCCGAAGCCGGGCGTGGTGCGCTTCATCCGGACGAACTCGTCGATGCCCAGGTCGACGGCCTCGGTCCAGTCGCCGGGGTTGGTCGCGCCGAGCCGGGCCGCCATCCGGTTCAGGAACGCGTCCAGATTGCGCAGCGCGAGCGCCCGGACCAGGCCTTGCTTGTCCGGGAAGAACTGGTAGAAGGTGCCGATGGGAACCTCGGCACGCCGGGCGACCTCCTTGGTCGTGAGCGCCTCATACCCCACCTCGTCCAGGAGTAGGGCGCACTCGTCGAGCATGCGCTCGACGCGTTCCAGGCTGCGGCGCTGAGCCGGGCGACGACGCAGCGTCCCGGCGGCGGCGTTTGTCATTGCTCCATTGTCTACCTGTTCGATTGCGGTCGGGTTAACATGAGTTGCACTCGCGTCAGGAGGCCCGATGTTCCTGTGGGGTACGGCTACCGCCGCCTACCAGATCGAAGGGGCGGTCGCCGAGGACGGGCGCGGCCCCTCGATCTGGGACACCTTCGCGCATGAGCCCGGACGGGTGCGGGACGGGCACACCGGTGACGTGGCCTGTGATCACTACCATCGGTGGGCCGAGGACGTCGAGTTGATGGCGGCGCTGGGGGTCAACGCGTACCGGTTCTCGGTGGCGTGGTCCCGGGTCCTGCCGTACGGGCGGGGGGTGGTGAACGCCAAGGGGCTGGATTTCTACGACCGGCTGGTGGACGGGCTGTGCGCGAAGGGGATCGCGCCGGCGTTGACGCTGTTCCACTGGGATCTGCCGCAGGCCTTGGAGGACGAAGGCGGCTGGATGAACCGCGATATTTCCGGGTATTTCGCGGATTATGCGGCGATCGTGGCGGAGCGGTTGGGTGATCGGGTCAAGCTGTGGATCACGTTGAACGAGCCGTTCGTGCACATGGTGTACGGGTACGCGATGGGGACGCACGCGCCGGGGAAGACGCTGTTCCTTGAGGCCCTGCCGGTCGCCCATCATCAGCTGCTCGGGCACGGTCTGGCCGTACAAGCCCTGCGGGCGGCCGGAGCCGAGCAGGTGCTGATCACCAACAACTGCACGCCAGTGTGGGCGGCCTCGGACGCGCCCGAGGACGTGGCCGCCGCCGACGCGTACGACGTGCTGCACAACCGGCTCTTCAACGACCCCGTCCTCACCGGCACATACCCCGACATGTCGCCATTCGCGATCGACGAGGTGCCCGGCGTGCGCCCCGGCGACCTGGAAACGATCGCGCAACCCCTCGACGGGCTCGGGATCAACTACTACAACCCCACCCGGCTCGCCGCCCCCAGCACCGACATCCTGCCGTTCGAGGACGCGGGGATCACCGGCTACCCCACCACCGCCTTCGGCTGGCCGGTCGTCCCCGACGGCCTGCGCGAGCTCCTGGTCTCCCTCAGGACGCGCTACGACACCCTCCCGCCCGTCTACATCACCGAGAACGGCTGCTCCCACGACGGCCTGGACGACCAGTTCCGCGTCGACTACCTGGACGGACACCTGAAAGCCCTCCGCCAGGCCCAGGCCGAGGGCGTCGACGTGCGCGGCTACTTCGCCTGGTCACTGCTGGACAACTTCGAGTGGGCCGACGGCTACCACCAGCGTTTCGGCCTGGTCCACGTGGACTTCGACACCCAGGCCCGGACCCCGAAGTCCTCCTACCACTGGTTCCGGAGCCAAATACGCACCGGCCGGAACTCCTTCTGAACTACAGAACGCGCCCAGGCACAGCCGCGCGAACGTCTTGAGAGCGCATTGGATTCGCCCTACTGTCCCGTCGGCAGTTGAGTGAGCCCGGCGCGGTCGCACGGTGAGCATGCCGGCGGCCCTCACCACACGCCCGAGGGCCGTGCCACCTTCTCGGGTGTGGCCCGCAGGTCATTCTCCAGGTCTTCGACGATCCGCTGGGTGAGCACCTTCAGCCGCTCTCTGCGCCCGGTCAACTCCTCGGTGAAGTCCCGCGCCGTCGGGCCCACCCACACCGCCTTGCCGGTGAACGCCGCATGTGCCGGATCCAGGGCCGCCTCCAGACGAACCGCGTACCCGCGCACCTTCGCCAGCGCTCGCAGCAATTCCTCCCTACGGGGGTTGAGCGCCATATCCTGTGGATCGGGGGCCATAACTTTTCCCCTTCCTCCCTGGAACGGCTTGCGCGGTCTCCCGGACGATATGAGATGGTGCGCTCAGACGGCCAGCTCCTTTGGAGGATATCCAGTGCTCCGTTCCAACCGAAGCCTTTACCTGCGGCTCGGCGCGACGCTCCTGGCAGCCGTTCTGGTCGCGGTGATCGCGCTGGTCGTGATCAACGGCGGGCAACGGGAACCGGAACCGACGGCGGCCGAGGCGGGCGCGACCCTCAAGGCACACATCCTGAAGCTCCTCGACGAGGTCTTCGCTCAGAACATCCAGGTCACCGACCCTGGAGGTAAGGACGTTCCCTGCGGGGACGATAAGGTCAAGCGAACTTTCGCCGCCACCGGGCATTCAGCTACCGGGTCAACGCCCTACAATTTGAACGTCGTTATGTTAGGTGCTATGGACCAAGTCGCCGACTACGACATCGTCGATAGCACAGGCGCGAGAATCCGCATGACAAACGAGTCCACGGAGACAGTTATTCTGCTGGAGTCTGCGGAGAAGGGCACATACTCCGTGCGAGGAGAGACCCAGTGCCTCAGTCGGTCGTGAGCTCCGCATTCGCATAATTTTCCCTACGAGTGTAAGCATCCCCCTTACCACCGGTAAAGCGACTAGCCTGCTGTGCGGTCAGTTCTCCTAGAGAAAGCGGGCGTCCTTTCCCCATGCCGTTGTCGACCATCCATTGGTCAAAAGCTCTCACCCCCGCAGCGCCCTGCTGCTGAATATCACTGAATGGGCGAAGGCCACCATTTGAGTCGGCGATAATACCGGCCGGGGGCACCTGGGGAGTAAACCCCTGCTTGATGAGGAGCTGAGCCATCTCGTGGCGACGCCCCAACGTCTTCGCCTCGTCGGACTCCAGGAGCTTGTCCACCTTCTCCTCCGGATCCCGGCCGTAGGTGTAGTAGACGGAGACCCCGGTAGATAGCGCAGTCCAAGCCCTGGGAATGGCCGACAAGGGGTGGGCCAGTCCAAGAACCGCCAAGGCGCCACCCGCGAGGAAACTCTCCGCGTCCTCGGCGCCCTTGACACGCTCGTCCTCGGGGTCGAGCACTCTCACCGCAGCCGCCAACTCAGTACCCCGGACGTTACCCAAGGCCGAGAACAAATTTTCCAATGGAGCGACATCCCCACTGCGCTTCACGGCGTTTGACGCAAGGGGAAGAACCCTATGGAGGAACTCATCCATGCCTTCGTCGAACCGGAGCCGCGCGTCGGCGTCACCGGCGAATGTGGTCATGAAACGGAAGGTGTCTTCGGGACTCAGCCGGAAAGCACCACGCGCCCCCGGGATCGGCATCCACTCAAACAGGCCGGGAGCCGCCTGCATAGCGCTGTCCTTGGCCAAGTCGGCGTCGCCGAGGTACGCCCCCAGGGTGATCTCGGTGGCGTACGAGCCCGCGACCTCGGCTAGGTGTATCCGGGTCGCGTCGTTCAATCGCCATTCATCGGCCGTGGTCATCACGGTGTAGGCGAAGAACGCCGCTTCTTGGCTGTGTTCGCCGTCCTGCTCGTCATAGGCCCCGGAGGCTGCCGCCAGCAGCCGCCCGAAGGCGTCCGACACCGGCGGGACCTTCGCCGCCCGCTCGTTGAGCCCGTTCAAGAACGCGGCCAACTCCGGCCGTTTGTCCCACGCCTGCGGAGAGGACGGAAGCAGGCCGAAAGAGGGCAGCGGAAGCGCCGGCGGAGCCGGGAGCGGGCTCAACCGGGCCGCCCGCCCGATCGCCAGACGAGCTGCGGCCGGGTTGTTCGCAAGCGCGTTGAACAAGCCCGCTAGTGTCGGGCCGCTGACCCGGCTGCCGGGCTCCAGCGCGGGCGCGAGGAGTCCGGCCAGCCACACATCCGGATAGTTCCCGTGGTTCAGCAGCGCGGAGAGCACCCGCATGCCCTCGGTGTCCTCCGGCTTGGTGTCCTCCATGCTTCGCATCACCGCGGCGAACCCGGCAACCTTGGCTCCGCCGCTGACCGCAGTGGCGAAAGCCGTACCGAACATGCGCCGGGCATCTGGCCGCTCCTCCCCCGGCAACCGCCAAAGTGCCGGGACCACCTTGCGCATCCCGGCCGGGCCGAGAGCGGCGAAGAACGCGGCGGTGAAGACCGCATCATGCTGATGCGCCCCCAACTCCTCAACCACCGCGCCAATCCGGTCAGAGGCATACGGTGCGGTGAGACGGAACTCATCCGGATCAATGGCCTCAAATCGCCTGCCCAGCTCGGTGCCCAAGCGCTGCGCTTCAGCAGGAGCCAGCAGCGATGCCTCCCGATACGGCCGCAGGCCGGGACTGGACATGCCGAGGAGTCCTGGCACGGGAGCGGTGATGGTCTCCACCCGTTGCCGCAGCCGGGGCAGCTGCTGTTCGACCCAGCCGCCGATCTCCCGGATGGGCGCCAGCCCAGCGGCCGGCAGATCGACGGCGGCCAACTCCCGGCGAATGTTCTCGACCTGCTCGGCGATCACCTGACCGGCCCGTTCCAGCTCGGTGATGAAGTCGTTCATCAACGCCGGGTCGATCCCGGAGAACTCCGGCGCGAGCGGTCCGGTCCCCGGTGGAACAGAGGGCTTCTCTGCCATGCGTCCATCATCGGCGACCTGTGGTCGAGCGTGAAGGTTTAGCGAAACATTGGTCTGAGGCTCT
This sequence comes from Acrocarpospora pleiomorpha, assembly GCF_009687885.1. GTDB lineage: Bacteria > Actinomycetota > Actinomycetes > Streptosporangiales > Streptosporangiaceae > Acrocarpospora > Acrocarpospora pleiomorpha. The sequence continues at coordinate 137,394 of NZ_BLAF01000021.1, forward strand.
TACACCTCACGATCGTATGGAGCCGCTTGACCAAGCTGATCATTGGTGGGACGCCTGCCTGACGGCGGCAGACCCGCCGAGAAGCGAGACCCGCGATATTTCTGGATATGAGAAGGCGCTCAGACGGCCAGTTCTTTGGAGGGTGGTCAATGCTCCGTTACAACCGTAGCTTTCTCCGTTACAACCGTAGCCCTCTCCTGCGGCTCGGCGCGGCGCTCCTGGCGCTCATGCTGATCGTGCTGCCCGCGCTGGTCTCCGTCGAGGGCGAAAAGGAGCCGGACCCAACGGCAGCCGAAGCGGGCGCGGCCCTCAAGACGCACATTCTTACGCTTTTCGACGAGGTGTTCGCGCGAAACGTCCAGGTCACCGACCCCGGCGGTAGGGACATTCCCTGTGGGAACGACAAAGCCAAACGCACCTTCGCCGCCACCGGTCTGGATTCCGATCCGGAGCACCCACCCGACCTTCTGAACAACAGAATGTTAGGCGCCATGTTCAGTATCGCCGACTACAACATCACCGATAGCTCAGGCACGACATTCCGCCTGGAGAACGAGCCCACGAAGACGGTTATTCTGCTGGAGTCGACGGCGAACGGCACGTACTTCGTACGAGGCGAGACCCAGTGCCTCTGGCTGCAAACTCCGCGGTCACGTAATTCTTTCTACGGCCATCCTTTTGTCGTATAAGACTCAGCCTTAACCAGCAGATCAGAGCACCGACACGTGTACGTGGTCGTAGTGGTTGGCGGTGTTGCTGCCCCGGTTGGCCATCATCTTGGGCGCGGCCCCGGTCCGGATGTCGTAGTACTTCTGCTGCCAGATGATGTACATGATCCCGAGCCGCCGCCCGTTGGCCACGCACCACTGGGCCAGCGCGTCGCCGCGGGCCTTGGCGGAGGCGTCCGGCATCCGGCCGCCGGAGCTGATCATGAAGTCGCAGGCCCGGCCCTTGCCGTGCTCGCCGAAGTCGCCCGCCCGGAAACAGCCGACGCCGAACGGCATCGGGAAGTTCTGCATGATCAGGTTGCGGATGGAGACCATGCGCGACGTGAGCCCGGTCCCGGCGTCGGGGGTCTGGAAGCCGAACTTGGCCAGCAGCTTCTCGACCTCGCGCTGCTTGCCCTGCAGCTCCTTGATGTCCTTCTTGAGCTGCTCCACCCGCTGGTCGGCGGTTTTGGCGGCCTTCTTCTGCTCGGCGATCAGCCGGGTGACGTTGTTGAGCCGCTCGGTCTTGGAGCTGTTGAGGTAGGCCAGGGTGGACACCGAGCTCAGGTCCGACTGCATGCTGAAGATCTGCACGCTGTCGATCCCGCCGCCCATGTAGGTGGTCTGCGCGAACTGCGCGACCTTCTGCTCGGCCGTGACCAGGTCGGCCTTGAGCTTCTTGACCCGCGCGTCGGCCCGCTCGGCGGCCTTGCGGGTGTCGTCCAGGCTGGCGATCTCCCCGCGGTACGCCTTGGCGAGCGCGGCCGCGTCCTTGGTGAGCTTGCGCAGCTGGGCCTGCCGGTCCGGTTCCGCGGTCACGGACGAGGGCAGCGCGAACATGCCGAACAGGCCGACCGCGATAAGCGCAGAGCCCGACCAGCGTCGCAACCCAACCTCCCCTCCCAGACGGACCGAAACTATAGAAGCTGATCTTGGTCACTGCCACCGGAACGGGGGAACTCGTGCGCCTTTGACGAAGTATCTACCAATTTGGCAGCCCGCCGGTGCGGCCAGAACATGGTTCGGTCTGAGGGGTTGTCGAGGCCGACGCGAGCGAGAAGACTATCCAAGCAAGCACTCGTTCAGGCAGCCGCGGGAGGCAGAGCAATGCTCCAGCACGACACGCTGTTCATCGGGGGCGACTGGGTGGCCCCCGCGAGCACCGGGACGATCGACGTCGTCTCCCCGCACACCGAGGAGATCGTCGCCCGGGTCCCGGACGGCACCCCGGCGGACATGGACCGCGCGGTGGCCGCCGCCCGCGCGGCCTTCGACCACGGCCCCTGGCCACGGATGACCATGCCGGAGCGCGCCGCGGTGGTCGCCAGGCTGGCCGAGCTATACGCCGCCCGCCAGGCCGAGATCGCCGACATCATCACCCTGGAGATGGGCAGCCCGATCACGTTCTCGCAGCTCGCCCAGGCGCCGCAGCCGCTCGGCATGCTGCAGTACTTCGCCCAGCTGGGCGAGACCTTCGAGGTCGAGGACCAGCGCCCCGGCATGTTCGGCCCGGTCACCGTGCGCCGCGAGCCGGTCGGCGTGGTGGCCGCCATCGTGCCGTGGAACGTCCCGCAGTTCGTCATCATGACCAAGCTGGCCCCCGCGCTCATCGCGGGCTGCACGGTGGTGATCAAGCCCGCGCCGGAGACTCCGCTGGACAGCTACCTGCTCGGTGAGATGATCAAGGAAGCCGGGATCCCCGACGGCGTCGTCAGCATCGTCGCGGCCGGCCGGGAGGCCGGAGAGCACCTGGTCGCCCATCCCGGCGTGGACAAGGTCGCCTTCACCGGCTCCACCGCCGCCGGCCGCCGGATCGGCGCGATCTGCGGAGAGCAGCTCAAACGCTGCAGCCTCGAACTCGGCGGCAAGTCCGCCGCGATCATCCTGGACGACTGCGACCTGCCCTCAGCGATGGGCTTCCTGTCCATCGCCTCCCTGCTCAACAGCGGCCAGGCCTGCGTCGCCCAGACCCGCATCCTGGCCTCCCGCAGCCGGTACGACGAGGTCGTCCAGGCGGTGGCCGAAATGGTGACCGGCCAGACCGTCGGCGACCCCGGCGACCCGACCACCGCGATCGGCCCGATGGTGGCCCAACGCCAGCAGGAACGCGTCGAGAACTACATCAGGATCGGCCTCGACGAGGGCGCCAAAGCCGTCGTCGGCGGCCTCGACCGCCCCTTCGACCGCGGCTGGTACGTCTCCCCCACCGTCTTCGCCAACGCCGCCAACGACATGCGCATCGCCCGCGAGGAGATCTTCGGCCCGGTCCTCACGGTGATCCCGTACGACGACGAGGCCGACGCCGTCCGCATCGCCAACGACAGCGACTACGGCCTGTCCGGCAGCGTCTGGACCGCCGATACCGACCACGGCATGGACGTGGCCCGGCGGGTGCGCGCGGGAACATATGGCGTCAACATGATGAACACTTTGGAGCCCGGCACGCCGTTCGGCGGCTACAAGGCCAGCGGCCTCGGCCGCGAGCTCGGCCCCGAAGGCCTGGCGGCCTACCTGGAGTACAAGAGCATCGCGCGCCTCGGTTAGAGGTTCCTGTCCGGTCCGGTACGGGAACCCGTACCGGACCGGAAGGACGCCCAGCGCGCCCCCGCGACGCTGGGCGAATTACATCCCCCTGTGGTAGACGCCCGTTATTCCATTTTGGTTCGCGCGGTCCACCGACCAATTCGGCGGATCAGATCTGGCGTAGCGGCCGACTCCGCGTGTCCGTAACCCCGCTCGATCCAGAGCTCCTTGGGGTGCTGGGCGGCCTCGAAGAGCTGGTTGGGGTGTTCCAGCGGGAAAAACGTGTCCGCGTCCCCATGGACGATCAGCAGCGGCGTAGGCGCGATCATGGGCACGGCCTCGTACGGCGCCAGCGGGATCGGGTCCCAGCTGCCGACCGCGATCCTGGTGCGTTTGGCCAGGCGGGCCGCGAGCCGTCCAGCCGGGTGCTCGATCGCCCAGTGCACCTGGCGCATCGGCCTGGTGCCCCGGTAGTACCAGCGGGCCGGGCCGCTCACCGCGACCACCGCGTCCACCCCGCCGTACAGCGCGGCGTGCCGCAGGGCCACCGCCGCGCCCATGGAGAAGCCCACGGTGACGACACGCCGGTAGGCGGTGCGGGCGTGCCGTACGGCGGCGTCCAGGTCGAGGACCTCCAGGTCACCGACGGTGGACAGGCCCGAGGAGCGGCCGTGGCCGCGGAAGTCGATGGCCAGCACCCCGCCGTACCTGGCCAGGACGGCGGCGATGCGGCGGGTGGCCGGCGAGCGCCACGAGCCGGTGAAGCCGTGCGCCAGCACGATGCCCAGCTCGCCGGTGTTCCCCATCGGGCCGGGCAGGTGCCCGGCGTCGATTCTGACCCCGTCGGAGGTGCGCAGCATGGCGCCGTAAACAGGAGCGATCACCACCCTCCCAAGGTTACGGATGGCTGGTTATATGCAGCGTCCAGTAGAGGTCAGCGTTTCCCGGGCGCATCGTGGTAACACGGATCAACTAAAATGGGAAGGCCGCACTCTCGCGGCAGGAGCGTCTCGCCGCAAAGTCCGGGACGCGGACGACAGCCCCGACGAACCAGAGCGAGACTCCACTATGCCTTTGAACAGCCGCGACGACCTGCGGAACCTCGCGATCATCGCGCACGTCGACCATGGCAAGACCACGCTTGTGGACGCCATGCTCTGGCAGTCCGGGGCGTTCCGCGCCAACCAGGACGTCGACGAGCGTGTCATGGACTCCAACGACCTAGAGCGCGAGAAGGGGATCACCATTCTCGCGAAGAACACGGCGGTCAAGCACGGCGGCCGCACCCTCAACATCATCGACACGCCCGGCCACGCCGACTTCGGCGGCGAGGTCGAGCGCGGCCTGTCCATGGTGGACGGCGTGGTGCTGCTGGTGGACGCCTCCGAGGGCCCGCTGCCGCAGACCCGCTTCGTGCTGCGCAAGGCGTTCGAGGCGAAGATGCCGGTCATCCTGTGCATCAACAAGGTGGACCGGCCCGACGCGCGGATCAAGGAGGTCGTGGACGAGGTCTACGAGCTCTTCATCGATCTGGACGCCACCGAGGAGCAGATCGACTTCCCGATCGTGTATGCCTCGGCCAAGGCCGGCCGCGCCTCGCTGAACCGGCCGGACGACGGCGGCATGCCCGACTCCGACGACCTCGAGCCGCTCTTCGAGACGATCTACCAGACCATCCCGGCCCCCACCTACGACCCGTCCGCGCCGCTGCAGGCCCACGTCACCAACCTGGACGCCTCCAGCTACCTGGGCCGGATCGCGCTCTGCCGGGTGCACCACGGCACGATCAAGAAGGGCCAGCAGGTGGCCTGGTGCCGCACCGACGGCACCATCCAGCGGGTGAAGATCACCGAGCTGCTGATGACCGACGCGCTGGAGCGCAAGCCGGCCGAGGAGGCGGGCCCCGGCGACATCATCGCCATCGCCGGCATCCCGGAGATCATGATCGGCGAGACCCTGGCCGACCCGGAGGACCCGCGCCCGCTGCCGCTGATCACGGTGGACGAGCCGGCCATCTCCATGACCATCGGCACCAACACCTCGCCGCTGGTCGGCCGGGTCAAGGGCTCCAAGGTCACCGCCCGGATGGTCAAGGACCGGCTGGACCGGGAGCTGGTCGGCAACGTGTCGCTGCGCATCCTGCCGACCGAGCGCCCGGACACCTGGGAGGTGCAGGGCCGCGGCGAGCTGGCGCTGGCCATCCTGGTCGAGCAGATGCGCCGGGAAGGCTACGAGCTGACCGTCGGCAAGCCGCAGGTGGTCACCAAGGAGATCGACGGCAAGCGGCACGAGCCCGTCGAGCGCCTCACCGTGGACTGCCCGGAGGAGTATCTGGGCGCGGTCACCCAGCTGCTGGCGGTCCGCAAGGGCCGGATGGAGCACATGACCAACCACGGCACCGGCTGGATCCGGATGGAGTTCGTGGTCCCGGCCCGCGGCCTGATCGGCTTCCGGACCGAGTTCCTGACCGAGACCCGGGGCACCGGCCTGGTGCACCACGTCTTCGACTCCTACGAGCCGTGGTTCGGGGAGCTGCGCACCCGGGGCAACGGCTCGCTGGTGGCCGACCGCTCGGGCCCGGTCACCGCGTTCGCGATGACCAACCTGCAGGAGCGCGGCATCCTGTTCGTCGGCCCGACCACCGAGGTGTACGAAGGGATGATCGTCGGGGAGAACTCGCGCTCCGACGACATGGATGTGAACATCACCAAGGAGAAGAAGCTCACCAACATGCGCTCCTCCACGGCCGATGTGACCGAGACGCTGATCCCGCCGCGCCAGCTGTCGCTGGAGCAGGCGCTGGAGTTCATCCGGGACGACGAGTGCGTGGAGATCACGCCGGAGACGGTCCGGATCCGCAAGGTCGTGCTGGACGCCTCCACCCGCGCCCGCACGGCCGCCAGGGCCAAGCGCGGCAGCTGAGGTCGCTTCGGAACGCCCGTCCCGGTTGGGGCGGGCGTTTCGCTTTTCTTCCGGCCGGAAGTTGGAACCCTGGGCTCGGGTTCCCGTCGTGGCGGCGAACCGTTCGCGCTGTCGTGTGCGACAGAGGAGACACCAGCGCAGACGGAGGAGAACACAGCAATGAGCCAGCGCGTCACGAACATCGTCCTGACCGCCACGATCGCCATCGGCCTGGGCGTGGCCGGGGTGGCCACGATGGCGCAGGCGTCCCAGCGCGACAAGCCGGTGCGCGTCGCCATCCGGGATGTGAAGGGCACCCGGATCGGCACGCTCGCCGTGGTGAACAAGGACGGGGCCCGAACCCGGGTCACCGTCAAGGTCCACCACCTTGCCCCCGGATACCACGGCTTCCACATCCACGCCGTCGGCGTCTGCGACCCGAAGTCCGTCGACCCGGCGACCGGGTTGGTGTCGCCGTTCTTCAGCGCGGGCGGGCATCTCGACCTCGCTCCCGGCGGGCACAGCCATCCGGCGCACTCCGGCGACATGCCGCCGCTGCTGGTCCGCAAGGACGGCACCGGGTCGGCCTCGTTCATCACCGACCGGTTCCGGGCTGCCCAGCTCTCCGACGCCGACGGCAGCGCGGTGATCGTGCATGCCCTGCCGGACAACTTCGCCAATGTCCCCAGCCGCTACGCGCCCAACGGTCCGGACGAGGCCACCCTCAAAACGGGCGACTCGGGGCCGCGTGCCGCCTGCGGCGCTATTAAGCCGATCAAAGCGTCCAAGTAGGGCGCAAGCCATTTGCAATCCCCAGGCCGCACGCTGAATGGCAGAGGAAGGGGGCTTCCGATGAAAATCGTGAGTGGAAGTTTCTACGTGGCGCTGTTCTGCGCCTGGGCGATCATCGCTGTGGTCGCTTTCGTGGCTCAGTACGTGGTCAGCTGAGTCTGACCCGCAACCAATCGACCAATGGTGTGAGGGTCCGCCAGGTCTGGCGGACCCGGTCGAGGGCCTCGGGGGTGTGCACCCAGGGTTCCGGTTCGTACTGGCGGGCGGCGTAGAGGGACTTGTGGCGGAGCAGGTCAAGGCGGGGGTGATCTTCGGGAACGCCGCGGGGGCGGGTCTTGAGCCGGTCGCCGGAGATCCTGAAATCCGGGCGCAGACCGTCGACGATCTTTTCCAGTTCGGATCCGATGGCGTCGTCCTCGAGGGCGGCCCGGAACCGGTTGGTCATCTCCCCCTGGGACCACCAACCGCCCGCCACATAAAGCCCATCCGCACCGATATGCAGGTAATACCCCACCCCATCGAGAATCTGGATGTAGCCACCCTGATGGTCCTTATATGGCGTTTTATCCTTTGAAAAGCGCACATCTCGGTACGGCCGGAACAGGTGCGGCGTCCCGAACTCATCAGCCAACTCATCCAGCATCGCAGCCACAGGCGCTTTGACCATCGTGTCATACACCTGTTTGTTGGCATTCCAGTAGGACTTGGAGTTATCCACCTCCAAGCCCTCGTAGAACATGAACGCCTCATCCGGAATCCCACTGAACGCCATGGGCTCCACCGTATCGGGCTACCACGGCGATGACGGAGGCGGGCGAAGCCCAAGAGAGGACCACCACGCCAAAGCTGTCGTGCCGTGGGGGGAGCGACTTGTCATGGCGCAGTGGTTCTCCCACCCACCCAGCCCTTTGTTCTCTCGGGCTCCGCCCGTCCCCGCCACCTCCGTGGTCACCCGAACGAAGCGGCGATCGATCCGGGGTTCTCCCACCCACCCAGCCCTTTTGTTTTCCCTCGGGCTCCGCCCGCCCCCGTCGTCACCGTGGTTTCCCACAGGGCGACCACGGCGACCACGGCGATGGCGGGGTCGGGCGGAGCCCGAGGTGAAACAAAGGGCTGGGTGGGTGGGAGAACCACCCTTACGTCGGGCGCTCCTTGCGCGCGTGGAAGTACTCCTTCCCGGGGGTCGTCTCGCCGAACAGCTCAGTGACCGTGACGTAGGTGAACCCCTTCGCGTCCAGCAGGTCGAGCAGCTTGGGCACTGCTTGCACGGTCGAGGCGTGGATGTCGTGCATGAGGATGACATCGCCGGGCTTGGCCTTGAGGCAGCGTTTGGCCACCAGATCGGCGTTACGGTCCCGCCAGTCCATGGTGTCGAGACCCCACAGGATCTGGGCCATGCCGTACCGCCGGGTCATCGCCGCCACCCCCGGACTGGTCGCGCCATAAGGCGGGCGCATCGTCCGCATCCGCACCCCGGTATACCTGCCCACCGCGAGCTGCGTCCTGACCAACTGCTCCTTGAGCGCGGCCTCCGACAGCGAGGGCAGCGCCGGATGGTCCCAGGAATGGTTCCCCAGCTCGTGACCCTCAGTGACCATACGCTGCAACAGCCCGGCGGTCTTCTCGGAGACCATCCGGCCAACGACGTAGAAGGTGGCCTTGGCGCCATGCTCGGCGAGCCGGTCCAGGACCATCCCGGTCTCGTCACCGGGCCCGTCGTCGAAAGTGAGCGCGACGCACTTGAGCTTGTGGCAGTCGATGCCCCGGGCCTGCGGCGCGACCGGAAAACGTGGCGCCGGCCAGCCCGGCTGGATCGAGGCCAGCTGCCGCGCCAGCGTCGCCGGATCATGGACGGGTGGCGGCAGGGCGGGCAGGGACGCCATTTTCTCGGGAGCAACCGCATTGGTAACAGCACCACTACAGCCGGTAACCGCCATGAGCAATACGAGTCCCAGCCGCATTCTTCCCCCCGAGGCAGGCGGGGACTAGGGATAGTCCTCGGCCGTGTCCCCCCGTAAGACCTTGGCCAAGTCCTCCCACCAGTGCGGCACATCGGCCTGCAACTCGGCATACCGTCGGGCCACCCTGATGGCGCATCCAACCGGATCCGTACCCAGGTGGCGGCGTTTCACCGCGCCTTCCTGCCAGCGGAAGAAGCCGTCACGGTAGCTCACGACAAGGCCGATCCAAACCGAGAGCGTAGCGTCATCGCCGATCTCGTACGCGTCGTCCACTCCGACGTTGGCCAGTTCGGCACGGAGTTTCTCCACGGCCGCGCGAGACTCACTCAACGGCCACCCCCAGCAGACGTAGCGACGCGCACAAGGAGGGATGTACCCAGCATCGGGCCACCCCTCGCATGCTCATGGGGTAATCATGGGACTCCACCCCGTGACTTCGCAGCGTTATCCGGCTTCTGCATGGTTGTCGGGCCGGTCGATGAGCTTTCGTGCCCTTTTGTAAGGTATTGGGGTCCGCTTCACAATTACGGGGGGTTAGCGTGACGGCTGTGGCGCTCGCGACAGCGTGTGCGGTCATCTTCGGCACCGCCGATTTCTTCGGCGGTCTCGCGACCCGCCGATCCCGGGTGCTGGCCGTCGTGGTGTGTTCCCAACTGGGCGGCATGGTCCTGGTTCTGGCGCTGATGCCGTTCCTGCCGGGAATCGCCAGCTCGGGCGCGCTGCTGTGGGGCATGGCCTCCGGGGTGGCCGGCGGGCTGGGGATCGTGCTGTTCTACCGCGGCCTGGCGATGGGCAAGATGTCGGTGGTCGCGCCGATCACAGCCACCACGGCGATGGCCGTACCCGTGCTGTTCGGGTTACTCGCGGGCGAGCGGCCGTCCGTACTGGCGCTGAGCGGGGTCGTGCTCGGACTGCTCGCGGTGATGCTGGTGAGCCGGGAGCCAGGCGGCTCCGCCGGGCTGACGCTGGGCCCGGTGCTGAACGCGCTCGCCTCCGGGGCCGGGTTCGGCGGGTTCTTCATCCTGTTGAAGCTGGCGCCCGCCGACGCCGGGCTGTGGCCGCTGGTGGGGGCGCGAATCGCGTCGATCGCGCTGGTGGCGGCGCTGGCGGTGGCGACGCGGCGGAGCATGCGCCCGGCCGCCGGGTCGTGGCGGGTGACGATCGCGGCCGGGGTGCTGGACATGGCGGCCAACGTGCTGTTCCTGCTGGCCGCCCAGCGGGGCATGCTGATCTTGGTGACCGTGCTGGTGTCGCTGTACCCGGCGAGCACCCTGCTGCTGGCCCGATATGTGCTCGGAGAACGGCTGAGTTCCACGCAAATTGCGGGCGTTGGCTGCGCATTGGGGGCAATCGCGTTGATTGCGGCTTCCTAGATGCATTGTCATAAGACGTTGGAGCTTGTTACGTTCGTCCCCGTGCAGGTCGAGCGGGCTCCTCTCGTCTCCGAGCCGTTCGCGCACATGGCTGTGGCGTATGGCTCTGGTGAGGAATACCTGAAAACGGTCCTGCCCGCTTTGCTGGATGGCCTGCGCCGAGGGGAACGCACCATCCTGCTCGGCCCTGAGGAGAACCTCGATCTGGTACGGACCGCGCTCGGCGCCGACGCCACCCGGGTCGAACTGGGACTGAGCCAGGACTGGTACGGCCATCCGGCCCGGACCATGGCCGCCTACCTCGACTTCGCCCGGCGGAACGGCCCGGCCAGGATGATCTGCGAACCGGTCTGGTCGTCGGCCAGGGACGCGGCCGAGTGGGCCAAGATCGAGGCGATCGCGAACCTGGCGTTCGCCGGGATCCAGGCGACGATGATGTGCGTCTACCGGGATCCGGGCGAGGAGGTGTTTCGCAGCCATCCCTGGTATCTGGACGGCGAGGCGGTCCGGGCGAGCGAGCCGTACCTCCCGCCGGAGCGGATGGACTGGGAGCAACCGGCGTTCGAGTCCCCTCCGGCCGAGGCCGAAGGGCTGGACTTCGATCTGCCCGGCGTACGGCGCATGCGGGCATTCGTCCGCGATCAGGCGTACGCGGCGGGGCTGGAGCGGGACGAGGTGACCTCGCTGGTGCTGGCCGCGGCCGAGATCGCCGCGAACGCGGTCGAGCACGGGGCGGGGCACGGCCGGGTGGCGGTGTGGCGGGCCGGGGACGAGCTGATCTGCGAGATCACCAACCCGGACGCCGGGATCGAGGTGCCTTTCCCGGGATATATCCCACCAGAGCATGAGTCGTTGCGGGGTTACGGCCTGTGGATCAGCCGCCAGCTCTGCGACGCCATGGAGGTCAGAACGCTGGACGGGAAGTCCTGCGTCCGCCTTCACATGCGTATGACCCTTTAAGCCGCTTTCAGCCGAAATTTCGGCTTATGCGGCTACGCTTTCCGACTCCCGGACGACGCCCTCCTCCCGGGCGTACTCCTCCAGCATGCCGCGCAGCTGCCGCCGCCCGCGATGCAGCCGCGACATCACCGTCCCGATCGGCGTGCCCATCCGGTCGGCGATCTCCTTGTACGCGAAGCCTTCCACGTCGGCGAGATACACCGCGACCCGGAAGTCCTCCGGCAGCGACCGGAGCGCGTTCATCACGACGTTGTCCGGCAGGGACTCCAGCGCCTCGGTCTCCGCCGACTTCAACCCGGTCGACATGTGCGACTCGGCGGCGGCCAGCTGCCAGTCCTCGATCTCCTCGGCGGCCGACAACTTCGGCGAGCGCTGCTTCTTGCGGTAGTCGTTGATGAAGTTGTTGGTGAGGATCCGGTGCAGCCACGCCTTCAGGTTCGTGCCCTCCCGGAACTGGTGGTAGGACGTGAAGGCCTTGGTCACCGTCTCCTGGACGAGGTCCTCCGCGTCTGCGGGGTTGCGGGTGAGACGCATGGCCGATGCGTACAACTGGCTGGTCACGGGCACCACGTCGCGCTCGAACCAGGCCTGACGCTGCTCATCGCTCATCGAGATCATGTCATCCCCCTGGAACTCTCTCCCCCGTTGCCCCTCCGGAACGGACCCATGCGGATATGGCGAACCGTCGTGGTCATCGTCATCGTGTCAGGTGACCCGTAAGCGGGGTGTTAACCGGCCAGAGGGGTTCAGACGGGAGCACCGGGACGGCAATGGCTTGATTACCCGCCTGCCGGACAAGTCTCATTATCATAACACTCTCGCCTCGTTCCGGAAGAAAGTGTGGCGTATGGCACTCGTTACAGTGGCTCCCATGAAACAACAGTGGCTCCCATGAAACACCTGGACCGGCACAACCCGGCGACTCGCGCGTGGGCGGCCGAGGCCATCCGGGCCGTGGAAGCCGACGCCAACCGCAGCTGCGACACCCACCTGCACGTCTTCCCCCTTCCCGCGCACTGGGGAGTGGACCTCTACCTGAAAGACGAATCGGTGCACCCAACCGGTTCACTCAAACATCGCCTCGCCCGCTCCCTGTTCCTCTACGGCCTGGCCAACGGCTGGATCGGCCCGCATACCACGATCATCGAAGCCTCCAGCGGCTCCACGGCCGTGAGCGAGGCGTATTTCGCCCGGCTGCTCGGCCTGCCCTTCATCGCGGTCATCCCGGCCACCACCTCGCCGGAGAAACGCGACATCATCGAGTTCTACGGCGGCAAGTGCCACCTGGTCGAGGACCCCGGAAAGATCTACGCAGAGTCGGCCCGGCTGGCGGCCGAGACCGGCGGCCACTACATGGACCAGTTCACCTACGCCGAGCGGGCCACCGACTGGCGCGGCAACAACAACATCGCCGAGTCGATCTTCGATCAGCTGGCCCTGGAACGGCACCCGGAGCCCACCTGGATCGTGGTCGGCGCGGGCACCGGCGGCACCTCGGCCACCATCGGCCGCTACATCCGCTACCGCCGCCACCAGACCAAGCTCTGCGTCGCCGACCCCGACGGTTCGGCCTTCTTCCCGTCCTGGGTCTCCGGCCAGAACGGCACGGCCCGCGGCTCCCGCATCGAGGGCATCGGCCGCCCCCGGGTGGAGCCGTCCTTCCTGCCGACCGTGATCGACCGCATGACCCAGGTGCCGGACGCGATGTCGATCGCCGCCATGCGGTGGACCCGCGAGGTCACCCATCGGGACGTGGGCGGATCGACGGGGACCAATATGGCGGCAGCCGTACAGATCATCAGGGAGATGCGGGCGGCCGGGGAGCGGGGCAGCGTGGTCACGCTCATCTGCGACGGCGGCGAGCGCTACCGGGGCACCTACGGCAACGACGACTGGCTGGCCGACAGGCGGATCGACATCGCGCCATACTTGGCCGAATTCAGGGCTTTTCTGGCGTCCTGAGGGCCTCGCGCACGTCCTCGTCGGCGGGGTCCAGCTCGGCCGCCCGCAGCAGATCGGCCTGGGCGCGCTCATGCCGGCCGACCGACCGCAGCGCGATCGCCCGGTTGAAGCGCAGCGCGGCGTCGTCGGCCAGCTCGATCGCCCGGGTGAGATCGGCGATCGCGCCCTCCGGGTCGCCCAGCTCGAAGGCCAGCTCACCCCGGCTGGCCCAGCCCGCGGCGAGCCCGGGATCGTGGAAGACCGCCGCGTCGTAGGCCTTGCGGGCCTCCGCGTACCGCGCGGTGGCCGCCTCCGCCTGCCCGAGCGCGCACAGCAGGTACGCGTTGCGCGGGTTCAACGCCAGACCCAGCCGCGCGTCGGCCCTGGCCCGGTCGAACTCGCCGATCGCCACCAGCAGCCCGGCCCGGTTGGCGTACGCGTCCACGAAGCCGGGGTCCAGCTCGATCGCGTAGTCCAGGTCGGCCAGCGCGCCCGCGTGGTCGCCGTCGGCGAAGCGGATCTCGGCCCGGTTGTAGTGGGCCTCGGGGAACGGCGGCCCGACCCGCATCGCGGTCTCGTAGTCGGCGGCCGCGTCCGCGGACCGGCCCAGCCGGTAGAGCAGGTTGCCGCGGTCGATGTAGTAGTCGGGGTAGCCGGGGTCGGCCTCGATCACCGCGTCCAGGTCGGCCAGGGCGGCGGCCGGGTCGCCGAGCAGCACGGTCAGCTGGGCCCGGTTCGCGCGCAGGACCAGGCGGTGGATCGCGTGCTCGCCCGGTTCGAGGTCCCGGTCGGCCAGCTCGATCGCTTCCTGAACCAGGCGCAGGGCCGAGTGGTGGCGGCCCAGCCGGGTCTCGATCAGGGCCTTGCCGTTCAGGTCGAAGCCCAGGTGGAAGGCGCGGACCCGCCGGTCGGGGAGCAGCCGGGTGATCGTGACGGCCTCGTTGATCCAGGCTCTGGCCTCCTCGATGTCCCGTTTCTCCGGGTCGTGGTGGCGGGTCAGGAGCATCGCGGTGGCGTACGCGGCCGTGGCCCGGTTGACCGGGTCGGTGCTCTCCCGGCGGGCCAGGTCGAAGAGGGCGCGGGCGTCGTCCTCGCGGTCGGTGGCGGCCAGCGCGCCCGCCGTGCGATGGACCAGGGCCCACCAGTCCTCGGTGTCCACCTGGGCGCGTTCGAGTGCGCGGGTTCCGGCCTCGGCGGCGGCGTGGTGGAAGCCTTCGGCGACGTATCGCCGTACCAGGTCGGGGGTGGGGGCCGGCCAGGTGTGCGCGGACGGCCCGCCCGCGCCGGGCACGCTCTCCACATGCAGGGGCAGTGCGGCGGCCAGCGGCGGTTCGGCCACCGGGGTGCACACCACGACGGTCAGCGTGGCGGGGTCGAGCCGCCGGAGCAGGACGCCGAGCAGCTCGCTGTCGGTGTGGTCGGCCTCGTGCACGTTCTCCACGACCAGCGCGACCGGACCGGCTTTTTCCAGATGATCGCGGACGAACTCGGCGATCCCGTTGGCCAGGCGGAGGGTGCGGCGCGGGGCGGGCACCAGGATGCGCTCCGCTTCTGGGACCCGCGTGGCCAGGGTGAGCCGCCGGGCTGGGACCAGATCGCGCAGGTCCGGTGCGGCCGCCCGGATCTCGATGTCGTGCCGGGCCACCAGTTCCGGCCGCGCCTCCGGCACCAGGACGGCGAGCAGCGCCGCCGCCACCGTGTAAGGGCCGCCGGAACGATGCGCGTCAATGGGCGCGAGCAAAAGGCGCGGCAGGTCTTTCTCCCCGTTCCAGCGGCTTCCTCGCACCCAAAGATGGCGCATCGTCCGACTCCCCTCACCGGTGAGGACCGGAACCCCGCGGCTCCGGCCCCACTGATCGATCAAGGAAGGTGCTTGGCGCTGGCGCTGCCGGACAGCTTGACTGGACCTGGCTTGTGCACGATGACCTTCTTCATCAAACGGCCTTCCAGATAGTTTCGGGACTCGCCAATGTCAACACAACCGCCAACGAATTAACAATACTTTGGCCGGTAATAGACATTTCCCGATAAATGCACTTAATTAGCTATTCAGTCACCCAGAAGCTTCGGTCACGCCTCTCCCAGAAGTGCGTCCACGAAGACTTCGGGGTCGAACGGGGCCAGATCGTCGGGGCCCTCGCCGAGGCCGGCCAGCTTGACCGGAACGCCCAGCTCCCGCTGGACCGAGATGACGATGCCGCCCTTCGCGGTGCCGTCCAGCTTGGTGAGCGCGATGCCGGTGATGTTCACCACCTCGGCGAACACCTGGGCCTGGCGCATGCCGTTCTGGCCCGTGGTCGCGTCCAGCACCAGCAGCACCTCGTCGACCTGGGCCTTCTTCTCGATGACCCGCTTGACCTTGCCGAGCTCGTCCATCAGTCCGGTCTTGGTGTGCAGGCGGCCGGCGGTGTCCACGATCACCACGTCCACCTTGTCGGCCATGCCGCGGGCCACCGCGTCGAACGCGACCGAGGCCGGGTCCCCGGCTTCCGGGCCGCGCACCACGGTCGCGCCCACCCGGTCGCCCCAGGTCTGCAGCTGGTCGGCGGCGGCGGCCCGGAACGTGTCGGCCGCGCCCAGCACCACCGTCTTGCCGTCGCCGATCAGGGCGCGGGCCAGCTTGCCGGTCGTGGTGGTCTTGCCGGTGCCGTTCACGCCCACCACCAGCAGCACGGCCGGGCGCTCACCCGGCGCGGAGGTGTGCAGCGTGCGGTCCAGGCCCGGGTTGATCTGGGCGAGCAGCTGCTCCCTGAGCAGCCCGCGCACCTCCGCCGGGGTACGCGTGCCGAGCACCTTCACCTTGGTCCTGAGCTCGTCCACCATGGCCCGGGTGGGCGCCACCCCCACATCGGCGGTGATCAGGGTCTCCTCGATCTCGTCCCAGACGTCGTCGTCCAGGCGGTCCCGGGAGAGCAGGTCGAGCAGGCCCTTGCCGAGCGTGCTCTGCGAGCGGGCCAGCCGGGCGCGCAACCGGACCATCCGGCCCGCCGACGGCGGCGGGACCTCGATCTCCGGCGGCTTGACCAGCTCCTCCGCCGGCGGTGCCAGCGTCGCCGTCGCGGTGCCGCCCGATTCCTCCTCCGCCCCGCCACCCACCAGCGGCGTGTCCACGGGAGGAAGAGGCTTGCCCTTCGGCCGGAACATGAAGAAAAGACCACCGGCCACCAGCAAGGCGGCCAGGATCACGACAATGGTGATGACCAGGTAACCATCCACAACCGTCAGTTTTCCAGATAACGCCGGGGGCTGTGTCTATGGCCGCGCCTCCGGCACGTCGGGCTTGGCCGCCTTCAGCCTGTGCCTTCCCTCGTCACTCCGGCCGCTTCGCGACCTGCGTTCCTCAGTCCAGACACAGGCGCGGCCAAGCCGGTCAGGCGTGCTCGCGTAGTCGCTGGCTGACCACCTGGGTTACGCCGTCGCCGCGCATCGATACTCCGTAGAGCGCGTCGGCGATCTCCATGGTGCGCTTCTGGTGGGTGATCACGATCAGCTGGGAGCTCTGCCGGAGTTCCTCGAAGAGGGTCAGCAGGCGCTGGGTGTTGGTGTCGTCGAGGGCGGCCTCGACCTCGTCCATCACGTAGAACGGGGACGGGCGGGCTTTGAAGATGGAGATCAGGAACGCGACGGCGGTCAGGGAGCGTTCGCCGCCGGAGAGCAGGGAGAGGCGCTTCACCTTCTTGCCGGGTGGGCGTGCCTCGACCTCGACGCCGGTGGTGAGCATGTCGCTGGGGTCGGTCAGCAGCAGCCTGCCCTCGCCGCCGGGGAAGACCCGCTCGAAGATCTGCGAGAACTCGCGCTGCACGTCGTCGTAGGCGGCGGTGAACACCTGCTCGACCCGGTCGTCCACCTCCTTGACCACCAGCAGCAGGTCGCGCCTGGTCTTCTTGAGGTCCTCCAGCTGCGAGGTCAGGAACGTGTGGCGCTCCTCCAGGGCCGCGAACTCCTCCAGCGCGAGCGGGTTGACCTTGCCCAGCTGGGTCATCTGCTTGTCGGCGGCCCGCGCGCGTTTCTCCTGCTCGGCACGGACATACGGAACCGGGGGTTCGCCCGGAACCGCCACCGTCGGCCCGTATTCGGCGATGAGCGCGTCGGTCTCGACGCCGTACTCGTCCATGGCGCGCTCCTGGAGTTGCTCGAGCCGCAGGCGCTGCTCGGTCCTGGCCATCTCGCTGCCGTGCACCCGGTTGACCAGCTTGTCCAGCTCGACTCCGAGTTCCCTGACCCGGACCCTGACCATCTTCAGCTCGGCGTCCACGGCCTCCCGTACCGTCTCCGCCTCGTCCCGCTCGGCGGCGGCCCGCGCCAGCGAGGTCTCCAGCGCGCCCAGCGCCGTCTGGGCGCCCTTGACCACGGCCGCGGCCACCTTGGCCTGGATCCGCCTGCGCTCCCGCTGCGCCGCCGCCCTGGCCCGGTCCTCACGCTCCCGGCGCGCCGCGCGCAGCAGGCCGTCGGCGCGGCCCGCGATCCCCCTGACCCGCTCCTCGGCCGTGCGCACGGTCAGCCTGGCCTCCATCTCGGCCTGCCGGGTGACCCCGCAGGCCGCGGCCAGCTCGTCGCGCAGTTCGGTGGTCGGCTCGGCCTCCAGTTCGTCCGCGTACTCCTCCTCGGCCAACCGCTCCTCCAGCTCGGCGATCCCGGCCCGCGCCACCTCCCGGGCCTCCTCGGCCCCCTGGACGGCCAGCGCCAGCCGCGCACCCTCGTCCCGCGCGGCCTTCACCGCGGCCTCCAGCCGCGCCAGCTGCTTGGCCGCGTCCGCCAGCCGCTGATCCGCGTCCCGCTGCCGGCCCCGCACCCGATCGAGTACGGCCTGCGCCGCGTCCAGCCCGCTTCGCGCCGAGTTGACCCCGTTCTGGGCGACGGTGACGCCGGTCTGCGCCTCGTTCACCCGGCCCTGCGCGGCCTCCACGGCCTCCCGGGCCTCGGCCTCGGCGTAGACGGCCTCCTCCAGGGCGGATGCGTGCTCAGCCGCGGTGGCCTCGGCCGCGCTGAGGTCGGCGACGGCCTGCTCCAGGGCGGCTCTGACCTGCCAGGTCGAGTTGTCGGCTGAGCCGGTGCCGGTGAGCGCGCCGAACATCGCGTCCGGGCCCATCACGGCGGCCAGGTCGGGGCGGTTGGCCAGCAGCTGCTCCGCGGTGGGCACGTCCTTGGCCAGCAGGACCGGACGCCTGGGCCCGGCCAGCTCGCCGGTCACCCATTCCAGCTCGCCGTCGCCGGAGAGGCTGAGTTCCAGGGCGTCCCTGCGGGCGGTCAGGGCGCTCATGGCGCGTTGCGCGTCCTGGTCGGCGGCTCGTGCCGTACTGACCTGGGAGGTGGCCGCAGCCAGGGCCGCGCGCGGGGCCGCGACGGCGGCCTTGGCCTCCTCGACCAGGCCCTTCGCCTGCTCCACGATGTCGCGGGCGGCGTCGACCTGGGCTCTGGCCAGTTCCACGCCCTCCTGGGCGGATTCCAGTTCCGCAGTCAGTTCCGGGTCGGTCGCGGGTTCGCTCAGTTCCTGGGCGTCGTGGTCGGCTTGGGCTTGTTCGGCCCGTTTGCGGGCGTCGTCGAGGGACTTGGCGAGGCGGCCGATCTCCTCTTCGGCGGCACGCGCCCGGCTTCTGGCCGAATCCACCTGGCCGCGCAGCCGCGCCAGCGCCTCCCGGCGGTCGGCGGCGGCCCTGGCCATGGCGGCCAGCCTGCGCTCCTCGGCGGCCAGCGCCTCCTCGGCCTCGCCCCGGGTCTCCACGGCGACCGCGAGCCGCTCCTGGGCCTCCGCCAGCGCTTCCTGGAGTTCCCGCTCCTGTTCCCTGACCTCGGCCGCTTCCCGCTCGAACTCCTCCGGGTCCCGTCCCCGGCGTTCGATGGACGCCGCGTCCGCCGCGTGCCGCTCCCGTTCGGCCGCCAGGCTCTCCACCCCGCGCAGCCGCTCACGCAGGGCGGAAAGCCGGTAATACGTCTCCTGGGCGCCCGTCAGCCTCGGCTGCGCCTCGTTGGCGGCTGTCTCCAGCGCGGCCTCGCGCTCCTGGTTCTCCGCGTGCTCCCGCTCCACCTGCGCCCGCCTGGCCTGTACGGCGGCCTCGTCCTCGGCTTCCCGCTGGAGGGTGTCGCGTAAAGTCACGACATCGTCGGCGAGTAGCCGGAGCCGGGCGTCGCGCAGGTCGGCCTGGATCACGGCGGCCTTACGGGCGATCTCGGCCTGGCGTCCCAACGGCTTCAACTGGCGGCGCAGTTCGGTGGCCAGGTCCTGGACCCGGGTCAGGTTGGCCTGCATGGCGTCAAGCTTGCGGAGCGCCTTTTCCTTACGCTTGCGGTGCTTCAGCACGCCCGCGGCCTCTTCGATGAACGCGCGGCGCTCCTCGGGGCCCGCGTGCAGAACCTGGTCCAGCTGGCCCTGGCCGACGATCACGTGCATCTCGCGGCCGATGCCGGAGTCCGAGAGCAGCTCCTGGATATCCAGCAGACGGCAGGTGTCCCCGTTGATCGCGTATTCGCTCTGCCCCGACCGGAACATCAACCGGCTGATCGTCACCTCGGTGTAGTCGATCGGCAGCGCACCGTCGGTATTGTCGATCGTCAGCGTGACCTCGGCCCGCCCCAGCGGCGGACGTGACGAGGTCCCCGCGAAGATCACGTCCTCCATCTTCCCGCCACGCAACGACTTCGCGCTGTGCTCGCCCATCACCCAGGCCAGCGCGTCGACCACGTTGGACTTGCCGGAACCGTTGGGGCCGACCACACAGGTGATGCCGGGCTCGAACCGGAGGGCGGTAGCGGAGGCGAACGACTTGAACCCACGCAGGGTGAGGGTCTTCAGATACACTTCACGACCCCCTCCTGCTCCCCGCTCTGGGGGGAAGACTACCGGTCTTCCGTCCCATCAGCCGTGCCTTCCGCCCGGCTGCGCCTCCGGCACAGCGGGCTCAGCCGCCTCCAGCCTGCGTCTTCCCTCGTCACTCCGGGTCGCTCCGCTCCCCTGCGTTCCTCAGTCCAGACACAGACGCGGCCAGCCACTTCCCCCCTGCGACTGGAACAAACGGAATCGACAACCTCAGCACGGTGGTTCTCCCACCCACCCGCCCTTTGTTCTCCCCCGGGCTCCGCCCGGCCCTGCCGTCGCCGTGGCTCCCACGCGAGAGACCACGGCAGAGTGAGGCTTCCCCACCAACTTTCCGATGTTGGGGCTCGGTCTCGCT
>NZ_BLAF01000022.1 GCF_009687885.1 Acrocarpospora pleiomorpha
TGCCCACCCGCTACGGACATCAACCCCCACCAAGAACCCTCAGCTCTCCCTTGGCCTTTCGGCATGCTCGGGCTGGGTCGTGAACTCCTTCAAAGCCTCGGTCACGGCGTTACCGGATTCGATTGAACGCGGCAATCCCAGAGGCTCATCCGCTTCCGCCTTGGCTTCGGCCGCGGCGCGCTCGGCCTCCGCGACCGCTTCGCTGCCGGCCAGGCTCGTCTGGCGTTCGCGGGTTGCGGCCGACTGCGGCAGGGCTTCGGTGAAGGCCTTTGAGACGCCCTGCAGAGCCGAGGTGACCTCGCTGGGAATGACCCAGAACGTGTTGCCAGGCCCCTGCGCCAGCTGCGGCAGCATCTGCAGGTACTGGTAGGCGAGGAGTTTCGGGTCGGGGTCGTTGCGATGGACCGCCTGGAAGACCTCGTCGATCGCCTGCGACTGGCCTTCGGCCTTCAGGATCTGAGCTGTCCGCTCGCCTTCGGCGCGCAGGATCGCGCTCTGCTTCTCGCCTTCGGCGGTGAGGATCTGCGACTGGCGGAAACCCTCGGCGGTAAGGATCGCAGCGCGCTTGTCCCGTTCGGCGCGCATCTGCTTCTCCATGGCTTCCTTGATGGTCCGCGGCGGGTCGATCGCCTTGATCTCGACCCGGTTCACCCGGATGCCCCACTTCCCGGTCGCCTCGTCCAGCACCCCCCGCAACTGGCTGTTGATGATGTCCCGCGAGGTGAGCGTCATCTCCAGATCCATCCCGCCGACCACGTTACGCAACGTGGTCACGGTCAGCTGCTCAACTCCCTGAATGAAGTTGGCGATCTCGTACGACGCCGCCCGCGGATCCGTGACCTGGAAGTACAGCACGGTATCGATGTCCACCACCAGGTTGTCCTCGGTGATGACCGGCTGCGGTTTGAAGGACACCACCTGTTCCCGCAGATCGATCAGCGGCCGAACCCGATCCACATAAGGGATGACGAAATTCAGCCCCGGTTCCAGCGTCCGGTGGTACCGACCGAGCCGTTCCACGTTGCCCGCGCGTGCCTGCGGCACGATCCGTACGGACCGGAGCACCGTGGTCATGGCGAACAGCACCACGAAGATCAGAACAACGAGCAGGGCGACTTCCATGGTCACTCCCGGGGGTAGACGAGCGCGGTGGCTCCTTCGATCTCGAAGACGTCGACGGTGGCGCCGACGGGGATGACGAGGGTGTCGTCATAGGCCCGAGCGGACCATTCCTCCCCGCCGATGCGGACCCGGCCGTCACGGCCGGTGACCTCCCGGGTCACGTACGCGGACTTGCCGACCAGAGCGGACACCCCGAACCGCTGGGCCGGAGCCTGTTGTATGTGGCGCTGGGCGATGGGCCGGATGACCACTACGCCGGCGATCGAAGTGAGCACGAAGACGAGAAGTTGCAGGGCGGGCGGGAGCCCGACGGCTGCCGTTCCGGCGGTGAGCAGGGCCGCGACCGAGATGAGCCCCAGCGCGGCGGTCAGCGTGAAGATCTCCGCGACGCCGAGTGCCGCCGCGAGTATCAACCAGACGATCCACGAGTCCATTGCCCGCCCTCCATAGCGTTCAACGGATCCCTACTCTGCGGGGTTCCACTTTTCACGCTACATGTCAGAAACCGGGCGTAGGGGCGGGGTGATGAACGAATTCACAGGCGTTGGAGCGTGCAGTGCGCTGCCAGCCAGCCACTCCTGCCACGAAAGCTGCCAGAAACCCCAGCCGTTGTCAGGATCCAGCACCCGCTTGGTGCCGGTGATCAGCACGGGGTCGCCGCGCAGCGAGTGGGTGTAGAACCAGGCGGCCTGGGCGGGTGAGGCGTTCACGCATCCGTGGCTGACGTTTTGCCGTCCCTGTGCCCAGATGTTGTTGAACGCGTGCACGTATTCCCCGCTGTTGGAGATCCGGACCGCGTGCGATATCAGCTTGTTGTAATAGCCAGGTTCGCCGCGGCGACGCCCGGGTGACACCATGCGGACGGGATTGCCCTTATCCATGACCAGGTGCATCCCGCTGGTGGTGGTGTATTCCCAGCTTGTGGCCCTTCCGGCGCTGATCGGCATGCGCTGGACGATCGCGCCGTCGCGTCTGACGATCATCTTGTGGGTGAGCGTGTCGACCGTGCTGGTCAGTTTGCGGCCGATGGTGAAGGTGACGGTTCGGTCGGCGGTGCCGTACACGCCGGGGGAGAGGCGCGCGCCGCCCAGATGGGCGGTGAGGATGATCTGCTGGCGGGGTCGCCAGAACCGGCGTGGGCGGTAGACGACCTCGGTGGGGGCTGTCCAGTGCCAGGCGCCTTCGACCGGTTGGGCGCCCTTGAGCTCCAAGGCGCGTTCGATGGCGGCCCGGTCGGTGACGGGGGTGTTGAAGGTCACCACGATCGGCATGCCCACGCCGACGGTCTCGCCGGGCAGGGGGGAGATGGCCACGTCCCCGGCGGGTCCGGACGGTGGCAGGGTGCGGAACCTGCTGGCCTGGCGGGCAGCGCCCCCGGCGCCGGTGGCGGAGACGTTGACCACGTGGTCGATGCCGGGGGTGAGGGTCCAGGTCGAGCGCCAGGCCGTACGGTCGCCGTTGAAGATGCCCGGCACCGGTCTGCTGCCCGCGAACGCGGTCACGCCGGTCAGCGTGCCGTGCCGCACCCGCACGACCAGGCCCAGGTCCGGGCGGGCCCGCAGGTCGTCAGGCCGGGGAGAGATCGTGATGATCGGCGCGGCGACCTGCGCCGTCACCGACGTGCACCCGGAGCACAGGATCGCCAGGACGAGAACGATCACGCGGCGCATGGTCTCACCTTTGCTACTCGGGGGAATCCCAAGAGTAGCCGACCGATAGCACTAAGTGATTATGCCAGCCACTGCGCCGAGCGACATCCCGGAGTTCGTGGTCGCCGTGATGATCACCGTGTCCCCGTCGTCGAGAAACCCCTGCCCAAGCTCGATGAACGACCCTGGATCAGCCACACCGGACACCGTGCCGCTCGCGAACAGATCCCCGGTCCTCAAGGATGCCCCGTTCACAGTCATATGAGCGAGCATCTGGTCAGGCGTCCAGTACATATCCCGGTACGGCGGTTCGCTCACCGTCTTCCCGTTGAGTTCCACCTTGAGTCGCAGGTCAAGCCCCCAAGGCGCGCTACGCCGGAGATAACCGAGCGGCTCCGGATCCTGCTCCCGCCCCGGAACCCTGGCATGCTCAAGCGCCTCAAGCGGAGTGATCCACGGCGAGATCGACGTCGCGAACGACTTCCCCAGGAAAGGCCCAAGCGGGACGTACTCCCAGGACTGGATGTCCCGCGCGCTCCAGTCATTGACGAGCGTCACCCCAAAGACGTGATCTTCAAACGCGCCCGGTCGTTCGCCCAGCTGCGTACCGACCCCCACCACGAACCCCAGCTCCGCCTCGATGTCGAGCTTCGCCGTCGGCCCGAAATGCGGCCCGCCCACCTGCCCGTACGGCCTGCGGATCGGCGTCCCCGAAACGACCACCGTCCCCGCCCGCCCGTGATACCCGACCGGAAGATGCCGCCAGTTGGGCTTGAGCGGCTCCTCACCGGGCCGGAACAGACGCCCGAGATTGGTGGCATGCTCCAGCGAACAATAGAAATCGACATAATCCGCCACGTCGATGGGCAGCCGAAGTTCGACCTCAGCGAGCGGAATGAGGTGATCGGTCCCAGCCCGAAGCACGGCTTGGATCCGCCGCCGGGTCTCCTGCCAAGCCGGACGCCCGAGCGCCATGAAGGCGTTCAGACTCCGCGAATGGAACACCTCATCCCCAAGCGCGGCGGCCAGATCGAGCACATGCTCCCCATACCTGACCACGACCCGATCCTCGAAGACGCCATAAGGCAGGTTGTCGAGTCCGAACATCTAGCGGGCCCACGTCCACGCGTACCCCGCGTCCTCGCAGGCCAGCGCACCCGGACCCAGATCGAGTGGCCGGAAGGTATCGATCATGACAGCCAGCTCGCTGGTCGTCGTCGCGCCCGACGCGATCACCGCCTCCACCGCCCCCGGCTGCGGCCCATGTGTGAACCCCGCCGGATGCAACGAGATCGACCCGACATCGATGCCCGAACCCGCGCGGGCGCCGTAATCCCCGCCCACATAGAACATGAACTCGTCGGAATCCACATTGTGATGGTTGTACGGAATCGGCACCGCTTCCGGATGGAAGTCCAGCGGACGAGGGCAGAACGAGCAGATCACGAAGCCCGGCCCCTCGAACGTCTGGTGCACCGGCGGCGGGGCGTGGGTGCGCTTCACGATCGGCTCGAAGTCGGCGATGTTGAACGCGTAGGGGTAGAGGCAGCCGTCCCAGCCGACCACGTCGAACGGATGGTTGCGGTAGGTCAGCCTGGTCAGCCCGCCCCGAGTCCTGACCAGCACGGGAACGTCCTCGCCGTCGCTGAGCAGGGGTTCGGAAGGGATGCGCAGGTCGCGCTCGCAGTAGGGCGCGTGCTCCAGGAACTGGCCGTACTGGGAGAGGTAACGCTTCGGCGGCCGGATATGCCCCGCCGCCTCGATGGTGAGCGCGGTGACCGTTCCGTGCGGCACCCACCGATGAATCGTCCCCGTCGGAATCACGACATAGTCGCCTTCGTCCACCTCCAGCGCGCCGTAGGTGGATTCGAAGGTGGCGCGACCGGACTGGATATACACGCATTCGTCGCCCATCGAGTCCCGGTAGAGCTCACTCGGCCGATCCGCCGCCGCGTACGAGATGCGGACGTCCCCGTTCCCCGCCAGCAACCGGCGCCCCGAAACGAGATCCTCCGAAGTCCCCAGATCTTGAGTCCGGAAATGTCGTGGCGAAAGCGGCAGGTTCGGCGTCAGCTCACCCCCCGTCAGGGCGGGTACGGCTTCCGCTTTCACGATGGCCGTCGGCGCGTACCGGTGATAAAGCAGCGACGAATCCGACGAGAACCCTTCCTCGCCCATCAACTCCTCGGCGTACAACCCGCCGTCAGGCCGCCGAAACCGCACATGACGCTTCCGCGGCACCTCTCCGACCCGCTGGTAGTACGGCATGATCCCTCCCGCGTACGCATATCGGACACCTTTGTCCTCTATACGTACGACAGTGCCCGGAACCGGCCCTCATGTCAACGATTCAGCGAGCTCCCGGGCGGCACCCATCACCAGCTCCGCGATCGCCTCGACATCCAGCTGCCCAAACGTGATCACCCCGACCGACGCCTCCAGCCACGGCAACCCCAGAATCGGCGCGGCCACCCCCCGCGCCCCCTCCTGCAACTGCCCTTCGGACGCCTGGAACCCCACCACCCCATCCCGCTGCGCCAGAATCGCCAACCCCGCCGCCCCCCGGGAAAGCGGATGCCGCGAACCCTCCCGATAAGCCACATGCATATCCGTCCACGACGGCTCCACCACCGCGATCGCCAGCCCGTCGCCCCCTTCGGCCACGGTCAGATGCGCGGTCGCCCCCGCCCGCTCCGCCAGCCTGCGCAACGCGGGCAACGCGGCCGCCCGCAACAGCGGCTGCACCGCCTGCGCCAGCACCAGCACCCCGAACCCGAGATGCACCCGCCCATCCGAATCCCGCCGCGCGAACCCCTCCTGCTGCAACGTGTTGATCAGCCGATACACCACCGGCCTGCTCAACCCCAGCTCAGCGGCGAGCTCAGTCGGCGTACGCCCCCGCTGCCCATCCGCGAGCGCGCGCAGCAACCGCAGCCCTCGCTCCAACGTCTGCGCTGCCTCAGCCGCCATTCTCCGATTATGGCTGGTATGGCAGCCTGGGCCGATGAGGACCGTAATCGTGGTAGGCGCAGGTATCTGGGGCACGTCACTGGCCTTGCGCCTGGCCGAGACCGGCTGGCGAGTGACCTTGATTGAGCAGTACGCCCCCGGCCACATCCGCCAAGCCAGCGCGGGCGAAACCCGCCTGCTGCGCTGCGCCCACGGCCACGACGACTGGTATGCCAAACTCGCCTGGAAAGCCCGCGAAGGCTGGCGCCGCCTGGGCGAACGCGCCGGCGAAGAATTGTTCCTCGAAACCGGATTCATGTGGTTCGCCCGCCAGGAACACGGCTGGGAATCCGCCAGCACCCAGGTCCTGAAAAATCTGGACATCCCCGTTGAGCTGCTGGACCCCGCCGACGCCGGCCGCGCCTTCCCCGACTTCCGCGGCGACGACCTCGCCTTCGTCCTGCGCGAACCCCACGCCGGAGTCGTACGCGCCCGCCGCGCCACCCAGGTAACCGCCCGCCTAGCCCGGTCCGCCGGCGTTACCACCATCCACGCCGAGGCCCTCCCACACCCCGACGGCGGTGTCCAGGTGAACGGCGAGACCCTGCGCGCCGACCGCGTCGTCTGGGCCTGCGGCGCCTGGCTCCCCGGCCTCTTCGACCTCCCCGTCACGGTCACCCGCCAGGACACCCTGCACTTCGACGTCCCCGCCGCCTGGGCGAACATCCCCGCCTTCTGCGACTACAGCAGCTCGGTCTACGGCCACGGCGACATCGACGGCGCGGGCCTGAAGTGCACCAGTGACCTGGAAGGCGACCCCTACGACCCGCGCACCGGCAGCCGCCAGATCCTCCCGGAGAGCGAACGCCTCGCCCGCGACTACCTCAGCCGCCGCTTCCCCAGCCTCGCCGTCGCCCCCGTCCTGTTCAGCCAGGTCTGCCAGTACGGCCTGACCCCCGACGCCGAATGGATCATCGCCGAAGTCCGCCCGTCCGAATGGGTGATCGGCGGCGACTCGGGCCACGGCTTCAAACACGCCCCCGCCCTGGCCGACTACCTCGCCGACATCCTCGACGACACCCAGGAGCCCGACCCCCGCTTCGGCCTGCACCCGCGCTCCGCGACTCGCGGCCTGCGCACAAGCGGTCAGACTGGTTGATCTCTATACTGTCCGGGGCGATCACCAAAAACCCTGGAGTGAAGATGCGTTTGAGGCGGATTGCGGCCATCGGTGCCCTGGCGGGAGCGATCTCGATCTGGCTGCCCGGATCCGCGGCGCACGCGTCCGGGGAATCCTGCAACGACGAGCTTCCGGCGGGCACGCCCTCCTACGTCGTCTGCCGCTGGTTAGCCAAACCCGACGAAGCCCTCCAGATCGCCATGAACTGGCTGGCCGACGACGCCCGCAACCTCCAGGAAGCCGAGCCGTATGGCTCGCCGGCCGTCGACATCACCTGCACCGACGGCCCTTGCCCGACCGGCGAGGGCGAGGCGTACGACGAGGACCAGGCCGGCCCCGCCGAGGACGGCGGAGACGTCGTGTGCGACCCGCCCGGCACGACCTGCACGGTCGAACCCGACGAGGTCGAGGCGGCGGCCCAGACCCCCACCGGACAGGCGGCCGAGACCGCGAGCGAGGCCGGGCTGCGGGTCTGGATCAACACCGAGCTCGCCGACGACTGGAAGGCGGGAGAGCAGGCCTTCCAGGCAGCGGTCAAGAACATCGGCGCGCTGGCCGCCCAGCCCGGCGTGACCGGGATCCGCTTCACCAACCAGCTCGGCTACAACGCCACCTTCACCACCGCTGAGGACATCACCAAGTTCGTCACCGCCGCCTCGGCCGCGCTCCGCGAGATCGCCCCCGGCAAGAAACTGGGCCTGCACACCGTGGTCCCCGTGTTCGCCTGCGGCGGCCAGACCGCCTGCGTCAAGACCATGACAGCGCAGTACCCGCTGCTCACCCCCGCGGTGATCGAACCTCTGCTCACCGGCGGCAAGATCGACCAGCTCACCCTGGACAGCGGCATGGCCCCCGGCTACACCCAGTGGAAGATCACCGCCCAGCAGGCCCGCCGCAACCAGTGGATCCAGGTCAAAGCCCGCGCCTGGAACGCCCTCGCCCAAGTCGGCGCCGAGGACGCCGGCCTGATCGGCCCCTCACTGACCACCGCCCAGGCCAAGACCGCCACCGCCCAGCGCGTCGTGCTCCCCCTGCAAGACGGCGCCGCGACGGTCAACGTCTGGTCCCGCTACGTGGACGCCAAGGGCACCGTGCACGGCATCCCCGCCGCCACCTGGGTCCAACTGGAGAAGCTCGAACCCCTCCAGCGCCGCCTCACCACCCACTACACCCCTGGCACCGACGACCTCACCAAACTGGCGAAGGTCTTCAGCCAGGTGTACATCACGGCCTGAGACGCCCTGGCTGACGGAGGTCAGCCGGGCGGGATTCGCCCGGCCGATTCGACGCCGTGAGATCTAGCGGGCGGACTGGAGCCAGCCGCCGAACTCCTCCAGGTTGATCAGGCCGTCGCCGTCGCCGTCCACCTTGCGGATGACGGCTTCCGCGCCGTCCTCGCCGAGCGGCTGGCCGAGCAGGTCCGCGAGCCGAACCAGCTCCTCGGCCGAGATCAGGCCGTCCCCGTCACTGTCGACCAGGCTGAAGGTCGGAGCGTACTCAGACATATATCCTCCTAAGGTTTCGCGATCAGCACCTTAGCCGGATAAATCGCGTTCAGCAGTCGGCTTGCCTGAGCCGTGTGCAGCGGCGAGTCCTTGAAGTGCTACAGCCGCCCTGGCCTCCAAAGGGCCGGGCGGCTCGGTCTGCTGCCTCTTGGCGGAACAGATCCTCCTGCTGGAGGCAGAACTCGACCGAGGGCCGGCCATGTACGGCTGGGAGGACCAGCGGTGGACGCTATCGAGGATCACCGTCTTGATCAAGGAGTTGTTCCGCGTCGGCTACAGCCCACGCGAGGTGTCCTCCTGCTGCACCGGATCGGCTGGCGCCCGTAGGTCCCCGCGCACCGCGCCGCCGAGCGCGACGATGATGCGATGACCACGTGGACCGGGGAGACCTGGCACATAAGGGCAGGCCGCCGACCGGGGTGCCTGGATCGTCTTTGCGGGACGAGTCGAGGCAAAGCCTTCGCCCGCCCCAAGGGCCGCACCTAGGCCCGGCGGGGTTAGACCTGGTCGTGACGGTGTCCGGCAAGGGGTCTCCTCGGTCGCCGGGCTCGTCTGCGTGAAGCCCAGGCAACGCACCCGCCTGATCTACGGGACGATCATCTACCACAGCCGTAGGAACGAGCGGAAGGGTTTCAAGTCCGCGACTTCAAGCTCCGGCTCCAAGCCGCTCACCAGCAGTTACGAGCCCCGATCATGGTCGTCTGGGACCAACTTAACGCACACGTCTGCGCCGAGATGCGCGCCTTCATCGACGATCACGACTGGTTGACGGTCTTCCAGCTTCCCAGCTACACCCCCGAACTCAGCCCCACCGAAGGCATCTGGGCCAACCTCAAGGGCCACCTGGCCAACTTGGCTGTCCAGGGTGGAGTCGACCACCTCGCCGCCATCAAACACCACCTCAAGCGTCTGCGGTACTGGCTCCAACCTGCTCGACGCCATCATTGCCCAGACCGAACTCATCCTCGAACCCGAACCGCCCCAACTAACGAGAAGTCAGCCTTTCACGGTCTGTAGCTGTCCAGCCGCGAAGAGCCCATATGGCGGACGGGAGAACCGTATTCGTCTCCACCCAATGGTGGAGGTGCGCGCAGGAATCCGTCATCCGACCCATTGATGTCTGATGACTCTGCAGGAAACATGGAAGTCGACGAAATCGGTCAGGGAGGAGGAAGTCAGACCGGATAAAGTCAACACATCTATGTCGGACCTTGGCAGAGAACTCCGACAAACCACATCAACGATGCAGCAGAAGGAGTAATAAATGCAGGTCAAGCGTATCGCTGCGGCTCTCGCAGCCTGCGCAACGGCAGTAGTGCTATGCCAAGTCGCACCGGCCTCGGCCGCAGTCAAAACCTCTTCAGGGGTGAATCCGGCGCCCGTCTCGGCAATGGCCACCTGGAGTTGCGACGGCCGTCGGGTCAACCCCACCGTCAAGGCGGCAACTCTCGAATGTGCGAGGTCTGGCGCTGCGGACTTGAATTACTCCCGCGGAGTCTGGGACTGTGATTGGCAGGTCGACATCTGGACCGGCCCTCGTTACTACCCCTGGGTCGTCACCAACAGCTGCAACAGCGAACTCATCGGCTGGGACTTCGTTTTCGGCGAGGGCTAAACAACAAGTAGCCCGCCAGAAAAACGGCCTTTCCTGACCCTGAAGGTCATCCGATCATCTGGGGTCATATTTTCACGCCCGCAATGCAGTCGGACAGATTCGGGCGTCCCCTGAGAATCTCCACGGACGGGGCCTTGGCAAAGAACCCCCGTCCGTGGGCATCAACGATGCGAGGAGATTATACCAAATGCGACTGTACCGTGTCGCTGCCGCCGCAGCACTTTGTGCGATGGCGACCACAACGGTTGGAGCCACCCCGGCATTCGCGAACCCGGGGCCGGTGGTAGTCACAGAATCCAGCCCGGCGGCTCCGAGCGCTGCCCTCGCAGAATGGAACTGCGACGGCAAACGAGTAATCCCGACGACCAGAGCGGCCGCCCTCGGGTGTATCAGGGGCGGACCCGCTGACACCAACTACTCCCGCGGAGTCTGGGACTGTGACTGGCAGGTCGACATCTGGACTGAATACAAGTACGCGACCTGGGCCATGACCCACACCTGCAGCAACACACTCATCGGCTGGGACTTTGTATTCGGCGACTGACCGCCGTCCGCCTGAGGTAGAGTCGGACAATCTGCACAAAATCGCCAATAAGTGAGCCGGGCGGTCGATCTCATGAATCGACCGCCTTTCAAATGGAGCGAACATGCCGACGACCGCAGTGCGCACGATAAATCTCACGCAAGGATACGGCGAGACTCCCATCATCAAGAACCTCACCCTGGACATACCGCACGGGGTCTTCGGTCTCCTGGGGCCGAACGGCGCAGGGAAGACCACGCTTCTACGAACCCTGGCGACGGCCATCGCGCCCCGTTCGGGGGAAATCGTCCTGCTGGACAGGACGGTGGAGAACGACCGTGATGCGCGCGAAGTCCGCCGCCACCTCGGCTATCTTCCCCAAGAGTTCGGCTACCATCCCAACTTCACAGTCCACGAGTTCATCAGCTACTGCGCGTGGCTCAGGCGTATTCCGTCCGCTCTGACTCGTGAAGTGGTCACGGAGGCAATCATGGCCGTCGACCTCGGCGCTCAGGCTAAAACCAAAATGAAGAATCTTTCAGGCGGAATGCTCCGTCGCGCGGGAATCGCTCAGGCCATACTCGGCGGTACCCGCCTGGTCCTGCTGGACGAGCCGACAGTGGGGCTCGATCCTGAGCAGCGTCTGGCGTTCCGCGACCTGATCAGGAGAGTTTCGGGTCAGGCCACTGTGGTGCTCAGCACCCATCTGGTGGAAGACGTCGCAGCCGTCTGCGACAACTTGCTGATTATTGCCGATGGCGAACCGGTCTTCACCGGGAGCCCTCGAGAATTGCGTGATCTGTCGTCAGAGAGGGCCAGGGGCGACACAGAGCTTGAGCGGGGATATACGGCGGCACTGTATCGAAACAAGGCCGGCATATGACGAGAACCCTTCTGATCGAAATTCGCCGCTCTCCGTTTTTGTGGCTCGTCGTCCCTGCAAGCCTACTGAGTCTGGTCATACTTTTTCGTGAAGTCGAGTCATGGCAGAACGTCTGGCCCGAAGCCAGCGTCAGGGTCATCGCCGCCGCGACGCAACTCCCGGCAGTGGCGATCGCCGCAGTCGCCGCATGGTCGGCCCAGCGCATCCACCGGGCCTCGGCATCACAGCTGGTGCAGACATCGACGCGCCCGGGCTGGCAGATCACGATCGTCCATTTGTCGGTAAGCCTTGGCTACGCCTTGATTCCACTGGCGGTCGCGGCTTTGGCGAGCTATCTGATCGTCCACGATAAGGCCGCTCCTGGCGGACTCTGGCTCTCTTACATGCTGCTTGGCATCGCCGCGGTTGTCACCGTCGTCGGATTGGGACACTCGATCGGCAGCGCGATTTCCAATCGCCTAGCCGCGCCATTGGCTGGATTCGCATCGTTTTTCCCTTTGTTTATCGTCTCTATTTTGGTGCCATTTTTCGGCGAGGCGAACAAAGCAGTGAGTCCGGTGGCTCTGGCCGCACGCCTACTGCTCGCGGGGGCCTGTGTCGCGCTCGCGTTGGCCTTCGGGCCAGTGAGTTCACCCCGCCGTTCGTACGGCGGGCGCATAACGGCCTGCGTCGCGGTGGCAGTCTCGGTGTTGTTCCTGCTGGTGGCCGGTCCGATTCAGCAGCCCAGGCAGCCGGTTTTGGCTTCTGCTTGTCAACGGGTAGCGGCGACCGACGTGTGCCTGTGGCCGGAGAACGCCGCCCGGCTCACGGAGGCGACCAACGCCACCAAGAATGTCATCGGCCTTACCCAGCGTGTGATCAGATTCCCGCAGGTTGTCGCCGACGAGGGGTTGGTGGCGGAGAGCGGTGGCTCGGTCCTTCAGATCCCGGTTGTCGCGGGCGCCACTTACGAGTCCTACAGATCGTTGTTAATCTTTCAGCTCACCTGGCAGATATTGGCCGATTGCGGTCCTTCGGAGACCGAAGCACACGGACGCCCTAGAATGCAGGCCAGGGCGAAGCTCGACACGTGGCTGAGCTCGGCCGCGCTCGGCAGAATGCAAGACCAGGAATGGGATTCGGTCTCTCTCACCGAAGCGGGCAGAAACGAGGTGCGCCAGACTCTCGGCCTGCCGCAGGCGGCGCAGGAGGAGTGGGCGAGGAAGCAGATCGCTGTGATGGGGAGGTGCAATGCTTGATCGGCTTCAGCGAGGTGCAGGGCATTGTACTGAAGGTGTCGGCATTGTCGCGCTCGCATGCAGGAGCCGCCATGTCGGATTCCATGTCATGGCGATGCTTCTGGTCAGTGCCACCTGTGTGATCTGGGGGCAGAATACGCTACTTCTGCCGGGAGGTAACGAGACTTTACCTCTCGCGATCTTAATGCCAGTGCCGTACGCCTGCATCGTCGCCTCCATGATTCGCAGTTCGATGCATTCGTTCGAGAACACCGCATCACTCAGTATCGCGCGGCTTGATTTTTATGTGATCACACTCGCTCTGGTTTTGACGTTGCTTCTTGCGGTCGGCAGTCTGGCGCTTGGGGGCACGCTCGGGCTAGCCCCGCTGGTCGTTCGCAATATTGTCTTCTGGTCCGGTGTGGGTTTCACGTCGGCGGCATTGGTCGGCCGATCACTGGGCTGGGTGTTGCCGATCCTTCTGCTGGTTCCGCTGTATGAATCAGGACGCGCGGACTCGGACGGACAGATTCCTCTGTGGGCGATCGCCAGGCATCCGGCCGACTCGCCATGGTCGTGGTTCGTCACCGCTTTGGTAGTCGCCGCCGGAGTGATCATGATTGGTCGATCGAGCGCATGGCGACGGAGTCGTTTCTCTCGATTTCCCCTCTTTATCGCGATGCGCAGAGATTGATATCCATGTTACAGTGTGGTATACATCCTACCCCGATCGGTACTGCATTCTAGGAGGATCGTGTCCAGCTCTCCGCAACACGTGAAGCGTATTGTCGGCAGTGATCGCAGCCAGTTTGTCGAATTGGTCAAAGCTGCAGGGGTCATAGGGCTGGGCGTCGAGCTCAAGAATGCGTTTGTGCCTGCGCCGGAAGGTGGTTACACCCAAGAATGGTGCATCGACCTGTACAGCGAGCCTCCGGGCCGGACACGTACGGAGCAGTGATCTAGGCAGAGTTCTCCGGCCAGCGTAGGCAGGGCCGAAGCATTCTCAGATCGTGAGCCCGAACCACTGAAGAGCGTGAGCGGGATTGGCGTGGTAGTGCTCCACGGCCTCGGCCATGTTCGTCCAGCCGAGAGCGCCGGCGAGGCCGATCGCCAGGTTGCGGAAGGCTGCCATGGCGCGTGGGGCGTTCCCGGTGCGCACGCGTGAGGCGTCCTCTCCGAACGTCACGTCTCTGACATGGTGTAGAGCCTCCACCTGCCAGTGCCCGCGCATGAGTTCGCCGGTACGGGCGGGGGTGGCACGGCCGGGCTTGAGGCTGGTGACGGCGTAGACCGTCTTCATCGTGACCTTCGTCCTGCCGCCGGGAGTACGGCGGACGCGGCGGCGTTTGACCTGGACAGCCTGGACGGCGCCGGGGAAGGGCAGGCCGGGGCGGACACCGCAGATCTTGATCCGGCGGATCTCGCCGCGGCCGTGGCCGGTCCCGGTGGTGCGGTCCCCGAGCGGGATCTGGTTCCAGGGCAGGTCTTTGAGTTGCCGCAGCAGGGTGGGCCGGTTGGCCTTGACGATGAGGATGTAGTCGCCGCCCTGGGCCAGGATCTGCGCGGCGTGGCCGGTCTGGGTGTGCATCGCGTCCGCCGTGATGACGACGCCGGTCAAGTCGAGGCCGGCCAGGAGCGGCCGGAAGGAGGGGATTTCGTTGCTTTTGTCCTGGACTTGGCGCTGGGCGATGACGTGCCGTCCCTCGTGCAGGGCGGCGGACAGCAGATGGACCGTGTCGCCGCCACTGCTGGTGCGTGTGCCGCGCAGGGCCTTGCCGTCGACGGCGAGTCCGTGCAGGTCACGCTTGCTGGGGAGGCTGTCGTCCGGTGCGCCGGTCAGGGTGGGGGCGGTCAGTGCGGCCAGGAAATGGCCGGCCGCGGTGTCCAGGGCGTCGCCGTCGAGGCGGGCCAGGAGCCGTCCGATGGTGCTGGCGGCCGCGGGTGCATCTCAGGCCGAGCGCGGTCAGGACGGCGGGGTCGCTGTCGCGGGCGAACCGACCGATGGAGGCCAGGGACCGGGCTCCGCTCATGACCGCGATCAGGCATAAGGCGAGCAGGGAGCCGATGCGGTGCCGGCGTCCGCGCCGGTCGCGGGGGTCGGGGACGGTGGCGAGGAGTTGGGCGAGTTCGGGTAGTTCGGTGGGGCTGGGCTGTCCGGCGGTGACGGGGGTGGTGGTCTGGGCGTGCTCGATGTGGCGGGTGAGCATGGTGATGGTGTTGGATGGCACGCGGACGCGGCCCTTCTTGATCGACCTGGACTAGACACCCAAGATCATCAAGGGTCGCGTTTGCCGTTCACAAGCCCGGGCGCCCGCTACCCATCGCCTCACGTGCTGCTTCTCGCCACCCGAGAACGCTTTGGCCCTGCCAGCGTAGGTCGGGGCAACCAGCGGAGCTATCGGCCCTACGCCGCTCAGGCCCGCGCCGAGTCGCGCCGGCCGCGCGGACCCAGCCGAGC
This sequence comes from Acrocarpospora pleiomorpha, assembly GCF_009687885.1. Taxonomy (GTDB): domain Bacteria; phylum Actinomycetota; class Actinomycetes; order Streptosporangiales; family Streptosporangiaceae; genus Acrocarpospora; species Acrocarpospora pleiomorpha. The sequence goes on from NZ_BLAF01000022.1 coordinate 15,102, forward strand.
TGGCAGCGTCGGCAGATCCGGTAGTCGACCGAGAAGGCGAACTCACCGTCCAAATTGGCCGCGCGCATACGCCAGCCTTCCCGTTCCGGCGCGATCGTGTCCTACCACAGAGTGCTCAATCGGGGAACGACCGGCCAGCCGTTTCACCGGCCGTCTCGGCGCGCGGCAAGCGTTATGCCTATGGCGACGCGCGTGTGACCTGGCGAGTCGGGTCAACCCCCGTTTCGTCGCCGCCCAGCTGAGCCGAGGATGGCCGCCTAGCCAGGCTAATCGCTGAGGCCAGCGGCCATCACGGCTTGGGCTCTGTTCCGGGCGCCCAGCTTGCGAAGGACCTTCGTCACGTGGGTCTTGACGGTGGAGATCGCCACTCCCAGTTCGGTGGCGATCTCACCGTTCACCTTCCCGCGAGCGATTAGAGTCAGCACTTCGTACTCTCGTTTTGTCAGGATTTGGCGGATCTCACCGGTCACTGGAGTAAACCTGTCCGTCAGGCCCTGCACCAGGGCTCTGTACACCGGTCGGTAGCCCATGGTGATGACCCTGATGAGCCAGACAAGCTGCATGGGACCGATGTGATCTCGTCGAATTGGATAAGCATCCGCTTTGATCAGCATGATGTCGAGCGGGGACCAGTCGGGGGTGAGCATGATCACAGGGATAGGCCGTTCCGACCCTGTCAGGTGATGGCGCAACTGACTGACCAGTGTCACCGTCTCGTCGGTTACGCGATCCACACCCATGATGCAGACCGAGGTCTCGGATAAGGAAGGCTCTCTGCTGAGATCGTGATAGGCGGAAACCTCCACGATGGATTTGATGCCTTCCTCGTGGCGGAGGATCGCCGTGATGCCGCCGCGTGCCAGGGGGTCCCTCTCGATCACTACGATGCGCATGCCTGTCCCGTTGTGGACGGCATGTGAAGCGGTGGAACGCACGCTGAGACAAGCACATGCATGTCAGGCTCCCCGTTGGTAGATACGTTCCCCGGCTACCGATGCGATGTATCTGACCGAGCGTAAGCGTGTTGGTCAGTCGCACATTGAGGATGCAAGAACACTGTTTCGGAAGTCGTTGGCTATTTGTGCACAGTACTTGTCGATCTCTGCGTGGGCTGGCCGGTGAGGGTGAGCTTCCGGTAGACGCTGGGTGGCATGTCGTACGCGGTGCGGAACGAACGGCTGAAGTGGGCTGCGTCAGTGAAGCCCCACCGGCTTGCGATGGCGTGGACAGGGCGCGAGGCGAGCCGGGGGTCGGCCAGGTCGCGGCGGCAGTTCTCCAGGCGTTGATGGCGTATCCAGGCCGACAGCGTCACATCTTCGTCGTCGAAGATCTGGTAGAGGTGGCGCAGGGAGATCTGGTGGGCGGCGGCGATGGCGGTCGGGGACAGGTTCGGGTCGCTGAGCCGCTGCTTGACGTAGTCGCGGACCCGCACTCGCAGGACGCGCCGATGTGACTCCGGCGATGTGGTGCCGGCATCGTCGAGTTGGTGGGAGAGCACGGCCACCAGTAACTCGACGGTGATCGAGCCCAAGGACGGCTCGTCCGCTGCGGTGAACTCGGTGGCATGTCTGTCGAGGTTCGTCAGCCAGCGGAGGAACACCGCGCCAATACCCTGGCGCTCAGAGAAGGAGGCTCCGACGAGCGGGCTGACCATAGTCGGCGGCAGCGGTAACAGCGCACGGGGAATCTCGACGACGATGCCGCAGGCGGTGTCGGGGGCGCATATCCGCCGACCCTCGTACGGGCGGGACGTGTCGAACAGGACGAACTCCCCGGCACTGATCACTGCTTCACCGCCTGCGTGGGCGGTCCACCCCTGCCCGCTGAGGATGAGGTTGACCTGGTACGCCTCGGGGTCGCTCCGCCGGATGTGCTGCGCGGACCTGCGGATGATCAGAGGAGAGTAGGCCATGGTGGAGATCTGCACATTGTCTAGCTCCACCGTCCGCACCCAGCCGCGGAAGTCGTTCTGCTCACTATGCACCCGGGAGGGTGTCAGCGATCTTTCCACGCTCTCAATCCAGCCGGGGAAGCGGTCCTGGGCTGGCAGGCCATCAGTGCTGAATTCACTCACCCGCATGGCGTAACTCCTCGTCAGGGCATCGCCTCGCCCTTGCGGCGCGTATCTGCCGATGCCTGCCCGGTAGTGAACAGGTGATCATATTGCCGATGTCGTACTCTACAGAAGCCATAGCCCATAATGTGGGAATGGTATCGAATGTGCTGAGCTGTCTGAATTCGCGTGCAGGGCGAGTCAGCGGGTGCTCTCAGTTCGTCGGCTGAATTGGCCGACGGCGGCGTCAGGTGACAGTGGCAATGGAAAGCACGGCAGGCGGGGATGTTTGGCATGGTCAGCATGGCTATGGCATCAAGATCGCGGATCGTTGGCGTTCGGCAGTGGTTTGCCTGCTAGGCGAGTAACCATTCCAGGGCGGTTGGAAAACGCTGGGTCCACCAGTAGTGGTCGTGGCCGCCGATCCACTCCTCGTGGCGTACCCGCCCGCCGATTCCGGCCAGTCGCCTGGCCCATTCGGCGGAGGCCGAGCGGAAGCCCGGTTCCAGCGTGCCCGCGCCGAGGTAATGGCGGCCCAGCGTGTGGACCTCGGCGGGCGGTGGGATGCCGGGACTCAGCGCGGCCACCCCGGTGAACACGTCGGGCCGCCGCTGCGCCGCGGTCAGCGCCCACACCGCGCCGTTGGAGTAACCGCCGCTCATCCAGTGCCCCGACGCCGGAAACCGCTCCTCCGCCCAGGGAATGACCTCGTCGACCACGAACGCCAGATGAGCCGCGAACCGGTCCGGGTCCGCGTCGGGCAGATACTCCCGCGCTCGCGGGTCCGGGTACGCCCCCGCCCCGTGATCGCTGTCGATCCCCACCAGTACGACCGGCGGAAACTTCCCGGCGAGGATCGCCGGTTCGACCGTGCGCGCGAAGAGACCCACCGACCCGCCGTCGGCCACGCAGCACGCCGGAACAAGACCGCCACCGATCGGCGGCCGATAGAGGGTAATGGCCCGAGGCCGTCCCGCGAACTCCACCTCGTGCCGCTCCACCGTGCCGACCAGAGACTGCGCGACCGGCCGAGGCTCGACCGCCTCCGGCCCGTGCCAGCGCATCTCGTCCATGGTGGTACGGCTCCCGCCGACACACGGGACGATGTCGATGACAGCCTCATCCAACCGGCGGATCCGAAGCGAGGCCTCCCACAGATCGTCGGTCCCCTCCACCAGCCAGAGCCGCGGCCGAACCCCGCCGATCAACTCCACCCGCCGCGCGGCCCCCCGCCACACCACATGCAGCACGTCATCCTCGGCCCACACCGCCAGACCATCGTCCCCAAGACGTTTGCGCAGCGAGTCCGGATCGCGGGGAGTCCACACCCGCATGACGTTGACACCCTCAGGGAGCGCGCTGTCGTACCGCTCGGCGGCCTCACGACGCTCCACGTCCACGGACTGAAACTAGAGCGCCACCGAGTCCCCGTAAAGCGTTATTTGGGCGTTTCCCCCAACGGATACGGAAACGGTACGCAAAGGAGCGTGTACAGCGGGTTCCGATCGATGGAATGTCGCTCTACGCCCACAGGGGGATCGTGAAGCGTTCCGTCGGGTCGGTCGTTGCAGGGCCTACTGCGTTCACCATCGAACTGGCCTGCCCCACGAAAGTGATCACTGCTGAGGTCGTCTTGCCCCATTCGTGGAAAATTACACATAGCGAACCCCTTCTCTCCTAGAGCCGTTTAAGCTGTGGCCTGCCAAAATTCGCCAGGTCATATGGGAGAAGGTTGACGCATGAAAAAGAAGTTAACGCTAGCTCTCGCTGTAACTGCGTTGGCGCTCGGGGGAAGTGCCACGGCCGCCGCTTCCACGTCGAACGGCACACCACAGGCCGCAAACCAGAACAACATTCCGGATGAAATCAAGGTACCGGCAGGCAACAAGCGCATCGCCGTACTCAAGGCCGTGGGCGTACAGATCTACACGTGCACGAACGGGGCGTTCACCTTCAAGCAACCAGCAGCGAATCTCACCGACAGGCACGGCAGATCCAAGGTGATCCACAACGGCGGTCCGACGTGGACCGACCTCTCTGACGGATCTTCGGTCGTCGGCGCAGTCGACAAAGCCGTTCCCGACCCCAAGCAGAAGGCGATACCGCAGCTGTTGCTCCACGCTGCCTCGAACAGCGGCGGCCTGGACAGCGATCTGGGTGGCGTGACCTTCATCCAACGGCTCAACACCCGCGGTGGTCTGGCCCCGACCGGCTCGTGCACCGAGGGTGCCCAGCTCGGCGTGCGGTACTCGGCGGACTACACGTTCTGGGTCAAGCAGTAGACCAACCGCTGCTGCCCGGGACCGCCGGTCCCGGGCAGCAGCACCCTCCCACGCTGAAGTTCCGCACCAGTCGGTAAGGCCCCGAGCGGTTCCTCCATGGCGTGATCACGCCTGCTGTTCGGAGGTGGCGCCCGCTCCGGCGGCCTCGATCAAGTCGCGCAGAGTCTCGATCGACATCGAACCCGGTTCCCGCCGTTCCCGGGCGAAGCGGTTGGCCTCCCGCTGCAGGACGACGTTGGCCGGGGTGGGGATGCCGTGCAGGCGGCCGAGGAGGGCGATCTCGCCGTTGATGAAGTCGGCCTCGATCGTGCCGCTGCCCTTGGCGAGGCTCTGCCAGGATGAGCCGCCTGGGCGAGGGACGCCGTCGATGGCCACCAGGTCCACTCGATTGCCGCGTTTGTCTTCTTCCTCCTGAGAGGTCGCGTAGCTGATCCCGGCCGCGTCCAGGGCTGCGCGGCCTTCGACTACCGCTTGCGTCATCACTGTTTCGAGGCCGGGGACGGGACCGCACAGGGCTTCGATGGCGTTGCCGAGGTTGCCGAGGAGTTTGGCGTATTTCCAGCGCATGACGTCGGGGTCGGGCCAGCTGGAGAAGACGCTCTTGCTCAGGGCTTCCGCCACCTGTTCGGAGAATTCGTCCACACTCTGGGGATAACGTCCGAGGGGCAGCATGCCGGAGAGCGGTGCGGCGTACGCGGCCACGGTGCCCGGTTCCAGGTGGAGGGCGGGGAGCCAGACGAGCATGCCGTACACGCGGGCGAAGTGGCGGAGGGCGGCGCGTTCGTTTTCGACGGCGTTCTGGGCGCAGATGATCGGGAGCCGTTCGGCGGCGGTGCCGCCGCCGCGTACCGGCGCGCCTGACCACACGTCCAGCGCGGCCGCCGTGTCCTGAGTTTTCACGGCCAGGAGGAGTACGTCTGAGGGGGTCAGCTCGACGTCTTGCGGGCCTTGGGCGGCGGGGATGGGGAGAGTCACGGAGCGGCCGGGGGTGACGAAACGGAGCCCGCCATCGCGCAACGCGGCATAGTGAGCGCCTCGGGCCACCAGCACGACGTCATGGCCGCTCTCGAACAGCCTCCCGCCGATGGTCCCGCCGATCGCCCCGGCTCCGATGATGATGAAACGCATATATCGATCCTTTCAGGCCGCGTATCCGCGCCCCTCGGGTAGCCTCCGGAATCATGCTCTACGTGACGGCGATCGTGGCTCGCGCGGCTGGCTCCAGTGCTGAGGAGGCGGTGCTTCTGCTGGAGACTCCGGATCCTCGCGGACCCGTGATGATGCCGTCGCTCGCGATGGAGCTCGGCCTGGACCCCGCGCCTGGGGCTGTTACGCAAGAACCCATTGGGTTCCGGGTGCAGATCGGTTACGAAGAGGTGGCAGTGGAGTTGCCGGATGGGCAGACGTTCCATCAACCTGTTGGCGGAGAGTGGATCCACACTGCCGGGGTACGGCGGAGAGTGCTGGTCGCGGTGGGTTACGAGGCGGGCGCGCTCGGCTCCGGGCAGGTCGCGTACGCGCTCGTGCCCCTCTAGAAGTGGGCAATTTCGGTCTACCTAATATGCTGGCGAACGGAAAACTTCGCCCTGCTTACGGAGAGGAACGGTATGTACAAGGAGTTCGCGGTCGAGGTCGTCATGTGGCTGATCCCCGTCGCCATCCTGCTGGGCATCGCGATCCTGGTCACCAAGACGGCCTGACCTACACCAGCTCCAGCCGGTAGTCGCCCGACGGGCAGCCGGAGATCCGCCAGCCGCCGGGAACCCTGCGGGAGGCGACGCTGGAGATGCCGCTGGACGCGACCGCGGGCCGTTCCGCCCCGGGAACCCAGACGTCCAGGTCGCAGCGGCCACTGCCGCCGGTTCCCGCCAGGCGCAGGCCGCGGCGTTCGGTGCCGGACCAGAGCGCGGTCAATCGTCCCGGCGTGGCCCGGGGATAGGCCCGGGAGAGCACGGCGGGCTTGTCGCCGACCCGGAAAGCGCCCCCGACCAGGCCTTCGTCTTCCGCGGACGCGTAGCCGCGCGGCTCGCTCGACCATTCGCCGATCCACAGGGCGGCGTCGTATCGCGAGGCCATGCGCGCGGCCTGGGCGAGTCCCCGCCGGGCCGAGACCAGGGTGGAGCGCGCGGGCGGGTGGGGCGCGAACACCAGGTTTCGATCGGCGCTGAAGCCGGGCGGAGGGGCGGCGTCGAAGCCCAGCTCGGTCCAGAGCGCGCTGGGCTGGAAGAAGATCAGGTGGGCGAAGCCGCGGGCCGTGCGCTCGGCGGCCCTGATCGCCGTGACGGCCTCGGCGTAGTCCCGGCCGAGCAGCAATGACGAGGTGAGCGGGGGTTGTTCCCCGGTGGCCGGTTCGTTCATCAGGTCGAACCCGGCCACGGCCGACGAACCCGCGAACTCGGCGGCCAGTCGTCCCCAGGTCGCGTACAGGCCGGTGGGGGCGCGGTCCTGGCGCAGGTTGAGCACGGTGTAGAGGTCGTGCGCCTCGGCCCAGCCGACCGCCTCCCTGATCCTGGCCAGATAGCCGGGGTCCCAGACGCCAGGGGTGGGTTCCAGCCGCGACCAGGAGATGCCCAGGCGGGCGACGTTGGCGCCCTGCTCGGCGAGGTCCCGGAAGTCGTCCCTGGTCAGCGGGAGTTCCACGTTGGTGCCGCGGAGCAGGACCTGGCGGCCCTGGCTGTCCACGATCGCGGGCGCGGACACCGACAGCCGGGGCAGTTCGTCCGCCGTGGTGGTGGCCGCGACGGGGAGCGGTGGCGGCAGAGGGTCGACCGTGAGCAGGCTGGTCAGGGCCATCGTGGCGATGGCCGGTTTGATCATCCGGGGGGCGCGCAGGGACGCGGGAAGGGCGATCAGGGCGATGGCCGCGACCAGGCCGATCGTCGCGCCGTACGAGACGCCGAGGGAGAGCCTGAGCAGGGCCGCGGGGATCGCCCACAGGTCGGAGCCCAGGTCGTCGACCGGGTCCGAGGCGAACAGGGCGAGCAGGCTCTGGGTGGCGCCCAGGCCGAGGCCGCCGCAGACGCAGGCCAGCCAGCCGCCGACGAACGTCGATAACCTGCCTGGGCCTTGGGCCAGCCGGGGGGCGGTCACGTGGACGACCGCCAGGAACACGCCCAGGCCGACCATCCCACCGACGACTCCGGCCTCGGCGGTGGGGGCGATGAACCACCAGCCGTCGCCGAAGGCGTACCCGAGGGGGGAGTGGGTCCACCAGGCGCGGCTGAGCAGCAGCAGGCCGCCGACCCCGGCGAACGCGGCCATGACCGTCAGTTCCGGCACCGGCTTGGGCGACGGGCCGGGCTTCTCGCGGCGCAGGATCAGCCAGGCGGGGATGGCGGCGGGCCAGCCGAGCAGGCCGGCGTAGACCCCGGTGAACCCCGTCGACCAGGCCACGAACCGGACCGTCGACCAGGCGGGCACCGTGCCGATCACGCTCACCAGCGAAGCCGCGAACCGCGCGACCATCGCCGATAACACCAGAACACCCAATGTCACGAAAAATCCGGACTTGCGGCGTAGGAGGATGGTGCATCCGGCTGCGAATCCGGCCAGCCATAAGGGCAGGTAGATAAGCATGGACCCCAGCCGGTAGCTGCCCGGATAGGAGGACAGGCCCACCACTTTGGAAGGGTCCAGAGCCACCCCGGCCAGCAGCAGCAACGCCAGCACGATCGTTCCCGCGCGGGCGGCGCGAAAGGCGGGGGACGTCCTCATGGTGCTCCCGTAACGCGAGAATTCTTCATATTTACCGGCTGACGCGTTTCATCGGCAAGCCCCGAGAAGATCCAACCAGTCTGCTGGCCTTTCGCCTAGGCCGTTCCCGCAGGTAACCCCAGTCACTTACCGCCCAATATCCTCCAATTCGGACCGATCCATGTATTTCGGTCATGTGCCTACAAAAGTATCACTGTGGTGCAATATTGATCGATTGGAATTGATCATGTGATACTGCGCCAGTGATGTTGCTTGGGGCTAAAACCATCACTTAGGCGACATCGGCTACGTGATCAGGCATGAACTGGAGGTAACCGACGAGCTACTGAGCGTCGATTCCTATTCGAATACCGACCATTTCGGTCGAGGTCCAGGCGCCTGATCCGCCGACCCATGCATTGGACCGTTTCACGCATCCATCCGCCATGAGTGCTTTAGTGCTGCTCAGAATCGCACCAAGTGGGAGACACCCGCGATGTCGATCGCTACTGATGCTGTCCAGTCCCGCCAAGCCAGGACCCTTCCCCTCAGGTACGTCCTCCCGAAGCTGCTCCGCGATCCGCTCAAGGCATTCGAGGCCGTGGGTCGCGAGGCGAACGGAGAGATCGTCCGGGTGAACGTGGGGGTGTTCCGCCCGTACCTGGTCACCCGTCCGGAGCACGCCCAGCACATCCTCCGCGACAAGGCGCCGAACTATCGGCGCGAGGGACTGATGTGGAAGCCCTTCACTCGGCTGGTGGGGCAGGGTCTCGCCAGCGAGGGACCGAGCTGGGCGTTCAGTCGCGGCATCCTGCAGTCGGTCTTCTCCGGGAAGAACATCAACGCGATGACCGATGAGATGTCGTCGACGATCGCAGAGGCGGTCGACGAGCTGGCCGCCCGGACGAAAGAGCAGCCCTCCGTCGACGCCGTGACCGAGCTCACCCGCATCGTGCACCGGACTGTGATCCGGGTCTTCTTCGGCAGCAGGATCTCGATGGCGGACGCGGAGCGGCTGGGGAAGGCGATCCACATCGCCACCACGTCCATCGGCGCCCGGATGCTGCTCCCCTTCGCCCCGCATGCGATTCCGCTTCCGGGAGACCGGGCGTTCGCTCGTGCCGTGCGGACGGTGGACGAGATCATGTTCCCAATCGTGCGGGAGGCTCGCCGCCAGGCAACCGAGGACGGGGATGTGGTGTCCCTACTCATCCGGGCACGCGACGAGGACGGCAGGAGTTTCAACGACCAGCAGGTTCGGGATGACCTGGTCGGCATGTTCGTGGCGAGCTCGGAGACGACGGTCACGGCACTGACCTGGCTCTGGGCGGCGATAGACACGCTCCCCGAAGTGTCCTCGAAGCTGTACGCCGAGGTGGACCGGGTGGTCGGTGAAGAACAACCGGGCCGTGAACATCTGGACGACCTGGTCTACACGAAGATGGTTCTGCAGGAACTGCTCCGGATGTACTCCGTCGGCTGGATAGTGCCCCGCATGGTGGTCGACGATGACGTGATCGACGGTGTTCGCATCAAGGGCGGTTCGATCCTCGTCATCAGCCCATACCTGACCCATCGCCTGGAGAGCGTCTGGGACGACCCCCATGTCTTCGATCCAGAGCGCTTCGCGCCGGAAAGCGGCCGGGACCGTCACCGCCTCGCCTATCTCGCGTTCGGGTACGGTCCGCACGCCTGCCTCGGCAGCAGCCTCTTCACGATCGAGTCACAGCTCATCGTGTCAGCGATGCTCAGGCGGTTCCGCCCGCGTCTTGGTCCGGGCGCGCGGGTCGATCCCCAGGTACGGCTCACGCTCAAGCCGCGTAACCGGATCGAGCTCGTCCTGCACCCCAAGGCGAAGCAGGCATGAGCCGTCTCTCAGTCGAGGACGGCGAACTCCTGTCAGCCTCCGAGCATGGCCGCGTCTCCGCGCTCGCCGCGCAGTGCCTCCGCGACCTCTACAAATGCTCGGAGCGCTATCCCGAACTGTTCCCCGAAGGGCCTTTCGCGCCAACCGTCTTCACCGGAGTGGCTTTGGCGAACGCGTGGGGTTCTCCGTGGGCCACCGCGGACCAGCTGCGGATCGCGGTGCGGACGTCGCTCTGGGTCTTCGCCGCCGACTGGCTCGTGGACTACGTGGCGAAGTCGGCGGACGAGGTCGACGCCATCGTGCGCGGCTGTCTTGAGGTGGCCGACGGGGCTCGGCCAGAGAGCCATGCTCCGCTGATGTGCTTTCTCGCCGACATCCGGGACGAACTGGTGGCCCGGCCCGCGTTCGCCGCTCTGGGTAATGCCTGGCGGGCTCAGCTCGAGCGTTACCTGGCCGCCATGGCGCGCGAGTGGGAGTGGAAAGCCGCGCTGGCGAGCGGCTCGCCGTTACCGACGTTCGAGGACTATCTCGCCAACGCGGACAACTTCGGTTCCGCCCTGGTGAACATCTCGCACTGGATCTATGGAGGAGATCCCGCCACCGTTCGTCATGTGGCTGAGCTCTCCGTCGTGAGCCGGGAGGTCCAGCGGATCCTCCGATTGCTGAACGACCTCGCCACCTACGAGCGTGACCTGGGCTGGGGAGATCTGAACGCCCAGATGCTGGGAGTCGGGAAGGCCGACATCTCCCGACGCCTGGCCACGCTCGTCGCGTACTGCCGGGACCTGCTGCACCCGCTGCGGGACAGCTGTCCTCAGGAGGCGATCTACCTGGAACGGCAGATCGGCTTCAGCACAGGCTTCTACGGGATGACCGACTACTGGGGGGCCCTGTGATCCGGGAGGGTGTGGTCACCGCGCACGATTTACTCGCGAGGGCCCAGGAGCTCATCGATGGGATAGCCGCCGAGCCCTGGGGCCAGGTTTCGCCGTCGGTGTACGAGACCGGGCGGATGATCACCCTCGCTCCCTGGCTGGGTGCCCACCACGAGCGGATCCTGTACCTTCTGGCCAATCAGCGACCTGATGGGGGCTGGGGCGGTCCCGGTGGATACGCGCTGGCGCCGACCCTGAGCGCGACGGAGGCGCTGCTCGGGTCGCTGCTCCGCGAGGATCATGGGCTGGACCGGGCCCGCATGATGGCCGCCGTGGACCGAGGGCTGGAGTGGCTGGTCCGTTCTCGCCACGATGACCTGCCCGACATGCCCGCGCTCGAACTGATCGTGCCGGCCCTCACCGAGTCGATCACCAGGCATCTGGACGGTTTGCCCGGTTCGGCGCTGGAGGGTGCGGGTTGGGGCGAGGTCCGGCTGGAGTTGCCCAGCGGGATGCGCGGGGACGCCCTACCCGTGATCCGTTCCCGGGTGGCCTCCGGTGGACGCATCCCGGAGAAGCTTCTCCATGCGCTGGAAGTGGCCGAGGAGGCGGCGTACGCGGCTCCCGGAGTCGACGTGAAGGGTCCAGGGACCATCGGAGCGTCGCCTGCGGCAACGGCAGCCTGGCTTGGGGAGCGGGGTAGGCTCAACCCCCTCTCGCCTGCGCGCAGGCACCTGGAAGAGGTCGTCCGGCGCCATGCCGGCCCCGTGCCGTGCGGCATTCCCATCACCGTCTTTGAACAGGCGTGGGTGGTGAGCTGGCTGGCGCGCGGCGATCTGCCTGTCTCCGTCCCACCCGCGATCGTGGCCAGCCTGGAACTGTCCCTCGCGCCGGGAGGCGTGGCCGCGGGGCCGGGACTGCCGAAGGACGCCGACACGACCTCCGTCGCCCTGTACGCGCTTTCCCTGCTGGGCAGACCGCATGAGCCGAAGAGCCTGTGGGAGTACGACACCGGGAGCCACTTCTCCACCTGGCCGGGTGAGGAGGGAGTGTCGCTCACCGTGAACGCCCACGTGCTGGACGCGTTCGGGAGCTACCGGAGAAGCGTTGAGGACGCGGATCCCCGTTACGGGCAGGCGATGGACCGGCTGTCTCGCTGGCTTTGCGAACGTCAGCGGCTGGATGGAAGCTGGTTCGATCGCTGGCACGCCTCGCCGTACTACGCGACGACATGCTGCTGCCTGGCACTCCACGAGTTCGGATCCGGGCCCGCCGCCGCAGCGGTCGCTCGTGCCTCCCGCTGGGTCAGGCGGACCCAGAGGGCAGACGGATCATGGGGGCTCTGGACGGGAACCATGGAGGAGACCGCGTACGCGATGCACATCCTCCTCCTCATGGACGACGTGGACGAGGAGGCCCTCACGCGCGGACACGCTTACCTCTCGCGAGAGGTCGATATCGTCGACGACCCGCCCATGTGGCACGACAAGGATCTCTACCTGCCGGAGGCGATCGTACGCGGGGTGGTGCTCAGCGCCACGCGCCTGGTGGAGCGCACGGTGGTTGGCACAGTGCGCCACAGTAAGATATGATCATCTACCCGGAAAAAGGCGGCAAAGTTAGCATTAATGGCTAAATTGGACAGATCTGGCTATATGTAGATCGCCGTCTTGAGTGTATTTCCCGGCATTGCTAGGGTTCCCCGGGGTGTGGTGCAGGGATTCGCACCCGTGCTCCTGCTGTGGTGCCCAGTGGTTAGCGATTGTTAATCGCGGAGAAACCTGCCACGGCTCTCTGACTTTCTCAGGGACGGTGTTATGCGTTTCCGTAACTCGCGTGTCCGCGCCAAGGTGGCAGCTCTTCTGCTGTCGCTTGCCGCGCTCTGGGCCTTCGCCGCATGGGTCACGCTACGGGAAGGACTTAACCTTCTCTGGGTCAGCACCATCGACGAGAAGACCGGACGACCCGGGGTCGTGCTGGTGACAGCCCTCCAGGAGGAGCGTCGACTCACCGTCACGTATCTGGGCGATCCCAACCGCCAGAACCGGGACGCGCTGGGGACTCAGCGGACCCGTACGAACGACGCGGAAGCGAAGTTTCGCCAGCTGTCCAGCGAGAGTGACCTCAAGTTCGCGGCAAGTCCCACCCTGACGCAGCGGCTCACCGCGATGTACGCGGAGTTGGACGGGCTGGCTCCCGCGCGCGCCAAGGTCGACACCGGCCAGGTCGACCGTGCCCGCGCTGTCGGAGCCTTCGACGAAATCATCGACGCCGCCTTCAGAATCTGGGGCGCGAGCTCGGGGTTCGACGACGAGGGAGTGGTCAGGGACAGCCGGACGCTCATCACGCTCACCCGGGCCAAGGAACTGTTTTCCCGTGAGGACGCGCTGATATCCGGCGCCATCGCGGCGAGACGTTTCAGCCCTGCCGAGCGCACCGCCTTCATCGAGCTCGTCGGCTCCCAGCGGTTCCTCCGTGCGGAGGCGGAGGCCGAACTTCCTCCCGCCGACCGTGACAGGTACCAGAAGTTCGTGGAAAGCCCTGGGTTCAAGCGGCTCATCGCTCTGGAGACTCGGGTCGCCCAGAGTGAGACATGGGGGCTCGTCGCCGGATCTGGCGAATGGCGCTCGGCGATGGATCCCGTCCTCTTGGATCTGGAAAAAGTCATCCTGGAGGGTGGTGACGACGTCGTCGAGCGGGCTACCCCCGTTGCCGTCGGCGTCATCCTGCGGCTCGCGCTCGCCGGTGGTCTGGGATTGTTCGCAGTCATCGCGTCGATCATCCTGTCGATCACCACCGCCCGCGCGCTCGTCCAGCAGCTGGAGAAGCTGCGCACGGCCGCGCTCGAACTCGCCAACGAGCGCCTGCCCAGCATCGTCAACCGGCTCGCCCACGGTGAGAAGGTGGACGTCGCCACCGAGGCTCCGCCGCTGGAATTCGGCCCCGACGTCATCGGCCAGGTCGGCCAGGCCTTCAACGCGGTGCAGGAGACCGCCGTCAGAACCGCCGTCGAAGAAGCCGAACTGCGGCAGAGCATCCGCGACATTCTGCTCAGCCTGGCGCGCCGTACCCAGGGTCTGGTGCACCGCCAGCTCACCCTGCTGGACGTGATGGAGCGCAGGGAGAGCGAGCCGGAGGAGCTCAACGACCTGTTCCGGGTCGACCACCTGGCCACCCGCATGCGCCGCAACGCCGAGAACCTGATCGTGCTCTCCGGCGCGAGCCCCGCCCGCGCCTGGCGCAACCCCGTCCCCATGGTGGACGTGGTGCGCGGCGCGCTCGGCGAGGTCGAGGACTTCACCCGGGTCACCATCATGCCGATGGGCCAGGTCGAGCTGACCGGCCGGGCCGTCGGCGACGTCATCCACCTGCTGGCCGAGCTGGTCGAGAACGCGGTCTCGTTCTCGCCGCCGTACACGGTGGTGCAGGTGGCCGGGCAGATGGTGGCCAACGGATACGCGCTGGAGGTGGAGGACCGGGGTCTGGGCATGTCCGCCGAGGACCTGGCCGCGGCCAACCAGCGCATCCTGGAGCCGCCGGAGTTCAACCTGTCCAGCACCGCCCGGCTCGGCCTGTTCGTGGTCAGCCGCCTGGCCGAGCGCCACGGCATCCGGGTCCAGCTCAAGGCCTCCCCGTACGGCGGGACCACCGCGGTGGTGCTGCTCCCGCGCGAGCTGGTCGTCGAGGACGAACTCGTGACGATGAGCGCGGGCCTGGCGGGCGCCGATCCGCTGGACCTGCCCGAGCTGCCGAGGATGGCCGTGGTCGCCCAGCAGGGACGGCCCACCGACCCGCTCGACCGGGTGCCGGAACCCCTCCGGCAGCAGCCGCTCGCGGCCCCGGTGGCGACACCGGTCACCCCGATCGGGGAACACCGCCGCCCCGAGCTTGTGCCGGACACTCCCGACATCCCGCGTGTCCCGGAGGCTCCCGTGCCTGAGTCGTTCACCCCGTCCGGGCTCCCCTTCCGGGTGCCCCAGGCGAGCATCGCCCCGTCCCTGCGGGACCGGCCGGTCGAGGATCTGCCTGAGGATGAGGACGATGATCGTTCTCCCGACGACATCCGTAAGATCATGGGGTCGTACCAGTCTGGTACCCAACGTGGAAGGTCCGAGGCCGCGCGGCTACTCGGACAACAAAAGGACGATGAGGACTACCGATGATGACCGCATCCGCTGACCTGGCCTGGCTATTGGACGATCTTGTCGGGCGGGTCCGCGAGGCTCGGCACTGCATCGTTCTGTCCACCGACGGTCTGCTCATGGCGGCCTCCCGCGGCCTGGCCGTGGACGACGCCGAGCACCTGTCCGCGGTCGCGGCGGGAGTGCAGAGTCTGGCCCGCGGCATCAGTGAAAGGTTCGAAGGCGGCACGGTCCGGCAGACCATCATCGAGATGAAGTCCGCCTACCTGCTCGTCACGGTCGCCGGCCAGGGTGCCTGCCTGGCCGTGTTCTGCGAGGAATCGGCCGACATCGGCCTGGTCGCGTACGAGATGGCCATGCTGGTCACCCGCGTCGGCCAGTACCTCACCTCGCCCGCACGGACCGTAGCCTCTTCTACCAGGAGCGACCCGTGAATCCTGATGACTCCCTCTATGACGAGCAGGTCGTCCGGCCGTACGTGATGACGCGCGGCCGGACCGAGGCGCGGGCCAAGCTGGACCTCATCTCGCTGGCCGTGACCATCCGCCCGGCCACCGGGGTCGAGATGGGCCTCGACCCGGAACATCTGAAGATCGTCCGGCTGTGCAAGCGGCCGCTTTCGGTGGCGGAGATCGCGGCCCACCTGGACCTGCCGGCCGGCACGGTCCGTGTGCTCCTCGGCGACCTGCTGGACCGGGGTTTCATCGCGGTCCAGGAACCGCAGCCCGAGGTGGACGTCCTCGACGAGAGAATGTATAGGGCGGTGCTCGATGGTCTCCGGGCTCTCTGACAGCAAGAAGAAGATGCCCGTCCCGATCAAACTGCTGATCGCGGGCGGCTTCGGGGTGGGCAAGACCACCATGGTGGGCGCGGTCTCCGAGATCAAACCGCTGCGCACCGAGGAGACCCTGACCGACCGCAGCGTGGGCGTCGACGACCTGTCCGGCGTCGAGTCCAAGAGCACCACCACGGTCGCGATGGACTTCGGCCGGATCAGCATCGGCGACGACTTCGTCCTCTACCTGTTCGGCACCCCCGGCCAGGAACGTTTCTGGTTCGTCTGGGACGAGCTCGCCCGCGGCGCCCTGGGCGCGGTCGTCCTGGCCGACACCCGCCGCCTGGCCGACTGCTTCCCCTCGGTCGACTACTTCGAACGCCGCGGCACCCCGTTCATCGTCGCCGTCAACTGCTTCGACGACGCCCCCCGCTACGACCTGGACGAGGTCAAACTCGCCCTCAACCTGGGCCCCAACATCCCGGTCCTGCTCTGCGACGCCCGCCGCCGCGACTCCGGCAAGGAAGTCCTCATCGCCCTGGTCCAGCACGCCTACGGCCGCCGCCCGATGGCGAAGGTCTAGCGCTGCACCTCCAGGTAGTCGACGTTCGGGCCGCCGTTCGCGGTGGTGGCCGCGGCCCGGATGGTGGATGTTCCGGCCGGTAGCGTAACGGTCAGGGTTCTGGTCTGCCAGGTGGTCCAGGCGCCGGTGCCCGTGAAGGCGAACTCGTCGGCGACCAGCGTGCCGTTGACGGTGATGTCCATGGGGCGGTTGACCGTGGTGCCGTTGGCGTAGCGGAAGCGGAGGGCGGCCGTGCCCGCGGTGGGGGCGGTGACCGTCCACTGCACGCGGCTGCCGACGGCGCTGTCGTAGTTGACGAAGCCGGTGCCGGAGTAGCCGGCGTGGTTGGACTCGACGACGCCCTGGGTGATGGCGGCGTTCTCGGCTTCGTACCGGACGGTCGTGCCCGGCGCGGGCCAGGCGATCTGGGGGGAGCGATAGAAGTCGATGCCCATGATCGTCCAGCGGGGGCCCTGGACGGCCAGGCGGGCGCGGAACGCCGTCCAGTTGTGGGTGGACCACGGGGACCAGCCGAGTTCGGCGATGGCGGGCAGGCGGGGGAAGGCCATGAACTCGATGTGGTCCTCGGTGACGATCGTCTCGGTCCACATCGGGGCCTCGACGCCGAGGACGGCGGTGGCGGGCACGCCGCTGAGGTGGGCGCCGGGGTTCCACTCGTAGGCGGTCTGCACCTCGATGAGGCCCGCCCAGCTGAGCCCGATCGGGGTGGCGTTGGTGTATTTCATGTCGAGGTAGGCCTTGTTGGCCGGGGACATGACCACCTTCGCGCCGCGCGAGACGGCGGTGCTCACCAGCGAGTCGGACGTGGTGGTGCCCCAGTACTGCACGATCCGGTTCGCCGAATGTTGCACGGCCGAGGCGCCGATCTGATGCCAGCCCATGACGGCCTTGTTCTTGCCGGTCACCAGCGGCTGCACCCGGTTCATGAACGTGGCGTACTGGGCGTCCGAGGTCGCGTCCGCCTCGTCCCCGCCGACGTGCAGGTACGGCCCGGGCGTCAGCGCCGCGAGTTCGGTCAGCACGTCGTTGACGAAGGTGTAGGTGATCTCCTTGGTCGTGCAGAGCGAGCTGAACCCGACTCCGGTGCCGGTGTAGAGCGCCGGGGCGACGCCGTTGCAGTTGAGGTCGGCGTAGGAGGCGAGCGCGGCGTTGGTGTGCCCCGGCATGTCGATCTCGGGCACGATCGTGATGTGCCGGGCCGCGGCGTACGCGACGATGTCCTGGAACTGCGCCTTCGTGTAGTACCCGCCAGGGCCGCCGCCCACCTGGGTGCTGCCGCCGAAGGTGGCCAGCCGGGGCCAGGAGTCCACCACGATCCGCCAGCCCTGGTCGTCGGACAGGTGCAGATGTAAGTAGTTGATCTTGTAGAGCGCGATCCGGTCGATGTGCTGCTTGATCGTGGCCACCGGGTGGAAGTGCCGGGCCACGTCGAGCATCGTGCCCCGGTAGGGGAACCTCGGGTAGTCCACGATCCTGCCCCCGGGAACCGCCCAGGGCCCCGGGCGCACGGTCGTGCTCTCGATCTCCGGCGGCAGCAGCTGCCGCAGCGTCTGGACCCCGTTGAACAGGCCGGTCGCCGTCTGCGCCCGCAGCACCACGGCGGCGGCGGTCACGTCGAGCTGGTATCCCTGCGCGCCCACGCTCGGGTCGGCGCCGCTGAGCAGCAGGGAGATGCCACTGGTGGGTTCGCCCGATCCGGCGCTCGCGATCGGCAGCGCGTACCCGGTCGAACGCCGCAGAATGCCCGCCAGATAAGTCCCGACATCTGCGGATCCCGACTGGGTGAAGATGCTCGCCCCCGCCGGGAGCGTGTAGGTCGCCGCAGACGGCTGGATGGTCACCGGCACCGGTACGACATCCGCCATCGTCGCCGCCACCGCCGGAGCGGACCCGGGCACGATCACCGCGGTGCTCGCCAGAAGAACTGTCACGACA
The DNA here is from genome assembly GCF_009687885.1 of Acrocarpospora pleiomorpha. Classification (GTDB taxonomy): domain Bacteria; phylum Actinomycetota; class Actinomycetes; order Streptosporangiales; family Streptosporangiaceae; genus Acrocarpospora; species Acrocarpospora pleiomorpha. The sequence continues at coordinate 33,307 of NZ_BLAF01000022.1, forward strand.
ACACGCGCGAACCGGGTCACCAGCGCCTCCCAGACTATTAATTAGTAAGCTTTATTTACAGTTCAACAGCCGTCAAGACCCGTTTCGAGTACGGGGGTACTCATGCCCCCGCCCCCGACTCGCAGTGCAATCGATCACATGCACATCATTCGCGCGCAGCGCATCTTCGACGGTCACGACCTGATCCACTCGCGGGCGGTGGTCGTGGACGGCGGGCGGATCACCGCACTCCTCGACGACGCCGAGAACGCCCTCGACCTGGGCGACGTGACCCTCCTGCCCGGCCTGATCGACACCCACGTGCACCTCGCCTTCGACGCCGGCCCCGACCCCGTCGCCCGCCTCGACGAGGACGGTCTCTACGAGCGCATGCACGCGGCCGCGCAGCAGCACCTGGCCGCCGGGGTGACCACTGTCCGCGACCTGGGCGACAAGGACTACCTGGCCATCAAGCTGGCCCAGGAGTTCACCGAAGGCCCCGAGATCCTCTCGGCCGGAGCGCCGATCACCTCGCCCCGGGGCCACTGCTGGTTCCTCGGCGGCGAGGCCGAAGGCGAGGAAGGCATCCGCGAAGCCGTACGGGAAAGGGCCGCGCGCGGCGCGAGCGCCATCAAGATGATGGTCACCGGCGGCGAGATGACTCCCGGCAGCCACTCCCACCTGCTGCAGTTCACCCCCGCCGAGATTCGCGCCGCCGCCGAGGAGGCGCACCTGCACGGCCTGCCGATCACCGGCCACGCGCACGCCGGGGCGGGCATCGCCGCCGCGCTGGAGGCGGGCTTCGACTCGATCGAGCACGTCTCGTTCTTCACCGAGGACAGCGTCAGCCACGACCACGACCTGATCGCCCGGCTGGCCGACAGCGGCGTCTTCGCCTCGCTGACGGTCGGCCTCCTGCCGGGTTTCGTCCCGCCGCCCAGCATCGCGCCACGGATCGCATTGCTGGCCGAGGGCATGCGCCTGCTGCACGCGGCCGGAGTTCAGATCATCGGCGGCAGCGACGCGGGCATCGGCCCGGTCAAGCCGCACGGCATCCTCCCCTACGGCGGCGAGATGCTGGTCGACTTCGCCGGGTGCACCCCCACCGAGGTCCTCCGCTCGTTCACCAGCCTGGCCGCCCGCGCCTGCCGCGTCGACGACCGCAAGGGCAGGATCGCCCCCGGCTTCGACGCCGACCTGCTCGCGGTCGAAGGCGACCCGACGAAGGACCACCGCCTGCTCCGGCGTCCGGCGGCCGTCTTCCGGCGGGGAATCCGCACTTCCTGAGGAACCGGCCAAGTCGCGAGTGTCGAGATACTTACTCAGAGTAACGACTGTCTAGCATGCGGAACTGGTCCATCTGCTTCTTTCTGGGGAGATCCAGTTGGCGCATGTCACCATGCCGCACTACGTGTTCGACAACGACGGAGTCCACTCGGCCGACCAGCATCGATGTCTGGCCGACCTGCTCGATCCGCTGACCTTCGAGCGTCTCGCCCGCACCGGTGTGACCGCGGGGTGGCACTGCCTGGAGATCGGCGCGGGCGGCGGCAGCGTCGCCCGCTGGCTGGCCGAACGGGTCGCGCCCGAGGGCAGCGTGCTGGCCACGGACATCAAGCCGGGCCTCATCCCCGCCCATCCGGGCCTCACCGTCACCCGCCACGACATCGTCCATGATCCGCTGCCGGACGCGGGCTTCGACCTGGTGCACGCCCGGTTGGTGCTCAGCCACCTGCCGGATCGGCAGCACGTGCTGGCCCGCCTGCTGCGCGCGCTCCGCCCGGGCGGCTGGCTCCAGCTCGACGAGATCGACATCACCCACTGGCCCGCGCTGCTCACGCCGGACGAGCAGGCGCGGGAACTCTACGAGACCTACCTCACCGCGCTGGCCACCGTGCTGGACGCGGTCGGGGCCGACCCGACCTGGGGCAGGTCGGCCGCCCAGGCGGTCGCCGAGGCGGGCTTCGCCGCCGTGGACCCGGCCTGCAAGACCGAGGTGTGGGGTCCTGATTCGCCCGGCCTCGGCCTGCTGATCAGCAACAGCCACCACCTGGAGGCCCAGCTGCTGGCCGCGGGCATGACCCCCGCCCAGCTCACCGGCGTCCGGAAGCTCATGGCCGAGCCCGGTTTCCGCGCGGTCTCCTTCACCGTGCACAGCGTGCACGCGCGCCGCCCGGCGGGAGGTGAGGCCTGATGGAGCTGGTCCGCACCGTCAAGATCGACGACCCCGGCTCGTTACTGGAGGTCGCGCCGCACGCCGGAGCCACCTTATGGCTGCGCGGCGGCGACGGGATGGTGGCCTGGGGGGAGGCCGCCCGGTTCGAGATCTCCGGTCCTGACCGTTTCGACCTGGCCCGCCGCTGGTGGCGGCGTTTCACGGCCGCCAGCCGGATCAGCGACGAGGTCGAGCGTCCGGGCTCGGGCCCGATCATGTTCGGCAGCTTCACCTTTGACGACGGCCCGGGAACTTCCGTACTGATCGTGCCCCGGGTGGTGATCGGCCGCCGGGACGGGATCGCCTGGAAGACCACGGTCGGCGATCCGGAGGAACCGCCGCGCGTCCCCTGGGCTCGGCTGCCGCACGTCGACTGGCGATCGGAACCGGGGGCCAGAGCCCGCTGGCACAGCGCGGTCTCCCAGGCCGTCCAGGACATCAAGGCCGACCGGCTGGAGAAGGTGGTGCTGGCCAGGGACGTCCGCGGCCGCCTGGCCGGTTCCTTCGACCCTCGCTCTGCCGTCGCCCGGCTGACCGAACGTTTCCCCTCCTGCTGGGCCTTCGCGGTGGACGGCCTGATCGGCGCGTCCCCCGAACTGCTGGCCCACCGCGTCGGCCGCGACGTCACCTCCCTGGTGCTGGCGGGTACGGCCTGGCCGGGCGGCGCCCACACCCTGGTCACGCCCAAGAACTCGGTGGAGCACTCGCTGGCCGCCGACTCGGCCATCGCCGTCCTGGAGCAGTACTGCGACACCCTGGACGTGCCCACCCCGCACGTGCTCCGGCTGGCCAACGTCACCCACCTGGCCACCATGATCACCGGCACCCTGCGCGGCAACACCGACGCGCTCGCCCTCGCCGGGCGGCTGCATCCGACCGCCGCCGTGTGCGGCACGCCCACCCACCCGGCGCGGGAACTGCTGCGCTCCCTGGAGGGCCTGGACCGGGACCGGTACGCCGCACCGGTCGGCTGGCAGGACTCCCGGGGCGACGGGGAGTGGTGCATCGCGCTGCGCTGCGCCCGGGTGAGCGGCCAGGAGCTGCGGCTGTTCGCCGGGTGCGGCATCGTCGCCGGTTCCAGCCCGGCGGCCGAATGGCAGGAGACCGAGGCCAAGCTGGGCGCGGTCCGCGACATCTTCGGCGTCCGTGAGGCCGTTGGAAGCTTCTAGAGTGCTGGCAGGACGATATTGGGGAGTGGGAATGATTTCTGAGCTGTTCGACGACAAGGCGTGGGAGCCGGTGGGCGCCTTCGAGTTCACCGACATCACCTACCATCGCGCGGTCGATCAGGGCACGGTCAGGATCGCCTTCAACCGGCCGGAGGTCCGCAACGCGTTCCGCCCGCAGACCGTGGACGAGCTCTACCAGGCCTTCGACCACGCCCGGATGACCACCGACGTCGGCTGCGTGCTGCTCACCGGCAACGGTCCCTCCCCCAAGGACGGCGGCTGGGCCTTCTGCTCCGGCGGCGACCAGCGCATCCGCGGCAAGGACGGCTACCAGTACGCGGACGGCACCCCCGCCACCGGCCGCCTGCACATCCTGGAGGTGCAGCGGCTGATCCGGTTCATGCCCAAGATCGTGATCTGCGTGGTCCCCGGCTGGGCGGCCGGAGGCGGCCACAGCCTGCACGTGGTGTCCGACCTGACCATCGCCAGCCGGGAGCACGCCCGCTTCAAGCAGACCGACGCGGACGTGGCCAGCTTCGACGGCGGCTTCGGCTCCGCCTACCTGGCCCGCCAGGTGGGCCAGAAGTTCGCCCGGGAGATCTTCTTCCTGGGCGACACGTACGACGCCGAGGCCGCCCACCGGATGGGCATGGTCAACACGGTCGTGCCACACGAGGACCTGGAACGAACCGCCCTGGAGTGGGCCCGCAAGATCAACGGCAAGAGCCCCACCGCGCAGCGCATGCTCAAGTACTCCTTCAACCTGATCGACGACGGCCTGGTCGGCCAACAGGTATTCGCGGGCGAGGCGACCCGCCTGGCATACATGACCGAGGAAGCAGCCGAAGGCCGCGACTCCTTCCTGGAGAAGCGCACCCCCGACTGGAGCCCATTCCCCTGGCACTTCTGAGTTTCTTGCGCGTTGATCTCGTAAGATTGCGTTGAGATTTCCAACTATTGCACTCGTGTATCGGGTCCTGTCACGATGGGGGTTCGAGCCTTTCTGGCGCGCGGTTCACGCGTCCTGATCCGCGCCCCCTCACAGAGGAGTGCGCGTGGAGATCTCACGTCGGGGGTTCTTGGCCTCCGCGGTGACCGGGTCCGCTCTGGCGGCGGCGTCGACGACGGGGGTGCTGGCGACGCTGGCCGGTGCGGCGAGTGCGGCGAGTCCGCCGGGGGACGTGGTCGGGAAGATCACGGTGGGTTATCAGGGGTGGTTCGCCTGTAAGGGGGATGGGGCGCCGATCAACGCGTGGTGGCACTGGAGCGGGGCCAACAACCAGGTGCCGCCGTCGCCTGGTAACAACACGATCGTGGCGTGGCCGGACATGCGCGAATACACCAACGCGTATGTCACCGGCTACGCCAATCTCGGCAACGGGCAGCCTGCCACGTTGTTCTCCAGCTGGGACCAGCAGGTGGTGGATACGCATTTCCGGTGGATGCGGGAGAACAACATCGACACCGCCGCTTTGCAGCGGTTCAACCCCAATGGCGCCGAGGGTCCCACGCGGGACGCCATGGCGCAGAAGGTCCGGCAGGCGGCTGAGGCCAACGGGCGTAAGTGGTACATCATGTACGACCTCACCGACTGGCTGAACATGCAGTCGGAGGTGAAGACCGACTGGCTGAACAAGATGTCGGCCCACATCGCCTCTCCCATGTACGCCAGGCAGAACGGCAAACCCGTCGTCGGCCTCTGGGGCTTCGGCTTCAGCGAGCCCAGCCGCCCGTTCGCCCCCGGCCCCTGCCTGGACGTCGTCAACTGGTTCAAGGCCCAGGGCTGTTACGTGATGGGCGGGGTCCCGACGCATTGGCGGCAGGGCATCAACGACTCCCGCCCCGGCTTCATCGACGTCTACAACGCCTACGACATGATCTCGCCGTGGATGGTCGGCCGGATCAAGAACGTCGGCGAGGCGGACAACCACTACACCAACGTGACCGTGCCGGACCAGGCGCACTGCAACGCGCGCGGCATCGACTACCAGCCGTGCGTGCTGCCCGGCGAGGTCACCGCCCGGCACCGCGCGCACGGCGACTTCATGTGGCGGCAGTTCTACAACGTCATCCGGGCGGGCTGCCAGGGCATCTACATCTCGATGTTCGACGAGTTCAACGAGGGCAACCAGATCGCCAAGACCGCGGAAACGCTGGCGACCGTGCCGACGAACTCGGGCTTGCTGGCCCTGGACGAGGACGGGACGCCCTGTTCGTCGGACTATTACCTGCGGCTGACCGGCGATGGCGGGCGCATGCTGAAAGGCCAGATCGCCCTCACGCCCGTACGGCCCACCGTGCCGATGGTCGTCGTCGACCCCAACCCCAACATCGCGCGCGGCAAGCCGACGACCGCGAGCAGCACGAACCCGGGCTACCCCGCGTCCAATGCCGTCGACGGCAACCCCGGTTCGTACTGGGAGAGCCTGAACGGATTCCCGCAGTGGATCCAGGTGGACCTCGGGTCGACGGCGACCATCGGCCGGGTGGTGCTCAAGTTGCCGCCGCAGCCCGCCTGGGGGACACGTAATCAGACCATCCAGGTCCAGGGCAGCACCAACGGCACGACGTACACGAACTTCGCGGGCCCGACAGCGTTCACGTTCAACCCGGCCACCGGAAATATGGTGACCATTAATATCCCGTCCGGGACCGCGCGGTATGTCCGGCTCAACTTCTCCGGCAACACCGGCTGGCCCGCCGCGCAGCTCGCCGAATTCGAGGTGTACGGCACGACGGTCATCGGCGAGAACGAGCCGCCCACCGTGCCGGGCAACCTCACCCTGACCGGCAAGACCGCCACCAGTGTCTCCCTCTCCTGGAGCGCGTCCACCGACAACGTGGGCGTGGTCGGCTACGAGGTCAGGCAGAACGGCACCGCCGTGGCCGGCCCGACCGGCACCTCCACCACCATCACCGGCCTCACTCCGGCCACCGCCTACAGCTTCACCGTCGTCGCCCGTGACGCGGCCGGGAACACCTCGCTGCCGTCCGCCCCGCTGAACGTCACCACCGACGCCGCGCCCAACGTCAACCTGGCCCGCGGCAAGCCCACCGCCGAGAGCAGCCACACCCAGAACCTGGGCTCAGGCAACGCGGTCGACGGCGACGCCGGGTCCTACTGGGAGAGCGCCAACAACGTGTTCCCGCAGTGGATCCAGGTCGATCTGGGGGCGGCCGTCACGGTCGGCAGGATCGTGCTCAAGTTGCCGCCGCCGTCCGCGTGGCAGACGCGTACCCAGACGTTGTCCGTTCAGGGCAGCACGAACGGCTCCTCGTTCAGCACCATCGTGGGTTCGGCGGGATATGTCTTCAACCCCGCCACCGGCAACACCGTGACGATCACGTTCGCGGGCACGTCCACCCGTTACGTGCGGCTGAACATCACCGGCAACACCGGCTGGCCGGCCGGGCAGCTCTCGGAATTCGAGGTCTACCAGTCCTGATTATTACCCGCCGCTGACCGGCGGCGCGATCGGCGCCGGTCGGCGGCATACCATGATCGCCTTCATGGTGCAGGCCAGGACGCTGGGTGCCGGCGTGATCGTCGCCGTCGCGCTGACCATGCTCGGGCCGGGCGGTTCGGGCGGGTCGTCGCAGCCCCCTCAGGTTGATCTGCTGGCGCGGACGCAGGAGTATCTGCGCGCGCATCCCGGCGACGCCAGAACGTGGGCGCTGCTCGGCAATCTCTACGCGGAGCGGGCCCGGCGGACCGGGCAGAGCGCGTACGTGCCCAAGGCCGAAGGTGCGCTCCAGGAAGCCACCCGGCTAGATCCCGGCAACCTGGACGCCGTCGTCGGCCTGGGTGCCGTGGCCAACATCAAGCACGACTTCGCGAAGGGCTACGCCTGGGGGATCAAAGCCCGGCGCGCCGACCCGCGCCGGGCCTCCACCTACGCGGTGCTCTTCGACGCCGCCATCGAGCGCGGCCAGCCCGCCCGCGCGGCCCGGGCGCTCGACCGCCTGATGGCCCTGCGCGCCGACGTGGCCACCTTCACTCGCGCCGCCCGCATGTACGAGCTGCGCGGCCAGCCCGCCCGAGCCGCCGAAGCCCTACGCCGGGCCGCCGACACGGCCGTCGACCCGGTGGACGTCGCCTTCTGCCACCACCGCCTGGGCGAACTGCAGACCGACCCCGCCGCTGCCCTCCGCTCCTATGAGCGCGCCCTCCAGGCCGACTCCGGCTACGCGTACGCGCTCGCCGGCCGCGCCAGAGCCCAGGCCGCGCTCGGCGCGACCGCCGAAGCTGCGGTGAGCTACCAGACCGCCGTCAACCGCCTGCCCGCCCCGGCCTTCCTCCTGGAGTACGGCGAGCTCCTCCTCAAGCTCGGCCGAGACAGGGAAGCGCGGGCCCAGTTCGCGATGGTGCGCGCCACCGGCGACCGGCTCGCGCTCGGCCGCTACGAGACCGGCCACGGCGACCCCGAGGCCGCGGTCCGGCTGCTGCGCGCCGAGTGGCGGCAGCGGAAGACGCCCGAGGTCGCCGACGCCCTCGACCGGGCGCTGCGGCGTGCGGGGCGCACCCAAGCCCGTCATCTGGCGGAGATCGAAAGCATTTATCAGAAACCCGTTCCATGACAGCCGCGTAGCCGCCGACCAGGCGATTCACCGCTGCGGCTGACCCAGATCACGACTTTCTAATAAATACGGGGGAAACACGTGAAACGAAGCAAGCTAGCGTTGCCGGCCGTGGTCGCCACGGCGACCGTAGGGGCGATGACCTGGGGTGTTCTGGCCGGGCCCAGCACGGGGACGAGCACGGCCGCCAGCCATGTGGACGCGCCGCGGCTGGTCCTGGATCCGCAGATGGACGGCTCGGACCTGTACGCCTTTGTCTGCCCGGACAGTCCGGACATGGTGTGCTTTGTCACCAACTATGCGCCGATTCAGCAGTTCTCCGGACGGGGGTTCGCTACCGACGCGCGGTACGAGATCCATATTGACCAGCGGGGGACCGGCACTCCGGATCTCACCTATCGGTGGACGTTCGGGACGCAGGTGGGGGAGAGTCAGCCGTACAAGCTGGACGAGATCCGGCCGGGAGAGCCGGTCAAGACGCTGGTGAGCAACGGGGTGGTGCCGCTGGCGGCCACCGGCGAGGGGCGGCCGGCAGCGATCGTGGATCTGCCCGGCGGCGGCCGGACGCTCGCCGCGAAGGCGGCGGACTCCTTCTTCAGCAACGCCAAGATGGTGGGGCTGGCGATGACGGGGTCGCCGGTCATCCCGCCGATCGACCTGATCAAGGTGCTGAACGGCAACGTCAACGCGATGGTGCTCCAGGTGCCGAAAGCCACGCTTGCGTTGAAGGGGGACGTCACGCGCAATCCGGTGATCGGGATCTGGGCGACGGCCGCACGTCGCGGGCTGGACGGCAGGTATCCGCAGATGTCGCGGATGGGCAATCCCGCCCTGGACGTGGTGACCATGTTCACGATGGGGGAGACGTACAACTCGATGGCCCCCATCGAGGATCGATACAACACCCGGTTGACCAACTTCGTGCTGAATCCGATCGGGCCGAGGCTGATCAAGGCCAGTAACTGGAGCGTCAAGGTGCCCCCGGCGCCGCGCCGCGACCTGTGGCAGATCTTCTTCACCGGAGTGGCCAAGTCCACCGGGCCGATCCGGGACGATCTCAACGCGCACGTCCTCAACAAGGACGTCGACCCGGCCGCTGTCATCCCGAGCGACCAGCTCCGGCTGAACATGAGCATCCCGCCCAGCAGCCACCCGAACCGGTTCGGGCTGGTCGAGGACGATCCCCAGGGTTACCCGAACGGCCGTCGCCTCGGTGACGACGCGCACGCCACGCTGGTGCGGATGCTGATGGGGGAGCCCGCCGGGCCCGGCTCGCCGTCGCTGATCATCGCGAACGAGAAGGTCACCGCGCCGACGGCGGCGGTCAGCCCGGCGTTCCCGTACCTGGCGCCGCCGCACCGCTTCTAGCTTCAGGAGATCCCGGCCGCCGGACCTCCGGCGGCCGGGACTTCGGGTTACGGCAGGTACTTGACGACCGCGTCCAGGTTGCCCAGCACCTGGCCGATCGGCGGCGTGAAGCCGCTCAGCCGCTTGACGGCCTTCGACCAGCCGGAATCCACGTAGAACGGCCACACCCGAGGCCCGACGCCGCCCTCAAGCGGGCGCGGCATGGCGATGGTCGGCATGAACTCCAGCAGCTTGTACGTGCCGACCCGCAGCTCCGCCGACGGACCTCCATTGACCGACATATTGAAATAGACGCCGTCCACCCGCAGGTAGAACCGCTCGAACGAGATGTTCTCCTTGGTCTTGTCATTCACCATCCGGAACCCGCCCGGATAGAACACGCCACGGCACGGGTCGATATGGTCCTGCTGCCAGCCGATCGGCATGTAGATGCCGGTGTTGCCACGCTTGACCTTGACCGGCGTGATGCCCTCCAGCCGGATGCCGTTGCGGTTCAACTGCTCGACGGTCGCGGGACCGAAATCGAAGTCGGCCTTCCCCCACGGCCCGAAGTACGGCAACTGGAAGCAGCGCGACGCGGCGGAAGTCGTGGCCGCTTGGGCTGGCGCCATTGCGGGCGTGAGAAGAAGTAGCGCAGCCCCGGCCAGAACGGTCGATATACGCATGGGATATTTCCTTCGCTTGGAGAATCAACCTTGATCTTGATTCCCGGGCGAAGGCGAGCCGGTGGCTGATCTTGGTAAAGATCCCGTGATCAGCGGTCGGCCAGTCGGAGTTCGGTGAGGTAGCGCTTGACGATCCGGCCGCCGTATTTGTTGTCGATGAGGTCGGCGATGCAGTTCAGGAGTCCGGCTCTGGCCGAAGGGGGTAGGGCGATATGGCCGGAGTAGGTGGTCAGGACGTCGAGGTAGGCCTGGGTGGTGTAGGGCTGGTCCCATTCGTACCGGTGGAAGCGGGCGGGGCCGAAGTCGGGGGAGGCGTCGATCTCGGCGCTGTCCGTGGGGATTTCGGCGGCGGGTCGCAGGCGCAGGCCCGGCGGGGTGTCGGGGTCGAAGCGCAGGTAGCACTCCTGGGCGTCGGCGAAGAACGCGGTGGTTCCGCCGAATACGTGGTGGGTGGCGATGGTGGCCAGCGTTCCGCCGGGGCGCAGCGCCTGCGCGGCTTTGGCCACGCGGATGTCCGGGTCGATCCAGTGGAACGATGTCGCGGCCAGGACGAGGTCGAAAGGCTCGGGTGGCAGTGGCCAGGTCTCGAAATCGGCGGTGATGATTTCTACCTGAGGGAATCGGGAGAGTTTCCGCTTGGCGACGTCGGCCAATTGTTCGCCCAATTCGATCGCGACGATGGGGCGGCCTTGTCTGGCCAGTGGTTCGGTGGCCTGGCCGGTGCCGCAGCCGATTTCGAGCACGCGCCCGGTGGGCAGCCGGTCGAACAATTCGGCTGGATAGCCTGGCCTGACGCGGTCGTATAGTTCGGCGTCGGTGTTGAACGTGTGCCGCAATGTCGTTCGGTCTTGGGCCATCGCAGCAGATTAACGCGGGCGGGCTGATGCGGAAGCCCGCCCGCGTTCGGCCGTTAGGCCGGGGAGGACATTCGAGCGTTTCGGGCCATCCGGGAGTCCATGTCCGTCTTGGACTTGCCCATCATGTCGTGCTTGCCGTCCATGCTCTCTTCGATCCGGAGGGCGATCCCGAGCGTGAAGAAGGTCGGCGCCCACTGTCCGATGAAGATCCCCCAGTGGTCGGCGCGCCCCATGCCGACATCCCCAGCGGCCCTGGAGAGCAGCCAGGACGCCATCGAAAGCCCCATGGACGCGAAGCCGGCGATGTACATGTGCTGGGAGGTGAGACCGTTCTCACGAATCTTATTGATCATCTGGCATCCCCCTCTTCTCGTCCGGACTCTGCCCGGGACAGCGACCGAGAATCCCGACATAAGTAGACAAATATGGCGATTTTGCACCGCCTTGGTGTCGGGTGCGGCGGGCACCCCCAACTCTGCGGCATATCTTCGCCAAGCCGGTCGGGTGCTCGGGGCTGGGCCGATCATGCGTCAACGCCGATGAAACGGGCGATGGCTGTGCCTTGCCGTACCGCAAAATCCCAAGAAATCGGCAATTGTGGCGTTGCTAGCTTGGGCCGTAGGAACTGCGTCCCTCGGGGGAGGACTCATGGGGAAAGTCACGGTCGGGCGGGAGAACAGCGACGTCATCAATATCCACTTCGAGGACCACGGGGCCGGGCGGCCGGTGGTGATGATTCACGGGTACCCGCTGGACGGCCGGTCCTGGGAGAAGCAGGAACGCGTGCTGCTGCGGGCCGGATACCGTGTGATCACCTATGACCGGCGCGGGTTCGGCAAGTCCAGCCAGCCCACCACCGGCTACGACTACAGGACCTTCACCGACGATCTCAAGGCGGTGCTCGACCACCTCGAACTCGACGAGGTCGACCTGGTCGGCTTCTCCATGGGGACGGGCGAGGTGACGCGGTATATCAGCACGTACGGCTCGGAACGGGTGCGCCGCGCGGTGCTCATGGGAGCGCTTCCGCCGTTCCTCCTGCAGACCGGTGACAACCCCGAAGGCGTGGACGGCAAGGTCTTCGATGCCATCAAGGAAGCGATCGTCCACGACCGGCCCGCCGCCATGAAGGAATTCCTCGACAACTTCTACAACGTAGACGTCTACCGGGGCACCCGGATCAGCGACCAGGCCTGGCAGAACAGCTTCAACGTGGCGGTCCTCGCGTCTCCCTACGCGGCGTACGCCTGCGTGGACGCCTGGCTGACCGACTTCCGGCCGGACCTGCTCAAATTCGACGTGCCAACCCTGCTCATCCACGGCGAAGACGACCGCATCCTCCCTTACGCCAACACCGCCGCCCGGCTTCCGGGCCTGATCAGAGACCTCACCTTCGTCACCATCGAGAACGGCCCGCACAACATCGCCTGGACCCACCCCGAGGAAGTCAACCGCGCACTACTGGACTTCCTCGCCCACTGACGCTGAGGGTGTTTGCCCAGGTAGAGACCCTTGTGGGGAGGAATATGCGGTGTCAGACTGGGACTGACGTGAGGGGGAACGTCATGATCGAGGTCAAGAGCATCGACAAGCCGGATGAGCGCCGCGACTTTCCGCTGGGGCACCTGGAGGTCTGCAATCTGACCGGCCTGAGTTTCGGTGTCGCCACCTTCGAGCCCGGATGGTGCTGGTCCGAATCGGTCAAGTCGATCGCGGGCACGGAACTCTGCGAGACCCGCCACAACGGCTTCGTCGTCACCGGGCGCATGCGCTTCCGCATGAACGACGGCACCGAAGCGGAAGTCGGCCCCGGCGACGTCTTCGTCTGCCCGCCAGGCCACAACGCCTGGGTGGTCGGCGACGAGCCCGCCATCGTGTACGACTTCGCGGGCGGCGCCGCCGAATACGCAAAGGCGAGGGAGGCGTAGCTTTAGTCTGGTCGAACGCGGTGACCGGCGAGATCACGTCTCGCCGGTCGCGTCGAGGTTTGTCAGAGGAATGTCACCACGCACGGGACGCCATTAAGCGTGACCCCCGTCGGGTTGGCGTTCACCCCGGTGTAGGTGGCCGTGAAGCCCATCCCATGGGAAGCGCCGGGAGCGATGGACGGGTACCAGGTGGGATTGGTGGCCTGCACGCTCGGTGGTGTCTGTGACCAGACGCCGCTCCACGACGATATGACGTGCTGGTCACCGGAGAAGACGAACTGCAGAATCCACGGACTGAAGGTAATGGTCCCGGTATTGCTGACGGTCAGCGCCACCACGAATCCGGTGCCCCAGTCGGTGGCGTCGTAGGTCACCGCACAGCCGTAGGCCGCCGAATTCGCCGTGGCCGCCGGCGTGCCGGCTCCGACGAACAGCGGTAACGCGAGGGCGACCGCGGCTACCCGCGCGATCGTGGATTTCAGCATGGCACGCCTTCCTTTTGATGAGCGATCCGCTGTGAGCGTCCGATCACCTTTGGACCGCGTCAACGGACATCCCTTGCTCGCCATTCACGGCGCAGTTCACAGGAGCCTCCGGCCTGAAGGTTTCATCATCGCCGGGGAGATTTCAGGCGCGCCCGTGATCGGGGAGTTGATCCCCCGTGGGGGCGCGCGATTGTCGTCAGATGACACATCTCAGCAGGTCACCCGGGGTCGGCCGCCCGAAACTTTGCCTTGGATCGGGACGTTGTGGCCAGACATCGCCGTTCTTTGACTAGAAGGGGGTGAGCACCTCACATTCGGGGGGTCAGATGTTGAGCTGGTATCGATCATCATCGTTTCGGGCGCGCAGGACGCTCGTGACCGGCGCTGTCGTGGCGCTGGTCTGCGTCGGTGTCAGCATTCTGTTCCTCCTGTTCGCGGGCAACAAGGAGGCGGACAGGGCCCGGGATCGGGCCACCGGGGCCTGGAGCCGTGTGGTGCCCCTCATAAGGGAGGGCCACCTCTCGCCCGTGCTGCTGGAGGGCAGGGTTGAGGCGATACAGGTTCTGAACGCGCACGGCCAGGCGGTCGCGTCGACCCGGCAACTCGTCGGCAAACCGCCGATGGCCACTTTCCTCCCGTCCAGCAGCAGCGTGCGCGCCGCGCAGGTGATGTGCCCTCCGGCGGGGTTGAAGGGCTGCATGACGGTCGTGGCGTACAAGGTCTACCAGCCGGATGGGATCTGGCCGCTCTACGTGGCGGTCCCGACCGTCCCCTGGTACGGCGACGGCACCGCGCTGCTCCTGGCGGTCGGCGTGTCCCTGGTGGTGACCACGATGATGACCGCCTGGGTGTTCCGCGATCTCACCAAGGTGGTGACTCCGATGAACGCCATCCGTACCGAACTGGCGGAGATCACCGCCACCCAACTCGACCGGCGAGTCCCGGTGCCCCCGTACGGAAGGTATTCGGACCTCAAGCGCCTGGCCGAAACGGTGAACGACACCCTGGACCGGCTCGAAGGCGCGTACAAGCAGCTAAGGCAGTTCACCTCGGACGCCTCCCACGACCTGCGCAGCCCGATCACCGCCATGCGGGTCCACCTGGATGACGCGCTCATGTACCCGCGGGAGACCGACTGGCCGAAGATGACCAAGGAGGTGCTCGCCGGGCTTGACCGGCTTCAGGCGATCGTGACCGACCTGCTGACCCTGGCCCGGTTGGACGCGCACGCCCCGCTCAGCCGTGAGGTGACCGATCTGAGCGCACTCGCCGCCGCCGAGGTGGAGCGCCGGGCCTACCGGGTGGAGATCGTCAAGAATCTCCAGCCGAACGTGCTCATCGACTGTGACCGGCTGCGGATCACCCGGGTGCTGGTCAACCTGCTCGACAACGCCGAACGCCACGCGACCTCGCAGGTCGTGGTCAGCGTGCGAGCCGAGGGACCGATGGCGATCCTGGAGGTGGTCGACGACGGCGCCGGAGTCGCCCCCGAGCACTGGGAGCGGGTCTTCGAACGATTCACCCGGCTGGACGCCTCGCGCGATCGGGACTCGGGGGGAACCGGGTTGGGGCTCGCGATCGCGCGGGAAATCGCCGAGGCGCACGGGGGCACGTTGGCCATTCAGGACAGCGAACGAGGGGCGCGTTTTGTCCTGCGTGTCCCCGCACACAGGGCTGTCAGCCCTGCTTGAGCGGCACCGCGATGTCGACGACCTGCTGCTTCGCCGGGAAGGCTCCCAGCGATGAGGCGCGGCCGGTGAGCAGGTCCACGGTGTAGAAGCGGTACTTGCCGGAGACCTTCAGCGTGGCGAAACCACGGTTGCTCCCGCGGCTGCTGAAGATGTCGAAACCGGTGCCGCCGGAAGCCGTCACGCCCAGTTTGCCGGTCGGGGCCAGCGAGCCCGCGTTGGCCGGAGACTGGATGACGACCTGGTCGGCGCCGAGGTCGAACAGGGTGGTCGCGGTGGCGGGGTTCAGGTCGTTGTTGGTGTACGCCGCGCCGGTGACGCCGGTCGCCGTCGCGCCGGTGGTCGCCGGGGGCACGGGCGGGTTGGTGAGCGTGCCGTCGGTGGCGGTGGTGCCGGCGGCGGGCGCGCCCATGGGATCGTCGATGTTGTGCCGGAGGTTCTGCCCGGTGTCACTGATCACCCGCAGCCGGTTGGCGGCCGGGTTGAAGTCGACGCCGAAGTTCTTCCCGGTCAGGGCGACCGTGAGCTGGGAGACCTTGGTCGCCTTGGCGGTGCTGGGGCTGACGACGTAGACGCCCCCCTTGTCGCCGACGCCGTAGAGTTTGCCGTTCTGCACGCGGTAGTCGATGCCGACCAGCTTCCCGTCCCCCTTGAGCGCCGTGACCTTGCCGATCACGAAGGTGGAATCGGGGCTGCCGGCCTCGAAGATGACCAGCCGCTGCGTGCTGGTGAGTCCGATGACCTTGATACTGTCGCGGCTCGCGCTCGCGGGTACTGCGGCGACGGTGACCGCCGCCAGCGCGAGCAGGCCGGTGGCCAGAGTCCTGCGCATGTCCGTGCTCCTTTGCTGAGAGATATCGAGGGCGACACCACTCATTCGGCGCTGTACGGCATGCGGATTGGCCGCTATCTTCCCCGTTCGCCGAACAGCCACGGCCGGGGTCCGGAGAAGTCCGTCGTGGGGTAACCCAGGTCGAATTCGACCGCCGAATCCAGACGATCCATGGCCTCCGCCGGGAGGGTGACGTCGATGGCGGCCAGGTTGTCCTGGAGTTGCTCGGCGGTGCGCGAGCCGATGATCGGATGCACGGCACGGGACCGGCCGCGGGTCCAGGCGATCGCGACCTGCGACGCGGTCACCCCCAACTCCCCGGCGACATCCTGCACGGCACGCGCCGCTCGATGATCACGCGCGGTGAGGGACGCCGGATCGATCCTGGTCGAAACCCCGCCCGGACTGAGGAACTTGCCCGAGAGCACCCCACCGGCGAGCGCCCCGTAGATGGCCACACTCAGTCCAAGAGCCTCCGCCATCGGCAGCAGTTCCCGCTCGATGTCCCGCTTCAGCAGGCTGTACGGCACCTGGATCCCCGCGAACGGCGTCCAGTCGCGCCATTCGGCCAGCGTGTTGGCCCGGGAGACCAGCCACGCGGGCAGGTTGGAGGCGCCCACGTAGAGGACCTTCCCCGCGCGGACGGCGTCGTCCAGCGCCCGCATGGTCTCCTCGATCGGCGTGCACTCGTCCCACATGTGCACCCAGAACAGGTCGACGTAGTCGGTGCGCAGCCGCCGCAGGCTGGCCTCAAGGGAGAGCGTGAGGTTCTTGCGGTGACTGCCGCCCGCGTTGGGGTCCCTGGCGTCCCGGGTGAGCGTGTATTTGGTGGCCAGCACGAACTGGTCGCGGCGCTCCCGCAGGAGATCGCCGAGGATTTCCTCGCTGTCACCGTAGGCGGAGGCGGTGTCGATGACGTTGCCGCCGGCGTCGGCGTACAGGTCGATCATCTTGCGGGCCTCGGCGGGGCTGGCGAAGCTCATCGCGCCGAGAAACAGGTCGGAGACCCGCAGCCCGGTCGGGCCGAGCAGCTGGTAACGCATCAGGCCACATCCCGGGCGGACAGGTCGAAGGAATCGGTGTCGATCCCGCGCGTCAGGATGCGCCGGGGGTGGATGCGGATCCAGGCCGAGTCGAACGGCATGTTCGCGTCGATGCGCTCGCCGAGCTCCTCGCCGCCGGTGGTGTGCGTTTCCGCGCGTCCCCGGATCTCCATGCCGCGCGGGGTCCAGGGATCGGTAGAGGCGAGATCGTCCACGGCGAACGCGACCTCCGGGTGACGCTCGGCGTCGCGGAACTTCTTGCTCGCGATCATGTTGGTGCCGGCGTGTCCGGCGATCACGATGGTCTGGGTCTCCGGGTCGTAGAAGACGCCCACCGGGACGATATGCGGGCTGCCGTCGGGGCCGACGGTGGCCAGGCGGCCGAGCAGCTGGCTGTTCAGATATTCGATCTCGTTGGCGGTAAATCTCATGATCTTCATTGTGGAGGGCCTGGCCAGCGGGAGGAAGGCCGAGGGAAGGCTAGCCCTGGCAGGGCCACGATCCGAGGGCGGCGCCGACCGTACACTCGGGCTATGGATTTGGGGGCGTTTCTTCGTAGTCGACGGGAGGCTGTTACTCCGGCTGAGGTGGGGTTGCCCGATAGTGGGCGGCGGCGCACGCCCGGACTGCGGCGGGCCGAGCTGGCCACGATTTCCGGGGTGAGCGTCGACTATCTGACGCGGTTGGAGCAGGGGCGTGATCGGCATCCGTCGCCGCAGGTGCTGGGCGCGCTCGCGGACGCGCTGCGGTTGCCGGGGGGCGAGCGGATCCTGCTCCGCAACCTGGCCAAGGCGGCGTCCGGCGCCGACATCCTCTGTCCGGGCGCGCTGCCGCCGGAACGGGAGGTGCGCGCCACCATGCGGTCGCTGCTGGACCGGCTGGAGACCACTCCGGCCGTGCTGCTCAACCGGCTCGGCGAGACGCTCGCCCATACCTCCGCCTACGAACGCCTCGCCAGGCCCATCGGGCTGCTGGACGGACGGCCGCCGCATCGGGCCATGTTCGTGTTCACCGACGACCGGGCGCGATCGGCTTTCCCCGACTGGGAGCGGATCGCCGACGAGGAGGTCGCTGTGCTCAGAGCCGAGTCCTCGCCCGATGACCCGCACTTCGCGCACCTTATCGAGGAGCTGACCATCGTGGGCGGTGCGCCTTTCGCCAAGCGGCTGCGGGCCGGGCTGGTGCCGCCGCGCCGTACCGGTGTGGAACGGCTCGTCCATCCCGAGGTGGGCGAACTGCGCCTGTCGTACGAGACCCTGGACACCGAAGGCCAGCGGATCCTCGTCTACCTCCCGGCTGACGAGGCCACGTCCGCCGCGCTGGACCGCCTCAACCGGCGCGCATTGCGGGCGGTACGCGGCTAGACAGGGTCACTACGGGACAACATCCTGGAATCTGTCCTATCGGGTCGAGGACGGGGGCTCTTCCGTGACGGTCGCCCGCTCCCTCCCGTGCAATCGTGACCAGGCCATCGCCCGTGAAAACAGGAGCCTTCACGCATGTCCGCAGAACATGACCTCCAGCAGATCGAGCAGGCCAACGCCGCCGGCTGCACTCCCGTCGTCTTCGTCCACGGCCTGTGGCTGCTGCCGAGCAGCTGGGAGCGGTGGGCGGCGGTCTTCGCCGAGGCCGGCTTCGCGCCGGTGACGCCCGGATGGCCGGACGACCCCGAGACCGTGGCCGAGGCCAAGGAGCACCCCGAGGTGTTCGCCCACAAGACCGTCGGCCAGGTCGCCGACCACTTCGCCGACCTGATCGGCAAGCTGGAGCGCAGGCCCGCCATCATCGGGCACTCCTTCGGCGGCCTGCTCGCCCAGATCCTCGCGGGCCGGGGCCTGTCGTGCGCCTCCGTCGCGATCGACCCGGCTCCCTTCCAGGGCGTGCTGCCGCTGCCGATCTCCACCCTGCGCGCCGCCGCGCCCGTGCTGACCAACCCGGCCAACATCCACCGCGCGGTCCCGCTCACCTACGACCAGTTCCGGTACGCCTTCGCCAACGCCGTGACCGAGGAGGAGGCCAAACACCTGTACGAGACCTTCTCCGTCCCGGCCCCCGGCGCACCCCTGTTCCAGGCCGCCGTCGCCAACTTCAATCCCTGGAGCGAGGTCAAGGTCGACAGCGAGAACCCGGCCCGGGGCCCGCTACTGATCATCTCCGGCGAGAAGGACCACACCGTCCCCTGGGCGATCGCCAACGCGTCCTTCAAGAAGCAGCACCGCAACGAGCACGCCGTCACCGAGATCGTCGAGATCCCCAACCGCGGCCACTCCCTCACCATCGACAACGGCTGGCGCGAGGTCGCCGACACGGCCCTGACCTTCATCAAGCGATTCGTCTAGAACGCGAGTCGGCCCGGCTCCCCGATGGAGCCGGGCCTTTGCCTAGGAATCTGCTGAATAACGCGGATTTCAGTGATCAAATAGCGACATGACCGCTGATCGCAGCGCCAGAGGTAGTCACGATCTGTAGTTATTCAGCACAGACCTAGCGGTGCCGAAGGAGCAGGACGATGCCTGCCGCGACCGTGCGCATGAGACACCCCTCTTGTAGCGATTGGTGTCCCGAACACGTGTAACGCCTGGTTAAGCGCTGTTCGTGCCCGGAACCGTGAGGATGTCGACGGTGAACGGGGCGCCGTCGGGAAGGGCGTCCGCGACGGTCAGCTCGTCGAGTGCCGCCTCGATCGCGCGCGCCACGCGCTGCTCGACCTCCGCCAGCCGCGCGCTCACCGAGCCCCCGACCGGGCAGCCCGGAGGCGGGCCGTGAATGCCCAGCACCGGCCCATCCCCCTGTACGGCCCGCCACACGTCACCGAGGCTGATCTCGTGCGAGGGGCGGGCAAGCTGCCAGCCGCCGAACACACCGGCTTTGGACTGGACGAAGCCGGCGCGCCGGAGCAGGCCGAGCACGCGACGGAGGTAGACGGAGCTGGAGCCCACGCTGGGGGCCAACTGCTCGGAGCTCAGCGGCTCCCCGGGAATCGACGCGAGCAGCCCCAGCACGTGATAGGCGACGGCGAAGCGGGTGTTCGTGGGACTGCTCACCCTCACAGTCTATAACTGCAACCGATCTGGCTATTATTAACCGTCACCGTTCTGATTACGGAAGCATGTGGAGGGCCCAAGTGCCGACCATCGCCATCACCGGAGCATCCGGTCACCTCGGCCGCCTAGTCGCCGAGCTGCTGCTCGACAAGGGGGAACAGCCTGTCCTGCTCAGCCGCGATCCGGCCGCCCTCGGCGAGTTCGCGCAGCGCGGCGCCGACGTCCGGCACGGGGATTTCAGCGACCCGACCGGCCTGCGGTCCGCGCTGGCCGGCGTCGATCGCCTGCTGCTGATCTCGACCGACGTCATCGGGCCGCAGCGCATCGGGCTGCAGACCCAAGCCGTCGAAGCGGCCCGAGCCGCGGGCGTCGGGCATGTCATCTACACCTCGCTGCCGAGCCCGGACCCGGACAACCCGGCCGCCGTCGCCGTCGACCACCGGGCCACCGAGACCGCGCTACGCGACAGCGGGCTGACGTGGACGTTCCTGCGCAACAACATCTACGCCGAATACCAGATTCCGACGGCCGCGCAAGCGGTGGCCGCCGGCCAACTGGTGTCCAACAGTGGCGCGGGCGCCACCGCCTACGTCTCCCGCGAGGACTGCGCGGCCGCCGCCGCAGCGGTGCTGTCATCCGGAGGGCACGAGAACGCCGTCTACGACATCACCGGCCCGGAGGCGATCGACGCCGCAGCGCTCGCCGCGCTGGCAGCCGAGATCAGCGGCCGCCCGGTCGAGGTGGTCCATGTCGATGACGAGGGTTTTGTTCAGGGCCTGGCCGCAGCCGGGCTGCCGGTCGAGGTCGCGCAGATGATCGCCTCGTTCGGCGCCTCGGCCCGCGGCGGCTGGGCGGAACGCGTGTCGACCGCGGTCCGCGACCTCACCGGCCGCGAGCCCAAGTCGCTGCGCGACGTGCTGGCGGACAATCGGGCCGCGCTGGTCGGTTGACCAGCTCTGACGCACCATCCTGAGGCCCGCGACCCCCCAGGCTGACGTGACAACTGAGCTGATTGTGAGCAATCGGCTGACCGGCTTTGACATGCCATCCTGGGGCCCGCGCCCCGCCCCCCAGGCCGACGTGACAACTGAGCTGACTGTGGGCAATCGGCTGACCGGCTTTGACATGCCATCCTGGGGCCCGCGCCCCGCCCCCCAGGCCGACGTGACAACTGAGCTGACTGTGGGCAATCGGCTGACCGGTTCTGACGCACCATCCTGGGGCCCGCGAACCGGGCCCCAGGCCAGTGGGCGTTAGTCGGGCCAGGTCAGGGTGAAGTCGATGACGTCGCCGACGATGGGGCCGCTGAGTGGAGGCCCGTGCAGGGGACGACATGACAGCTGAGCGATTGTGGGCCATCACCCTGATTGGCCCCGGCCTACCCCGCCGGTAGGCCGGGGCGAGAGCGGAGCTGACACAACCCAGGTGCCGCGTACTCTTGTGGTGGCGCACAAGTGCGCCTGAGGCGCGAGGGGGTTGCGGGATGCGGACTCTCGGATATGTCGGCGCGCAGTCCGCGGCGGCGGCGGACTGGCTGGATTTCGGGCCGAGAGTCTTCGGCTTCGAGGCGCACCGGCATGCGGACGGCACGGTCCGGGTGCGCTGGTGCGATCGGGCTTACCGGCTGGCGGTGCATCCCCAGGGGCCGGACCGGCTGCTCTACCTCGGCTGGGATCTGGGCGACGAGGCCGCGCTCGAGGCGGCGGCGAAGCGGGTGGCGGGCGCGGGGTTCGTGGTGGAGCCGGGCGGTGCGCGGCTGGCGGCCGAGCGTTCGGTGCGCCGGATCGTCTCCTTCACCGACCCCTTCGGCCTGCGGCACGAGCTGTTCGTCGGTCAGGAGGAGAAGCCGGGCTCCTACCGGGGCCAGCGTCCCAGCTCGCGGGCGGTCACCGGCGATCTCGGGCTGGGCTTCGTGGCGCTGCGGGTGCCCGACCTGCAGCGCGGGCTGGATTTCTACCGCGACGTGATGGGCATGCGGGTCTCCGACGCGATCAACCTGGGCGGGCCGTACGGGGAGATGTGGTTTCTGCGCTGCAACCTCCGCCACCACAGCATCGCGCTTCTTGAGGGCGGCGACGAGCTCCGGCTGGAGCACCTGATGGTCGAGGCGGCCACGCTGGAGGAGGTGGAGATCGCCTGGGACCTGGCGGAGCGGGAGATGGACGCCTTCGTCAGTCCGGGGCGCCGGCTGTCGGACAACATGTTCCTGTTCCGGGTGCGTACCTCGACCGGCTTCGACGTCTGTTATGGCTGGGGCGCGAGCCAGGTCGACGACGAGAACTGGATTCCCCGCTACATCGACTCCTCCCGGGTGGGCGGGATCGTCTACTCCGCGGCGGCCGTGGTCACCGCGCCTCGCTGACGGTCACAGCCCGGCCTCGCCGAGCGCCTCCAGGATCTCCAGGGCGACCTGGGCGGCCAGCCGGTCCCGGTAGTTGTCCAGGTCCAGGCCGGTGATCTCCTCCACCCGGCGGACCCGGTAGGTGACCGTGTTGGGATGCACGTGCAGCCGCTCCCCGGCCCGCCGCGGGCTGCTGTTCTCCTGGAAGTACGACTTGAGCGTCGTGACGTACTTGACGTGATGTTCCTGCTCGTGCCGGAGCACCGCGCCAAGAATGTCGGTGGCGAACTCGCGCAGTGCCTCCGGGTCGGGCACCTGGAGCAGCAGGCGGCTGATGCCGAGGCTGTCGAACGCGACCACCGCGCCGCGCCGGCCCAGCCGCCGGACCGCCTCGTTGGTGCGCCGCGCCTCCTCGTAGGAGCGGGCGATGTGCGCGGGCTCCCGGAACGCGCCGCCGATGCCGATGGAGACGCCGACGTCGGGGAAGAGCGCGCCGAGCCGCTGCACGCACAGCGCGCCGAGCTGGTCGGCGCGGATGCCGGTGGCGGGCGTGGCCGGCTCGCTCAGCACGATGATCACCTCCCGGGCCCGGACGGCGGTGATCGCGTCCGGCGACTGGGCGACGAACAGGCGCGCGGTGGCCCCGGCCGCGCGCTCGGCGACCAGCCTGCTGCGCTCGCTGTCGCCCGGCGGCGCCTCGATGACGACCGACAGCACGCGGTGGTCCCGCTCGCCGTCGAAGCCGAGGTGATGAGCCCAGCGCACCACCTCGTCGTGGTCCCGTCCCGAGCCGGACAGCAGGCCCTCGATGAGGTCGTCGCGCACCTGGCTGCCCGCCGAGGAGATGACCCGCTCGCGGGCCAGGATGACGCCGCAGATGGTCGCGGCGTGCTCGGCGATCAGCAGGTGGATGTCCTCGCCCTGCTCGGGCGCGTCCGCGACCAGCGATACGAGGTAGGCCGGGACGGTGTCGGCGACCAGGATGGGCGCGACGATCCTGGCCCTGCCCCGGGTGGGGTCGGGCAGGCGCATGGCGCGCCGGGTCTTGCCGGCCATCGCCAGCAGGTGCGCGAGCCGGGGGTGGATCAGGTGGTCGTGCACGTACTGCACGGAGTTCTCGTAGCTCTCGCCGGGTGAGGCCGCGGCGAGGATGCCCATCTTCTGGCTGATGACCGCGACGGTCACCTCGGTCCTGCGGGCGATGAGCTGGGCCACGGTGCCGATGTCGGCGTCCTGCAGCGCCAGTCCTGACAGGTGCCGGTAGATCTCCACCAGGTCGCGGAGCGTGCGGTTCTCCTGGTTGATCTCGGTGAATCCGCTGGTGACGGGGGACAGGCCGGCGGAGGTCGACGGTTCGGCCATGTGCGCATCCTAGGGCGAAAGGGGCAAGTTACCATGTGCTCGGAACCAGAGAAAAGCCGATCATCCTGTGCTGGAGCCCAACGTACTGGCTCCCGTGGTCGGCTATACGTGGGTCACCCGCCTCCCGTCGCCGACGACCGGCTCCCGTGATGTCGCCCCGGGCTATCTGTAACAGTCCCGACTCCGAGGATTTACGCGGCGGTATCCCCTTGACGCGAACTTACCCGCAGGGCAGCATGGCGTAACAAATATCAAACGTTTTGTCCAATTATCGGACAAAATGCGGGCTGGCGGAGTGGGCTGCCGCCGGCCCGACGCTCAACGGAGGTGACGATGAGCACTCGCATGATCATCCGTCGGCTCGGTGGCGGTCTGCTGGTCCTGTGGCTGGTGTCCATCCTCACCTTCCTGCTGGTCCACCTCATTCCGGGCGACCCGGCCGAGGTGATCGCGGGCGAGAACGCCACCGCCGCCGACGTGGAGCGCATCCGCACCCAGCTGGGGCTGGACCGGCCCGTGCTCGCGCAGTACGTCACCTGGCTGTCCGGCGTGCTCCGCGGTGACCTCGGCAAATCGCTGTTCACCGACAAGTCGGTGGTCACCTCGATCGCGGAGGTGGCTCCGCCGACCCTGGTCATCACCGTCATGGCGATCGTCCTCGCGGTGCTGGTCGGGGTGTCGGCCGGCATCGTCGCGGGCCTGACCCAGGGCGGCCGGCTGGACCGGCTCGTCTCCACCCTGGCCACCCTGGGCATCGCGATGCCGAGCTTCTGGCTGGGGCTGGTGCTGGTCTCGATCTTCTCGCTCACCAACACCTGGCTCCCGGCCACCGGCTACGCGGACCTGGGGGAGGGCTTTGGCACCTGGCTGTCGCACGTGATCCTCCCCTCCACCGCGCTAGGTCTGGCGACGGCCGCGGAGCTGGCCAGACACACCCGCGGCTGCGTGGCCGACGTGCTCACCCGGCCGTACGTGCGAACCGCGCGGGCCAGGGGCGCGTCCGGCGGCTGGCTGGTCCGGCGGCACATCCTGCGCAACGCCGCCATCCCGGTGGTGACCGTGCTGGGCCTGCAGGCGGGGCGGCTGCTCGGCGGCGCGATCGTGATCGAGGCCGTGTTCGGCATCTCCGGCCTCGGCACCCTGGCCGTCAACGCGGTGCTGCAGCGCAACTACCCGGTGATCCAGGGATACGTGCTGCTCTGCGCCGTCGTCGTCGTCCTGATGAACCTCATCGTGGATCTGGCCTACGGCTGGATCAATCCGAAGGTGCGCACCGCATGACAACCGCCACCATAAGCCCAGCAACGAGAACCTCACCGCGCAGCCGGGTCGTCAAGAACGTCCTGCGCCGCCCGTCCGCCGCGACCGCCGCCGGTTTCCTGGTCGTCCTGGTCCTGTTCGCCGTCGCCGGTCCGCTCATCTCCCCGCACGACCCGGACGCGCAGGACCTGGGCAACCGGTTCGCCGAACTGAGCGGGACCCACCTGCTGGGCACCGACGAGTTCGGCCGGGACGTGGCCAGCAGGATCATCCAGGCGAGCCGGATCGCCCTGGTCGCCCCGCTCATCTCGGTGGGGGTGGCGCTGCTCATCGGCCTGCCGTTCGGCCTGTGGGCCGGGCTGCGCCGGGGCGTCGTGGACGCCGTCGCCGGGCGGCTGGCCGACACCGTCCTCAGCCTGCCCGCCATGGTCGGCGCGCTGGCCATCCTGGCCGTGCTCGGGCCCGGCCTGGTCAACGCCATGGTGGCGATCGGCATCATCTTCGCGCCCGGCCTGTTCCGGGTGGTGCGCGGCGCCACCCTGGCGGTGGCCGAGGAGACCTTCGTGCACTCGGCGGTGGCGATCGGCTCGCCCACCCGGCGAACCCTGTGGGTGCACATCCTGCCCAACATCGCCGCCCCGCTGCTGGTCCAGGTGACCATCCTGATGGGCGTGGCGCTGCTGGCCGAAGCCAGCCTGAGCTTCATCGGGCTCGGCGTGCAGCCGCCCGACGCCAGCTGGGGATCGATGCTGAAGGCCGCCTACACCAATCAGTTCGACGCGCCCTACTCGGTCGTGCCGCCCGGGATCGCGATGGTCCTGACCGTGCTGGCCTTCAACACCATCGGTGACGCGATCCGCGACGCGGTCGGACTGAGGAGAGGCATATGACGCTGCTGTCGGTGGAAGGGCTCACCATCGACCTGCCCGGCCGCCAGCCCGGCCTGGTGGAGGATGTCAGCTTCCAGGTGAGCAAGGGCCGCTGCACCGCGCTGATCGGCGAGTCCGGCTGCGGCAAGACGCTGACCTCGATGTCCATCCTCGGCCTGCTGCCCGCCGCCGTCCGGGTCACGGCCGGTGCTGTCTGGTTCGACGGGGTCGACCTGCTCTCGTGCACGCCCCGGCAGCTGCGCCGGATCCGCGGCGGGCCGGTCGGCATGGTCTTCCAGGAGCCGATGAGCAGCCTCAACCCGACCATGACGGTCGGCGACCAGATCGCCGAGGCGCGGCGGCTGCACCTGGGCGAGCGGCGCGGGGTGGCCCTGGCGCGGGCGCGCGATCTCCTGGAGCGGGTCGGCATCCCGAACGCCGCCAGGAGGATCGGTGCCTACCCGCACGAGATGAGCGGCGGCATGCAGCAGCGGGTCATGATCGCGGCGGCCATCGCCTGCGAGCCGCGGCTGGTCATCGCCGACGAGCCGACCACCGCGCTGGACGTCACCATCCAGGCCGAGATCCTGGCCCTCCTGCGCGACCTGCAACGCGATCTGGACCTGGCCGTCCTGCTGGTCACCCACGACCTCGGCGTGGTCGCCGACTTCTGCGACGAGGTGGTCGTCATGTACGCCGGTCACATCGCCGAGCGCACCACCGTGGACCGGCTGTTCTACGACCCGGGGCACCCGTACTCCAGCGCCCTGCTGGCCGCCGTGCCGCAGTCGGGCCAGGCCAGGTCGCGGCTGACGGTGATCCCGGGGCGGGTGCCGTCCGCCGGCGGGTTCCCGGCCGGATGCCGGTTCGAGCCGCGCTGCGCGCACGCGGTGGAGCCCCACTGCCGGGAGCCCCAGCCCGACGCCCCGCTGGGCGAAGGACACCGCACCCGATGTGGCCGCGTCGCCTCCGGCGACCTGACGCTCAAGGGAGCCGTCCGTGGCTGAGGATCGGGTGGTCCTGCGGGTTCAGGGCCTGAGCAAGTCGTTCCCGATGCGCCGGGGCGCGTTCGGCCGGGCGGTGGAGAGCGTCCGCGCGGTGGACGGGGTGGATCTGGAGGTGCGGGCCGGAACCACCGTCGGCATCGTCGGCGAGTCGGGTTCCGGCAAGACCACCGTGGGCCGGTTGATGGCCCGGCTGCTCACCCCCGACCAGGGCACCGTCGAGGTGGAGGGCAAGGACGTCAGCCGGGCCAAGGGCCGCGAGCTGAAGCAGATGCGCGCCCGCCTCCAGGTCATCTTCCAGGACCCGTACGGCGCGCTCGACCCCACCAAGACCGTCGCCCACGCCGTCGCGGAACCGCTGCTGGTGCACGGCCGGATCCGCCGGGGGGAGATGCGCGAGCGGGCGGCCGCCCTGCTGGCCCGGGTGGCGCTCGACCCGGCGTTCGTGGACCGCTACCCGGACGAGCTGTCCGGCGGGCAGCGGCAGCGGGTCTGCATCGCCCGCGCGCTGGCCCTGTCGCCCAGCGTGCTGGTGGCCGACGAGCCGACCTCCGCGCTCGACCTGTCCACCCGGTCGGAGATCCTCAACCTGCTGCTGTCCATCCAGGAGGACACCGGCCAGGCGATGGTGCTGGTCTCGCATGACTTCGCCACCGTACGGCACCTGGCGCACCGGATCGCGGTGATGTATCTGGGCCGGATCGTCGAGGAGGGTCCAGCCGAGCAGATCGCGGACAGTCCACGGCACCCCTACACCAAGGCGTTGTTGTCGGCGGTGCCGCTGCCCGATCCGCGCGCGCAGCGGGCCCGCCGCAGGACGGTGCTCACGGGCGACCTGCCCGACCCGGCCAACCCGCCCTCGGGCTGCCGGTTCCACACCCGCTGCCCGGTGGCGCTGCCCGAGTGCGCCCGCCAGGACCCGCCGCTGCTCCAGATCGCCGCCGAGCACCGGGTGGCCTGCGTGCGCCACCGGCCAGGCGAGAAGCCGATGGATGAAGTGACGATCCCCCAGGAGACCATGCGATGAACGACAGGGGAGGTGCGCTGGCGGGTGTCAGGGTCGTCGACTTCGGTCACTACGTGGCCGGGCCGCTGGCCGCGCTGATGCTCGCCGACCAGGGCGCCGACGTGGTCCATGTTGACCGCCCGGGGGCCGTGCTGGACAGCGCCGACGCATTCCTCAACCGGAACAAACGCCGCATCACTCTGGACCTGAAGGCGTCGTCCGACCTGGACACCGCCCGGGAGCTGGTCCGGCGGGCCGACGTGCTGATCGAGAACTTCCGGCCGGGGGTGATGGATCGGCTCGGGCTCGGCTGGGCGGAGTTGCGCGAGGTCAATCCCCGGCTGCTGTACTGCTCGCTGCCCGGCTTCGCCGCCGCCGACCCGCGGGCCGGGGTGCCCGGCTGGGAGGGGGTCATCGCGGCGGCCACCGGCAACTGCCGGATCAGGGTCGGATATGTGCCCAAGGGCTGGGATCCCACCCGCCCGACCTACAGCGCGATTCCGGTGGCGTCCAACTTCGCGGCCTTCTGCGGGGCCTTCGCGGTGGTGGCGGGGCTCACCTCGCGGCATCGGACCGGCCGGGGGGATCGCATCGAGGTGCCGCTGTATCACGCGATGTTCGAGGCGGTCGGGGGCAGCGGGGCGTACCCGACGGCGCGGGGTCTTGGACCGGAACGTGCCATCCGTTCCAACGGCAGCGGCACCTATCGCTGCGCGGACGGCCGCTATGTGCAGTTCAACCCGATCGGTGCCACCACTCGTTTCCTCTCGTGGTTTCTGGACGCGGCCGGGGCGACCGAGTGGGCGGGGGAAGGGCTGACCGACCGGCCCAGGATGGATCGCGAGCCGCACCTGCGTGACCTGCTGGAGGAGCGGCTGACCGGGCTCTTCCTGACCCGGCCCGCGCTGGAGTGGGAGGAGCTCGGCGATGTGGCCGGGGTGCCGCTCACCATGGTGCGGACCACCGGGGAGTGGCTGGATTCCGCGCATGCGCGGGTGTCCGGCGAGGTGGTCGTGCTGGATGACCCGGCGCTCGGGCCGACCGCCATGCCCGGCTCTCCGGTCTGGCTGTCTGGGACCCCGGCCGTGCCTGACCGGCCGCGCAGCCTGCCTGACGGGGATCGTGCGGAGATCTTAGAAGAGTTGGCTGCGCCGTCCGGTTCAGCGGGGCTGCCTGCGGGTGAGGGCGGATTGCCGTACCAGGGGCGGAAGGTTGTGGATCTGACCCAGATTCTGGCCGGGCCGAGTGCGGGGCGCATTCTGGCCGAGTTCGGGGCCGACGTGGTCAAGATCAATGTGCCGCAGCGGTGGGTGGGCGCGCATGGGTTTGTGAATCGGGGCAAACGCACCGTGCTGCTGGACGTCAAGTCGAGCCAGGGGCAGCAGGTCCTGTGGCGGTTGATCGATGAGGCGGATGTGCTCACGCACAACTTTCCCGGGCGGACCGCGGACAGCTACGGGCTGGGTTACCAGCACGTGCGGGCCCGTCGTCCGGACATCGTCTACGTGTCGGTCAACTGTTTTGGGCGTGGCGGGCCGTGGTCGGATCGGCGCGGTTACGAGACGCAGGGTCAGGCGGCGACCGGGGTCATGGTCCGGGCTGGTGGGGAGGGGCCGCCGGTGGTGTTCGGGCCGTACAACGTGCTGGATTACGGGACCGGCACGATGGCTGCGTTCGCCGCCGCGCTTGGCCTCTATCACCGGGAGACCATGGGGCAAGGGCAGCACGTGCATGCCTCGCTCACTCAGACCGGCCTCTACCAGCAGGCCTGGCAGGTGCTGCGCCCGGCGGAGAGCCAAGGGCCCGCCGCTCTCGGGCCGAGCCCGTGGCAGCGCTTCTACCAGGCCGCCGACGGCTGGTTCTTCCTCGGCGCGATGGAAGAGCAACTGCCCGCGCTGCGCCAGGTGGTCGGCCTGGAAGAGCTGGACCCCGAACGCATCGCCGCCGCTTTCCGCACGTCCGGCGCGGCCGAGTGGACCCGGCGGCTGGTCGCGGCAGGAGTGGGCGCGCATCCGGTCTCCTCGCTCGGGGAGCTGATGACCGACCCGCGCGCCAGAACCCTCGGGCTGAGCGTCAACCAGGTCTCCGAGGAGGTCGGGGAGGTGGTGATGCCCGGTCTCGCCATCTCGGTCGAGGGCAATCCGCCCCGGCTGGGCGCGGCGGTCCGCCGCCCCGGCGCGGACGGGCGCGCGGTGCTGGACGAGATCGGCCTGGGCGAGGAGGCCGACACGCTGGCGCGGGGCTGGGCCGTCCAGCTGGACGCGCTGCCTCCGGGCTGGAACCCCTTCTGATGGGAGATCCGATGGAATACGACCTGCTGATCAGAGGCGGCCACGTCCTGGACCCGGGACAGGCCATCGACGGCGTCCTGGACGTGGCGATCACCGGCGGGCGCGTCAGCGCGCTCGGCCAGGACATCCTCGCCGACCAGGCCCGCCGCGTGATCGACGTGCGGGGCCGATATGTGGTGCCCGGCTTGATCGATCTGCACACCCACGTCGCGTACGGCGCCATCACCCCAGGCGTCGGCATGGAGGGTTGCGACCCCGACGTGATCGGCGTGGGCTCAGGAGTGACCACGCTCGTGGACGCGGGCTCGGTCGGCGTGGCCGCCATCGGCGTCTTCTCGGCCTTCATCCAGCCCAAGGCCAGCACCAGGATCGTGCCCTACCTGAACATCGGCAGCCACGCCCACACCATGCCCACCCTGGTGGACGTGAACAGCATGGACGAGATCGACCAGGACGCCATCGAGCGGTGCATGGCCGCCAATCCCGGCCTGGTTCAGGGCGTCAAGCTGCGGTTGGTCGGGCCGCTGGTCGCCGAGCGCGGCAAGGAGGTCTTCGCCGCCGCCAAGGACGTGGCCCGCGAGTACGGCGTCCCGCTCATGGTCCACATCGGCGACCTGTCCGCGCACCGGAGACCGAACCCCGAGCGGCTAGCTCCCATAACCCGGTTCGCCCTCGACCAGCTGGACCCCGGCGACATCCTCACCCACCTGTGCACGCCCAACCCCGGCGGCGCGCAGGGGATGACGCAAGCCCTGGTCGCGGCCAGGGAACGCGGGGTGATCCTGGACTCCGCGCTCGGCCGCGGCAACTTCGGCTACCGGGTGGCCAGCGAGCAGCGTGAACTGGGCCTCGCGCCGGACACCATCAGCAGCGACCTGACGGCGATGGGCCAGAACTTCCACTCGCTGCTCGAATGCATGGCGAAGTTCCTGGCTGTTGGCTACAGCCTGGCCGATGTGGTGCGGATGACCACGGTGAATGCGGCCAAGGCGATCGGCCTGGAGCACGAGCTGGGAGCCATCGCCGTCGGGCGCGAAGCCGATCTCACCGTCCTGGACCTGGTCGAGGGCGATTTCGAGTTCGTCGACACCGCGCAGGAGACCTTCCACGGCGGATACGGCCTGGTGCCCGTGCACACTGTACGAGCGGGAGAGCTGGTGCCACCGGTGTGGGGCACCCACCCGTGGGGCTGGCTCCCGGCCACCCGGGGGGCGTTATGACCACACGCGGCGACCGCCACCGCTTCCTCCTCGACGACGACTGGGAGCGCCTGCCCGACGGCCTGCGGCACGCGGATGTGACCGCCGTCGACGTGGACGCCGACGACCGCGTCTACCTGTTCACCCGCTTCGACCACCAGGTCCTGGTCTATGAGCGCGACGGCACGTTCGTCCGCTCGTGGGGACTCGGCCTCTTCACCATGCCGCACGGCCTGACCGTCGGACCCGACGGCGCGATCTACTGCGTGGACGCCGGCGACCACACCGTGCGCAAGTTCACCCCCAAGGGAGAACTGCTCCTCACCATCGGAACCGAGGGCGTTCCCTCCGACACGGGCTACACCTCCAGCGGCCCCGCGCGGGTGCACAGCGTGGAGCGGGTGCGCCACCCCGGCGGCCCGTTCAACCGCTGCACCGCCCTCGCCGTCGCCCCCGACGGCGACCTGTACGTAACCGACGGATACGGCAACTGCCGCGTCCACCACTTCTCCCCCGACGGCGAACTGATCCACTCCTGGGGCGAGATCGGCACCGGCCCCGGCCAGTTCCACCTCCCGCACTGCCTGGACATCACCCCCGACGGCCGGATCCTGGTCGGCGACCGCGAGAACGACCGCATCCAGGTCTTCGACGCCGGCGGCCGGTTCATCGAGGCGTGGACGGACGTGCGCCGCCCCTGCGCGCTGACCGTCGCGCCGGACGGCACGGTCTTCGTGGCCGAGCTGTGGCGGCCGAAAGGCGCCAAGTCCTTCGTCCACGGCGAGATGACCGAGGACCACCCGGCCCGGCTCTCCGTTCTCGGCCGGGACGGCGGCGTGATCGAACGGTGGGGCGACTCCACCCAGGACCGCGCCGCCCCCGGCAACTTCATCGCCCCGCACGGCATCGCGCTGGACTCCCGCGGCGACCTGTACGTCGCCGAGGTGACCTACAGCTTCGCCGTCCGGCCTGGCCTGGTCGACCAGTCGTGCGCCAGTCACCAACTCCAGAAATTCAAAGGAATCGTATGAGGCGCGACAACCACCGAATTCTCACCACCCACGGCGGCAACCTGCCCAGACCCAAGGACCTGGACGACCTGATCGCCCAAGGCGCGCGAGCGGCCGTGGACGAGCGGCTCCCGGGCGCGGTAGGCGAGGTCGTGGACCTCCAGATCGCCTGCGGCCTGGACACCGTCAACGACGGCGAGTACGTCAAAGCCGCGAACATGTCCGGATATGCCGGTTATATCCATGCCCGGGTGACCGGCTGGGAGACCCTGCCCATCGAGCCGGGCACGCCGCCGAAGCGCGAATACGTGGCCGCCCGCGACAAGGCCGAGTTCCCGGGCATGTACGTCTCCGGCTTGTGGCTGGCGGGCTCGGGCGGCCCGATCCGGCCCGGCTTCTCGACACCCGGCGCCGCCCCGAAGATGCCCACCACCGAACGCGTGTGCACGTCCCCGATCACCTACACCGGCCAGGACGCCATCGCCGCCGACATCGACGCCCTGAAGACCGCCCTGACAGGCCGGGAAGCGGACGGCTTCATCGCCGCCCTCGGCCCGCTCAGCCTGGGCGCCGGCGCGCGGAACGCGTACTACCCGAGCGAAGAGGACTACATGTTCGCGGTGGCCGAGGCGCTCCGCGAGGAGTACCGGGCGATCACCGACGCCGGTCTGATCCTGCAGATCGACGAGCCGGAGTTCGCCACCACCTGGCAGTTCCATCCCAGCTGGACGGTGGAGGACCTGCGCCGCTACCTGGAGTCCGCGGTCGAGGTGATCAACCACAGCATCGCCGGGCTGCCCGCCGAGCAGATCCGGCTGCACACCTGCTGGGGCAGCGGCCACCGCCCGCACACCCAGGACATCGGCCTGCGCCACATCGCCGACCTGCTGATCAAGGTCAACGCGGGTGCGTACGCGATCGAGTCAGGAAATGTCCGGCACGCGCACGAGTGGCGGGTGTGGGAGGACGTGAAGCTGCCCGAGGGCAAGATCCTCATCCCTGGGGTGGTCAGCCACGCGACCGACCTGGTCGAGCATCCCGAGCTGGTCGCCGAGCGGCTGGTGAACTTCGCCGGCGTGGTCGGCAGGGAGAACCTGCACGCCGGCACAGACTGCGGGATCGGATCCCGGGTGGGACACGAGGAGATCGTCTGGGCGAAGCTGCGCGCTCTCGCCGAAGGCGCCGTTATCGCCGCTGAGCGATTGCGGGACAAGTGAAATATGGAGGCAAGGGCCGTGAAACGAACGTCAGTGAAATCGGCCGGTGTGATCCTCACCTTAGGTCTCGTCCTCGCCGGGTGCGGGAGCGAGACCGGGGGGAGTCCGGCCGGGAGCGCCCAACCGGCCGCGGCGGGATATGACAACAACGCCATCCTGAGGTGGGCGGTGCCGGGCATGCCGACCTCCTTCGACCCGCGCAAGTCGGCGCCGCTGGACCCCGTCTTCCTGGACGTCGTCTACGAGAGCCTGATCAACCGGACCCCGGCCGGGGAGATCATTCCTGGCCTGGCCACCGAGTGGGAGCTCGCGGACGAGAACAAGACGATCACCTTCAAGCTGCG
The DNA here is from genome assembly GCF_009687885.1 of Acrocarpospora pleiomorpha. Taxonomy (GTDB): domain Bacteria; phylum Actinomycetota; class Actinomycetes; order Streptosporangiales; family Streptosporangiaceae; genus Acrocarpospora; species Acrocarpospora pleiomorpha. The sequence goes on from NZ_BLAF01000022.1 coordinate 67,061, forward strand.
GCAGGGCGTGAAGTTCCACAACGGGGAGGAGCTGAACGCCGAAGCCGTCAAGGCGTCCCTGGAGGCGTACAAGAAGGAAGGGGCGCAGGCGGGAGCCCTCGCGGGGCTTGAGCAGGTCGAGGTGGTCGCCCCCGACCAGGTCAAGCTGACCTTCAAGGAGCCGTCCGGCTACATGATCAACGTGCTGGCCGGGGAGCCGGGCATCGTGGTCGCGCCGAGCGCGCTCACCGACCCCGGCCTGACCGCCAAGCCGGTCGGCACCGGGCCGTTCCAGCTGGACACCCTCAGTGAGGGCAAGGTGACCTTCAAGAGGTTCGACGGCTACTGGGACGCCAAGCGCATCACCATCGGCGGCATCGAGATGGCGGTCTACTCCGACGAGTCCACCCGGCTGCGCGCGGTCAAGTCGGGCCAGGCGGACGGCACGTCCATCACGCCCAGCCAGATCAAGGAGTCCGAGGCGGCCGGCCTGACCGTGATCAGAGGGCCGAACACCACCTTCAACGGCATCCTCATCAACACCGGCTCCGACAAGCTGGCCGACCCGAAGATCCGCCAGGCCATGCTGTACGCGATCGACCGCGAGTCGATCAGCAAGAACCTGTACGCCAGCTCCTGCGCGCCGGCCGTGCAGCCGCTCCAGCAGGGCTTCTGGGCGAACGTGCCCGAGCTCAACGACGTCAAGCCGTACTACGACACGGCCAAGGCCAAGCAGTTGCTGACCGAGGCGGGTTTCCCGGACGGCTTCGAGATGCAGCTGGAGGTCGGCCCCAACACCTCCTACCAGACCCTGGCGCAGGCGCTCCAGGCCCAGCTGCAGCAGGTCGGCATCAAGGTCACCATCAAGGTGCTGGAGTTCCAGCAGATGGTGAACGCGCGCAGGACCGGCAAGTTCACCGCCACCGTCTCGCTGCTCCAGGCCGGGCGGCCCGACCCGAGTCAGTTCGTCGCCGACTTCTACCTCAAGGGCGGCCTCTACAACCCCGGCGGCTTCGAGCTGCCCGGCGGCGCGGAGCTGCTCGCCGAGGCGCGGGTCAGCGACGACGTGACCCAGCGCGCGGCGCCGCTCCAGGAGATCTTCAAGAAGGTGCTGGAGGTCGGTCCGCCGGTGGTGCCGGTCTGCGGCGTCACCTACGTGGCCGCCTTCCGCAAGGGTGTCACCGGCATGGAGGTGCCGGTGACGGGCGACTACGACTTCGCCCCCATCAAGATCAGCTCATAAGTCGCAGGGGGGCGTCCCTGGGGCGCCCCCCGGAACACCCATGGAGGAAGAACTGTGCGGCTCGACGACAAGGTCGCGATCGTCACCGGATCAGGACGGGGCCTCGGCCGCGCGTACGCCGAGGCGCTGGCCGCCGCGGGCGCGGGCGTGGTCGTCAACGACATCGACGGCGACGCGGCCTCCGAAACCGTGGACGCGATCGTCGGCGCGGGCGGCCGGGCCGTCGCCGAGGTGTGCGCGGTCGGTACGGCGGAGTCGGCGGACGCCCTCGTCCGGCGTGCCGTGGCCGAATTCGGCCGCCTTGATGTGATGTGCACCAACGCGGGAGCACTCCGCGACCGCACCCTGGGCAAGGTCACCGACGAGGAGTTCGACCTGGTCGTGAACAGCCACGTGCGGGGCACCTTCACCTGCGGCCGGGCCGCCGCCGCCCGCTTCCGCGAGCAGGGCGGCGGGGGCCGCCTGATCCTCGTCGGTTCGCCCGCGGGGCAGTACGGCAGTTTCGGGCAGACCGCGTACTCGGCGTCCAAGGCGGCGATCATCGCCATGGTCCGGGTCTGGTCGATCGAACTGGCCAAGGCCGAGGTGACCGTCAACGCGATCGTCCCGATCGCGCTGACCCGGATGGCGGCGACCATCCCGAACCTCACCGAGGTGGTGGCCCAGGTGGAGGCCGGCGCCCCGGTCCCGCCCGAACTCCGCCGCAGGGGCATCGGCACGGTTCAGGACGTGGCCCCCCTGGTGGTCTTCCTGGCTTCGGCGGACTCGGCCGGGATCACCGGTCAGTATTTCGGCTTCGGCGGCGACAAGTTCGCCATCTGGGGCCACCCCAAGGAGGAGTTCGTGACCTACCGGGAGGGCGGCTGGACGGCGGACCAGCTGGCGACCGACTTCGCCGGCTTCAGCGAGCACCTGCAGAGCCACCTGCCACCGGGCCGCTGAACCGGCTCTGTCCTGCTGCGGTTGGTACCGCGGTGACGGGATCGCACGCACCCGCCCGGCGGGGAACGGCTCTCAGGTCTGTTATCGGCATCGCAAGCCCAGCAGGGTTTTGCCCTGCTGGGCCCGCTGCCGCACGCGGCCTAAGCTGTCGAATCCATTGATGGTGAGGAGCTGCAAGCTCAACCCTTCAGATCAGGGCCGAGAAGCTGACCTGAAGTAGAACGCCAGGGAGGTCCGGGTGATCTGCTCGCGTAACGCGGGATCCGGCACCGTGGTCGCGAAGGAGTTCACCGCGTCCTGGTAAGTGAGCGGCCGTCGCGCGCCGACGAATGGGGCGTCGCTGCCCCAGAACAGTCGTTCCGGCCCGGTGGCGGAGAGCAGCGTCGCCGCGTATCCGGCCAGCCTGGCGGGAGAGACGCCAAACCGGTATCCGGCCGACAGTTTTACCCAGACCTGGCCGGTGGCCAGGCCGCGCAGCAGCGCGGCGCCTCCGGGGTTGGCGTAGCCGGTTTCGGGGTGCGGGTCGCCGAAATGGTCCACGACCACCTTTATCCCGGCAGCCAGCAGCGAGTCCAGCACCGGCGGCAGCCGCGCCGACTCGATGTTGAGCTCGACGTGCCAGTCCAACTCGGCGATCTGCCGCAGCAGCGTGCGATAGCCGGGTTCGCGCAGGTCCGGCAGGTCGGTACGGCGACGCCATTGAAACCGCACTCCGACCACGCCGATCAGCCCGGCCAAATCGGCCAGCTCAGTGCCCGGTTCCACATGCACCGTGCCGCGCAGCCGAGGGTGGGCGCGCAGCGCGGCCAGGGTGTATTCGTTCTGGTCGCCGAGCAGGCTCATCGCCGAGATCACCGCGTGGCTCACGCCGTGCGCGTCCATCATCGGCAGGAACGCCTCGGCGGTCAGGTCGCCCTCCGGCCGCGTCCAGGCTCCGGCCGCCAGCGGCAGCGTCCGGCTGAACAGGTGCACATGGGCGTCGACCAGCGTCACAGCGTCTCCGGGACGGTGAGCCCGTACAGCCGGGCGGCGGTGCCTCCGAACACCAGCGCGGCGTCTTCGGGCCGGAGACCGGCCGCCGACTCCCGGCCGATTCGCACCATGTCCGGATAACTGACCGGGGTTTGCGTCACGTCCGAACCCCACAGCACCCGCTCGGCGCCGAACCGGGACACCAGCCAGGCGACCACCTCCGCCGGAGCGACCCCGGCGGCCAGGAGTTGGGCGTAGTTGAGGGTGGTGACCTTGATGTGCACCTGTTCCAGTTCGGTCAGCGCGAGGAGGCCGGACGCGCCCGGGTAAGGGTGCGGCCGATTCGCTTCGACGCTGGCGATGTGGTCGAGCACGACCGGCGTGTCCGGGAACGCGCGCACCACGCGGGGGAGTGCGGCCAGGCACTCGTCGCGGTTCCATCGGTACAGGTGCAGGCACATCGACAGCCCGAGATCGGCGGCCTGCCGCCACACTCGCAGCGCTGAAGGGCCCGCGAACCAGTCCGCGCCGCCGGGGCCGCCATGCTGGTTGCCGCCAGGGGCGGTCAGACGCATCGCCACCGCGCTGCGGGAAGCCCAGTGCCGGACCACTGACTCGGCGTCGGGGGCCAGGGCGTCGATCACGCACATGGCCGCCAGCCGGTCCGGATGCCGCGCGGCCGAGTCCACCACGTAGCTGTTGTCGAAGCCGTACACGTGCGCTCGCTGCACCGCGACAGCCCCTGCGAGCCCGTGCTCGTCCAGCGCGGCGAGCAGCCGCTCCGCGGTCATCGGGTCGCGCACCTCGGTACCCGGGTAGGCGGGGTCGTTGACGGTCAGATGCGCGTGCGCGTCGATCAGCATGGCGTCAGGCGCTCCCAGACGAGGACGGGCGTCGGTGGCTGGCCGGGGGTGCGCTCGGCACGCAGGACCAGCTGGGTCCCGGTCACGACGGCCAGCCGGACCTGGGTGGCGCCGATCCAGTTGGGGTAGAGGGCGGCCTCGATGTGGTGGGTGACCCGGTCACCGAGCCATTCGTACCGGCCGCTGTAGGCGCCGAAGCCGCGGACCGCGTCCAGGCGTTCCGCGTCGCTGGTCCAGCGCCAGTTGGGGGTGGCCAGGGGCGGCCGATCCCCAGGCATGTACTGCACGGCCATGTAACCGTCGGGGCCGTACAGGAGCCGCCCGAGTGGGGCGTCGCCGAGCGGGCGAGCACCGGCCGCGCCGTCGGGGCCGTCGGCTTCGCCTTCCAGGTAGTAGTCGTGGAGACGCCAGGTGCCGACTATGTCGGTCATCGGGTGACGACGTGGTCGGGGGCGGGGTACTCGTCGGCGTTGCGCACCCATCCGGCTTTGGCCGAGAAGTCGGCGCGTGGCGGGCTGAACACGTCGATGAGCAGGTGCCGCCCGGGACCCATGGCCTGGCTGGTGTGCACGGTGGGCGGCGGAATGATGGCGGCTGAAGGGCTGCCCACCTGGGCGTGCTCGTCGTCGCGCCACTGGCCGAGGCGGGTGGTCCACGGCGTGCGCACGTGGTGGACGTAGTCGCCGGCCACGGTCAGCGAGCACTGTTCGAAGTCGTCGTGGTGGTGCGGGGACATCCGGTCGGGGTCGCGCGGCCCGTCGCTGGGGTCACCGAAGTTGACCATAATTGAGCTGCTCCGGAAGATGCGGCCGAACCGGTCTTTCGTCCGGGGATGATCGGCATTGAGATAAACGCGCAGCCGGTGCCCGGCGGGCGGGTCCGGCCACGGCTCCAGCAGGGCCACCCGGGGGTGCGGCTCGGCGTAGGAGGCGGCGTTGACGCAGCGGGCCAGCACGTCGGAGGTTCGCGCGTCGAACAGGCGGAACAGTTCCGCCTCGCCGCGCGCGGTGATCGTGCTCTCGCCCGGCGGCACGATGACCACGCCGGGGCCGGACACCGTCCTGCTCTCGGCGCCCGCCGTGACCTCGATGGTCTCGTCACCCGGCAGGATCACGACATACTCCTCGCGTTGTTCCCGGCGGAGGATGTCGCCGCCGGCCAGACGGCTGTAGGAGATCGCCAGATTCTGCCCGCGGATGTACCAGGTTCTGCCGCCGCGTTCGGTGCTCTCCTGGGGCGGCATCGTCAGGAACTCGAAGGTGGCCAGTTCGGCGATAGGCGCGTTCGGGTCGGTCGGCCCTCCCGCGTTGAGCGCGGAGCGCGGGTCGGTTGCGCTGTACATGCGATCGGTCCTTTCAGTCGTCCAGGCCGAGCAGGTAGGAGGGGTTGACGCGGACGATCCGCCGCAGGTCCTTCTCCGGCAGGCCCAGGTCCAGCAGCGCGGAGCCGACCCGGATGAAGGAGTCCACGGGCATCGGCCGCCCCGCCTGGCCAAGGTCGGAGGCGAGCACGGTGTGCTCGGGCCCGACCTGTTCGATCCAGTCGAGCAGTTGCCGGGCCGACCATCGGGCCTGGGCCACCTCGGGGTCGTACATGCTGGTCTCGTGCTCGATGTACGCACCGAGCCGGATGAACTCACGACACTGCGCGGGGTCGGAGCCGATCACGAAGTTGGGATGGCTGACCACCATCCGCTTGACCCCCCGATCCCGGGCGGCGGCGAAGACCTCCAGGATGTCCTCCGGCGCCATGTGCCCGGCGGAGAGCAGCGCGCCGGACTCCGCGATCACGTCCAGCACCCGGCCGACCTCGGGAAGCAGCGCCCCGTCCGGCCCGCGCACGTCGACCTGGGCGAGCGACAGCGGGATGGTCGGCTTCGGGAAACCACCGCCGGAGTTGTGGTGGTCGATGTGCGCGCGGGAGGAGATGGTGGGGAACCACACGCACCGCCCGCCCATCCGCAGGCACATCTCCACCGCGTACGGGTTGATGCCGCCGACCTGGTTGTTGAGGGCGATCCCGCCGTACACGGCGGTGCTGAGCGGGGCCAGCCGATCCCGCATGGCCAGCAGGTCCATCACCGTGTTGTGGTGGTGGGACTTGGCCAGCAGGGCCCGCATGCCCAGCCGCGCGCCGTCGGCGGCGGCGCCCACATGGTCGAACCGGCGCGGCAGGGGATTGGGCCCGGAGTGGCAGTGCAGATCGACGAGCCCGTGCAGGGCGCGCTCGATCGCGGAGGGTCGGATCATCGTCGTTCCTCTTGACAGCGGTGCCGCCACCCTAGAGTCTGTAACACATTGCGGACTTGATGTACGATAAATGCGAATCGCCATCATGGCAAGCTTCTTGGGGGTCACGTGCCGGACATGAGCTACACCTGGGCCGAGATGATGGCGATCTCCATCTCGCACGAGATGGCCGACGGCGACTTCGGCTCCGTGGGCGCCGCCTCGCACATCCCCGTGGCCGGGCTGCGGCTGGCGCAGCTCACCCACGCGCCGGGCCTGTCCTTCTTCTGCGGCGGCAGCGGCGCGATGAACCCGAAGATCCAGCGGCTCACCGAGTCGTCGGCCGACTACCGCAACCTGGTGACCAGCGAGTACCAGTTCAGTCTCGACGACGTGGTGGACTTCGAGACCGCGATCCGGTTCGACTTCGCGTTCCTGGGCGGGATGCAGATCGACAAGCACGGCAATCTCAACATGGCCGTGATCGGCCCGTGGGACAAGCCCAAGGTCCGCGGCCCCGGCACGATCGGGCTGATCTTCCTCGGCGGCTTCAAGACCAGCTACATCTACACCGAGCACCACACGCCGAGGATCTTCGTCGACAAGGTGGACTTCGTCAGCGGGGCGGGCTGGCTGGACGGCGGCGACTCCCGCGGCAAGGTCTTCCGCCCCGAGTCAGACGGCCCCCGCCGGGTGTTCACCCCGCTGGGGGTGTTCGACTTCGAGCCGGAGACCCGCCGGATGCGGCTGATCAAGGTGCACCCGTGGAGCAGCGTCGAGCGGGTCCAGGCGGCCACCGGGTTCGAGCTGCTGGTCGCCGACGACGTGCGGACCGTCGACCCGCCGACCGAACAGGAGCTGCGCCTGCTACGCACCCAGGTGGACACCGAAGGCGTGCTGCGCCGCTACCCCGCCACGGCATGAACTGGGCAGAACGCCACCTCGTGGTGGACGGCTGCGCCACCCACTACCTGGAGGCCGGTGACGGACCCCCGCTGGTCCTGCTCCACGGCGGTGAGTACGGCGCCGCCGCCGAGATCACCTGGGAACACTGCATCCCGGCCCTGGCGGCCCACCACCGGGTGATGGCGCTCGACTTCGTCGGCTACGGGCACAGCGACAAGCTCAGGGACTTCGGCGGCCAGCGACGGCTGATGCTCCGCCAGGTCTCCGGCGTGCTGCGCGCACTCCGGATCGAGTCGGCGTACTTCATCGGCACCTCGCTCAGCGGGCGCATGCTGCTGGACGTGGCGAACAAACCCGCGCCGGTCTGGCCGATAAGGGCGATGGCGGTGGCCGGGATCGGCCTGGCCGCCCCGGCGGAGGCGGCCAGGAAGGTGCTGGAGGATTTCGACGGCACCCTGGCAGGGCTGCGCCCGTCCATGGACGTGCTCTTCCACGATCCGCGCTGGCGGGACAGCGAGGAGTACCTGCGCCGCAGGTACGACTTCTGCGCCATCCCCGGCGCGTGGGAGACGGCGGCGGCGGGAAGCCTGCGCTCCCCGATGCGCCGTGGCGAGAACCGCCCGCACGTGCGCCCGCCCGCCCGCGACTACGGCGGCATCGCCGTACCCACCTGCCTGATCAGGGGCGAGCACGACCGGCTGGTGCCGGACGGCACCTGGCGGGAGCTGGCCGCGCAGATCCCCGGCGCGGTCGCGGTCACCGTCGCCGGGAGCGGCCACTACCCGCAGATCGAGCGGGCCGCCGCGTTCACCGAGACGGTGCTGGACTTCTTCAAGCAGGAGGGATCATGACTTCTCCGCGGCCGACGCAGGCCGGACCGGGCGTGCACCTGGAGTCCGGCGGCGGCGCGGGCCCGACGGTGGTGTTCCTGCACGGCTCGGCCGCCTCGGGGGCGGTCTGGAAGCCGGTCACCCGGGAGCTGGCCGCCCGCCGCCCCGACGCCGGCTGGCTGCTCGCCGACCTGCCAGGTCACGGCCGCTCCCGCTGGCAGCTGGACTACTCCCCGGACGGCTACGCCGACGCGGTGGCCGCCGCCGTCCGCGGGCACGTGGGCGAGCGCCCGGTGCATCTGGTCGGGCATTCCCTCGGCGGGATGATCGCGCTGGCCCTCGCGGACGGCGCTCGCGGGGTGAGCGTCGCGTCCGTCCTGGTCATCGCGATGAAGGTGAGCTGGACCGAGGAGGAGCTGACCCGCCGCGCCGCCGCCGCGACCCGGCCGATCCGGATCCTCCCCGGCCGGGAGCAGGCCCGCGAGCTGTTCGGGCGGATCTCCGGGATGGCCGGGTTCGCCGCGGCGGACCTGGACAGCGGGGTCGCCGTCGCCGAGAGCGGCTACCGGTTATCGGGCGATCCCCGGATCACCGCCGCGCCTCCCGCGCCTCCCGCCGCGCTGACCGCCCTGACCGCCCGTGTCGCCTGCCCGGTCCGGCTGGCCTGCGGCGACCGCGACCCCGGCATCCGCTACGAGGAGCTGGTCTCGGTGCTCGGCCGCCCGGTCACCGTGCTGGCGAACACCGGCCACAACGCGCACATCGAGCAACCCGGCCTGGTCGCCAATCTGGTGGACCAGGCACTCCGCTGAGAACGGAAGATCCATGCGAATCGAGAACCTGCTGCGGCAGAACGCGGTACGGCGCGGCGACCGGCTCGCCGTCATCTCCGACGAGCGGCAGCTGACCTGGGCCGAACTCGACCACGAGAGCGACCGCCTGGCCAACGCGCTGGCCGCCCTCGGCTTCCGCGCCCAGGAGCGGGTCGCGCTGGTGCTCGCCAACAGCCACCCCATGGTGATCTCCTTCTACGGCCTGTGGAAGATCAACCTGGTCGCGGTCGGGATCAACCCCCGGATGACCGCGCCCGAGATCACCCGCATCCTGGCCCACTCCGGCGCGGCCGCGGTCATCTGCGACACCCCCGCCGCGGTCGAGGCGGCCGCCGCGCTCCCCAGCGTGCGCGCTGTGTTCACCGTCGGCATCGACGGCCACCCCACGCTCGCCGAGCTGATCGCTTCCGGCGACCCGGCCGGAACACCGGAGACCGGCGACGGCGGCGACCTGCGCTCGCTCCGCTACACCAGCGGCACCACCGGCTCGCCCAAGGGCTGCATGGCCACCCACGACCAGCAGCTGGCCCACACCGCCAACTACCTGTCCGAGATCGACGTGCCGCGCGGCGGCCCGACCTGGCTCTCGGTGCCGCTCAGCCTGGGCGTCGGCGCGTCCTACGTGACCACCACCGCCTACCTGGGAGTGCCCCTGCTGCTCCGGCGGCGCTTCGACCCCGCCGCGTTCCTCAAGGACATCGCCGAGTACGGCGTCGAGCACGCCTTCCTGGTGCCCACCATGCTCGTGGACCTGGTCCGGGCCCTACCCGACCTGGACCTGTCCCAGGCCCAGCGCCTCAAGATGATCGGCTACGGCGGCGCCTCGGTCTCCTGGAGCCTGATCAGATCCGTGGCCGAGGCCCTGGACGTGGAGCTCTACCACGCCTTCGGCGCCACCGAGGCGGGCGGCTTCACGGCGCTCCTCACCCCCGACGACCACCGCAACTTCCTCGCCGCCGGGGCCACCTCCCTCGTCTCGGTGGGCCGCCCAGCCGCGTACGCCGAGGTGAAGATCTTCGACGGGCAGGACCACGAAGTGCCCGTGCGCGAAACCGGCGAGATGCGCATCAAGGCACCCAGCGTCTTCTCCGGATACTGGAGCCAGCCCGAACTCACCCGGCAGGTCCTCCAGGACGGCTGGCTGCGCCTGGGCGACATCGCCTGGCGGGACGAGCGCGGCTACATCTACCTGGCCGACCGCGCCCAGGGCGTGATCAGATCCGGCGCGCAGAACGTGTACGCGGGCGAGGTCGAGGCGGTCCTCCAGGCGTGTCCCGGCGTGGCCAGAGCCGCCGTGATCGGCGTGCCGGACGAACGGTTCGGCGAGTCGGTCAAAGCGCTGGTGCAGCGGGCGCCCGGCGCGGACCTGACCGAGGAGCAGGTGCTCGGCTACTGCGCCGAGCGGCTGGCCGGATACAAGCGCCCCCGCGAGGTGGAGTTCGTCGCCGACCTGCCGGTGGACGAGGGCGGAAAGATCAGAAGAGCCGAGCTGAAGGAGTCCATGCGATGAGCAAGGTGACGACCCCCGAGGAGGCGGTCGCCGGCATTCCCGACGGAGCCACGATCGCGCTCGGCGGAGTGCACTCGCACAACAGCCCGATGGCCCTGGTCAACGCGCTGATCCGGCGCGGCGCGCGGGACCTGGAGCTGATCCCGACGCCCAGCGCGGGCGCACCGGTGGACATGCTGATCGCGGCCGGATGTGTACGGCGGTTGCACGTCTCCTACGTCGGCTTGGAGTTCCTCGGCATGGCCCCGAACTATCGCAGGGCCGCCGAGAGCCAGAGCATTGAAATCGTCGAGGGGGACGAGGCTTATATCGTCTACGGTTTCCGCGCGGGCGCCAGCAGGCTGCCGTTCCTGCCGCTACCCCCGCTTTATGAGGGCACCGACCTCCCCAAGGTGAACCCGGACATCCGCACCACCACCGACCCCTACACCGGCCGCACGGTCACCACCATCCCCGCCCTGCGCGCCGACTACGGCCTGTTCCACGCCCAGGTCACTGACCAGAAGGGCAATGCGCAGATCTTCGGCCAGCGCCGCTTCGAGGACGTCATGGCCAAGGCATGCGACCACGTCATCATCAGCTCGGACGAGATCCTGGACGAGCACGCCCCGCGGCCGGACCCGCGCCTGGTGTCCATTCCCAGCGCCATCGTGGAACGGGTCGCACACGCTCCATACGGCGCATACCCGCTGTCCTCCCCGGGCCACTACGGCTACGACCGGGAGCGGCTGGTGGAATACCGCGACCTGGCAGCCCAGGACCGCACCAAGGAGTACCTGGAGACATACGTGCACTCCGTCGCCGACCACCAGGAATATCTGGAAAAGGTGGGCGTGCGGCGGCTGCTGGCCCTCCAGCAGACCTTCCGCTGATCACCAGGAGTAGGCCTCAGGCGCGGGGCCGGGACCAGGGAAGATCTCGTCCAGCCTGGCCAGCGTCGCCTCGTCCAGGTTCACCTCGAAGGCCCGCACGGCGGCGTCCAGCTGCTCCACCGTGCGGGGCCCGATGATGGGCGCGGTCACCCCGGGCTGCCGCAGCAGCCAGGCCACGGCCACGTCGGCCGGGTCCTCGCCGAGCTTCGCGCACAGGTCCTCATACGCCTGGACGGCGACGCGGTGCCGGTCCAGCTTGACCAGCCTGCGGCTCCGGTGCGGGGCCATCCCGGCGCCGGGAAGCGGTTTGCCCAGCAGGTGCTCGCGTTCCTTGCGGAGAATGCCGCCGAGCAGCCCGGCGTCCAGCGGGGACCACGGCATCATGCCCACGCCGTAGTGCCGGCAGGCGGGCAGTACCTCCAGCTCGGCCCTGCGTTCCAGCAGGTTGTAGATGGTCTGCTCGCTGACCATGCCGAGGTGGCCGCGCCGGGCCGCGATCTCCTGGCCACCGGCGAGGTGCCAGGCGGGATGGTTGGAGGAGCCCACGTAGACGATCTTGCCCTGGGTCTTCAGGATCTCCATCGCCTCCCAGATCTCCTCCCACGGGGTGCTCCGGTCGATGTGGTGCGGCTGGTAGAGGTCGATGTGGTCGGTCCCCAGGCGGCGCAGGGAGTCCTCGCAGGCGCGCCGGATGTGCAGCGCGGACAGGCCGGAGTTGTTGGGCCACTCGGCCATCCGGCCGTACAGCTTGGTGGCGAGCACGGTCCGGTCCCTGCGGCCGCCGCCCTGGGCCAGCCAGCGGCCGATGATCTGCTCGGTCAGGCCCTCGCCGAACCGCCAGCCGTACACGTTGGAGGTGTCGATCAGGTTGATCCCCAGCTCGTGGGCCCGATCCATGATCGCGAAGGCGTCCTCCTCGGTGGTCTGGGTGCCGAAATTGTCGGTGCCGAGGACCAGGCGGCTGATGATCAGACCGCTGCGGCCGAGGTTCGCGAACTCCACACTACTCTCCATGTTCCATTTATCGGACTATAAGTCCTATAAATAAGAGTATCGTTGCCCGCTAGCTGAGCGAAAGAGGAGACCAGCCGTTGAGCACACTCGCTGGGCACATCGCCACCGCCAGGCTTCCGGCGGCCCACAGTTTCGTCTCCGGCGCGCTCCGCCACGGCGGCGGCCGGGAGTTCGCCACCAGCCATCCCGGCGACGGAACCTGGCTGGCCACCGTCCAGGAGGCCACCCCGGAGTTCGCCGACGCGGCGGCGCGCGAGGCCGCTGCCGCGCAACCGGCCTGGGCCGCCACCTCGCCGCACCAGCGGGCCCGGGTGCTCCGCGCCGCCGCCGACCTGATCGAAGCCCAGTCCGTACGGCTGGCGCACCTGGTCACCCTGGACAACGGCAAGACGCTGGCCGAGGCGTACGGCGAGGTGGCCGTGGCGGCGGCGCACCTGCGCGCGGCGGCCGGGTGGGCGGCCACCCTGGAGGGATCCACCCTGCCCGCCGACGGCGGCACGCTGCGGATGACCTTCCGCGAGCCGGTCGGCGTGGTCGCCGCGATCATCCCGTTCAACACCACGCTCGTGTTCGCCGCGCAGAAGGCCGGGCCCGCGCTGGCGGCCGGCAACGCGGTGCTGCTCAAGGCCCCCGAGGTCAGCCCCCTGGCGGCGCCCGTGTTCGCCGGACTGCTCACCGACGCGGGCCTGCCCCCCGGGCTGCTCCAGGTGCTTCAGGGCGCGGGCGAGGTCGGGCGGCGGCTGGCCGAGCACCCGGCGGTGACCATGGTGTCCTTCACCGGCAGCACCGCCGTCGGCCGCCAGGTGATGCGCTCGGCCGCCGACGGCATGAAGCGGGTGCTGCTCGAACTCGGCGGCAAATCCGCCAACATCGTCTACGCCGACGCCGACCTGGACGCGGCCCTGCACGCCACCGTCGGCGGCATCTTCCGCAACGCCGGACAGCGCTGCTTCTCCGGCTCCCGGCTGCTGGTGGAGGAGCCGGTCGCGGACGCGTTCACGGCCCGGGTGGTGGAGCTGGCCCGCTCGATCAGGGTCGGCCCGCCGTTCGACCCGGATAGCCAGCTGGGCACGCTGATCTCGGCCGCCGAGGCGGCCCGGGTGCACGTGATGGTCGAGGAGGCCGTCGAGCAGGGGGCCAAGGTGCTGGCCGGAGGCGAGCCCCCGGACGGCGCCTTCTACGCGCCCACCGTCCTGGAGGTCGCCCCGGCGAACCCGCCCGACATCGTCTACCAGGAGGTGTTCGGCCCGGTCCTCACCGTGCAGCGGTTCAGCGGCGCGGAGCAGGCGGTCGCGCTGGCCAACGACTCGCCGTTCGGCCTGGTGGGCGGCTGCTGGACCCGGGACCTGGACCGGGCACTGACCACCGCCAGGCAGGTCAGGTCCGGATATTTCTGGATCAATTCCTACGGCGCGCTCGCGCTGGACGCGCCCATCGGCGGCGTCGGCCTGTCCGGCATCGGCCGGGAGCTGGGGCGGCTCGGCCACGAGGCGTACACCGAGACCAAGACCGTGATCATCGACACCGCCTCGGCCGACGCGCCGCGCTGGTACTAACCGGAACCCGTCCATCCAGATCACGACTTATCGAAGGAGGCGCCATGCCCACCCACTATCGAGGCGCGGTCGCCCGCGCCGCGCACGGGCCGCTGAGCATCGAGGACATCCCGCTGCGCGAGCCGGTGGGCGACGAGGTGGTCATCGAGGTGACCGCCTGCGGTTTATGCCACAGCGACGTGCACTTCATGCACGGCACCTCGGGCACCGACTTCCCCTACCTGGTGGGGCACGAGGTGGCCGGGCGGGTGGCCGAGCTGGGTCCCGAGGCGAGCGGGCTGAACGTCGGCGACAGCGTGGTGGTCGCCCCGATGGTGGCCTGCGGGCAGTGCCGCCAGTGCGCGGCCGGCCGCCCGCGCGCGTGCCCTGACCGGCTTCCCCGGCGGCCCAAGGTACTCCTGGGCGACGGTGCCGAGGCGACCCCGGTGCTCGGCGTGGGCGGGCTCGCCGAGCGGGTCATCGTGCCCGCGCGGCAGGCCGTGGCGATCGACCCCCGGGTGCCGCCGCAGGTAGCTGCGCTGCTCGGATGCGGCGTGCCGAGCGGATTCGGAGCTGCCGTCAACACCGCGGCGATCGGCCCGGCCGACGACGTGGTGGTGCTCGGCTGCGGTGGGGTGGGGGTCGCGGCCGTCGCCGGAGCGGCCTACGCGGGCGCGCGGCGCATCATCGCGGTGGACGTCAACGCGGCCAAGCTCGACGCGGCCCGGCGCTTCGGCGCCACCGACGTGGTGGACGCCTCCCGGGAGGAGACGGCGGCCCGGGTGCGAGAACTCACCGACGGCCGGGGCGCGGACGTGGTGCTCGACGCGGTCGGCGGCCCCGCCGCCTTCACCACGGCCAACCAGCTGCGCGGCCCCGGCTCCCGTCTCGTCGTGGTGGGCGCGCCCCGGCAGGGCGACATGGTCGAACTGCCGCTGCGGCACCTGTTCCTGACCGGCGGCTCGATCCAGGTCTCGATCTGGGGCGACTGCGAGGCCGCCAGGGATCTCCCCCTGCTCGCCGGGCTCTACCTGGCCGGGCGCCTCCCGCTGGAGGAGTACGTGACCGACGCCTACCCGCTGGACGACGCCCAGGCAGGTTACGACCGGCTGCTTTCGGGCGAAGCCCTGCGTGGCGTCGTGAGGATGCGCCGGTGTCTGGACTGAGGAGCGAAGCGACGAGGGAAGACACCGGGGTTGAGCATCCGAACCGCGATGCGAAGCATCGCAATGACGCTGTGGTCCTGTGACGGCGGTTGACAGATCGGTACGAATCGCCAGACAATCAAACACATATTTCGGACTAGTTGTCCGATAATTGAAACAAGATCGAGGAGTGATGATGGCGACCGCCGCTCTCCGCGCACCGCGCTCGCTCAACCACATCGCCTACCCGACCTGGAACTCGCAGGCCACGCACGACTTCTACACCGAGGTGTTGAAGTGCGAATTCCTGACCGCGATCCAGCTGGACGTGGTCCCCTCCAGCGGTGCGCGGACCCCGTACCTGCACACCTTCTTCGGACTGCACGACGGCAGCGCCATCGCCTTCTTCGAGGTGGAGGGCCTGCCTGACCCGGGGCCCGACTCGGTGCCCTCCTGGGTGCGGCACATCGCGCTCAACGTGGACTCGATGGAGGAACTCCACGCCTGGCAGGCGCACTTCAAAGCCAAGGGGGTGGAGAGCGTCGGCATCGTCGACCACGACGGGGTCTGGGAGTCGCTGTACATCTTCGACCCCAACGGCGTCCGGATCGAGCTGACGCTGCAGACCCGCCCGCTCACCGAGGACGACGCCCGCCAGGGCGCCGAAACCCTGCGGACGTGGAACGCACGCTGATCGTGTCCCAACCGCTGCCCCTCAGGAGCTTCCCGTGCTGACCCGCGAACTACTCCCCGTACCGTTGACGCCGGGCGGGCGCCTCGACATCAACTCGGGCGTCGCCCGGCTGAGCGGGAAGATCTGGGCCACCCTCTGGAAGGACGACCGGCGCCCGGCCGGCACCGCGGTGCTGATCGTGCACCCGTCCTCCAACTTCCTCGGCCACTACGCGCTGGAGGAACTGGCGTCCCGGGGGGTCGCCGCCGTCGGCCTGGCCACCCGCTACGCCGGCAACGACTCCGCGCTGATCATGGAGAACTGCGTCCTGGACGTCGGCGCCGCCATCCGCCACCTGCGCGAGCTCGGCTACGACCGGATCGTCCTGGTGGGCAACTCCGGTGGCGGCGGCCTGGCCGCGCTCTACCAGGCGCAGGCCGAGAACCCTGCCATCACCCACACCCCGGCCGGGGACCCGGCGGACCTGGCCGCCGCCGGCCTGATCCCGGCCGACCGCCTGGTCATGGCCATGGCCCACCCCGGCCGCGCGGTGGTCTACACCGAGGGGCTCGACCCGGCGATCACCGACGAGCACCTGCCGTTCGACCGGGACCCGGAGCTCGACATGTTCGAGCCCGCCAACGGTCCCGTGTACAGCCCGGAGTTCGTGACCCGCTACCGCCAGGCACAGATCGACCGCAACCGCCGCATCACCGGCTGGGCACTCCAGCAGATCGAGGCGCTGCGCGCCCATACGCGCGGGTCGGAGGCCCCCGACGACCTGCCCTTCGTCGTCCACGGCACCGCCGCCGACCTGCGCTTCCTGGACCTGACTCTGGATCCCTCCGACCGGATCGCCCGCACCATATGGGGCAGCCCGTGGGTGGCCAACTTCCTGCCCGCTTCGCTCGGGCACCTGACCAGCCTGCGCTCCTGGCTCAGCCAGTGGAGCTACGACCGGAGCCGGGCCAACGCCTACCGGGAACTGCCCGGCGTCCAGGCCCCCGTCATGGTCGTCTACGGGTCGGCCGACTGCGCGGCCTTCCCCAGCCACGCCCGCGGCATGTACGACGCCGTCGGCCACCAGCGCCGCGAGCTCGTCGAGATCAAGGGCGCCGACCACTACTTCCAGGGCCGCCCCGACCTGGCCGCCACCATGTGCGACCACATCGTCGAATGGGCCGGGTGATGAGCGTGCTCGACGTGGCAGTGGTGGGCGCAGGGCCGGTCGGGCTCACCGCCGCGCTCGCGCTGGCCAGGCGCGGGGTCGCGGTCACCGTCTTCGAGGAGGCCGGGCGGCTCAGCACCGAGTGGCGGGCCTCCACCTTCCACCCGCCGACCCTGGAGATCGCCTGCGACCTCGGCATCGCCGACGCGATGCTGGCCGAGGGCATCATCGCCCGCACGTACCAGATCAGGGACCGGCGGGACGGCCTGATCGCCGAGTTCGACTTCGGCCTGCTCGCCGACGAGACCGACTACCCGTTCCGGCTCCAGCTGGAGCAGTACAAGTACTCCCAGATCATCAGCGACGCCCTGGACGGCAGGCACCCGGAAGTCGGGCTGCGGCTGGGCGAGGGCATCACCGGGGTGACCCAGCACGCCGACGCCGCGGTGCTCACCACCGTCGCGGGGGAGCAGGTCGAGGCCCGCTGGGTGCTGGCCGCCGACGGCGCGCGCAGCACCCTGCGCAAGGCTCTCGGCACCACCTTCGAGGGCCTCACCTACGATCACCGCTACCTGGTGCTGAGCATCGACTACCCGGTGGAGACCCTGCTGCCGGGCATCTGCGACGTCAACTACATCGCCGACCCCAGCGAGCACCTGCTCATCCTGCGGGTCCCGGACGTGTGGCGGATCGTGGTCGCGGTACGGCCCGAGCTCGGCGCCGAGGAGGCCCTCGCCGACCGGTACGTGGCCGAGCGGCTGCGCGGCCTGTTCGGCGACCACCCGGAGCTGCCGCTGCGGGAACGGAAGATCTACTCGGTGCACCAGCGGGTGGCGGGCAACTTCCGCACCGACCGGGTGCTGCTGCTCGGCGACGCCGCGCACGTCAACAGCCCGATGGGCGGGATGGGCCTCAACGGCGGCATCCACGACGCCTTCGACCTGTCGGTCCAGCTCGGCAAGGTGCTCCTGGACGGGGCCGGGGACGAGGTGCTGGACGCCTGGGCGCAGCGCCGCCGTAAGGCCGCCATCGAGGCGGTGCAGGAGATCACCCACCGCACCACCACCGAGATGGCCGAGCAGGACGAGGCCGAGCGGCGCGGCTTCCGGCGGCGCATGTCGCAGATCGCGGCCGACCCGGCGCTGGCCAAGGAGTGGATGCTGGACGCGGCGATGATCTCCAACGTGCGCGCCCACGGCCTGCCCCGGCGCGACTCGGAGGTGGGCTGATGGACTTCGACCTCAGCGACGAGCAGCGCGACATCCGCGACACCGCCCGCGCTTTCGTCACCAAGGAGCTGCTGCCCCTGGAGGAGGAGTTCCTCCGGAGTGGGCTGGTACGGCTGCCGCGCGAGCGGGAACGAGAGCTCCAGGCCAAGGCCAGGGAGTTCGGCTTCTGGGGGATGAGCACCCCGGAGGCGTACGGAGGAATGGCCCTGCCCGCCCTCACCCAGGCCCTCATCCACATCGAAGTGGCCAGAACCTGCGTGCCGTTCCGTTTCGGCGGCGAGGCCGACAACATCCTGTACGCCGCGGACACCGCCCAGCAGGAGGAATACCTCAAACCCACCATCGAGGGCCGGCGGCTGGGTTGCTTCGCGCTGACCGAACCCGGCGCCGGATCGGATGCCGCGGCCATCCGCACCACGGCCCGGCAGGACGGCGGCGACTGGGTGATCAACGGCCAGAAGACCTTCATCAGCAACGGCGACGACGCCGACTACGCGATCGTCATCGCGGTCACCGACCCGGAGCGGGGCGCACGGCACGGCTCGACCGCGTTCCTGGTGGATCGGGACGCCGGGTGGAGCTCCAGCCCGATCCCGACCATGGGCAGCTGGCACCAGCCGGCCACGCTCTTCTTCGACCAGGTCAGGGTGCCGCCCGGAAAGGTGCTCGGCGAGGTGGGCGCCGGGTTCGACCTGGCCAAACGCTGGATCGGCCGGGGCCGCCACGTGATCTCCGCCCACTGCGTGGGGATCGCCGAGCGGTGCCTGCGGATGGCGGTGGACTACGCCAACCTGCGCGAGACCTTCGGCCGGGCGATCGGGGAGAACCAGGCCGTGCAGTGGATGATCGCCGACTCCGAGACCGAGCTGGAAGCGGCCCGCTGGCTCGCCCTGCGGGCCGCGTGGGACGTGGATCGAGGGGCCGACGCGCGCCACTCCGTGGCGATGGCCAAACTCTTCTGCTGCCAGATGGTAGGCCGGGTTGTGGATCGAGCACTGCAGATCCACGGTGGGATGGGCTACACGAAGGAACTCCCGCTGGAGGGGTGGTATCGCGCGGTCCGCGCGATGCGGATCTTCGAGGGGACGGATGAGATCCAGCGACTCATCCTGTCGCGGGACCTGCTACGAGGTTTCACCCGGATAGGAGGCCATCTTGCCTGAACCATCCGCATCGACAATGACAGTGACCGAGCCGAAAATGAGCGTGGCCGTCGCGTTAGGGGCGGCGGCGCAGGCTGCGGGCGATCGCCCCGCCATGATCCAGGGCGACCGGCGGCGCGGCTACCCCGAGCTGGAGGCCCGCGCCGAGCGAGTGGCCCGAGCGCTGGCCGAGCGAGGCGTGGGCGTCGGTTCCACGGTGGCCATCGCCCTCTTCAACTCCTTCGAATACGTAGAGTCGGTGCTCGCCGCGTTCAAGATCGGCGCCCAGCCGGTCAACGTCAACTACCGCTACCGCGAGAAAGAACTGCGCTACGTGCTCGAATACACGGGCGCGGCGGCGCTCGTCTACGACACGAGCCTGGCCGACCGGGTGCGCGGGATCCTCGCCGAACTACCCGCTCCGATCGCCCTCCTCGAAGTCGGTGGAGGCGAAGCGTCGGCGGCGGTGCCGGGGGCGCTGCCGTTCGAGCGGGCGGCCGAGCCCGATTCTGAGTCCGAACCGGGATCCCCAGTCACGGTTTCCGATCTCGGATCCTTGGCCACGGGTTCCGATCTCGCCGAGGATTCTCCGCACGGCATCATCCTGCTCACCGGCGGTACCACCGGCACGCCCAAGGGTGTGATCTGGGATCGTGACGGGCTGCTCGGTATCCTCAGCGGGGTCTTCCGCCAGCAAGGACTCGCCACCCCCACGACGCCCGCCGAGGTCGCCGAGCGGGTCGGCGAGCTCCAGGTGAGAGACCAGGTCCCGGTGGTGCTGCCGATGTCGCCGCTGATGCACGGCACCGGGTTCTTCCACGCGATGCGTACCCTGCTCGCCGGTGGTGTGCTCTGCTTCTGCGACTCCCGGTCGCTGGACGCCGATGAGGTGTGGCGGACGGTGCAGGAGCACGCGGTGACCGAGATGGTCATCGTCGGCGATGCTTTCGGTCGCCCGCTGGTGGACGCCCTGGCCGCGGCCGAGCGCGCGGGCAGCCCGTACGAGCTGGGCAGCCTGCGGAGGATGACCAGTTCGGGTGTGCTGTGGAGCGCCGAGGTGAAACGGGAGCTGCTGCGCCGGGGCCGGAATCTCACCGTGGTCGACAACATCTCCGCTTCGGAGGGCGGGCCGTTCGGGCTGGCCGAGGCGAGTTCCGAGGCCGACCTGGCCGATGGGCGGTTCAATCTGTCGCCGGTGGCCCGGGTGCTGGATGAGCATGATCGCGATATCGAGCCGGGCAGCGGGCAGGTGGGCGTGCTGGCCAGCGCCGGTCCCCAGCCGGTCGGCTATCTCCGCGACCCGGACAGGACGGCTCGGATCTGGCGGACGATCGACGGCGTGCGTTATGCCGTACCGGGCGATCTGGCCTCGCTGGACGCGGACGGTCGGTTGATCCTGCTGGGGCGGGGCGACGGCGTGGTCAACACCGGCGGCGAGAAGGTCTTCCCCGAGGAGGTCGAGCAGGCGCTGATCACGCACCCCGCCGTGGACGACGCGATCGTGGTCGGGATCCCCGACCCGCGCTGGGGCCAGATCGTGGCCGCCGTGGTCGCCCCGGCGAGCGGGCTGGGCGGCGTGCCGGACGAGGAACTGATCCAGCACGTCCGGGATCGGCTGGCCGCGTACAAGAGCCCGCGCCGGATCATCAGGGTCGGCGTCGTCCCCCGGACACCCGCCGGAAAGGCCAACCGTTCGCTGGCCAGACAACTGGTGACAGAGGAGACAGCCTCGTGACAGGCACCCCGTTCCCGATCGAGCGAGGCCACGTGCTGGCCTTCGCCCGCGCCCTGGGAGAAGAGGAGGCGGCGGCCGTCCCGCCCACCTTCCCGATCGCCTTCGCCCAGTTCGACCCGGACTGGCCGCTGCGAATGGAGCCGGGAAAGCCCTGGAACGGCTCCGGCGCCGAGCCGGGCGTGGCCAAGGGCGGCCCCGGCGGGCTCCACGCGGAGCAGGAATTCGAATACATCCGGCCGCTCCGGATCGGCGAGACCCTGTCCGCGCGGCGGCGCGACGGCCGGACCTGGCAGAAGCCTGGCGGCCGTGGCGTGCTGAACTTCACCGAACGCCACATCGACTTCTACGACGCCGACGAGCAACTCGTCGCCCGCTCCACCACGGTCACGGTCATCGTGGCGGCGTCATGACGCGGGAGCGGACCGAGGTGGTGGTCACCGACCTGAAACGCACCCAGATCGTCATGTACGCCGGAGCCTCAGGCGACTACAACCCCCTCCACACCGACGAGCCCTTCGCGACCCAGGTGGCCGGAAACCCCACCGTGATGTCCCACGGCATGCTCACCATGGGCCTGGCCGGCCGGGTGCTGACCGGCTGGTTCGGCCACGAGAACATCCTCCGCTACCGGGCCAGGTTCAAGGCCCCGGTCTGGCCGGGCGACACCCTCACCGTCACCGCCAAGGTGACCGACGTGGCCGAGGGACGCGCCGAGATCACCCTCTCCGCGGTCAACGCCACCGGCACCGAGGTCCTCACCGGCACCGCGACCGCGCTGGTCACCGAGGCCGCGCGGGACCCGGCACCCGCCGTGCCCGACGCCGCGCACGACCCGGCACCCAGCGTGCGGGACGCCGTGCGGGACGGAGCGGCCCGGTGAGCGGGCAAGCGAGCCCGGCCATGGACGTGGCCGCGCTGGAGGCGATCGACGTGCACACCCACGTGCAGGCGTCGGTCCTGGACAGCCCGGCCACCGCCGAGGGCGACGAGTCCTTCGCCGCCATGGCCGACTACTTCAAAGCGGGCGCGGTCACCAGGTTCACCGCGCCGATGATCGCCGAGTACTACCGGCGGCGGCGGATGGCCGCGGTGATCTTCACCGTGGACACCATGCACCTGAGCGGGCGCGAGCAGATCCCCTCCAACGAGGAGGTCGCCGAGCAGGCGGCCCGCCACGCCGACGTGCTGATCCCGTTCGCCAGCATCGACCCGCACCGGGGCGCGGCCGGGGTCGCCGCCGCCCGGCGGCTGATCGAGGAGCACGGCGTCCGGGGCTTCAAGTTCCACCCCACCTCGCAGGGCTTCTTCCCGAACGACCGGCTCGCCTACCCGCTGTACGAGGTCATCGCCGAGCACGGCCTGACCGCGCTGTTCCACACCGGCCAGACCGGCGCGGGCGCGGGACTCCCGGGCGGCGGCGGGCTGCGGCTGAAGTACTCCAACCCGATGCACGTCGACGACGTGGCGGCCGACTTCCCCGACCTGCAGATCATCCTGGCCCACCCGTCCTTCCCCTGGCAGGACGAGGCGCTCTCGGTCGCCATGCACAAGCCGAAGGTCTACATCGACCTGTCCGGGTGGTCGCCCAAGTACTTCCCGCCGCTGCTGGTGCGGTATGCCAACACGCTGCTGAAGGAGAAGGTGCTGTTCGGCTCGGACTTCCCGATGATCACTCCGGATCGCTGGCTGGCCGACTTCGGCAAGCTGGAGATCAAGGACGAGGTCCGCCCGAAGATCCTCAAAGAGAACGCGGCCAGGCTGTTCGGGCTGGCACCGCACTGAGCCGCCTGCCCCGGCGGCCACCGAACTAGGAGATCGTGATGTACCACACCGGGCCGTATGACCGGACCGTAGACGTTGTCGTGCTCGGGTTCGGCGACGCCGGCGCGGTCGCCGCGATCACCGCCCACGACGCCGGCGCCGAGGTGCTCGTCATCGAGAAGCAGCAGGCCCGCGATCACCGGCCGAACAGCAGGTACGCCGCCGGCTTCTTCCTGGTGCCCACCGACGTCGAGCGCGCGATCAAGTACCTCACCGCCCTGTATGCCGTCAACGACGAAACCGTCGACCCCGAACTGATCCGCACCTGGGCCACCGAGACCGCCGCCAACCCCGCCTGGCTGGACAGCCACGGCTGCGGCTACGCCGAGACGGGCATCCTCGGCGAACACCACACCGTGCCCGGCCACGACGCGATCACCGTGTACAAGGCGAAACCGGGCCCCCGCCCGCTGGGCTACACCGGCTGCCCGATGCACGGCTTCCTGCGCCACCTCGTCGCCGAACGCGGCATCGAGGTTCAGTACGGCACCGCCGCCCGCTGGCTCCTCACCGACGAGCGCGGCGCGGTCACCGGAGTCCAGACGGAACACGAGCGCATCGGCGTACGCCGGGGCGTGGTCCTCGCGGTGGGCGGCTACGAGGCCAGCAAACAGCTGAAAACGCAGTATCTGCCGGTCGGCCCGGTGCACTTCTACGGCACCGAGCACAACACCGGCGACGGCATCACGATGGCGGTCGAGGTGGGCGCCGAGCTGTGGCACATGAACGTCTGGCCCGGCCACTTCGTGGCCAGGTTCCCAGGTAGCGGCTATAGCGGGGGCACCGCGATCGACCTGTGGGGTTCGGGCAGGTTCGGCCCCGCCGAGGACAGCCACCCGCCAGGCTCCATCTTCGTGGACGGCTCCGCGCGCCGGTTCCTGCCGGAGCCCGGCCCGCAGCATGCCGCCCACCTGGAACTGCTGGGCATGAACGCGACCCGGCTCAGCCACCCGCGCGTACCCACCTGGTGGATCTTCGACCAGGCCAGGTTCGACGCGGCCACGCTGGTCCCGACCTACTCAGGACCCGCCGGACCGATCGGCGACTTCACCTGGAGCCCGGACAACACCGCCGAACTCCGCCGCGGCTGGATCCTGTCGGCGGACTCCGCGGCCGAGCTGGCCCTGCGCTGCGAGCTGGACCCGCTGGCCCTGGAGGCGACGATCGACCGCTACAACGACCACTGCGCGGACGGGGTGGACGCCGACTTCGGCCGCGACCCCGCCACCCTGACCCCGCTGCACGGCCCCCGGTATTTCGCGGTGCCGCTGTGGCCGGGCGGCTCGCACACCCTGGGTGGCCCGCGCCGCGACGCGGCGAGCCGCGTGGCCTCGGTTCGCGGCGGTTTCGTGGAAAACCTGTACGCCGCCGGTGAGCTAGGATCGCTCCACGGATTGCTCTATCCGGCGGGTGGGGGCAGCATCGCGGAATGCCTCGCGTTCGGCCGGATCGCGGGGCGCAACGCCGCGGCCAACATGATCGTCGGAGGATGACTCAGATGCGGCGAATGGCGCCGGGCGACCCCGCCGCGAGCGGGGCGCGCGGGTGGACACCGACAGCGGTAGGGGTGACTTCGTTTGGGCGCTAGTGATCACGCCGCCGAGGGCGCGAGTCCGGTCAGCGGCTCGCAGACCCTGGACCGCGGCCTGAAACTGCTCGAACTGCTCGCCACCGAGGACCGGGACATGACGGTGGCCGAGCTGGCCGCCTCGCTCGGCATGCACCGGCAGGCCGTCTACCGGCTGCTGACCACCCTGCGCACCCACCGGCTGGCCGCCGAGGGCAGCTCGGGGCGCTACCGGCTGGGTCTCGGCGTGATCCAGCTGGCCCGGCAGGCCAACCCGCACCTGCGCCGCGCCGTGCTGCCGCACCTGCGCACTCTGGCCGAGGAGCTTGGCGTCACCGCGCAGTGCGTGGTGGCCGAGGGCGACGACGCGGTGGTGCTCGCCGTGGTCGAACCGTCCGACGCGGTCTTCCACCTGTCCCAGCGCAGCGGCGCGCGGCACGCGCTGGCCCAGGGCGCCAGCGGTATCGCGATCATGATGTCCCGCGATCCCCAGGTCAGGGACTCCGAGGCCGTGATCGAGGCCAGGTCGCGCGGATACGCGGTCACCCGCGGCCACCTCACCCCCGGCGCGGTCGGCATCGCGGTGCCGCTCTACACGGCCGAAGGGCACGCGCTGGACGCCAGCCTTGGCATCGTGTCCATGATCGATCTCGACGTGGAGCGGACCGCGAGCCGCCTGATCGCCGCCGCCGACGAGATCACCGCCTCCGAACTCTGACGCCTGGCATTACCCACGATCTACCTCAATTTGGACGTTTGCGACTTGAAGAATTCTGCAATTATCGACATCATGTGTTGCCTAGATCGTGTTCTGGAGGGGGAGGGCTGACATGCCGGTTCCCCTGTATCAGGCCAAAGCGGAATTTTTCCGGACGCTGGGGCATCCGGTCCGCATCCAGGTGCTGGAACTCCTGCAGGCCGGGCCACGTCCGGTGCGCGATCTGCTCGCCGAGATCGAAGTGGAGCCGTCCAACCTGTCCCAGCAGCTGGCGGTGCTGCGACGAGCCGGAATCGTGACGTCCACCCGCGACGGATCCACCGTCGTCTACGCGCTGAGCAGCCCCGACGTGGCCGAGCTGATGCGCGCCGCGCGCCGGATCCTCACCGACATGATCGTCGGACAGGGCGAGCTGCTGGCCGAACTGCGCGACGCCGAGGAACCCCGCCCAGGCTGACGCTCCGCTCGGGATCAGGGATCGGGTACGACAGGGAGAGTCGCGGCAGTGAGTTTGTGGCAAAAGATCAGAAAGACCGGCCGGGTGGCGGAACCCGCCCCGGAGCGCGCCCCAGGCAATGTCCTGCCCGCGGCGGCGGAGCTGGGCGGCTCCGTGCAACTGCGGCACGTGGACGCGGGCTCGTGTAACGGCTGCGAGGTGGAGATCGCCTCCGTCTTCGGCCCGGTCTACGACGCCGAACGCTACGGCGCGCGGCTGGTGGCCTCTCCCCGCCACGCCGACGCCCTGGTGGTGACAGGACCGGTCACGCGCAACATGGAAGTGGCCCTGCGCCGCACCTACGAGGCGGTGCCGGAGCCCCGTCTGGTGATCGCGCTGGGGGACTGCGCCAGGAACTGCGGCGTGTTCGCCGGGGCATACGGCGTGACCGGCTCGGTCAGCGACGTCGTGCCGGTGGACGCGGAGATCCCGGGCTGCCCGCCGCGACCGGAGGCGATCGTCGCGGCGCTGCGTGAGCTGACCGGCCGATGAACCTGGTCGGCACGCTGTTCATCGCCGCCCTGGCCGTCTGCGCGGCATCGGTGCTGGCCGGACTCACCGCGCCGACACGGCTGCGGCTCCCGCTGGCCGGTCTCGGCACGGCGGGCGCGGGCGCGCTGGGCACGGCGGCGGGCCTGGCGGCCCTGCTCGGCGGCTCGTGGTCGGCCTGGCTGCCCGAGCTGCTCCCGCTGGCCGGGGTCAGGCTGGCGATCGACCCGCTGGCCGGGCTGTTCATCGCGGTCACCGGTGTCGTGGCGCTCTGCGCGGCGATCTACGGCATCGGCTACTCGCGCGAGGGCCTCGACGGGCGGGTGGTGCAGGCCACCGCGCCCCTGTTCGTGGCCGCGATGCTGCTGGTCCCCGCCGCCGCGAGCGTGAGCACGTTCCTGGTGGCGTGGGAGCTGATGGCGATCACCTCCCTGCTGCTGGTGGTCGCCGATCACCGGCACCGGCCCGCGGTGGGCGAGGCCGGTCTCTGGTACGGCGTGATGACCCACCTCGGCTTCGTCACGATCCTGGCCGGCCTACTCGCCTTCGCGGCCGGAGCGGGCGGCGAATCCTTCGACCAACTCCGGCAGGCGGACCTGTCCCCAGCCCTGCGGGGCACGGTGTTCCTGGCGACCGTGGTGGGTTTCGCCTCCAAAGCGGGCATCGTCCCGCTGCACGTGTGGCTGCCCCGAGCCCACCCCGAGGCCCCGAGCCAGATCTCGGCCCTGATGAGCGCCGCGATGGTCAACATGGGCGTGTACGGCATCGTCCGCGTTGGCCTGGACCTGCTCCACGGCGGACCGGTCTGGTGGTGGATGGTCGTGCTGATCGCGGGCGCGATCTCGGCGCTGTACGGCATCCTGCAAGCCGCCGTGGCCGCCGACCTCAAACGGCTGCTCGGCCACTCCACCACGGAGAACATGGGCCTGGTCCTCATCGGGGTAGGCGCGGCGGGCCTGTTCGCCGCCTGGGGCAACGCCGTCCTGGCCGCCCTGGCTCTGACCGCCGCGCTGCTGCACGTGGTCAACCACGCCGGATTCAAGACGGTGCTGTTCCTGGCCGCGGGTTCGGTGCAGCGGGCCACCGGGACGCGTGATCTCGATCAGCTGGGCGGGCTTCGCGCGCGCATGCCGTACACGACCGGGCTGTTCGCGGTCGGGGCGTTGTGCGCGTCCGCGCTGCCGCCGGGGAACGCGTTCGTCAGCGAGTGGCTGCTCCTGCAGAGCCTGATCCACGCGCTGCCGACCTCCGGCGTGGTGGGGGCGGTGAGCATGCCGCTGGCCGTGGGCGTGATCGCGTTGTCGGCCGGGCTGGCGGTCGCCACCTTCGTCAAGGCCTTCGGCATCGGATTCCTCGCCAAACCGCGCGGCCCGGGGGCCGGACGCGCGGCCGAAAGTCCCCCGGCCATGCTCGGCGGGATGGCCCTGGCCGCCGGCTGCTGCCTGGTCCTGGCGCTCGCGCCCACCGCGATCCTCCCCGTTCTGGGCCACGCGGTGGCCGTGGCGCTCCCCGGTCCCGGCGCGGTGACCGGGGAGGTGTCCCTGCACCTGGCCGGGATCTCCAGCGTGATCTCGCCGCTGCTCATCGCCGTCGCGCTGGGGGTGGCGGTCGCGGGCGCGCTGGCCCTGACCCGGGTGGTCGCCACCCGCCGGGCACGGCGAGCCGCCCGCCTGTGGGACTGCGGCGGAGGCCCGATGTCGGCCCGGATGGAATACACGGCGACCTCGTTCGCCGAGCCGCTGCAGCGGGTCTTCGACAACGTGCTGGCCCCGGAGAGCGACGTGGACGTGACCCCGGTCAAGGAATCCGCCTACCTGGTGGAATCCGTACGGTTCCGGGCCAAGGTGCCGGACCGGATCGAGCGCCGCCTGTACGAGCCGGTGCTGTCCGCGCTGACTTTCGTCGGCCGGAGCGCGCGGCACCTGGCCACCGGAAGCGTGCACCGCTACCTGGCCTACGGATTCTGGGCGCTCACCGGCGCGCTGATCATGCTGGCGGTGTTCCAGTGACGCACGTGGCCGGAGCGGTGCTGCAGGTGGTTCTCGTCGCGGTAGGGTCCCCCCTGCTGGTCGGGATGATGCGCCAGGTCAGGGCCCGGCTGGAAGGCCGGGCGGGCGCGGGGATCGGCCAGCCGTGGCGGGACCTGCGCAAGCTCGTGCGCAAGGAGCCGATCGCCCCCGACGGCACCGGCTGGGTGTTCCGAGCCGCGCCACTGCTGCTGGCCGGCACGGTGCTCGTGGTGGCGGCCGTGGTGCCGCTGGTGTCCACCACCTCGCCGCTGGACGAGGTCGCCGA
Organism: Acrocarpospora pleiomorpha; assembly: GCF_009687885.1. Classification (GTDB taxonomy): domain Bacteria; phylum Actinomycetota; class Actinomycetes; order Streptosporangiales; family Streptosporangiaceae; genus Acrocarpospora; species Acrocarpospora pleiomorpha. Next base: position 95,266 of record NZ_BLAF01000022.1, read on the forward strand.
CCTGTTCGCGGTGGTGGCGCTGCTGGCGCTGGGCTCGGTCGCGCTCGCGCTGGGCGCCCTGGACACCTCCACCGCGTTCGGCGGGATGGGTGCCAGCCGGGAGATGATCGTGCTCGCGCTGGTGGAGCCCACCATCCTGCTGTCGGTGTTCGCGCTGTCGGTCCGGGTCGGCACCACCAACCTGGGCACGATCGTCACCTCGGCGGTGGCCGACCCGCTGGCCGTGATCTCCCCGGCCAGCCTGCTCGCGGCGGCCGCGCTGGCGATCGTCACGTTCGCCGAGACCGGCCGGATCCCGGTGGACAACCCGTCCACCCACCTGGAACTGACCATGATCCACGAGGCCATGGTCCTGGAGTACGCCGGTCCCGACCTGGCGCTCATCGAGTGGGCGTCCGCGATGCGCCTCTCGGTCCTGCTCGGCCTGCTGACCAGCCTGTTCGCCCCGTGGGGCATCGCGACCGGGAGCGCAGGGCCGGGAGCGCTCCTGCTGGCGGCGGTGGTCGTCACCGTCAAGGTGGCCCTGCTGGGGGCGCTCCTGGCGGCCGGTGAGGTGTTCATGGCCAAGCTGCGGCTGTTCCGCATCCCCGAACTGCTCGCCGGGTCCTTCCTGATGGCCCTGCTGGCCGTCGCGGCGTCCTTCTTCCTGGCGTGAGGTCCATGACTGAAACGATGTTCACCCTGCCGCCCTCGCTGTACGTCCCGCTGCTGGACCTGGCCTGCGGCGCGTTCCTGCTGACCGGGATGATGGTGCTCTGGCGGCGCGACCTGGCGGCGATCGTCCGGCTGTTCGCCCTGCAGGGCATCGCGTTGGCGGCGCTGATCGTCGTGCTCGGCGTGTACGAGCAGGATGTGGAGCTGGTCGCCGTCGGTCTTGGTGTCGGTGCGCTTCGCGCCGGGCTGTTGCCGTACCTGATGCGCCGCGCCCTGATCGCCGGCGGCGCGGGCCGGGAGGTGCGGCCCGTGGTGAACGTGGCGACCTCGCTGCTGGTGGCGGCGGTGCTGGCCATGCTCGCCTACGCCGTCGCCCAGCCGCTGATACGGCTGTCGCCCACGCCCGCCACCCAGGCCGTGCCGATCGCGCTGACCGTGCTGCTGGTCGGGTTCTTCGTCCTGGTCACCCGGCGGCGCGCGCTGTCGCAGGTGGTGGGCTTCCTGCTGATGGACAACGCCATCACCATGACCGCGTTCCTCACCACCAGCGGGGTGCCGCTCGTGGTCGAGCTGGGGATCTCGATGGACGTGCTGCTGGCCGTCCTGGTGTTCCAGGTTCTGACCACCCGGATGCGCGCCGCTTTCGGCGGCACCGACCTGGACGAGCTCCGGGAGCTGCACGACTGATGAGCACCCTGCTGATCCTCGCCCCTGTTGGGTTTCCCCTGCTCGCCGCCGCCGGCTGCGCGGTGTTCGGCTGGAACCGGGTGACCGCGTGGCTGGGCGCGGCGGCCGCGGCCGGGCTGCTCGCCGCCGCGATCGGGCTCGCCGTGACCGGGCCGGGGTCCGCGCTGTGGGGGCTGCTGCGGGCGGACGCGCTCAGCGCGTACATGCTGATCGTGATCGGGGTGGTGGCCCTGCTCGCGATGGCCGCCAGCCCCGCCTACCTGGCGGCCGAGCTGGCCGCCGGGCACACCTGGCCGCGCGCCATGCGCCGCTACGGCATGCTCACCCAGGCGTTCGTCGCCGCGATGGCCCTGGCCGTGCTCTCCTCCAGCCTGGGCATGCTCTGGGTGGCGGTGGAGGCGACCACCATCGTCACCGCCTTCCTCGTCGGCCACCGGCACACCCGGGAGGCGACCGAGGCGGCCTGGAAATACGTGGTCATCTGCTCGGTGGGCATCGCGCTGGCGCTGCTGGGCATCGTGCTGGTGCACTACGCGGCCTCCCACGTGGGCGTGGCCTCCCTGGACTGGACGACCCTGTCCTTGCACGCCGACCGGCTCGACCCCGGGGTGATGCGGGTCGCCGTGGTCCTGCTCGTGCTCGGGTTCGGCACCAAGGCCGGGCTCGCGCCGCTGCACGCCTGGCTGCCCGACGCCCACAGCCAGGCCCCCGCGCCGGTCTCGGCGCTGATGTCCGGGGTGCTGCTGTCGGTGGCGTTCTACGCCATCCTGCGGGTCAAGGTCATCGCCGACGCCGCCCTCGGCACCGGTTTCACCCGCCTGCTGCTCGTCGTCGTGGCCCTGGCCTCCCTGCTGGTCACGGCCCTGCTGCTGCTGGCCCAGCGGGACTACAAGCGCCTGCTGGCCTACTCCAGCATCGAGCACATGGGGCTGATCGCCCTGGGCACGGCCATCGGCGGCACGCTCGCGCTGACCGCCGTCCTGCTGCACATCCTCGGCCACGGGCTCGGCAAATCGGTGCTGTTCCTCAGCGCCGGGCACCTCCACCAGGCCGTCGGCAGCAGCCGCGTCCACGCCGTGCGCGGCCTGGCGGCGCGCGCGCCGCTGCTGGCCGGAGCGTTCGCGCTCGGCCTGCTGGCCCTGCTCGGGCTGCCACCGTTCAGCCTGTTCGCCAGCGAGCTGGGCATCGCCAGGGCCGGTTTCGCCGCCGGTCTCGGCTGGGTGATCGCGCCGGCCTTCGTGCTGGTGCTGGTCATCGCCGCCGCCCTCGGCCGGCACGCCAGGGACATGCTCCTGGGCCCCGCCTCCCCGGCCGACGCCATCCCGATGCCCCGCAGTGTGGCCGCCACGCTGATCGCCGGGCTGGCCGCGTGCGCCGTCCTGGGCGTCGCCGCCGGACCCCTGAACACCCTGCTGAGGACCGCCGCTTCCATCGCCGGAGCCCTGCCATGACCACACGCACCGTCAGCCCCGGCGACCTGACCGGCGCGGCCACCGAGCTGATCGCCCGAGGCCACCGGCTCGCCCTGATGTCGGCCCACCAGGAGGCCCGGGGATTCGGCGTGGTCTACCTGTTCACCGCCCCCGGCCTCGACCACACCGAACTCCACCTCCACCTGCCGCCGGACGACCCCACGCTGCCCAGCCTCGCCCGGGTGTCGTTCCCCGCCGGCCGCTTCGAGCGGGAGATCCGCGACCTGTACGGCATCACGCCGCTCGACCACCCGCAGCCGCGCCGCCTGGTCCGCCACCACCACTGGCCACGCGGCTGGTACCCGATGCGCGCCGACGCGGGCCCGCCCCCCGCCTTCGGCGACCCCGAAGGGCCGTTTCCCTTCCTTACCGTGGAAGGGCCGGGCGTGTACGAGATTCCCGTCGGTCCCGTCCACGCCGGCCTCATCGAACCCGGGCATTTCCGCTTCTCCGTCGTCGGCGAGACCGTCCTGAAGCTCAAAGCCCGGCTCTGGTTCGTCCACAGGGGCATCGAGAAGCTCTTCCAGGGCCGAGCCCCGGCCGACGCGTTGCCGCTGGCCGAACGGGTGAGCGGCGACACCTCCGTCGGCCACGCCCTGGCCTACTGCCTGGCCGTGGAGGAGGCCACCGGCACGGCGGTGCCGGACGAGGCGCGCGGCGCGCGGGCGATCCTGCTGGAGCTGGAACGCCTCTACAACCACGTCACCGATCTCGGCGCCCTGTGCAACGACGTCGCCCACGGCATCCTGCACGCGCACGCGGGACGGGTGCGCGAGCAGCTCCTGCGGATCAACGACGAGGTCACCGGGCACCGGCTGCTCCGCGGCGGCGTGATCCTGGGCGGCGCGGCGCTCCGCGCGCTGCCCGATCCGGCCCGCCTGGCGGCCATCGGGGCGGACGTCGCCGAGATCGTCGAGCTCGCCCTGTCCCACACGGTGGTCGCCGACCGGTTCACCGGCACCGCGCTCCTGCCTTTCGCGGCCGCCCGCGACCTGGGCACCCTCGGCTACGTCGCCCGTGCCAGCGGTCTCGACACGGACGCCCGCCGAGACCACCCCAGTGCCGACCTCGGCTCGTTCACCCCGGCCCTGCGCACCGGCGGGGACGTCCTGGCCCGCTTCCAGATCCGCGCGGACGAGATCGCCAGTTCCATCGAGCTGATCTCGTGGCTGGTCAGCAGATCGGCCTCCGGCCAGAGCGTCCCTCCTGCGATGGACCGGCAGGCGTCCGGTGTCGGGATCGCCGAAGGCTGGCGCGGCACCATCGTCCACCGGGTGGAACTCGCCCCCGACGGCACGCTCGCCCGCGTGAAGATCGTCGACCCGTCGTTCGTCAACTGGCCCGCGCTGCCCGTCGCCCTCAACGGCGCGATCGTGCCCGACTTCCCCCTGGTCAACAAGAGCTTCAACCTCTCCTACGCAGGCAACGACCTGTAGCCGTGGTCTTTTAGGACCTCTTGCTCATCGCTTATTCGTGCGCATATACTCGTCTACAAGTAATCGTGAACGAGGAGGGGAAATGCCGAAGCGGCGCAAGGTCAGCAACCTGCTGGCGCTCGCCGTGCTGTCCGCCCTCGTCCAGCGCCCCATGCACCCCTACGAGATCGCCACCGCACTGCGCGGCTGGGGCAAAGATCAGGACATGGAGATCAAGTGGGGATCTCTCTACACAGTCGTCCGCAACATGGACAAACACGGCCTGATCGAGGCCGTGGAAAGCGTCCGCGAAGGCCGTAGGCCCGAGCGCACCGTCTATCGCATCACCGACGAAGGACGCGCGGAGCTGGTCGACTGGGCGCGCGAGCTGGTCTCCACGCCCGTGCGGGAACATCCGCGCTTCCGCGCCGGGCTGTCGGTGCTGGCCGCGCTCCACCCGGACGAGGCCACAAGCCTCCTGCGGCGGCGGCTGGACCTGCTGGAAGACCACATCACGGCACTGCGTGAGGAACTCGCGCAGTATCTGCGGGAGAACATTCCGCGGCTGTTCCTGGTCGAGTCGGAATACGACCTGGCCATCCAGGAGGCGGAAGCGACCTGGATCCGCTCGCTACTCGCCGAGCTCACCTCGGGCGCCTACCCGGGGCTGGACGCGTGGCGGGCCTACCACGAAACCGGCGAGATACCGGCAGAGCTGACAGAACTAGCCGAAAGGACCAGCTCCACGGAGTAATTCAGGGCCCTGGCGCGGTGCGCCAACACCACGCCAGGACCCTTTCCTCGAACCACACCTGGGAAGGCGCTCGGCCCGAGGCGGCAACCACGAGGATAGCCTGCTCCCTCCCAGGGCGGTTCGGACGTACGCAACCGATCACCCAAGGGAGAAGACCATGACTCAGGTCAAGACAGCGATCGTCATCGGCGGCGGCATCGCCGGCCCCGTGGCCGCCCTCGCGCTGCACAAGGCGGGCATCACGGCAACCGTCTACGAGGCGTACCCCAGCACCGCCGACGGCATCGGCGGCACCTTCGCACTCGCCCCGAACGGCGTCGCGGCCCTGCGCACCATCGGCGCGGCCGAAACCGTGACCGCGATCTCCACGCCGCTCCCGCGCATGGTCATGTCCGTCGGCGGCAAGCACCTGGACCTGCCCGGCCTGGCCGACATGCCGCCCCTGCAGCAGGTGCACCGCAGCGACCTCTACCGCTCCCTGCACGACCGCGCCGCCGCCGACGGCATCCCCATCGAGTACGGCAAGCGCCTGGTCGACGCGCAGGAAACCGCGACGGGCGTCACCGCCAGATTCGCCGACGGCAGCACCGCCACCGCGGACATCCTCATCGGGGCAGACGGCGTCCGATCCACCGTGCGCCGCCTCATCGACCCGAACGCGGCCGGCCCCCTGTACACCGGACTGCTCGGCTTCGAGGCGGTCGCGCGGCACGAGGTGGACGCCGAACCCGGCACGCTGACCTTCGCCTTCGGCAAGGGCGGCTACTACCTCTACTGGCCGGAGCCAGGCGGCGGCACCCGATGGGGTGTCAACCTGCCCCAAGACCGGCCGTTGAGCCTCACCGAGGCCCGCGCCGTGCCCTCGTCCGACTGGATGCGAACGCTGCGCACCACCTTCGCCGACGATGATCCCGGCCGTGACCTGATGCTGACCAGCAACGCCGACGAACTGCAGGTCGTGGGATCACTGCACATCATGCCCCCGGTCAAGCACTGGCATCGAGGCCGCATGGTCCTGGTCGGCGACTCGGCGCACGCCCCCTCCAACAGCTCCGGCCAGGGCGCCTCACTGTCGATCGAAAGCGCCGTGCAACTGGCCCGCTGCCTGCGCGACCTCCCTGACATCCCCTCTGCGTACGCCACCTTCGAGCGCCTGCGGCGCGAACGCGTGGAGAAGGTCGCCCGCCGCGCGGCACGGATCAACCAGGCCAAGGCTCCGGGCGCGGTGGCCAGAGCGCTGATGCCCCTGCTGATGCCACTCCTGATGAAGACCGCCATGAACCCGGAGAAGACGATCGGTCCCGAACAGCGCTACGTGATCGACTGGGACGCCCCGGTGACGTCGGATCGCGTGCCTGCCTGACATCTCCGCCTGGTGGCACATTCGCGGAATGCGCCACCAGGCGTTCGATCATGCGAATTTCGGCGACATGCTCCTGGCGGCAATGCTCGCCGACGTGGGGTTGGTCCAGCCGGAGGCGGGTTAGTGGCTCGTCGTGATTCTGGTCATGGCGGAGTCGTAGCCTCCGCCGCCTGGGTAGACCCACGCACCGGTCACCGTGTTCCCGTCCTGGCTGAAGGTGCCCTGGTAGTAGGCGGGCGATCCCTTCTCCCCGCCCCAGATGGTGAGAGTGTCGCCGTCCAGTTCGTACACGTAGTCGAAGGTCTCGCCATTGCTGCCGTAGTAGCGGGACTTGATGTCCTTACCCGGCTCCTCCGACCCGAACGTACGCTCGCGGCCGATCATCTCCACCCCCTTGATCGGCTTACCCTCCGACTCCATCTCGATGTCCTGAACAAGGAAGAAGCCACCCGCCAACCACCGGTAGGTGACCGTCCCCTGCGTCCCGCCCGTGACCCGCCACGCACCGACCAGCCGGTCCAGTGCCTTGATCGCCGGGTCCGGGATATTCTCGGTCATGATCATTCCTCTCTTCGCGTCTCACCCGTATGACGGGCGGGCGAACCCAAAGGAATCGGCGCGCTGTGGCCAGCCCGCGCAAGGAGGAATCGGTGCGCGCTCACAACCTCCTGGCCGGCCGGCTCGGCGGGTGCTCACAGCCTCGTGGCCAGCCCGAACGCGGCGAACAGCTCGACGCCGAACGTGGTGATCTCCACGACCCGGTCGCCTTCGATCCGCAGGACGTCGAGATTGACGGCGGAGAAGTCGTGTTCGCCGTGCCGCCGGACATAGTTGGCCACCGTGGGTTGCCGGTTCGCGGCGGTGAGCACCCCGCGCCACTCGCCCCAAGCCTGCGGCCCGACCAGGACCGGCCGCCACATCGCCAGGATCGCCTCCCGCCCGTCATACACGGCCGCCAGCGGCGGCATCATCTGCCGTGCGTCCGCACGCAACAACTCGGCCAGCGCCGCGAGATCGGCTCTGTCGGAGGCCTCCAGGTAGCGTTGGAGCACGGCACGCTCCTCCTCGCTCGGCGAGGCACGCCGACCCCACTCCGAACGCCTTTCAGGCAACTGCTCGCGCATCGTCACCCGGGCCCGCTGCAGCGCACTTTTAACCGAAGCGACGCTCAACTCAAGCGTCGCCGCGGTCTCGGCCGCAGGCCAGCCCAGCACGTCACGCAGGATCAACACCGCCCGCTGCTTCGGCGGCAGATGCTGGATAGCCGCCAGAAACGCCAGCTCGATCGTCTCTCTAGCGATCACGACAGCGTCAGGCTCCCCCTCACCGGGCGCGGCCAGATCCAGCAAAGCATCCGGATACGGCTGCAACCACCCAACCTCAGCCATCGGCACCCGCATCCCATCGGCACCCGCCGCCACGCCAACCTCCCGGCCGCGCGCGGGGCTGGAGAGCACATCCAGGCAGGCATTCGTCGCGATCCGATACAGCCAGGCCCGAAACGTCGATCGCCCCTGGAAACTCTCCCGCTTACGCCACGCTCGAAGCAGCGCCTCCTGAACAAGGTCCTCCGCCTCGGTGAACGAGCCAAGCATCCGATAACAGTGCACCCGAAGCTCATGCCGATAACGCTGCGCAAGCTCAGCGAACACCCCCTGATCGCCCAACCGCACAGCCTCAACTGCCTCGCTACCGCCCAACTCACCCTCTGCCACAGCGCACCTCCCGAGTCCGTCCACACTAGGACGGTCAACCCGCACGGCGGCCAGGCCGGCGTCTGCGCTCAATGACTCTTGTGGCTGCCGCCGTTTTCGACCGGGTCTAGGCGGAAGGCCGGATGGTCGGTTGAGCTGGGCATTTGGTCGAAGAAGCGTTGTACCTGCCATCGGTCCCGATAGACGGCGACAATGTGTGACCGCTGCTCCTCGGACAGCTCTACCGCCAGGTACGCCTGCCGCCTACCCCGTCTTCGGATGGTGCAACGCTCGGCGGTACGGAGATTGCGCACCCAATGGGTCTGACCCCGCATGGAGACCACATACCGATTTCCGGCGAATTCGAGCACGTTGACCGGGACGCGTTGGAGGGTGCCGGTCTGGCGTCGTGCGACATCGAGGGTGCTGGCCATTCCCAGCCATCGAATCAGGGGGTTGACCACATGTACGGTGAACCACCCCGGACGCTGGTAACTCACCAGGGCACCTGGCCGTCGTCGTTGAAGAAGCCGCCGGTGGGGCCGTCGGGGCCGAGGGTGGCAAGGCGTACGGCGATGGCGGCGCCCTGGGCGGCGGTGCGGTGGACGGGGACGCCGGTCGGTCTGGTGAGGTCGGTGTCGCAGCCGCCGGGGTCGGCGGCGTTGACGAGGATGCCGGCCTCGCGGAGGTCTTTGGCGTATTGCACGGTCAGGGCGTTGAGTGCGGTTTTGGAGGGGGCGTACCCGGCTAATCCTGGGAGCCAGGCCATCGGACCGCCGGGGGCGTGGGCGGTCAGCGAGCCGACGCTGCTGGAGATGTTGACGATCCTGGGGGCGGGGGAGCGGGTCAGGAGGGGGAGCATGGCGTTGGTCACCGTGATGACGCCGAAGACGTTGGTGTCGAATACCTCGCGTATCGCGTCGAGGCTGGCGGTGCTGGGTGACTGCTGGGTGAGGCTCCCGGAGATCCCGGCGTTGTTGATCAATACGTCGAGGTGGCCGAAGCGTTGTTCGATCTGTGCGGCGGCGGTCGTGGCCGTGTCCGGGCGGGTGACGTCGAGTGTGATCGGGTGGGCGTCGGCGCCGGTGGATCGCAGTGCCTCGGCCGCCTTGCCGCCGCGGTCCGGATCTCTGGCCGCGAGCAGGACTGTCATGCCCAGCGCGGCGAGTTGAGTGGCGATCTCGTACCCAATGCCCTTGTTCGCGCCGGTCACGAGGGCGACCTTGGTGTCGGTTGTCATGATCACACGACACCATGGAGTAGGCGCGGAGGGCCAAGACCAGCTCGATCACAAGCGATACCCTGGGGGTATGGATGCTCGCGAGCTTGCCTATTTCGTGGCGGTTGCCGAGGAGTTGAACTTCAGCCGGGCGGCGGAGCGCCTCGGTATCGCGCAGCCGCCTCTCTCCAGGGCCGTCAAGCAGCTCGAACGTCGTCTGGGCGTGGTGTTGCTGGAGCGGACCAGCCGGAGGGTCACGCTCACGGCGGCGGGGCAGGTGTTGCTCGAGGAGGGGAGGCGGGCCCTGGACGGGCTGGCGGCGGCTGCTCGTCGGGCACAGCGGGCGGGACGGCAGGATCCCAGGCTGGTCCTGGTGGCGAAAGCCGTCGGCGACGGTGGCATGATGCCGGACATCCTGGCCGCCTACGAGCGCGAACCGGACGCGATCCCCGTCGAGGTGCTGTTCTGCGGGTTCGGCGAGCACGCGGCCTTGCTGCGCGGCGGTTTCGCCGACGTTGGGCTGCTGCATGGCCGGCCTGACCTGACGGGGCTCGACTCGGAGGACTTGCTGGTCGAGAGCCAGATCGCCGTCCTGCCGGCTCGTCATCGGTTGGCCGGAAAGGAGGCGGTGACCTTGGCGGACCTGGAAGGTGAGGTCTTGCCGCGCTGGGCGGGCCTGCCCCAGGGCGGCGGCCCCGAAGTGCGTGACGCCGGGCAGTTGATGCAGCTCATCGTGATGGGGCGGACCATCGCCGTCCTGCCGGAGTCCGCTCGTGCCTACCTGGGCGGCGACGTGGTGTGCGTGCCCGTTCTCGACGCGCCGCCGATCACCATGATGATCGCCTGGCCGGAGCAGAGCCGGTCACCGGCCCTCGCCGCTTTCGTCCGCGCGGCGACCGACGTGGCCGCCCGCCGTGGTGAGAGGTGGGAGCCCGGACGGCTCCCCGCCGACCTCGAAACGGTGCGAAACCCCTGACCTGGTGTATGTCCCGTCAACAGGTGGGCCGGTAGTCCTCGGTCGGGAGGTAGGTGGCCCACTCGTTTTGGGTGAGGTCGCGGCCGATCTCCCGGCAGAGCTTCCCGATTATCGAATCGGGTCGCAGCGACCAGTGGATGATCTTGCCGTCGTCTCCTCCGGAGATCAGGTCGTGGTCGCCGCTGAAGGCCAGGCCCTTGATCGGGGCTGTGTGGCCGGTGAGGGTGGCCGTCAGCGTGCTGGACGGGACGTCCCAGATGGTGATCGTGTGATCGTCGCCCGCGGCCGCGAGGGTGTGGCCGCCGGGGCTGAAGGCGAGGGCCTGGATCGGGGCGGTGTGTCCGGTGAGCGTGGAGTACGGGCCTCCGGTCCGCGTGTCCCACAACTTGACCGTCCGGTCTGCTCCCGCTGTGGCGATCAGCTTGCCGTCCGGGCTGAAGGCGACATCGAGCACCGACCCCTGCCTGGTCCTGAAGTCGTGGATCGCCCGATTCTGGGCCAGGTCCCAGACGATGAGATCTCCGGCGGGGCTGGTGCTGGCGAGCAGTGGTTCGCGCGGGCTGAACGCCAGCGCGGAGGCGATGTACGCGGGACCGGGAAACGGCACCTGGCGTGGATTCTCCACATCCTGAACATCCCACCGGACCCGCCCGAGCGCGGCCGCCGCGAGAAAACGCCCATGCGGATCGAAGTCGATGTCGGTGGAGGCGCCGAGCCCCTGGTATGACATCGTGGCGAGCTTCCGCTTGCTGTCGACGTCCCAGACGATGACCGTGTGGCTGCGGGTGATGGCCGCGAGCCGGTGACCGTCCGGGCTGAAGGCGACGGCCCGGACATGATCGGGATGGTCGCCGAGCGTGGCGATCGGATTCCCGTACAGGTCCCACAGCCCGACGGTCCCGTCGCTGCTCGCCGACGCGACGATCCGGCCGTCCGGGCTGACCCTGACGTCGTTCACGGCCCCGCTGTGCCCGCTGAACGGGGGCCGTGCCCGCTCGCGGACCACGATGGTCCGCCCGAATCCGGCCGAGGCGAGCATGGAGCCGTCGGCGCTGAAGGCGAGGGACATCGTTTCGGTGATGCTTCTGTCCTGGTAGCTCTCGACGGCCTGGCGTCGCGCGACGTCCCAGACGGTGATCAGGCCGTTCTCGTCGGCGACGGCGATCCGGCCGGCGACGGGCGCGGAGATGTCCCAGGCGTACGGCGACCGTTTGGGCAGCTCGGACAGCAGAGTCGCACCGTCGTGACCGATCCTCCAGAACCCAATCCCGTGATAGGGCGAGGCCGTGGCGAGGGTGCCGGTGGTGGAATCGAAGGCCACCCGGTGGACATGCTCGGGGCCAAAAGCGGCGATCTTTGCCCTGGAGGTGACGTCCCACACGACGGGTTTCTCGATTCCGCCGGTGGCCGACACGAGAAATGCCTGGTCGGGACTGAATGCCAGCGCCGCGATCTCTTCCCGGTGCCCTTTCAGCGTGTACCGGTTCCCGCTGGGCAGGTCCCGCACCTCGAACGCGCCCTCGCCCACGCCGAAGGCGATCTTCTTGCCGTCGGGGCTCAGCGCCAGCGCGTCGGTGAGCTTGTCCGCTGTCTGCCGGAACACCGGCCGGCCGGTGTTCAGATCCCACACGAACACCGAGCCCTTGGTCGCCACGACGCCCGGCTCCCTGGCGATGGAGGCCAGCAGCCTGCCGTCGCTGCTGAAGGCCACCTTCCGCGCGTACACGCCGGCTGTCCCGGCGAGTGCCGCGTGCTCGACGAAGCTCGCGACGCGCGTGCCGCGGCGTGGATCCCAGAGGGTGACCACCCCGTCGGTGCCCGCCGAGGCCAGCCGCGAGCCGTCCGGACTGAACCCGACCCCGAAGATCACCGGCCCGTCGGCGTTGAGCTCGATCCGGCGGGGCGCCGCGGCAGCGAGGCTGAGCAGGCCGCCTCGCGTCTCGGTCTCCGGATCGAGCCGGAACGCGGTGATCGCCAGCAGCCCGGCCAGATCGGGATCGGTGCTGAGGAGCGATCTGGCCTTCAACGACAGCTGCCGGGCCAGGGCGACTCCCTGCTGGCGGCCGGCCTCCTGCCCTTGCCGTACGGCTACCACCCCGCCGAGCAGGGCGAGCAGGAACAGCGCCGCCATCCCGGCCAGCAGGCGTTGCAGGAGCCGGGTACGGCGCCTGGTCGTGGTGCGCTCGCTCTCCTCCAGCGCGCCGCTGTCCCGCAGGAAGGCGCTTTCGACGTTGTTCAGCTCCTGCGGGTGATCCTCCGCCCAGGTCCTGGCGGCCAGCAGCTGGACGCCTCGATACAGCGCGCCGGAATCGCGCCCCAGTTCCTGCCACGTCTGCGCGGCGTCGGTGAGCCGCCGGTGCACGAACAGGTTCTCGCGGTCGTCGGTCAGCCAGCGGTGCAACCGGGGCCAGGCCCGGATCAGCGCTTCGTGCGCCACGTCCACCGTGTCCTCGCTGAGGACGACCAGCCGCGCGGCCGCGATCCGGTCCAGCACGTCCGAGGTGAGCTCCGGGTGGGCCAGGCCGACGAGCTCGGTCCGGGAGATGGGCCGCCTGGTGTCCTCGGTGCCGTCCCCCAGCGCGGTCAGCCGCACGAAGATCCTGCGCGCGGCCTGCTGCTCCGCCGGGGCGAGCTCGTCGTAGACCCGTTCCGCGCTCTGCGCGATGGCTCCGCGCACTCCCCCTGCCGCCTGGTAGGCCGACAGCGTGAGACTCGGTCCGGTGCGGTTCCGCCAGGTCTCCAGGAGCGCGTGGGAGACCAGCGGCAGGCAGCCCGGTTCCTCGGCGGCGTCGGCCAGGACCGTGGCCAGCAGGCTGGGTTCCACGGTGAGGCCGGCCTGGGCGGCGGGCCGTACCACGATCTCCTGCAGGTCGGCGGGCGACATCGGTCCGACGAGCAGCTGGGCTTCGCCGCCCAGCGCCTCGACCAGGGCCGGATGCTGGGTCAGGTGGGCGAGGAAGTCTGCTCGTACGCCGAGGACGAGAACGGTGCCCGACAGCCCCAGCAGGGCCTCGACGAAACGGCGCCGTTCCCCGTCGTCGGCGCACAGCGTGAAGATCTCCTCGAACTGGTCCACCACCAGCAGCGGGTGGCCGTTCAGGGCGGCGCTCAAAGCGCCGGGGTCGTCGTCAGGATCGTCGCCGGACACCTTCGTCACCAGGTCGGCCAGCGTGTCCATCGGGTGCTCGCCCGGCGTCATGATCAGCCCTTGGGCGTACCGTCCCAGCAGCCCGGCGCGCAGCAGGGAGGACTTGCCGCTGCCCGACGCCCCGAACACGCCGACCACCGGCAGGCGGCCGACCAGATCGTGGAGCCGGTCGACCAGGTGGGAGCGGCCGAAGAACCACGCTTCGTCCTCCGGCTGGAACGCCATCAGCCCCCGGTACGGGCAGTCGTCCGCCTCCTGCGGCGGCTGACCTAAATCGGGAAGGAGTTCCGCGTCACCGCGGAGCATCGCCTCGTGCAGCCGCTGGAGCACGGGGCCGGGTTCGATGCCGAGCTGAGCGTTCAGCAGCTCGCGGGTCTCCCGGAAGACCTCCAGCGCCTCGACCTGACGGCCGGACCGGTACAGCGCGAGCATGAGGTGCCCGCGCAGGCTCTCCCGGTAGGGATGCTCCCGGGTGAGATCGGCCAGCTCGGCGGCCACCTCGACGTGCCCGCCGAGACCGAGCTCGGCCTCCGCCAGCCGCTCGTGCACGGTGAGCCGCGCCTCCTCCAGCCGCCGCGCCTCCTCCGTGACGAGCGCGGAGTCGCCGAACTCCGTGAACGCGGGCCCCCGCCACAGGTTCAGCGCCGCGCGCAGCCGGTCCCGGGCCGAGTCGAGATCGCCGCGATCCAGCGCCGCGTTCCCCTGCGCCGCGAGGCTGCGGAAACGCGTCGCGTCGAGCGCGTCGGTGATGATCGCATACCCGCCCGGCCGACCGGCCAGGACGTCGGCGCCGAACGTCCGCCGCAGCTGGTGTGCGTAAAGGTGGATGTTGCGGCGCGCGGACGCCGGCGGCTGGTCACCCCAGACGGCGGTGATCAGCCAGTCGATCGACACCGGCTGGCCGGCCTTGGACAGCAGCGCGGCCAGGGTGAGCTGCAGTTTTGGTGCTCCACCGACCGGAATCAGCGGACCGTCGCGGGAGACGCTCAGCGGTCCGAGAACGTGAAATTCCACTCAACTCCGCCCCCATCGGATACCGCATGAAGAATCCTGGACGTCGCGTGGTCTGTCAATCGGTTCGATCATGGTAGGAGGCCACTGGCGGAAGAAAGATCTGATCCGGTACGGTCCAGCACGGTGGGCCTCTTCCGGTCGCCACGATGTTCCCGAGATTGCCGAACTCCTGGCGCGAGATGTGCCACCGTAACGCCGTACCGACGCTTTCATCAGAGGTCAAGGATCAATGCTGCCCACCACCAGACGTGGCTTTCTCGCGGGCACCGGAGGCCTGGTCGCGGCCGGGCTCACCTCCGCGAGCGCGGCCGAGACAGCGGCGGCGAAAGCCCGCACCCCGCGCAACTTCGTCATCATCCTCGCTGACGACATGGGCTGGGGTGAGATCGGACCCTACGGGCAGCAGAAGATCGTGACTCCCCACCTCGACCGGCTGGCGGCCGAGGGCGTCCGGTTCACCAGCGCGTATGCCGGGTCTTCACTGTGCGCGCCGTCCCGCTGCGCGCTGCTGACCGGCCTGCACGCCGGCCACGGAACCGTACGCGAGAATCCGGAGGGCGGACCGCAGCGCTCCCTCGTCGCCGCCGACTTCACGTTCGCGGACCTGGCCAGGATGGCCGGATACCGGACGGCCCTCATGGGCAAGTGGGGGTTCGGCCCCGAAGCGCCGGGCCAGGTCTCCCATCCCAATGTCAGGGGATTCGACGAGTTCTTCGGCTATATCACCCACGCCCACGCCCACCAGTACTTTCCTTCCTACCTCTGGCACAACGGGGACAAGGTCGCGCTCGACGGCAAGACGTACGCGCCGGATCTGTTACGCGACAAGGCCGTCGCCTTCATCAAGGAGGCCGACGACCGCCCTTTTCTGCTGCACTTCGCCACCATCCTTCCGCACTCCCCGAGCCAGGTCCCCGGCGACAGCGGCCGGTACGCGAATGAGCCGTGGACCCGTCCCAACCGCCGCCACGCCGCCCAGGTGACCTGGCTGGACTCGCACGTCGGCGACATCCTGCGCGCGCTCCAGGAGGCCGGAGTGGCCGACTCGACGCTGGTGCTGTTCACCGCCGACAACGGGCCGCACCACGAGAAGGGCGTCGACCCGGGGATTTTCAACTCCAACGGGCCGTTCCGCGGGGTCAAGCGCCAGCTCTACGACGGCGGCATCCGGGTGCCCATGATCGCCTGGTCGCCGTCCCTCACCCCGAAGGTCGTCCACGAGCCCGTGGCGTTGTGGGACATCCTGCCGACGCTGGCCGATTTCGCGGGGGTCCCCGCCCCGGCCAACCTGGACGGGAAGTCGTTCCGGGGCCTGCTGACCGGCGGGCGATATGCCGGACATCCGTTCCTGCTGTGGAACCGGCCGCGGAAGATGCAGGCCATCAGGCGCGGTCACTGGAAGCTGATCCGCTTCGCGCCGAACATCGCCGGGGCCGGGCCGGATGGCCGCATCGAGCTCTACGACCTGCGCGGTGACCGCGGCGAGCGGCACGACATTTCCGCGCGCAATCCGCAGCTGGTCGCCGAGCTCGTCGATCTCCTGGACCGGTCGATCGGGCCCGACCCGCGGGTGCCGTACGGGCTGCAGGTGCGGGAGGAGGGGAGCGAGGTGATGGTGACCCTGCACAACGGCTCGGCGTCGCCGTGGCGGAACGTGCGGCTGAGCCTGGACGCCTTCGAGAGCGAGCGTACGGATGCGCTGGAACCCGGGGAGGCGCTCACGGTGACGTTCGCCTTCACCGGGGATGCCGCGAGAGGCCCCCTCCTCGCCCGCGCGAGATTCACTGCGAACGGCAAGAAGGTGACGTTCCAGGCGAAAGTATGACCCTTCCCAGGGAAAGCGAAAGTTTCGGGATAGCGAACCGTGCAGCAGGAACATGCCTAGCTTTCAGCTAGTTTCCGAAATGTTTCGGCGTCGTCATGGGCATATTTCCAGCTCAGGGGTGCGACGTAGAGAAACATTTCGGCGACTGCGTTGACGTGTTTCGAACGGATTCCCAGACTGATCGCGAACCCCCCCACCCGGAAGGGAGAGCCTAGTGATCACCACCTTAGGTCGCTCTAGGATCCGCTCGAAGGTCGTCGCGCTGACGGTGGCGGCGGCGCTTTCCATCGCTGGAGCGGTAGCCCTGGTCTCCACCGAGGCCGCCGCGGCTGTTGGAGTGGAAAACGAGGGCGCCGACTGCACCGTGCCCGCCCTGCCCAGCGAAGGATCTTTGCCCACCAACTCCAGGCTCCCCGATCCCTTCAGGAAGCTGGACAATACCCGCATCTCCACTAAGTCCGACTGGCGCTGCCGACGCGAAGAAATCAAGAGGCTGGCAGAGCGCTTCGTTTACGGCGAGAAGCCCGGAAAGCCGACAACCGTCACGGGAACGGTCTCGAACACCAGCATCATCGTGAACGTGAACCACAACGGCAGGAGTTCCAGCTTCTCGGCGAGCGTCTCACTGCCGAGCGGCACCGGACCTTTCCCCGCCGTCGTTGTCTATGGAGGATTTGGCGCGGACACAGCCGTCATCCGAGCGGCCGGCGCCGCCGTCATCAGCTACGACCCCTACGTGGTCGGACGCGAGGGCACCCCACGGAACAACAAGCAAGGCGCGTTCTACAGCATCTACGGCAACACCAGCAGCACCGGGCTGCTCGTCGCCTGGGGCTGGGGGGTGAGCCGGATCATCGACGTCATCGAGCAGTCAGGCGGCAACATTCTCAAAGCGGACGCGACCGGCGTCACGGGATGCTCGCGGTTCGGCAAGGGCGCCTTCGTGGCCGGTGCGTTCGACCAGCGCATCGCGTTGACCATGCCGATCGAGTCGGGCAGCGCCGGTGTCCCCATCTTCCGCGGGATCCCCGGCGAAGGCGCCCAGAGCCTGAGCAGCGCCTACGGCGAGCAGCCGTGGTTCGGCGACGCGTTCGGCTCCTTCACGGGCAGCCCGAACAGGCTTCCGGTGGACACGCACGAAACGGTGGCCATGATCGCGCCGCGAGGGCTGTTCATCATGGACAACCCGCACATCGCCAACCTGGGCCCCCGGTCCGCGAGCGTGGCGGCCCTGGGCGGCGCCGAGGTCTACCGGGCGCTCGGCGCAGGCGAGAACATCACCTACTGGTCCGACGTCCAGGACGGCACCCACTGCGCCAACAGGCCTGAATGGCGGACCCCGCTGCAGCAGAACATCCAGAAGTTCCTGCTGAAGACGGGCAACGCCGCCGGCGCGATCAGGATCTCGTCCAGGGCGCAGGGCAACCTGGCCGACTGGCGCGACTGGACGACGCCGACCCTCACCGACTCCACCCCGAACCCGACCGACACCACCCCGCCGAGCACCCCGGGCACCCCGACCGCGTCCGGCGTGACCGCCACCAGCGCCACCCTGACCTGGGCCGCCTCCACCGACCAGGGCGGTTCCGGCCTGGCGGGCTACAACATCTACCGCGAGCAGGGCACGACCGACCCGCAACTCGGCCAGTCCACCACCAACTCGACCACCCTGACCGGGCTGACCGCGAACACCCAGTACCAGGTGTACGTCCGGGCCCGGGACGGCGCGGGCAACCTGTCGGGCAACTCCGCCTTGGTCACCTTCACCACGGCCACCACCGGAGGCGACACCTCGCCGCCGACCGCCCCGGCCGGGCTCGCCGCCGCGGGAACCGCGTCCACGAGCACGAACCTCACCTGGACGGCCTCGACCGACGACACCGGCGTGAGCGGCTACGACATCCTGCGCGCCCCCGGCGCCACCGGCGGCACGTTCACCCAGGTCGGCACCTCGACCACCACCTCGTTCGGCGACACGGGCCTGACCGCCAACACCACCTACCGCTACCAGGTCAGGGCACGCGACGCCGCGGGCAACCTCTCACCGGTCTCCAACACCGCCCAGATCACCACCCAGCCCGGCACATCCACCGGAACCTGCTCGGCCGTCGCGACCGTACAGACCCAGTGGAGCAACGGGTACGTGATCCAGCCGCTGACCATCACCAACACCAGCACCTCCACGATCACCGGCTGGACGGCCACCTTCACCCTTCCGGCCGGCCACACCCTGACCGGCTCCTGGAACGGCACCGTCACCATCAGCGGCCAGACCGTGACCATCAGGAACGTCGGTCACAACGGCACCCTGGCCCCCGGAGCCAGCACGACCAGCGTCGGCTTCCAGGCCAGCCGCCCGAACGGCAACACCGCGCTGCCGTCCGGCTACACCTGCGCCTGACCCTCCTGACCCACCCACACGCAGGTGTGGGTGGGTCAGCTCATCGACAGGGTACGGCGAGCCTGACGGATGACGGCCTCGTCGACCATGCGGCCATCGTCGTCCACCAGGACGCCGTCAGAGGTGCTCTCGAACCGGGTGATCAGCGCCTGGGCGCGCGCGAGCTCGCCGGGAGTCGGCGTGAAAACCTCGTGCACGATGGGGATCTGCGCAGGATGGATGCAGGCGCGACCGTGGAAGCCCAGACGGCGCAGGGCGTGCGTGGAGCGACGGAGCGCGTCCTGGTCTGAGATGGCGGTGCTCACCGGGCCCAGCGGTGGGGCGAGACCTGCGGCGGCCGAGGCGAGGACGACGTGCGAGCGCGCCCAGAGAAGCTCGCGTTCGTCGTCGCCGGGGTCGACGCCCAGGTCGGCGCGGAGGTCGGCCTCGCCCAGCTGGAGGCGGGCGACCCGGGGGGCCTCGGCCAGCAGGGGCGCGCGCAGGACGGCCGCGGCGCTCTCCAGGATCGGGCAGAGCACGAGGTGCGGGTGGTCGGCCAGCCGGCGATCCAGCTCGGCCAGCCACTTGACGCTCTCGGTCTTGGCGACGCAGATCCCGGTCACGGCGGGATGGGCGACTGCGGCGAGGTCGGCCAGGCCCGCCTCGCCGGGGTTGATCCTGATCCAGACCTGCGTCTGGCCGGCCACGGCCGGTCCGTCGGAGGCGAGCCAGCGGGCGACCGTCGCGCGGGCCTGCGGTTTGGCGGCGGCGGGGACCGCGTCCTCCAGGTCCACGATCAGGGAGTCGGCGCCGCGAGTGGCGGCACGGGCCAGCTTGTCCGGCTGGTCCCCGGGGACATAGAGGGCAGACCTGACCAGGCCTGGCGCGGTCCGGGCAGATGCGGTCCGGTCAGGCGTGATCATAAGGGCGTGCCAGGTAGCGGCCGGACGGGCTGCCGACGACCTTGCCCGCCTCCAGGATGCGGGTGCCGCGCAGGAAGGTGTCGGTGACCTCGGCGGTGAGCTCGAAGCCTTCGAAGGGCGTGTACTCCTGGGTGGACTCGGAATCCTCGGCGCGGACGGTCCAGGTGCGGGCGGGGTCGACCAGCGCGATGTCGGCGTCCTTGCCGGGCGCGAGGGAGCCCTTGCCGCGCAGGCCGTACCGGACGGCGGGGTTGCGGGAGGTGAGGGCGGCGATGCGGCCGTAGGAGAGGCCGCGGCGGCGACCTTCGGTGATCATGCCGGGGAGCAGGTACTCGGCGCCGCCGAAGCCGGACTTGGCCAGGAAGACGTCGTCGCGCGGGTCGCCGAACTTCAGCTCGTCGCGGCAGCAGGCGTGGTCGCTGACCACCCAGTCAACGGTGCCGTCGGCCACGTACTCCCAGAGCGCCTCCACGTCCTCGCGGGGCCGCAGCGGCGGGTTGACCTTGCCGCCCAGGCCGTGCGCGGTGGTGATGTCGGCGAGCAGGTGGCCCACGGTGACCTCGCGGCGGAAGTCGATGTGCGGGAAGGCGGTGGCCATCCGCACCGCCGCGTCGACCGCCTTGCGGGAGGACAGGTGGAGCAGGTTGATGGTGGGCAGGCCGGTCTCGTGCGCCAGGTAGGAGGCGATGCTGACGGCCAGGCCCTCGGAGTGCGGGGGCCGGGAGGCGCTGTAGGCGGCCAGGCCGGTCAGCTCGCCGGCCTCCTCGACCATCCGGGTGTAGGCGGTCATGATCTCGGCGGTCTCGCAGTGCAGGGAGAGCGAGATCTCCTCGGCCAGGTGTGGGAACCGTTCCCTGGCCGCGCGGACGCCGCGCATCACGAACTCGAAGTGCGCGTAGTCGTACCGCTCGCCCGGCGGGGTCATCAGGAACGCGCTCTGGTCGGCCGAGCGCCCGTGCAGCCCGTGGCCGCCGTAGAACATGAAGACCTTGAACGAGGTGACGCCGAACCGCTCCACCAGGTCGGGGATCTCCTCGATGTGTCGGCGGGACATCGGCGCGAGGTGGAAGGCGTAGTCCACGTGCGCGCCGCCCCGCGCCAGGTCCAGCACCTCGGGGAAGAAATCGGCGTAGTCGCCGCCCTTGTTCAGGTAGTACTGGCCGGTCCGCATGTAGGTGAGGGCGGAGGTGACCCCGCCCTGCGCGCAGGCCCGGCTCTCACTGGCGGTGTCCTCGGCCAGCGGGTTGTAGATGCCCCAGTGCTGGTGGGCGTCGACCACGCCGGGAAAGGCGAGCTTCCCACCGCCGTCCACCACCTGGGGAACGCCGGTCACGTCGAGGCCGGGCCCCACTGCGGCGATCTTCCCGTCCCGTACGGCGATGTCGCCCGCCACCGGCTCGTCCCGATCGGGATCGACGACCAGGACATTCTTGATCACCAAGTCGAATTCAGTCATCGCCGTTCCTCCAGTTCCGCCAGCGGGCGGAGCAGCTCGCTCACGTGCGCCAAGCCGGTCAGCCCGCGCACCCGTTCTGCCACCTCGGCGGCCCGGCCGTCCGGCAGCCACCCCTTGGTGTTGTCCAGGAACTTGCCGGTCAGCTCCGCCTCCGACAACGGCCGGTCCGGGCCACCCCGGTTGGTCAGCACCTCCTGCCGCCACTCCCTGCCATCCAGGTCGACGGCGGTCAGGATGGCGGGGAACTGGGCCGGGAAGATCGCGGTAGCCCTTTCGTCGGCCACCACCTCGACCTTGGCCATCAGCGCCCGGCGGCGGGGGTCGCGGGCCAGCTCGTCGGTGTAGTCGTCCAGGCTCGCGCCCAGCCCACCACCGCCGAGCAGCCCGGTGACCACCGCGTACGGCCCGCTGAACTGGGCCTGGTAGCCGGTCTCCGGCGTGCGCTTGACCTCGATCGGCTGCCCGATGGTGCGGACCACGGGCGCGGGCACCCCGAGCACCAGCCGGGCCACCCGATCCGGGTCCAGGCCCTGCTCCCGCAACGCGCGGGCCGCGTCCACGGCGGTGTGGGTGAAGTGGTTGGCCGGATACGGCTTGAAGAAGATCCCGGGAACCGCCCACTCGACCCCGAGGCCGCCAGTGATCTGCGCGGCGTCGTACTGTCCGCCGAGGAACGCCTGGAAGAAGCCGAACCGGCCCTCCAGCACGGTCGGCGGGCCGGTGAAGCCGCGCCGGACCAGGTCGGCGGCGGTGACCGCGGCATGCGCGGCCCACCCGCAGTGCAGCCGCTTGACGGTGCCGCCGGTCCGGTTGGACTCGATCAGGCCGGACGCCATGGAGGCGGCCACGCCCAGGCAGTCGAGCAGCCCTTCGGCGTCCAGGCCGAGCAGCAGCCCGGCGGCGACCGAGCCGCCGAGCGTGCCGCAGATGGAGGTGGCGTGCTGCCCGCGCTCGAAGAACGTGGAGTTGCCGGCCTGCGGGTCGTACCCGGCCATGCCGAGCCTGGCGCAGACCTCCAGGCCGACCGCGATGGCCCGGACCACCTCCTCGCCGCTCGCGCCGGACAGTTCGGCGGCGGCCAGCGCGGTCGGCACCACGGACGCGCTCGGGTGGAGCACCGACGGCAGGTGGGTGTCGTCGTAGTCGAGCGAGTGGGCCAGCACGCCGTTGGCCAGCGCCGCCAGCGGCGCGGGCGACCCGCCGGGACCACCGCCGACGACGTGCGCCTGCGCCGCCCCGCCCTGATCGCGGACGTACGACACGATGGCCGCGCTGGTGGGCAGCCGGTGCGCGGCCACGCACAGGCCGAGCACGTCCAGGACCCGCTGCTGCACGCTGACCACGACATCGGTGGGGAGCGAGCCGAAGGAGGTGTCGGCGGCGAACCCGGCGAGGGTCCGGCCGAGGGTCGGCTCGGCCATCACGCCCCCCCGACGACGGCGAGCGGGCGCACGGGAGAACCCGTCGCGCCGTGCAGGGGCAGTGGGGCCAGCACGAAGGTGAACTCGTGCACGCCGACGGCGGCGAGTTCCTCCAGCGCCATCGTCTCGATCAGGTAGATGCCGGCCTCGACCAGCAGCACCCGGTGCGCGGGCAGCGAGCTGTGCCCCCGGCCGGGGCCCAGCCGCTCGAACGCGATGGTGTCCGCGCCCGCGGCGTGCACGCCCCGTTCGGCCAGCCAGTACGCCCCCGCCTCGCCGATGCCGGGCACGCCGGTGTCGTGCCCCAGGTAGCGGGTGCGATCCGGGTCGTCGAAGTGGCGTCCCCAGCCGCTGCGGATCAGCACCACGTCACCCGGCCCGACCGGGGTGCTCTGGGTGCTTTCCGCAAGTTCCAGGTCGGCGGGGGTGATCTCGTAGCCGCCAGGGCAGGGCCGCCCGAGGCGCGGGATGTCCAGCAGGACGCCGCGGCGGAACATCGGCTCGATGGTGTGCACCCCGTGGTCGGGGTAGCCGCCCTCGCGGCAGGCCAGCTGGGCGTCGGCGCCGCCGTGCAGCAGGCCGTCATGCGAGACGTGGGCCAGGGCGTCGATGTGGGTGCCGACGTGGGTGCCCATGACCAGCATGTCGTTGGCGGCCGAGCCGCCGTCCCCGCGGACCCGGTCGCCGTGCCGCCGGGGCAGGGTGCGCCAGTAGGCGGGATGGTTGGGCGACTGCGGCATGCCGACAAACAGGGGGCGGGCCAGGTCGTAGACGGTCAGCCCGCCGCGTACCGCCGCGAGCAGCGGGTCGATTCCGGTGATGGTCATGTCTTCTCGTTTCTTCTGCTGGGCGGCCTTCTTTCGCGGGAATACGCCTATGCCACGATCTGCTCCTCCCGCAGGGCGGCCAGCTCCGCCGTGTCCAGGCCCAGCTCCCCGGACAGCACGTGGTCGGTGTCGGCGCCGAGGTCCCGGCCGGTGAACCTGATCCGGCCCGGGGTGGCCGACATCCGCCACATCACGTTGTGCATGAGCAGCGGGCCGAGGTCGGCGTCCTCGACCCGGGTGAGCATGCCGGTCTCCCGCACATGCGGATCTTCGGCCAGGTCGCGGGAGTCGTAGACGGGAGCGACGGCGGCGCCCGCCTCCGCGAACGCGGCCAGCACCTGGTCGCGGGGCCGGGCCGCGATCCAGTCGCCGACCACCTTGTCCAGCAGCTCCACGTGCTCGGCCCGGCCGCGGCCGGTGGCGAACCACGGTTCGTCGATCAGCTCGGGGTCGCCGACCAGGCGCATCAGCCGCTCGGCGATCTGCTGGGCGCTGGTGGAGACGGCCACCCAGTGGCCGTCGCCGGTCCGGTAGGTGTTGCGCGGCGCGTTGTTGGTGGAGCGGTTGCCGTGCCGGGTCTCGACCACGCCGAGCTGGTCGTAGACGGTGGGGGAGGGGCCGACCGCGGTCATCAGCGGCTCCAGCAGGCTCATGTCGATGACCTGGCCGGGGTGTCCTGGGGTGCGTTCCCGGTGGAGGAGGGCCATCGTGGCGGCGGCGGCCGCGGCGATGCCGCACACGCTGTCGGCCAGGCCGAAGGCCGGGAGGGTGGGCGGGCCGTCCGGGTCGCCGGTGAGGTGGGCGAAACCGCTCATCGCCTCGGCCAGGGTGCCGAATCCGGCCCGGCCCGCGTAGGGACCTTGCTGGCCGAAGCCGGTGATCCTTACTATGACCAGCCCGGGGTTGACCTCGTGCAGCAGGTCGGGGCCGAGCCCCCAGCGTTCCAGGGTGCCGGGACGGAAGTTCTCCACCAGCACGTCCGAGCGCTCGACCAGGCGCAGGAGCAGGGCGGCGCCCTTCGGGTCGCTGAGCTTCAGGCCGAGCGTCCGCTTGTTCCGGGAGATCTCCTTCCACCACAGCGGATGGCCGTCCTTGGACGCGCCGTGCCCGCGCATGCCGTCCCCGGCCACCGGGTGCTCGATCTTCAGCACCTCGGCGCCGAAGTCGCCCAGCAGCTGGGCGCAGAGCGGCCCGGCCAGGATGGTCGAGACGTCCAGGACCCGCAGCCCGTGCAGCGGTCCGTCCGGCATTGCTACCCCCAAGTCGTGAAATATCGTGAAAAATCGTTCAGGCGACGTCGCCTGGCGCGCCCGCGGCCGGGCGGTACCCGAGGTCGCTGGATATGTCGGCGGCCACCGCCACGATCTGCGCGGCCAGCGCGTCCCTGCGGCTGCGGGTGAACATGTCCTGGTGGCCGCAGAGCGAGACCGAGCCGACCACCTGGCCGGTCGCCCCGTACACCGCGGCGGCGACGCTGGCCGCGCCCGACTGGCGCTCGCCGGAGCTGGCGGCGTAGCCGATGCGGCGGATCCGGTCGATCTCCTCGCGGAGCGTGTCGGCCGAGGTGATGGTCGCGTCGGTGACGCTGTCCAGCCGGTGGTGGGCGATGTAGTCGTCCACCTCGCCGTCCGGCAGCGCCGCCAGGATGGCCTTGGAGGACGATCCGGCGTGCAGCGGGTGGCTGGTGCCGAGCGCCACCGACATGCGGATCTCGTGGGTGGACAGCACCTGGTCCACGTACACCCGGGACCAGCCCTGCCGCAGGGACAGCGTGGAGGTCTCGCCGGTGCGTTCGGTCAGCGCCACCAGATGCCGGTGCGCGACCGCCGCCACGTCGAACTCGCGCATCGCCGCCAGGCCGATCTTCAGCGCCAGCGGCCCCAGCTGGTAGACCTTCGTGTCCTCGTCGAACCGGAGGAACCCGCCGACCACCAGCTCGCGCAGGATCCTGTGGGCCACTGCCTTGGACAGGCCGGTCTCCCTGGCGAGCATGGAGACGCCGGGCGGCCGGGGTGACCGGGCCACGGCGTCCATGACCGACAGGGCGCGGGCGATGCCCGATCGGGAAGGGCCCTGCTCTTCTGCCAGGTCGTTGGGGTCCATCGGAGCCTTTTCTGTGGAAATGGTCATGGGGGAAGTCCAGTGGCAGGCGCGGCTCAGCCGCCACCGATCACTTCGATCGTGACCTTGGTGTTGCCGCGGATCGCGTTGGAGTACGGGCAGACCAGGTCGGCCTGCCGTACCAGCCGTTCCAGGTCATGCTGCGGGCAGTCGGGGGCCTGGATCCGGAGCGCGGCCGCGATCCGGTAGGTCCCGCCGGGGGCGGTGCCGAGCGTGACGGCGGCGGTCACCTCGACCGGTCCGGTGGCCACCCGCTCGCGCCGGGCGACGACCGCCAGCGCGCTGTCGAAGCAGGCCGCGTATCCGGCGGCGAACAGCTCTTCCGGGTCGGTGCCGGCGGCCGTTCGGTCGCTCGGCCGGACCAGGGTCGCGGTGAAGTCGCCGGTGAGCGACGTGGCTGTGCCGCCGCGCCCGCCGGTGACCGCCACCCGCGCGGTGTAGACGGGGGTGAAGGATGCCTGGCCGCGTGGGGCGTGAGCGAGCACGTGCGCGGCGGCCTCCTTGGCGAAGGCCTGCGGCTGCTCCTCGGCCACGAAGTCGGTGCCGCCGGGGATGGTGACCAGCGGCGCGTCCGGGAAGGCGGCGGTGACCACGTCGTTCATCCGGTTGAGCACGTCCTGGTCGCCGTGCAGGAGCAGGGTGGGAATCCCCGCCAGCGCGGGCACGTCCAGCTCGTGGTCGAACACGGCGCGGTAGGCGACCGCGTAGTCGGGGCCGACGCTCAGGTATTCGGCGACCTGGCGGCTGGCCGACTCGCCGGAGATGGTCGGGTAGAGCCAGCGGATGCGGTCCCAGATGACGGTCAGGTGGGCGCCGTCCGCGGTGACCGTGTAGCCGGGGGCGTACCCGGCCTTCTTCTCCGCGCGTTCGGCGGGGCTGTACAGGGGGATGCCCTGGAAGATCAGGCCGGTCACCCGGTCCCGCTGCTGCAGGGCGGCCTCGGCGGCGATGATCGCGCCGGTGTGCTGGCCGAGCAGGTGGACCCGGCCGAGGCCGAGGGCGTCGATGATCTGCCAGATCGCTCGCGCGTACTCGGGGATGCTCCACTGCGCGGGGGCGGCGTCCGACAGGCCGAAGCCGGGGGTGTCGACGGCGATGGCGTGCACGCCCTGCCCGGCCAGTTCGGCCAGCGCGGGCTCGTAGGTGGCCGAGGAGAGCGGGGACTGGTGGAGCAGCACCAGCGGCGGCGCGGCGGGGTCGCCGGCCGCCCGATAGTGCACCTGCCCCCAGGGCAGGGACAGGTACCCGCGCGGTGAGTCGCCTCGCAGATGCGTCATGCCGTCACCGCCATCGCGCCCATGACCTCGATCACGTGCTTGATCCCGTTCCGGTAGTCGTCCAGCCGGATGTTCTCGTTGGGACCGTCCACGCCGGAGTCGAACCTGGACACCCCCACCCCGACGATCGGCAGCCCGGCCAGCACGCCCTGGTTGCCCACCCACTGGGTGTAGGGCTCCACCACCGGCTCGGCCCCGTACGCCCGGCGGGCCGCGTCGGCGACCAGGGTGACGAATGGGTCGCGGTGGTCGGTGAGGTTCGGGCGGCTGGTCGCCATGGTCTCCACGGCCAGGTCGCCGAAGCCCTGGTCGGCCAGGTGCTTGACGATGGCCTCCCGCACCCTGGCCGGGTCCTGCCCGGCGATCAGGCGGATCTCCAGCTTGGCGGAGGCGGTGGACGGGATGCCCAGGGTGACGTCGTCCCGGTTGTCGCCGCCGGTGAAGCCGGTGACGGTCAGCGTCGGGCGGGTCCTGATCTCGACGGCGGCCTGCTCGTCGGTGAGGTCCCCGAGGAAACGGTCCACTCCGGCCCGGTCGCGCAGGAACTCCCCGTCGAAGTGGAGCGCCCGCAGCAGGTCCAGCTCGGTGCCGGTGGGCACCCGGGCGCCGTCGGCGAAGCCAGGCACCAGCACCGTGCCGTCCGGTCGTTGCAGGGTGGCCAGGGCCGCCGCGAGCCGGGCCGTCGCGGCCGGGAGCAGGGCGGTGTTCTGGCTGGTCAGCTCGCGGCTCAGGGTGGTCGCGGTGAGCCGCAGGTAGAGGATGCCCTTCTCGGACAGCTTCAGCAGCGGCCGGTCGGCCGCGTCCACCCAGGAGTTCTCCCAGAGCGCCGCATCAGAGGCCAGCCGGTCGGCGTGCGCCGCGACGAAGGAGGCCAGGCCGGGGCTGTGCAGCTGCCGCTTGCCCTCGATCAGGAACCGGCTGGTGACCGGCGCGCCCAGCCCGGCCAGCCGGAACGCGGCCGCCGCGTGCACCCGGGACATCAGGGCGCCCTTGTCGTCGGCGACGCCGCGCGCGTACAGACGGTCGTCCCTGACCTCGGCCGCGTACGGCGGGCTGGTCCACGCGTCGTCGTCCCCGGTCGGCTCCACCTCGACGTCATAGTGGTTGAAGTGCAGCAACGCGGGGGAGCCCCCAGCGAACTCGCCGATCACGTACGGGTAGGAGTGCTCCCACGGCACGACCTCGGCGGTCCCGCCCCAGCGGCGCAGCGACCCGGCCACGAAATCGGCGGTGACCGCCATCTGGTCCGGCTCCTGGCGGCGGCTGCGGATCCGGCACAGCTCCTGGAGCTCGGCGACGAAGGTGTCGAAATGCTCGTCGACCGCGGCCAGCGCGGCCGAGACGTCGTACTGAGGCATGGGGGGGGGTTCCTTTCAGTGAATGGTGACGCCGCCGTCAACGAAGATCGTCTGGCCGGTGGTCATCGCGGCGGCCGGGCTGAGCAGGAAGGCCACCGCGTTCGCCACATCGACGGGCCCGGCCATCCGGCCGAGCGGAATGCTCGCCATCTTGTCCCGCAGGTACGCCGCGTCGGCGCGCACGTCGGCGGTCATCGCGGTGGGCACGATGGTCGGCCCGACCGCGTTGACCCGGATGCCGTCCCCGGCCCACTCCAGCGCGAGCACCCGGGCCATGTGCATGACGCCCGCCTTGCTGACGCAGTAGCCGAGCGAATCGCGGACCGCGACCTGCCCGTTGGTGGAGCCGAGGTTGACCACGCTGGCGTGGCCGGACCCGCGCAGCGCCGGGTAGGCGGCCTGCGACATCCTGAACGTGCCGGTCAGGTTGACGTCCAGCACGTCGGTGAAGTCACGCTCGGACATGGTGGCCGCCGGGCCGCGCCGGACGATGCCGGCGTTGTTCACCAGATGGTCGAGCCGCCCGTGCGCGTCGAGCACGGCGGCCACCAGCGCCCGGCAGGACTCGGCTGACCGCACGTCCACGTGGTGCCGGGTGTGCCCGGCCCCGGGCAGCGCCGGTAGTTCCCAGTCCTGGGTCAGGTCGGCCAGCGCCAGGGTGGCCCCGCGCTCGGCGAGCACCACAGCGATGGCCGCGCCGATACCCCGGGCCGCACCGGTGACCAGAGCCACTCGCCCGTCGAACCTCATGCTCCGATCACCCGGCTGTCCTCAGCCCAGAAGGCGATGCGCCGCTGCAGGAACCGGATCAGGAAGTGAGCGACAAGGCCGAGCACCGACA
Source organism: Acrocarpospora pleiomorpha (assembly GCF_009687885.1). GTDB lineage: Bacteria > Actinomycetota > Actinomycetes > Streptosporangiales > Streptosporangiaceae > Acrocarpospora > Acrocarpospora pleiomorpha. The sequence goes on from NZ_BLAF01000022.1 coordinate 124,091, forward strand.
GCACCACCAGCACCGCGAACATGCCGGAGATGTCGAAGTTGTAGTTCGTCTGCAGGAGCAGGTACCCCAGCCCCTCTTTGGCCCCGATGAACTCGCCGACCACCGCGCCGAGGATGGCGAACACGATGCCGATGTCCAGCCCGGCGAAGATGAACGGCAGCGCGGTCGGCAGCCGGACCAGCCGGAACACCTGGGCCTTGCTCGCGCCGAACACGGTCAGCATCTGGATCCGGTCGGCGTCCGCCGCGCGCAGCCCCTCGACCACGTTCACCAGCATCGGGAAGAACGAGATCACCGCCGCCATCACGATCTTGCTGGTCATGCCGAACCCGAACCACACCACGAACAGCGGCGCGAGCGCCACCTTCGGCACGGTCTGGAACGCCACGATGTACGGCATCAGCGTCCGCTCCACCAGCCGGATCTGCGAGATCAGGGTGCCCAGCACGAGCGCCGCCGCGACCCCGATCAGGTAACCGGCCAGCGATTCCTGCAGAGTCACCCACAGGTGCCTCCAGAACAGCTCGTCGCTGAGCTGGTCGCCGAGCGAGGCCGCGATCTGCGACGGCCGGGGCAGCACGTACGCCTCCACCCCGAGCGGTTCGAGCAGGAACTCCCAGCCGGCCACCACGACCACGAAGACAGCCGGGACGAGCACGATCTCCGGACGTTCCCTGAGGTCGATCCGCGGCTTGCGGCGGGTCGCGGGCGGTTTCACGGTCATGGTCATGGATCGTCCCTCGTCAGTCGATGGCGCCGGCGCCGTTGAAGTGCTCGCGGATCCGCTTCACGTACACGCCCGCCGCGTCGGAGGACACCAGCGAGATGTCGCGCGGCCGGCCGAGGTCGATCGGCACGATCTCGGCAATCCGGCCGGGACGGGGGCTGAGCACCACCACCCGGTCGGACAGGAACACCGCCTCGGAGATGGAGTGGGTGACGAACACGATGGTCTGGCCGCTCTCCCGCCAGATCCGCAGCAGCTCCACGTTCATGTGCTCGCGGGTCATCGCGTCCAGCGCGCCGAACGGTTCGTCCATCAGCAGCACCGCGGGGTCGTGCACCAGCGCCCGGCAGATCCCGGCGCGCTGCTGCATGCCGCCGCTCAGCTCGTGCGGGTACTTGTCCTCGAACCCGTCCAGACCGACCATGCTGAGCAGCTCGCGGGCCCGCCTGCGGTGGGTCGCGATATTCAGCCCCTGCACCTCGGCCGGGATCATGACGTTCTGCAGGATGGTCCGCCACGGCAGCAGCGTCGCCGACTGGAACACCATGCCGACCTCGGGAATGGGCTTGCGCACATCCCGCCCGGAGATCCGCACGACGCCCTCGCTCTTCGGGATCAACCCGGCGAGGATCTTCAGCAGCGTGGTCTTGCCGCAGCCGGAGGGCCCGACGACCGAGACGAACTCGCCCCGCCGGACCGTGAAGCCGATGTCGGACAGCGCGTGCGTCGGTTCCGACCGGCGTGGCCGGTAGAACTTCTGCAACCCGCCGACCTCGATCCAGGACTCCTCGGCCGCGCCGGTCGCGGCGGACGCGGACGCCCGGTGCGTTCTGATGGCCATCGGGCCCTCCTCTCGCTCGTGTCGTGCCGTTATCCGGCGGTGTACGCCTTCGCCTTGGTCACCACAGCGGCCGAATCGAAGTCGTTGGCGCCGGTCAGCAGGCTCGCGTCCCACACGTCCGCCAGCGGCACCTCCTTGGTGATCTGGCCGGCGCCCAGCGTGTACGCCTGGGTCTTGGCCCACTCGGCGTCACTGATCGCGCCCCAGTTCGCGAACGTCTCCGGCGCGCCGGTGAGCGGGGTGGCGGTCTTGATCCAGGCGTTCAGCACCGTGGTGTCGCCCGGCAGCTGCGCCTTGGCGTCCTTGCCGGCCAGGATCGCGGGGAAGACCTTGTAGCCCACGCTCATCGCGGCTTCCGGATTGACCGCGGAGAAGAGCATGCCCTTGTACGCGGCCCGCAGGTAGCGGGTGATCGCGTCCTTCTGCTCGGTCAGCGCCTCCTCGCGGACGGCGAAGGTGATCGACCGGATGCCCTGGAACATGTCCGGGTTGGGGAGGTAGTCGAAGGTGGTGCCGGAGTTGGCGATCACCTGGTAGGCCTGGTCGTAGAGGGCCAGCGCGTCCACCTCGCCGCCGTTGATGGCGGCCGCCGCCTGGGCGCCGACGCCGACCGGGACCAGCTCGACGTCCTTCTCCGGGTCCAGGCCCGCCTGCCGTACGAAGCCGCGGGCGAAGGGGGCGGAGCCGGAGGCGAGGCTGATCACGCCGATCCGCTTGCCCTTGAAGTCGGCGCCCGAGGCGATCCCGGAGCCCGGCTTGACGGCGATCTTCCAGGGCCAGTTCTGGACAAGACCGCCGATGGCCTTGATCTTCAGGCCCTTCTCCCTGGCGGCCAGGATCGACCCGGCGTCGGCGGCGGTGATGTCGGCGCTGCCGGAGGCGACCGCCTGGAGCGCGGCGACCGAGCCGTCGGTGTTGATCGTGGTCACCTCCAGCTTCTCCTCCGCCAGGAAGCCCTGGTCCTTGGCGACGCCGAAGGTGGCCACCTCCTCCTTGGGCCCGATCACCGCGGAGGCGATGGCGAACACCAGCGGGGTGACGGCCTCCCCGGTGGACTGCGCGGCCGGTTCGGGGTCGGAGCCGCAGGAGGACAGGGCGAGTGCGGTGGTGAGAGTGAGGGCGAGAGCAGTGATGCGGTGGGGGATTTTCATGGATTCGGCACCTCGTTCGAGCCGGCTATCTGGGGGGTGGGGACGGGGACGATCCCGGCCTCGGGGAGATCATTGAAAACGTTCTGCTCGACGATCAGTCCGTCGCGCAGCACGAACACGTCGGCGTAGCGCACGCCGGAGAACGGCTCGCCCGCGAGATCCTCGCCGTAGAGCGTGCCGAGCGAGATGACGACCTGGTCGGCGCCGTCACCCGCCGCCTCGAAGTAGCGGTCGCGCCGCTTGCGCACCCACTGGTAGGCGCCGCTCGCCGCCGCGGCCATCGCGGCCAGCGACGGGTGGGTGCGCCCGCCGGGGAAGTTCAGCCGCGCGCCGGGCGCCAGGAAGGCGGACGCGGCGGCCAGTTCGCGGTCCTCGCAGAGCTGGAGGTAACGGTCGACCAGGGCGGCGGGGGACGGGCTCACCATCAGCCGGCCTTCGCGGCGAGCGCCGCTTCCCACTGGTCGCGCAGCGGATGCTCGGCCGGGCCGCTCTCGGTGATGATCCGCATCAGCCGGCCGATCAGGGCGTCCCGCTGGGCGTCCAGGATCTGGCGCTCCTCGGGGGTGGGCACCAGGGCGTCCAGCTCGCCCGCGGCCAGCACGCCCTTGCGGACCAGCAGTGCCTCCAGCGCGTGCAGGCGGTTGTTGGTCACGTGCAGGTCGGTGCCGAGCTGCAGGATCAGATCGAACAGCTTGCCCACCGCGCGATCGTGGAAGTAGTCGAACTCATCGGCCATTTGTGGTCACTCCGGCTTGGTCGCGGACAGGACGGCCCACGGGAAGTGCCACTCGCGGCGCTCCCCCCAGCCGTCGGGGCTGACGCCGTCCCGGCGCTCGTCGAACGGGGTCCAGCGGGGGTCGACGAGCCCCGCGTCCCGGCACATCTGGAGCAGGTCTGAGCCGAACAGGTCGTGGAAGAACGGCTCGTTGTTCCGCTCGGCGTGCTCGAAGATGGTGGCGTCCCGGAACGGGTCGCCGGTCGGCTGGAACTCCAGGAAGCGGAGCGCGCCGCCCGGCTTGAGCAGGCGGGCCGCCTCCCGCAGGGTCTCGCCGACCGCCGCGGCGGGCATCTCGTGGAGCACCATCGTGCCGGTGACCACGTCGCAGGAACCGCCCTCCAGGCCGGTGGCCCGGCCGTCGCCCTGCCGGTAGGAGATTTTCGCCCCCGCCGCCTCAGCCTCGGCGTGCGCCAGGCGCAGTCCCGGCGCGGCCAGGTCGATGCCGATGACCTCGGCGTCCGGGTAGCGGAGCGCCAGCGGGCGGGTGCTCTTGCCGAACCCGCAGCCGATGTCCACCACCCGGGAGACGCCGTCCGCGGGCAGTGCCGTCTCGGTGAACAGGCGGTGGAACTTGTAGCCGTCGTTGTCGCGGAGCATGACGATCCGGGCGCCGAACTCGTAGACATAGGCGGACATGTCATCGGAGTAGAAGCTGCCCGGCTGGATGTGGATGTCGTAGTCGGTGTACCAGGACGGAAGTTCCAGGTCCGGGTCCAGAGTCAGGCTGCCGAGCACGGCGGACCCCTGGTCGTACTGGGCGAGCAGGTCGGCCCGGCGGCGCAGCACCGCGTCCCCGGCGATCTTCCACAGCATCTTCTGCTGCACCCGCTCCAGGTGGCTGTACCACGGGTAGAGGTCCAGCTCCCGGAGCCGCCGTCCAGCCTCCGCGACGTCTCCCGAGGGCGGCCCGCTCTGGCTGTACTGCTCCGCCATCGTCGGATAGACGGTGTCCGACCAGCGTTTCCGCATGGCCAGCACGAAGTCGACGGCGGAACGCTCGTCGAGCTCCAGACGGTCCTCGATGTCGATCACGTGACTTCTCTCCTCATGGTCAGCCCGCCTGCGCGAGCGCCGTGGCGCCGCTGACGGGGTCGGTAAGGAAGACACCGGCGAGCCGGCCCTCGTACACGGCTTCGAGCGCGGTACGCGGGGCGTTGGCATCGCCGACGACGTGTATTCTCGGCGCGCCGTCCTGCCCGTCCAGCGCGCGGTAGATCTCGTCGGCGGCCTCCGGGCGACCGGCGTCCACGACGGCGGAGACGCCGGTCAGCTCCTCGGTCTCCCCGGTCAGGGAGTCCTGGAGCGTGACCCGGTCGCCGTCGGCGCCGGTCACGCTTCTGAGCAGGTGGGCCTTGACACCGAGGTCGCCAAGGCGGCGGGTGAGGGCGAGCTTGGAGTAGGTGGTGACCCGGGCCGCCAGCGACGCGGTGGGGACGACCAGGTGCACCTTCGCGCCCAGCCGGGCCAGGTGCTCGGCGACCGAGGCCGCCGCCCAGCTCCCCTCGTCGTCGCGTACCACCACGGTGCCGCGCAGGTCGGCGAGTGCCCGCACTGCCTGCCACAGATCGAAGACCGGCGGCCCGCCGGGCAGTTCGCGACGCAAGGGCCGGGACCCGGTCGCAACGATCACGTCGTCGTACCCGGCCAGCCGCCCGCCTGGCAACAGGTCATCGGCCGTCACGCGCAGGCCGAGCCGTACTGATACACCGGTCGCGGCCAACTGGGCGGCGGGCTCGGCGGCGAGCAGCCCGAGCCGTTCCCGTCCCGCCACCTGAGCGGCCAGCGCGATCTGGCCGCCCAGCCGGTCGGCCGCCTCGGCGAGCGTCACCTCGTGGCCCGCCCGGTGCGCGGCCAGCGCCGCCTCCGTCCCCGCCGGACCGCCACCGACCACCAGCACCCGCCGGCTCGTTTTACGCGGGCCGGACCACACGGCCGCCCAGGCCCGCTCGGCCCCCACCTCCGGGTTGACCACGCAGGAGATCGGCAGGCTCGCCTCCAACCTGCCGACGCAGCCCTGGTTGCAGGCCAGGCAGGAGCGGGCGGGCTCGCCCGCCATCGCGCGGCGGACCAGGTGCGGGTCGGCGATGTGCGGGCGGGCCAGGCCGACCAGGTCGGCGTCGCCGGACCGCACCAGCTCGGCGGCCTCGGCCAGGGTGTCGAGGCGGCAGACGGCCAGCACCGGCAGGTCGGGGAACTCGCGCTTGAAGAGCGCGGCGTGGTGCCGGAACGGGGCGTGGCCGAAGCTCATGTCGGCCATCTGGGTGGCCAGCGAGTAGCTGCCGTGGTAGGCGGAGTGGCTGACGTGCACGTACGCCAGGGGGAACTCGGCCCGCAGGGTCGCGACGATCTCCACCACGTCGGGCGGGGTGAGGCCGCCGGGCAGGAACTCGTCGGCGCTGACCCGGATGCCGACCGGCAGTCCCTGGGCCAGCACCTTGGCCAGCACCTCCCGGGTGAGGCGGAGCCTGCGGTCGGCGTCGCCCCCGTAGGCGTCGTCGCGGGTGTTGGTGAACGGGGAGAGGAACTGCTGGAGCAGGTGGCCGTGGCCCAGGTGCACCTCGACGCCGTCGTATCCGGCCGCGCGCATTCGCCTGGCCGCCGCGCCGAAGGCGGCGACCACGGTGGCGATGTCGCCCCGGCCCATGGCGTGCGGAATGTGCGCGCCTGCGGCCCATGGCACTCCGGCTGGGGCCCAGGCGGCGGTGCGGGTGGCGTCGCCGTTGGCCTGCCGCCCGGCGTGCATGATCTGCGCGAAGATCGCCGCACCGGCCGTTCGCACGGCCTCGGCCACCGCCGCGTACGCCGGGATCGAGGCGTCGTCGAAGCTGCCGAGGCTGATGTGGCGCCCTGCGCTGGTGGGGTGCACCCGGATCGCCTCGGTGATGATCATTCCTGCGCCGCCGTTGGCACGTTCCGCGTGGTAGTCCACATGGCGGACGGTGGGGCGGTTGTCGTGGCCGAAGTTGGTGGTGTGGCCGGGGACGAACACACGATTACGCAGGTGAACGCCACCCAACGAGAAGGGTTCCAGTAGCGGCCGGATTTCGCTCGACGTCATGCTCTGGTACCCAACCCTTCATGTGTGTTCCGGTGATTGGTACATCGTTCGTTTCACCGGGACGATATGGGTCGGGGTTCCAGGCCGTCAATGGTCTGCCTAAAAACGAAACATTCCGGACACGTAACACCATCTGCTGCCTTCCGTCGCACGGGAGGGAATGTCGGGCTGGTCCCGTCCTGCGTAGGCGGTGAGCGAGTGGGTATGGCGGAGGGTGATGTGTTTGGGGTGACTATGGGGCCGCATGTGGTAGCGCTGCCAGGGGGTGAACGGCGATGGCGGAGCCAGGGCTGGAGGTGAACCCGCAGGCGGTGTTGAGCCCGCTGACGAGGGCGGCGCTCTTCCTCGTGGTGACGATCGATCCAGGAGGTGAGTCCCGCGTGCGGGACTTGCTCGCTGATCTGGCGGGCCTGGAGAGGGCCGTTGGATTCCGGTCGCAGGAGGGCAGGCTGAGCTGCGTCACCGGGATCGGGTCACAAGCCTGGGACCGGTTGTTCGCCGGGCCGCGCCCTGCCGAGCTGCATCCGTTCCGCGAACTGACCGGCCCGGTCCACCACGCGGTGGCCACACCGGGCGATCTGCTGTTTCACATCCGCGCCCAGCGGCCGGACCTGTGCTTCGCGCTGGGGTCGGAGATCATGGACCGGGTGCGAGACGTGGTGACGGTCCGCGATGAGGTGTCCGGATTCAAGTATTTCGACGTACGAGACCTGCTGGGCTTCGTCGACGGTACGGAGAACCCGGTCGGCCCGGCGGCCGACGCCGCCGTCCTGATCGGCGCGGAGGACCCGCCATTCGTTGGCGGGAGTTACGTGATCGTGCAGAAGTATGTGCACGATCTGCAGGCGTGGAACGCCCTGCCGGTCGAAGCCCAGGAGATGGTGATCGGCCGCAGGAAGCTGTCCGACGTCGAACTGGACGACACCGTCAAGCCGCCCGACTCCCACGTCGCGCTGACTACCATCACCGATCCCGACGGCACCGAGCACCAGATCCTGCGTGACAACATGCCCTTCGGGTCGGTGGGGCGTGGTGAGTTCGGCACGTACTTCATCGGCTATGCCCGTACTCCGGCGGTCACCGAACGCATGCTGGAACGGATGTTCCTCGGCGATCCACCGGCCAGCCATGACCGGATCCTGGATTTCTCCATCCCCATGACCGGCACCCTGTTCTTCGCCCCGAGCGCCGACTTCCTCGACGACCTGCCCGCCCCACCCGTCGTCGAGGCCGAGGTGCGCGTCGGAGATTCTGACGGACGCTCAGGACGACCCGTGTGACAACCGTGGGAGTACCAGAGGGCGAACGAGCGAGGGAGAACTCGTGGGGTGAAGGGGAGCCACCCAGGTCGATTGATCTTGTTGTGCGGGTTGCCGGGTTCGGGAAAGACCACACTGGCGAAGCACCTGGCCATCGAGCTGCCTGCCATTCGTTTGTGCCCTGACGAGTGGCTGGCCGGATTGGGTGTCGATTTCTATGAGGAGGAAGCGCGCGACCGCTTGGAGGGTCTCCTCCGGCAGCACGCATATGACCTCCTGAGACTCGGCCAGAATGTGATTTTGGAATTCGGCTTCTGGGCTCGGGCCGAACGCGATGAGCTGAGGCTCGCCGCTCGCGCGCTTGGTGCGGCGGTCGAACTGCGCTACTTGGACGTGCCCTTTGACGAGCTGTGGCGGCGAGTGGAGTCCCGCAACAGGGAGAGGGCTCACGAGGTGGCTCTCATTTCGAAGGATGCGATCGAGCAATGGGCCAAGGTCTTCCAGTCCCCTGACCAGGACGAGCTCGCTCTCTTCGACAAGCCACAAGTCCAGCGGGACGGATAGCTGGTCAGAGGTATAGCTGTCAGCGGCGTCTCGAATTTGCGGTGGAGAGTGACCGGCGATGAGGCGCGTTGGTGAGATGCGCATGCGGGTCCCGCAGCGGGCGCGGGACGGTCCTGTGCGGGCCGGGTGGCCACCTCGATGATGACGAGTGTCCGGGCGGTCAGAACTGACCCCGGTGCGGAGACGAGGAGGCCGGACGCCCATGCTCACTGGGGACTCGCTGGAGTCGGTGGGGACCATCGCCGAGCTGTTCCAGCGCACGGTGCGAGCGCACCGCGACCGGATCGCGCTGCGCAGTTCCGACGGCGCTGTGGAGCTGACCTGGGGCCAATACGCCGAGCGTGTGGAGCGCATCGCCGCGGGGCTGGCCTCGCTGGGCGTGCGCCGCGGGGACACCGTGGCGCTCATGTTGACCAACCGGCCCGAGTTCCATCTCGTGGACACCGCGGTGCTGCACCTGGGGGCCACGCCGTTCTCGGTCTACAACACCAGCCCGGCGGCGCAGATCGCGCACCTGTTCGGCAACGCCGGCAACCGCGTCGTGGTGACCGAGCGGCAGTGGGTGGCCACAGTACGGGCAGCGGGCGGTGCCGTGGAGCACGTCGTCTGCGTCGACGGCGCCGCCGAGGGCGCCGTGCGCCTGGCCGACGTCGAGGCGGAACGGCCCGACGGGTTCGACTTCGAGGCCGGATGGCGGGCGGTTGCCCCCGAGGACCTGGTGACGCTGATCTACACCTCGGGGACGACGGGGCCACCGAAGGGCGTCGAGTTGGAGCATCGCGCGATCCTCGCGTCCCTGCGCGGCGGGCTGTGCCTGCCCTTTCTGGCGGCCGGCGTCGATACCGGGCGCCTGGTGTCCTACCTCCCCGACGCGCATGTGGCGAACCGGTACTTCAGCCACTATCTGGCGATGGCCGGTGGCTCCTCGATCACCACCGTCGCCGACCTGAAGACGATGGCCAGGGTACTGCCAGCCGTGCGGCCGACGGTCTTCCTCGGCGTACCGGCCTTCTGGTACAAGATGCAGGCCGCGATCGGCCAGGCGATCGCGGCGAACAGCGGCGTCCGCCGTCGCCTGGCCGACTGGGCCGTCGCCGCCGGCCGCGAGGTCATGGCCCTGCGGACTGCGGGGCGCCCGGTTCCCGCCGGGGTCGCGGCCCGGTATGCCGTCGCCGACCGGATCGTCCTGCGCAAGCTGCGGGCGCGGATCGGCCTGGACGCCGCCGGGGCGGCCATCACCGGTGCGGCGCCGATCGCGCCCGATGTCGTGCGCTTCTTCCACTCCCTGGGCATTCCCCTCTCCGAGGGGTACGCGATGTCGGAGTCGGCCGCCGCGGGAGCGATCAGCCCGCCGGAGGCGGTCCGGCCGGGGACGGTCGGGCCGCCGATGCGCGGCGTCGAGGTGAAGGTGGCTGAGGACGGCGAGCTGCTGTTCCGGAGCGCGACGCTGATGCGGGGCTACCGCGGCGACCCGGCCAGGACCGCCGAGGCGATCGACGCCGAGGGGTGGCTGCACACCGGCGACATCGGGGTCATCGGCCCCGACGGGTACGTCACCATCGTCGACCGCAAGAAGGACCTGATCATCAACTCCTCGGGCAAGAACATGTCCCCGGCCAACATCGAGCAGGCCGTGCTGGTCTCCTGCCCGCTGGCCGGCTCCGTGGTCGCCGTGGGCGACCGGCGCCCATACGTGGTAGCGCTGATCGCCCTCGACCCCGCCGCCACCCGGGACTTCGCCGCGGCACATGGGCTGCCCGCCGATGAGGACATCGCCGCGCTCGCGCGGCTACCCGAGGTCCGGGCGGCGATCGAGGAAGGCGTGACGCGGGCGAACACAACGTTGTCGCGGGTGGAGCAGATCAAGTACTTCCGCATCCTGCCGGTCTCGTGGACGCCGGGCAGTGAGGAGCTGACCCCGACCAACAAGGTACGACGGCGCGAGGTCACGGTGAAATACGCCGAGGAGATCGAGGCTCTGTACCCGACGGGATGAGAGCCGCTCACTCTCGCGCGTGGACGGGCCGCCGCCCGTCCACGGCACGGTAGGCGCCGGGCGGCCGCCCGGTCCACCGGCGGAAGGCGCGGCGGAACGCGCTGGCCTCGGAGAAGCCCAGCCGCCCCGCCAGATCCGCGATCGACTCCTCACCGCGAGCCAGGCTGGCCACGGCGGCGTCGCGCAGGAGATCCTCCTTGATCTGCCCGATTGAGGTGTGCTCCGCCCGCAGCAGCCTGCGCAGGTGCTGGGTGCTCACGCTGAGCCGCGCGGCGACGTCGTCGGGCGTCGGCCAGGACCCGCGCAGCCCGTGCGCCAGGATCTTGCGCACCTGGTCCGCGGTCGACGATCCGTAGTCGCGGGTCGCGAACCAGATGTGCGGCTGGTCACTGAGATAGTCGGCGAGGTCCTCCTCGTCGCGGATCAGGGGCGCGCTCAGCAGCCGGCGATCGAAGACCAGGGCCAGACGATCGGCGCCGAACGCCGGGTGGCGGCCGAAGACGATCTCGTAGTCCGCGGCGTACGGCGGCGCCGGCCAGGGCAGTCGTAGCTCTCGCAGGCCGACGCGCCGCCCGACGAGCCAGCCCAGCATCCTGTGGACCAGCGCGGCGAGGATCTCGGCTCCCAGGTGCTCGGGGTCGTCCAGCCGGCTGACGTCGATCTCGACCTCGACGAGCGCGTCGCTCACCGTCAGGCGCAACCGCGGCATGCCCGGCAGGACCTCGCCGGCCTCGGCCAGCCGCCGCAGCGCCGCCCGAAGGTCGGACACGTGGATCACCGAGCGCATCAGGAGCTGGAAGGTGCCCAGCGGGGCCGGCGGTCCCAGCCCGAAAAGCTCATCGCCGGTCAGGACCCACAGCTCCTGCGTCAGCTCCGCCACCTGGGGGATCGTTACGCCAGTGACGCGGGGCCTGCCCGCCGCGTCGGCGGGGATGCCCGTCCGGCGCAGCATGGAGGCCACGTCGAGGCCGCGCCGCTCACCGATGGACACCAGCCGCCGGGCCACCTCGCCCGGCAGCGTCGTACTGCTCACGCGACTCACCATAACTCCGTGACACGGGCGTGGTGAATGGGGCGGCCCGCTGTGCGCGGGGCGGTCATCACATGCGCTAGGCACGGTTCTCGGCAGCGGCCAGGAAGGGCCGTAGCTTCCTTGGCATATCACCGACGGCCGGGCCGAGCCCACAGCGTCAAGCTCACCTGGCAGCTGCGCGGCTACCAGTCCGCCGAGCGCTGAGCGAGGCCGCATCCCGATCCGTCATCCGCCTGCGCGGGAGGACCTATGGCAACCAACACCACCGATACGCAGCCGCCGCCGGATGGCGCCCAACATCTGACGCCCGCCCCTGGCCGCAGCGAGGACGTACTCTCACCGGGGCGCCGCCGCCATCTCTGGCTGGCCCTTGGGCTGCTCCTGCAACTGTTCGCCGTCGGTGGCCGGTGGGATCTTCCCCTGGCCGCGTGGGCGTTCCAGATCTTCCTGATCAGGTTCCTCCGGACCGGTCGCCCGGTGCGGGGTCTCGCGCAGGTGTGGCTGGTGTGCGTCGCCGGCGGTCTGTTCTGGGCCTGGCAACTCGCGGTGCCGATCACCTTGCTGGTGTTCGCCGGCGTGCTCATGCTCTCGTCGGTCGCCCTCGTGCCTTTCGCCGCGGATCGGCTGCTCTCCCCGAGGCTGGGACCGGCCGGTCGGCTGCTCGCCTTCCCTGCCGCGCTGACCGCGGTCGCGTACCTGCTGGGCAGCTACAACCCCTTCGGCACCGCGTACGGGTTGCTGGCGGTCACCCAGCACGAGAACCTGGCGCTGCTCCAGGTGCTCTCCGTCGCCGGGCCCTACTCGGTAGCCTTCCTCATCGGCGCCGTCGCGACCGCCGCCAACCACGTGTGGGAGCATGGCGGCTCCCGGCGCGAGCTGCGGCCAGCCCTCGCCGTGGCCGCCGTGGTCGCCGTGGTGATCGCGAGCGGGCAGGCGTGGCTGGCCTTCGCCCCCGCTCCGAGCTCGCCCACGGTGCGGATCGCGGGCATCAACCCGAGCAGAGCCACGCTGGCGGAGGCCGAACGGCTGCTCGGCACGGCGTCCACCGATCTCGCGGAGGTCTCCCGCGCCGACGCGACCGCCGTACGCGCGGCCTCCAACGTGATCACCCGCCAACTGTTCGCCGACACCCGCGAGGCGGCGGCGTCAGGCGCAAAGATCGTCTTCTGGTCGGAGAACGCGGCGAAGGTACGCGCCGCCGACGAGCCGGCGTTTCTGGCCGAGGCGGCCGCCCTCGCCAGGCAGGAGGGCATCTACCTCAACATCGCCGCGAACGTCTACCTGCCGGACGAGCCGTACGGACGGGACCAGACGGTGCTTCTCGGCCCTGACGGCGGCACGCTGTGGACCTACCAGAAGCGCCACCCAATCCCCGGTCTGGAGAGGTATATCCCCGGCGAAGGACCGGCGCCCGTAGTGCAGACCCCGTACGGCCGACTGTCCAACGTCATCTGCTACGACGCGGACTTCCCGGCCATCATGCACGTCGATGCGGACATCATGCTCGTCCCCGGCGGCGACTGGCCCGAGATGGGACGCATCCACACCAAGATGGCGAGCCTGCGGGCGATAGAGAACGGCTACGCCCTGGTCCGGCAGGACTTCAACGGCTCCTCCCAGGCATTCGACCGCCAGGGACGCGTACTCTCCCAGCAGGACACCACCCCCGGCGTTGAGCGGCCCTGGATCGTGGACGTCCCCACGCGCGGCGCCGCGACCCTGTATCGCGTCGCAGGGGACATCTTCGCCTGGCTGTGCGCCGGGCTGACCCTCGCCGCCATCGGACTGGCCGTTCGTCGACCGCGTACGCACGGTCCGGCGGCGCGCAACGGTAACGCATAAGCTCACCCCGCCCCCCGGTCGCGAGAGTTCGGCGGTGGCAGATCCGACGGCGACGTCTGGGTCGCGGGAGGCGTGGGCCAGTACGAGCCGTCCGAATAATTGCGCACGTATTTGGCACGGCCACCGATTAGTTGTAGCCGTACGCAGCCGGACATAGAAGAGCGCCCGTGACCTGTGTTATCCCAGGTCACGGGCATTTCGTTGGGTGCCCCGGAAGGAATCGAACCTACGACACCAGGTTTAGGAAGCACCACGTCACCGAAGCTCACATAGGGCAGTGACTTGCGGAGACGCACCCATGGCTGCATCGGGATTGCGCCCTCAGGACGGCATTGGGACCAGAGGTCCATGACTCTGTACATGCTCGCCCGTCACGTCTACGCAGAGAAGCTATGTGAGTTGCCTTGGCACCGAACAGGCAGGCACGGGCACTGGTTCGGCACCCGCTAGCCTCGGACCTGGGCCAGAACGCCCGACGGTCGAGCAGTTCGCAGTTCAGATCGAGATTTGAGATTTCTTCCGGAAATTTGTCGGGAGAAATCAGCTCTGGATCCCACATTCTCCTTCTCGGGAGAGATTCTGGCGAATTCAGCTGTTCGATCTGAAGGCCGACCCCTTGCTGGCTCTTGCCGAAACTTTTTCTACGATTCGGCCTATTACCCTATCTGGGTCTTTCCATCTCATCGCAAGGCGGTCGTGATCCATCCCGTGCTCCGCCACGATGTCACGAAGCTGTTCGAGATCGAGCGCTGCGAGTCGATCGTGGAGACCTGATTCCCCGACTTCCGAGAAGATCACGAAAGGATCGAGCACGCCCGGTGTCCGTCGATGAGGCCTCGGCTTGGTCGAAGGCGATTCGCCTTCGCTCACATTCGCGGCATCTTTGATGGGAACTGCGATGGCTGCGGTTAGTATTTTGGTCAGGCGTGAAGACCGGGTTGCCTCGATCGCCACAGCCGTGACCAGGCGAGCAAGCTGGCGAGCCAACACGGGGTCGCGAACGCGGCCGAGTTCCGCCAGCGCGTCTCCTAGATCATCAAGATCGGCTTCTAGTTCGCTAATTGTTGTCGGGTCTTCGCTCATGCGATATCCTCAACGGCCTCGATGAACTCCTCTACAAAATTACGGAAGGCCTGAAACTCGCCTTGATAGCCGTACTTTTGTCTGAGGGTGCTATGGGAGGAGAATTCGGCGGACTCTGCAATCTTATTCGCTTGGGGAATTTTATTGGCAAACACGACGGGTAGCTTCGCGTCATCTTCCAGCCGTCTGACAGTGTTTCGGTGAACGGTGGATGCAGCCTGGTACTTGGTGATGACAATCCCCACTTCGGTGATTTCCTCACCGAGGTTATCGGCGAATGCCTTTACTCTCGTCTGGATTTGCGGGATTCCGTAGGTTGATAGCACGTCTGGAATTGTGGGGATGATATACCCGTCCGAGATGCGAAGTCCGTTAAGCGTGACGATTCCAAGATTCGGAGGACAGTCCACCAGTACGTAGTCGTAGTCGTCGAGGATACTTTTGATTGCACGGCGGAGGAGGTCTGTTGGGTTGTTGGAGTAGAACTTGCCGGAGGACATCGAGGCAAGCCGGTCTTGTACGTCGATAAGGTCTAGAGAGGACGGCAGCAGGTCAACACTGCGGACGTCGGAGACCGGTGAGACCTGGCGCTGTAGCGTCTTCTCGAGGTCGAAGCGGGCTGACTCGTTTTCGTTGCGTATCGCGTCAGTGAAGAGTGTCGCCAAGGTGTGGCCCTGATCGTTTAGGCTCTTCCAACGCTCTTCGCCGATAAGGACCGTGGTAAGGTTCGTTTGCGGATCGAGGTCTACGACGAGAACCTTCTTGCGAAACTCCCCAGAGAGAATTTCCGCGAGCGCGGCGGTTGTGGTGGTCTTACCTACGCCGCCCTTAAGGTTGATGGTGGCGATCACATGAGCCATGGGCTTTTTCCTCCTCTTGAGGTAGCGACGGATCTGCGCAGCGTTGAAGACCGGCCCGCTGCGCAGATCGGCCACTGGCGGGGGGAACCTCTGGTCGCGAGATCGCCAGTTCGCCACAACTGTGCGGCTTACGTGGGCCATCTCGGCGACCTCGTACAGTCCTACAAGGTCATCCGAAGGCTCGTCGACCATGGATCTCGGTCCTTTCGTGAACGTCGTTCACAGGATACAGTGTGAATGACGTTCACGCCGAGCGTCAAGCCCAAATCGCCAGATTCGTCTTTTGGCCCGCACACGAGGCCGTACGTGTGGTCCTGGCCGGTGCCGGGGTGGGGTTTCTTCGCTAATCTGGGTATCCGACTCGTAGTTCGGGTGCGCGCGGGCGGTGTCGGCCGCGACCGGCCGGAGAGCCGCGCGGCGGCTGGCTCTCACCCCGGAGCAGTGCGCATCACGCTTGGCGGCTCGTCCAGACGACCTCCGGCACGATGTGGTGTCCCTCTGGCTGAACGCCGGCGTGCTGGCACCTTGAGGTCGACAAGCGGGCGGGCACAGCCCTTGACGTTCTGCTCAAGGTCTCGCCAAGTGCCTCGCGACATGCAACCTTAGTAGGGCAGCCGCAGATTGGGATCTTGGCCGTGTAGGCCCGTACGCCTTGTCCGTACGTACGCACAAGACAGGGGAACGACCACCGCTGTGATCATTCAGGTGTGATGGAACTGAAGATCATGCGATGGCCGTGTTGGTCAGCGTAGAGCACTTTGACGCGGCCTGCCTGCGTGCTGGCTTGGACGACGTGTTCGCGCAGGTCGCGGGCCGGTTCAAGCGGCGAGAGGTACGGCTTCGCGCCCGGTCGTGCCTCGAAGGGCTGCTGTCCGGCCTGGAGCGTAAGAACGGGTGGACGCTGGCCCGAGTACGCCGGGGAACGCCGCCCGGATGGGATGCAGTGGCTGTTCAACGCCGCGGTGTTGAACGAGGACGGGGTCCGCGATGACATCCGGGACTTCGGGATCGACCATCAGGGCGACCCGGACGGCGTGCTGGTCGGTGACGACACAGGGTTCGAAAAGGCGGGCGTGTGCTCGGCGGGGGTGCCAGCGGCAGGACACCGGCACCGCCGGGAAGATCACCAACTGCCAGATCGGTGTCTGCCTCGACTACGCCACCTCACGCGGGCGGACACTGATCGACCGGGACCTCTGCCTGCCCAAAGACTCCTGGATCGCGGACGGGGAGCGGTGCGCGGCGGCGAAGATTCCCTCCGGGGTGGAGTTTCGCACCAAGCCGCAACTGCTTCAGGCGATGATCGAACGAGCGATCGCCGCCGGTGTGCCGTTCGCAAGGGTGACCGCAGATGAGGCCTATGGCGGCAACGGGCCGTTACGCCGCTTCCTGGAAGACAAGCAGCTCGGCTACGTGATGGCGGTGTCCCGGGACCACCAGATCATCACTGCGGCGGGCAAGGTCCGCGCCGATGTCATGGCCGCACGCGTGCCGCGCTCCGGGTGGCAGCGCCTGTCGTGCGGCGCGGGCTCCAAGGGCAAGCGCTGGTACGACTGGGCGCTGGTCGCCACCACCGGCCCATCCCATCGGCTGTTGGTGCGCCGCTCGATCGGCAA
Organism: Acrocarpospora pleiomorpha; assembly: GCF_009687885.1. Taxonomy (GTDB): domain Bacteria; phylum Actinomycetota; class Actinomycetes; order Streptosporangiales; family Streptosporangiaceae; genus Acrocarpospora; species Acrocarpospora pleiomorpha. The sequence continues at coordinate 140,899 of NZ_BLAF01000022.1, forward strand.
TCCAGCCGAGCTGGCGTTCTTCCTCGCCTACAGCCCGAACCCGGCGCCGCTGCGGGACTTGGTCCGGGTCGCCGGCATCAGGCGGACCGTGGAGGAGTCATCTCAGGCCGCGAAGAACGAGGCCGCGCTTGACCACTACCAGGTTCGTCTCTACCGCGCCTGGTACCGCTACAGCACGTTGACCATGCTCGTGCTGGCCTTCCTGGCCGTCACCCGCGCCGCCCAGTTCCCGTCCCAGGCTCCAACCCCATGCCCTCGCATCCAGCGGCGGGACACTCACCGTGGCCTCGCCAGAGACGGGCACACCACCGGAAACGCACGGTGATCACCTCATTGCGATCTCTGCCAACGGGACACGTCGCCTATTCGCGTTACTGGCCCGGCCGCTCATCGCCGTGGACCACATCCGCCATTGGTCCAGATGGCGACGACGCCATCAAACCCGAGCCCGACGATGCCATTACCAGTGACGACACCTCAGAGATCAACAAATGCGGCTGCCGTACTAGTGTGCCGCGCCAGAAATTCGTCGGCAATATCGGGCGAGTGATTCGAGGATCTCCTCGGCGGTCTTCTTCCAGACGAACGGGCGCGGGTTGTCATTCCACTGCTCGATCCAGGCGCGGATGTCCTTCTCCAAGGCTTGGACGCTCTTGTGGACTCCGCGCCTGATCATCTGGTCGGTCAAGAAGCCGAACCACCGCTCCACCTGGTTGATCCAGGACGAGCCGGTCGGGGTGAAATGCATGTGGAAGCGGGGATGGCGGGCCAGCCAGGCCTTGATCGCCGGAGTCTTGTGCGTGCCGTAGTTGTCACAGATCAGATGGATGTCCAGCTCGGCCGGGACGGTCTTGTCGATGGTGATCAGAAACTTCTTGAACTCGGCGGCGCGGTGCTGGCGGTGCAGTTCACCGATGACCGTGCCGTCGGCGACGTTGAAGGCGGCGAACAGGCTGGTGATCCCATTGCGGACATAGTCGTGGGTGCGGCGCTCGGGCATGCCCGGCATCATCGGCAGCACGGGCTGTGAGCGGTCCAGCGCCTGGATCTGGGACTTCTCATCCACGCATAAGACCACGGCCCGCTCGGGCGGGTTGTGGTAGAGGCCCACGACATCGACGACCTTCTCCACGAACAGCGGATCGGTCGACAGTTTGAAGGTGTCGGCCTGGTGAGGTTTGAGGCCGAAGTCGCGCCAGATCCGCCCGATCGTCGACCTGGACAATCCGCTGCGCTCGGCCATCGAGGTCCGCGACCAATGCGTGGCGTTGCCGGGTGTCTGCTCCAGCGTGGCCACCACGACCTGTTCGACCTGGTCCAGGGTGATCGAGGCCGGCCGGCCCGGGCGTTGCTCGTCCATCAGCCCTTCCAGCCGCAGCTTCACGAACCGGTTGCGCCATTTGGAGACCGTGTCGCGATGCACCCGCAGGTCCTGAGCGATCTGCTTGTTGTCCCGGCCGTCGGCACACGCCAGCACGATCTTGGATCGCATCGCCAGCACCTGCGACGATTTCGCCCGCCGCGCCCAGCGTTCCAGTGTTGCCCGCTCCTGCTCGGTCAATTTCACCTCGGCCTTCGGCCGTCCCGTCCGCGCCATGACGACAGTCTAGACTTAGCCGATGAATTTCTGGCGCGGCACACTAGATGTCTCTCCGGCTGGTCACGGCCTCAGCGATCCGCTCGGCCGCTTCATGAGGTGACTCGTGCTCCCAGACGCGGATGACTAGCCAACCGGCATCGGTGAGGACGCGATCAGTGTCTCGGTCCCGGGCTTGGTTCCTGGCGAACTTGTCGTTCCAATACTGGTTGTTCTCATGGGAGGCCCTGTAGTGGTCGGGGCATCCGTGCCAGAAGCAACCATCGGAGAACACCGCCACTTTGATCCGTCCAAAGACGATGTCGGCGCGCCGCCTAAACCCTTTGATCGGCTCGGTATCAACCCGGTAGCGGAGGCCGAGGCTGTGGATGGCCTTGCGTAGGGCGAGTTCTGGTTTGGTGTCTTTCCTGCGGTTTCCCCGCATTGAAGCGCGAACCGCGTGAGAACTCGCCCAGGATTTGTCCGCCAGTGCGTGGTCGTGGGGAAGCACGAGTCCTTGGGAGATAGCGATCTTCCAAGCCGCAGCCAGGTTCCGTGCCCTGGTGGACTCTTCGACCTCGCCCAGGTACTCAAACTCGGTCCTGCCCGCGTTCGACCATCGGAGGTTGGCGCGGATGCGGCGTGCGCCCCGTGGGAGCTTCAATTCGACCGACGCCTGGGCGACTCTGCCGTCCCCGAGATCGACCCTGCGTCGGTTCGATCCGCCTGCAGCGCGGTCTTGCTCGGTCGTACGCGCGGATCTAGGGAGATTCGGTTTGGGGCGCCAGGCGCTGTCGGGGGGAGAGTCCTTCTTCCAGCGCCCCGCATCTTGGCGTTCGGTTGGGCTCACGTGGGCTTCTCCGCTTTGTCGAGGACGACCGCGACGGCTTCGGCGAAGGCCTGCCCGAGTAGTACGGGAACGGCGTTGCCGAGCTGCCGCATTTTCTCTCCGCGGGATCCTGCAAGGGTCCAGTTGTCGGGGAAGGTCATCACCCGAGCGGCCTCACGTACGGACATGTAACGATGGGAACCATCATCGAGTTTGACCACCGATTCTCCGCCCGGTACGCCGTGAACGCCGGCCTTCACCGTCTTCGCGGGGCGGTCCAACTCGTTGGGGGTGTGGCCTTTGTAGATCCGCGCGTCGGGCCAGCCGATGTGATCGACGAATCCGCCGAGTCGTCTTTCCTTGCGATCCAGGTGATCAATGGGGATGGGGGGGAGCCTTTTCTGTTCGTCAATGCCTTCGATGGCGTCCCTGAGCGTTCGCCAGGCGGCTGCCCGGTCGCCGGTACCCGCTAGTGATGTCTGTCGTGGAATCCTCGCCATGGCCATCTCTCGGACGTGTTGGGGGACTTCTGGGTGCCTATCCCAGTATGTTCCGTCGGTCATGGACTCATAGAGACTCGATTCGGAGAACTGCGGCTTCACCAGCTCTTGGAATCTCATCATGTCCACGCCCAAGTCCTGCCGAAAGGCGATGAGGATAACGCGATTTCTGACCTGCGGGACCCCGAAGTCCGCCGCGTTCACCGCGAAATGCACGACATCGTATCGCTCATGCGCTGATCCGCTGTCGTCGTCGATCAGTTCGCGTAGTCTCGCGTCGTGCTCGTGCCAGGCGCTGCCTTCGCGGCGCTGCTCGAACGGCAGCGTGAATTCCCTCTTGATGTACTCGAAGTACGGAGCGAACGACGGGCGTAGGAGTCCCCGTACGTTCTCGCAAATGACGGCCTTGGGTCGCATTTCCCGGACGGCACGGAACATATGCGGGAAGCCGTTGCGCCCATCCTCGTCCCCCCGGCCGTTCCCTCCCAGGCTGAATGGCTGGCAGGGTGGCCCGCCCGCGAGAACGTCGACCAGCCCGACGAGATGGTCGAATTCGACCTTGGCGACATCGCCGCGCAGAAGTGGCGGATCTTCCCCGACTTCGGGAACCGGAGGACGGTCTTCCCCGACGTCATAGGGTCGCGCGCCGTTGGCGATAAGCGTTTCGCACGCGTGCTTGCCGAGCTCGTTCAGGAGCAGAGGTCTGAAACCGGCTCGCCCGACGGCCATCACCAGTCCTCCGCCGCCCGCGAACAGCTCGACACTCGTTCTGCCCTGATTGGCGAAGGCACCCAGCTCTGACATCGGAAAAGTGTACCGCGGAGTTGATGATCGAAACTACCTCTCCATCAAGGAAATCGGAAGGAGGTTCGAATTCCCCACGGGCATGGAGCCCGATGGCTGTGGCGGGGCTTACGAGTCGGGTGAACGGGCGGCGCATGTGTCCGGATCGCAGACATGGCGGATGGTCATCGTGTCCTGTTCGAGCCGGAGGATTGCCGCGAGTTCGCAGCCGAGGGCCATGCCCCGCTCTGCCGCTTCGAGCCGTACGCTCGACATCTGCGCCGCTGCGGTGCCTCTTCGGAACGTGATCTGACGTCCGCTGCCCTCGATTGTGAAGATCCTTTCCATCGGCGCCTGGCGTAGTCCCAATCGCCACGTGATCCATGGGCTGACGACTACGCCGCTTCCTCGCGCGATGTCCTTGTCCACCTTGAGACGGAAAGCGAGCAGGCCCGATTCCTCGTTGTGGACCGCGTTGTCCGGTTGTCGCGGCTCCTTCTCGTCGGCGCTGATCGCGCCCCGCTCGACGAGACCGATCCGCCCGTCATAGGTCAATCCGACGCGGGCGCTGATCAGGCACTGGTGGATACGGGAGTTGCTCACGAGGTAGCGGCGGCGCAGTTCGGCTGTGAGGTCACGGCGCGAGAGCGGCCCTAACTCGGTCAAGATCTCGATCATCGCTTCCAGCGCGTCAGAGTAATCGTACGCGCCGTCGCGAGGCCACTCGGTGAGCGCCCAGGTGCCCTCCGGGCGTACCTGACGGAATCGGTTGTCTCGCCGAAGCGCTTCGGTCGTCGCTTGAGCCTTCTGCCCGATCGCTTCGGAGATCGCCTCCGCACGCCTTGGTTCACCCTGGTCAGCCAGCCAGAGGTAAGCGGCGTCTCGTTTCTTGGCACCCCTGCGGACCCAGACACCCGAATCGTCCAGTGTCAGTGGGCTCTTGGCGGCGGACATGATCGAGCGGATGTCGAGGGATTCAGGGATCCCGGTGGCCGTCGCGTGTTCCCGCAACTCGTCCTTCCTGTACGGGGCTTCTTTGGCCAGCTCTCGTAGGAGCGCGTCCAGGGCGTCGGTCTTGAGCGCCCAGTGGTCGCTAAGTTCCTTCGACCATGCCCTGGGATGGCACAGGCCCTCCGCGACCAGGAGCGAGGCGCGAGCGACACCGCTGGCGTCGCGGAGGGTCTGCGACAACTCTTCATCGGATATCACGGTTCGTGTCCGCAAGAGTTCTCGGATCTTGGTGGACCATGCAGGGTCGGCTCGCCGCGCCGCCTCGACCAGCCAGCGCCCGGCGCCCGAGATGATCTGTTGGGCCCTCTGGTGAGTGACTCCATGCGCTCGACCGATGCTGCGGTACGTTCGGTTCTCCGCGCGCATAATGAGCATGTCTCGCGAGCGTGGGTCGAGCGCCCGCCACGCCTTGACCAGCCAGCCGTCTGCCTTTGCTTCCTCACCTGTATCGTGCATCAGAGCGCATCCACGTGAACGATCTCCAGTCGACAGCGGGCGCCGATCTTGCGGTTCGTCTCCTGTTCGTCAGCGGGGATGGGCTTCTCGAAGGAGCTCACCACGCACAGCACCCACGGTGTGACGTCGCCGAACACCTCGGCCTTGATCGCGGCCCAGACGAGGTGCTTGAGCTGCTCGGACGGTGCCCATGTGAAGTGGCGCTCCTCTTCTCCGCAGCGGACACGGACGCGGAGGGGCTTGATGTCTCGTTTGCCGGGCACGATCTCCCAGCTTGGTCCCATAGCTCGTTCCACCAGGTCCTCAGCTCCCGCGAGCGGGTTCGCGACGTATTTGGCGTACCCTCCGACTCCGTACCGAGCGCGAGCGTATTCCTTCATGGGACTTTCCTTGATCCAGACGCGAGCTTTCTCATCGCTCAAGAAATCGCGGAGCCTGCCGCCAACCTCCGGATCGTCCATCCACCGGCTGTAGATGGCGCTGCGCTGGTCGCCGGTCAGGTATGACCAGCCGAGTTCTTCGGCGTCGGCGAACATCTTTTTGACGATCTTGTCTTTGAGTTCGGGGCTCATCGCGATAGGAGAGGGCATGGAGTGGCTCCTGTTTATTCGGGGAATTGCAGGCGCACTTCGTCGGCTGCGGTTTCGAGGCTGGCCGCGTCTTGAATCCAGTGATCGAGCAGCGTACCGGCGGTTTCGTCGCTGAACTCGATTCGAGAGCCGTGAGGTAGGCGCACACGAAGGTCTTCGTGTTCAAAGGCTTCCAGGGCGCGACGCAAGTCCAAGGTCGCCGCGACGCGGCGGATGTCTGTGACGAAATCCAGGACCTTCAGCGCCTTTTTGCCTGGGCTGAGCCGCAGCCCACGGCCGAGTTGCTGGACGAAGATCCGTCGGCTGTGCGTCACTCTGAGGAACGCGATCAGGTTCACGTCTGGGACGTCGACGCCCTCATTGAACACGTCGACGCAAGTGATGATCGGAACTCGTCCGAGTCGGAACTCATTGAGGAGGATCTGGCGACGCTGGCGGGCCAGGCCGCTGTGCAGGTACGACGCCCGTCGCCAGGCGTTGTCGGATGTTGCCAGCATGTTGGCCATCCGCTCGGCGTGCTCGATCGTCTGGCAGAACAGGATCGCCCGCGGATCCGGAGTCGCCCGCCATGCCTCGCGCAACTGCTCGATGATCTCCTCATCCCGCTGAGGTAGGAACAGGGTCTTGTTCAGCTCCTTGATCGAGTACCCATGTCTGCTGTTCTTGCGGATGGTCTCCCAGTCGAGGTTGTCTACGAACAAGCGGTAGTCGACCGCTGACAGATAGCCAGCAGCCATCCCTTCCGCGATGCTCATCGTGTAACTAGGCCGGCCGAACCTCGCGGTGATGTCGAACTTGTCGCCCCTCCATGGCGTCGCGGTGACACCGAACTGCCCGGACTCGACACACAGATTGAGCAGTTCGGCGAAACGTCCGTTCTCACCTACGTGATGGGTCTCGTCGATCATCACGAGCTCGGGTGGCCACCCTGCGCGGACCGCACCGAGGACCGATTCCACGGTGCCGACCAGGACGCCGTCGAGCGACGACGGTTTCGTGTCGCCCGTCAACAGACGGGTGGGAGTCCTCTTGTCGAGATGACGCCACAGCGCTCGCTCCAATTGCTCGACCAATTCCTTCATGTGCGCGGCGACCAGCACCCGCGCGCCGGGCTTGGCTTCTAGGAAGCGGCGGATCACTTCCCCGCCTACAACGGTCTTGCCGAGCCCGGTAGCCAGCACGAGCAACGCGCGCCCGGTGTCCGACAAATCCCCCCACACAGCGTCAGCGGCCGAGAGCTGATAGTCGCGAAGCGCGTATTCCGTCGGGACCCGGTCCGGCATCCGCTCCCAGATCGCGGCCAGAGTCGGACCATCCCACACGGTGATCTTGATACCGACCGATTCGAGCGCGCGACGACGCTCCTCCGCCGAGCGGTTCAGCCCGAGATTCGTCACGAGCACTGCGCGATCGGCCGCGTATCGGGTGCGTGCCCGTTCGACCTCGTCGATTCCCGAGCGGTCGATCGCCCTCCGGCTCGACCACTTGCACTGGAACACCCACTGCTCGCGCTCTCGTACGGCCAGGATGTCCGCGCCTTGGTCGTTCGCGCCGTCCACTACGCGGACGTCCACGAATCCCAGATGCCAAAGCGCCCTCTCGACCGCGTGAGGAAGCCCGAAGGGACCGCCATCGAGGAGCGCCCCCGCCGACAGGAATCCGCCGCTCATGACTCGCTGGCGATCTCGTCGGAGAGCAGTCTGATGCTCAGACGGGTCCGGAGAAGCTGCTGCGGGCTGAGATCGGAGCTGTCGAAGCTGACCAAGGTAGCGATGTCCGTCAAATATCCGACCACTCTCGCGAGGCTGATCCGGCGCGCCGACATCGCCGACACCGACGTGTACGGGCCGACGAATACGTTGCCGTCCATGAACGCCTCCGGCCACGACTCCAGCAATTTCACCGTGAACAACGGTGGGACGTACATCAAGAACTCACTGGTTTCGCCCAGCCTCCCCGTAAGAGCGACCTGACCGTTCGCGATCATCGCGTTCTCCGTCGCGGTGAGTTCGTCCGGAGACAAGTACTGGTAGGCGCGGGGCGGGTCGATATCGACCCGGCTGGCCATCCGCATCCTTAGGTCGGTCAGCAACTCCCTCGCTTCACCGGCGACGACGTCGGCTTTCAGCGCGTGATCAGGAAGGCATATCGCCCGAAGATCGGCGACCAACTGAGCGTGGGTCAGTCCAGTCTCCGCCTTCACCTTCAGGACCGTGGCCAGTTCGACGAGCAGCAGGTCGGCTGGTTCGACCCCGAGTTTGGAGAACACTTCATGATCCCCGTCGATGAAGGCGGTGGCTCTGCCGCCCGCGCTCTGGGCGATAAGGACCGGAGTGACCAGGCCCAAGTCGTCAGTGAGCTGCGCGCCTTTCAGAAGTCTGGTCTCGACTTGGAGGAAACCGACCTTGGGGGAGCCGAAATCGCGCGACAGCTCGGGCATGGCTCGGGAGTTCGCCCGGTATCGAGCCAGGCGATCTTGCGCGGTCTCTTTCTTGGTCGGGGGAGCTTTCGCGGTGGACGAATCGCTCGCGTCGTCATCAGGTTTGGAGGGGCTAGGTCGCGAGCCGCTGACGTCGATGCCGAGCGCGTCGAGTACGGCGGCCTCATCCGGCCGGACAGGGGAGTTGTTCTGAGCGATGTCGAGCTTGGCCTTCTTGCCCTGGGAGTCGTGCGCGACAACGGCGTTCCACCAGAGCTGATCCGTCTGATACTCGGCGTCCCCGCGGTGGAACAGGTCCGCCCAGCGCCGAGTGGTGTCATGGATCGGACGGGCGCCATCGCCGGGGATCAGATAACGGAGTCCCGCGTCGTTCCGCCGGTAACCCTTGAACAGCCGGGCCAGCGGGCTCGGGTTCTCCAGGTATCCCAGGCGCTTGGCCTTCTCGGGCTGCAGGGGACCGGGACCCCTGAGGTAGTCGATCGCGGCCCGCCAACTGCGGTCCCCATACTCGAACGCGTTCTTCTGATACGTGACCGGCACATGGTCGAGGTGGATCTCACCAATGATCCTGCCGCCCTGATGCGCCATCTCGACCGGGTACTCGATGTCGACCAATCCCTGTGGATCGTTGGGGTTGGACCACTCGAACAACCGCTTATCCCACTGAAGGATCTTTCGGCCGTTCCGCAGGAAGTCGATGCCGTACTCGCGCTTGTGGAGATGCCGCTGAATCCCCAGCCACCCGTGGATACGGCGATCGCGCAGCGTCAGCCGCTCACCTTCACACTGTTCGCACTTCCCCTTGTTGGGGATTTGCCAGTTCCCGCAGTCGACGCAGGCGTCGGCGGGCTCGAATCGCTCGTCGATCTCGATGTACGCCGGGATTCTCTCGGAAGAAGCCCCGCCCCCGAAGATCACGTGCCGATCGTCTCCCCAGCGGCAGTGCCGCTTGGGTTTGACCCGCTGCCCGCCGACCCAGAGCTCATAGCCCTTTTCGTCCAGGATGTACGAGTACGCGCGACCGAGCGTGGACCGTAGATTGGCCGCGTTCCTAGTTAGCCAATCCGCGCGATCCGGATGGAGTCGAGAGATCTCGATCTTCGTTCCGTGCTCGTTCGGCTCGGCCTTCGGCTCGCTGATGTCCTCGGCCTCGAAGTCGTCCCCGATCCGATCGAGGTCGATCTCTACGCCGATCCAGTGCGGGTCGCCCGCCCGGGTCGTGAGAACACGGGTGCGCCTACCCAAGCGCGCGGTGCTGACGTTGAAGCCCATGCCGAACAGGCCAAGCTTGTCGAAACGATCGTTGTTCGACCAGCCGGCTCGGACCGCGAGCTCCAGTTCTTCGTAGCTCATCCCGCGCCCGGTGTCCTGGATGACGACCTTCGCCTCGTGGGACTTCGCGCCATGGGACGGCAAGCTCACGCTCACCTTGAAGCCGCCTGCCCACGGAACGCCGGACTTCATGATCTCCGTGAAGTCATCGAAGGCGTTGTCCACGAGCTCGGCGACGCATTGCCACTCATCGAACTCGATCTCGCCTAGCATCTTCAAGATGCGAGACGACGGCGTGATTTTCAATTTTCCTCCGTGCTCGGATCAGTATTTTGGGCACGCCGAATAGAGCGAGGAAGGATTGCGTCTCAGTTCGACGACGACATACCCCAACGCGCACATCGATCAGTTAATAGCTCAGGCTATGCCAGGAGGGGGCACCTTGATGGCCCAAACTTGTATACCCGTGCGATGTGTGTTAAGCGCGACAATCGTAGATGCTTCAGACGCTCGGTGCCGCGGGAGGCAAGGCTTCTTTTGGATCATTCCATGTGGCCCCGACGGCTCCCCAGCAGAGGGTCGCGCACACCTCCACTGACACTGCGGATGCCGAGGATTCATCCGGGCAGGTAGCAAGCATGATCGCGTATTTGCACGTTCTGGGCCGGGGGAGTTGGGGAAGCGTCGTCACGGCATGATGATCTGCCATGTTGGTGCGCCTAGCCCACCTTGCCGTGACGAACACCTTCTCGTTCCTGCGGCTGCTGTCTGGAGGTTGGCGTGGCGGTGCGGGTTAAGCGCGGTCGGGGGGCGCTTCCCCGCTCCGCCACGCGCAGAGGGGGCTCCCCGGCCAATGCGTCTCCGGGTGTCCAGCCCTAGGAATCCGTAGTGCTGGGCTGAGACATCCGATCGGCGGGAGGTGTCAAGTCGGTCCGGATTGACCGCCGACGCGAACGGCGAGTTGCGGGCAGCGGGTGGCCCGCAGATGCGACCGGGACCGAATCACTCCACGGGATGGACTGGGAGCCTGGACACCGCACATGTGGAGAACTGTCTACGCATGAGGATCGATGATCTGCGTATGGAGTTCTCGCGAACGGACCGCAACACCCAGCCGACTGGCGGATCCAAGAGTCACATCAGCGAGTCGGCAGAGCCAGTCACCTCGCTCCATAGTCCGGCAAACACCTCGCTCCATAGTCCGGCAAACGCATCGCGACCCGGCCGATTTCACCCCTTCGGTGATGCCAAGTGCTACGCCTTGAGTCATCGACGGCTCGACGACCTCAACGCGGGTGCCTCCGCAGGCTCCTACTCGCCACAGAGGATCTCTCGTTACTTCTTTGTTATCAATTCAGCATCTCAAGCCTAACCAGGCTTGAGACCAGGGCAAATTAGGCCGGGCTTGAGCCCAACTGCCTTGGTTTGCCGGGTGCTGAGATGATGGGTATCTGCGGTCTAGTTGTGCTCTAGTCATCTCCGTCGTTATGGTGACCAGACACGGGCCTGAAGGGTGTTGAGCGCCGACACAGGACGGCCTTCCGATCGAGAAACCGTCCTGATAGGTCATCAAATAATGAACCTCAAGTCCTGGAAGGTCTGGGGGGCTTTCGCTACAGCGGGGGTGGGCGTTGCCGTGAACCTCGCTACTGAGTGGAAGTACAACCTGCTGGCATGGGCTGCAGTGCCCGTCCTGAGCGCACTGGCACTGTGGCTCGCTTCTATGGCTGATCGGGGTGGACAGCGTGAGGTTACTGGCCATATGGGGCAGCAGATCCTGCCGGTCTTGCGCTGGGAAGAGCGAAACGGACACGCTCACAGGATGGTATCAACGACGAGCGAGAAGGTCGCAACCGAGTTTCTCAAGCGGGTTCCACCTCCACTGGATTCGCCTTACGAACCACCTCGCCACAGCTCTAGCCAATTCTAGATACGGAGGTCTCGCCCCATGGCCAAGTCTCGTTTCCAGTATGTTCTCCCAGATCACCGCGTTGAGTACGGCGTTGAGGTCGATATCGACTCGCTAAAGATCGATGAAGAAGCGCAGCGTGGGCTCAACCCGAAGCGCGCGAAGAGTATCGCTGACGGCCTGATCGTGGACGCTCTCGGCTCGATCGTGGTCTCTGAGCGCGCTGACGGCAACCGGTACGTCGTTGATGGCATGCACCGTTCCGAGGCCTGCAGGATCAGGGGTCTTCGGACGATCAAGGCGGAGATTCACTACGGCCTCACTCAGCAGCAGGAGGCGACTCTCTTTCTTATCAAGAACCGGGAGTCGGCCAAGGTCAGCACGCTGGACGAGTACAGAGTCGGTCTAACCGCCGGGGATGCCCTCTGTGTCGGCGTGGATCAAGTACTCAAGAGCCATGGCCTTGGTCTAGGTTCGAGCTCGACGAACAGTGTGGGCGCAGTATCGGCCGTGCTACGCATCACGAGGCAGTATGGACCGGAGATCCTAGATCGAACCCTGAAGGTGGTTGAGACGGCCTGGGGCAGGGACAAGGAGTCCTGGGACGGCGTGATTCTGGGCGGCGTAGCGATGTTCCTTAGTCGTCACGGTTCCAGCATTGATGACGATGAGCTGGGGAAGAAAATGCTCAAGCGGGGATTGGCAGCGCGGTGGCGATCTGAAGCTTTGACCCGAGCATCGAACGGCGGCTACAACAACAGTGGCACCGGGTCGCGAGAGAGTCAGTGCTACCAGATGGTCGTCGAATGCTGGAACAAGGGGCGAACTGCCACCAACCGCGTCGGCTAATTTGATCCAAATGCCGGCACAGCGGCGCAGAACGAACGGGGCTTTACCACCCATGCGGCCGATCATTCCAGAATGATTTTGTGCGGTGCAGATAGTGCCGCAGCTACTCCTGCCGAACGTTCAACTATCGGACGGTTTAGAGGCTACAGGCTTGGCCCGGCCGAACCGGCCGCGGCCCGCCCACCACACCAAGGTCACCAAAGGACTGGGCGGCCGGGCTAGCTATGGCCTTCAAGCTGATCGAGTCGGTCAGGCCCTGTTAACGCGCCCCACCTCGTTGCCCCGGTCCGCGCCGGAACGAAGTTCATTTCGCTGAATCCGTAGGGACGCGCGTATCAATGACAAGCTCAGCCTGCGAGGCCAACGCGCCAAATGAGATACGGGTATCACGTATCGCTCGACTGTCCTGATGAGTGTCAACGGCAGGCCAATCATGGCTCTAACGCAATTCCGTGATCATCTTAAATGGGCTGCCAAGTTTGGTGATCATGCCTGGGTGAGGGGCCAGTGTGCTGCTGGTGATCCTTTTTTGACGTGGCTGGATTACTGGATTAGAGGTCGGCGGGGTCTTCGTATCCGGGCGATCGATGAGGGTCAGCACGAGAACAAGCGGGTCTGGGGCAGAGTGCCCGGCCCTGCGGGCGGATGTCGCAGGGACTTTGTTCAGAGATCTGGGAAGGTCTTTGTGATGATGGCCAGAAGTTCTCGTGCGCGCTCGCGGTCAAGCTGAATGGTTTGACTCACCTTCTTCTCAGACTGGCGCCCGTCCGAGCCGTAAGTGCTTAGCTGTAGCAATGGGCCCTCGCCGGTGAGGATTACCTGGTACCCGCAGTCCACCTCAGTAGGGTGTGGGCTGGAGGCCTTGTTCGCCTGAAAGAAATCTCTGATCTTCGCCATGAAGCCATTCTGAGGCAAACGCTCTCGATCAAGGAAGTGTTCGTCCAACAATCAGGCGTCGGTGCAAGGGGAGATCAGCTTGTTCACGCGTTCAAGGCGTTTGGCACCTACGCCGAGGGTGACGTCCCCTCGTGTGGTGTAACTCCAAGTTTGTAAGCAAGGCCGGGACATGGACGAGCCATCGTGTTAAGTCAGCGGGTGCCCGACCAAAGGTTCGAGGGAACACCACACGATGGCTCTGGACCACTTTGCCCTGCTCGACCTGCTGGAATCCCTCAAAGCCGATGCCGACGACATCATCCGCCGCTCGGCGCAAGCCCTCATCTACGCGGAGGCAACCGCAGTGATCGGCACCCCCTGACCCGCGCACCGAGCGGCGGATGCCACCGCGACGGCTACCGCGACCGGCTGCTCACCACCACGGCCGACGATCTGGAGCTGAAGATCCCCAAACTGCGTTCCGGGTCGTTCATCCCCTCACTGCTGAAACGCCGCCGCCGAATCGATCGTGGCGCTGCTCGCAGTGGTCATGGAGGCTTACTTGCACGGGGTGTCCATCCGCAGCGCCGATGACCTAGTCAAAGCACTCGGGGCCGACACCGGGATTTCCAAAAGCAATGTCTCTCGGATTTGCGAGGACCTGAACGGGGGAGCGACTCGGCGGCGAATCTCGAGACGCTGGGCGATGACTGATCCTTTGGGACCGCATTGGAACCGGCAGCCCCAATCCGCCGTATCAGGCCCGTAGATCACCGGACATGAAGAAGGCCTGTCACCTGTGTTTGCGCAGATGGCGGGCTGTCTCGCTGGTGCCCCCGGTAGGAATCGAACCTACGACACCAGGTTTAGGAAACCTGTGCTCTATCCCCTGAGCTACGGGAGCGGGACCTGCAGGCTAAGCCTAGCGAAAGTGCGGGGTTGTGCGCGCCACGATATGCGCGTCGGCTGGGAGTGTGGGTCATCAGTGCTCTGACCTGCGGTAAAGGGCTGGCAAGGGGGGCGGCTGGGGGG